>NZ_BOMV01000102.1 GCF_016862375.1 Paractinoplanes rishiriensis | reverse complement strand
GCCGCCTGCCGCCTGCCGCCTGCCGCCTGCCGTCCGCCGCCTGCCGCCTGCCGCCTGCCGCCTGCCGTCCGCCGCCCGCCGCCTGCCGCCTGCCGTCCGCCGCCCGCCGCTTGGCGCCTGGCGCCTGCCGCCCGCCGCTGCGGTGACGCCGGAGCGGCCTTGGGTCGGCCCGCGGATGCTTTGGCAGCCTGCCATCAGGCGTCCCTCCGCCGGACCGCGACGTAGCCCGCGGCCAGCGCCGCTGCCGCCCACAGGGCCATGATCGCCAAGCCGGTCCACGGGCCGTAGTCGCGGGCGAACTGCGGATCGCCGGGCGGGACGATGTGCATGATCAACATGCCGGCCTGGTCGGGCAGGTACTGTGCCACCGGCTTGATCTGCGGCAGGTTGCCCAGCCCCTGCGAGCCGAGGAAGAGCAGCGGCATCAGGATGCCCAGCGTCGGGATGGCGCCACGCAGCAGGACCGCGACCCCGGTCGCGAAGAGATAGATCAGCACCAGGTAGAGGCACGCGCCGATGGTCGCGGCCAGCGCGTCGTCCGAGCCGAGCGTGATGCCGATGTCGCCGAGCCCGGCTTGAGCAGCCGTGAATGTGGCCGCCACGGTCACCACCGCCACCGCGAGCGCCAGCAGCGCTCCGGCGCCGACCTTGGCGGCGAAGTACCGGCCCCGCTGTGGCACGGCGATGAGCGAGTAGCGGATGGTGCCGGTCGAGTATTCGCTGGTCACCACGAGCACCGCCAGGACGACCAGGGCGAGCTGACCGATGGTCAGGCTGTAGAAGGTCGAGAAGATCGGGTCGAACAGCGCCCGCCGGTCGGGCGGCATGTCGTCCCAGCCGGACCGGAACGCCGCACCGAAGACGTAGGCCAGGCCGGTGCTCAGGGCGAACGCCAGCCCCAAGGTCCAGACGGTCGAGCGTACCGATCGAACCTTGACCCATTCGGCCGCAAGCAACGCGGTCATGCCGCCTCCGTGATCCGCAGGTAGGCGTCCTCCAGCGACGCCGAGCCGTCCCGGGTGATCAGCTCACCCACCGTGGTGTCGGCGAGCAGCCGGCCCTGGCCCACGATGATGAGGCGGTCGGCGATCACCTCCATCTCGGTCATCAGGTGGCTGGAGATCAGAATGGTCCGCCCCTCGGCCGCCAGCTTGCGCAGCAGCTCGCGCATCCAGCGCATGCCCTGCGGGTCGAGCCCGTTCATCGGCTCGTCCAGGACCAGAACGCCGGGATCACCGAGCAGCGCGGCCGCGATGCCGAGCCGCTGCCGCATGCCGAGCGAGAACGTGCCCACCCGCTTGCGCGCCGCCCCGGCGAGGCCGACCTGCTCGAGGGTCTCGGCGACGCGGCTGGCGGCGACGCCGTTGCACCGGGCGAGCCAGCGCAGATGGTTGACCGCCGAGCGGCCGGGATGCACGTCGTTGGCGTCCAGCAGCGAGCCCACCTCGTGCAACGGCCGGTCGTACGCCGGATAGCGGCGCCCGTGCACCAGAGCCTCGCCGGACGTCGCCCGGACCAGGCCGAGCAGCACCCGCATGGTCGTGCTCTTGCCGGCGCCGTTCGGCCCGAGGAAACCGGTGACCGAACCCGGCTCGGCGGTGAAGGTGAGCCCGTCGACAGCCGTCGCGGCCCGATATCGCTTCGTCAGATGCTTGACCTCAATCACGCCGGCCACGATGCCGGAGGGCGGCGGCGGGCACATCGGAGCACGGTCTGAACCTGAAACCGGCAATCTCCGACCCTGGTCTATCAGACCCTGGGTGGACGCGCCGCCGGTGCTTTCGCCGCTAACGTGGCCGCGTGAACCGCACCCGGCGGCTGACCCGCCGCCAACTGATCGCGCTGGACGGCCTGGCCGCGGCAGCCTACGTGCTGCTGTTCCTGCCGGGCGCGACGCTGCGTGCCGACGTGCCGAGCTGGCTCGGCGCGGCGCTGATGGTTGCGGTGGGTGCGGGGGTCGCGCTTCGCCGGGTGTACGCGGTACCGGCATTCACCGTCGCCACGGCAGCATCGGCGGCGGCGTGGGCGGCCGGTGTGCTGAACGACCCGTTCCTGGCGGCCGCCTACTGTCTCTATCCGGTGGCGGTGGCCGCGCGCCGCACAGTGGTGTCGACCGCCGTGATGGCGGTGCTGGCCGGTCTCGTGCTGGTGGGTAGCGCCGTGGGTGGCACGCCGCCGTCCGGCATCGGGCCCGGCTTCGGCAACGTGGTCCTGGGCGTCGGGCTGCTGGCCGCCTCCTGGACGGCCGGCCGCATGGTGCGCGAACGCCGGGCCGACGCGGCCCGCTCGGCCACCGAGCTGGCCGGCCGCGCGGTCGCCGAGGAGCGGCTGCGCATCGCCCGCGAACTGCACGACGTGGTGGCGCACAGCATGAGCCTCATCGCGGTCAAGGCCGGCACGGCCAACCACGTCATGGCGATGCGCCCCGAGGAGGCTCAGGACGCGCTCCGCATCATCGAGACGACCAGCCGCTCGGCCCTGGCCGAGATGCGGCAGCTGCTTGGCGTCCTGCGCGCCGGCCCGGACCCGCAGGCTTCGGCACCGCCCGGCCCGGCACCGCCCGGCCCGGCACCGCCCGGCCCGGCACCGCCCGGCCCGGCACCGCTCGGTCCGGCACCGAGCGAGACCACGGGGGCATTGCCCGCCGTCGCTGAGCCCGATCCGCCCGGTGCGGCTGGGCTGGGTGTGCCTGGGCTGGGTGTGCCTGGGCTGGGTGTGCCTGGGCTGGGTGTGCCTGGGCTGGGTGGGTCGTGGGCTGCGGTGTTCGGGTTGAGGCCGGCCGATCTGGTGCCGCAGCCCGGGATGGCCGGGTTGCCCGCTCTGGCGGAGCGGGCCGAGCAGGCCGGGGTGCCGGTCGAGCTGGAGGTCCGGGGAGTGGACAGGCTGCCGGAGGGGGTGGCGCTGTCCGTCTACCGGATCGTGCAGGAGGCGCTGACCAACGTGGTTCGGCACGCGGCGCCGGCGAGCTGCCGGGTGGCGGTGGTGGGAGACCGGGACGAGGTACGGGTGGAGGTGGTCGATGACGGGCCGGGACAGCGGGTGCTGCCGGCGACCGGGCGGACCGGGCACGGGCTGATCGGGATGCGGGAGCGGGTGCTGATGTACGGCGGGGAGTTTCACGCCGGGCCGCGGGTTCAGGGCGGTTTCGGGGTGTCGGCGCGCATACCCTGTGAGCCGTGACCGAGCCGATCCGGGTGCTGATCGCCGACGACCAGGCGCTGGTGCGGGGCAGCTTCCGGGTTCTGGTGGACACCGCGCCGGGGCTCGAGGCGGTGGGCGAGGCGGGCACCGGGGTGGAGGCGGTCGAGCTGGTCGCGGTCAGCAGGCCGGACGTCGTTCTGATGGACATCCGGATGCCGGAGATGGACGGGATCGAGGCGACCAGGCGCATCTGCTCGGCGGCGGCCGCCGGGGAGGGTGCGGGGCCGCGGGTGCTGGTGCTGACCACGTTCGACCTGGACGAGTACGTCTATGCGGCGCTGCGGGCCGGGGCGAGCGGGTTCCTGCTCAAGGATGCGCCGCCGGCCGACCTGCTGGCCGGGATCCGGGTGGTGGCGGCGGGGGAGGGGCTGCTCGCGCCGAGTGTGACGCGGCGCCTGATCGCCGAGTTCGCGCAGCGCACGCCGGCGGCCCGGCCGGTGGCCCGCGGGGTCGAGGGGCTCACCGAGCGGGAGGCCGAGGTGCTCACGCTGATCGCCCAGGGCCTGTCCAACCCCGAGATCGCCGAGCATCTGCGCCTGCGACCGGCCACCGTGAAATCGCACATCGGCCACCTGCTCGCCAAACTGGGCGCGCGCGACCGGGCCCAGCTGGTCATCGCGGCCTACGAGTCCGGGACAGTGACGCCGGCCACTGGCTGTACGGAAGGCGACACCCGGGGAAGCAGGGGTACGGCAGGATGACCGCGTGGCGCAGAACGACGACCTGACCGACTTGATGGCCGGCACCGTGGCCGCGGACGGCACCCCTGCCGCCCGGACGATGCACCCGGCGGCCGCGGAAGGCCAACCCGCCGACGGGACGGTCCGGGTCGCAGACGCCCGGGAAGAGGGCGCTGCCGCGGACGGCGAGCCCGCTGCCGCGGACGGCGAACCCGCTGCCGCGGACGGCGAACCCGCTGCCGCGGACGGCGAACCCGCTGCCGCGGAGAAGGAGAACCAGCCCGCCACCGCGGAGGGCGAAACCTCAGCCGCGGAGGACCAGCACGCTGCCGCGGAGGGCGAGTCCGACGACCTGATCAGCCGGGCCTACGCCTACGACGACCTCACCGACCTCATCGCCCGGGCCGCGGAGGCCAACGAGGCGCTGCTGAACGGGGACGCCGGGCGGTATGTCGAGCTTCTGCCGCACACGGACGACTACACCTTGATGCCGCCGTTCGGGGGTGAGCCGATCCGGGGGCACGACGACAGCCCGGAGGCTCGGGCCTCGACTGCCAAGTTCTTTCAGGGTGGTACGGCCACTTTTGACGTCGTGGAGAGCTACACGTCCGGTGACCTGGCGGTTCTGGTCGTCGTCGAGCGGCAGACGGTGCGGGTCGGTGATCTGGCCGAGCAGGACTGGTCGCTGCGGGTGACGCTGGTCTTCCGCCGGCAGGACGGTCGCTGGTGTCTGGCGCACCGGCACGCCGACGTGCTGCTGCCGGGCATCAGCATCGAACGCGCCGCCGCCATCGCCCGCGGCGAGGAGTGATCGCCGACTACCAAGCGGGGAGCGAGAGCCGTCAGCGGGGGAGTTCTCGCTTCACTACCTTGCCGGTCGCGTTCCGGGGGAGTTCGGGCAGGAAGACGATGTCTCTCGGGACGCAGAAGCGGGCCCGGTTCTGGCGCACGTGGTCGCGGATCTGGTCGGCGTGCAGGGACGCCTCCACGTGCAGGACCACGTACGCGGCCAGGCGCTGGCCGTACTCATCGTCGGGGACGCCTACCACCGCCACCTCGCGGACGCCCGGCAGGTCGGCCAGCAGGCCCTCCACCTCGGACGGGAAGACGTTCTCGCCGCCTGAGACGATCATGTCGTCCTCGCGGCCGTCGATGTAGACGCGGCCCGCCCGGTCCACGTGGCCCAGGTCGCCGGTGGCCAGCAGGCCGTTGCGGAGTTCCTTGGCGGCGCCGTTCGTGTAGCCCTCGAACAGCATCTCGTTGCCGACGAACAGGCGGCCCGTCGTGCCGGGTGGCACCCGGGCGCCGTCGGCGTCGAGGACCGCCACCACGGTGCCGTGCGGAGGGCGGCCGGCGGTGTCGGGGGCGGCGCGCATGTCGGCGGGAGTGGCGATCGAGGCCCACGACGCCTCCGTCGAGCCGTACAGGTTGTACAGCACATCCCCGTACCGGTCCATGAATCGGGTGGCCAGACCACCCGGCAGGGCGGAACCGCTCACCGCAACCACCGACAGCGACGGCATCGGGCCGTCCGGAACCTCCATCAAATTCTGGATCATTACGGGTACGGCGATGAGCGCCGTGCACTTTTCCCGGGTCAGCGTTTCCAGCGCGTCGGCCGGGTTGAACCGGCGCCGCAGCACGATGGTGGCGCGCAGCGCGAGCGCGATCTGCAGGCCGGCGTAGCCCCAGGTGTGGAACAGCGGCGCCGAGATCAGCACCCGCACCCCGGCCCGCAGCGGAATCCGGTCGATGATCGAGCAGAGCGGGCCGAAGCCGCCGGGCGTGGGACGCCGGGCACCCTTGGGTGTCCCGGTGGTGCCCGAGGTGAGCACGATGGTCCGGCCGGGCCGGGGCGGCGGCGTCGCCCACGGCAGCGGGCAACCGGCAATGAGCGCCGGCAGCCGGGACGTCGGTACCGCGCCCGGGAAGTCGCCCAGCAGGCCGGCGAACTCGTCGTCGTGCACGATCAGCTTCAGGTCCTGCGCGGCGATCACCGCGGAGAGTTGCGCCCCGGACAGGCCCGTGTTGATCAGCACCGGGTCGGCGCCGATCATGGTGGCCCCGATCAGGGTCTCGATCATGGCGGCGGAGTTGCGGCACAGCACGCCCACGCGTTCGCCGGCCGTCCACGGCAGCGCGGCGGCCAGCCGGGCGGAACCGTCGAGCAGTTCCGCGTACGTGACGGGACCCCGCGCCTCGTCGATCACCGCAACCCGCCCGGGCGAGCGGGCGGCGGCCTGCCGCAGCTCGCCGGTCAGGCCGAAACCCCATTTGTGCAGCTCGCCGAATTGCTTGAGGACGCGGTGCGGCGGACCCGGCACGAGCAGGCCACGCCGGGCCATGGTGCGCACCACGAAGGCCGCGCCGGCCATTACCGGATCTGCATTCCGGAGATGGCCCGGGCGATCACCAGGCGCTGGATTTCCGACGTGCCCTCGAAGATGGTGTAGATCTTGGCGTCCCGGTACATCCGCTCGACCGGGTGTTCGCGCAGGTAGCCGGCGCCGCCCAGGATCTGGACCGCCTTCTCGGTCACGGCCACCGCCACCTCGCCGGCCTTGAGTTTGGACATCGAGCCCTCGCCGGCCGCGAACGTGCGGTCGTTGCGGCCCATCCACGCCGCGCGCCAGACCAGCAGGCGGGCCGCGTCGATCTCCATCTTCATGTCGGCCAGCGCGAAGGCGATCGCTTGGTTCTCGATGATCGGGCGGCCGAACTGGACCCGGTTCTTCGCGTATTCCAATGCATACTCGTACGCGCCGCGGGCGATGCCGATCGCCTGCGCGCCCACCGCGGGGCGGGACAGCTCGAAGGTGCGCATCGCCGCCTGGCGCGACGCCCGCTGGCCGGACCGGGCCCGCGCGAGCCGCTCGTCGAGGGACTCCTTGCCGCCGAGCAGGCAACTGCCGGGTACGCGTACGTCGTCCAGGAAAACGTCCGCGGTGTGCGAGGCCCGCAGTCCCAGCTTCTTGAGTTTGCGGGTGCCGGTGAGGCCGGGCGTTCCGGGCGGGACGATGAACGCGGCCTGGCCCCGGGAGCCGAGCGCCGGGTCGACCACGGCCGTCACGACGTGCACGGCCGCGATGCCGCCGTTGGTCGCGTATGCCTTCTGGCCGTTGAGGATCCACTCGTCCGTGGCCTCGTCGTAGACCGCGCGGGTGCGCATCGCCCCGACGTCCGAGCCCGCCTCCGGTTCGGTCGAGCAGAACGCGCCGACCTTGGGCTCGGCCGCGTCGCCGAAGCACTGCGGTACCCATTCGACCAGCTGGTCGGGGGTGCCCGAGCCGTAGATCGCGGCGACTGCCAGCGACGTGCCGGACAGTGCCATGCCGACGCCGCCGTCGCCCCAGAAGAGTTCCTCGTTGACCAGCGGCAGGCTCAGCCCGGTGGTGTCCGACCACGTGTTCACCAGGAACTCGAAGCCGTACAACCCGATCTTGGCGGCCTCCTGGATGATCGGCCAGGGGGTTTCCTCGCGCTCGTCCCACTCGGCCGCGGCCGGCCGGATGACGCCCTCGGCGAAGCCGTGCACCCAGTCCCGCAGGTCGGTTTGTTCCTCGTTGAGGTCGAGCCAGAACTCCATGCGCGCGGACACCTTTCCGTGCCAAAGCGTCATCTACTGGCGGGTAACATTACGGTGGCGTAACCACGCCCGCAAGATGCGGTCGCTTGCCGTCCACCCGGAACTCCCACCCGGTGCCGGTCGGCGCGGCGTGGAACGAAACCCGGGCGGGCAACAGGATCGGCTGCTTGAACGCAACGTCCACGGTGTACTCGCCGGGCAGCCGCCCCTCCAGGGCGGCGAGGCAGCGCGCCTTGGTCCACATGCCGTGCGCGATCGGTTTCGGGAAGCCGAACAGGCGCGCCCCGATCCGCGAGGTATGGATGGGATTGTGGTCGCCGGAAACTTCCGCATAATCCGTGCCGGTGCGCGGCGGCACCCGCCAGATGGCGGAGGCGGGCGGCGGGTGGAAAGTGCTGGCGGGGCCGCGCCCACCGCCAGCGGCGGGAGAGGCGCCCGCGGGGGAAGTGCCCGCGGGGGAAGTGCCCGCGGGGGAAGTGCCCGCGGGGGAAGCGCCCGCGGGGGAAGCGCCCGCGGGGGAAGCGCCCGCGGAGGAAGCGGAGCGCGACAGATACGTCGAGACTCCCCGCCACACTTCCGAACCCCCGTGCGAGGCCACCGCCACCACGTCGAACTGCCGCCCCTTCGCGTGCGGCCGCAAATTGTCCGCGTGGACCGCGATGTCCAGCTCCGCGTCGGCTCGCACGGACCGCGCCGTGATGCGGTTGGCCACATGCACCAGCCCGATCACCGGGAATGGGAAGTCCGATCCCACCATCAACCGCATCGCCAGCGGAAAAGCGAGCAGATGCGGATACGTCGCCGGCAGTGTGTCGCTCAGCCGGAACCCGCACACCCGGTCGTAGGCGGCCAGGTGCGCCAGGTCCACCCGGACGCCGCTCTGCGTCAGGGTGCGGTCCGGCAGCGTGGACGGACGGCGGGTCGGCAACAGGCCCGCCGCGGCGCGCAGATAGAGCACCGGGTCACGCTCCCAGCAGGCTCTGGCCGCAGACCCGCACCACGTTGCCGCTGATGGTGGCCGATCCGGGGGAGGCGAACCAGGCGATCGTCTCGGCCACGTCGACCGGGAGGCCGCCCTGGGACATGCTGTTCATCCGGCGGCCCGCCTCGCGCAGGAACACCGGCATCTTCGCCGTCATGGCCGTCTCGATGAAGCCGGGCGCCACCGCGTTGATCGTGATGCCCTGCGGGGCCAGCACCGGTGCCATCGACTGGACCAGGCCGATCACGCCGGCCTTGCTGGTCGCGTAGTTGGTCTGGCCGCGGTTGCCGGCGATGCCCGCGATCGACGCCACCCCGACCAGCCGGCCGCCCGCAGCGATCAGGCCGCGCTCCAGCAGCAGGTCGTTGATGCGCTCCTGGCTGGACAGGTTGACGTCGAGCACCGAGTCCCAGCGGCTCTCGTCCATCCGGCCGATCGTCTTGTCCCGGGTGATGCCGGCGTTGTGCACCAGCACGTCGAGCGGCCCGGACAGGTGACCGGCCAGCCGCTCGGGGGCGTCCGCCGCGGTCAGGTCGAGTTGCAGGGCCCGGCCGCCGATGTCGTTGGCGACCCCGGCCAGCGCGTCGCCGGCGGCCGGCACGTCCAGCGCGAGCACCGTGGCGCCGTCCCGGGCCAGCACCCGGGCGATGGCCGCCCCGATGCCCCGGGCCGCACCCGTTACCAGCGCGGTCTTGCCGTCGAGCGGACGGTCCCAGTCGGCCGGCGCGGCCGCGGTGCCGGCGCCGATCCGGATCACCTGGCCGGACACGTATGCGGACCGCCCGCTGAGCAGGAACCGCAGCGTCGACTCCACGGTGGACTCGCCGCCCGGCGCCACGTACACCAACTGGCTGGTGCTGCCCCGGCCGAACTCCTTGCCGATGCTGCGGGTCAGCCCTTCCAGCGCCCGCTGCGCGGTGGCCTCGCGGGGCGAGCCGGCGTCCTCGGGCGGGGTGCCGAGCACGATCACCCGGCCGGACGGGCGCAGCGAGCGGGCCACCGGGTGAAAGAAATCGTAGAGCTGCCGCAGGCCGGTCGAGTCATTGATGCCGGTCGCATCCAGGATCAGACCTGCGTACCGATCACCGTCCGATGTGGCGCCAGCTGCGGCCAGCAGTTTGCGGACCGGGTCGGCGAGCCGGCCGCCGGGAGTCTCGCCGACCAGCACCGGTCCATCGGTCAGCGGGTCGCCCGGCCGGTAGCGGCGGAGCCGGGGCGGATCGGGCAGCCCGAGCCGCTTGACCACACCCCGGCCCACACCGGAGTTCGCGAAGTTCGCGTACCTGTCACCCATGGCGGTAGCTTACTCACGAGTAGCTATCGCAGGGACACCCGTACGTCGTCGATGACCGGACCCCACCCGGCCTTGCCGGGCGGCATGGTGCTGGCGAATTCGATCTCCAGGAGCGTGCCGGTGCTGACCACGGTTGCGGTGCGCGTCACGTAGCCCATATTCGTGAGGCTCTTGCCGGTGGTGTCGAACGAGAACTGCTGCAGCAGCTTGCCGTTTGCGCGCAGCTCGCCGGTCTTGATCTTCTGCTTGGTGCCGAGCGGGTCGGCCGGGTTGCCGGCGAGCTTGAAGGTGATCCGGTACGTCTTGCCCGGCTGCGACCGGACGGTGGTGGCGACCGCGCCGGGCCGCCCGCCGTCCAGGTCGAGGCTCTGCGTGCCCTCGGCCACCTGCCACAGGCTGTTCCGGCTGAGGTCGACGTCGCCCCTGGTGACGGTCCACGGCCCGATCGCACTGCCGGTGCCGATCCGCTCGAAGCTCGCGTTGGCGACCCGCTTCTCCAGCCCGTCGCGGAATACTGGTCCGGTCGCGACCGCCGGGGTGGCCAGGGAACCGGCGAGCCCGGCAGTCAGCGTGGCAAAGAAGATTCGCTTCATATGAACCAAAATATCGGTACAAAACTCGCATCCGGACCGAACTGCTAAGCTACCGCCGAGTAGCTTGTGAGTGGAGGAAGCCGTGCCGAAACCCCGTCGCGTCGCCGTCCTCGGCGGCAACCGCATTCCGTTCGCCCGCTCCAACAGCCGGTACGCCGCGGCCTCCAACCAGGACATGCTGACCGCCGCGCTGGACGGCCTGGTCGCCCGGTTCGGGCTGGCCGGCCGGCAGCTGGGCGAGGTGGTCGCCGGTGCCGTGCTCAAGCACTCGCGCGACTTCAACCTGACCCGCGAGGTGGTGCTCGGCTCGCGGCTCGACCCGCGCACCCCGGCGTACGACATCCAGCAGGCCTGCGGCACCGGCCTGGAGGCCGCGATCCTGGTCGCCAACAAGATCGCGCTCGGTCAGATCGACGCCGGGGTGTCCGGCGGGGTGGACACCACCTCGGACGCCCCGCTGCAGCTCAACGAGGACATGCGGCGCACCCTGCTGGAGCTCAACCGGGCCCGTTCGCTGGGCGGCCGGCTGCGCGCCGCCACCAAGCTGCGCCCGCTCCAGCCGTTCCAGCCCGAGATCCCGCGCAACGCCGAGCCGCGCACCGGGCTGTCCATGGGGGACCACGCCGCGATCACCGCGCTGCGCTGGAACGTCGACCGGCAGGCCCAGGACGAGTTGGCGCTGGCCTCACACCAGCGCCTGGCCGCCGCGTACGACCAAGGTTTTTTTGATGATCTTCTGACCCCCTACCTGGGGCTGACCCGCGACCAGAACCTGCGCGCCGACACCACCCTGGAGAAGCTCGCCAAGCTCAAGCCGGTGTTCGGCACGGACGGCGCGACCATGACGGCCGGCAACTCGTCGCCGCTGACCGACGGCGCGTCGACCGTGCTGCTCGCCGCCGAGGAGTGGGCCGCCGCCAACAGGCTCGAGCCGCTGGCCTGGTTCGTCGACGCCGAGACCGCCGCGGTCGACTTCGTGCACGGCGAGGAGGGCCTGCTGATGGCCCCCGCCTACGCGGTGCCCCGGCTGCTCGCCCGCAACGGGCTCACCCTGCAGGACTTCGACTTCTACGAGATCCACGAGGCGTTCGCGTCGCAGGTGCTGGCAACGCTCGCGGCCTGGGAGTCGCCCGAGTTCTGCAAGGAGAAGCTCGGCCTGGACGCCCCGCTAGGCGCGATCGACCGGGCGAAGCTCAACGTCAACGGCTCGTCGCTGGCGGCCGGGCACCCGTTCGCGGCCACCGGCGGCCGGATCGTCGCGACCCTCGCCAAACTGCTGAAGTCGAAGGGCGAGGGTCGCGGGCTGATCTCGATCTGTGCGGCCGGCGGTCAGGGCGTGGTGGCCATCCTGGAACGGTGAAGGTGCGCCGCCGCGAACTCGGCCGGTGGCACCGGCTTGCCGAACAGGTAGCCCTGGATGGCCGGGCACCCGGCGGCCACCAGCGCGTGCCAGTCCGCCTCCTCCTCGACGCCCTCGGCCACCACCGACATGCCCAGTGACTGGGCCAGCCAGAGCACGGCCGAGATGATCGACGACTTGCGCGGGTCGGCGGAGAGGCCGGCCACGAACGAGCGGTCCAGCTTCACCACGTCGGCGGGCACCGACTGCAGCCAGGTCAGCGAGCTGTACCCGGTGCCGAAGTCGTCCAGCGCGATCCGGACGCCGAGGCTCTTGATCATCTCGAGTCGCTGCTGGACGTCCGCCGACGAGCCGAGCAGGGCGGTCTCGGTGATCTCCAGGACCAGGCGGGCCGGGTTCAGGCCGGGCATCCGGGCCAGCAGGCCGGCCAGCAGCGGTACGAAGTCCGGCTCGGCGAGCTGGCGCGGGCTGACGTTGACCGACACGTAGCCCAGCTCGTCGCGCCACGCCACCAGGTGCCGCAGCGCCATGGTCAGCACGTGCTCGCCGAGCGGGACGATGAGCCCGGTCTCCTCGGCGGCCGGCACGAAGGCGCCGGGCCCGAGGATCTTGCCCTCCGGCGTGCGCATCCGGACCAGCGTCTCGGCGCCGACCACCTGGCCGGTCTCGCCGGACACGATCGGCTGGAACCAGACCGGCAGGGTCTGCTCCCGGTCGCCGGCCAGCGCCTCGCGCAGCCGCTGCTCGGCCGCGATGCGCTCGTGCACCGAGACCCGCATCTCGTCGCTGAAGACCTGCATGCGGTTGCCGCCGGCGCGCTTGGCCGCGTACATCGCGGTGTCGGCCGCGATGACCACGTCCTCCGCGTACTCGGCACCGTACGCCGACGCCAGGCCGGAGCTGAGCGACACCTGGAGCTGGTTGCCGCCGACCGGCAGCGGCTCGCCGAACGCCTGTTGGATGGTCAGGCCGACCCGCTCGCCGGTGCCCAGCGAACCGGGCAGCGCGACCACGAACTCGTCGCCGCCGAGCCGGGCGATCAGCGCACCGTCCGGGACGATGGCGGACAGCCGGTGGGCGATGGCCCGCAGCACGGCGTCGCCGGCGCCGTGCCCGGCGCCGTCGTTGATCGTCTTGAACCGGTCCACGTCCAGGTAGATCACGCTGACCGGCTCGTTCTGGGCGGCCAGCAGGCGCAGCAGGTCGGCCTCGAACGCCGCGCGGGACAGCAGCCCGGTGAGCGAGTCGTGCCGCACCTGGCGGCGCAGTTCCTCCTGGTGCTTGCGGTTCTGGGTGACGTCCAGCAGGTGCACGAAGAGCAGGCGCAGCCGGCCGTCGCGGTCGTGCAGCGCGGTGCTGTGCACCTCGACCCACATGATGGAGCCGTTGAGGTGCCGGTACTGGCGGGTCAGCACCTTGGAGCCGACCGACACCAGCTCGTCGAACGTCGACGGCAGCGTCTCGTCGACCTCGCGGAGCGGTAGGTCGGCGATGCCGAAGCCGGCCGGGAGGTCGTCCGGCAGGCCGAGCCAGGTGCGGTACGCGGTGTTGGTGCGCAGCAGCGTGCCGTCCGGTGCGATCATGGCCATCGGCATCGGCGTCTCGTCGAACGCGATGCTCAGCTGGGCCTGGCTCTCGTCGAGGTTCGCCTGGGCCCGCTTCTCCTCGGCCTCGGTGAGCTTCCAGGAGACCACCTGGAAGCCGGCCGCGAACAGCACCGCGACGCCGTGCAGCACGGCCCACAGCAGCGGGTGCACCATGGCCTCGCGGTGGTCGTAGGTGCGCTCGCTGACGATCAGGCCGAAGACCGCGTGGTGGAACGTGGTGGCGAGCAGGAACACCCCGAACGGCGCCCAGTCCCGGTAGAGGGCGAGCGCGCCGACGATGATGAAGAACGTGAAGTGCGACTCGGTGAGGCCGTGCGACAGGGCCACGAAGCCGCCGCACGCGACCGTGAACCCGAGCGACACGGCGATCGACGGCAGCCGGTGACCGGGCAGTTTGACCGCCGCTACCAGGCACGGCAGCACCAGCAGGGCGGTGTACAGCCAGGCTTGGCCGGATTCCTCCTGGAAGGCACCGAACACGGTCAGGGCGACGACGGACAGGCCCAGGATCACCGTCAACAGACGGTGCCGGCCGGCCCAGTCCTCGTCGCGGAGCCCACCCCCGGTGGGCATCCAGCCTTTCAGCGCGGTCAACACGTGCGACTGATCGGCGGACGCGGCGCCCAATCCAGCCCGGAGGTGGTAGCGGCTTAGTTGCGCGTGACGGCGGGCACATTCCGATACGGACCCGTTCCGTATCGCATAGGCTCTGCCTCAACTATCGGGGGGAACTCATGGACGAAACCGCACCCGCTGGGCATCCCCGGCGCTGGGCCATCCTCGGCGTACTCGTGATCAGCCTGCTGGTGGTCGTGCTCGACAACACCGTGCTGAACGTCGCGCTGCGCACCATCGCCGACCCGGCCACCGGGCTCGGCGCGACGCAGAGCGAACTCGAGTGGGCCATCAACTCGTACACCCTGGTCTTTGCGGGTTTGATGTTCACCGCCGGCATCCTGGCCGACCGCCTGGGCCGCCGCGTCGCGCTGATCGCCGGGCTCGCCGTCTTCGGCATCGCGTCGCTGATCTCGGCCTACGCGGACACCGCGAACCAGTTGATCGCCGCCCGCGCGCTGATGGGCCTGGGCGCCGCCGCGGTGATGCCGGCCACCCTGTCGATCATCGCGAACGTGTTCGAGCCGCACGAGCGCGGCCGGGCCATCGGCATCTGGGCCGGCGCGGTCGGCCTCGGCGTGGCGATCGGCCCGATCATCGGCGGCCTGCTGCTGGAGAACTACTGGTGGGGCTCGGTCTTCCTGATCAACGTCCCGATCGCGGCGGCCGGCGTGATCCTGGTGGCCGCCCTGGTGCCGAGTCGCGCGACCCCAGGCCGGGCCGTATCGACGTGGCGGGCGTGCTGCTCTCGATCGTCGGCGTCACGCTGTTCACCTACGGCGTGATCCGCGGCGGCGAGCACGGTTTCGGCGACACCCTGGCGTGGACCACCATTCTGGGCGGCGTCGTGGTGATCGCGCTGTTCGTCCTGTGGGAGCGCCGGATCGCGTACCCGTCCCTGGATGTCCGGCTCTTCGCGAATCGCCAGTTCTCCGCGTCCACCGGCATGATCGGCCTGGTCTTCTTCGCGGCCATGGGTGCGATGTTCTTCGGCGCGTTCTACCTGCAGCTGGTGCGCGGCTACGGCCCGCTCGCATCCGGCGCGTTGTTCGTCCCGTTTGCGATCGGCCAGATGGTGTTCGCCCCGCGCAGCGCCACCATGGTCAAGCGCTACGGCCCGCGCGCGGTCAGCACGGTCGGCCTGCTGCTGGTCTCGGCCGGCCTGGCGATGTGGCTGTTCGTCGGCGCCACCACGCCGATCTGGGTGGTGGGCGCCGCGTTCCTCGTGATGGGCGCCGGCATGGCCAACGTGATGCCGCCGGCCACCGAGTCGATCATGGCGGCCCTGCCGAGGGAGAAGGCCGGCGTGGGTTCCGCGGTCAGCAACACGATCCGCCAGCTGGGCGGCGCGCTCGGGGTGGCCACGCTGGGCGCCATCCTGTCCTCGGCGTACCGGACAAACCTGGGCACTGCCGCCGACGCCCTGCCACCGGCCGCGGCCGAGGCGGCCCGCGAGTCCATCTCCGGTGCCTACGGCGTGGCCGGCCAGCTGGGTCCCGCGGCGCCCGCGCTGCTCGACAGCGCCAACGAGGCGTTCCTCACCGCGATGCACTACGCCGCGATGGGCAGCTCGCTGTTCGCGCTGCTGGGCCTCGTGGTGGCCGCGCTCTGGATGCCCGGCAAGCCCGCCGCCGACACTCAGGCCACACCCGCACCGGAATTGGTCGAGGCGTGAGCCGTCGGTGACAATGGCGCCCATGACCACCGCAGTGAGCGGCGCCGGCCAGGACCGTAAGGCACCCGGCCGGCCCCGCAACGCCCAGGCCGACGAGGCGATCCTCGATGCGGTGCTGGCCATGCTGGCCGCCGGTCAGAGCTTCGCGGCGATCTCCATCGAGGCGGTGGCGTCCCGGGCCGGCGTCGGCAAGGCCACCATCTACCGCCGCTGGCCCAACAAGGAGGCCCTGCTCATCGACGCGGTGGCCGCCATGAAGGGCCCGCTGCCCGAGCCCGCCGGTCTCTCGGTCCGCGACGACCTGGTCATGCTGGTCCAGGCCAACCGCACCGGCCGGGCCCTGCGCTACGGCGCCGTAACGGCCTGCCTGCTGCCCGAGCTGCTCAAGGACGACCACCTGCGCGGCATGTACCAGAAGGTCATCGAGCCCCGCCGCGACGTGATGCGCCAGGTCCTGCGCCGAGGCATGACCTCCGGCGAACTGCGCCCCGACCTGGACGTGGAACTGACCCTCCTGATGATCTCCGGCCCGTCCATGCTCCAGAACATGCTCAACTGGAACCCCCGGGTAGCGGACGAGGGTTTCGCCGAGACCCTGGTGGATGCGGTCCTAAAAGGCGCAAAAAACGCATAAGGTACGCGCGAGCAGCGCGGGCGGACAAAAGCCGGCGGCCCGGAACCCCATGCCGGGTTCCGGGCCGCTGTGGCTATGTTGCGGGTTCTGTCAGTTGGTAGGTGCACAACAGCGCGGCTATCTCTTCGGCGCTGTGGCGTAGTTCTTCAAGTTCCTCGTCGCCGAAGGTGTAGGCGCCGAAGCCCAGCACGCAATGAGCGCCCAGCACCTCGCCGTCCACCACGATCGGCGCGCCCGCGTAGGTGCGGAAGCCGTCCACCGCCACCAGCGGGTTCGTCGCGTGCCGGTCGTCCGCGGCGGCGTCCGGCACCACGTATTTCTCTCGGCTCCGGACTACGTTGGCGCAGAACGACCACTCGACCGGCGTGCCGCCCACGTCCTTGATCCAGCCCGCCAGGCCGTGCTCGCCGATGAAGAACTGCGCCGTGTCCAGCACCATGCTGACCAGGCTCACCGGTTGACCGAGGCGCGCCGCGGTGCGTTCGGTGATGTCGTTGAGGCGCCGGCGCAGTTCGGGGTTGTCTAGGTCGATGCGGCCCAGGACGGCCAGCCGACCGGGATCGTCGATCATGCCGCCTTCCCCTGTGCTGCGGCGGCCGTGAGGCGGCTGTAGGTGGCCGCCCTGATCTCCAGGGAGCGGCCGCAGATCCGGGTTATCGGTTCGCCGGCGCACATGCAGGTCACCAGCCGATGGAACGAGTTCAGGTCGTTCTCCTCACCGGTCAGGCCCGCGCGAACCAGCAGGCTTGCCCATACGTCGTTCAAATGTGGGCCGTACAACCGCTCCAGCGCGGTCCGGGCGTCCGCCAGGGTGGGTTTCTCCAGCTGGCGGGACGCGGCAGCGTTGCCATCGTCTTCGGCCATCGTTGCCCTTCCGTCGCACACCGTCCGGGGATGGGCGGCATGACGGAAACTTCGGCGGCCGGCGGGCAGGACTGAGCGGATTGTTCAGTGAACCGACTCACCCGCCGGGGCGTACCAGACCCGTCTCGTAGGCCAGGATCACCGCGTGCACCCGGTCGCGCAGGGCGAGTTTGGCCAGGATGCGCTTCACGTGCGTCTTGACGGTCGACTCCTCGACCACGAGCGCCCCGGCGATCTCCGCGTTCGACAACCCGTGCGCGATGTGGGTGAGCACGTCCCGCTCGCGGGGGGTCAGGCATTGCAACTTCTTGGCGGTACGCGTGTCCGGCGCGCCCTGTCCGGCCAACTGCCCGATCACGGTCGCGGTGACCTGCGGCGCCAGCAGACTGTCGCCGTCCGCCACCGTGTGGATGCCGGCGATCAGCTGTTCCGGCTGGATCCGCTTGAGCACGAAACCGGCCGCGCCGGCCCGCAGCGCCCCCAGCACGTAGTCGTCGTCCTCGAACGTCGTCAGGATCAGGATGCGGACGGCGGCACCCGACGCGACGATCCGGCGGGTGGCCTCGATCCCGTCCAGCACCGGCATCCGGATGTCCATCAGCACGACGTCGGGGGAGAGCCGCGCGGTCAGTTCGACCGCCTCGGCGCCGTTGGCCGCCTCGCCCACGATCCGGATGCTGTCGTCGGCCGAGAGCACCGCGCACAGCCCGGCCCGCATGAGGTGGTCGTCGTCGACCACCAGCACCCGCAGCAACTCGGCGCTCACGTGACCGGCAGCGTCGCGGAGAGCCGGAACAACCCGTCCGCGGCGTGGTCGGCCCGCAGCGTGCCGCCGAGCAGCGTGGCCCGCTCGCGCATCCCGACGATGCCGTGCCCGGTGCGGGTCTCCGGCTCGATCTCGGAGAGCGCCGGGTTGGTCACGTCGATCTCGACGCGGTCCCTGCGGAACCGCACCGCGACCTCCGCACTGCCGGCTCCGTGCCGGGCCGCGTTGGTGAGGGCTTCCTGGAGGATCCGGTACGCCGCCCAGGCCACGCTCCGGGGCAGCGGGCCCGACGTTTCCGGCAGGTCGGCCGCGATCCGCAACCCGTTGGCCCGGTGCCGCTCGATCAGGGCGTCCAGCGCGCCCGGGTCGGCCGGCACGTCCCGGTCGTCGCGCAGGGCCCGCACCAGCCGGTCGATGTCGGTGATCGTGTCCCGGGCCACCGACTCGACCGCGGTCAGCGCCGCCCGGGCCCGTTCCGGGTCGCGTTCCTGCAGCAGCCGGGCCGCGCCGGCCTGCACCAGGATCACGTTGATCGCGTGGCCGGCCGAGTCGTGCAGTTCGCGGGCGATCCGGGTGCGCTCGTCGGCGGCGGCCAGCCGGCGCTCGCGTTCGGCGTCCTGGCGGACCCGCTCGGCATACGCCCTCGCCTCGGCCAGCCGCAACTCCCGCAGCCGGCTCCGGTCGCCGGCCAGCCAGGCACCGGCGAAGAGCACCGCCCAGGTGAACATTTCGGTGAACAGGTCCCAGACCCGGTAACCGTCGGACGCGTAGAGCAGCACCGCCACGGGCACGAAGGCGTGCACCGCGATCAACGCCGGCAACCGGCGCGGCAGCGGTGCCCCGGCGCGCGCGACGGCCAGCGTGTATGCCGCGGGCGCGGTCGCCACCGGGATGTCCAGCGGGTAGCCGAGGCGCAGCAGGGCGAGGCTGGCCACGGCGCTCACCGCGTAAGCCGTACCCGGAAACTGCCGGCGGACCGCGAGTGGTGCGGCGGTCAGCACGGCCAGCGCGACGGCGACCGGGTCGAGGCCCGGGGTGCCCGGCGACGGCGGTCCCAGGCCGCGCGCGCCGAGGATGAGCAGGGTGCCGGCCAGGGCCGCGCCGGCCAGCGCACCGTCGGCCACCCACCGCCGCTTGTTCGACATGGCATCCAGCGTAGAAGGGCGCCGGACCAGCCGGATCCCGCCGCGGGATGAGGCGGCTCTCCCTCCCCGGGGGGAGAAGGATCTCGTACCGTGGCGGGATCCGGCGGGACGGATCCGGGTCGTACGTTTCCCGCCGTGTTCGAACGAATCGCTCAATGGGCTTATCGCCGGCGCTGGCAGGCGCTGGCCTCCTGGGTGCTGGTGCTGATCGCGGTGACCGCCGCGGCGCAGGTCGTCGGCGCCAGTTACCGCAACGACTTCTCGCTGCCCGGCACCGAATCGCAGCAGGCGCTCGACCATCTCCAGGCCCGCGCGCCGGTCGAGGCCGGCGCCACGGTCCAGGTCGTGCTGGCCGCACCCGGCGGCGTCGAGGGCCAGCGCCCGCGGGTCGAACCGATGCTGGCGCAACTCGGCACACTGCCGCACGTGGTGGCGGTGCGCAGCCCGTACCAGACCCCCGGATCGATCTCCGCGGACGGCACCATCGGGTACGCCACCGTGGCGCTGGACGCACCGGCCACCGACGTGCCGGTCGAGGACGTCCGCCGGATCATCGACACCGCGCAGGCCGTCGCCGCCGACGGGCTCCAGGTGGAACTCGGCGGCGATCCGGTGCGCGGCGCCGAGGAGTCCGAGGGCGGCGCCGCCGAGGGGATCGGACTGCTCGCGGCGCTGGTCATCCTGGTGCTCATGTTCGGGTCGCTGCTGGCCGCCAGCCTGCCGATCATCATCGCGGTGTTCGCGGTGGGCAGTGCCATCGGCCTGGTCGCGCTGGCCTCGCACGTCGCCACGGTCGCCGACTTCACCACGCCGCTGATGATCCTGGTCGGCCTGGGCGTCGGCATCGACTACGCGCTGCTGGTGTTCTCGCGCTTCCGGTCCGAACTGGTCGGCGGCGCGGAGCGGGCGGAGGCCGTACGCCGGGCGCTGGACACGGCCGGCCGAACCGTGTTCTTCGCCGGCCTCACGGTCATCATCGCGCTGCTCGGCCTGGTCGTGCTCGGCCTCGGCTCGTTGCAGGGGGTGGCGGTCGCGGTGGCGGCGACGGTGCTGGTCACGATGCTGGCGGCGCTCACGCTGCTGCCGGCGCTGCTGGCGATCTTCGGCAACCGGATCGAGCGCTCGGTGCGCAAGCGGGCGGCGAGGGCGGGCCGGGAGGCGGCCGGCCGGGACGGGGCCGGGTGGCGGCGCTGGTCAGGGGCCGTGCAGCGCCGTCCGGTGCTGGCCGCGGTGGTGCCGGTGGTCGCGCTGGTGGCGCTCAGCGTCCCGCTGGCCGACCTGCGGCTGGGCTTCGCCGACTCCGGCACCGATCCGGCCGAGGCCACCAGCCGCAAGGCGTACGACCTGCTCAGTGCGGGGTTCGGGCCGGGCTTCAACGGGCCGCTGGTGATCGTCGTGGACGGTGACGACCGGGCCACCGCGGCCGGGCAGCAGGCCGTGACCGGGGTGCCCGGGGTGGCCGCGGTGCAGCCCGCCGGCGCCGGCACGATCCTGATCTTCCCGGACTCGGCACCGCAGGCCGAGGAGACGTCCGACCTGGTGAAGCGCCTGCGCGACGAGGTGTTGCCGCCGGTGGCCGCGTCGACCGGTGCGACATTCCTGGTCGGCGGCAGCACGGCCGCGGTGGTCGACTTCGCCGGCGCGGTGGCGGACCGGTTGCCGATCTTCGTGGCGGCGGTGGTCGGGCTGTCCGCGCTGCTGCTGCTCGTGGTCTTCCGCTCGGTGCTGATCCCGGTCAAGGCGGCCCTGCTCAACCTGCTCAGCGTCGCGGCGGCGATGGGCGTGGTCACCCTGATTTTCCAGGAGGGTCTGCTCGGCGAACAACCGGGCCCTGTCGAGGCGTACGTGCCTGTCATGATTTTTGCCATTGTTTTTGGTTTGTCGATGGACTACGAGGTGTTCCTGTTGGCCCGCATGCACGAGGCCTGGCAGAAACGACCCGACCCGTCGGCCGCGATCACCGAGGGTCTGGCCACGACCGGCCGGGTGGTCACCGCGGCGGCTGCGATCATGGTGGTGGTCTTCGGCGCGTTCCTGCTCAGCCCCGACCGCATGCTCCGGCAGTTCGGCCTGGGCCTGGCCACCGCGGTCCTGCTCGACGCCGTGGTGATCCGCTGCCTGCTCCTGCCGGCCATCATGCAAATGCTGGGAAAGTATGCGTGGTGGCTGCCAAAACCGCTGGCCAGACGCCTGCCGGAGGTCGCGCTCGAACATCGCTGAACTGGCGCGCGGGTCGAACGTGAGTAGCATGATCCGGTGCTTGCCCCCGGACAACTGCTGAACGACCGCTACCGGCTCGACGAGCGCATCGCGGCGGGCGGAATGGGCGAGGTGTGGCGCGGGACGGACGTCCTGCTGCACCGCGGGGTAGCGGTGAAGGTCCTGCTGCCGAAGCTGATGGCGGACGCCGAGTTCATCACCCGCTTCCGCACCGAGGCCCGGATGATGGCGGCGCTGCGCCACCCCGGCATCGTCCAGGTCTACGACTACGCGGAGAGCGCACCGGACTACCTGGTGATGGAGTACGTCGACGGCATCCCGCTGTCCACCATGGTCCGCGCGGCCGGCGGGCTCGGGGTGCCGGAGACGCTGACGATCGTGGCCCAGGCGGCCGACGCGCTCCAGGTGGCCCACGAGGCCGGCATAGTCCACCGCGACGTGAAGCCGAGCAACCTGCTGATCCGCCCCGGCGGCGGGGTGGTCCTGGTCGACTTCGGCGTGGCCCGCTCGGTCGACATAACCGGCATCACCAGCCCGAACGTGGTGATGGGCTCGGTGCACTACATGGCACCCGAACAGGCCGAGGGCCAGCCGGTGACCCCGGTGTCGGACGTGTACGCGCTCGGCACGGTGGCGTACTTCTGCCTGGTGGGCCGCCCGCCCTACGTGGGCGAGAACCCGGTATACGTCCTCAACCAACTGGTCAACGGCGACCCGCCGGAGCTGCCCGACGACCTCCCACTCGCCGCGGCGGAACTGCTGCTGCGAACCCTCGACAAGGATCCGGCCCAGCGTTACCCGACAGCGGCCGCGCTGGCGGAGGCGGCCCGCGCGGTACTGGAGACGCTGCCGACGGGAAGCTTCGGCATTTCATCCACCGACGCCCCCTCCTCCTTCTCTCTTTCTTCCTCCACCAACTCGTCTTCCTCTGCCGCGACGCCTTCCTCCTCCGACACCTCGTCCGCTTCCTCTTCCGCGATCCCGTCTTCCTCCGCCACCCCTTATTCCGCCGCCCCGTCCTCTTCCGCTACCCCTTCCTCGCCCGCGGTCCCCTCTTCCGCCGCCCGTTCCTCCACCACCCCTCCCCCCACGGCGGGCCGGGGTAAGCGGCGGGTGCGCACCGCGTTGGCGCTGGTCGCGGCTGCTGTGGTGATCGCCGCCGGTGGGGTTGCGGTCGGGCTGGCGGTGCGGCCGGGTCTCGGCGAGGCGCAGAACCCGGGCGACGGGGACAGTGGACTGGCCGCCGGGCCCAGTGCGAGCCGCGTGCCGTCTGCCGGTGCGCCGGCGGTGCCCGGTGCGGTGCCCTCGTCGAGCCGCCCGGGAAATCCGGGACGCACGCCGGTGGTGGGGCCGTCGCGGGCGGCCAGCAGTGCGCCCGTTGCCGGTGTGCCGGCTCCGACGGCGGCGCCGACCGGGGTCACTCCGGCGCCCACCGGGGGAGGGGCCGGTAATCCGTACACGCCTGGTGAGGTTTGCGGCAACAAATTTGCGGTGGTCGACTCGGCGCCGTTGCTGGCCGGGGACGGCACCCTGCAGGGCCGGGTGTACCTGCTCTACAACGCGACTTCCGGGCGGAACTGCACGACGACGCTCAAGGCCGCCGATGTCGGCACCGCGACGGCGACGTCCGCCTATCTCGAGGCGGAGGGCGCCGACCGGGTGGCCGACAGCGGGCAGTTCGAGTATTACGCCGGCCCGGTGAAGGTGAAGTCGGCCGAGACCTGCGTGAAGTGGGGCGGTGCGGCGGGTGGTGTGCGGTTCGACAGCCCGTCCG
The DNA here is from genome assembly GCF_016862375.1 of Paractinoplanes rishiriensis. Taxonomy (GTDB): domain Bacteria; phylum Actinomycetota; class Actinomycetes; order Mycobacteriales; family Micromonosporaceae; genus Actinoplanes; species Actinoplanes rishiriensis. The sequence continues at coordinate 42,204 of NZ_BOMV01000102.1, read as the reverse complement.
GGCATTGCCCGTAAGTCTCCCGCGATTCCGGACATCCACACCGGACGGTCACAGGTAAGCTCTTTCCTGAACGGACGGTGGCGGTCGGCCGGGGGGAGATCCTGCGTGGGCGAGGGCAGCAAGAGCAGCCGGATCGACCCGTCCGTGCCGCATCCTGCCCGCCGCTACAACTATTGGCTCGGCGGCAAAGACCACTTCGCCGCCGACCGTGCCTCGGGTGACCGGATCGCCGAGGTGTTCCCCGTGGTGGTCGACCTGGCCCGGGCAAACCGCGCATTCCTGCGCAGGGGAGTCCGCTTCCTGGCCGAGTCGGGCGTACGCCAGTTCCTCGACATCGGCACCGGCCTGCCCGCCCCCGACAACACCCACGAGGTCGCGCAGCGCGTCGCCCCCGAGTGCCGCATCGTCTACGTCGACAACGACCCGGTAGTCATGTCGCACGCCCGGGCCCTGCTCCGCGGCGACACCCGCGGCCGCATCGCGTGCGTGGAGGCCGACCTGCGCGACCCCGGCGCGATCCTGGCCCACCCGACCGTGCGCGAAACCCTGGACCTGCGCCAGCCGGTGGGCCTGCTCCTGGTGGCAGTTCTGCACTTCATCAAGGACGACGCCACCGCGACGGCCGCCGTGCGCGCTCTCCTGGACGCACTCCCACCAGGCAGCTTCCTCGCGATGAGCCACAGCACGCTGGACTTCGGCAGCCCAGCCGGCGTGGCCGCCTACGAGCAGATGTTCGCCACCGGCGCGATCGACGTCCGCTGCCGCCCCAAAGACTCCATCAACGCCTGGCTGACCGGCCTCGAGATAGTAACCCCCGGCATAGTCGCGGTATCTGACTGGCGCCCCGAGGCCACCATCCCCGAGCGCACCGCCTGCCAGGACTTGGGCATCTACGCCGCGATAGGCCGCAAACACTAGCCGTCGGCGACCTCATCGATCCGGTGCGCGGGCCACGGTGCGCGGGCCACGGTGCGCGGGCCACGGTGCGCAGCGCTCGCTGCCGATCGGATGCACCAGAGGAACAGCAGATCAGGCCCCCGCTTTCTCATCCGAAGGCCGTAAAAACCCAGATATGTCGGACCTGGAGGGTTTGGCGCGGACCCCGCGGACCCCGCGGGCGCCGGCACGGCACCGCTCGAGGTGGGCGTGCTCTGTGCCGTGCTCTCCGCCGCTCTCCGTCAGCCTGCGGCCGATGGCGGCGAAGTTGTCCAGTTCCTGTTCGCGGAGCAAGCAGTCGCCAAGATCGCGCGTTCGGTGCGCGGAGGTGTCGCGAGGTCGTCGAGTTCGTGTCCGGGCTGTGCGGGATGTCCGCAAGTCTTCCGGGGCGCTGCGCGCCTGCCCATGATCTAAGAAAATGGGTGCGGGCAGGCGTCATCGTGCCCTTGAGCCCCGCGAGATCGGGCGAGCCTCGCGTCATGGCCACAGTCACCTGCAGCTTTTTCACGGGCTGGGCTTCATTTCTATCCAGATCGGCTGGGAGCGGCGGCGCCCGCACTGTCGCGCGGGGCGGGGCGGGGCGGGGCGGTGCGGGCGGGCACGGCAGGAGCGCGCTGATGGCAGGGCGGGTTCGCGTCGCATGTCCGTCAACTGCGACATATCGGTTACGTGGAGCCCGCTCGGCTGCTTTGGAGCGGTGCGACTGCGGTCGGCGGGTGGTCGCTGTGCGGCATGGCCCCGATAGGAGGGGTGCGGCTGCGGGTGGGAGGCGGTTGCGGTGATGGGGGTGCGGACTGCGGGCGGCCTGTGGCGGTGCGGCCGGGCGGTGTGGCAGGGCGGTGTGGCAGGGCGGTGTGGCAGGGCGGTGTGGCAGGGCGGTGTGGCAGGGCGGTGTGGCAGGGCGGTGTGGCCGGAGGCGGTGGTGGCTGTCGGAAGGTGGGGGAGTGGGGGCTGGCTTGATGGGGTCGATTATGGGGTTTCTCTCATGATCGACTTGTGTCAATGTCTTGACCTGGGAAATTGGGGGATTTCTTAGCGGGCGTTTGGGTTGGCGGTGGGGGTTCGAGTGGGTGGCGGGGGTGGGGGGCAGACGTTTGCCGTGGTCAATGGGCACTCGGACGGGTGATGCGGGGGGTGGGTGGGGCGAGGGAAGCTCGGGTCTTTGGTGGACCCCGGGGCGGAAGGGAGTGCGGTGGGCGCCCTGCTATCGTTTGCGCCACCTCGCGGGCGCTAGGCCGCCCGTCGATGTCCTATGTGGGCATGTCGGGACACGCGGGGAAAGTTGTGATAAAGATCGACATCCATCGTTCCGATCAAGACGCTGCGTTCGCTATCGTGCTCCACGGCGATCATGAAAGCTTCGCCTCGCTACGACCCGTCAGGAGATTTCATGACCGCGGTCAGGGAGCCCGATGTCCCGTACGCGTTCGACAACGATGAGCCCACCGCGGCGGAAATGCTCGGGGCGCTCGGCGCCACGCTTGACGAATTCAGCACCGCTCGGCTGCTCGCGGCGGGAGTCGGCCCAGGTGCTCGCTGTCTCGAGATCGGCGCGGGTGCCGGCACGATCGCCGTCTGGCTGGCCGAGCAGGTCGGGCCGACCGGTTCCGTCATCGCCACCGACCTCAAGCCGCAGCACGTCCCGGACCACCCGCAGCTGACCACCCTGCAGCACAACGTGGTGACCGATCCGCTGCCCGAGGGGCCGTTCGACGTCATCCACGTGCGGGCCGTGCTGCAGCACCTGCCGCAGCGGCGCGAGGTGCTCGCCAAGCTGGCCGGTGCGCTGCGGCCGGGCGGAGCGCTGGTGATCGAGGAGCTCGAGGCGGGCTGGAGCCGGGCGGTGCTGGCGACGCCCGACCCACGCGCGTACGAGATCTTCGCGGCCTACGAGCGCGCCCTGACCGCCGTTCTCGTCTCGGCCGGCAACGACCAGACCTGGAACCGCATGAAGCACCAGGCCATGCTCGACCTCGGACTGGACGGCGTGGAGACGCAGGGCTGGCAGGGCTCGTTCCCGGGCGGCACCGGTGTCTGCCTGCTCGCCTACTCCGGGTCGCACGAGCTGCAGGACCGCCTCGTCGAGGCCGGCATGTCGCTCGACGACCTGGACCACCTGCGCCGCCTCGCCCTCGACCCGCGGCTCGTGCTGCGCGGTATCCACATGCTTTCGACCGTCGGCTACAAGCCGCGCTGACTCCTCCATATCCCCCTCGGAAGGAACTTCGCGTGAAGAGAATGACGCGCGTGCTGGGCACGGTCGCCGCGGTGGCGGCTCTGGTCCTCAGTGCGGGCTGCACGAATGATTCGGACGACCCGTCGTCCGCGGGCAAGGCCAGCGGCGGCGGCACCGAGAAGGTCACGTACCTGACCGGTGCCAGCATCCTGGGCCGTGAGGCCTTCGTCTTCGTAGCCATCGAGAAGGGCTACTTCAAGCAGGCCGGCCTCGAGGTCGAGGTGCAGGCGGGCAAGGGCACCGCCCCCAACCTGACCCTGCTGCAGAGCGGCAAGGTCGACTTCGCCGCCCTGGACATCACGGCCGCGCTGATCGAGTACGGCAAGGGGACGTTCAAGGACTTCACCATCGTCAACGCGATCCAGCAGCGGAACCTCCAGTGCATCATGACGCTCGAGGGCCGCGGCATCACCAGTCCCAAGGACCTGGCCGGTAAGAAGATCGCGTACCTGCCCGGCGGTGTGGCCAAGACGCTGTTCCCGGCGTACGCCAAGCTGGCCGGCATCGACGAGTCCAAGATCCAGTGGGTCAACATCCCGCTGGAGCAGCACCCGCAGAACGTCGCGGCCGGCACGGTCGACGCCGCCACCCAGTTCGCGGTCGGCAAGCCCGGCATCGAGCGGGTCGGCAAGGGCAAGAAGGCCGTGGTCCTGCCGTACACCGACTTCCTCACCGACCTGTACGGCGTGGGCGTCGGCGTGGCCAAGAAGCAGGTCACCGAGAACCCGGACCGGATCCGCCGCTTCAACGAGGCGCTGCTCAAGGGCCTGCGGGACGCGATCGAGAACCCGGCCGAGGCCGGCAAGATCTACGCCAAGTACCAGAAGATCCAGCCCGAGCCGGTGGCCATCGCCGAGAACAACCTCATGGTGCCGTACGTGAAGTCGGCGGCCGGCGGTGCGGCGGTGGGCGCTCTCGACCCGCAGCGCGTTGCCCGTAACATCGCGATCGTGCAGGGCGCCGGCGTCATCCCGTCGGTGTTCGACCCGCTCGACGTGGTGTCGGTCGACTTCCTGCCGAAGAGCTGAACAACGGGGTGCGTCCGGCGTCGCGATGACGCCGGGCGCACCGTCTGATCGCGGAGGATACGACAGGTGGTCGCGACGGCCGAGCAACCCGGCACCCGGCGGCGGGGCCCGGTCGGTGCGGTGGCACTGGCCGTGATCGGCGGCGCCGTCAGCATCGGACTGTGGTGGCTGGCCATCATCGTCTTCGAGATCGAGTCCTACACCGCGCCGACGCCGCCCGAGGTGGTCGAGGCGTTCAGCCGGATGCCCGGCTACCTGTTCGACAACGCGTGGATCACCTTCCTCGCCACCGTGCAGGGTTTCGGCATCACCATCGTGCTGGGCCTGGTCATCGGCGGGGTGCTGGGCAGTTCCCGCACCCTGGAACGCGCGTTCATGCCGTCGCTGGTGGCGCTCAACGCGGTGCCCAAGATGGCGTTCGGACCGCTGCTGCTGGTCTGGCTCGGCGTCGGCCGGGCACCCAGCGTCGTGATGGCGGTGCTGCTCTGCTTCTTCCCGATCGTGCTCGCGGTGATCACCGGCCTGTCCCGGACGCCCGCCGAGCTCGCCGAGCTCGCCCGGTCGCTGTCGGCCGGCCGGTTGCAGACCTTCCTGAAGGTGCGCTTCCCCAGCGCGCTGCCGCAGATCTTCGTGGGCCTCAAGGTCGGCCTGCCGCTCGCGGTGATCGGCGCGCTGCTCGGCGAGCTGTTCGGCGCCGGCGCCGGCCTCGGCTACATCATCACCACGGCCGGCTCGGACACCGCGCTGTCGTTCGCGGCCATCGCGCTGGTGGCCGCCATGAGCATCGTCCTGTACTACATCCTGGTGCTGATCGAGCTGATCCTGCTGCCCTGGGTCAAAGAAACCACGGGCTGATCACCAGTCGTGCAGGGTCCCGTCGACGAGACGGTTCACGGGCAGAGCTTTTGGCCGGTACGGGTACCGCGCGGCCGCCTCCTCGTCGATGTCCACGCCCAGTCCCGGCTGCTCGCCCGGGTGCAGGTAGCCGTTCTCGAACCGGTACCCGTGCGGGAACACCGCGTCGGTCTCCTCGGTGTGCCGCATGTACTCCTGCAGGCCGAAGTTCGGGATCGCCAGGTCGACGTGCAGTGCCGCGGCCATCGACACCGGTGACAGGTCGGTGGCCCCGTGCGAGCCGCTGCGCACCTGGTAGAGCGCGGCCAGGTCGAAGATCCGGCGCAGGTGGGTGATGCCGCCGGCGTGCACGACCGTGGTCCGGACGTAGTCGATGAGCTGCTCGGTGATCAGCTGCTGGCAGTCCCAGACCGTGTTGAACACCTCGCCCACCGCCACCGGCGTGGTGGTGTGCTGCCGGATCAGCCGGAACCCCTGCTGGAGCTCGGCCGGCACCGGATCCTCCATCCAGGTCAGCGCGTACGGCTCGAGGCTCTTGCCGAGCCGGGCCGCCTCGATCGGGGTGAGCCGGTGGTGCACGTCGTGCAGCAGTTTGAGGCCGGGGCCGAACGCGTCGCGCACCCGGGCGAAGACCCCCGGGGTGTGCGCGAGGTAGCTCGCCGTGTCCCAGGTGGCCTCGCTGGCGACGGCGGCGTCGGCCGGTTCGTAGAAGAGACGATCTTTCGAGACGCCGTACGTGGTGGCCAGGCCGGGTACGCCGGTCTGCACGCGCACCGCCCGGTAACCCAGCTGGACGTACCGGTCGACCTCGGTCAGCACCTCGTCGACGGTCTCCGCGTTGGCGTGCCCGTACACCGTGACGCCGTCCCGGGAGCGGCCGCCGAGCAGCTGGTAGACCGGTAGGCCGGCGACCTTGCCCTTGATGTCCCACAGCGCCATGTCCACCGCGGCGATCGCCGACATGGTGACCGGCCCGCGCCGCCAGTACGCACCCTTGTAGAGGTACTGCCAGGTGTCCTCGATCCGGGCCGGGTCGCGGCCGGTCAGCGCCGGGACCACGTGTTCGGTGAGGTAGGTGGCGACGGCCAGTTCGCGGCCGTTGAGGGTGGCGTCGCCGATGCCGGTCACTCCCTCGTCCGTCTCGATCTTGAGGGTGACGAAGTTGCGGCCCGGGCAGGTGACGATTACCCGGCAGTCGGCGATTTTCATGGAGATCCCTTCGGCGGCCGGGCCGACGCTATCAGGTTCGGCCGGGCGTCCCGCCGGCCCGGCGGCGGGGTGCGGCCCGGCGTTGCAGCGAGCCGGCCGTGCGCCACGGTTCGCGGCCGCTGCGGTTGTCCCGGCCGTCATGCGTACCTCTAATGGATTTGCGGTCTTCTATCGGTTTGTCGAGGGGAGAGGGCAATGTCGACGCAGGGGATGTTCCGGCGGAAGCCGATCGAGGACGTCTCGGACGAGGGTGAGGGCGGTCTGACCCGGACGCTGGGGCTGTTCCAGCTGACCGCGATCGGCGTGGGCGGGATCATCGGGGCCGGGATCTTCGCGCTGGCCGGCGCGGTGGCCAACGAGACGGCCGGGCCCGCGGTGGTGCTGTCCTTCCTGATCGCGGGGGTGGCCTCGGCGGCGGCCGCGCTGTCCTACGCCGAGTTCGCCGGCATGATCCCGAAGGCGGGCTCGGCCTACACCTACGGCTACGTGGTGCTGGGTGAGATGGTCGCCTGGTTCATCGGGTGGGACCTGCTGCTGGAGTACACGGCGATCGTGTCGGTGGTGGCGATCGGCATCTCGGGCTACTTCTCGTTCCTGGTCGGCGAGCTGGGTCTGGATCTGCCGGCCTGGATGCTGGGCGCGCCGGGGACCGGGGACGGGCACGTGGTGGACCTGTTCGCGCTGCTGCTCTGCCTGTTCATCGCGTTCCTGCTGAACATGGGCATCCGGGCGGCGGCGCGCTTCGAGACCGTGGTGGTGGCGATCAAGGTCGCGGTGGTGCTGCTGGTGATCGGGGTCGGCGTCTTCTATGTGAACACCGACAACTACACGCCGTTCTTCCCGTTCGGCGTGGGCGGGGCGATCACCGGCGCGGCCACGGTGTTCTTCGCGGTGTTCGGGTACGACGCGATGAGCACGGCGGCCGAGGAGTCGCGGGACGCCCGGCGGCACCTGCCCAAGGCGATCCTCTGGTCGCTGGCCATCTCGATGGTGCTGTACGTGCTGGCCACGCTGGTGCTCACCGGCATGCAGAACTACCAGGACATCGACCCGGAGAGCGGGTTCTCCACGGCGTTCCTCTCGGTCGGTCTGGCCGGTCTGGCCGACGTGATCGCGGTGGGTGCGATCGTCGGCATCCTCACCGTGATGTTCACCTTCATGCTCGGAGTGACCAGGGTCTGGTACGCGATGAGCCGCGACGGGCTGCTGCCGTCCTGGTTCGCCCACCTGCACCCGGTGCGGCGGGTGCCGGCCCGGGTGACCTGGATCGCGGGTGTCGCGTCGGCGGTGATCGCCGGGTTCCTGCCGATCCGGGAGGCGGCCGAGCTCACCAACATCGGCATCCTGCTCGCCTTCGTGGTGGTCTGCATCGCGGTGATCGTGCTGCGCTACACCCGGCCGGAGGCGCCGCGGGCGTTCCGGCTGCCGGCCATGCCGGTGGTGCCGGTGATCGGGGTGATCTTCTCACTCTGGCTGATCACGTTCCTGTCGCCGGTCACCTGGCTGCGGTTCGGCGTGTGGTTCCTGATCGGCCTGATCATCTACCTGGCGTACAGCCGGCGGCATTCCGCGCTGAGCCGCGGCTGACCGGCCTCCAGAAAAGGACAACCACAGAAAGTTATGAGCTGTTTATGAGGTTCATTCGGGGTCGGGAGGGCTTACCGTAGATTTACGTTCATCTATTCGTTACCCACGGTCCGGCGGTGATTCACTCCCGCGCCGCCGGTCCGCCGCCCAGGAGGATGCCCCCACATGCCCCGGCTCGCGCTGTTCGCGATCGATCTCGTCGCGGTGACCATCCTGGTCTTCGGCCTCTACTTTCCCCGGCACCGCCGCCGGGATCTGGTGGTGGCTTACCTCGGAGTCAACGTCGGTGTGCTCGCGGTGGCCGGGGCGCTGAGCTCCAGCACGGTCGGTGCCGGCCTGGGGCTAGGCCTGTTCGGTGTGCTGTCGATCATCCGGCTGCGGTCCACCGAGCTCGATCAGCACGAGGTGGCGTACTACTTCTCGGCGCTCGCCCTCGGCATCCTCGGGCCGCTCAGCGGTGGGCCGGCCTGGCTCTGCCCGGCGCTGATGGGCCTGATCCTGGTCGTGATGTACTTCGGTGACCATCCCCGGCTGCTGCGTTCGTACCGCCGGCAGATCCTGGTGCTGGACACCGCGATCACCGACCACGTGGCGCTGGTCGCCCAGCTGGAACGGATCCTCGGCGCCCGGGTGCACGCCGCCACGGTGGAACGGATCGACCTGGTCAACGAGACCACCACGGTCGAGGTGCGGTATTCCATCGACCGCAAGCACGCCGCCACCCGCGAGGCCGAGTTCGCCGGGGTCGCCCGGTGAACGCGCTCGCCCGGCTCGACCCGATCTCGCTAACCGAACTGACCGAGAAAGCGGAACTCCAGGTCCGGGTGGATCGCAAGTACGTGCTGCCGCTGGCCGCCGCGCACGCGCTGATCCCGCACCTGGACCGGGCCACCCGGGTGCTGGAGATCGCCGGGATGCGGATCTTCAACTACAAGTCGGTCTACTTCGACACCCCCGACCTGGTCAGCTTCCGGCTCACCGCGCACCGGCGGCGGCGCCGCTTCAAGGTCCGCACCCGCACCTACCTCGACTCGGAGCTGTGCTTCCTCGAGGTCAAAACCGAGGGCTATCGCGGCGGTACGGTCAAGAGCCGGCTGCCCTACCACATGAGCCACGAGGAGACCGTCGAACCCGGCCGGTCGTTCGTGGACAGCGTGCTCGGCGAGCGGCCCGACCTCAACTTCGCGCCCACCCTGCTGACCCACTACCGGCGCACCACGCTCTATCAGCCGGCCGGCCACTCCCGGGCGACCATCGACACCGACCTGACCTGGACCGACGTCGACGGCCGCATGCTCGGCGTGCCGGACATCGCGGTGGTCGAGACCAAGACCGGCTCGGCCGCCTCGCCGGTCGACCGGATGCTGTGGGCGCGCGGTCACCGGCCGGTCAGCATCAGCAAGTACGCCACCGGACTGGCCGCGCTGCGCCCGGACCTGCCCGCCGCGCCCTGGCGGCGCACGCTACGCCGGCATTTCGTCCCGGTGCCCGTCGCCGCCCTATAGATAAATCGCTCCATCCCGCCCCGCCGAACGCAGACCCGGGGCGGTGATCCACCCTGCCCGGCGCCTCCCGCGGCAGGAAACCCCCACCCATCAGAGGACACCACAACGATGTCAAGCACCTCGCCCCGCCGCTCACCCCGGGTGGTCGCGCCCGCCGTGCTCACCGCCACCGCGGCCCTGGCCGCCTGGGTCGGCGGCACCACGATCGCCGGTGCGGCCGAAGCGCCGCCGGTCACGACGCTGCTCGCCGGGCCGGCGGCGGCCGCGGCGCTGGCCGCCAACCAGGCGCACCACGACGAGGCCGCCGACCACACCTGGACCGAGTCGTCCGTCGCGGCGGTCACCCTGACCGGCAGCGGCGCGACCACGACCAGTCCGAACGTCACGGTCTCGGGCAGCACGGTCACGGTGAACGCGGCCGGCACGTACCGCTTCTCGGGCACGCTCACCAACGGCCAGATCGTGGTCAACAGCACCGGTACGGGCATGGTGCGACTGATCCTGAACGGCGTCACGATCACCAACAACACGTCCTCGGCGATCAACATCGTGGCGGCGGACGAGGCCATGGTGGTGCTCCAGGACGGCACCACGAACCGGCTCACCGACGCGACCACGTACGTCTACCCGCCCGGGGTGACCGAGCCGAACGCGGCGCTGTTCTCGGCGGCCGACCTGACCATCTTCGGCAACGGCACGCTGGTCGTCACGGGCAACGCGTACGACGGCATCACCAGCGAGGACGGCCTGGTCATCGCGGCCGGCAACATCACCGCGACGGCCAAGGACGACGCCATCCGGGGCAAGGACTACGTCGTGGTCAACGGCGGCACGGTCAACGCCACGGCCGGCGGCGACGGCCTGAAGGCGGACAACGAGGAGGACGCCACCCGCGGCTACGTGTCGATCGCGAACGGCACGGTCACCGCGACGGCCACCGGCGACGCGGTCTACGGCTTCACCGACGTGATCGTCTCGGGCGGCACCACCACGGCCAAGTCCGGCGGCGGCAGCACGGTCACCCCCGGCGAGACGTCGGCGAAGGGCTTCAAGGCCGGCACCCTCGTGGTGATCAGCGAGGGCCGCAACACCATCGACGCCTCCGACGACGGCATCCACTCCGACGCGTCGCTGACCATCGACGGCGGCACCACCACGGTGGCCACCGGCGACGACGGCGTGCACGCCGAGGTCAACGTCAACGTCAACGGCGGCACCACCACGGTCACCCGGTCCTACGAGGGCGTCGAGGGACTGAAGGTGTTCGTGACCGGCGGCTCCATCGCGGCCACGTCCACCGACGACGCGGTGAACGCCTCCGACCCGGCGGTCGGCGAGGGCACCTCGGCCAACGCGCTGATCTCGGTGAGCGGCGGCGTGCTGACAGCCAGCGGCGGCACCGACGGCCTGGACTCCAACGGTGCCATCTCGATCACCGGCGGCACCACGGTGAGCAGCGGCTCGGCCACCCGCGGCGGCGGCGAGGGCGGCATCGACGCGAGCGGCGCGCTGACCATCACCGGCGGCACGGTGCTGTCCACCGGGATCAGCGCCTCCACGGCCCGGCTGCCCAGCTCGGGCCAGGGCTGGGTGTCGGTGACGCTGAGCGCCAACACGGCGGCCAACACGGTGGTGCACGTGGCCACCACGGGCGGCCAGCAGATCGCGTCGTTCCAGCCCGCGAAGACCTTCCGCGGCGTCTTCTTCTCGTCGAACCAGATCAGCCGGGGGACGACGTACGCGATCTACACGGGCGGCTCGACGTCCGGCACCGCGCTGGGCGGCAACCTGTACACCGGCGGCACCCTGTCGGGCACCCAGGTGGCGACGACCACGGCCGGCACGGCGACGACCGGCGGTACCCGTCCCTGATTGAGTCGCGGTCGCCCGGCGCAGCGGAACGCCGGGCGACCGCCCCACCCCACCCACCTCACTCCGACAGAGCCGGCGTCCGATCCGAGCCCCGCCCGGAAGCCTTTCAGCTGTCGGCTGCCTGGGGGACCACTGCCTTCCGGGTGCCGGGGATCGGGCGGGCTCGGAACTCGCGGACCGAGAGTTTGGCGCGGACCGACTCGGCGTCCGGGTGTTCCAGGTCGGTGAGGATGGCCAGGGACTCGACGAACGCCTCGCGGGCCGCCTTGTGGTTGCCGGCGGCCTGGTGGGCGTCGCCGATGTGGTCCAGGATGATCGCGATGTACTGGCGGTCGCACTGGCTGACGAAGATGTCCAGGGAGCGCTGGTAGCACTCGAGTGCCTGGTCGATGTCGCCCAGGTGGTAATGCGCCTTGCCGACGCTGTCCCAGGTGTGCGCGGCGCCCAGCAGGCTGCCCCCGGACTCGTGAATCTCGGCCGCGCGCTGGCAGTGGTCCAGCGCCTTCTCGTACTCGCCCATGGTCAGGTAGCACCAGCCGATGTTGTTCAGCGAGCGGGCCTCGCCGACGCGGGAGCCCGCGGCGCGATACAGCTCGCCGGCCTTGGCGCCCTGGGCCAGGGCCTCGGCGTAGTCGCCCTCCTTGCGGGCCACGATGCCCAGGTTGAGGTGCACCATGGCCCGGCCGCTCAGGTCGCCGAGCTGCTCGTACAGCGCCAGCGCCGCGGTCAGGTGCCGGCGCGAGCTGACCACGTCGCCCAGTTCGTGGCTGGCGTAGCCGAGGGTGTACTCGCTGTTGGCCAGCAGCGCCGGCTGGCCGGCACGGCGCGCCGCGGCCAGGCTGGCCCGCTGGCAGTCCAGCCAGTCGTGTTTGTCCCACAGGCGGTTGTAGTAGCTGTTCATCCCCCAGGCCAGCCACCACACGCGCAGGTCGAGGCCGGCCGCCACCGCGGCCTCCAGGGTGGACCGGGCGGTGGCGCGCTCCGTGGTGAACCAGGCCATCGCGGCCACGTTGTCGGTCACCACGGCCGGGGTGACTCCCGCGGCGGGCTCGGGTGGCTCGGCGCCGATCCGGACCCGGTCGAACTTGAGCAGCTTGTCGGCCCGGAGTGCGCTGTGCAGGTAGTGGTCGACGATCCGGAGCAGGGCCTCGTCGTCGACGTCGCTCAGGTCGCGGGCGTAGTCGCGGAGCAGATCGTGGCTCTCGAACCGGCCCGGCTGCGGCTCGGTGAGCAGGCTGGCCGCGCAGAGTTCGGCAAGCAGCGGGCGGACCTCGGCGGGCGGCAGGCCGGCCAGGCTGGCCGCGGCGGCGGTGCCGATGTTCGGCGACGGGTGCAGGCCGAGCAGGCGGAACAGCCGGGCCGCGCCGGGGCTGAGCCGCCGGTACGACCAGGAGAACACCGCCCGCACGTCGGTGACCGGGTCGGGGCCGGCCAGCACGTCCAGCCGGGAGTCGCCGGCCCGCAGCTCGCCGGCGATCGCGGACAGCGGGAAGTGCGGGTTGGCCGCGGCCCGGGCGGCGATCACGGCCAGGGCCAGCGGCAGCCGGGCACAGGCGTCGACGATCTGGTCGGTGGCCCCGGGCTCGGCCTGCACCCGGGCCGTGCCGATCCGGCGGGCCAGCAGGCCGCGCGCGTCGGCCGGGCTGAGCACGTCGAGCAGGACCGGCTGGGCGCCGTCCGAGATGGTCAGGCCGGTGAGCCGGTCGCGGCTGGTCACCACCACGAGGCAGCCGGGTACGCCGGGCAGCAGCGGGCGCACCTGCTCGGCGTCGGCCGCGTTGTCGAGCAGGATCAGCATCCGGCGGCCGGCCAGCACGCTGCGGTAGAGCGCGGCCCGGGTGGCCAGCGGCTCCGGCACCCGCAGCGGGGGCACGCCCAGCCCGTCCAGCAGGCCGCGCAGCGCCTCGCCGGGCGGCACCGGGGTGCCGGCCGGGTCGAAGCCGCGCAGGTTCACGTACAGCTGCCCGTCGGGGAAGCGGTCCCGGACCCGGTGTGCCCAATGCACGGCGAGAGCGGTCTTGCCGATGCCCGCGGTGCCGGAGACGGCCGAGATCAGGACGCCCAGCGGCTGGTCGGCGGAGAGCAGCCGGGTCAGCCTGTCCATCTCGGCGTCGCGGCCGGTGAACCCGGCCGGGTCGGGTGGCAGCTGGGCGGGCGCGATGTCCGTCTCCGGCTGCTCGTCGGTCGCGGACCGGCAGAACCGGTCGCGCTCCTCGCCCTGCAGCCCGAACGTGTCGGCGAGCAGGCGCACGGTGAACAGGCGCGGCGCCGCGATCCGCCCGCTCTCCCACTTGCCCACGCTGCGCACACTCACCCCGGCGTGCTCAGCCAGATCCTCCTGGGTCATGCCGAGCCGGCGCCGATGGGTACGGACCAGTTCACCGAACACGGAACACCTCCAGACTGCAAAGTACCGAAGAAGTTCCGGTTCGCGTCCTGGCCGGTTCCGGTGGGATCCGCCACGGTGGTAGTAGCCGGGGACGGACCCGTCTGAACCAGCGGGGGAGGTTCAGGTGGGTCCGCGTCCCCGGCGCACAGGAAAACCTTTTCCGACTATATTGACGTGCGCTGTTTCGCAACCGTAACGTGGCCGACGCTCGCCCCCGCAATGGCGAGGAAATCGATTGCCTCCTCGCGTTGGAGAGAGCTGCATGCCACGACGTCTCCTGCCCTTCGCCGCCGCCCTGCTGGTCGCCCTGACACCGGCCGTGCCGGCCCGGGCGGCCCCCGCGGTTCCGGAACCGGTACTCGCCTACGACTTCAACGGCGTCGACCCGGCCTCCGGAGTGGTCACCGACCGGTCCGGCAACGGGCTGGACGGCACCATCGTCAACGGCGCCACGGCCTCGGTGGTCGACGGTGCCGGCGACGGGCAGGCCCTGCAACTTCCCGGCGGGGCGCCCACCTCCACCGGCGCGTACGTCTCTCTGCCCCGGGCGGTCCTGGAGGGACGCACCGACCTGACCGTCTCGGCGCGGGTGCGCTGGGACGGCACCACCGCGCCCTGGCAGTGGATCTACGCGCTCGGCAAGGACACCAGCCGCTACCTGTTCACCACGCCGTACAACGGCGACGGCCGGCTGCGCACCGCGGTGACCGCCAGCTTCGCCGGCGGCGAGGCCCAGGTGACCGGCGCCGCGGCGCTGCCCGCGAACGCCTGGAAGACGATCACGGTCACCCTGGACACCGCGGCCGGGCGGGTCACCACGTACCTGGACGGCGTGGCGGTCGCCTCGGCCGCCACCACCGTGACCGCCGCGAGCCTGCTCGCCGGCGGCGAGACCGGCGCCGGCTTCATCGGGCGCTCGTTCTATCCGGACCCGTTGTTCGACGGCGCGGTGGACGACTTCCGGGTGTACGCCGCCGCGCTCACCGCCGAGCAGGTGGCCACCGAGTACGGCGGTAAGGTCCCGACCGTGACCGGACTGGCCTCCACCTCCTTCGCGGTGCGCACCACCATCGGCACCGCGCCCGACCTGCCCGCGACCGTCCGCGCGCGGTTCTCCGACGACTACGACCGCGACGTGCCGATCACCTGGCCGTCCGTCGACCCGGCGCAGTACGCGCAGCGCGGCACCTTCACCGTGACCGGCAGCGCGGCAGACACCCCGGTGACCGCCACCGTCACGGTGATCCGCGAGGGCGAGCTCACCGTCGACCTGGCCACCGACACCGGCGCGTTCCACGGGGGCGCGTCCGGGTCGCTGTACGGCTTGTACGGCCCGGGCGTGCCGACCAACAACCTGATCGAGGGCATGCGGCTGCGCACCGTCTCGACCAAGGCGCAGGACGGCCCGCAGCACCCCGGCGCCGACGCGCTCGAGGTGGTGCAGCCGCTGGCCGACAGCACCGGCGGCGACACGTACATCTACATGACCGACATCCACCGCGGCTTCCCGTACCAGTGGCCGGGCAGCACGCCGCAGGAGAAGCTGGCCACGTACCGGGAAAAGATCGTCAAGCAGGTCGACCAGGTGCTGACCCTGGACGAGAAGTACCAGCAGCGGGTCGTCTTCGTGCCGTTCAACGAGCCCGAGGGCAACATGTTCGGCACCGGCGAGTGGAGCTACAACGGGGTCAGCTGGCTCACCGACCCCGCCGACTACTTCGCCGCCTGGGACGACTTCTACCGCCTGATCAAGAGCAGGATGCCGGACGCGCGGATCGCCGGCCCCAACACCAGCGTGCTCTACAGCCAGGTCAAGGGCTTCCTCGAGCACTCCGTGGCGGCCGGCACCGTGCCCGACGTGATGACCTGGCACGAACTGAGCCACCCCGAGAAGGTGCGCGAGAGCGTGGCGCAGTACCGGGCCTGGGAGGCCGAGATCCTCGACGGGCGCCAACTGCCGATCAACATCAACGAGTACGCCTTCAATTACCACACGTCGGTGCCCGGCCAGATGATCCAGTGGATCTCGGCGATCGAGGAGTCCAAGGTCGACGCCGACATCGCGTACTGGAACATCGACGGCAACCTGTCCGACTCGGCGGTGCAGGCCAACCGGGGCAACGGGCAGTGGTGGCTGTACAACGCGTACGGCGGCATGACCGGCCACACCGTGCGGGTCACCCCGCCGTACCCGGGCCAGAACTACACCCTGCAGGGAGTGGCGACGCTGGACCGGGCCAAGAAGCAGGCCCGCGCGATCATCGGCGGCGCCACCAGCGCCGGCTACGTCCGGTTCGCGAACGTGCCGGCCAAGGTGTTCGGCCGCGGCGTGCACGCCTGGATCCGGGAGATCCCGTGGACCGGCCAGATCGGCGACTCGGCCCAGCCGCGGCTGCTCGCCGAGCAGAATCTCAAGGTCGTCGACGGCGCGGTGGTGCTGGAGTTCGGCACGGGAGACCTGCCGAAACTGACCGAGTCCTCGGCGTACGAGATCATCCTGGCGCCGGGCAGGGAGAAAGAGCAGGTCCCGGCGCTGTGGCGCGGGTCTTTCGAGGCCGAGGACGCCACCTGGACCGGCGGCGGGTACAGCCGCAACGGACCGGAGGGCTCGCCGGCGGACGTCTCGAAGTTCTACACCTCGGGCGGCTTCAACGTCGGCGGCCTGCGCACCGGCAGCGACGGCGTGCTCGACTTCACGGTCGACGTGCCCGCCACCGGCCGCTACGACCTCAGCGTGTTCGCGAACTCGCTGAACACCTTCGACCCGGTGAAGGAGCAGGGGCCGACGAACGTGTTCCTGCGCGTCGACGGCGCCGCCGAGCAGGAGATCCACCTGCCGCTCGGCTACAAGTGGGTGGTCTGGGACCACGCCGGCACGACGGTCGAGCTGACCGCCGGGCGGCATGTCATCTCGCTGGCCGCGAAGAGCCTGGACGGCACCCGGGTCACCAAGGGTGACGCGATCGTCGACCGGATCACCCTCGCCCAGCCCGAGCCGGCCACCACGAGCTACGAGGCCGAGCTGGCCGACCTGGCCCGCGGGGCCAGGACGGTGCCCGGCGGCGTCGAGCTGGGCCGCGGCGGCACCGCGACGTTCTGGGTGTACTCGAAGGCCGACGCCGGCGCGCTGCTGAAGGCCCGGCTCCGGAGCGGCACGGCCGTCGTGACGGTGAACGGCATCGCGGTGTCCGGAACGGTCTCGCTCTCCGGCGGTATCAACAAGATCACCGTGACCGGCTCGGCCCGCGGTGCGGTGCTCGACCGCCTGGACGTGCGGCCGGCCGATCTGCCGGCCACCGTCTACCAGGCCGAGGACGCCCAACTCGCCGGCACCGCCGCGGTGGCGGCCAGGTCGCTCGCGGACGGGCAGAAGGTGGTCACCGGCGTCGGCGGCGAACCCGGCAACGCCAACACGCTCACCTTCACCGTGACCGCGCCGTCCACCGGCACCTATGCGCTGCGCGTCCGCTACGCCAACCCGGAGCAGGCGGTCGCCACCCACTACAACCCGGACCCGCTGGTCCGGCACGCGGACCTCACGATCAACGGGGGAGCGCCGCAACGGGTGTCGTTCCCGCACAGCTTCCACGACAACAACTTCTGGGAGCTCACCGTGCCGGTCCAGCTCAAGCGCGGGACCAACACGGTGCGGTTCGCCTCGGCCGAACTGCCCAACTTCGACGGCACCACCTACGCCTCGGACACCTGGCCGGACGTGCTGCTGCGCTCGGCCTACGCCCCGCTGATCGACCGGGTCACGGTCGCGCCGTTCAGCCGGCGGCGGTAACCGGCACCGACGCCCGGCCCCGCGCCGGCGGATACCCGACCCGTTTCACGAACGGTGAGATCCGCGGCCGGCGCCGGGCGGCCAGGTCCTCGACCCAGCCGAGGGCCAGCACGGCGACCGCGAGTGCCGCCATGGCCAGCGAGAAGTCGGCCAGGTACTCCAGGCCCTGGGTCGGGATGCGCCACAGCTTGAGCGGGTCGAACAGCGCCACCGCGAAGGTGATCGCCACGTTGTGCCAGAGGTAGACGGTCACCGCCCGGTTGTTGACCATCGAGACGAAGCCGTCCACCGGGCGTACCCGGCCCAGCCAGGCCATGCTCGGCGACCAGCGCAGCAGCGCCAGCACGAAACCGATGGAGTAGATCGCGTACGCCACCGGCAGCCCGGTCAGGTCGACGCCGTTCTCGCCCGGATGGGTGTACGCCCAGCCCAGCCCGCCGGTCACGCAGGCCAGCGCGATGCCGATCACCAGCGCCGGCTTGAGCTTGGCGAGGTCACCCTCGCGGTGGGCCATGCCCAGAACCCAGCAGGTGCCGTACGCGAGCACGTTCTGCACGACCCAGCCGGCGGTGTCGCCGAACGTGGCCGGGTACGCGGTGAGCAGCAGCAGCCCGAACAGCGGCAGCAGCACGGTCGGCAGGTTCCAGCGGCGGTACAGGCGCAGCAGCAGCGGCGACAGCAGCACCAGCCAGAGATAGGTGACCAGATACCAGAGCACGCCCGCCGCGGACCAGCCGAACTCGCTGGCCGGCGGGTCGGCGATCGGGATGATCCAGAGCAGCAGCCTGGGCCAGGACGGCCGGTCCGACCAGCCGTGGTGCAGCATGACCGGCACCAGGATCAGCGCCATCACCCACAGTGCCGGCAGCAGCCGCCGGATCCGGTTGACCACCGCGCGCGGCGCGTTGCGGTCCAGCGACCTGACCATCAGCGAGCCGCCCAGCGCGAACATCACGCCCATGGACGGGAAGATCAGTTCCAGTGCCGCGAACGGGAACGCGTGGAAGAGGATCACGCGGACGATGGCGACCGCTCGGAGAGTATCGAAATACCGGTCGCGATCGGGTTGCATGGTTACCCACAGTAATGGCGGGCGGGTCCGGCGCCCTGCTCCGAACGGTCAGATCGGCACGGCCGTACGACCCGGCCGTGCCGATCTGTTCATCCCTCGCGGATCAGCGGAGCGCGTACGCCCGGATCACCGTCTGGGCCACCTTGTTGCCCCGGCTGTCGTCGACGGTCACCCGCAGCGAGACGAACTGCGCACCTTGCGGGTGCCGGACCGTGGCGATCCGGTGGTCACCCTTGCCGCGCAGCCCGGCCTTCTGCCAGGTCTTGCCGTCGTCGTACGAGACGTCGACGCGGACGTTGCGCGCCGTCCCGGCGGTCGAGCCGGCCTGCTGGTCGACCGTCACCGGGATGTCGAACGACCGGCCGGCAGGTGCCGTGTTGTGCTGGTCCAGGTGCGGGCTGAACCGCACCGTGGACAGCGGCAGGCGCTTGAAGGCCTCGCCCTCGACGTGCCCCGAGCGGAACGTCCACTCGCCGCGCACCTCGGTCGAGAGGGTGTGCGGCGCGCCGCGCCTGGCCACCGACTCGAGCCGGTAGGTGGCCGCGCCCGGCGGCAGGTCGGTGTACTCGGTGCCCTCGCCGACCTTGGTGCTGCCCCGGTACAGCGTCGTGGTCTGCTCCTCGGTCGACGACCAGCCCGGGTTGCCGGTGCCCTCACCGAACAGCGGCACGCTGGCGATCATCAGGTCGCCCTGGCGGGTCACCCAGAGCGCCTCGAACGGCGGGTGGTTGACCGACGGGCCGAAGACCGCCCGGTTCCACTCCTGCTGGTACGTGCGCCCGGCCCGGTACGTCTGCGCGCCGGACATCGACTCGCTGACGAACTCGGGGTAGCTGTCCTCGTCGGCCGGCGGGATCTGCTGCACGAAGTCCCCGGTCCAGAGGGCCCCGGGGTTCACGTACTCGGTGCGGCGGAACGGCAGGCCGAACTCCAGGAACACCGACCAGCCGCCGCTGTTCTCGGCGTACTGGGCCAGGTTGCCCTTGGCGCCCACCACGCCGGTCGCCTCGGTGGCGAACGACGACTGGATCGCCGCGAGGTCGGACTTCTTCGGCGCCTTGGTCAGTCCGTCGAACATCCGGCCCGGCTTGAAGTACGCCAGGTCGTAGGTGTACGGGCTGTTCGTGAACGTCTTGTCGGCGTTCTGCCGGGCGAACGAGCCGTTCACCGTGGCCGTGAAGTAGTCCCGCTCGGTGGCCGACAGCGAGGCCGCGTACAGCGTCTCGAAGCGGTCCATCACCAGGCTGGCGCTGAGGCCGCTCTCCGGCATGATCCAGTCGCCGGTGACCGCGGCCAGCGTGGTGGCGGCACCGGCCTGCGGCGGCGTCACCCGGACCGGGCGGGCCTTGCGGCCGTCCACCGACAGCGTGCCGGCCTCGTCGACCACGAACTCGGTGTCGGTCAGCATGGTCGCGTCGTCCTCGCCCACGAAGATCCAGGCGAACATGCCGTACCGGCCCTTGGGCAGCCGCAGCTTCGCGGTGCCGTCGCCGCCGGCTTCGCCGAACACCTCGTAGAAGCGGAAGTCGTCGAGGTTGAAGAGCACCGTCAGGTGGTCGGTGCTCGGTGAGCCGTCCCGGTTGAGGACCTCGACGGCCACGTCGTAGCTCTCCTCCTCCTTGTTGACGCCGAGCGGGGTCTCCACCCGGACGCCACCGGCCGCGGTGGCCGTGAGGAAGCCGCCCAGCGGCTTGTCCGGCTGGGCGTCGCCGCGGGTGTCCGCGGTGACCGTGGTGCTGGCGGTGCCGCCGGCCGGCACGGTGAGCGAGGTGTCCGCCACCGTGAACGGCGCACCCGGCGCGGCCAGCGTGAGGGCGACCGCCGCGGTACCCGAGTTGCGGTATGTGACGGTCCGGGTGACCGGCTGGTCGTCGTCGTGCGGCCAGGCCTGCAGCCCGAAGCTCAGCACACCCTCGTCGGTGCTGACCGTCTGGGTGATGCCCCGGGCCAGGTCGACCCGGCCGGCGCCCTGGTCGAACGCGTTGACGTCCGCGGTCGGCTGGGCCGACGCGATCAGCGTGTTCTTGCGCAGCTTGGCCGACCAGGCCGGGCGCTGCTGGGTGAGGATGGCGGCGGCACCGGCCGCGTGCGGGGTCGCCATCGAGGTGCCGGAGAGGCTGGTGTAGCCCTCGACCGGCGCCGGGTCGCCGATGAAGCCGTTCGCGGCCTTGGCGGCCACGATGTCCACGCCGGGAGCGGTGATCTCCGGCTTGACCGCGCTGTCACCGGCGCGCGGGCCCCGGCTGGAGAACGGCGCCAGCTGGTTGTCCCGGTCGACCGCGCCGACCGAGAGCGCGGCGTCCGCGGTCGACGGCGAGCCAACCGTGCCGGCGCCGCCGGCGTTGCCGGCCGCGATCACGAACAGCGTGTCGTGCTGCGCGGTCAGGTCGGTCACGGCCTGCTCGAGCGGGTCGATCTCGGGGGTGTCGGTGCCGCCGAGGCTCATGTTGACCACCTTGGCGTTCTCGGCCGCCCAGGCCATGCCGGCCAGGATCGCCGAGTCCTCGCACCACTCGGTCTCGCAGACCTTGCCGTTGAGCAGCTTGGCGCCGGGCGCGACGCCCTTGTAGCGGCCGCCCGACGCGGCGCCGGTGCCGGCAATGGTCGAGGCCACATGGGTGCCGTGGCCCACCTCGTCGTCCGCGGTCGCCGTGGTGGTGAAGTTCTCCGACGCGGCGATCTGCCCGGCCAGGTCCGGGTGGGTCGCGTCGATGCCCGTGTCGAGCACCGCCACGGTCACGCCGGTGCCGTCGAAGCCGGCCTGCCACGCCGCGGGCGCGCCGATCTGCGGCACGCTGTGGTCGAGGTTGACCTTGCGCTTGCCGTCCAGCCAGACCTTCTGCACGCCGGCGCGCAGGGTACGCGCGTTCGCGCTCCCGGCGGTGAGCGCGGCCCAGACCGACTTGCGTCCCTCGGCGTTCGCCTTGACCGCCAGGGTGCCGAGCGCCGGGATGTCCCGGGTCACCTTCGCGTCGCCGGCGGCGACCGCGGTCCGCGCGGCCGGTGCGCCGCCCTTCGGGTAGGTGACCAGCAGCGGCAGGGTCCTGGTGGCGCCCAGCTTGATCAGCTCGGTCACGTCGAACAGCCGCCGGTCGAGGCGGCCGTCGCGGATCAGGGCCAGCGCGTCGTGCGGGATCACCAGCCGGTGCCCCTCGACGGTCTGGCTCAGGAACGGAACCTTCGCCCGGCCGGGTCCCGGCCGGACGGCGGCGTTCGTGCCCTGGATCGTCACCCGGTCACCGGTGATCAGCGTGACCGTCGTCGAATTCACCGGCTTGCCGGCGAGCGCGGCGGGCGGCGCGGCCGCGGCCGGCGCCTGGAGCCCACTGAGGACGACGGTGACGGCGATCGCCAGTGCGGGCAATCGTAGTCGTTGCATGCGGTGCCTCCCCGTGCCGGGAATTTCCCGGCTCCCGATAGACACTCGCAAATGGACGCAAACTCTCAGGTCAGTGGAACAGCTTGAGACCGATCACACCCGCGACCACCAGCAACAACGAGATCAGGCGGGGCAGGCTCGCGCCCTCGCCGTAGAAGAGGATCCCGGCCACCGCGGTGCCGGTGACGCCGATGCCGACCCACACCGCGTACGCGGTGCCGACCGGCAGCGTGCGCAGTGCGTAACCGAGCCCGGCCATGCTGAGCGCCAGGGCGGCCACGAAAATCAGCGAGGGGACGAGCCGGGTGAAGCCTGCGGATCTGCCGAGGGCCAGCGCCCAGACCGACTCGAGCAGGCCGGAGACGACGAGAACACACCAGGTCATGGTCGACCGCACCACCTTCGTACGGTCGTCTTTTCAGGCCGGGTACGACGCGCTCTCGTCCGGGATGGCCGCGGTGGCGGCATCCCTTCCACCATAACCGCTCGCCCCGATCCGGCAACGCAGTGTAGTCGAGGTCACCGCGCTACCATCCAACCCGATGATCGACCGTCTCCGCGCGGCGGGCGGGCTCGCCCGCGCCGCCGGCCTGGCCACCGCGCTGGCCGCCGCCGGCGTGCTGCTGTTCACCCCGCCGCCCCAGCCTGAGCCGCCCGGCCCGCAGGCGGCCGCCCTGGTCTGGCCCGCGGCGCGCCGGACCGTGCTGCCGGCAGACCTGCCGGACGGCACCGCGTTCACCCCCGAGACGTTCGCCGACGCCCGCACCGCGATCGGCACCGCACCCACCCCGGACGGCAAATTCCTCCGGCTGGTGGTGCGGCAGGGTGGCGGCGCGCTGCGCGAGTTGCGGCGCCTGCCGACGGCCGGCAACCCGTCGGTGGCCGCCGTGGCGTCCCAGGGCACGACGCTGGCCTGGGTCGAGAACGCGGCCGACGCCATGCGGGTCTGGACCGCCGACCTGGCCGGGAAGGCCGCCCCGCGGCAGCTCACCGCGGACACCGGCGTGGCCCGCTTCTACCAGTCCCAGTACGACCTGGTGATCGCCGAGGGCCGGGTGCACTGGGCCGGCGACGCGCCGGGCGGCGGCACCGAGATCCGGTCGGTGGCGCTGACCGGCGGCCCGGTCGCGGTGCGCACCGAGCCCGGCACCTGGCAGCTGTCCGCGTGGCCCTGGCTGGTCGACGGCGTGGCCGCCGCGTCGGGCGCCACCACGCTGCGCAACCTCAGCACCCGGCAGGACGTGCGGATCGCCGCTCCGGACCGGTCGGTCACCAACTGCAGCCCCACCTGGTGCCGGGTGGTCTCGTTCGACGACGACGGCTTCCCGCGGATCGAGCTCATGCACCCGGACGGCTCGGAACGCCGCGAGGTGGCCACCGGCGAGGTGGAGACCCAGATCCCGGACATCGCGATCATGGACCGGTTCGAGGTCTACGCCAAGGTCGACGCGAACGCGACGCTGACCGGCAACGCGCAGATCCTGCTCTACGAGATCGCCACCCGCCGCACCGTCGAGATCAGCCCGGACGCCAGCGGGGTGGAGTTCCACGCCGGGGTGCTGTGGTGGACCACCGGCACCCAGGAGTCGTTCGTCCGGCACGCGCTCGACCTGCGCACGATTTAGGTCGTACGCCCGAGGCTCTTTCGCCCCAGGAAGGCCAGCAGCTTGGCGTCCGGCGGAGCGTCGCCCGGCACGGTGACCGGCCGGGCGAAGCGGCCCACCCGGTCGCCAGGCCGCACCATCAGCACCGCGAGGTCGAACAGCTCGTCGGCCAGCTCGGCAGGGATCGGCCGGTCGTCGCCACAGGCCCGGGCCACGTCCCAGCCGTGCACGGTCACCTCGAGGGCGCCGGCCCCGGCCACCAGCGGTGCCGACAGCTCCGCCTCCTCGACCAGGACGCTGCCGGCCGCCGGTCCGTTGGCCCAGGCCCCGAGCAGCCGCACCGCCCGGTCCCGGACCAGCGGAATCACGGCGGACGGCTCGTCGGCCGGGTCGATCGCCACGACGCCGCTCTCGGCCGCCTCCTGTAGCGCGGCCATCGAGTCGGCCAGGTGCAGCAGCAGTTCGTGCAGGTCCCAGCGGTCGCACGGGGTGGGTCCGGCCAGCCGGAGGGGCGTCACCAGGGCGAGACTGCCCAGGGCGTACGCGATCGCCCGTTCCAGCACGGACACCCCGGCCCGCAGGGCGGCGTCCATCAGGACGGCCCCGGCTGGACTGGGATCGACTCCGGCAGCCCGAACGTGCCGAACAGCCGCTTGTCGAAGAACGCCGACACGTGGCTCACGCCGCCCGCGGTCAGCGTCAGGACCGGCAGGTTGAACGGGTAGTAGGTGTCGCCGTCGCGCATGTAGAGGCCGAACGCGTACTGGCCGTTCGCCATGGTCGGCACCAGCTTCATGTCGCCCGGGCCCTTCGCCGGGCAGTTCAGGTCGATCAGCCGCGAGATGTCCTCGCCGCCCTGGTACCAGCCGGCGAACGGCGGCATCTCCCAGACCGCGTCCTTGGTGAAGATCTGCACCATGGCCGCGATGTCCTTGGCCTCGAACGCGGCCACGAACCGGTCCAGCAGCTCGCGCTTGTCCGCCTCGCTGGGCTCGGTCACCTCCTCGGCCGACACGGTGGCCTGCTGCAGCTGGGCGCGGGCCCGCTGCAGAGCGCTGTTCACCGACGCGACGGTCAGGTCGAGCATCTCGGCCACGTCGGCGGCCGGCCACTGCAGCACGTCGCGCAGGATCAGCACGGCCCGCTGCTTGGCCGGCAGGTACTGCATCGCGGCCACCACCGCGAGCCGGATGCTCTCCCGGCCGGTCACCACGGCCGCCGGGTCGTTGTCCAGCAGGCTGTCCGGGATCGGCTCGAGCCAGGGCACCTCCTTCTGCTCGTCCAGCGGGCCGGCCGGGTCCGAGCTGGGCGCGCCCAAGCCGACCGGCAGCGGCCGGCGGCTGCGGCTCTCGAGCGCGTTGAGGCACGCGTTCGTTGCGATCTTGTGGAGCCAGGTGCGCATCGACGACCGGCCCTCGAACCGGTCGTACGAGCGCCACGCCCGCACGTACGTCTCCTGCACCAGATCCTCGGCGTCGTAGAACGAGCCGAGCATGCGGTAGCAGTGGGCCAGCAGCTCTCGCCGATACGGATCGGCTGCCGCCACGAACTCGGTGTCCACCGCCAGGACCTCCTCTAAGCACTGCATACCGGTATTGACCGGGGCCGCGCCGGAAACTCATCGCTCCGGTCGCGATACGTTTTCCGACGGCGCCGGTCTGTCCTGGCGATGGTAGTGAGTGAGGAGCACGGATGACGGATCTGCAGCGGGCGGTGCAGGACGCGATAGACGCCCAGGTGGCTGACGGCCGGGAAACCGGCGTGCAGGTGGCCGTGTACCGGGGCGGCGAGCTGGTGGTGGACGCGGTGGCCGGGCTGGCCGACCCGGAGACCGGCCGCCCGGTGCGGGCCGGCACGCCGTTCTACGCCTGGTCGATGGGCAAGGCGATCACCTCGACGATCGTGCACCGGCTGGTCGAGCGGGGTCTTTTCGGCTACGACACCACGATTGCGTCGCTGTGGCCGGAGTTCGGCATCAAGGGCAAAGACGCGGTGACCGTACGCCACGTGCTGCACCACACCGCCGGGGTGCCCGGGATCGGCACCGAGACGACCGCCGCGGACCTCTGCGACTGGGACCTGATCTGCGGCCGGATCGCGGACAGCGAGCTGTGGTGGGAGCCCGGCACGCAGACCGGCTACCACTCGTACACGTTCGGATATCTGCTCGGCGAGGTCTGCCGCCGGGCCACCGGCACGCCGATCGGCGAGCTGGTGCACACCGAGGTCGCCGAGCCGATCGGGATGCGCGGCGAGCTGTGGTTCAGTGTGCCGCCGGCCGAGCAGCACCGGCTCGCCCGGCTGGTGGACGACCCGGCGACCGATTCCGACCAGCCCCCGGCGCTGCCGCCGGACTCGCCGATCGCCCGGTCGGCCGCGTTCGAGGTGTGGCCCTCCGCAGCGCTCGGCAACCGGCCCGACGTGCTGGCCGCGGACATCCCGGCCACCGGCAAGATGACCGCGCGCGCGGTCAGCCGGATGTACGCGGCGCTGGTCGGCGAGGTCGGCGGGGTGCGCCTGCTGCGCCCCGAGACGATGCGCACGGTGCTGGCCGACCGGTTCGAAGGCACCGACCAGATCTTCGGCAACGAGGCGGCCTGGTGCCTCGGCTTCGCCCTCGGCCGGCTCGGCGGCTCGCCCGCGGACGGCACGTTCGGCTTCGGCGGCGGGGGCGGCTCGTTCGGGTACGCGGACCCGGCCGCCGGCCTGGCGATGGCGTACGTGAAAAACCGTCAGACCGACGATTTCGCCG
The DNA here is from genome assembly GCF_016862375.1 of Paractinoplanes rishiriensis. Classification (GTDB taxonomy): domain Bacteria; phylum Actinomycetota; class Actinomycetes; order Mycobacteriales; family Micromonosporaceae; genus Actinoplanes; species Actinoplanes rishiriensis. The sequence continues at coordinate 15,993 of NZ_BOMV01000102.1, read as the reverse complement.
ACGCTGAGGAGATCGTCCGCCTGGTGGCGAACGGTTAACGGACGCTTAGGTTTTCCAGCGGGTGTGGGCTGGGAGCGCTCCCGACTGATAAATCCCATGCATGACTGAGATCCGCGCGGGCGCCGGGCGCGCCCGGATCGTGCTCCCCGACGAGCTCGATCCGCACCGGGTACGGGTGTTGGTGCTGGACGACGGCGTCGAGCCGCTGACCGTCGCCGCGGTGGACCGGTCACTGCCACCCCAGTGCCACGCCGGCATCTGCCGGGTGCTGGCACACGTCACCCACGTCCCGGAGGGGCGGGTGCTGCTCTGCGTCGGGCCGCCGGCCGCGGCCGGCGGCCCGCTGGTGGCCAGCGAGGCCGTCCAGCACGCGATCGAGGACGCGGTGGCCTGGGCGGCGTTCGCGGCCCGCAGCACATGCCGCCCGGCCCGGCTCGGCGGCACGACCGGCCCGATCCAGGTGGATGACGCCGAGGGCCGCCCCATCGCGTTGCTCACGTCGGTGGACGGCGCGCCGGCGCCGGATGCGGTCGAGCGCGACGGCCTGGTGGCTCTCGCCCTCACGGCCGGGGTGACGGCGAGGCTGGCCGACCTGGTGGACGCCCCGCATTAGCTCTCATATGGTTGTCAAGTAACAGCAACCGGACCTTTCAGACTTCTCGGCACCGGGCCGCGCGCCGCGGCCCGGCAGGCCGGCGTGCTCTTCCTGCTCGCCGGCCTGCTCGGCGTGGTGGGCGTGGCCCCCGACCCGGCGCGGGCCCGGAATCTGCTGATCGTCGCCGCCTGCGACTTCGTGATCGCGGCCGCGGGCCTGCTGCTCCCGTGGGGCCGCACCCGCCCCGAGGCGCCGGCCCTGCTCGGGCTGGCCGGCTTCGCCGTACTCGGCCTGTCGACCTGGTCGTTCGGCGGGGTGGCGGCCGGGACCGGGCCGTTCCTGGTGCTGCTGTACGCCTGGGCGGGCCTGCACTTCCCGCGCTGGGTGCTCTTTGGATACCTGGTGCCGGCCTTCCTGTCGTACGTGATCCCCTTGGTTTTGACCCACCAGTCGCCGTTGGTGCTCAGCAGCGCCTTCGTCCTCATGCCGGTGGCGATCGTGGTCGCCCTGCTGATCGAGGCGCAGGCCCGGCACCTGCGCGACGACCGGGAGCGGCTGGCCCGGATCGAGCAGTGGCGGGCCGCCATGGTCAACACCCTGGCGCACGACGTCCGCTCGCCGCTGAGCACCGTGCGCATCGTGCTGGAGGAGTTCCAGGAGCAGGCCACCGGCGAGGCCGCCCGGATGGCCGACGCGGCGCTGCGCCAGACGGCCCGCATCTCCCGGCTGGCCGAGGGCCTGCTCGACCTGCAGCGCATCGACAGCTCCGGCCAGCTCAAGCTCGACCTGGCCGAACACCCGGCGCGCGCCCTGATCGGCGAGATCCTCCTGCTGTTGAACCTGGACGTCGAGCTGACGATCGAGGTGGACGACGACCTGGTGCTGCTGGTCGACCGCCAGCGCTTCGAACAAATTCTGATCAACCTGGTGACCAATGCGGCCCGCTACGGGCGCGGGCCGGTGGTGGTGTCGCTGACCCGCGACGGCGCCCGCAACCGGCTCGAGGTACGCGACCACGGCCCGGGCATCCCGGACCACCTGAGGCCGCGGCTGTTCGGCCAGTTCGCGGTCGGCGGCCCGGAGGGCGTCGGCCTGGGCCTGTGGATCGTCCGTCAGCTGGCGGCGGCCCACGGCGGCATGGCGACGGCCGAGGCCCGCGACCCCGGCGTCGCGATGGTGGTCACCTTCCCGGCTACCGGGCCCGAGGCCTGACCCGGCTGCCGGGGTCGACGGGCTTGGCTTGCTCGAAATCCGCATGACGCTGCCCGTTCGCCGCCGCCGACCCCTCATGCACCAGCTGTGGCCCGCTCTCCGCCAGGAGGACGGCATGGGGCTGGGCGCCGCCAACCTGCTTGTACGCGCTCGCGGATCCCGAGCCTGCTGCCCGAAGAGGTTCGGTCTCGTGGTGATGACGCCAGGTGCGTCATCACCACGGTCAAAGAAGGATCTGCATACTCGCGAGGCTCCGAGGTAGACAGCCGAGGCGGTCTGCGCGATCGGCGGCACTCAACCGAGCGAATCCGATTGCCGCACCTGCGGCGGCCCCCTGCAACTGAAACGGCTCTCGACGATGTTTCGTGAATAGCGAGAAACCGGAGTTCGCCAGCCCGTCCCGCGTCCCGGCCCGGTGGACGGTGCCGCTGCAGACGTGGTCCATCTGGCGAACTCTGATCCATCAAATACCCATACTGGGTTCTTGCCAAGGTTATGAGCGAGATTTCGTTGTGAGCGCCTTGTCGAGCCGAGGTGACCGATCAGCCAGCAGAGCTTGACTGCGGTTGGCGGCAGCGAAAAGAGCTGATGTCGCCACGAGGACGGCCGCCGCATGGCCCGGATCGCGAATTGCGACAGCCGCTCCAACCAGAAGGCCCGCCGTAAGGGTCACAAATTGCTCGCTCGGCCAAAGCAAACACACCCATCTGCGACCCGTAATAGCCAATGTAAACAATGCTCATCACCCCTGCATCGACAACCTGAAGAAGCAAGACCAGTTATTGGAGACCGAACGGTCTTCCGTGGAATCAACGTTCCTGTCGTCGACCGCTGCTCACTGTACGCACCGGACAGATTCCGCAACCCTCCTCCTTCGCCAGTTCGGTGACGCTCTGTGATAGGCAGCCCTTTTATTCGTGCCCAGTGGCGGCCAATGCCGTCGTGCCGACGGCGAGCGCGCCGGTAATGACCATTGACCCGTCTCGGCTACGCCTCGATCGAGATTGGCGACTCGGCGATTTGCGCGCAGCTGCCGATAACGCTCGCCTAATGCGCTAAGCGCAACCCACTTGTGGGAATGGTTGCCGATCTGGCATTACCGCGCCCATTCTGGGCACTCCATACATCCGGAGCTCAGTGGCTCGGATCGCAATGAGACTAGAGGTCGTGTGACTAGATGTTCGCTTAGGACGAATTGTACGGCTTTCCGGCTTCGATGAAGGGCCTTGGGGGCAACTGCTAATCATATACGCAGAGCAAATAAATGCCCTTTGTCCAGCATGGTGTTGTGTAGGTCAGCACACTGTGAGTGATCATCTCTCCGATCCGCGCGGCCCGACGTCCGACGCATTGTCATCGGCGTGTCCGCGTGCCACTCACGATGTCAAGAGCGTATAGATCATGATGTTGGCCAGCAGAGTCGAACGGTCGCTGTCGTCGTCCAACGCGACCACGACGAGGCTGGCGTCCTTTCCGGGGATGCTCACGAGTTGGGTCGTCACTCCAGGCCAACCACCGCTGTGCCGGTAGAGCCGGTGACCGCGGTAGCTTCCGACAACGACGCCCCACGCGTAGTCGAGCGGTGTGCCGTCCTCCAGGTGTCCCGGTGTGTGCAGGATTTCGGAGATGCCGAGGTGGTCGACGAGCAGCGAACGGTTCCAGCGCAGCAGGTCTCGCGCTGTGGACCAGACCCCGCCGTCGCCGAGGGATAGCGGGGCGGGATGGTTCGGGTCGAGCGGTGTGGCGCCGGGCGGATGCGGCGCCGGGCCGGTCCAATACCGCGTGCTGTTCATGCCGAGCCGCTCGAAAACGTGCTGCTGGGCGAATTCCGGCAGGGGCTGGCCGGCGGCGCGTGAGACCACGACCGCCAGGCAGACGTAGCCGGCGTTGCAGTATTCGTATGCGGTTCCCGGCGTGCGGTCGAGTTGGTCGCGTCGGACCAGGGCGCGGACCACGCTGTCGGTGGTGCGGACAGCGTCGTTGCGGAGAACGTCGTCGATGTGTACGCCCTGCGGCAGTCCGCTGGTGTGGTGGATCAGATGGCGCACCCGCACCGTGCGGGACCAGGGTGGCAACTCGGGCATCCACTGCGCGAGGACGTCGTCGGTATCGAGGCGTCCCTGCCTGACCAGTAGCGCAGCGCAAGCGGCCGTGATCTGTTTCGACAGCGAAGCGGTGTAGACGCACTTGTCCGCGGTCAGCCCTGCGCCGCCGTGGAAGACCGGATCAGCCACCTGCGCGCCGGCTACGACCGCAGCGGCGCTGTGGTATCCGGCCGCCTGGACAGACCCCTGCACGTCGATCAAACCGCAGCCCCCGCTCCATCGACACCTGCCAGATCGACGCAGGCTACCCGGGCGATGCCCCGGCCGCGTCACGCGAGCAGTACTGCTGCCCGCCGCGTCTGGAGCCTCACGATCCGAAGTCCGGGACGGATGCGATCTGGGGTTCGCGCAGGGCCGGCAGTGTGTGGTCGGTGATGCAGCCGGACGACTCCAGCAGGTCGCATGTGCTGATGGCGAAATGTGAGCCGCTGGGCGGGGCGTAGTAGAAGACCGCCCACTTCTTCGTAGGGACGATCTCGCCTGCGGTCCGGATGTGGCCGACCGCGGCGCGGTGCTGCGCCCGGCATCCGAACATCGGCACGACCCGAATCAAACCGCCAAACCGCCAATCACATTCCGTAACGAGCGGTTCGCGGCAAATGAGTGAGTTGATCTTGACGCTGCGGCAATGCGCTTTTGATGCTTAGTTGTACCGTCGGTGACGGGGGTTCGATGAGGGATGCGATTTGGTTCACAGCGCACCGAGCGGCTACGCGATCGAAGCCTCGCCCACGCGGGAAATATGACGTCCGTGAAATATCAAGTCCCGTACCGGCAACGGCCTGCCATCATGCCCCCTGCGCAACACCGCAATGGCTACCACCGGACAGCAGGGAGACCAACACCGCCCCGCGTCACCCGACAAGCCAACCGCCCTCCCCAACGCCTGTTCACAGGTGATCAACAGCGATCCGAGAATGCAACGATGCTCTCTGTGCCACCTTCTTATCGTGTCCTGCGTTCGGCCGATCGTCAATATGCGTGGGCAATATTACTTCCAAATCGGATCGATTGACTCTTATAGATCATCACGGTAGATTCTATTGATCGCCGGGCAGTGGAATGGGCGACTCAATTGTTAGTTTCGCTCGATAGAAGGAGTCGTAGACCGTGAGTGGTGAGCAAGAGCAGGCGGTCTCGAGCCGCGAGTCCGCTGTCCGTCGGAGACTGACCGAATTGCTATTGAACAATCCTATCGGAGATGAGGATCTGCTCGACAACCTCGGCCTCTTTCTGCGCCGCCGTCCCATGATCGATTTTCTATCGATGGACACCTTGTACCGCATGGTGTTACCGGTACCCGGGACGATCATGGAGTTCGGCGTCCTGCACGGGCGGCATCTCGGCATGCTCACAACGCTCCGCAGCATTTACGAGCCATATTCGCAGCATCGGCCGATCGTTGGCTTCGACACCTTCAGCGGTTTCCCGGACGTCGCCGAGGTGGATCGCACCAGCCCAACCGGCTTTGCCGGTAACCTCGCTCTTCCCGGCGGTTATGTTGACTATCTGCGCGAAGTGCTGGACGTTCATCAGGGCGAGCGTGCGGTGGGCCATCAATCGCCTACTGTCGTCATCGACGGCGACGTACGGAATACATTGCCCCGCTACCTTTCGGAAAATCCGCACACGGTCATCGCACTCGCCCTGTTCGACGTTGACCTGTACGAGCCGACTCGGTCCGCTATCGCCGCGATCCAGCCGTATCTCACCGAGGGAAGTATCCTCGCATTTGACGAATTAAATCACCGTGATTGGCCGGGTGAGACGGCCGCGGTGCGGGACAGTTTGGGCCTCGACCGGGGGGCATTGCGATTCGTTCTTCCTGGTTTGATAAATACCAGTTATCTTCGTTGGCCGGCGGGCAGAGGTCAGCGCAATACGGTCAATTGATAAGATCGGCGAACGGTTTCCGAGGCGCGTCGGCCGGACCCTGATCAGCCCTCTCGTAAGTGCGTTAGATAATTGTTTCCCCCGCCTGACAGGACCGACGCCAGGGAGGGCAGGATCCCGTGTTTGAGCGCCTCGGACAGCATTGGCGCGGCGCGATCCTTGCGTCCGATGACATAGTCGAGTTCGCTCCCGTCACGGCTGACTGTCGGCCAGCCGATGTCGAGGTCAGGGTCGAGCGGATTGATCCGGTGCTCTCTGCCCTCGACGTACGGCTGGCTGCACACGTACACAAGCGTCGAGTGGTCCTCAAGGCTGATGTAGCCGTGCCCTAGGCCTTCGCTCAGGTAGACGGCGCTTCTCGTGCGATCGTCAAGCAGCGTGCCCACCCACGCCCCGAACGTGGGCGAGCCGACGCGTAGGTCGACCGCCACGTCCCAGACCGAACCCACGACACAAGTGATGTACTTAGCCTGACCGGGGGGCACGTCACCGAAGTGGACCCCGCGCACGGTGCCGGCGTGAGCCACCGAGACATTGAGGTGGCCGAGGTCGAGCCGATGTCCCACGACCTCTGCGAATTCGGGAGCGCTGTACGGCTCCACAAACGCACCCGCAGCCCATGTGTGCACCTCAGGCGTAAATACCCAGGCGCCGACAATACCAAGCTCGCACACCTTCATCGGCACCCCTCAAACACGCTGGAGATCGTCGGACGGCTCCACTACGACTTCGACGTGTGACAGCAGCTCGTCGGCGCGCCGGTTGGCGGTCGCTTCGTCTGGGCCGACGACGATGAAGTATCCGATGCGGCATCCATTCGTCTCCGGCCCGTTAACAACGGCGCCGACGGGGCGGGTCAGCGCAGCCTGGGCTACTTCCTTGGCCGGTTCAGGCAAGTTGCGTACCTCCCGCAGCCGCCCGTGCCGAGGCGAGAGCAGCAGCCGTACGGTGGCGCAAGCCTGACGTGTGGGCGTCACATTCACGGAACGCCCCAGGGCGAGATCCACTGTTGCAGCCGGAATGCTGATGCCGCATGCCAGCTCCGTCAGCACCGCGATACGCCCGGCCCCGATACGTGCGGCGACTTCAAGCACGACACAGCGGCCGTCGGGTCGCAGTTTCACTTCGCTATGCGAGACACTATTGCGGATTCCCAATGCCTTGATTGCCTTGCTCACCTCTGCCAGCACCGCCCCGGACACGTTCGGTGGTAGCCGAGCCGGGATACTGTGGCCGATCTCGACACGGAACTGTCCCGCGGTGGTAATCTTCCGTGTGATGCACAGATGGTGAACGGTTCCGTCTTGCGTGATCGACTCGACACTGAACTCCTCGCCCTCGACGTATTCCTGCACAATTGTTCGTGTGTCCAGGGGGATGCCATAGGCGTCGTCCTGCGTTCGTACGCGGTCGAAGGCTTCCGCCAACTGGCTGGGATCCTCGACGATGCTGACGGCCTTGGAGCCTGCGTTCTCGGCCGGCTTGACCACCACGGGCATCGAAAGGACGCTGTCACGAAGCAGCTGCTCCACCTCGGACTCTTTCGTCACAATGAAGGTAATGGGTATCGGTACCCCACAGGCACGGAACCGCTCCGCCATGATGATCTTGCTGCGTGGCGCTGTCGCCAGACCCGGATCGTTGCCCGGAAAACCAAGCATGGCGCATGCACGCGTGACGATCGGCGTCAGAAACTCGTTGGCCGTTGTGATTCCCTCCAAGGCATTTGCCCGGGCGTAATCGATGATCCGATCGCAGGCCGCTTCGACATCCCCGAAGTCGACGTGGGTGATATCGACGAAGGGCTGGGCCGGCTGCGCGGCGGGTTGGCCGCGGTGGCGGACGGCGAAGACTTCGTGGCCCATGTCAACCGCACCCCTCACGAGGTCCTCGCTGTCGACGCCGGTGGGCTCCAGTACCAATAGCCGACTCATATCGTCCCCTTAGCGACGTCGCTCGAGTAGCTGATCTGGACGCGTTTGAGATGCCGTCGAGGGTCCTCAAAAGCAGTGCGCGAGTGCAGAAGCCGCCAATTGTCCCAGTGCAGCAGATCATTGCGCTGATACCTGATCGCGAGATGTGCGGACTCGAACATCTCAGTGGTTCTGTTCAAAAAGGCTGACACGGCTGCGTTGACGCCGTCCAGATCGACGTTATTAGAGGAGAACCGAAGGACTGTCAGTCCATCCACGGAGGTCAGCATAGGATGGCTCGCGTGTTGATCTAGGCCCCGCCGCCGCAACCCAGCGCTGCCGTGGAAGGCAAGTCTTTGAGTACGCAGCACATGCCGAGTCTGTTCGCTGAGCCCCGCCAGCACCGGGGCCGTGTCCATCAGCGTCGTCTCGCCCCCTTCGCCCGCGGGCGGAGTGACACACCACAGAGCAAGGTAGCGGGGAGGGAGCCCGGCGAACTCGTAGCCCTCGGTGTGTGGCAGAAGCGGGCGCCTGTTGCCACCGTAGTAGACGTCGTCCATGCCGGCCTCCGGTGTGACGTCGTCAATCAGCTTGCCGGATGGGCCGGGACGGAACTCACCGAACCGGGATAGAAACGAGGCGTGGTCGAAATCCTCCGGCACGTCAACGGCATGCACATACCCGTTGTCCGTCAAGTACTTTGCATACAGTCGGCACAAAGAGTCGTTCAACTGCGAATCGGTGCTCCACTCCGCGAAAGACAGAGCACTCGTCGAAGTTGCTGCCATTCGTGCACCTCCTGTCCGTTCAGCTTGCTGGGATACACATCGTCTGAGTGGCTGGCTCGACTTCGAACGCAACGGCGTCGAGCAGCCGTGCCACGGTGGCCTCAAGTTCGGCTGGCGTCCGCTGGTGGGTGGCGAAATAGCCGACGCGATGCCATCCGTCGGTACAAACGGGGATCTCGTCGCCCGGAGCAACCTTGATGCGGTGCAAAAACACGGCCGGATCCGTGGCCAGCACCTCGACGCCATGGATGGCGACAACACGGCCCGATGGCGGATGGAACCATCGAGCCGTGGCAATCGACGACGCGCCATTCGGCACCGCCGGGTCGAGCCCGGCAAGACTTCGCGATTGGGCGGCGTACATGTTAAAGCCGTCATACGAACGTGCGGCCAGCTCGGCGGTAAAAGCGCCTGGAACTCGGGCCGCGCTCTCGATCAGGAAGGGCACCCCATCGACAATCTTCCACTCAGAATGGATCATGCCATCCGCGACCTCAAGCGTCTTCACCAGCTGATGAGAAGCGGCGATAGCTGCCGTGTACTCCGCCGGGGGCAGCGGCGCGGGCACCGTGACGGCGAGAATCGGAAAGTACGGCCCACCGGCGGTCGCCATGAGTGTGACGTTGTCGAAGACAACCTCGCGGTTCCGAACCAGGTTCTCCACGGAGATCTGCTGACCCGCTAGGAAGTCCTCCGCCATATATTCGACCTGCCGGTCCCGGTTGGCCGCCGTGCGGCTCTCACCTGCTGTCGTGCACCGACGCCATGCGTCAGGTATCTGCGCGGCGTGATCGATGCGAACCACGCCGACTGACGCATGGCGGTTCGCCGGCTTGATCACGATCGCGCCTCCGCGATAGAAAGACATCACCTCTTCCACGTTCGAAACCTGCGCCCAGCGTGGTTGGCGGATGCATGTGTCGTCGAGTTGCCTGCGCAGCTGCAGTTTGTCGGTGCATGCCTGCGTTGCCTTACGGCCCGGCGAGCGTAATCCGAGCAACTCCGCCAGCGTCCAGGCTGCGTCCACGCCGTACTCCCAGGCCGGTACGACCGCATCGAACCCGACCTGGCGGTGCCAGGCCACAGCTGCGTCCCGATAGGCATCGCTCTGCTGGTACTGCGTCAGCAACAGCCCGTCATCGTGGACCTGCGCGTAAGCCTCAGGATCACGTTGATACAGGTCCTCTTCCTCCAGCACGTAGAGGGCCAGATCGTCGGCTTCGCGAAACATGTCAGCGTAGCCCTGATGCAGGCCCACCATAAGGATCTTCTTGGTCATCACCCGTCGCTTTCGATTGGTCGTGGTGTCGCGCGAAACTGCCGCATCTGACCTCGACGGCGCCTACCCGTGCCGGAGCCGGCGTACTGAAGGCGACAGCAGCGGCAGTAGGGTGGCTAGGAGGAAGACGAACCCGCCGACAAGGGCAACTCGCTCATTGCCGAACGCAATACCAGCCGGAGCCGCCACGATCATGCCGACCGGCACGCTGACGTAGGAGAAAAGGTCGTCATACGACGAAACCCGGGACAGCATCGCGTTGGGCACGTTCTCCTGCAATGTCGTCTCCCAAGCCGGAGCGAAGACGCCCGAGCCCATACCGGCGAGCACTGCGGCCGGGATGAGTGTCCACAGTCCCGTGTCCGTGCCCAACGCGATCAACGGCAATGATCCCAGCCCCAGACAGAGCTGACCGAACGTGATGAGTCGCCTGACTACGAGCTTGTACATCACCACACTCATCACCAGGACACCTACGGCTCGGGCGCTGAGTACCACGCCCCACGATGCGGCGCCGATAGTGCCGACGGCGATGATCGGGCCGAGAACGCTAAAGATCCCAGTACGCAGAAGGTTTGTGACGCTCAACGACGCTACGATCGCCCATACCCAGGTAAGCGACTTGAACTCGCGCCAACCGTCGCGTATGTCCGTCAGAACGCGCCGACCGCGGTCCATCGTCGTCGCAGGCAGGCTGAGTCGGCTCATACAGAAGGCGGCGACGAGGTAGGTCGCCGAGTCCGCCGCGATCGCCCAGCCGCCTCCGACTGTCACGAAGACGACGCCTGCGACGGTGGGGCCGAGAACGATGATGGCATTCCGGGCCGACCCCAGCAGTGAATTTGCCCGTCGCAGATCCTCCTCGGCAACGAGCTGTGGGACGATGCCACGCATGGCTGGCTGTGTGAATGCGGTAAGAGTCCCGTTCAGAAACTCCAGCGCGACGATCAAGCCCAAATTGTAATTGTCAGTAAGCAGGATGCAGGCGACCATGGCCTGGGTCGTGGCCGCGCCGAGATTTGCGATCCAGAGAACGGCGCTGCGCGAGAACCGATCGGCGACCGCGCCACCGACCAGCAAAAACGTCACTAGGGGGATGCTGCGTGCCGCAAGCACCCAGCCGAGGTCTAGCGTTTGGTCACTGTGCTCCAGCACGGAGAACGCCAACGCGACAGGCGCCATGGCGCTGCCTAGTAGCGACACCGTGATACCGGTGAAGTACCACCGGAAAGCAGGCTGCCGAAGCGGGTTACCGCGTGTGGATTCGCGCGAATCGGGACTCTGCCGGCTGGGGACGGTGGACATGCGACCTCGCTGCCTATAGATGTTGCACGCTCTGCGGCGGGTCGGACCCGCTATGAAACGAGTCCGACCCGTCGTTTACTATTTCATTCAGTGGTCGTAGCTCATGGTTGCCTCCTTCCGCGCGTTGGCACTCCACGGGACCTGGACCTTGGTCGACGACCGGCCACACAAGTCCCTCCGCTGAGGCCAGACGACGAGGCGCCGTCCGCATCAGTTTCGAAAAGTCACAGGCAGCACATCGATGCAGCGCACTGTGGCGGTCCGACGGCGCGTCGGCTCACCCGCGAGACGAAGCGTTGTCGGCGCGGCGTGCAGACCGACAATGAGCTCCCTGATCGCAATTCTCCCGAACAATGCGCCAACGCAGGAATGGGGGCCCCAGCCGAAGCCGAGGTGCTGGTTGGGCGAACGGTCTAGGACCAGCTCGTCGGGGGTTGCGAACTGCTCGGGATCACGGTTTGCGGCTGCCATCAGGGTGAGCACAAGCTGCCGAGGCTCGATGACCGTGTCACCGATCATCGTCCGCCTCGTCGCCACCCGAGTGGTGCCCTGTGCCGGTCCATCAAACCTGATCAGCTCGTCAACGCCTGTAGTCAGCAGCCGCTCGTCGCGTAGTTGCTCAAGCGCTCCAGGGCGGTGCAGGAAGGTACTCATGACATTTCCAGCAGTGGCGAAGACCGTGCCGTAGCTTGCGTTGAACATGACGCCAGTGGTGTTGCGGATGTAATAGTCGGGCACGTCCACCCGGGGCGCAGAACGGCGAACATCGTTAAGCAAACCGGGACGCTCAACATCGGCGAACCACCTGTCCACCAACTGATTCAGCTCGCGGCGAGCAGCGTCACCTAAGGCTGCGGCCTCAGGACGCAGCCCAGCGTCCATGCGCTGCGCGATCCCTTCGGAGATCGCGACATAGGCCTGCAGATCAGGCTCCTGCACACCGATGAGGTCAGCTGTGATGGTTAACGCAATGGGCGCGGCAATCTCGCTCATAAAGTCGAACACCTCGCGTTCGGCGAGTCGTTCGAAGATGGCCGCGATTTGCTGACGCGCACCGACGCCGATACCGTCGAGGTCGCGGCTGTGGAGAGAGTTCATGAGCAGGCTTCGCAGTGGTCCCTGTTCCGGGGGGTCCAGCGACTGAAGACTTTGTCGGAACTCGGGTATCTCCTCGCCGACCCGCCGCCGGTCCCGGGCAAACAGATCGTGGTCGCGCAGGACATTCCGGCAATCGCGATAGCGGGTCAGAATCCATGACTTCATCTGGGGATGCCAGAGAACCGGCGCCTTATCTCGCATTTCTGCATAGAGCGGATATGGATCCTCGAGAGTGGCGGGTTCGAGTGGATCATATAGCAATTCCTGTGTCATGGAACCTCCCCGTGCATGACAGATGGAATCAGTGTCGCTTCAGTGCAGCAACTGCAAGTGATTTCATCAACAGCCGATTCGCCTCACTCTCGGCCTCGTTACGGATGCCTCATCCCAGGCCATGAATGCCGCAGTTGGCATGTCACCGCATCAACGTTCCTCGACCCGTAGAGGTACATTGAAATCTTCTCCGCGTCCGCGCGGCGATTTCCGTCGGTTCGTACCGGTTAATGTTGTAGATCTATATCGATTCGATGTCAAGTGTCATCCATCGCCACTCTGAAGTTGATCGTTATTGTCATGACGATGGCTGCGGCCGAATGATCTTCCTGGGGGCTCGCTCTTCCTGGGCATTGGTGGCGCATGGCCGGCGTCCTAGCGGCTCTCCGGCAGCGCGAACGGCGGGAGAACGTGATTAACATCACGCCGATAGGTTCTGCGTTGGCGGCAGGTGATGCGGAGCTGACGGTCGCTCTGGTGTGCAGATCGATCGCTTGAGCTACCACCGAGGCGGCGGGATCAGCAGCACCTTGTCGTCCATGCCGTGTCCTTGATATGCGGTTGCCGTTGACAGACCCCCGCCCGCTACGTAGTTGTCGCGACCGCAGTCCGAGCGTGGGAGGACTCGGCGATGCCGGCAATCGACTAACCGCAGCGACGGCCAAATTGTCGTCAGAGGAGGTATCCATAGTAAGTTTCGTCGGCTGACTGCGCATTATCATCGGCATGTCCGTGCGGTTGCTGCCGGCGGCGGTCAACGGCGGGTGGCACTTCCGCGGCTGGCTCGATGTTGGCCTGCTGGTGTCTCGCACGGCGCCCGGCATCCCGGAAGCTTGATGTCGTGACGGTCTGTGAAACCGCGAGCCGGCGCCGGTAACGTGCCGGTGTGGCGTGGTCGGTGCGCTGAAACCGTCTGCCATTCGTGTCTATGGTTGGCCCAAAGGTAGTTGTGCGTAGTGGTGGGCGACATTCCGGGAGCGACAGTATGGCCAAGCAGGTAATCACGGTTATCACCGACGATCTCGACGGCGGTGACGCCGATCGGACCGTGGAGTTCGGATTCGATGGCGTGAATTACACCATCGACTTGTCGGAGAAGAACGCCGGCAAGCTCCGCAAGGCGCTCGACCCCTATCTGGCGGTGGCGACCCGTGTCGGCCGGACCGGCGGCACCGGCCGTACTGGTTCCCGTCCGGTGCAGCCGGCCAGGTCGAACCGGGACCAGAACCAGGCGATCCGGGAATGGGCGGTCAAGAACGGCTACGAGGTCTCCGAGCGTGGCCGGATCCCCACCACGATCGTCGAGGCCTTCCACGCGAAACGGTAACCCACCGGCCCGGTGCGAAGGAGCTGTCACATGTCGTGCCGGCCGATCGCGTGATCCTCGTCCGGGTGTAGTGACCCGGACAGTGCAGGAAGGCGGCCGGTCCGGCACCGTGCGAGGGCACCTTTTGGCCGTCGACCGCGCACTGGTGCCGCCAGTTTGTCGCCGAGGTCGACGGTGTGGCTGAACTCGTCGCCAGCCTGGAGTAGCCCCTGTTCGAGAAAACCCAGTTCTGGTACGAGGACGGCCCGCTGTTCGACGTGAAGCTGCCGACGGTGGGCGTGAAGGTCCGCGTGCTCAGCACGTAGGGCACCGCGATGCGGATCCGCATCTGCTGACCCGGCACGGTCGGTCGGCGGCGCCCCGGGGCCCTCAACCCCCGCGTCCCGTCGCCGTTTCACTCTCGCCGTCTCACTCGCCGGGCAACAGCGCCACACCGGCGCCCGCGAACACGGTGTTCGCGCCAGTCAGGAACAGTTTCGCCGTGGTCACGCCTAGGCGTCGCACGGTTCGGCCGTCGTCGAAGCCCCGGTGATCGCAGCCCGAGTAGCGCAGCACGACCTCGCCACCTGCGGCCAGCAGCACGACCACCTCGTCGCCATAGGAAGCCTCCGGCGCGCAGTTCTGCGGCTCGTCCGGGCCGCCGCCGACCGGCTCGACGCGGACCGCGGCCCACGCCCGCTGTGCCGCCGCGCCGTCCAGCCGCAACGAGGAGATGATCGACTCGCCCGCCACCAGCGGGTACCGGCACGCCGACACCGACGTGACCGCGTCCTCGGCGGGCGCCCGCACCGGCCGGTACCCGGGATGCTCCGTGATCGGATGCCGCACCGGGCAGCCGTGGTGATCGACGCCGTCGACTACCCGCACTGTGCCCGCGATCCGTCCCCGCAGTTCCGCCCCCACCTGCACGACCACCGCGACGCCGCGCAGCCGCACGGTCGTCCGGTCGCCGCGTCGCGTCACCCCGTCGGCAGGCTCGTCCAGTGCCCGCTCCAAGGACACCAGCGGCCCGGTGTCGTCGATGTCCACGCTCTCCGGGCACCCGGCCGCGGTGGCGAGCCCGGGGCGGCCCACCACAGGCGGTGAGCCGGCGTCCGCCCGCCGCTGCCCGACGCACCACTGGCCCAGCCGCTGGCTGCCATTGTCGTATCCGAACTCGGCGGGCACCCCCACCTCGATCCCGCCGTACGACTCCCACCGCCACCCCGCGGGCAGCGCAGCCGCGGACGGAACCGGCCCCGCGGCCGGCTCCCTGGCCAGCCCAGTGCACGCCGCCACCGACAGCGCCGCCACCAGCGCCACCACGATCCTTGCCGATCTCACCCGCCTAGTTTCGCCCGGCCCGCCAGTGTGATCCGGCATTCGCGCGATCCGGCCGCCCACCACGATCCGCGCATCGAGGAACATCCGCCGGTTCCGGCCGGCCCGGACTGCGCTCGCGCTCATCGGCTACTTGTCCGCGAGTCGAGCCGGCGAACCGGCATCACGCTCCGTAGCGGACGGATCGCGGCATGAGAGCGCACTCGATCTTGGCCTGGCGGAATGGTAAAGATGCGCTCAGGAATGGAGGCGGCTCCGGAGCCGGTCGAACGCTTTGGGGTACGACAGCGTGTCGAGTGCGTGCGCGATCGCTTTAGCGCAGTCGTCGGCGCTGGTGCTTGTGGTGTCCACGACGATGTCGGCCTCGCCGACTTCGTAGACCGCCGTCTGGGACCTGGCGAGCCCGGCCGGCCGGTCTCCGCGAGCGATCTCACGTCGGGCGAGTTCTTCCGGTGCGCAGCGGACCTCGGCCAGGGTGACGTCGTATCCGTCCAGCGTCTCGAGCAGGTCCGTCACGCGCCAGGGCTCGCTGAGCGGATAGTCCATGATCACGTCGTTGTCGGCGCTGGCGAGCGCAGCCACGGCCCGGTGGTAGCCGAGACGAGTCCGCCGGAGCATCTCGGTGATCTCCGCGTCGTCGAGCATCCGCGTGTGAACGGTGGAGCGCATGGCCCCGATCGCGTCAACGGGAACAAGGAACCACGGGTCAGGCAGCAGCGGCAGCAGCGCCCTGCCGATGCTGCTCTTGCCCGAGCTGGAGGCGCCGTTGAGCAGCAGGATTCGGCCCGTTCGCGCTGGCATCACCGCAAGACTGTAACGGCGACTCGCCTCGGTGCTGGGCCGACGTCGACCAACGGAACCGCGACCGTCCGTAGCGATCGGATA
>NZ_BOMV01000101.1 GCF_016862375.1 Paractinoplanes rishiriensis | reverse complement strand
ATGCTCGCTACGGCCACGCCGTGAGGAACCCTGGCGATAGCCGAAGCCCTCAAGCAACTCGCCGCCTACCCACGCAAGGGCGCCAAGCTCCTACATCAGATCGCGCGAACCGGCCACCACCCCTGCGAGCACCGGTGTGCCTACTCCGGCTGGATCGCATGGTCCCCGCAGAGAAACACCGTAGGACGCACTCGGTCCCACTGGCCGCCTCCGCGAGTCGGCCACCAACGTTGCCCAGCCAGAAGGTAGCGCCGTGTCTGCCGATGCCTTCACCCAGCGTCGGCACCCGGATCTGGCCGATGAGCGGATATCCGATCAAGCGACGAAGTATGCATCGGGTGTCTCAGCACACTTGCCGAGAGAGGAGCTTCCTATGCTCGACGTCTCACAGGTCGACCGGCGGACCGGTCAAGACTGGCCGTACACCGAGAAGCAGATGCAGGAGAAGCCCGTCCTGCAGGAAACCGCCCAGCTGCTGTATCCGGCCGCTGGGCGGTGGGACCGGGGCGCGACGCGGGTCCGTCCGGTTCACCTCCTGACGTGATCGACCGGCGCCATTCATGCTTGGCTTGCGCACGAGCGACCCGATGGCGACCGCATAACGACTGCCCTGGCGAATGACGCCGTCCGGCGCGGGCGGGGCCGGCCAGAACTGCAGCAGATATCGGTCGAGCTCGGGCTCACCGTCGAGGCGGTCCCCCTCCTCTTTAGCGGGAGCAGGCTGACTTGCGCAATCAGCAACTGATGTCCACGGACGTCTAGGCCGGCGCGTCACGGTTGTTGCCCAGTTAGTCACTCAGTCGGTGCGCGGTCGCGATTTGGCTGAGTCGATGCTCAGGTCAGCCCGGGCGGTCCCAACAATCCGACGTACAGCACGCCTTGTACTAATGCTCCCAGCTTTCGAGACTGATCTTCGCTCGTGCTCCTGGTGACCACGTAGCCTCGCCGATCTTCTCTAAGATTTCCATGCATGTACCGGTTCTTGTCATCGTTGTTGTCAACGGCTAGATGGCTTGACTCTCGTCTTGCCCCCATTCGATACCCTCTTCCCAAAGGCATGGTACACCTTGCCTGCGGACCCTTTTGTCGCCACGGGGTTGTTTGGAGGAGAGATTCGTCATGAATTCAGTCACGCCAGCTATTGTGGCCGGCTTAACCGCACTCCTTGGCGTCTTGATAGGTTCATGGCGTCAAGCGGGCTTGCAGCGTTCACTTGTGCGGGCTGAATTGATCCGGAGTTGGCAAGATGAGCGTCGGACCTCCTATCTCAATCTCCTGGTAGCCGATGATGAATTCTATCGAAGCATCGTTAGAGGGCTTCGCGACGATCACCCTGAGTGGACCTTCGGAGATCCAAGTAAAGTCGGGGAAGATCAGCTGTTTCCACCGCCAAACTCCGAGGAAAGACGGGAGATTATATCGAGATTCGACAAAGTCTGGCACGCTGGCCGAGCAGTCGAACTTTACCACCTTATCGACGACGATTTGCTTGCGTCTGCCAAATCGCTCCTATTGGCTGATGCCGAGCTTATTAGTCTCACGGTGTTCGATCTAACACGCTACCCCGACGAAGCTCTCGACATCAGCCTTCGAGTGGCGACTGCGCTACAGAAACGCAGATCTGCAATTAATCATTTTATGCACGTAGCAAGGCTAGCTCTCAATGTTCCCCCGAGCTTCAATCCGGCACCCGCGCAGAAATAGTCGCGGAACGAATGCCGGCCGTGGAGAACGACCAGAGCCATTCCTTGGAGGCGTCGTTTTCGGAGTTGAGCGAGTTCAGTGATCCGGCGGCATCGAGCGACGCCGGCGAGGGAAACGGGGCCGCGCCCGAACGACTGACGCGGCCAGTAGCGTTGGGCAGACATCGGATCTGCCCGGATCTGCCGCTGTCGTGGCGCGTCCGTGCGGTCGCGCAGAAGGTGCCTATCCAGACGCCGCGCTCACCGAAGCGTGATGGGTAGCCTCAGCTGTACCGTCGATTTGGCGGCCCCGCTACTTGCAGACGGGGCATCGCACCGTCCCCGAAGGGGAGGAGCACATCGATGAACGTACGTTGGAACCGTCTCGCCGGACCAGGACTCACCGCCGCGGCGGGCGCCGCGGCGCTGGTCATGCTGGTCGCCTCACCGGCGATGGCCAGCCCGTTGTTCTGTGGCGCTGGACGCGGCCTGACCGCTCAGAACGCCATCCAGGGCGCGTTCGACGACGCGCAGAACTCTGCACAGTCCGAAGGCTTCTACGGCGCATGCACCCTGTCCGCGGAGCCGCAGGTCTTCGAGATCTTCGACGATCCCAACTTCGGGCACATCTTCCGGGCACAGGTCACCGTGACCTGCCTGCCCTAGCCGGCCAACTCAACCGCGCAACCGCCCGTCTGGTCGAAGCGTCATCGGGCAAACGGGCGACGGGGATCTACGAGCTTGTGGGTCCCCACGCCCAGCATGGGACTAGCCGGTAGCGGCCTCGCCCGACTGCGTATCACGTGCGCGCTTCTGCCGCCGATCGCGAGCGGTGCTGACCGCTCGGCGCACCGCCTGTTGTTGGCTGGTCGCTCGATCAAGGCTGCCGTCCGAGGGCGTTTTCATCGACGCGGATCGTTGATGTATTGCCGCCGCGATCGCCGCCGACCTCATCTGCTGGCTGCAAATCCACGCCCTGCACGGTGATCTCGCCAAAGCCGAACCGAAACGGCTGCGCTACCGCCTCTTCCACACCGCGGCCCGTCTGACCCGCGGCCAACGCCGCCGCTGGCTACGCATCCCCGCACCTGGCCCTGGGCCACCCAACTGTCCGCCGCGTTCACCCGGATCGCGGCGATTCCCGCACCCGGCTGACCCCGGTCAGCCCCCGACCACGACCGGAGAACCCCAGGAGACCACGCCACGCCGCCGCGACAGACGGCCCACCACCATGCTCAGCCACAGAAAAGACCACCACCACGCGCTCAAACCGGCCGGGCAGAGATCACCGCCGCTACACGCGAATCATCGAGGCTAAGGGCTGATCCCCCGTACCGGTCGGCCGTCCTCCAGATAGCGCACCCGTTTTGTCTTCCAGGCGGCGCGTACCCGACGTCGGACTGGTCCGCTAAGCAAAGGCAGCGCGGCGTCGATCGGCAGGATCCGGCTTTCGGCGATCTCGATCGGCTGGATGACCACCGTGTCCAAGACGGCGTCGTCGAAGACGCCGCAGTCGAAAAGGAAGCGCATACCACCCGGACGGTCAGGCCGTGGGCGGAGGAAGTCAACGCACTTAAGCCGCCCTGTGGTGACGTCGAGGCCGCACTCCTCCCTGGTTTCGCGGCGACACGCATCCCAGGGTGACTCGCCGATCTCGACAATCCCACCCGGGATCGTCCAGCCGCCCTTGTACGTCGGCTTCAGGATGAGCAATCGGCCCTTGCGGCCACGTACCAGAGCTCCGGCGGAGGCCGGGATGGTCGGGAGTGCGAACGTCAGCTCGGGTAGCTCACCGGGGTTGACGTCGCTCATGGAAAGCATGCTAGAACCGATCGGCCCTCCGCCGGGATTGAGCATCAGCCCAGAAGTCGTAACGGCCGTCGGCGGCGAGCGCGTCGAGGTCCCACATCGCCCCGATGAACAGGCCGATATGCGGGATGACGACTTGATGCAGCGGCTGGAACGCCTTGCCGAACTCGTCCGCCCGCACTTCGAAGCCGCGGGTGTCGATGGCGATTCCGGTCATGGTGGCGGGACTGGATGGCGGCTTCGTGGGCGCTATCTTCCGAGTGACCATCGGCTGACCGCGGTTGTGAGGTTTCAGCAGCCCAGGCCGTCCCGGTACCACGTGGGGACGTCACCGTCCGCGACCTTGTCCGCGAGTTCCCAGAGCACCTCCGGGTAGTCGCCCTGCGCGTTCATGTCGTGCAGCACCTTCCACTGGTGGCTGGTACTCAGCGCGGAGGCCGCCTTCTTCTTCGCCTCCTTGTCGCCGGCCTTGTCGGCGCGCTGGTACTCGGCGATCCAGTCGCAGGCCACCCGGCCGGCCACGAACGCGCCGAACTGGTACGGGTCGTTCGCGCCGCCTTTGTCCAGCGAGGCGATGTCGAAGCTCGGCGGCAGCGGCATGTCAGCAAGGATCTTCCTGGCCTGCGGTCGGACGTCTCCCGGCGTAACGATCTCCTCGGGCAGTGACTTCAGGAACGTCTCGGCGTCGACCTTCACGACCTTCGCAAGGAGTTCGTCGAACGTGGCGCGGGTCCAGTCCCCGCCCTGGGTGCGCAGTTCGACGAAGGTGCCGTCCTGCGGCTTGCGCATCGCCGCGAAGTCGTTCCTGCTGTAGGTGACGACGCTCGCTTCGACGCCCGCCATGGTCGTCCACTCCGGCCTGCTGACCTCCAACCGGTCGTCGTAGTAGCTCTGGTACTGCTCGGCGGCGTACCAGTTCATCGAAATGCCGCGGTCGCCGCTCTGGAAGGTGATGCTGCCGTCCTCCTGGTCGAACCCGTAGACGGAGGTCGCCTTCCAACCCTGCTCGTCGATCAGCAAGCGGGGCAGGTCCTCCGCGGCTTTGAGGTCCAGTTGCCAACCGTCGACCGCGGGCCCGCCCGCTTCGGGCACACCCAACGCGCCGGTATACCCATCGACGGGCTCGCGGCCGGCCACGGTCGCGGCGGTGACGGCGACCGCGAGGACGGCCGCCGCGGCCACCGCCATGGTCAGGCGGCGGGCCAGGGTACGGCGCAGCGGCACCGCGTCGAGCTGCGGGGTGGACATGATCTCCTCCAGGAGATGGTGGTCTGCCCCGTCGAGGCGCGCGACGAGATCCGCGCGATAGGGGTCCGCGTCCTTGATTCGCTCGTCGCTCATCAGCCCTCCTTCGGGACAGGAACGGTCAGGACGTCGAGTACATGTCCGGGTGTCTCCTGGTCGTGACCGACGAGGTCCCGCATCCGTTTCCGGGCCCGGGACAACCGGGTCCGCACCACGACCGGGCTCGCCCCGATCACCGCGGCGACCTCGCGCGGCTCCAGGCCCTCCCACGCGGTCAGCATCAGGATCTCCCGGTCGGTCTCGCTGAGCAGCTTCAGGGCCTCGCGCACAACGAGCCGCTGCGGCACGTCGTGACCCGGATCGGCCGAGGCCACCACGGCGAGACGCTGGCGCAGCCGCTCGCCGAGCCGGTCCCGGCGGGTGCCGCCGCGGTAATGGTTCGCCAGGACGCGGCGGGCCACCCCGTACAGCCAGAGTCGCACCTCGTCGTCAGCCGGCAGATCGCCGTTGCGCCGCCAGGCCACCAGGAACGTCTCGGCGACGACATCGGCGGCGTCCTCCGGTTGTTCGACCCGGCGTGACGCGAACGCGAGCAGCGCCTCGAAGTTGACGGCGTAGAGACGCCGGAACCGTTCCTCAGAGCTCACGTCTCTTCCATGTCCGGCTGGTCGGCCATCGTGACACTACGACGCGGGACCCGCTTCGCGCGCCGACCCTCCGCCCTCTCTGGAACGAAGTCCCGGCATACACCACTCTGGTCGACGAATGCCACCACGTGAACCATCGCGTCCTCGACCGGACCGCGCGGCCGTCGAACGGTTCGGCTCGATCAGCCAGGTCACCGCCAAGCAGCACGGCATAATCCGGGTCGGCGCTTCGGGCCGAGCTATCGCAGGTGGCGGCGGGAACAGCTGAACGGCGTCAGGTGGTGATGGCAGCCTGCGCGATCCCCGCAGCGAGCGCAGATGTCCGAGGTCGCGGTCACTAGGGCACCATCCTCTCGACGAGATCTTGGAGGGCCTGCGTGACACCGCCGCTCCTGTCCTTGCCGGGGCTGCCGACCGGCAACAGGGAGAAGCGCCGTAGAGCGCCGGTTAGTGACCACCCGGCACTGGGCCGCCGAGACCCACGCCGTGTGCGTGCAGGACGAGGCCGCCCGCAAGGTCGCCGCGTTCACCGGCTGACGCAGGTACTGATCTGCCGCGGAAATGCCTGTTCATCCGAAGAAGCTGTTGCGGCCCGGGTCAGCCCGTGCCCGGATTTGCCGCTTCGGGACGCTCGTTGACCAGCGGAGACGTCACGCTTCGCACGAATCACCCGCCCGCCGAATTCGATGGGGGCTTGGCGGGACGGAGGTGGTGGTCCTTCTCGATCAGCGGTGGCTGACGACGTTGACTATCTTGCCGTCGGGGTCGCGGACGAAGAAGCGCCGGACGCCCCACTCCTCGTCGGTGATGGGGTGCACGATCTCTGCGCCCGTCGCGCGTACCGCCTCGTAGGCGGCGTTGACGTCATCGACCTCAACGCTGAGGTCCGGGTTCACGGCGGCCGCTGCATCTTTGGTGATGAGGATGACCTGGGCGGTGGGGTTGGACGGTGAGACCAAGTTGACCACCCAGCCTAGGTTCATCTCCTCGCGGAAGCCCAACGCCTGGTAGAAGCGGCTGCTCGCGACCTGGTCGGCGGTGGTGATATCGGGTGCGGCACGGCGAATCCTCATGCCGGATTGTGGCATGCGAAGTGATGGCTTGTACGAGTAAGCGGGCCCCGCTCGTCACGTTCCTGGGCGAACCGGCGGAAGGCTCATACCATAACGTGCCGCGGCACCCGGATCTGCCGCCGATAGTGCTCACCGGCCGGAGTGGCGAGCCGTCACCCTGGGCGTTGTCGGTGCAGCCATCGGTTTGTCCTGTCACGCGCTCCCTCGGCGCCGCTGCGCCCAAACGGTAACATCGAGCTAGTTCGATTCGATGGAGGCGAGCGTGTCCTGGCGTACCCGGATTGTCTCGACGGTGGCCACGACGGCGCTGGCCGTTTCCGGGGGAGTCCTCGCGGTCCCGGCCGCCAGCGCTGCTGTCAGGCCGGGTAACCCGTTTGCCGGCGCGCGCGGCTACGTCGATCCGGATTGGTCGGCGGCGGCGCTCGCGACCGCCGCGCTGGGCGGCGACCTGCGCCCGGCGATGTCGACGGTGGCCCGCCAGCCCACTGCTGTCTGGCTGGACTCGATCGCGTCAATCAACGGTACGCCGGGCCGCCGTGGACTACGGGACCACCTCGACGGAGCGCTCGCTCAACAGGACCCCGGGGGCCAGCCCGTGGTGATCACGCTGGTGCTCTACAACCTGCCGAACCGCAGCTGCACGCGGGCACCCAGCGGGGAGCTCAAGACGTCGGCCGACTACCGCACCCAGTTCATCGATCCGATCGCGGCGATCCTGGCGGAGCCTGCGTACCGGTGGCTGCGGGTTGCCGTGGTGGTCGAGCCCGACGCGCTGGCGAATGCGCTCTTTTCCCATTTCGAGTGTGCGCAGGCCGCTGAGATCTATCAGGAAGCGATCCCGTACGCGCTGAGCCGCCTGCACGAGACGCCGAATGTCCACGCATACCTGGACGTCACCCAGTCGAACCAGCTGGGTTGGGAGGAGTCCCTGCAGGCGGCGGCAGCCGTGGTCCGCCAGGTCGCGGGCCGCACGCCCGCCGGGGTGGCAAGCATCGACGGCTTCGCCGTGAACGTCGCCGACTACGACCCGTTGGACGAGCCGTTCCTCGACATCGACATGATGCGCAACGGTGTGACGATCAGGCAGACCAAGTGGGTGGACTGGAACAATCACCTGGAGGAGTCCACCTTCGTCGACGCCATGCACGCAGCGCTGGTCGCCGCCGGCTTCCCGGAGCAGATCGGGGCTCTGCTGGACACGTCCCGCAACGGGTGGGGCGGCTCGGCTCGGCCCACTGCGGCCAGCACGTCCACCGACATCAACACGTTCGTCGAGCAGAGCCGGGTCGACCGGCGCCCGACCAGGCTCACCTGGTGCAACCAGAAAGGCGCGGGCTTGGGCGAACTGCCGCGCGCCACCCCGCAGACGCATGTGCACGCGTACGCCTGGGTCAAGCAGCCGGGTGTGTCCGACGGCAACGAAGCCGGCGACGTGCGCTGCGACCCCAACGGGGAGATACCGCCGACCCGCGGCTCGAACCGGCCGACCAACGCGATGGCCGGAGCGCCGCCGCGCGGCGAATGGTTCCCGGCCGCCTTCACCGAGCTGGTGCGGAGCGCGTATCCACCGGTCCTCTGATCAGCCGTGTGTTTCGCAATTGATGAGTCCTGAAGTTGCGGCGTGGCGGTGATCGATAACTGACGCGCTCGACGATCTGGCCGCGGGCGAAGCTCTCGCGCTGCTGGACCGGGCACCGGACCCCGACCGGGCCGCCCGGCTGCCGCGGCTGACAGTCGTCGCCGCACTGCGCCGGGCCGGCCGACGCGACCTCGAGGGCCGGGCCACCGCGATCCTGCACACGTTGAAGGCCGACCAGCTGCGTCAGCCGCGGCCGGTCCAGAACGCTTACGCGGTGATCGTGTCCAGCCAGGTTCAGCTGATCAACGAGGACGTTCGATGGGGCCTCGCGAGTCAAGGTGACGTGCCGCACGTAGAGGTCGTGCCGGTTTACCCACGGCGCCGGAGGGCATGCGGTGCTGCCGCCGTCGGTGCGGCGCGAGGCCGGGATCGGGGGAGCCGACCGACCGCTGAGCCCTCCGATCACCCCTTCGCCATCCACGGGAGACTCCCTATGACGACCGATATCGGCCGGGCGCCCCTCGGCGCCGGGCTCTCGTCCCCTACCGCTCGTCGGGAAGAGCGGGTACAGATTGGCGACGGTGTGATCGCCTACACCGTCGCCGGCGCCGGCGAACCGCTGTTACTGATCCACGGACTCGGCGGCACTCGCGGAACCTGGGACCACGTCATCGATGACCTCGCGGCCAGCCACACCGTCATCGCCCCGGACCTGCCCGGCCACGGAGATTCTGACGCGCCGGCCGGCGACTACTCACTCGGGGCACTCGCGGCATCGCTGCGCGACCTGCTCGTCGTGCTCGGCCACTCGTCGGCCACCATGGTCGGCCACAGTCTGGGCGGCGGGATCGTGCTGCAGTTCGCGTACCAGTTCCCGGAACGCACCGACCGGCTCGCGCTGCTCAGCAGCGGCGGACTCGGCACCCAGCTCACACCCGTGCTGCGCGCGGTGACCCTGCCCGGCGCGCAGACGGTCGTCGGCGCTCTGGCTTGGGTGCCGCAGCCGGTGACTCGACGGTTCTTGTCGGCGGTAGCGGCGGCGGTTCCCGGCCTGGTCGCACGGTCCGACGCCGGTCCGGTGTCCGTGGGCATGCGCCGGCTCCGGCATGAGGGTCAGCGCCGCACCCTCATCCGTACGGCACGTACCGTCATCAACTGGCGGGGACAGTCGGTCAGCGCCACACAGCACCTCCGGCAGCTCTCCGGGTTACCGGTCCTGCTCGTGTGGGGCAGTGACGACAAGACCATCCCGCCGCATCATCACCGAACCGCTGCCGCCTCCCTGTCGCATCCCCACCTGCTCGAGATCGACGGCGCAGGTCACTACCCGCACGAAACCCACCCGGACCGGGTCCTTGCCGCGCTGCACGAGTTCGTGGCGTCGACGGTGCCGTTCCGCTACACCGAAAGCCGGTGGCAGCAGCTGCTCGCCAAGCCGGCACTCCCGGACGTCGTAACGCATTCCCGCTACGACGAGCCGCCGGGCGGCGATGCATGTGCATCGCCGCCCGGGCTTGTGATTCTCTGAATCCGGCGAGTCATCCCGCTCGGTCGGACAGTGGTTACGCGTCGGATGAGTCGCGGCTGCCGGATTTCGCCAAGCCGCGACTGACCAGATATCCGATGGTCAGCAGGACGATGTAAAACCATGCGCGGTCGGCGCGGAAGTAGTCTCCGGCGGCACCGTTGTCGCCGTTGCCGTTGCCGTCGACCACGATGGAGGCGATGAGCACGCCGAGGACGATGACCACGTACGCGATGAATTCCGTGGTCTTGAACGCGGCCTTGGTCTCAGCGGAACGGCGGCGAGGCTGCACGTCGATCGCGGTGTCACGGTGTGAGGTACCGGTGGTGGCACTGGACATGTGAGTCTCCTGTACGGCGTCGTGCACGGCCCGCACCGCATCGTCCGCGGTGCGAGGTGGGGTAAATGGGGTGCCGCGGATTCTGGACGGCCCGAACGACATGTGGCTCTCAAGTACAGCCAAAGTCATGTACGCGAATACCCCGGGCACGACGGGGCAAACTTCATGATTCGCCGGCAAGACCCCGGCATGGGTAGTACGGCGTCGAATGCCGAGTTATTGGCGGGTAACGGGCTCCTCTCCACCGCGTGACAGTGCTGTGGGTTACTGCCCATACGTCGAAGCGGTTAGATGCCGCCCGGCCTGTGTCCGTTCGCGGTGGTTTCCCCGCCGGGCGCATAGGGTGAGATGGCGAATAACCCGCACCTGGAGGTCGTTGTGGATCTGCTGTTGTCGGCCCGGCCGGGCCGGGGGTGCACCGTGGTCGAGGTGCGCGGCGACCTCGACATGGCGACCACCCCACATCTGCGCGAAGAGTTGCAGCTGTTGGTCGATGCCGGTGATCGGCAGGTGGTAGTCGATATGGCCGGGGTGGGATTCATGGACTCCAGCGGGTTGGGCACGCTGGTGGTGATCTTCAAGGCGCTGCGCGAAGTCGGCGGCCGACTGTGCCTGGCAGCGGTGCAACCCGCCGTGCACAGCGTGCTGCGCATCACGTCGGTGGATCGGGTGGTCGCCGTCTATGACAGCGTGCAGGCAGCCGAAGCCGACGTGCCGTCTGTGGACGGTGCGAGCGGCGGGTAGATCAGTCGGGAAGCGCCGCGCTGGCACGCTGCGAGTCTGCGCCGGCGCTGGTTCGCCGGCTGCGCGGGTGTCCGCCGTACCAGTCCAGGATGAGCAGGGTCGCGTCGTCGGCCAGGGTCGGCCCGGCCACTTCGAGTACGGCGTCGGCCAACGCCCGAACAGCCTCGCGCGGGTGCAGATCGCCGAGCGACCGCAACATGGCCTCCAGATCAAAACTGGCGGCGTTGCGCTCCCGCATACCGTCGGTGACCACCACAAGGCGGTCGCCCGGTTGCAGCGTGATCTCCCCTTCGCGGTACTGGGCCTCGGTGAACATCCCTAACGGGAAGTTATCCGGTAGCCGCAGCAAAGACGTGTCCCCACTGCGCACCAAAAATGGCGGTATGTGCCCGGCGTTGAGCAATGCGCACACCCCGGTGCGCAGGTTGAGGCGGCCGAGTACCGCAGTGACGTAGTCGCCGCGCGCTCCGGCGTGTTCGGCCACCGTGGTGTTCGCCGCGTCGGCCTGCTCCAATAGGCCAGCCCCGCGGCGACGGGTATTACGCAAGCTGCCCACACCGAGGGTGGCCGTCAGTGAACTGGCCACCCCGTGGCCCATCGCGTCGGTGACGCTGAAGTGCAGCACGTCGCGGCCCAGGCTGTAGTCGAAGGTGTCCCCACCGACGCTTGCGGCCGGTTCCAGCCACCCGGACACGGTGAACGCGCTGGCTTCGCAGGTGAACGAGGCGGGTAGCAGGCGGCGCTGGATCTCCGCGGACAGGGTGAACGAGGTCGTGCGTTGCCCCCACTCGAACAGGTCGGTGTGCCGGCGGTTCGCGATCACCACGAACGCCAAGGCATGCGCCGTGCGAACGATCTCCTGCAGCACCTGCGCAGCCGGCTCCTCGGGCAACACCATTTCCAGCAGGCCGATCACCTCGCCGCGCTCGGTCACCGGTGCCAGCACCGTCCACCCATCGGGCCCGCCGATGACCCGCACCGACTGGGTTCGCAGCGTCTGCTCGGCCGGGCCGCCGTCGAACGGCAGCACGGTGGCGACCTCTTCACCGTCGTGGCGAGCCCCGCCCGCGTCGTGGAACGGCACATGCGCCAGCCGAACCAGCGCCCGGCCGCTCAGGTCAGCGATCAGGAACGACACGGTGCGCGCGCCGAGCGCCGCACCGAGCTCGCGGGTGACTGCCTCGACCGCATCCACCGGCGAGGCGTTCTCCGCCGCGTCCAACATCCCGGCCACGACCTGGCCTTGACTGATCTCCACCACCGGGAGTCTACGAGCGGGCCGGCAGTCACCGCCGAGCACGTAAAGAATGACGAAAGGCGACCAATGGAAAGGACCACTCCAGGCTGGCAACGGCCGCACGCCGCCGCCGCGGTCCGGAGCTGGTGGAGTTGATAGAGGCCGGCCGTTCATCGTGCCGCCTGCGTGCCTGGGACCCGACCTTGGCCCTGACTGCCGGCTCACGGCTGGTGAGCTCGCTTAGCCGAACGCCAAGCGAAAGAGATGCTCGCCGCGCTCCTCGAAGCCGACGTCGACAGCGAGGGTTTCGAGGCGTCACTGCTAATGCTGCGCACTGCCGTGCTCACCCACGCACGACACGAGGAACGGTACGAATTCCCCCAACTGCGAGCCAAGATCCCGGCGGAACGCCTCCGCACACTCGCCACCGTGGTGCGCGCCGCAGAGGCAGCCGCGCCGACGCGACCCCACCCCGGTGTCGAGTCGGCGACGGCGAACCTCGTCACCGGCCCGGCCCTGGCAGCCGCCGACCGCGCCCGCGACCTGGTGCGAGAAGCCGCCCGACGAGCCGCGTCCTGACACCCCGCAGAGGGCCGCCGACGCCGGCGGATACCTGGTTCTACTCATCGCCGAGGTGTGCGGTCAACTCCTCGTTCAACGCGGTCTTGAGAACGTTCTTGATGAACAACTTCAACGCAGGGGTGCCGGGGCGGGCAGGCGCTGTCGCTTCATTGCAAGTCTTCCCACTGGCCAGCCACGGTCGACACCTCGAAGCGAACCGACCAGGCCGGGCCGGCTTGTATCCGCCTTGAGACGCCTTACACCGGGTGGTTGGCGGCTCGTCGCGGCGGTGGTCAGCGGGCGGGCCCGCTTTCCCATTCAACAGAGACCGCGAACGGGTGGCGGAGCGCTCGCATCGCCTTAGCTGTGTGGTCGACCGCCGACCGTGTTCGGCTGGCCTTCTCGGCGCTTGGCAACGACGGTGCCAGGAACAACGTGGCGTGATCGTGGTTCGGTGTCATAAAGATCCTTTTTCGAATGGTCGGGTCGAGCGTTACGAGTGCCGGTCAGGGCAGCGCCAACCCCATGGTGGACCTGCTGCCCTCGGCCAGGATCGACCGGACTAGCGGACCAGGCAGGGGTGGCTACGAGCCGGCTGTGGTCATCTCCCGCGGCCGAGTCTGCAGCCGACGGCGCTCGGCAGCGGCCAAGTGTGGTCCGCGGACCCCGCCCGCCCAGAAGCCGAGCTCATCGTCATTGTACGCGCCGCCGGAGATTAGGCGCGTACCCGTAGAAATCAACGGCTTCGTCACACTCTCGGACGGGTGAGGCGGCGCACCGCTTGACCG
This sequence comes from Paractinoplanes rishiriensis, assembly GCF_016862375.1. Classification (GTDB taxonomy): domain Bacteria; phylum Actinomycetota; class Actinomycetes; order Mycobacteriales; family Micromonosporaceae; genus Actinoplanes; species Actinoplanes rishiriensis. Next base: position 66,313 of record NZ_BOMV01000101.1, on the reverse strand, counting down.
AGGCGTCAGCGGCCGGAGCGCGCGTCTCGCAACGGCGCTCCCTCGTGCAGGTGATGTAGTACCTGGCAGTGGATGACCGGATATGATCCGGTTCGCTGGTTTTACGGCGTTGTTGAGAGATTCGTCACCGCATTATGACTATGAGGACGTCTGATCGACGTATTATGTGCTTTCAGCAGTATTGCCGCTTTGGGGTGGTTTCGTTGGTGAGTCGTCGGCAAGCGCCGAGAACGCCGCCGGGCTGCCTCACCCCCTCATGGTCTCCGTCGCGGACGGCTCCGTCGACCACGTGTCACCGCGCTCACTGATACCAGGCGGTTCCGGAAACGCCGGTACGTCGGTACGTCGACCTCATCCGGCGTCAGCGCCCTCTTCCTCCCGCTCAACGCCGTAAACGGCTCGCTGCACCTTGGCCGCGGCGTCGCATTTGTTCCGCGACGCCGCGTCAGGTGTCTTTGCGAAGGGTCTTGGAGGGCGTTGTGCCGTAGGCGTCGCGGTAGGCGGCGGCGAAGCGTCCAAGGTGAAGGAACCCCCAGCGGTGCGCGACCGCCGAGACGGTTTCCCGACTCGGGTCGGCTGTGCGCAGGTCGTCGTGGGCGCGGGCGAGTCGAACGCGCCGGGCGTATTCGGTCGGTGTCACGCCCACGTGCCGGCGGAAGCCGATTTGCAGGGCGCGTGCGCTGACTCCGACCATCCGGGCGATGGTGGTGATGGGCAGCGGCCGGTCCGGGTACGCCTCGATCAGGTCGATGGCTTGTTTGACCGGCCGCGGGTGTCTCGGCGTAGCGGGGGTGAGCGATTCCTGCCGGTGCGGGTGTTCGACGGCCAGGAGAAGGCCGGATACCAGGGCGTCGTGCAGCCGGGACCTGATGATGGGGTAGCGCGCGAGCGGAAACCCCGCCTCGGCATCGTGAAATATCAGCCGGGCCAAGCCTGCCCAGGTGTGCCCGGGGCCGGTCGCGGTGACCAGGCTGTCGGCCAGCTTGATCGGTCGCGCGACCGGATGGCCGAGGTGGGCGGTGAGGTGCTCCTCGAGCAGCGTCTTGTCGACCTTGACGCTGAAGGGATGGTTGTGCGGGCCGGTCCACGTCGTGGTGGTGGTGCCGGACGGTGGGTACACCGCAGCCAGGTGCGGTGTGATGCGGGCACGGACTGCACCGTGCTCGCTGCGTAGGCTGCCGTTGAGCGCCATGATGACGTGATAGCCGCCCCGCTCATCGGCCGAGGTGCTGACGTCTCCCTGGACGGCGCCGGTGCTGAAGGTCAGCCCGCCCAGGCGCACCGCCGTGAATTCCACCGGCAGCTCCCGGGCGCCCGGTGCTACCGTCCACCGCACTGGGAAGATCATGAGGTTGACCGAGTCGACCAGCTCCTCGAACCGGCCCATGCGGACACGGCGCAACTCCGCGTCGATCCCGCCTGGATCGTCAGGCGGAACGTGCGACGGATCATCTGACGTGGCAGCCGGCATACGGCCGGTATAACGCATCAGTCCGTTCCTGTCACGGTCCGCTCCGTCCCTCAACCGTGAGTCTCGGCCAGCGCTCGGGTTGCCGTCCATTCAGGCGGCGATGACGATGGACGCGGTGGTTAGTACCAGCGAACGGTGAGGAAGCGTCATGGCCACTGATCCGAGCGGCGCCGGACCGCACGCCGCACTGTGGCCAGCTCATCAACGCCAGGCCCGTACGCGCCGGCGTGTACCGCCCGTTCGGCGCTAACGAGCTGCTGTACTCGAGCAGCGACTACCACCTGCTCGCCGTCAAGATCAGCACAGTGGCGTTGGAAGGTATGGTGTCGACATTGCTGGATGCACCCGTCAGGGGTCACGTTCGATTCCATGCCGAGCTGGACGTGCGCCGAGGCCTCGGACTGGGCTGCGCCCGGCTTGTCCGCTTTCTCGCCTCCGAGATAGGCAATCCCACCGGCCTGGTATATCACCCGATCGTGGCCGCGCCGATCGTCGAGAGCATCCTGCTTTCCCTTCTTCACGCAGTCGGGCATCAATATCGCGATGCCCTGGGCCAGTCTTGCCGAGATCGCCGGTGTGAGTTTGCGCTGCCTACGACGCGAGTTCCACCGCCAGGTCGGTCTGCCACCAATGGCGTACCTACGTAAGGTCCGCCTGGCTCGGGCCCATGCGGAACTGACTCGGCATCGATTCCCGCAAGCTGTCGGTAACCGAGATGACGCGCCGGTGGGGTTTCGCTCGACCCGGCCGGTTCACGCGACGATACCTGGCCACATACGGCGCGAGTCCTGCCGAAACGTTCCGCACCGGTGGACGCCGTGCCGACTGACGTTATGTTGGGCAGGTTTCGGCTGCCGGTACCGCGCTCGGGGAGCCAACCGGGCTCTACGCTGGCACCGTGACTCCCCGGACGCAACGGCTTCGCCGCCTCGAAGCACTGACCGACGCCGCGTTGTCCCGGCTGGAGGTCTCCGACCTGCTCGACGAACTGCTGGACCGGGTACGTGACCTGCTCGACGCCGATACCGCAGCGATCCTGCTGCTCGACCCGCACGCCGGTCAATTGGTCGCCACCGCGGCGAAAGGCCTCGAGGGCGAAATTCGCGACGGCCTGCGGATCCCGGTTGGTGAAGGCTTCGCCGGCCGCGTCGCGCAGCGCCGTGAACCTGTCGTCATCGCGGAACTCACCGCAGCAGACGTGGTCAGCCCGATGCTGCTCGACAAGGGCATCCGTTCCCTGCTCGGCGTGCCCATCTTCGCCGCGGGTGACATGATCGGCGTGCTGCACGTCGGCACCTTCACTGCCCGGCAGTTCACCCCCGACGACATCCATCTGCTGGAGCTGGCTGCGGTCCGGGCCGGCGTGGCCGGGCAGATCCGGGCACACAAGATCGAGCAGGCCACCGCGGTCACCCTGCAACGCAGCCTGCTGCCCGCGCAGCTACCTGCAGTGCCCGGCCTGCAGATAGCTGCCCGCTATGTACCCGGTCACGAATTCGGCGTCGGCGGCGACTGGTACGACGTGTTCACCCTGCCCACTGGCTGGCTCGGCGTGGTGATCGGCGACGTCGCCGGCCACGGCCTGCGCTCCGCGGTCGTGATGGGCCGCATCCGCAGCGCCCTGCGCGCCTACGCCCTGACCACCGACGATCCCGCACAGGTTCTGACCCTGCTCGACCGCAAGGTCCACCACTTCGAAGCCGGAAGTATGACCACCGCCCTGTACGCGATGATCTCTGCCGACCGCACGACCGTGCGGCTGTCCTCCGCCGGGCACCTGCTTCCCGTTCTCGCCGTGCCCGGCCGGTCCACCACCCTGGCCGACATGCCCGTCGACGCACCCCTCGGAATCGGTCACCCGCACGGCACCCGCCACACGACCACGCTCGATCTGCCGCCGGCGGCACTGCTCCTCGGCTACACCGACGGGCTGGTCGAACGACGAGATCAGATCATCGACGTCGGCATCAAAACCCTCCTCGATACCGTCCGGCCCGATGACCCCGAGACCGTATGCATCACCGTCATGTCCCGCGCCGGCGTTGACCGCCCAACCGATGACGTCGCCGTCCTCGCCGTACGCCGCCACCCATAGAGCGACCGTGGAGTTGCTCCTCGTACCGCCCGCCAGCGCGTCGCGCGTCGACGCGGATCATCGTGCTTGGTGGCCGGCTATTGACCCGGAAGGGGACGCGGAGCTGGTGGCAGGCCGGCCGGTGAACCACAAGCCGGTTCTTACGCCGTGAAGCGTAGGTCGGCCCAGACCCGTTTCCCGATTTCGGTGTGGTGCCGGTAAATCCCCCAGCTGTCGGCTACTGCTTGTATCAAGTGCATGCCGCGCCCGTTGGGCTGATCAGCGCGGCGCGTCCGGACAGCGGGACCGCGTGGGTCGTAGTCAGCTGCCACGAGGCGCAGGTGTTCACCGGTGTTGGACAGTTGTGCCTCGCGCAGCCCTCCACCGTGCCGGACGGCGTTGCTGAGCAGCTCCGTGAACACCAGGTCCATGTCCTCGTACAGTTCACGCCGAGGTGGCCGAATGAGGATTTCCGGTAGCGTCCGCCTGGCCCAATTACGGCCTTCGGTACTGGTGGTGACATCCTGTGGGTGTCGTGGCCGCCAGGTGGCGGTGCGCTGATGGCCGATAACAGGCGCGGCCGGCGGGAGGACGACCGTCACGACACGGGAGGCGTCGAGCGCCTCGGCGGCCGAGCGGGCGACCTGTTCAGCGACTAGTACGTCGCTTTCTGAGAAGGCTTCGCGGGTGTCGAGCTCACGGAGCAAAGTCATGGCTCCCAGCAGCGCGCCGGTCGAGGTGTACAGCGGCGCCACGATGGAGCTTCCGATACCCAGTCCCTTGAATTGTGCCCGCTGCTGCGCGGTGTCAACGCTCCGCGAAATTTGACCCCCTGGGAGTCTCTGAAAATTGACCCCCTCGCGGTCGGTTAGTCGCGGCTGGCGCGGTTTTCCTTGGCGAGCAGTTCCCGGCGTTGGCGGGTGCGGTAGGAGTCGCCGGTGAGGGTGAGGACCTCGGCGTGGTGCACGAGCCGGTCGATCATGGCTGCGGCGACGACGTCGTCAGAGAAGGTTTCGCCCCAGCGTCCGAACGGCAGGTTCGAGGTCACCATGACGGAGCCCTGCTCATAGCGTGAGGCGATGAGCTGGAAGAACAGGTTCGCGGCGTCCTGGTCGAACGGGATGTAGCCCACTTCGTCGATGATGATCAGCCGGTAGCGGCGGATCTTCTTCAGCTCGGCCTCGAGCCGGTTGGCCTGGTGGGCGGCGGCGAGCCGGATAATCCAGTTGCTGGCGGTGTCGAACAGCACGGAGTAGCCGGCCTGGCAGGCTTTGACGCCCAGCCCGATGGCCAGGTGGGTCTTGCCGAGGCCGGGCGGGCCGAGCAGGATCACGTTCTCGGCCTTGGCGACGAACGTCGTGGTCGACAGGTGCGCCAGCTTGTCGCGGCGCAGCGACGGCAGATGATCGAGGTTAAAGTCTTCGAGGGTCTTCAGCTGCGGGAAGTGCGCGGTGCGGATCCGCATGGTGGTGCCCTTGGACTCGCGGTCGGCGACCTGGCGTTGCAGGACCGCGGCGAGGTAGTCCTCGTGAGACCAGTTCTCGTCGCGGGCCTGGGCGGCGAGTTCTTCCCAGACCCGGCCGATCGTCGGGGTCTTCAGCACTCGGGACAGGTAGGCCAGCATCGACGGCAGCCCGTCGTGGGACGCTGTCGTGGTGGGCCTGGATTTCGTGGTGGTCACTGGTTGCTCGCTTTCGTGCTGTCGTCCGGGTTGGGATGGGGGTTGGTGAAGTCGACGCCGAACAGGGCGTCGTAGTCGGGCAGCGCCCGTAATGCGACGGCGTGCCCGTCGGGGTGGTGGCGCAACGCTTGCTGACGGCTGCGGCGGTCAGCGGCCAGGGCGTGCCGCATCGACGCGGCCAGGTCTTTATGGGCCGGGTCGGTGATCACGCCGTGTTTGGCCCAGGACCGGGGATGACGGGCGGCGATCAGCCCGTCACCGAACACGACCACCTCGGTCAGGGAAGCGGTGACGTCGACGAACCGGCCGATCATCCGCGGGTTCACGGAGTAGTCGACGGTGTCCACCCGCACGTAGTAATCGCGACCGAGCCGGACCCGATGACTCAGCCCGGTCGGCGGATCGACCGGCGGCAGCGGCAGCATCGCCGACGAGTCGCTCTCCAGCAGATCAGTCGGCCGCCCGCCGATCGACCGGACCGTGCGGGTATTGGCCCGCTCGAGCCAGCCGGCCAGCTGGGCGTTGAAGTCCTCCGGCGAGTAGAAGATACGACCGGGCAGGAACGAGGTTTCCAAGAAGCCGTTCGCCCGTTCGACCATGCCCTTGTATTCCGGGTCCCGCGGCGGCGCCAGCTTGATCTGCGTGGCCAGGGTGCCGGCGAACGCCGCCGCCGGGGCGCTGACCCGGCCGGTCCCGCCGATCGCGGACTCCCGATCCCAGACCAGGATTTTCGGGACCCGCCCGAGCCGGCAGATCAGCTCCCACATGCCCGCCAAGATGTCCCCGGCCTGCCGCGACGGGATCATCACCGCGGACAGGAACCGGGAGAACCCGAGCGTCATCACCAGCACCGGCAACACCCGCTGCTGGCCATACCCGACCGGGATCCTCGTCTCCGGGAACCACAGATCACACTGCGCGATCTGCCCCGGCTCATAGACAGTCCGGTCGACCGGGTCGACACCGACATACTCCGGCCGGATGACCGCCAGCCGCTTACGCAACGGCGCTATCGAGTGCGGCCAACCAATCCGCTCCGCGATCACCGGCCCCGGCATCCGCGGCCACTCAACCAGCAACGCCCGGATCAGCGGCTCGTACGGATCAACGATCGACCCACGCGACACCCGCTTATAAGCCGGCGGCCGGTCGGAGGACAACGCAGCCCGAACCGTGTTCCGAGCCACCCCCAACCGCCGGGCGATCTCCTTGATGGGCACGCCCTCCGCACGATGCAGACGACGAATCTCTGCCCAGTCCTCCACGTTCAGCACCCTCCAAGATCAGAGGGGGTCAACTTTCAAAGATCACCCGGGGGTCACTCTTCCCGGAGCGGCGACACGCGGTGGCCGCCGTGGCGTGCAGCATTGCCGGCCCCACGTGCGGCAGATAACGGGTAACTCCGGTGGCTGTCACTCGTCCGGCGCCGTAGGCATCACCCGTGCGCACCGGTACCTCTGCAGCCCACTGCCGGACCACCGGTTCACGTTCAGCGTCCCGGTGTCGCAGCGTCACCATTTCCAACGGTTCGCCGTCGATCGGCCGCGTCAGACCCAGTTCGGCCAGCGACACAGCTGAACCCGCGCGGAAAGCTTCGACGACCGACGCGCGGACATGCACGGCGCACCAGTCCGCCCACGCGGGCACCAGACCGTCGCCCAGCACGTCAGCTGTGGCAAACCAGTCGGACGCACCCACCAGCCGTTTCTCGACGATCCAGCTCGGGGAGATGCCCCGGGGCTCCGGACCTGCGGTGTCAAAGGAGTTCACGTTACGCCTTCTCGGCCAAGCGGCCGGAGATACAGGGAGACGCCGGTCGCAGTTCGGCCTCCATGCTGACAGGCGTTGCCCAGCAGAAACCAGGGAGGTGTAGCAAGAACTAGCTCTGCAGCCCCGTGACCCCGGCGCCCACGACGAACCCGGAGCACTGCTGACCGCTGCGTGGCTTCGGTCGTGGAAACGGGACCCGGATAGGCGCCTCGCTTGGACCCAGGACTGAGCGTTTGGAGGCGATTGCGACGGACGCCTTTCCTCGCGTTCGGTGAGGACTTGGAACAGCAGTTCGGCGCCGCGTTTGTCGAGTTCCATGCAGCCCAGTTCGTCGATGCAGAGCAGGTCGACACGGCCGTAGCGGGCGATGGTCTTGGCTTGAAGTCGTCCAGCTTCGATGCCCGCGGCGGCATCGCCTTGCGCGGCTGAGGCCATGCCGATGCCAGAGCCGCGCGGACCGTGCGGCGGCTTACCTGGTATTGCTGGCCATCGCGCGCACCGACATCCCCGCGCGCGAGGCCCGGCGGATCGCCGCGAACAGGTCGACCTTCGACATCAATGGCATTGCAGGCTCCCGTCCAGACCCGCCGATACTCCCATCGCTCGAGGCGGGTCCGGAACTCGTGAATATCGAATCCACCCGATCGAGGTGGGACCCGAAATCGCGAACAAAACGCAAGTCAACATCCGCGCGCCGGGTGACGGTGTTCCTGGCGGCGGGGGCGCCGCCAGGAAGGCTGCTGCGCTGGTGAAGCCGGAGGGCTGCCTGAGTTCAGACAGCGAGGGTGCTCAGGTCGTGCTGTGCTGCCCAATGCTCGAGGGTTGTGGTGGTCAGGCCGTAGCGGGCGGCGTGGTGGGGGCGCGCGGGGTAGCCGACGCGGTTGGTCCAGGTGTCACCCCACGCCGTGGGTGCACCCATGCGCTGCTCCTGCTCCTGCCGGGAGAGGAAGACGGCCTCGACTTTGCGGCCGGCGGCCTTGGTGAGGGTGTCGGCGATTTCGGTGTACGTCAGCGCGTCGCCGGCCAGGTCGATCTCGGCTTCGTGGAACTTGCCGGGCTCGGCCACGGCGGCGGCAACAGCCGCTCCGAAGTCGTCCGCACAGATGAGCTGCAGTACGGACTGCGGGCTCGCAGAGGTGACCAGCTTGCCCTCAGGCAGCTCGGGGAACTGGGTGCCCTGCTTGGGCGGAATGAAGTTGTCCATGAAGAAGGCGGGCTTGATGATCGTCCAGTGGTCGAGGCCGGCCTGCCGGATCGCGTCCTCGGCGGCCTCCTTCTCGTCCCAGTACGCCTTCATCACCGGGTCGGTCACCTCGACGTCCGGGTGCTGGCTGCGCCATCCGGTCGCGGACACGGACGTGTGGATGATCTGAGTGACGCCGGCCCGCTTGGCGGCGGTGGCGATGTTGCGGGCTTTGCGCTGCTCGGCGCCGGGATCGGCCGGGTCGACGCCCGCGAGTTGCACGGAGAAGACCGCGTCGTGTCCGGCGCTGGCCGCCTCCAGGGATGCGGCGTCGTCCAGGTCACCGGTCGCGAGGGCGACGCCCTGGTCGGCGAGCGCCTGGGCGGCGGCCGACGAGGGATCCCGCACGAACGCGGTCACGGGGTGACCGGCGCGCAGCAGTGCCTGGACGGTGGCGCCGCCTTGCATTCCGGTTGCCCCGGTGACCAGCACTTTCGCCTTGTTCTCGGAAGTCACAGCACGCCCTGCCTTCGGTTGATCACATGGAAACGGTTGACGGGCGCGATGACCCGGCAACTAAAGACACTAGCGTATCGAGTCGTCACCGTATCTAGTTTGTGAGTTGCCTGACCGGAGGTCGGCCGAGGGCCGGCCGCGCCGAAATGGCGTGGACCGAGCAGTAAGCCAGAAAGGGCTTCAGCTGGTGGGGGTGCCGCCGACCAAGGGGAGCAGCACCTGGTCCACCAGACGAGCAATCCCCTCGACATCGAGAACGGCACCGAGCAGATCCTCCTGCAGGACCAGCACCCCAACCACTGCGGCGATCTCCAGCCGGCCCGGCGCCAACAGAAGCTCAACCCTCTCCGCAGAGAGCTCGCCGCGCTCCTGCGCGCGGCGCAGACAGGAGGCGATCCCCTCACGCTGCCCAGCGATGAACCGCTCACGCAGGATGTCGGTGATCTGAGGGTGAGAGGCGGTGGCAGCGGCCAGCACAGCCGAGAAGCGACGCCACCCGGGCTGCAGGCAGCCAGAACTGTCGGCCAGCGTCGCGACAAAGTCCTCGCGCAGTGTCCCGGCGGCCGTCACCTCGGCCCGCACAGCAGGGAGCAAAAGACTTTCCAAAGCGTCAGCGACCAGGTCCTCGCGCGAGGCCCAGCGACGGTAGACGGTGGCCTTGGCCACCCCCGCGCGCGCGGCCACCGCACCCATGGTCAGATCCGCGTACCCGCTCTCCACGATCAGGTCCAGGACCGCTTCGATGATGCGGGCATTCCGCGTCTCGTCACGTGCAGGCCCGAAAGCGCCACCGGGACGCTGACGTCCGGCGGGGCGGGTCGACCTGGTCATACGCGGGACGGTACTGCATCCACCGCCCCTGCCACCAAACCTCCCTGCCCCCACGGGAAGTCGGCGGGCGGGCATGGCGGCGCCTGCTCACACCACAGCATCGAGCGGGAAACCCTCTATGTGAGGGGTACCGACTCGACCATCACTCGACGCCAGATCAGAGTGGGTCCCAAACTCACGCCCAGTGAAATCCGCATGCCGATACCGGGACCCGAACTCCCGCCCAAACGGGTTCGCTACTCGCGCTCAGAACCAGCTGCGCATCGGCGGGGAAGGATTCAGGCGCTGTCGCCGCGGTGATTCGGCGGCGGGGCATAGCCAAGGACAGCGGCGGCATCACTCAGTTCCAGTAGTACGTCGAGGCACTGCCCCGCTGCGGTGATTCGGAGCTGTCGCCGCCCCTCGGCGTCGGCTTGGTCCAAGGCGTGCAGGGAACGCAGGCCGGCGATGTCACAGAACAGCAGGCCGGACATGTCCAGGTGCAGGCGCCGGTCCGGCCAGGCTGCGCGGATCTCGGACATCCGGCGGCGCAACGTCGGTGTGGTGGCGATGTCGAGCTCGCCAGTGACCGTGATCAGGACGGCGCCCGAAACCAGCACCGCCTCGGTGACGATCAGGCGCGGTTCGGCATCGGCGGCGGGCTCCTCCGCGTCCGGTTCCGTGCTCATCGTCGCAGCGCTCCGGCCTTCATGCCCGGGAGGGTGGGGCCAGGCTATGACTCAGCAGCAGGCGGGTGCCTGTCGGGCTGGTGGTGATGTCCACACTGGTGCAGGCCCGGCGGATGATCTGCAGCCCGGATGAGCCCGGCCACACGGGTGCCGGACCGGTGGCGCTGTCGGCGCCGGATGTTTCCGGCGCCGATATGCCGGGGCCGTGGTCGCTGATCTCGCACCACAGATGCCCGGCTCGCCGCCACAGCAGTAGCTGACCGTGCCCGCCGCCGTGCCGCACCGTGTTGACCACGGCCTCCTGCACCGCCAGCACGAACCGGTGCGCTTGATCGTTGCGTAGTCCCTGGCCAAGTGCGTGGGTGCGGATCTGGTCACGGACCGGACCCAGCATCGCCGGACCGAACCAGCCGGCCAGCAGCACGCCCTCCGTACCCGCCGGCGCGACGGCACCGCCCTCGGCCTCCTGAGCCGTGCCGGCCGGCCGTGGATCGCGCCAGCCTCGTGCGAAGACCTGCGTCAGGTTCAAGCCGTGGCTCTCCAGGGTGAGCAGTTCGGCGACTGCCGCGGTGAACGTTGTCGCAGCCAGCCGTTCGGCGCTGTTCAACGGTCCGGGCAGGGGCCGATACAGGTCCACGGCCCCGTCGTGGCGCATCCCGCCGGCATGCAGCGGCAACGCGAACACGGCCCGCGCTCCGGCGTCCAGCGCGGCCCGGGTAAACCACGGCCACCGCTGCCGCCACGACCCGGTCGCCAAGTCGGGTGCCCACACCGGCGCACGGGTTGCGGCCGCATCCCGGCACGGGCCCTCGCCCAGTGTGAGCTGCGCGGACTCCGGCCGGGAACTAATCTTGTCGCTGGAGAACCGCACCTCGGGAACGGTCCCGACCGGCCCGGCCGACAGGCCCAGCCCGTCGATGCCCCACATCAGCGACGTACCCGCGCGGCACAACGTGGTGACGTCCGGGCCGTAGGCGCTGACCAGGTCCCACACCCGATCCCGATGCTCGTTACCGCGCCCTGCGTCCTCGCTCGATGCAGCAATCCGAGAAGAATCGTGTCCACCAGTCATGACGTGGTGCCTCGCGTCCGAACTCGTAACCGCCGTGACGAGTTCAGACCCGGCATCACCAACGCCGGCATCCCACCGAGACAGGGAATCCTCCGCTCCGCCAGCGGATTGGCTTCACCCTACCCCCGGACGAATATCTACAACCGTACACAAACATGACAAGCCGTCCCCCCTCCACGTACGAGGGACACCGCCGTCACCTCATCACGCGCCTTTCCGATCTGGGGCCATCAGAGTCAGAATGGCCGGACCTTGGTCGGGATGTCAGGCGGCGCTCAGGGCGATGGCGATGCCGATGCAGTGGGCGGCGAACGCCGCGACGGTCAAAGCGTGGAAGACCTCGTGAAACCCGAACCAGCGCGGGTTCGGGTCGGGCCGTTTGAGGCCGTAGACAACAGCGCCGAGGGTGTAGAGAGCACCACCGAGGATGAGGAGGATGACGACCGGTGCGCCGCCGGCCCGCCAGAATGCGGGCAGGTAGATCACGGCGACCCATCCCAATGCGACATACACCGGCACGTACAGCCAGCGCGGGGCGCCGACCCACAGGACCCGGAAGGCGACGCCGGCCAGCGCGCCGCACCACACGATCCAGAGCAGGGTCCGGGACTGCCCGGGCGGCAGCGCGAGCACGCAGAACGGGGTGTAGGTGCCGGCGATGATCAGGAAGATGTTGGCGTGGTCCAGCCGCCGCAGCACGCCTTCCGCGCGCCCCGCCCAGCGGCCGCGGTGATACAGCGCGCTGTACCGAACAGCAGCGCTGCCGACAGCGTGAACAACGCTAAGGCCAGCCGGGTACGGACATCAGGGGACACTACTGTCAACAAACCTCCGGCGCCCGCGGCGAGCGGGAAGGCGCCGGCATGCAGCCATCCCCTCAGCCGCGGCTTGATCACCGCGCCGGGTGGTCCAGGCCTTTTCTCAACCCGGTCCGTCAGCCGGTTCGGCCCGGTATCCGGACGGTCGCTGGTCTCTGCGTGCCGAGATTCGTCCGCGTTCATGTCACCCCGCACCTGAGCAGGAGCGACGGCAGTAGCATCGTCGGTCGGCAGAAGTCTGTTTCGTACGTGGTCGGCGGCATTCACGGGACATGGCGGGGCTGGTGGGCTCGCTGCGGAACGTGGCGATGGCGGCCATGTCAGTGGCTCGTAACACCCATTCGGTCTCCGGTCTCGGCCGTCACCGTGAGCGGATCGGTAGACGCTGCTGTCGGAGCTCTCGGGCATGGTCCCGCCTCGGGTGGCGTGTGACATGCCGGGTCCTGGGCAACGGCCCCTCCACCGGAGCCCGTATCGATGACCCTACCCGGTGGGGGCCTGCAAGCCGGGCGACGCTTTCGGTTGCCGCAGCTGCAAGAGGTCGATGCGAGTAGGCTCATGGCAGGACCGGAATCATCTGGTGCTACTGCCCGGGACCCGGCGGTTTACTTCTTCCGCCGCAGAGGTGCAGCAATGCCCGTTCCGCTTTCCTGCCACTCCTCGACGGCGCCGTGCCGAAAAGCCGTGTCGTTACCTTGGCGAGGCCCAAGTCGTGGCTGACCGGGCCACCGCGATCAGGAACCTCATCGCGGCGCAGCCGGGCCGGTCCCACAGCATCGCCGACTACCTCCAGCGGGTGTGTCAGGCCGCCGCCCGGACGCTGGCCGCGTCCGGAACCGGCATCAGTGTGCTGACCGACGACGGGGTACGCGGAGTGTGCGCCGCCTCCGACGCGCGCAGCGAGCGGGTCGAGGAGCTCCAGTTCGTCTTCGGTGAGGGCCCCTGCATCGACGCCTTCGCCTCCCGTCGCCCAGTCCTGGTTCCCGACCTGACCGACGAACGGCCGGCCCGCTGGCCGATGTACCGTCCCGCCGCTCTCGCCGACGGCATAGGCGCGATATTCGCGTTCCCGCTCCAGATGGGCGCCGCCCGGTTGGGTGCTCTGGACGTTTTCCGCGACCACCCCGGGACACTGTCGAGCGACCAGCTCAACGATGCGATGACCTTCGCCGAGATCACCATGCAGACCCTGCTCGACCAGCACGAAGCCACCAGCGAGGCCGGCACCGACGGCGGTGTCGCCGACGCGGTCGGCCACCGGGCGCAACTGTTCCAGGCTCAAGGCATGGTGATGGTGCAGATCGGAGGGACAATCAGTGAAGCCTTGGCCAGGATGCGGGCCTACGCCTACGCCGAGAATCGCCGCCTGGACGAGGTCGCCCGCGACGTCGTCGCCCGGCGGCTGCAGTTCGACCGAGATCGCCCATGACCGTGCCACACACACGCCTTGATGCCGGGAGTCAGGTATGACCACCGTTTCCGCCGAACGGCTGGCGACGATCTTCGTTGAGGTCGCCGACACACTGGTCGACGACTTCGACCTGATCGAGTTCCTGCACATGCTCACCGACCGCACCGCCTCCCTGGTCGGCGCCGCCGCGGTCGGGCTGGTTCTGGCTGACAAGGACGGCCGCCTGGAGTTCATGGCGGGCTCCGACGAGAACGTCAAACTTCTCGAGCTGTTCCAGCTGCAAACCAATGAAGGGCCGTGTTTGGAGGCGTTCCGCACCGGGCAGCCGGTCATCAACGTGAACCTCGGCGAAGCCGCCACCCGGTGGCCCCGCTTCGCCCCCCACGCCACCGCCAGCGGATTCCAATCCGTGCACGCCTTCCCCATGCGGCTGCGCCACCAGAGCATCGGAGCGTTGAACGTCTTCGGCGACACCCTAGGCGGCGACTTCACCGCTCCGGACGTACCGATCGTCCAGGCCCTTGCCGACGTCGCCGCCATCGCGCTGCTGCAGGAACGCGCGATCCACCGCGGTGAAGTCCTGACCGAACAACTCCAGGGCGCCCTGAACAGCCGCATCGTGATCGAACAGGCCAAAGGCGCCGTCGCCCAAGCTCACGAGATCGACGTCGATGAGGCGTTCACCCGTATCCGCAACTACGCCCGGAACAACAATCGAAAGCTCACCGACGTAGTACACGCCATCATCACCGACCGGAGCACCCTCTACCGCCTCAGCTGAAACCGCGTTCGCACGACATCCGGTTGACCGAAGTCCGGGTGATTGGAACCGGCCGAATCAGAACGCAGCAGCAGCGGTGAGCCGTGCCGGCACTCGTCGGGGATTTGTGCGAGGGCTTGATCCAGGACGGTGATGTGGTTGCGGTGATGTTCGACCCGGCTCGGCCTTCCCGCAACATACCGGCGAGGGCTGATGGCCTGGCCTCCGTCAGCGAGCGTCACCGCCAGATCCAGGTTGTCCGCCGTGCCGCGACAGACCTCTGACCTTTGAACAGCGCGGATGCTGAGTTCGAGAATTTTAAACCTGCCACCGGGTCACTGTCCTTACCCCTTTCAGCAGAGGCTCCCAGACGTTCGATCGTGCGGGTTCGATGAGTAGGAAAGCCACGTCGATATCCCTGACACGAGAAGGTGCCGAATGTCTGACAATAACTACAGCCGTCGCCGGTTCCTGCTGGGTGCGGCAGGTATCGCGTCGACTCCGCTGGTTGCCGGGCTGGCGGGCTGCACCTCCGATGGGCCGGGGACAGCGGCCGAGCGCAGCGCCGCACCGGCCGGTGGTGGGGAGACCGCGACGACGGCGATCACCCTGGCCGCCCGTCGCCGGCTCGGCTCGCTGGAGGTGTCCAGCCTCGGGCTCGGTTGCCAGACCATGCCGGGCAACCTGTATGGGCCGGTCAGCAGCCGGGAGAACATGGTCCGGATCATCCGCACTGCCGTCGACCAGGGGGTCACCTTCTTTGACACGGCGGAGGTGTACGGGCCGCTGGAGTCGGAGCGCATCCTCGGTGAGGCGCTTCAACCGGTCCGCGACCGGGTGGTGATCGCGACGAAGTTCGGTATGAACGTGGACCCGCAGACCGGCGAGCGGGGTGAGGGCTTCAACAGCCGGCCCGATCACATCCCGCAGGCCGTCGACGCCATGCTTCAGCGGCTGCGCACCGACCACATCGACCTGCTCTACCAGCACCGTGTCGACCCCGCTGTGCCGATCGAAGATGTGGCGGGCGCGGTGAAGGAGCTGATCACGGCGGGCAAGGTCCGGCACTGGGGTCTGTCCGAGCCGGGCGTGCAGACGATCCGCCGGGCTCATGCGGTGCAGCCGCTGACGGCGATCCAGAACGAGTACAACCTGCTGAGGTGACGACGACCGCCACCGCCGAGGATCCATGCCGCGGGCTGCGGGCCGCAGCCGTGCCCAGGACCCCGCCGGGCCCGGTTCGCGTTGACCGAAGCCGAACCGGGCGTGACTACTCGCACGACGCCGGGCCGTGATCGGGCCGGGCGTCGAGAGTGAGGGTGTCGAGGTTGATGCCGAGAGTGCGCAGCAGCGAGGCGTTCCTCGTCGTGTCGATGAGCGCGGGTAGCTCCTTCTCGACCCAGTCCGCCCTGCCATGCAGGTGCCGTGCTCGAAGTGTCGCCACCACCAGGTTCTTTTTTACGCACGTTGCAACAGCCACGGTGCCTTCCCTTCGTGGACGGTGTCGTGAACGGTCAGGACTTGTCGGCCACGAGCACCTCGGTGGTCAAGAACAACGCGGCGATGGACGCGGCGTTCTGCAGCGCCGAGCGGGTCACCTTGGCGGGTTCGACGATGCCTGCCTCCATCATGTCGACGTACCGGCCGGTGGCGGCGTCGAGACCGTGACCCGCCGGAAGCTCGCTGACCTTGCCTGCGACGACGCCGCCTTCGAGGCCGGCGTTGGCGGCGATCTGGCGCAGTGGCGCGGTGAGCGCGACCCGCACGATGTTCGCACCGGTGGCCTCGTCGCCGGTCAGGTCGAGCTTGTCGAACGCGGTGTCCGCGGCGTTGGCCAGCGCCACCCCGCCCCCGGGCAGCAGGCCCTCCTCGATGGCTGCCTTGGCGTTGCGCACCGCGTCCTCGATGCGGTGTTTGCGCTCCTTGAGCTCGACCTCGGTGGCCGCGCCGATCTTGATCACGGCGACACCGCCGGCCAGTTTCGCCAGCCGCTCCTGCAGCTTCTCCCGATCGTACTCGGAGTCGGTGTCGGCGATCTCGGCACGGAGTTGAGCGACCCGGTTGGTGATCTCGTCGGCGTCGCCGCCGCCGTCCACGACGGTGGTTTCGTCCATGGTGACCACCACTCTGCGGGCCCGGCCCAGCACGTCCAGCCCGGCGTTGTCCAAGGCGATACCGACCGTTTCGCTGACCACCTGCCCGCCGGTGAGCACGGCGAGGTCGGCCAGCATGGCCCCGCGCCGGTCACCGAACCCGGGCGCCTTGACCGCCACCGACCTGAACGTGCCCCGGACATTGTTGACGACCATAGTCGCCAAGGCCTGACCCTCGACGTCCTCGGCGACGATCACCAGTGGCTTACCCGACCGCATGACCTTTTCCAGGATCGGCAGCACGTCGTCCAGGTTTGAGATCCGGTCATCGACGATCAGCAGATACGGGTCGTCGAGGACCGCCTCCAACCGCTCGACGTCGGTGATGAAGTAGGGGGAGATGCAGCCCTTGTCGAAGCGCATGCCCTCGGTGAGCTCGAGTTCGAGGCCGAAGGTGTTGCCCTCCTCGACGGCGATGACGCCTTCCTTGCCGACCTTGTCCATCGCCTCGGCAATCATCTCACCGATCGCCGGGTCGGCGGCGGAGATCGACGCGGTGGCCACGATCTGCTCTCGGGTCTCGACGTCGCGGGCCTGCCTGCCCAGTGCCTCGGTCACCGCGGCGACGGCCTGCTCGATGCCGCGTTTGAGGCCGATCGGGTTCGCCCCGGCGGCGACGTTGCGCAGCCCCTCGCGGACCAATGCCTGGGCCAGCACGGTCGCCGTCGTCGTTCCGTCGCCGGCTGTCTCGTCGGTCTTCTTCGCAACCTCTTTGACCAGTTCGGCGCCGAGCCTCTCGTACGGGTCGTCGAGCTCGATCTCCCGGGCGATGCTCACCCCGTCGTTGGTGATCGTGGGGGCGCCCCATTTCGTGCCCAGCACGACGTTGCGGCCCTTCGGGCCGAGTGTCACCTTCACCGTATCGGCGAGGACATTCATGCCCCGCTCCAAGCCGCGCCGGGCCTGTTCACCGAATGCGATCAACTTAGCCATCTGCGGAATCCTCACCATCGTCGTGCCCACGTGCAGCACCTGCTCGGGCCCGACCTGCGATGACCGCTGCCGCGGCCCCTCCCGGGGGTTCATCCCATTCGGTTGGCACTCACACCAGGCGAGTGCTAACCACAGTGCACCACCCATCTCGCAAAAGCGCAAGTCACGGGCCTGTCGGCACCAGGCCCAGCCGCCGCCGGAGGCATGCCAGACGAAGTTGATTGATGTGGTGATGTGAGACGTTGCTGATAGCGCATCCCGCGGTTGTCACGAGTTTCTGCGAAGAGGTGTAGGAACGGTGATGGGTGGAACTCTTAAGGCTCGTCGGGTGACCCCGGACCTCGGTCACGCATGCAGCCGTGACAGGAGGTCTCCCATGACCGGTCCGTGGCCGGACAGTTCCGCGCAGGCGCCGATTCCTGCAGGCCCCGGGAAGCGAGCATCGACCCGGTTGATCCCGGTCGTGGCATTGGTCGCAGGGCTACTCGCCGCGCCGAGTTCCGCCCACGCCCGCGGGCATGACCGTGACGGCTCGCTGGACCGCACCTTCGGCACCGGCGGCAAGGTCACCACCGACTTCCTCGGTGCGGGCGACACGGCCGATGCTCTGATCGTGCAGCCCGACGGCAAGCTGGTGGCGGCGGGGTCGTCCGGGTCGGACTTCGGGCTGGCCCGATACCACCGGAACGGTTCTCTGGACCGCACCTTCGGGGCCGGGGGCAAGGTGGCCACCGACCTCGGATTCGACGATGTCGCGCACGCACTGATCCGGCAGCCCGACGGAAAGCTGGTGGCCGCCGGATACACGGCGGCCTCCCCGGAGGAACTGCCCGACTTCGCCCTGGCTCGATACCATCGCGACGGCTCGTTGGATTTCAGCTTCGGTGTCGGCGGGTTGGTCCGGACCGATCTTGGCGGGGATGACATCGCCTACGCACTGATCCGGCAACCCGACGGGAGGCTGGTGGCCGCGGGGCAGTCCACGCGCGGCTCTGGTCCAGAACTGTCAACGATTTTCGCGCTCACCCGCTACCTTCCGGACGGCAGCCTGGACACCAGCTTCGGGACCGGCGGAGGCGTGTTCACGAGTCCCACCGGCGACGACCGCGCCCACGCGCTGGTCGTACAGACTGACGGGAAACTGGTCGCCGGCGGCGTCAGCGCCATTTCCTCGAACAGCAACTTCGCCCTGGCCAGATACCACCGCGACGGCTCGCTGGACACCCGCTTCGGCAACGACGGCATGGTCGTCACGGACTTCGGCGGCGGTGACAACGCCGCCGACGCGGCCTATGCGCTGGTCCTGCAGAACGGCAAGCTGGTGGCTGGCGGGTATGCCACCACCGCGACCAGCACCGGCGCCGATCTCGACTTCGCGTTGGCCCGTTACATGAGCGACGGCACGTTGGACACAAGCTTCGGCGTCGCCGGCCGGACCACCACCACGTTCCACCCTGGTGGCGTCAACATCAACCAGATCAATGCGCTGGCCGTGTCGAGGGGCAGGATCGTCGCGGCCGGCTCGGTCATCACCGGCCCGATCGACGGTCTCATATTCGACGTCGGTCTGACCCGTTACCGCCACGACGGCACGCTCGACACCCATTTCGGTACCGGCGGCCGGGTCACCACGGACTTCGCCGGTGATCGCGACCAAGCCAACGCGCTCACCGTCCAGCCCGACGGCAGACTCGTCGTCGCCGGCCATGCCCAGACAGGGGACACACCGGACTTCGCCCTCGCCCGTTACCGGAACGACTGACCGGTGGGGTGCCGACGGGCGCCCCCGCTGGAGTTGTCCCGCGGGCCTACCACCGTCGTACGGCCGCGCCTCCATGCCACGAACGGAGCTCTGCACCATGAGACGCATCACCTACCTTCTGACCATCCTGGCAACCGTCCTCTCCACCGCGTTTGTACCCGCCGCAGCCTCCGCCACCGGCACCGGTCACCACGGCCACCGTAAATGCGTGTCGGTGCAGCCCGAGACCGGCTTCTACGAGGGCGGGCGTGTCGCCACCGAGGTCCTCACCGTGCCGGCCTCCCGATGCCGCACGATCAGCGTGTCCCACATCAAGGACCCGGCCAATCCGCCCGACCGCTGCCAGACCTTCCTGCTCGGCTTCTACCCGCTGGTCGACGGCAGTCTCACTTACACCGAACCGGTAACCGCATGCGGCCGGCACCGCACGGTCCTGGCCCGGAACGTTCCCGACGGCACCGCCTACATCGTGTTGTACAACATCGACTACCTCGAACAACGCATTCAGTTCCGGGTGCACCACTGAGACAAACCGCCGCAGATCCCCGGCACCGTCTGAGCCGACCGGTCCGTCACCCGGATGAGGATCCCTATGGCTCTGGTGCCGAGTAGCCCGTAACGTTCCAGGCGGCTCGACAGAGCTCAGGTCGCTCCAGATCCCGGCGGCAAATCTCCGACGTTCGTCTCGGGAGCGCATCATGCGAACAGCCGTCCGCGAAGCGAAGATCACCGGCGCGAGCCGGGCCGGTGCGGCTGAGGCCGATGAACGCTGTTGATCAGCGAACAGTCGCGGCGATCTCACGCGGCAGCCGGGACGCCTTCATCCTGTTGTTCGACCGCACGTCCGGTGCGGTTCGCGCCGAAATCGCGTCCCGCCTGGACGCGGACCGGTCGGCGACCGTGTTCGCGGCCACCTATGTGGAGGTGTGGTGGCTTGCGGGCTGTCACAGCGGTCCGGAGATCGACGCGATGGAGTGGATCAAGAACATCCTGCGCCGGCGCCTCGCCGACGCGGACCTGGACACGCGGCAGCAAGCAAGCAACTCGGATCCGGCTCCCGGTCTGCGGCCGAGTTGCGCCGAACTGGAACTGGCATTCCTGCTCGGCAGACCTGTCACGCGGTGGCCGGTGTGACCAGGTGGCGACGTTCAGCGAGCCGGGCCAGGGCGAGGACTCGGCCAACAGTTCTCTCCACCGGCGCAGTCCGTCACAACGACTGGTCAGCGGGGCGCCGCCCGGTGCGGACAGCGCCCCGCCTTTCATCGGTACGTCATGGAGTGGGTGTCAGCACCACCTCGTCCGATCCGCTCAGTGGCGGCAGCCCGCCCTCCGGCTCGTCCGTGTAGCTGGCGACGAAGACGCCACGCAGGTTGCTCGCGCCGGCGTGGCCCGTGTCCACGAACGTTTGAATCGAGCCGGAGCAGCCGGCAGTGGAGCTGAGCGGATGCCCGTGCTCGTTGTGTCCGAGGATGTAGGCCACGGTGACCCTCGCGCAGTCGATCGGTGCGTCGTCCTCGACCGTCACCGTGAACGTGACCAGGTCGCCGAACTGGAACGTGCCGCCCGCGGGCTCCGCGGTGAGTGTCACCACCGGGATCGTGTTGCCGACGACGATTCGCACGGATGCCCAGGCCCGCCGCCCGGTCGAGTCGGTGACGATCAGCGTCGCCTCGTAAACGCCGTTCTCGGTGTAGGTGAACGACGGGTTCTGCTCCCGCGAATCCACCCGGCCGTCAGCGTCGAGGTCCCACGCGTACCGCAACGCGTCACCGTCGGCGTCCGCTGTGCCGGCACTGCTGAACCGCACGGTCAGCGGTGCCAGGCCGGCGACGACGTCGGCCGCCACCACTGGCGCCGGCGTCCGGTTGCCCCGGGTCCAGTCGACCCGGGCCAGCTGGGCCTCCGGGTTCTCGGAGAAGAACCCGTCGCCGTATTCGAGCACGTAGAGCGCCCCGTCCGGCCCGAACTCCATGTCCATCGGGTTGTCGAACACGACGTCCGGCGCGACGTCCTCGATCCGCGTCACTTCACCGTGGGTCAGCGAGAACGCCTTGACGTAGTCGCGGGTCCACTCGTAGAACAGCGGCTTGCCGTCGAACGCCCGCGGCCACTTGAACCGGGAACGGCTCCGCGACGAGTAGTCGTACGCCGGTCCGGCCATCGGGCCGATACCGCCCGTCTCCAGTTCGGGGAAGAGCGGGGACTCGTCATACGAGTAGTAGACCTCTGGCTGCTGTACCGGCGGCAGCACGCGGCGGCCGGTGTTGTACCGCGAGTCGTTCACCGGCGCGGCGCAGTTGAACGCGGGCCCCGCCGTCTCGGTGGCGAAATCGTAGTCGCGGTACGGGATGGTCGGCGTGACGCAGTACGGCCAGCCGTAGTTGGCGGGCTTGTCGATGACCATCCACCGGCCGTGACCCGCGGGCCCGCGCTCGGGGTCCGGGTGGTCGGCGTCCGGTGAGTAGTCGGCCATGTAGACCCGGTCGGTCCTGGGGTCGACGTCGAAGCGGAACGGGTTGCGCAGGCCCATCGCGTAGATCTCAGGCCGGGTCGCGGGTGTGCCGGCCGCGAACAGGTTGCCGCGCGGGACGGTGTATCCGCCGCCCGGCTTGACCCTGATCCGCAGGAGCTTGCCACGGAGGTCGTTGGTGTTGCCGGCGCTGCGGCGCGCATCGAACGCGGGGTTGCGGCCCTCGCGGTCGTCGAGTGGCACGTACCCGTCGGACTCGAACGGGTTGGTGTCGTCACCGGTGGACAGGTAGAGGTTGCCCTTGCTGTCGAAGTCGATCTGGCCGCCGACGTGGCAGCAGATGCCGCGATCCACCGGCACATCGATGATCTGTTGCTCGCTGCCCAGGTCGAGGGTGTTGCCGCGCAGCTTGAACCGGGACAGCCGGAGCACGCCCTTGAACCGGTCCCAGTCGGCCTGGGTCCCGGTAGTCGGCGCGTCGCCCTCGTTGACGTCCGGAGTGTCCGGGTCGTCCACCGGGGTGGTGCCGGGCGGCGAGTAGTAAAGGTAGACCCAGCCGTTGCGCTTGAAGTCCGGGTCGATGGCGACGCCCTGCAGGCCCTCTTCGTCGTGCTGGTAGATGGGGACGTCGGCGGCGATGGGGTTGAGCCCGGTGCGCGGGTCGTTGATCCGCACCTGGCCGGTTCGGGCGGTGTGCAGGACCCGCAGGTCGGGCAGCACGGCCAGGCTCATCGGTTCGCCGGGCCGGTCGTTCAGGGTCACCTTCTGGAACGCGGACTGGTCGGCCGGTAAGGGTGCCGGCTCGTGACCGGGGTGGGCGGCGGCGGGCAGCGACGTCACGCCGGTAAGCCCGGCGAACGTCGCGGTCAGCACGGCCACGGTGGTGCTTCGTCTCGGTGTGCTCCGGTTCGCCATGGCCATCATCGCGTCAGAACCGGATGTTCCGCAGGAAGCGGTAGCCGACGGCCGCGGTGTCCAGGGCGTCCTCGGGCTCCCGGTCGCCGGTACCGGCGTCGTCCCGCTCGACGATGTACTCCTCGACCCCGGCCAGGTCGGACTGCGCGAAGATGCGGCGGAAATCGATCAGGCCGGTACCCAGGTCGGCGAATCCGCTGTCGATGTTCATGTCCTTGACGTGGAACTGCAGTACTCGTCCGCGGTTCGCGCGGATCACGTCCACCGGGTCGGCGGCACCGCGCCACGACCAGTAAAGATCAAGTTCCAGGTGTACGAGGCGCCGTTCGGTGACCGTGGTGAGCAGGTCGAACGCCGTCCGCCCGGACTCGTCACCCAGCGGCAGGAACTCGAAGTGGTGGTTGTGGTAGCCGAACCGGAATCCGGCCTCACGGGCCATGGCGCCGGCTCGGTTGAGGTCCTGGGCGAAGGCACGCCAGACGGCGGCGTCCCGGATCGGGCCGTTCGGACCGACACCGAAGAACGGATGCACGACGTAGCGGCAGCCCAGCGTGCGGGCGTCGGCGAGTGTCGCCCGCCAGGCGGCCGCGTCGAACGGTTGCGGGATGCCGAAATGCCCGGAGGTGGCCCGGATCTGGTTGGCGTCGAGCAACGCGCGAAAGGCGGCCGCCGTCAGGCCCGCGGTCCCGGCGACCTCGACCCTGGTGTAGCCGATGTTGGCGAGCGCCGCGAGGGTGCCTGCCGGGTCGTCCGCGAGCGCGTCGCGCACGGTGTAGAGCTGGATGCTGATCCGGTCGACCGGGACCCGCCGGCGACCGGCGGAGGCGGAGCGGATGGCGGGCGCGGCCCCGGCGGGCGCGGCGACCAGGCTCGCCGCGCCGGCGGCCGCGACCACCACAGCGCCTGAGCGTAGGAGATCGCGTCGGCCGACCGGCCGTCCCGTCTCGGCAGACTTCACCCCATCGGTGTGAGCGGTGTACATGTGCCTCTCCTTCCCGGCCCGCGAAAGGGCGGACCGCGACGACGTCGGCGCTGCGGTCTGGAGGTGCGTCAAAAGGACAATCAACGGCAGCCGCAAAGAGACGCGGCGCATGTGTGAGCTAACCACCATTGCCAATGCCTGTGAAGGGCATCACATGTCTCGATCGACGTTTCGCGATGGGTGAACAGGGTGACCTTTCACGACAGAGGACGACTTCGACGTCCGAGTATTGACAGCTCCCTTCATGCAGCTGCATAAAGAGACAGAAATGATCTCCATATCTAATGATTCGCTTGCGGTCGTCGAGGTGGCCGGCGTGCGCGCTCCACCCGGACGTGCTATTACGGATGCAAAGTGTGATCCCCATCACTGACGATTTGAGGGATGCACAGTGGCAGATCGCCCCCGATCCGGGATCGTCGGTGCCGGTTTCATCGGCGAGGTCCACGCGCGCGCCGTACGGGCGGCCGGCGGTGTCCTCGTCGCTGTCTCCTCCCGCGACGCGACCTCGACGGCAGCCGCCGCTGTCCGGCTGTCGGCGGAGCGACCGGCCTCGTCCGTGGCCGAACTTGTCGAAGCTGACGACATCGAGGTCGTCCACATTTGCACGCCCAATCACCTGCACGCGCCGGTGGCCGAGCGCGCGATCACCGCCGGCAAACACGTGATCTGCGAGAAGCCCTTCGTGTACCGCTTCTACCCCACCGTGCGGGACGCACGCGGACGGGTACGTCGCGGCGATGTCGGCGCCCTGCGCCTGGTGCACGGGTCCTACCTGCAGGACTGGCTGTCGCGTCCCGACGACCACGACTGGCGGCTCGAGGCGGCGCTCGGCGGCGGTTCCCGCGCCTTCGGCGACATCGGAGTGCATTGGTGTGACCTCGTCGAATTCACCACCGGGCACCGCATCACCCGCCTCGTCGCCCGTATGACGACCGTCCCACGGGGGATCGGTCACCCCCAGCCGGACACCGAGGACGCCGCCACGGTCATGTTCGAAACCGACCGCGGAGCGATCGGTGCCATGGTGATCAGCCAGGTCTCACCCGGCCGGAAGAACCGACTGTGGTTTTCGCTCGACGGTGCGGACCAATCGCTGCAGTTCGACCAGGAACTCCCCGACTCGCTGTGGGTGGGCGAGCGCGAGCAGAACACTGTCGTGCACCGCGGCGGCGAGTCCTCAACCGGCGACGCCGCCCGCTACAACGTCGTCCCGGCCGGCCACCCGCAGGGCTACCTCGACTGTTTCACCGCGTTCGTCGCCGACGTCTACGCCGCCGCCGCGGGTCTTCCGCCCGACGGGCTCCCCACGTTCGACGACGGCCTGCGTGCCGCCCTGGTCACCGACGCCGTCCTGACCTCCGCGGCCGGCGGCTGCTGGGTGCAGGTACCCGCATGAGGCCCGGATCTCCACCGCGCCGACCACTTCGTTGAGGAGACACCACATGACGGCTTCGACCGCTCAGCCTCAAGGCAGGATCAGCAGCGCCACGCGCCTGAAGCTCTCCTTGATGATGTTTCTTGAGTTCTTCGTCTGGGGCGCTTGGTTCGTCACCATGGGCACGTTCCTCGACACCAGCCTGTCGGCCTCGGGAAGCCAGATCAGCCTCGCTTACCTGACCCAGTCTCTCGGCGCCATCGCTGCACCATTCATCATCGGCCTCATCGCCGATCAATATTTCTCCGCCCAGAAAGTGCTCGGCGTCCTGCACATCGCCGGTGCCGCGCTGTTGTTCTGGGCTTCCAACCAGTCCACGTTCGAGACGTTCTTTCCCATCATCCTCGCGTACATGATTCTCTACATGCCCACGCTGGCCCTGGTAAATTCCGTTTCGTTCCGTCAGATGACCAATCCGGAAAAGCAATTCCCGGCGGTACGGGTGCTCGGCACCATCGGGTGGATCGTCGCCGGAGTGGCTATCGGCTGGCTGGCCTGGGAACAGGAAGGACAACTCACCTCGACTTTCCGGATGGCCGCCGTCGCGTCGCTGATCCTGGGTGTGTTCAGTTTCCTGCTGCCCGCCACCCCACCGACCCGTCACGGCGAGAAGGCGACCGTCCGGGACATCCTCGGACTGGAGGCGGTCGGTCTCCTGAAGAACCGTTCCTACCTGGTGTTCTTCCTCTCCTCCATCGCGATCTGCATTCCACTCGCGTTCTACTACAACTTCACCAACCTCTTCCTCAATGAGCAGGGCGTACGGTCCGCCGCTGCGGTGCAGTCGCTCGGGCAGGTCTCCGAGGTACTGTTCCTCCTGCTCATGCCACTCCTCCTGGTACGCCTAGGGGTGAAGCTCACGCTGGCCATCGGCATGGCGGCATGGGGTCTGCGGTACGTCTTCTTCGCTTTCGGCGACGCCGGGAACCTCTACTGGATGCTCCTGCTGGGCATCGTCCTGCACGGCATCTGCTACGACTTCTTCTTCGTCGCCGGGCAGATCTACACCGACAAGTTCGCGGGTCATCGGTTCCGCAGCGCAGCCCAAGGACTGATCACCCTGGCCACATACGGCGTCGGCATCCTGATCGGCTCGCTCCTGGCGGGCCCCATCGTCGACCGCTTCGCCACCGCCGACGGCCACAACTGGACACAGATCTGGATCATCCCGGCCGCCATCGCCGGCGTGGTGATGATTCTGTTCCTGATTCTCTTCAAGGACCGGCGCGAGGTGACCGAGGCGACGGCGCTGGACGCTTCGACGACAACTGTGGAAGCACCCGGAACGGCAGTCCCGCGGGAGGAGCGGCCGCACTCCAGCAATACCTGACGGCGGGGAGGATGGTCGGGTGTCCCGGTGATTCCCGACCCTGGGTCACGCCGCTCTGCTGTACCGACAGGAGTTCACGATGGGCACAAGACAGCGCACGATCACTCTCGCGGCACTCGGCGGCCTGCTGGCGATGACGGTGCTGAGTTCACCGGCCGCGGCGGCACCTCGGCCAGCGCCCGGCGGCCGCATCCTCTACCTCGATTTCGACGGCTCGACCGCCGGCAGCGGAACGCTCAAGAGCGTACGGCCGACCGGCTGGGGACGGCAGGACTTCGGTCTGCAGCTGTTCTGGGCGTCGTCACCGGACTACTCACCCACCGGCTTCCGGATCGCGTATCTGCGGGACATCAACGTTCATCACATGGCCGCCGACGGCAGTGACGACCGGAATTTGGGCGCGCCCAATCTGGGGATCGGCTTCCCCCGCTGGTCGCCGGACGGCCGATGGATCACCGTGGAGAGCTGGGGTGACATCGTCGCCGTACACCGGGACGGATCCTCCGTGCCGCCGGTGAACCTCACCAGCGCGCACGACAGCAACGACCTCGTCGCGGCGTGGGCACCCGGCGGCCGCCGGTTCGCCACCGCGAACTACGCCGCTGTTCGGGTGTACAGCGCCGACGGGGTATCCGGCCGAGACCTCGCCGCGCTGCCCGGCGCGTACCGGCTGGACTGGAACCCGGACGGCCGATCGCTGGCGGTCGAGGCCCTCGGCGACCTGTGGGTGGTGACGGTTCCCTCCGGCGCCGTCCGCCGCCTCACCGACACCCCCGAGGTGCAGGAGACCAGTCCGGTCTGGTCGCCGGACGGACGCTGGCTGGCCTACGGCCGCGGCCCGGGCGCCCACGACCCGGACTTCCCCGGCGTCACCACCGACCCGGTGATCTGGTTGATGCGCCGCGACGGTCGCGGGGCATATTCCACCGCCGTGCCCGGCGTCCCCAGCAGCTGGCGCGCGGCCGGCTGAGGCGGCATCCGGCGCCGCTGCCGGCCGGCGTGGACAGGCGTAGGGTCGGACGTGTCGCCCCAGAACCCGGTGGCAGGTAGCTGACCGTGGCGCGACCGCAGCGATCAGGTGCGTTCCTCGCACGGGGCTGTTCACGAGCACGCAATTCCGGCTGCGGCCGAAGTCAGGATCACCCATGTCGTTGCAACGGCGGACCCGACGAGGACCGACGCCCCGCGCGGTGGGACGGGTCGTGGGGCGGGTGCGGGTCAGCCGGGTGGTCGGCCGGGTGCGGCCGAACGAGCACGCCCCCACGGATGTGGTTCGCTTGGACGAACTGCCGACGCCGGTGTTCGCCGACGACAGCCGGGTGCGTCGCCGGCGCCTGCGGCGGCTGTCGTACGGGATCGTGTTTCTGCTCCTGCTGGCGCTGCTGGCCTTCTGGCTCAGCCAGATCAGCGGCGGTGCACCCCGATGACGATCTATCACGGCGAACGTCCCGCCGAGTCCGGACTGACGACAGGGCAGATCCCGGCGCTGCGCCGGCGCCGGCTGCTGCTCCGGGTCCTGGTCGTCTTCGCGCTGTTCGCGCTGATCGGCAACATGCTGGTGGTGGAGGCCTATCTCCGCGCCGAGTTCGCCCCGGACAGTTCGGCCCAGGACGGCCGCCCGGCCGGTGCCGTGCCCGCGGCCATACGCTCCGGCGGGCCGGTCATCGACCTCTCCCGCGACTCGCCACGCACCTATCGGATGCCGGCCCGGACGATCGCGCTGACCTTCGATGACGGGCCCGACCCGCAGTGGACTCCACGGATTCTCGAGGTGCTGCGCCGGCACCGGGTACATGGCACGTTCTTCGTGATCGGCTCGCAGGTCGTCCGGAACGCCGGCCTGGCCGACCGGGTCGTCGCCGAGGGACACGAGATCGGCGTGCACACCTTCACCCATCCGCGGGTGCCGGGGTTGCCGGCCTGGCTGCGCCGGCTGGAGCACTCCACGACTCAGGCCGCGATCGCGTACACCACCGGTCGCTCGACGACGCTGTACCGCCCGCCGTACTCCTCCGTGGCCGACGCCCTCGACAACGCCGACATTCCGACGCTGCGGGAGGCTGCCCACCAGGGCGACCTGACCGTGCTCAACGACCTGGACAGCGAGGACTGGCGACGGCCGGGAGCCGAGACGATCGTCCGGCAGGCGACACCACGCGCCGGCGCCGGAGCGGTCGTCCTCCTGCACGACGCCGGTGGGGACCGGTCGCAAACCGTCGCCGCCCTGGACCGGTTGATCCCCCGCCTGCAGGAACGCGGCTACCGGTTCAGCACCGTCTCCGAGGCGCTGGCCGGGCGGATCCCGCCGGCCAACCCGCCCGCCGGCCTCGCGCCGAAGGCCCGTGGCTGGGCGCTGGTGTGGATGATCCACGCCGCGGACCTGGTGCTCCGGCTGCTCTGGATCCTGCTGTTCTGCGCCGGAGCGCTGATCCTCGTCCGTACTGCCCTGCTCCTCGGCCTGGCCGCCGGTCACGCCCGCCGGCGCCGCGGCGCGTCCTGGTCCTGGGGCCCGCCGGTGACCGACCCGGTCACGATCATCGTTCCGGCGTTCAACGAGGCGACGACGATCGGCCCGGCGGTGCGTTCGCTCGCTCTGTCGGCGCATCCCGGTGTCGAGGTGATCGTGCTGGACGACGCCTCGACCGACGAAACCGGGAAGGTGGTGCGGGATCTGCGCCTGGGAAACGTCCGGGTGATCCGCACCCCGCCCGGTGGCAAGGCGGCCGGGCTCAACACCGGTGTAGCGTTCGCCCGCCACGACCTGATCGTGATGGTGGACGCGGACACCGTGGTGGAGCCCGACTCGGTCCACCGGATCGTGCAGCCGTTCGCCAACCCACACGTCGGCGCGGTATCCGGCAACGTGAAGGTCGGCAACCGGCGCGGCCTGCTCGGCAAGTGGCAGCACATCGAGTACGTCGTCGGCTTCAACCTGGACCGCAGGCTCTACGACACGCTGGGCTGCATCGCGACCATCCCGGGTGCGCTGGGCGCGTTCCGCCGCCAGGCGCTGATCGACGCGGGCGGCCTCAAGGTCGACACACTCGCCGAGGACACCGACCTCACCATCGCCGTCCAGCGGGCCGGTTGGCGCGTGGTCTTCGAAGATTCCGCACGCGCCTGGACGGAGGCCCCGACCGGTCTGCGTCAACTGTGGCAACAGCGGTACCGATGGAGCTTCGGCACGATGCAGGCGTTGTGGAAGCACCGCCGGGCCGTGCTCGAGGGTGGGCCGTCCGGCCGGTTCGGGCGCCGAGGGCTCCTGGTCATCACCCTGTTCACGGTGGTGTTGCCGCTGCTGGCGCCGCTGCTCGACATCATGGCCCTGTACGGGTTGGTGTTTCTCGACCGCTGGGAGGTCGCGGTGGGCTGGCTCACGATGATGGTCGTGCAGGCCGTGACGGCGGTAGTCGCCTTCCGCCTGGACCGTGAGCCGCTCCGCCCGCTGTGGACCTTGCCGCTGCAGCAGGTGGCCTACCGGCAGCTCATGTATCTGGTCCTCATCCACTCGGCGCTGACCGCCGTGGCGGGGCGGCGACTGCGCTGGCAGAAGATGCGCCGCACCGGCGAGGTCACCGTCCCGGCCGGGACCGGTTAAGCGAACGGCGGAGGGAGAAACCCGCGATGCCGCACGAGCCCGGAGTGTTACTCGCCGGCCGGTACCGGCTCGACGCCAGGATCGCCTCCGGCGGTATGGGCGACGTGTGGCTGGCCACCGACACCGTGCTGGCCCGTCAGGTCGCGGTCAAGACACTGCGCCCCGACCGGGCCGTCGACTCCCAGTTCCAGACCCGGTTCGAGCACGAAGCCCACGCCATGGCCGCACTGCACCACCCCGGCGTCGTCGACGTGTACGACTTCGGACGGGAACCCGGCAACGGCGCGTACCTGGTCATGGCCTACGTGGACGGACAGTCGCTGGACCGGCGCATCGCGGAGCGCGGCCGGCTCACCCTGGCCGACACCATGGCCGTCGTGGCCCAGACCGCTCGCGCGCTGCAGGCGGTCCACGACGCCGGAATTCTCCATCGTGACGTCAAACCCGCCAACATGATCATCCGCTCGGACGGCACCGTCGTCCTGGTCGATTTCGGCGTGGCCCGGTCCAGCCGGTCCGCGGCACTCACCGGCGCGGGGGAAGTGATCGGCACCGCGGACTACATCGCACCGGAACAGGTGTCGAAACGCACCCTCGGACCGGGCGTCGATGTGTACGCACTCGGCGCCGTGGCCTACCACTGTCTGTCCGGACACCCGCCGTTCCTCGGCGACAATCCGCTGATAGTCGCCATGCAGCACCGCAACGACGATCCGCCGCCGCTGCCCGAGGACATCCCGCCTGCGGCCCGCAGCCTGGTCACCACTGCCCTCGCCAAGGACCCGGCAGCCCGGTTCCGGTCGGCCGCCGCGATGGCCGCCGCCGCCGATCGCGCCGCGGGCGCGGCTCCGGGGAACGAGGAGACCGCCGCATTTGGTGTTCTCCCGGACGGTTCGCCGGACAACCACCGCCGACCGCAGGTCGTCCTCGCGCTGGCGGCGTTGCTGGTGCTGCTCGGCGCCGGCACCGCCGTGGCCTTCACCGACCCGTTCGGCTGGCTTCCCCGCACCCCGAACCCCGCCACATCAGGACCGTCCGCGCCGTCGGTCGCCTCATCGCCAGCCCTCTCCACCCGGCCGGCTGACGGCGGGAGCACCCGGACACCGGCGCGTCCGACGCGTACCACCAGACGGACCCCCGATCCGACGCCGTCCACGCGCCCGCCGACGCCGACGCCGAGTCCGACGGCGCCCCCACCCACCACAGCACCCACGCAGGCGGAGACCACTGAACCGCCGCCGTCGGCGGCGGCCGACCCCGACCGAAGTGAGGCCTGATCGCCACGGCGTGGCGCCAACTTCCTACGGGCACGGTCCAGGGCTTGTCCGCCCGCGATTCGTGGAGCAGTGTGAGGCGTGTCCTCGTGATTTCCGGACCCCGAATCGCGGTGTTGCTTCGTGAGGAGGGGATCGACCATGAACCGTCGACAGCGCGCCATCGCGCTCGCAGCGCTCGCGGGTCTGCTCGCAGTGACAGCGGGGGCTGCGACACCCGCGGCGGCAGGTGCCCGTCCGGCACCTGGCGGGCGCATCCTGTACCTCGAGTTCGACGGTTCGTCGGCCGGCTTCGGAGCGCTCAAGAGCGTCCGGCCGGACGGGCGCGGCGGACAGGACTTCGGAAGGCAGCTGTTCTGGGGTTCCTCACCGGACTACTCGCCCGACGGCGCCCGCATCGCATACATACAGGAATGGAGCATCCGCAGCATGGCCGCGGACGGCACCGACGACCGCTGGCTGGTCGACGGCGGGTCGGTCCCGGCGTTCCCACGCTGGTCGCCGGACGGCCGGTGGATCGCCGCGGAGTCGGGCGGCGCCATCGTCGCGGTCCACCGGGACGGGTATGCCGCCGGTTGGGTGAACCTGACCAATGTGTACGACGACCTGGTCCCGGCCTGGGGACCTGCCGGCCGCCGCTTCGCCACCGCGACCATGCTCGGCATCCGGACATACCATGCCGACGGGACCAGCGCCCGCGAACTCGCCGCACTGCCGGGTGCGTACCGGCTGGACTGGAGCCCGGACGGCCGTTCGATCGCGGTCGAGGCGCTCGGTGATCTGTGGCTGGTCGCGGCGTCCTCGGGTGCCGTGCGCCGACTCACCAACACGCCGCGTGTCCAGGAGACCAGCCCGGTCTGGTCGCCGGACGGCCGCTGGCTGGCCTACGGCCGCGGCCCGGGCGCCCACGACCCGGACTTCCCCGGCGTTACCACTGACCCGGTGATCTGGCTGATGCGCCGCGACGGCAGTCACCGGCATTCCACCGCAGTGCCCGGCATCCCCAGCAGTTGGCGGCCCGCCGTCTGATCGAGCGGGTTTCGTGCTTCCGGAAGCTGGTTCCCGCCCAGCTGAGGGAGCGACGACAGGAGAGCCACGGTGGCGTGGACGATGCCGCCGATCGCGATCGTCCACGCTGTAGCCCACGGTGCGGCGTGCTCCGGGGTCGACCCGACCAGGTCCGCCGACGGTGGGGGCTTCCCAACGGGAAGCCCGGCCCGATAGGGTCCACAGCAGGAAAACACCTGTCTCTCCTGATGTCACCCCAGACCCTGGTGTCATCGATGTCATATCGATGGATCGGGTTCTTTCTGAGCTCGAGGCCACGTTCCCGGAGCATTCCTCGGTAACGCGGCTCGTCCTGCGGGTCGACGACAAAGGGGGGATCTCGCCGACCCGCAGGGCAGTCGCCCGTCGCGCTCGCACGGCCGAACCTGATGCCCGATCCGCACCCCGATGGCGTCGGCACGCGTGTTTATCAGCCCGAACGCAGGGCACCCCCCGGGTAGGCGGCGTTATCGCCCGGTGTCCAGCGCGTTCGGCGCTCTTCTCCGGTCGAGGTGGTCACCTCGTCCGATCGTGGAAGCCATGTCTTCCTTGCCGATCGCGGCGCGATGTGTCGTCCGGCCTCTCCCAGTCAGACCGGACTATCCGCCCACGGAGCCCGTACCACCGAGGAGATCGCCATGACCCAGCTCCGCCACTCCGCGACCACGCACCCCCGGCAGGTGCCGGCACCGATCGCGGACGTCGTGGGCTGGACCGCCCTCGATGTCCGTGCCGTGGACACCGCCCGCCTGCTGGCCGCCGACGCCGTACAGAAGACCGGCAACGGCCATCCGGGTACCGCGATGAGCCTGGCGCCGCTGGCCTACCTGCTCTTCCACGACACGCTGCGCCACGATCCGAATGACGACCAGTGGCTCGGCCGGGACCGGTTCGTGCTGTCCGCCGGGCACACCAGCCTCACCCTCTACAGTCAGCTCTACCTCAGCGGATACGGCTTGGAGCTGGATGACCTGCGGGCCCTTCGCACCTGGGGATCCGCTACCCCCGGGCACCCCGAATACCGGCACACCCGCGGCGTCGAGATCACGACAGGGCCGCTCGGTCAGGGACTCGCCAGCGCCGTCGGCATGGCCATGGCCGCACGCCGTGAGCGCGGCCTGCTCGACCCGGACGCCGCACCCGGCCGCAGCCCCTTCGACCATCACGTGTACGTGATCGCCTCCGACGGCGACCTCATGGAGGGTCTTACCGCCGAGGCGAGCTCGCTGGCCGGCCATCAGCAGCTGGGCAACCTCGTCGTGTTCTACGACGCCAATCACATCTCCATCGAGGACGACACCGGCATCTCCTTCAGCGAGGACGTCCCCGCCCGCTATGCCGCGTACGGCTGGCACGTGCAGACCATCGACTGGACCCGCACGGGAGCGTACGTCGAGGACGTCGACGCACTGCATGCCGCGATCGAGGTGGCGAAGGCGGAGACCGGCCGGCCGTCTTTGATCCAACTGCGTACGATCATCGGCTGGCCGGCCCCGACCATGCGGAACACCGGCAAGGCCCACGGGGCCGCGCTCGGCGCCGGCGAGGTCGCTGCGACCAAGCGCATGCTCGGGTTCGCCCCGGACGTCGTTTTCGCCGTCGATGACGTGGTTCTGGCGCACACCCGGGGGGTCGTCGCCCGCGGTGCCCACCTGCACCAGGAATGGTCGTCGCGTTTCGAGGCCTGGCGTGACGCTCACCCGGACCGGGCCGCGCTGCTGGACCGGCTGCGGAAGCGGCAGTTGCCCAAGGGCTGGACCGCGGTCCTGCCCACTTTCGAGCCGGACGCCAAGGGCATCGCCACCCGCAGGGCCTCCGGGGAGATCCTCGCCGCGCTCGCGCCGGTTCTGCCCGAGCTCTGGGGCGGATCCGCAGATCTCGCCGAGAGCAACAACACCACCATGGCTGGCCAGCCCTCCTTCATCCCGGCCGGCCGGCAGACCCGCGAGTGGACCGGCGGTCCGTACGGCAGGACTCTGCACTTCGGCATCCGCGAGCACGCCATGGGCGCCATCCTCAACGGGATCGCCCTGCAGAGCCTGACCCGCCCGTACGGCGGCACCTTCCTGATCTTCAGCGACTACATGCGGCCCGCCGTCCGCCTGGCCGCCCTCATGCAGCTACCCGCCATCTTCATCTGGACCCACGACTCCATCGGCCTCGGCGAGGACGGGCCCACCCACCAGCCCATCGAGCATCTGGCCGCGCTGCGGGCCATCCCCGGCCTCGACGTCGTGAGACCCGCTGATGCCAACGAGACCACGGTGTGCTGGCGGACTGTCCTGGAACACAGCGACCGGCCCGCCGGGCTGGTGCTGACCCGGCAGAGCCTGCCCGTGCTCGAGCGCGGCCCCGGCGCGTACGCCTCGGCCGACGGCGCGGCGCGCGGCGGTTATGTCCTGGCCGGAGCGGGAAACGACGCGGACGTCCTGCTGATCGGCACCGGCTCCGAGGTGCAGATCGCGCTCGACACCCGCGACCTGCTCGCCGCCGAGGGCCTCACCGCCCGGGTGGTGTCGATGCCCTGCCGCGAATGGTTCGCCCAGCAACCTGCGGCATACCGAGACGAGGTGTTGCCTCCAGCGTTGCGGGCCCGGGTCAGCGTCGAGGCCGGCATCGGCCAGGGGTGGCGCGAGATCGTCGGCGATGCCGGCCGCATCGTCAGCCTGGAGCACTTCGGAGCGTCGGCCGACTATCAGCGGCTCTACCGCGAGTTTGGCATCACCCCGGAAGCCATGGCTCAGGCAGCCCGCGACTGCGTCCGCGACGCCACGGGCACAGTCCGCCCCGGCGGCTTGCAGTCGACGGCCACCCCCACGACCGGTGGTACCGGTGACCAGCGCTGCTGAGACCGCCGGTCGCCGACCCCGACGAAGATGGACCTGAACGAGGCCGCACCGGCCGCCGGTGCGTCGCCGCGGTCGAGGTCGCTCCTCGCGGTGCGGTGCTAACCGGCGTAAGGTGATCGTGTCGCCCCGGACCTTGGTGGCCAGCAGTTCGCGGTCACGGCATACCGCGTTCATCCGCCCCTTCTCTCTCGCCGGCATGGCGCTCCCTGAAGGTGAGCAGCACCGACGCGGAGCAGCCGAGTTCCGACGACAGGAAGTCCGATGACGATGCTGATCGACGACCGCCCCGGCCGGGGCGGGACCGTCCGGGTGCGGCTCGGTCCGACCCGGTACCACCACATGACGCTCGACGGCTGCTGGTGGCCGCGCTCCGCAACCCCCGAAGCCGAACTTCCGGGCCTGGTGCCCGCCCTCAACGGCGTGCACGGACCGGTCGTCCGGCTGCTGCTGAGTGCCGCCGGTTGGAGCCGGCGACCACATCAGATCACCGTCGCCGACCGTGCGGTCAGTCTCGGTTACTTCGCCGACCGGTCACCGACGATGCTCACCGCGATCTGCGCCGACGGCGACACCGTCACGCTGCTGGTCGTACCCGCTAAATCTCATCGCACCGGCACGCGGAGCGGCGAGGACAGGTGGGAGAACGAGGGCGGCAGGCTCGCACCGCACGACGTCGAGATTCCGGGCGACGCGGCAGCAGGCGGCGTCAGCGGAGGCATTCGGTCAACTGGGTAGCCGTCGGGCGATCTCCGCCCAGACTGTTTTTCCCGCTCTACCAGCCCAGCGGACCGGTCGGCTTCCCCACCGCCGTGCGGTGGCGGCAACGATGAGCATCCCTCGCCCACCGGGTTCGGCGGGAGACGAGGCCTTCACCATCGGTGGTTGCGGGTTCGAGTCGGTGACCTCGATCAGAATGGCGTCGTCCTGGCGGCGTAGATGGAGTTCACCTCCGTCGTCGGTGTGCCGGGTGACGTTCTGGACCAGTTCAGTGGTCACCAGCAGGACCTCCTCGGTGCGGTCCTTCATGTTCCAGTCGTGGAGAACCTGCTGGGCCAGGCGCCGGGCCTGGGCGGCCGGCGTGGCGTGTTCCAGCGGCATACTGCGGTCGTCGGGCGAGGGCCCGCCTGGTTTCCCGACGCGGTGGGCGGTGGGCGGAGTGTCGGGTGCGGTGTGGCTTGCGACGAATGCGGCAGCTTGCGCGGCGACCACCGCGCCGGCGGTCGCCACGGCGTTGTGCGCGGCCCCGGGCACGTCAGCGGTATCTCCCGTGCGGGCGAGGGACGCTGCGCGGGCGGCCCACTCGGGAGGGGCGATGGGGTCGTGCTGGCCTCGCAAGATCATGATCGGCGCCGTGACCAGCGGGAGGCGGCGTTCGATGTGATGGCCGACGGCGTGCTCGAGCGTGCGCAGGATGCGCCGCGGTCCGGCGTCTCGGAAGTCGGAGAGGATCATGGGTATCTGGCGCGGGTCCTCGCGGAGCAGGTCGAACGCCCAGCGGCGGACTTGAGCGGCAGCGGTCGGCGCGGCCGGATCGACGGTCGGCCCGACCAGGATGAGCGAGGCGACCAGGTCGGGGCGCCGGATTGCCAGCTCGACCGCGATCTGGCAGCCGAACGAGTTTCCCAGCACATGGGCGCCGCGGAGGTCAACGGCCTCCATCCAGGCGGCGACGAACCCGGCGTGTTGTTCGGCGGTCAACACGCCGGCTGGTTTGCCGGAGAGGCCGAAGCCGGGCAGGTCGGGAACGAACACCGAGCCGGGCAATGCGGCAGCGGTCGGCATGAGGTATCGGTGCGACACCGCCAGTCCGTGCAGGAGCAACCACGCCGGGGCCGTGGCGCCCGGATCGATGTGTTGCCGTACGTGCATATGCAAACCACGCACCGTCCCCGTGGCGCTGGTGAATCCGCCGGCGGGGACGGGGGCAGCACGGGTCATACGCCTCTGGGCAGGGCTCATGCGTGCGGTGCGGGGCCAGAACATACCTGCTGTTACCCGCTACGAGGGCTGTTCACCCTGGAACGGCTTGACGAACCGTACCCCGCTTCTCCGGATGCCGACACGCCGACGGAACCCCGCCCCGTCCGGGCGCCGTCGGGTGCCGTTGCGACGCCGGGGTCAATTGCGGGGGCGGACCTGGTCGTACCCTGCGGTGAGGACGCCGAGCAGGCCGGTCAGCTCCAGGACCCTGCGCACGACGGGTTGCGGGTACTTGATCCGCAGTTGACAGGCGGTACGGGTTGCGACGTTGCCGACACCGACGAGGGCACTGAGTCCGCCGCAGCTCATGAACGTAACCCCGGCAAGGTCAACCTCGATGCGGTCGGGATGCCGCGCGAACAAGACCTCGAGAAGGCTGGCGCGCAGCCCGTCCGCGTTCGACAGGTCGATTTCGCCGATCAGGGCGACGTGGGCGGTTCCTCCCGGCGGGCACCTGGTGTCGATGTGCAGCAGCGCCGGTGGCGTGAACGTGGTGGACATGATTCCTCCGACCCAACGACTACTTCAAGGGAGTGCGTGATGGGGCGGGCAAGGGCTGGACCCGTGGCCGGGGAGGCAACAGTCCAAAGATCTGGCGTTGCGGGCTCGACAAGGTGCGCACGTTGATGCGGTAACAATCGTCACACTACTCGCAGCGTCGAGGGCTGACCGCTGTCGCCAGGGAGCGGCCCCGCTCCAGGCCGCGGCGGGGCCTCTTCGCCGGATGCGGTGCAGCACCGATCACCGATGAGCGCAAGCGAGGTCAGAGCGCGTAGCATCGACTTCGAGCGACTTGTGCGACCTGCACAGCAGCGGTCCCGCCGAGCAGAACACCGGCTCCGTCCGGCCCCGGTGCGCGACCAGAGAGTGGGCTCCAATGAGCATTCATGTTTCCGGGGGCGGAAGAACACTGCGGCGGGTGGTGCTCAGCTGCGACGTGGCCGGATGTCCGGTCCAGTTGGAGCCGCCCGTCATCGAGGCGTGGCGCAATGATGCGGATGCCCGATCCTGGGCCCGCGATCACGCCGCGGGGTGGACGTCCGACCCGATCCGCAACACCGACTACTGCCCGGAGCACGCCCGGTTCAGCACGGCCCCGGCCGCCGGGACCGTCCCGCCACGGCCGACGGCAGCCGCACGCGATCGTGCCGGCAACCCACTCAACCGCGACGAATACGTCAAGCACCTGCAAGAACATCTCGCCGGCCGGTCCACGGAACCAACGATGATGCTGACGGCCGCTCACGCTACGGTCGCCGCCCGGCTGCTCGACGAGCTGGCCGGCGTATACCGCGGAGAATCCCTCGGGCAGCTCGCTCAGGAACTGTCGGAGATACTCGACAGCCGATCCGGAGACCGGTCCTGACCTGAGCTTATTGGAGATCGAGAAGTATCCCGCGGGATCCGGTGTTGCAGGGTGGAGATGAGGGCGAGGGTGGACTCGGCTCCCTGGTTGAGATTGGGTCCGTGCACGGTCAGCCCGTCGTAACCACCGCCGGTTTCCGGGTCCCACATGACTGCGCCGACGTCGTTGTCGCCGAGGAACCAGGCGATGGACCGGCGGATCCCCCGCCGCCAGGCGTGCTCACCGGTGACGGCGGCGGCAGCCGCGCAGGCGTCGGCCAGCGCGGCCACCTCGATCGGTTGCTGGTCGTGGCGTAGCCGGGGACCACCGCGTTGCCAGCCGCCCACCGGGACGACCGAAAGATGGTCGGCGCTGGTCTGGGTGTCCAGCAGCCAGGCCAGCATCCGCAGGCCGGCGGCCAGAATCGGCGGCCGGTCGAGGAGACTGCCCGCGGCGATGACGGCTTCGGCGAGGGCGGCGTTCGCGTAGGTCAGCTGCTCGTGCGGCCACAGCCAGCTCGGGTCGGGACCGGGCTGCCCGATGGCCGCCGCGGCGTCGGCCAGCAGGGCCGCGGCGAGCGCATTGTCCGGATCGACACGGAGCAGCTCGGCGGCGCCGAGCGCGGCGAAAGTCATGGCGCGCACGGCGGTGGAGCGGCAGGAAGCTCCATGGTTGAACGCTGTGACGGCTTCCTTGCGGATCCAGGAGGCCGGGCTGCGGGCGGCTGCGGTTCCCAGCCCCCACAAGGCTCGTCCCCACCAGTCGCCGAGGCCGGGTTGGTCGGTCCAGCTCCGATCGAAGCCGAGCCGGTTGTGGAAGGCGCCGTGCGCGTCCTGCGCGTGGGTGAGGAAAGTCAGATACCGCTCCGTGAGCTGGAGTACCGCCGGGGCCGGGTCCGGCTCGCGGCTGGTCACCACCAGCCCACGCGCGACATCGTCGGTGCAATAGCCGTGTTCGCGGCGCGCGGTGGCGTGCCGGGCGTGCTCGAACAACCCGGTGTCGTCGGTCAGCCGGGCGAGGTGCTCGAAGGTAGGAACCGGAACGGCGCCGGAACGCGTCGATGTGATCAGAACCGGCCCGGCGACCGTCATGCGCCGACCTGCGCGACGGGAGTGGTGCCGGAGGTGACCAGCCGTGCGGCGAGGGCGTGGTAAAGCTGGGCGACCGCGGGCCATCCGAGCGTCAGTTCGGCCGGACCGGAGCGTTCGCGCATAGTGGCGGCCAAGGCGGGATCGGTGAGGATCCGCCGGATCGCACGGGCGAGAGCGGCCGGGTTCTTGTGCGGCACGAGCAGCCCGGGTCCGTCGGTGAGTAGCTCCACGGCGTGCGGAAACTCGGTGGCGACGACGGGGATGCCGGCCGCCACGGCCTCGACGAGGACCCCTGAGGTGACCTGCTCGGTGGAGTCGTACGGCAGCACGACGATATCGGCGGATCGGATGAGTTTCCCGAGGGCCGCGTCGTCGAGATACGCGGACACGTATGTCACCGTGTGCCCGATGCCGAGGGTCGCGCCCAACCGGTGCAGGCTCGCCCGGTACGCCTCGCCGTGCAGCTCGGCCACCTTGGGATGGGTCCGGCCGGCGACGGTGTAGACCGGCGCGGGTCGGAGCTTCTGCAGTTGGGCCAGGGCGCGAAGCGTCCATTCGATGCCCTTTCCCGGTCCGAGCAGACCCCAGGTGAGCAGGTGCGGTTGCTCGCTGCGCCGGACAGCGGCGCCGGCGTGGTCGGAGGCACCGTGCGGGATCACGGAGACCTTCGCGGGGTCGACGGTGTAGCCGATGAGCAGCCGGTCATGTGCCGCGACGGTGCTGGTGACGACCGCGCCCGCGGCGGCCACGATCTGTTCGAGCAGCGACTTCTGCCGCGGGGTGGGACGACTCAGCACGGTGTGCAGAACGACCACGCTCGGCACGGTGAGCCGGCGCAGCACGGACAGCACGTCGCCGCCGTCCCGGCCGGGGTAGATCCCGTACTCGTGCTGGACGACCGCGACGTCGAAGGTGTTCAGCACCGCGGCGCTGTCGCGCCAGCCGGCCGGTGCCGCGGCTGCCCAGGTGTGCACCACGCCGGGGACGGGCCGGGGGTCGTCGCCGTCCGTCGCGACCCGCACGATGCCGCCGAGGACGCCGTCCGGGTTCAGGTGGGCGGCGAGGGCGGCGTTGAAGGTCGCCAGCCCGCACCTGGTGGGCGGGGAGGTGCTGAGGAATCCGTACCTGATGGTCATGTGCCGTGCCTTCCGTCATCGGTCCGCCGGCGCGTGGAGCGCCGGCCGACCTCACGCGCTGACAGCGTCGACCGGCCAGCGTGTGCGGCAGGCTGACGGGGCCGGCGAACTCGATCAGCCGGCCACGCTTGGTGAAACGGTGCGGCGAGCGGTATCAGACCCCGTGTCCGCCGATGAGCCCCTCGTAGACAGCCAGATAGTCGGTGACCATGCGATTCGCGCCGAAGCGCCGGCCTGCGTGCGCACGGCAACCGGCCCGGTCGATCTTCCGGAGTGCGCCCACCGCCGCCACGGCCTCGTCGACACTGCTCACCAGGTAGCCGGTGACACCCTCGTCGACCACCTCCGGCATGGAGCCACGCCGGTAGGCGACGACCGGCGTGCCACACACCATCGATTCCACGACAGACAGGCCGAACGGCTCATTGAAGTCGATCGGGTGCAGCAGGGCCGCGGCCCGGCCCAGAACCTCGCTACGACGCCGCGGGCCGACCGCGCCGAGAAAGACGACCTGGACGCCGTCGATGTGTGGCTCCACTTGTTCGGCGAAGTACCGCTCGTCCTGCACGACGCCACAGATGGTGAGGGTCCGTCCCGCCCGCCGGGCGATCTCGATCGCCGTGTGGGTGCCCTTGTCCGGGTGGACGCGGCCGAAGCTCACCAGGCCCGGCCCGCCGGACGGAGCAAACGTGAGCCCGTCGACGTCCACGCCGTGATACACCGTCGCGACATAGTCGAGGTCGGAGCTGCGGTCGGCATCCGAAATCGACACGTACGACGAACGGGCCGCTCGGTAGGCGGGCAGAATCCTCGGGCTGGAAAACCCGTGCACGGTGGTCAGCAGCGGCGCCCGGCAATGATCCGCGAACGCGAGCGGCAGCCAGTCGAGATGATTGTGAACGATGTCGAACGTGCCGGACCTGGCAAAGGCGTACGAGACGTGCATCGCCTCGGCAACCCGGCCGTCCGTTGACACATCGTCCGCATACCCCTGCCGGCACACGCCGTCGAGCCGGGCCGTGGTGATCGAGTCCAGCGTCGCGAAGAGTGTCACGTCAACCCCGGCGGCGACGAGGCCGTCGGCGAGCAATCCCGTCACCTGCTCCCAAGGCCCGTAGTCTCGCGGTGGCGTGCGCCACGCCACGGGTCCCAGCAAGCCGACCCTCATCCGGATGCTACGACGGCCAGGAGGGCAGCTGCCGTTGCGATCGTCATAGTCTGCTCCCCTGAGTTGACGTGCCGGCGTCGGGCACTAGCCACCGGGATCTGGAGCGACTGCCGCCAGCCTACCCCTGGCCCGGCCAGCGAGGTAACTGACGCTCGCCGCGCACGGCAGTAGGACCGCTGGGACGCGTACCCTAAATGGTGTCACCGCCCTGGACCCCGGCGCCATTCCGTCACCCTTGGGGGCCGGCCATGGAAGCATTTCAGGTAACAGTTTTCCCGGACATCGTCGATGTCCTGCGTCATGAGCACGAGCAGATCCGACGGCTGTGCACCGCCGTGCGAGAGGCCGGGCGCGACCGGAAAAAGCGGCCGCTCGCCGCCCTGCTACAGGCCGTCCACCTGCACCAACTCGGCGAAACCGCCGTCGCGCACCCGGCCGCCCGCAACAGCAGCCGGAACGGTGACATCATCGCCCGCACCTGTCAGTCGGAGGGTGCCGGGCTCGAACGGTCGCTCACCGAGCTGAGCCGGCTCGGCGTGCGGCACCCCGGCTTCGACGCCGGGTTCGCGAACCTGTCCGGCGCCATGCTCGACCATGCCGCGGATCAGGAAAGAGACGAGTTTCCGCTGCTGCGCCGCCACGTGCCCGCGCAACGGTTGCACATGATGGCCAGCGCGATGCAGGACATCCAAATCATGGCCCGCACCTGAGCACGGGTGACCCCGACCAGGACGAGAGGCTCGCCCGATCCATCCGCCGCGAGGTACCTGACGGCGGGCGGCGCCGTGCTGGTCCTGGCCGGCGTCACGTTCCCGGTGCTGCCGTGGCCGGCGGCGGCGGGCGCCTTCTACACCGGCCACGGCAAGATCGACGTCGGTTAGCGTCACCACGTGACCAGCGGGGCCGCTGCTGAAGCAAGACTTACGCGGCCGCAAACGACCACAGCTGGTTGTTGGCTCCGTTGCATGTCCACTGTTGGATGTTGCCGCCGTTGACCGTCGACCAGGCGTTCACGTCCAGGCACTTACCGCTGTGGCGGGCTCGGAGCTGGCCGAAAGCGCCGGTAGCGACTACCTGCCATTGCTGGTTCGTGCCGTTGCTGCAGGCCCACTGGACGACATTCGCGCCGTCGGCTGTCGAGGCCGTATTGACGTCCAGACACTTGCCGCTGTTGCGGTTGACGATCCGGAAGTATCCGCCGCCGGCGTTCTGGAATTCCCACTGCTGGTTGTCGGTGCCGTTCCAGGTCCACTGCTGGACGTTGCCACCGTCGGCCGTGGAGTGCTCGTTGACATCGACGACGAGTCCGCTGTGGCGGTTCGTGATCCGCTCGTAGTAGGCGCCGCTGCCGCTGCCCGGCGCGATGTCGACCTGGGTGATGATTCCGCCGTTGGGCCACCCTGCCGACAGGATGACTACTCGCCCGGACGGCTGGTGCCACGTCAAATTCCGGCTGTAGCCGGCGCCGACCGGCGTGGTCTGGCGGGTCCACGGGCCCGTGCTGCCGCCGCTGGAGTTGACCCACACGTCCCCGCTGCCGGCGGCGTTGTAGACCAGCCGGCCGTCGGGCAGCCGGATGACGACCGGGCTGCCGCCGGTGGCCAGACCCGGCGAACCACTGGTCACGGGAAGCGCGCCGATGTCGGTGCCACCGGCGCCACCGGTCGCGCGGAAGTTCAGCGGGTCGGCGAATATCTTCTGCTTCACGTTCTGGCCGCCGCCGAAGTACTCGAACGTCAACAGCCATTGGCCGTTCGTGGTCGGCACGACGTTGGGCATGCCGGGACGGCCCGAACCGATCTGGTTCATCCCGGCGACGGTCTGCGTGCCGCCGGCCACGTCGGCGTACGGCACACTCCACGGCGTTGCGGTGTTGCCGTCCCATTCGCGGTGGGCCACCACCTGGCCGTGGGAGTCCGGGGCGGAGTTGTTGTCGCCGCGGAGGTTGAGTGAGCCGTCCCCGTTGTAGCCCGTGTAGTCGTTCTCGTCCGAGTAGTACGCGATGAGCTCGTTGTTGTGCACCATCAGGTACGGCTCCCACACGGGGTCGACCTGACGGGAGTTGTTGGCGGTGGCGACGTTGGTGCCGATGGCCC
Organism: Paractinoplanes rishiriensis; assembly: GCF_016862375.1. GTDB lineage: Bacteria > Actinomycetota > Actinomycetes > Mycobacteriales > Micromonosporaceae > Actinoplanes > Actinoplanes rishiriensis. The sequence continues at coordinate 22,491 of NZ_BOMV01000101.1, read as the reverse complement.
CCGCGCTGCCGCCCTGCCAGCCTCCAGTGGCGATGATGTTCACGAAGCTCCACGACGCGCCGTTGTTGGTGCTCCGGTAGAGCGCGATGGCCATGTCGCGGCGGTCACCGTCGTTGGACGGCTGCCAGCTGGGGTTCGCAGCCTTGCGCTCCCGGAAGTACTCGTCCTCGCCGGAGACAACCGATGCCAGCAGCAGGGTGCCGGCGGTAAGGCTTCCGACGGTCTGCGGCATCACGTAGAGGTACGGGTTCGTCCAGTTGCTGGTGTATCGCGCGGGGCCGCCCATGAACGCGGGTGCCCGTACATTCGCCAACAGCTGCCACGTCGTGTTGTTGTCGTCGCTCTTGTAGATCGGGATCGTCTGATCGTAGGCAGAACCGGTCGGGCCGATTGTCGCCTTCTCGAACGCCGCGACCAAGCGGCCGTTCGGCAGCGAGGCGGCCTTCGGGTAGACGACGCAGTTGCCGAGGCCCTTGGTGCACTGGGCGTTGCTCGGCAGCTGGTAGAACGTCTGAGGCGTCGGACTGGCGGCAGCGGGGATCGTCGACAGGGCGACCGCTCCGAGCATGAGGCTCGCGACGAATGTTCCTGCGAGTGCTTTCTTCGCAAGAGTCATCCTTGGTTCCTTCCGGGGGACGGGGCGGAGCGTGCCGGGGGAGCGCTAAGCACTGATGACTACGTAGTTACGGGCACACTGTCTACGTAGTCACCGGCGCTGTCAAGGGCGGGTAAGAGGACTTGACAAGCGCATTGACTACGCAGACATTGGTCCGGTGAGCGACACGGGGTTGAAGCGCTGGGGCGGCGATCGGCGTCCGGGTGGCACCGACGTGGCCCGGCTGGCCGGCGTCTCTCAGAAGACCGTGTCCCGGGTCTTCAACAAAGAGCCCAACGTCACGCCGGAAACCCGCGAGCGTGTGCTTGCCGCTGCGCAGTCGCTCGGCTACCGGCCCAACGGTGCGGCTCGTGCCCTGCTCACCGGCCGTACGAACCGGATCGGTGTGGTGTCGCTGGGCACCTCGCACTTCGGGCCGTCGTCCCTGCTGGTGGCTCTGGAGCGGGCGGCGCGCGGCATCAACTACTCGCTGAGCATTGCCAACTCCTTCGAGGAGGACACGTCAGGTATAGCGGCGGCGGTCGACAATTTGCTGGCGCAGGGCGTCGACGCGGTCATCCTGTCCGAGCCCGTCGACGACGGTGGCGAACGGCTCACGGTCGACGTACCGGTCCTGACCCTCGGCGCCGCACCAATCGTGCAGGCGCCGGTTGTGCTGTCGGTGCGTGCCGCCGAGGGCGGCGATGCCGCTGCCGCGGCGACGCGACACCTACTGGATCTCGGGCACCGCACCGTTCATCACATCGCCGGGCCGCAACGCTGGTGGGCGGCGCGGGAACGGCTGCAGAACTGGCGGGCCACGCTGACCGCGGCCGGTGCCGGCGTTCCGGAGGTCCTCGAAGGAGATTGGACCGCGGCTCGGGGCTACGAAATCGGCACGCATCTAGCCCTTGATCCCGAGGTGACGGCGATCTTCGCGGCCAACGACGAGATGGCGATCGGAGCGATTCACGCGCTGCATGAAGCCGGCCGGTCGGTTCCCGGCGATATCAGCGTCGTGGGTTTCGACGACATTCCGGTGGCTGCTCACGTCTGGCCACCCCTGACCACGGTCAGCTCCGACAACGCCGAGCTTGCCACCGTCGGCCTGGCCTATCTGGTCGACTTCTTGAACAACCCGGACAGCCCGCCGGCGCCTCCGCCGCAACACGAACACCGGCTGGTGATCCGGAATTCGACATCGCGCCCGGCCAGGCGACGGAAGGAGACACGCCGGGCCTGACCTGGATGTCCGTGCAGGCACCCGCTCCTTGAGCACTTTCAGGGCGCAACCCTCGACCTGAACTTGCGCTGAGCCGATGAGATTCATCTGCGATCATCGTGCCGCTTCTAGGATTCGTTCATGCCGCAGCCCGTGCTCGCCACCAAGCTGTTCGCGCCGCCGCAGCGCGCTCAGCTCGTTGCGCGGCCGCGGTTGATGGAGCTGCTGGATGCGACGCTTGCGCCGGGGCACCGGCTGACCGTGGTGTCGGCGCCGGCCGGTTTCGGCAAGACCACCCTGCTCAGCGACTGGCGAGCGACGCTGGTCGAGCGTCCGACGGCACCGATGATCGGCTGGGTTTCGCTCGACGCGGGCGACAATGATCTGTCGCGCCTGTTGACCCACCTTCTCGCGGCCCTCGAGGTAGGCGCCGCACTTCTCGACGCCGTGCCGGCCGCGTCGGCGGGCGCGGTCCTGCCGGCGCTGGTCAACGAGCTGGCGCGCCTCGGTGACGGCCCGCGGGTGGTCGTGCTCGACGACTACCACGTCGTCGAGTCGGCTCCGGTGCACGAGGCGGTCACCTTCCTGCTCGACCACCTCCCACCGACCGTGCACCTACTGGTGGCGACGAGGGCGGACCCGCCGCTACCCCTGGCCCGGCTGCGCAGCCGGGGCCAGCTGGTCGAAGTCCGTGCCGCCGACCTGCGCTTCCGCCCGTCCGAGGTCCGGGAGTTCCTCACCCGGGTGATGGGGCTGGAGCTCAGCGCCGCGGACGTCGCCGCGCTCGACGGGCGTACCGAGGGCTGGGCGGCCGGCCTGCAACTCGCCGCGTTGTCGCTGCGCGGTGTCGACGATCCGAAGGAGGTCGCCGGGTTCATCGACGCCTTCACCGGCAGTCACCGGTTCGTCATCGACTACCTGGCCGACGAGGTCCTCGCCCGCCAGCCCGGGCACGTCCGGGAGTTCTTGCTGCGCACCGCCGTCCTCGACCGGCTCACCGGCCCGCTGTGTGACGCGGTCACCGGTCGCGCCGGCGGCAGGCTGGCGTTGGACGATCTCGACCGGGCGAACCTGTTCGTGGTTCCGCTCGACGGGCGGCGGGACTGGTACCGCTACCACCACCTGTTCGCTGACGTGCTGCGGGCCCGGCTGCTCAGCGAGCAGCCGGGCGAGGTTCCTCAGCTGCACCGGCGTGCCTGCGACTGGTACGCGGCGCACGACTTGGTGGCTGACGCGGTCCGGCACGCGCTCGCCGCCGACGATGTCACCCGCGCCGCCGCCCTGATGGAGCAGGCGGTCCCGGAGCTGCGGCGTACCCGGCAGGACCGGCTGTTGCAGGACTGGATGCGGGCGCTGCCGGACGCGGTCGTGCGGCGCAGCCCCGTCCTCAGCATCGTCTCGGGCTGGTCGTCGCTGATATCCGGCGACCTGGACGGGCTCGAGTCCCGGCTCGACGACGCCGAGGCGGCGTTGACCGCCGGCGAGCACGACGAACAGCTGCGGGCAGCGTGGGTGGACACCGAGGACCTGCGCAGCGCCCCGGCGATGATCGCGGTCTACCGCGCGTCGCTGGCCCAGGCCCGTCACGATGTCGCCGGGACGGTGCGCCACGCCCAGGTGGCGCTCGACCTGGCCGGACCGGAGGACCACTTCGTCCGCGGCGCCGGCGCCGGGTTTCTCGGGCTCGCCGCCTGGGCCGCCGGCGACGTGCAGCAGGCGCTGCCCATGTTCACTAAGGCGGTGCGCAGCCTGCATGCGGCGGGAAACCTGGTCGACGAGCTGGACAGCACCGTGGTGCTCGCCGACATGTGGGTCGCCGCCGGGTGGCCCAGCCGCGCCCGCCGGCTCTACGAGCAGGCCCTGCGGACCGCGGTCGCGGGCGGCGAGCCGTACCCGAGGGCCACCGCCGACCTGCATGTCGGGCTCGCCGAACTCAACCGCCAGCGCGACGAACTTGCCGTGGCCGAGGAGCACCTGCGGACGGCCCGGGCGCTCGCCGAGCACGGATCCATCACCGAGAATCGGCACAGATGGTTCCTCGCCATGGCGCGACTGCGCGCCGTGGCCGGGGACCATGACGCCACGGCAGACCTGCTGGACCGGGCGCAGGAGTTGTACCGGCCCGGCTTCTACCCCGACGTGCACCCGATCGCCGCGACCAGAGCCCGCCTGGCCCTCGGCGCTGGAGACCTGACGGCGGCCGGACAGTGGGCCGAGGAAGCCGGCGTGACCGTCGACGACGAACCCGCCTACCTGCGCGAGTACGAGCTCCTCACGCTCGTGCGCGTCCTGCTCGCGCGGCACCGCGCCGGCGATCACCACGCGCCCGTTCCGGCAGTGCTCGCATTGCTGGAACGGCTGCGCGTTGCCGCCGAAGACCGGGCCGGTAGCCTGCGCGAAATTCATCTGCTGCGGGCCCTCGCCCACCACGCCGACGGGGATACGACCCGCGCGTTCGCCGCCTTGAGTGACGCCCTGACCGCGCGGCCGGAAGCCGACAGCTACGTGCGCTTGTTCCTTGACGAAGGCGCACCGATGCAGGCACTGCTGCGCGACGCCGTGGCCGGTCTCGAGACACCGGCTCGGCAGCGCCTCGGGGTCCTCCTCGGCCGGTCCGCGGCATCGAGGCCGGCCGCCGAGCCTCCGCAGCCCGTGGCGGACCGGCTGAGTTCCCGCGAGCTCGAGGTTCTTCGGCTCCTGGACAGCGACCTGACCGGACCGGAAATCGCCCGCCGGTTGTACGTCACCGTCAACACTCTGCGCACCCACACCAAGCGCATCTTCACCAAGCTCGACGTCACGACCCGGGCGGCGGCGGTGCGGCGCGCCCGCGAGTACGGGCTGCTCTGAGCCGTGTCACCACCTCGGTCACATCATGTGGTGACGCCCCATCACCCCCTCGGTTCCTAAGTTCCAGGTGTCCGCGGCGCCCGTCACGGACCACCAGGAAAGGGACCTGACATGACCATCACCGCCAGCACGCTGAGCCGGGCCGCCGGCGCAGCCGCCGTCGCCGCCGGACTCATCTTCATCGGCGTCCAGATCAATCATCCGCATCTGGACGCCACCTCGCTGATGACCACCGACGTCACCGTCCGCAACAGCTTGAAGCTGCTGATGGCCGTGCTCGCGCTCGCCGGCATCACCGGCATGTACCTGCGCCAGGTGCGGCAGACCGGTGTCCTCGGATTGCTCGGGTACCTGGTGCTCGGTGCCGGCTACGCCATCATCGTGGGCACCTCTTACATGGCCGCCTTCGTCCTTCCCGAGATCGCACTGAGCAACGCCGGCTTCGTCAACGACGTGGCCGCCGCAACCACGGGCGGCACCCCGTCCGGCGACATCGGCGTGCTCCGGACCGTCCTGCAGGTTCAGAACTTCACGTATCTGGCCGGCGGTCTGGTCTTCGGCATCGCGCTGTTGCGGGCGCGGGTGTTCCCCCGCTGGGCGGCCGCGCTGCTCGCGGCCGGTGGTGCCGTCACCATCGCGATCGCCGTCCTGCCGGACGCCTTCTATCGGCTGCTGGCCTTCCCCAACGGCATCGCGATGGTGGCGCTGGGCTGGTCGCTGTGGCGGTCCGCCCGCCAGACTCCCGCGACGCTGCCGGCCACCGCACGCCTCTCCACGGCGAGCGTGCAATGACCGCGCCGACCCGCGCGACATGGTCCGGGCGCGCTGCGGCGCCCGGACCGGGCACCGCGCCTTGGCGGGCTCCGGCGGCGCTACTGATGATCAGCGTCATCCCGCTCGTCTCCGGCGTGTTGCGCCTGGTCGAGGTCGCCGACGGCCCGCAGCTGATGCCCGTGAACCCGCGCATCGCCGCCGACCCAGCACCCGTCATGGTGCACATCGTCGCGGCCACCGTCTACGCGATCCTCGGCGCTTTCCAGTTCCCCGCCCGGCTGCGCCGCCGGCACCGGACGTGGCATCGCACATCCGGCCGGGTACTGGTTGCCGCCGGCCTGCTCGTCGCCGTATCCGGGCTGTGGATGACGGTGTTCTACCGGAACGCACCCGGCGGTGTGCTGCTGTGGACGGTTCGGCTCACTGTCGGCTCCGCGATGGCCACCGCACTCGTCCTCGGGTTCACCGCGATCCGCCGCCGCGACATCGCCGCACACCGCGCCTGGATGATCCGCGCGTACGCCCTCGGCCTCGGCGCCGGCACACAGACCGTCACCCAAGGCGTCGGCGAGGCCGCCTTCGGCACCGGCGACCTGAGCACCGCCCTATCGATGAGCGTCGCCTGGCTCATCAACGCCGCCGTCGCCGAGTGGGTCATCGCCCGCGGAAAAGGCCCAGAACGAACGGCCGTCCCACGATGAGCCCGCACTACGAGTTCCGCATCGGCGGGCACCTCGACGAGCACTGGTCGACATGGTTCGACAACCTGGCCCTGTCCCGCAACGCCGACGGCACCACCACCCTGCGCGGAACCGTCACCGACCAAGCCGCACTGCACGGTCTGCTCGCCAAGGTGCGTGACCTCGGCTTGACCCTCATCTCGCTCGACGCGACACCCGCCCCGAGCCCGCCAGGACAGGAGTAGACCCGTGTCACCCGACGTCGCTCTGCTGTGGCACGGTGGCAGTGTCCGCGACCACCCGCCGAGTCACGTACTGCGGGACCGGGCAGGCGTTCGTCGCGTCATCACGCACGAAGCCGTACCGGATCGGACCCTGCGGACCGGCGGGCGGGGTGCGCAGGTCGCCGTCGATTCCGACGCGATCGACGATGTGCACGTAGAGGTTGTAGTCAGCGCCCCGTTCGTTGGAGGTGTAGGTCACCTCGCCGTCGAGGTAGTAGTACTCGAAATGCCACATCTGCTGGGCACCGTCGGGCAGATGCGCGTACCCGTGGGTCGGGTCGCCCATTCCGGTGAAGCCGGCGGCGGCGCCCCGAATCCGGTCGTCGAGCCGCCGGCCGCCACCGGACGCGACGTGGAACAGTTTTCCCTTCAACCCGGTCCAGGCCGGCATCGCGACAATGCCGACACGTTCGGTGAACGCGACGGCAAACTCCACTCGAAGGTAGCCGCGACCACGATAGGTGGCCGACTCGCCGCGGTGGATCAGGGACACCACGTCGGGCCGGGGGTCGTTGTCGTTGCTGGCCGTGATGGTCAGCGTGCCCTCCGGCCGGGCCGGCAGTCGGTCGGGCCGGCGGTTGGTGGGCGGGGCCGGGTCAGCGACGTCGACGACGGAGCCGTATCGGACCGAGGGGGCGGCGGTGGACGGCGCCGCCGACGGCACCGGCGGCGTGCTGGCCCGGCTGGGCGTCGGCGGGTCGGCGGGTGCGATGGCTGCGGGCGGTCGAGGGGCGGGGGAGTCTCCGTCGTCAACGGCCGCGACCACGCCGCCGGCGATGGCGGCGGCCCCGGCCACCGCGACGGCAAGCTTCGACAGGCCGACGGTTTGCGCCCAGCCGGCTCCGGCGGCAGCGGCGACCTGGCCGGCGGAGCCGGCCAGGCTTGCCAGCAGTCCATAACCGGCCGGTCCGGCGAGCATTCCGGAGACTGCGGCGGTGCCCAGAGTCGGTGGCAACGGCAGCATTGCCACGCCGGCCAGCAGCGTTTCCGGCGGCAGCAGGCGCCGCTCGTGGGCAGCGCAGGAGGGACAGTCGCGCAGGTGCCGGGCGAGCCGTTTACGCCAGACCGGGCTGGGCCGTTCGTCCCAGGTCGCCAGCGCCTCGCCGAGATCCGGGCAGCGGGGCCGGGCATCGAGCGCGCCGACGATGCACCGCGCCAGGTCAAGCTGGTCTCGCATCCGCTTGACCCGGACCGCCGCGTGGGTGGCCGACAGGCCGAGCGCGGCGACCAGATCGGCGCGCGTGATGCGATCCGCGACCTCGAGCCACCACAGAGAGAGCAGGAACCGGTCGTCCGGCTCGAGCCAGCGGACCGCCTCGACCACCTGACGTCGCTGACCGGAAAGGCCGAGGCGCAGCACGATCAGGTCGGCGAAGTCGGCACCCGGGTCCGGCAGGTCCGCCGCCAGATCCAGCGAGTGGGTGCGTTCGGCGCTGGTGCGGCGCCGCCGGAGTCGCTCGGCGATTTCTCGATGCACGATGGCGAGGATCCAGCCGGAGAACCGCGCCGGGTCCCGGATGGCGGCAAGGTTCTGCACGACGCGCAGCAGCGTCTCCTGCACCACGTCATCGACATCCGCATGGCCGTTCAAGGCTCGGCCGGCGACGTTGTAGAGCATGTCGAGGTGGTCCTCGACGAGTGCGGTCAACGCCTCGCGGTCGCCGTGTTGAGCGGCTCGCACCCGGTCGGCAATCGAGGTGGCAGGACTACCGCGCACGGCTGTCACCTCCTCTTCACGACGGCATGCCGGTATGAGGAGGACGGGCGGCAGGTGCCCGTGATTACGAAAACCGTGGCCCGGCCTCCCCAGTCATGCGGTCAGGACGTGATGCGGAAGGTGGCGTCGGCTCGCGCGGTGTCGGTGTCGGCCGGGTCGAGCCGGAGCAGGTAGTCGGAGTGCCGGATGTACCGGTCGGTGAAGTTGACCGATTGGAACGACACGGCGGCGGAGTCGGCCAGCCCAGCCACGCGGCGGAAGGTGGCGTCGGCGGCGAACTGTGCGCTGCCGTCGTTCTGTACCAGGGCGAAGTCGTAATCGGCGTGGCGGAGGTAGTGGCCGGGGAAGTTGACCGACTCGATCGAAACGTATCCACTGGCCGAATTCGACAGGCCGGGGGCCAGCCGCCATTGGGCGTCCTCGGCGGGGCTGACGTCGGGGTCGATGCGCACGTCGTAGTCGATGTGCCGGACGTAGCGATCGGTGAAGTTGTACGACTGCACCCGGTTGATTCCTACCGCCGGGGTGGAGCTCCCGCCGGTCTGGGTGTGTGCCAGGGTGCCGAAGCCGAGCTGGTCGAAGCCGCCGCTGGCGGAGCCGTAGTCGCCGCCGCCGCCTTCGGGGCGCACGCGGTTCAGGTAGGCCGTGATGTTCGGAACCGACAACCCTCGACGCGCTGCGTAGTGCGCGTGGACCAGGGCCCAGACCGGGCGATCCTGTCCCCGGCTGTTCGCCGAGATGGCGGTCTGCTGCTGCTGGGCGCAGTTCTGCCCGCTGCCCCAGCGATACGTGGTGAACGGCACGGACTGGCCCAGGTTGTACTTGGCGATGTATTCGCAGGCCTGCATGAACCGGTTGCTGCTGTAGCCGTACAGGTCCTGGCCCTGATTCCAGGCCATCTCGCAGAAGGTGCCCATCAGGCCGACGCCCATCATCGTGTGCCCCTGGTCGCGGCCGCTCTCCTGCCATTGCGCGAGCCCGCCGGAATGCAGGAACGGGATGGCATTCATGATGGAACCGTTGCCGGCGCCGTTCTTGAAGTAGTTGATCGCCTGGTTGATCTTCGCCTGGTCGTCGCAGAGGATGCCGATCGCCAGGATGGAATTCATGTTGCAGAGGTCCCAGTTGGCCCAGTAGTTCGTGATGCACGCGTCATTGTGGTTGTTCAGGAAATTGTTGTTCATCGGGTAGAAGATATTGAGCATCATGTTTTTGAACCGGTCCAGGTCGAACCCGGAGTAGCCGCGCATGAGTTCGGCGGCATTGGCGAACTGGTAACCGTAGATACCGGCGGCCAGGAACCGGTCCGCGTTACCGTTGATCGCCTGCAGCGTGCCGGACCAGGCGTTGAGGATGTCGCGGGCCTTGTCGCCGTGTGCGGTGCTGCCGCTGATCCGGTATCGCAGGGCGTTCTGGTAGGCGGCGTGCACGTCGTTGTAGAACGCGGTGTAGTTCTGTCCCTCGCCGCCGCGGATGACGGTGGCGGTCGGGCGGGGCGTCCACGAACTCTGCGAATGCGAGTTCGCCACCAGGCGGTCCCAGCCGGCTTTCCACGGCTGGGCACCGGCGTTTACCTGGGTCCGCATCCGGTCCAGGTCGGCCTGGGTGTGCAGCATGCCGGGGTGGGTCGCGGCCTGCGCCGGCAACGCCCGGAGAATGCCCAGTCCGGACGCTGCGGCCACGCCGGCGCCCACACCCGCTGCCTTGAGAAGGGCGCGCCGACTGGTTCCTTGGGAAGGCATGATCGGTCTCCTGAATTGCTGGCAACTCCAACTCGGGGAATGCTGCTTCGCGAGGAGTTTGGGGGATGGGGATTTCCGCGGCGCTATCCGGCAATGCCGGAGCGGGAAGTCGATGACGTTCACATCAACGCCGTGTTGCGATGAAGTCTTGGCGGTGGGGTGACGGTTGTCAACCCTTGCCGTCCCGCGTCATGCCACAATTCGTGAATGTCGATTTCGGTAATTTAGCGGACGCGGTTTCCGTCTGGCTGACCTTGGCGTAATGACGCCGTTGTGAGGTCTCTGTCGGCGACGGGCAGCTTCCGCGAGTGCCCCAGGATGGTCGCCGCATCAAGCCGCGACCCGCCCGGTGGCAACATGGGAGGCACGCAGGGGGATGCTGGATCTGATCGACAACGCCCTGGCTTACCCCGATCAGCGTCAACGCGATGCGGACGGTGCCGCCCCGCTCGGCCGGCGCTACCAACTCCGCGACCGACCAGGCCGACCCGGAGGTTTCCCATGGAAGATGCCAAACAGGCCACGCTGACCGCACACGCGCGGCTATCGAACCACAACGCCGAACAGGATCGGACCGCCTGGGCCCACTTCACCCAGGCGGTCCGAGAACTGTCCCGCCAGCCGCAATACGCCGACCTGGACATCGTGGTCGACAGTGTGGAAGACACCGATCAGTGGACCTGACCAGGTCCATGGTGGGCAAATGGGGCGAACCGTCCGAGGGTCTGCCGGGGTTGGTCGTTCACGGCATCTTGCGACAGCCCGGCGAAGCGGTCGATGAGGGCGTGGGCACGACTGCGGACCAGCGTCATACCGTCGTGGAGACGACGCGGGCCGGTCCGGAGCGGAGCCGCTCCGCTCGGCGGTCCGCTGCGGCGGCGTCGTGGGCGAGGTCGAGGTCGGTGTCGGGGTGCGGCACGCAGAGCAGCAGAGCCTTCGGCCATACGGTGACCAGCAGCTCTTTGCTGGGCTCGATGAGGTCACCGTCGAGCTGGCGTGGCTGGATCCGGGTACTGAGGATCTCCACCCGGGAGGCGGTGAAGGTCTCCATGTTGGAGATGGCGTCCTTACGGCGCAGGACGCCCCAGCCGAGTGAGATCCAGTGCCGCAGGTTCCTCGGGCTGAGGACGGCCACATCGAGCAGCCCGTCGTCGGGCTGGGCGTCGTTGAGCAGGCGCACGCCGCCTTGGAGCCGTCCGACGTTGCCGACGATCACGGTGCGCGGGCGGCGGGTGAACGGGCGCCTTCCGTCGAGGGTGATGCGGATGCGCATGGGGCGGTCCCGCAGGTGCTGGGCAGCTCCGACGGCGTAGGCGAGCCAGCCGATGCGCTTCTTCGCGGTGTCGCTGGTCGCGTCGAGCATGTGGGCGTCGAAACCCATACCGGCCATCACGGCAAAGCACTGCGCCCCGACGGAACCGACGTCGATGCGGCGGCGTCCGCCCTCTAGGACGACCTCGATGGCGGCCGCGACGTCGCCGGTGAGTCCCAGGTTGGTGGCGAGAAGGTTGCCGGTGCCGGCCGGTAGCACTGCCAGCGCGACGTCGGTTCCTGCCAGTGCGGTGACGCAGGCCATCACGGTCCCGTCGCCTCCGCAGGCGAAGACGAGCTGGGCGCCGTCCCGTACGGCTTGAGAGGTCTGGCCGGATCCGGGGTCGTCGACCGTGGTCTCCAGCCACATCGGCTCCGGCCATCCCGCGGCCGTCAACGCGTCGTCGATGGTGCGGCGCAGCAGGTCCAGGTCGGGCACCTTCACGGGGTTCACGATGACCGCTGACCGCAGCGCATCGGCCAGGGGCGGGCGATCGGTGGATGAGGCGGGGCGTGTTGGTACGTCCATGACGCAGGTCCTCAGGGTCTGGTTCGGTGGGAGAAAATTGACCGCCACCGCTGGAGGTGAGCCGGTCGTGCGGCCACGGCCAGGAGGGCTTCCGTCCGGCGCCGGCGATCAGCTTGCCGTTCTGCAGGACAGCGCGTGGCCTCGTCAGCGGCGTCACCCGGAGTGACTCGATGGTGTTCAGGCCAGGGACCAGCCATCGGGAACCTCCCATCACGGCTGAATGCGTGACCGAGGTCCGGGGCCACCCGACGGCTCAACAATTGCACCTCCCGAGGGTTTCCGCACCCGCACGGACGGAATTTCGTCACATTCTCTGAATTCGCGATCAGCAACGTCTCACAACACCACACTAATCGACTCGATCGATCATGCCCCGGCCAGCGACCCGCCGGATGGGAACGGCAGGTACAACCGCCCTCGTAGCGCAGGTAAATCGATGCAGAACATGAAGCCGAAGCTCTGCGCGGCGGGCTGTTTGGACCGGGGATGTGCTACTTCCACGGCGTGGTGGGTGCGTGCCTTTCGCGTCATGGCGTAATTTCCGTCCTGCGAACGAGGGCAATCCGAGATAGCCTTGCGGCATATGGCTACCTACCGCACCGCCTCGACACTTCTGTCCTCAGACGGCACCAGGACGCACGGCACAGCCGCGCTCTTCACCGAGCCCGGGCGCCACGGCGGAATCCCGCCGTGGGCGGGCGATTTCCGGCCCGCGAACGGCGCCTGCAACGTCGGAAAGAATGCCGTCGGAAAATCCTTCACGCTGGAGTTGCCCGACGGCAGTACCGGCAAGGTCGTCGTCCAGAGTCTCAAAAGCGGGAAAGGAGGCGTCACGCTGGCGTTGATGGGCGAGGACGCGCCACCCTTCTGATCCGAGGGCCGAGCTGCCGGCCGAATCCGTCTTTCCTCTGGCGATCGCTGTGGGTCCTCGCGTCGCCGGGCACGCTAACTCACCATATCCAATCCTTCGCCGGATGGATGTGGTGAGCTTCTGCATTCACGCTACCCAGGCATTTGCGCTCCGGCTGTATTGTTCCGCGGCCGGTGGCGCTTTTCGACCGATCGGTCGGTCAGCGGCTGGTCGACGGAATGTTCGAAGCAGACTTCTTCGCGGTTTTGGCCTTCTTCGCTGCGCGCTTCTCCTTGAGGGTGCTGCCCTGCTTTTTCCGATCTTCCTTGTGCGCGGACTTGTTAGCCATGTGAGCTCCTCGTATCTCGCGCGTGCCCCGGTCGACCGGTTCGGGCCGTCGGGTGGGTCATTCTCGGCCGCGGCTGTCAGGCCGGTTCGTTCACTCCGCGTCGGCCCATGACGTCTGCATCGGATCGCAGGTTGCCCCACCAACGTACTCCGCCCAGCCTCGCCGCGGCGTGTCAATCGGTCGCGAATCAACGGGATGATCGTGCATGGACGGACGTGGTGAAGGCGCCATCAGGGGTTCCGTACCGACTTCCTGATCACGCCCGACCGCAGGACCATCACGCCCGACCGCAGGACCGCTTTCGCCGTCAGTTGCAACGCCGACCGCCCCGCTCGATCGCCTCGGGAATCTCACGCATCCTGGGGAATGCGGTCGGTCGAGCTCAAAGCATCCGCATCGATCTCAAGGGTTGTCAGCAGGCTGCTGTTCTTACCGGTGTCGACAATGTCGGGAAATTCGCGTTCGAACCAGTCGGCACGAGCGAACTTTCCCCTGGACCGCAGAATGGAAACGATCTCGGCTCTTCGGACGTGTGTGGCAGTCATGACTTTCCTCACTTGGTTGGCGCCGCCGACGCGGTCGGGAGCCTCCGGACGGGGCATAACCGATATACCCGCTGCGGCGGGTATGAAGCGTGGGGACCACAAAGGCCTGGTCCGGGCGAAAATGTGGTCCGACGCGCTCGCCGGCTGGTTTGCCTACTGGTCGTGCGCCGCCACAGTTAGCGCGCGGGCTTCGCCATCGTCGATGATCCGGAAAGTGACGATGACGACTGACGGGCCTACCGCGGGACGGTGGAGTCGCTGAACTCGGCGATTTCAGGCGCGGTCGATGAGCTGGTCGGCGGGCAGCCGGGACGTGTGCGGTACGGCTGGGTCGGCGGGGTCTGTGGTGCCGAGGCGCAGCACGAGGAAGGGATGGCCGACGCTGGCGATCATGGCGCGTATCGCCTGGCGGGCGGCGATGACCTCGATGGGGGCGCTGTGCGGCACGACGGAGACGCCGTGTTCGGTGGCGGTGAGCCAACCGGCGGACAGGGCTTCGCCGGCGCGCAGCCAGCTGACCGGTTCGTCGGTGCTGCCGTAGAGCACGACGAATGTGGCTGCCTTGTCGTGTGCGGCGCTGACGGACAATTCACCGTGGTGGCCGAAGTCGCGGCCGGGCACCGTGGTCTGGGTGGCGCGTTGGGGGATGGCGGTTTCCGGTACGCCGGCGCCAGACGGTCGGGCGGGACCGGTCCAGTAGGCGAGTTCGGCTCGCCAGGCCGGATCGGCGGCTTCGCTGTGCTGTGCGTGATCGGTGGCGGCGGCCAGTTCGAGGAGTTGGTCGGGTCGCAGGGTGTGCAGTTGGGTGTCCTGCTCCTGCACGGCTGTCGTGATGGCTGCCAGGTCGTTCGGCTCGACGGGCGTGCCGGGTACGGGGCGTCGGTCGGTGTGCCGGAACGGGATGCTCCGCAGGTGCAGCGTCGATGCTGAGTCGGTCGGTGCCCGGCGCTCGACGTGCAGGCTTGCGAGCAGGTCGGGTTCGCCGTCCGCAGGCATGCGGGTCACGGTGGCGTGCCAGCCCTGCGCGGCCAGCGCGACGCGGGCGTGGTGCAGGGCGACACCGCAGCTCAGCGTTGCCAACCGTCCCTCGGGGTCGGTGACCGGCAGGATCCGGCCGCGGACGAGACGCAGCTCGAGGGTGTCGGCGGTGAGCCGCCACCGCCATGGCTGGGTGTTGTGTATCGAGGGGGCGTATCCGGCGGCAGCCGCTGCCTCGGCCAGAGCGTGAGTGGCGATTTCCGGGTCGGTGGGATGGGTGAGGGCCTCGGTGTCCATGGTCAGTTCCTTCCGGTGTCGGTCAGGTGGCCGGCCAGGCCTGCCGCGAATCTCGGGCAGTCTGCGCCGGCTCGGCGCACGTAGGCTGCTGCGCGGCGCGTTGTCGAACCACAGCTGATGCAGGACGACGGTCCGCCGGGCCAGACCGGGGAAACGGTCGATGACGTCCGCGACGAGGTGGAACGGTTCATGGCGTAGAGCCCGGGCATATCGAGCGGGTCCAGCGCGGATCAAGGTGATGCCCCGCACGTCAGGTCATACCCGCAGGGTCCAGGCGGCGAAGATGCGTGTCTGCGTGAACGCAGATCGGCGTCGCCGTGCGAACGCCGATACCGCAACACTACGCCTAAATGTTGATCGTCGGCTTCGTCAGCGAGCACGGTGTCCAACACGCCTCCTTGCCCGACCCTCATCGTGCCGCCGAACGGCATTGAGCCCACATTTCGGTCAGGCGAGGGAGTCAACCTTCACACCAGCGGTGACAGCAGTACCGAGCTCGATGTACCGAGGACGGCGTTTCGTCCTCGACCCGCTGCTCCGGCCCTCGATGCCGAGGGACTGGCAGGCCGAAGCAGCGGAAAGTCGCCTAAATCCGGCCATCAGGTCTCGGCGGTGTGGATCTGGCCCGCCCTGTGCTGCGCTGTGCCGGTGGCAACTCCGGCCACCATGATGGCGGCGAGGACGGCGAGCAGGACCGGCGGCCGCAGGTTGAACAGGCACACGATCGGGATCAGCAGTACGCCGGCGCCCGGCCACAGCAGCGCCGGGCGCAGATGCCGGGCCAGAACGGCCTGGATGAGTGCGACGCTCGCCAGGTAGCCGGCGAGGCCGAAGGCGATGACCGTCCGGGTGCCGGATGAGAGGTGGCCCTCGGTGCCGTGCACGATGGCGTGTTCCAGGCCGACCGCCACCGTGGCCAGGCTCACGGCTACCGGCAGGTGGGCGTACACGAAAAAGTCGTGGACACCCTGCCGGGTCCGCTCATGGCCCTCTTGGACGAGCCGTCGCTTTGCTACGCCGCCGGACAGAGCGAAGTAGGACCACCACAGGGCGGCCGCGATGAGGAAGGCCAACGCCGCCGTGACCACGATGCCGGGCTGCCACCCGGCGTCGTGGATGCCGGTCACCACTGCGGCCACCGACTCACCGAGCACCAGGATCACGAACAGCCCGAAACGCTCCGGCAGGTGCTCCATGTGCAGGGGGATGCCGTCCTTGAGCCGCGCTGCCAGGGTCGGCCCGACGAGGTCGACTGCGACACCGATTCCCCATAACACGTACCGGCCCGGGGTGGGCACCGCCAGGGAGGTCAGCCAGACGGCGGCTCCGGCCGCGTGCGCGAGCAGGTAGGGCCGGATAGTGCGGCGGGCATCCGGCAGCGCCCGCCAGGCCCGCAGGTAGCCGACAATGAGGACGACCCGCAGCATGACGTATGCCAGCGCGAACCACCGGCTGGTGGTCGCGTCGAGTTTGTCGACCGAGGCGGCCATCGCGACGACACCGGCCATGCCGGTCAGGGTGAGCAGGCGGAAGATCGCGTCGTCGGTGTCGAATCGGTTGGCGTACAGGGCAGCGCTGGCCCACGACCACCAGCCGATCGCCACGACGGCGATGAAGGTGAACGCGCCCGGCCAGGTCTCGTCCTTGGCCAGGATGTCGGCGCACCTCGCGACGAACAAGACGAACGCAAGGTCGAAGAACAGCTCCAGCCGAGTGGCGGACCGGTTCGACTCCTCGTTGACGTCGGGAGGGCGGACAAGATCGCGTCCCTCTTCGTCCTCCCGGTCGAGCTGGGCCTGTTCCTCCGGATCAAGACCGGAAACCTGTTGCGACATGCCGCCCGGATGCCCCATCGGACGGCTCCGATGCGTGCCAGATTCAGTCCTGGCCCTGAACCCGGCACACGGGACGCTCCGTCAGCTGCGAGAGAAATACCGCGGCGGCTACCCAGTGCGTCGCGCTCTAACAACATCGGTCTCACCTTTGGGTCGGAGGTGAAGTACGGAGCAAGGTGCGGGTCTGCGTCAAAGCCGCGGCTACGTTGGAGGACAGGTTCGCGCTGGTGGGAAGCGCGGCGCTCGTCCAGCCCGGCCCTGCGGCAATCATCGCGGGACCGGCGGTCAGCAATGCCGTGATCTGTCGGGGATCGGCCGTGTCGCGGGTTTGGGACCAGGCGGCCACCACTGCTGGGCGTAGCCGGCCGGCCGCGGTGGCGAGCGCTTGTGATGGAACCCGTGCTCCGAGAACGCAACTGCTGATGCCGTCTTCGGCAAGCGCCGCTGCCAGGACGTCCAGCGGCAACGTGTGATGTTCCTCGGCCGCGCAGGCCAACAACACCTGTGCCGATGCTCGGTCGTGCGGGCGCCGGATGGCGGTGAGGATCGGGGAGACCGTCTGGGTGAAGAGGCGTTCCGCGATGACTGCCGCAGCGGCGTCGCTGCGGCTCAGGATGGTCCACACCGACCGGACCAACGGTGAGGTGCCGCCGGGGTCTGGGACGACGATTCTCACCACACTCTAGTGTCGGCGGCCGCAGATCTGCGCGTCAGCGTGCTGCGCGGAGCGGGGCGCCGACCTCGTGCAGATAGCGGAGCGCCTGACGGTAGGACTCGATCAGGCTGGTCGTCTCGTAGGAGACACCGACCTGCTTGCAGTAGGCCTCGACGATCGGCTGTGCCTTCTTGAGGTTCGGGGTCGGCATCGCGGGGAACAGGTGGTGCTCGATCTGGTAGTTCAGGCCGCCGAGCGCGATGTCCGTCAGCCGGCCGCCGGTCACGTTGCGCGAGGTCTGCACCTGCTTGCGCAGGTAGTCCTCGGTGCCGTCCGGGTGCGGCATGCCCTTGTGGTTCGGTGCGAAGGTCATGCCCAGATAGACCCCGAAGACCGCGTGATGCACGACGAAAAAGGCCAGCGCCTGCAGCGGCGAAAGCACGAGCAGCAGGGCAGCCACATAGGCGGCGAGGTGGCCCGCCATCAAGCCGGCCTCGAGGGCGCGGTGCTTCATCCCGGGGTGCCGCAACGCCTTGATGCTGGACACCCGCAGATCGATGCTCAGCAGCGTCAGCAGCGGGAAGAACAGGCCCGCCTGGTGGCGGGTGACGAAGCCGTTCAGCCCCCGCCGGCCCCACGCCGACTCGGTCGCCCAGATCAGTACCTCAGGCTGTACGTCCGGGTCGAGGTCATCGTGGTTCGGGTTGTTGTGATGGCGGGTGTGCTTGTCCATCCACCAGCCGTAGCTCATGCCCACCGCTACGTTCGCCGCGATCCGCCCGGCTCGCTCGCTGGGCTTCTTGGTGCGGAACACCTGTCGGTGCGCGAGGTCGTGTGCGACAAGAGCCACCTGGGAAAACACGATGCCGAGGAAGGCCGCGACCGCGATTGTCCACCAGGACGAGCCGATCGCGAAGAATGCGGCCCATCCGCCCACGAGCATCGCGGTGACGACGCCTATCCGCACGGCGTAGTAGGCGGGACGCCGGTCGAGGAGCCCGGCTTGTGTGATGCGCCGGTTGAGCGCGGCGAAATCGCTCCCGGTTGCGGCGGTCGCCGGTCTTTCGATAGTTGTTGTCATTCCTTCAGGATCCCTTCCGCGCGGCATTGGGTCAGGAGTGCTGGGTCCCCTTTTGTGGGGTGCTAACACCCCTAACTAATGCGTTTTGTGCAAATTCGGAAGGCGGAAAATAAACCCGCCCCGCGTGTGTTCATGAGCTCAAGTCGGTGCCTCGGGGGTGGATTTGCTAACAAAGAGACCGCGGCCGGCCGGGGTGAGCCGGGCCGGCGGCGGCCGTCTGCAGCGCTGACCGGGTGCCTGCCCGGGCGGCCCCGCCGGGACCGGTTGCCGATCAGCTCGCCGATGCTGCCTGCCAGGTGTGCCGATCGCTGCCGCGTTGACCGGCGTCCACTTGTTCCAGCCGGTGCTGACTACGCGGCCGGTCCCCTGAACCACAGGGACCGCGTACGGCAGTTCGTTCAGCGGTCGAGTCCGGCCCGGTCGACCTTGCGGTGGAACCGCATGCCGGCCAAACCACCGAGGATGGCTCCGATGAGCGCGGCGACCAGAGCGAGGGCCAAGGCGATGATGGCGCCGGTGGTGGCGTCATCGCTGCTGACGGGTAGTTGCGGGAACCCGCCGACGCGGTCGAGGACGTTGTACTTGTCGCCCAGTGCGGCGGTGGCGATGGCGATGGCGGCGGTGATGACGACGGCCCAGATCCACACCGCCGCCCCTTGGCGCAGGCCGTTGAAGCGGGCCATCCGCCCGGCGACGTAGCCGCCGCAGTAGTAGGCGATCAGCAGCACCACCAGCAGGCTGATGGCTCCGGCGAGACCGAGCTCGCCGGCGTTCTGCCCGGTCTGGCCCTGTGCATCGGAAATGTCCTCGGCGGCGGCGAGACCGACAGCCGTTCCCACGGCCAGCAGTAGCCCGGTCAGGATGACTGACGCGCCGGTGGCGGTCAGCCAGCCGAAGAACGCTGATCCCCACTTGATGCCGCCATACCGTTCCTTCTGACGTGAAACCACGGCCTGCTGGTCTGCGCGCGGGGCATGTGCGCCGGTGTCCGTCTCGGCGGGGCGCGCGGCCGCACTGTCGGGTGCATCCGTAAGCGGCTCGCGGGTGGGAGGCACAGGATCTTTGCGAGACGGAAGCGTACTCATGATGACTCCGATCGACTCAGCGGCAATGCCTGCGAAACAGACCAGGCCATGCCGGTCGTAGCCGTTGCATGCCCCTCTATCGATGCGATAAACGGCCAGAGCCGAGCTCCCACGCCAGCCGGCAATCTATTTCGCGGACATTCTCCGGCGTCACGCTGCTCTCCTTGCCACGAGCTTCGTAGTTAGGAACGCATGCCCACGGGTACTCGCCCGCCATTGGCCACCGTGCAACACACCGTCCGCGCTACCCCGGACCGGGTCGCCGTGTTAACCGACAGGCCTCGCGGACATCGCCGAACGCAAAAGGACACCAGCGAACGCCCATAGCCACTCAGACAGGATTCCTCGTGAATGACCAACTGGCACAACTCGCTGAAGCCGGCGTGTCCATCTGGCTCGACGACCTCTCCCGTGAACTGCTGCGCTCCGGCGACCTGCAACGCCTGCTCGCCGGCAAACACGTGGTCGGCGTCACCACGAACCCGACCATCTTCGCCAGCGCCCTGGCCATGGGCGACGCCTACGACCAGCAACTGCGAGAAAGTGCCGCGGCCGGTAAGACCGTCGACACCACCCTGTTCGAGCTGACCACCGCCGACGTACGCGACGCCTGCGACGTACTCCGGCCGGTCTACAACGCCACCGCAGGAATCGACGGCCGCGTCTCGATCGAAGTAGACCCCCGCCTGGCCCAGGACACCACCAAGACCATCGACATGGCACGCAAGCTGCACCAGGCCGTCGACCGCCCCAACGTCATGATCAAGATCCCGGCGACTGTCGCGGGTCTGCCTGCCATCACTCAGGTCGTCGCCGAGGGCATCAGCGTCAACGTCACCCTGATCTTCGCGCTGGACCGCTACCAGCAGGTCATGCAGGCCTACCTCGACGGGCTCGATCAAGCCCGTACCGCGGGACACGACCTGCACACCATTCACTCCGTGGCGTCGTTCTTCGTCTCCCGCGTGGATGCCGAAGTCGACGCCCGGCTCGACAAACTCGGCACCGACCAGGCCAAGGCGCTACGCGGTCAGGCGGCGCTGGCCAACGCCCGGCTTGCCTATCGTGCCTACGAGCAGCTGTGCGCCACCAGCCGCTGGCAGGACCTCGCCGACGCCGGCGCCAACCCGCAACGACCGCTCTGGGCGTCCACCGGAGTCAAGGACCCGGCCTACCCCGACACCATGTACGTCACCCAGCTCGTCACCGCAGGCACCGTCAACACCATGCCCGGCAAGACCATGGACGCCTTCGCCGACCACGGACACGTCACCGGCGACACCGTTCGCGACACCCATGACGACGCTCAACGCACCTTTGCCGATCTCGCCGCGCTCGGCATCGACCTGGACGAGGTCACCGACCTCCTCGAACGTGAAGGACTCGAGAAGTTCGACAAGTCCTGGGAAGAGCTGACCGCCGCCGTCGGCCGCGAGCGCGTCGCCGCTTCCTGAGCGCCGATGCCCAGCCAACCGGCGGGGCCTCGGCACAGCGCGTGACGACGAACCAGCCGAGAACTGCGAGTGCGGCGGCGTCAAGCAGGGGCAGGCCGATGATCAAAGCGGCAGCCGTCGTGGTCGGAGTGCCAGGATGAGGGCGATCTGGCCGGGTAGTGCGCACCGGCATCGCTTGGCGCGTACTGTCGTTGGTGCGGCCTTGCTGGCCGCCGCCCCAGACCCCGGCGTGTGTCGCCGCGATTTGGGGGAGGGCCATGACATCGTATTCACCGTCCACCTGTACCGACAGAGTCGTGGCGGCGTCGCAGGGCCCACGAACCGCGGTCGACGCGGATCCTGACGGTGCCGCGGGTGCCGTCGTGCACCTCGCGAAGAGTCTTCTCCCGGTGGCCGCAGAGGTGTCCGTCGTCATGCTGCGTGGCGATGAGGCGTACACCGTTGCCGCGACCGGTGAGGTGGCGTGGGTCCTGGACGGGTCGCAGTTCCGCACAGGTGAGGGACCCTGCCTGCAAGCGGCAGCATCGGCGGCGACCGTGTACGCCGCTGACCTGAGCGCCGAGACCCGATGGCCGAGCTGGGTCAGACAAGGCGTCGACGCTGGCGCACGCAGCGTGTTGTCGCTCGGACTGGGCATTGACGACGCGGTCACCGGGGCGCTCAACGTCTACACCACCCAGCCCGACGCCTTCCCCGACGACGCGATCGGTCTCCCGCACGGTCTCGCCGGGTACGCTGCCGCGGCATTGAAGACCATCCACCGCTACGACACGCAAGCCGCCGAGGTGCGCCACCTGCAGGCCGCGATGATGCACCGGGCGGTCATCGAACAGGCCAAGGGCGTCATCATGGGTGACCGGCGCTGCACTGCGGACGAGGCGTTCGCCGTACTCGTCAAGATTTCCCAGGACAGCAACCGCAAGCTGCACGACATCGCCGCCGCCCTCACGCGCCGCGCCGCGAACACCCCCCACTCGCTCGGCAAGCCGGTGACGACGCCTGTTCGTCGTGCCGGCGCAGCGATGACAGCGCGACGTCCCACCGGTCAAACACCCGCACCCGCGGCGGGCACCGCACCCGGGTCACCGCCGAACGCCGCCGTGGCACCCGTGAAGATCACGACGGACGTGGATCAATGCGGCATCGCTGTCATCGCCGTCGTCGGGGAGCTCGTCATGGACACCGCTGATGAACTCTTGACGGCGATTACCGCGGTGCTCAGCGCCGGCCCGGTGACCCGCGTCGTCGTTGACCTCGCCCGGGTGTCGTTTCTCGACATGGCCGCCCTGAGCGTCCTGCTGCGGGGCCGGGCCGCGGCTCTGCATGCCGGCGCCTCGTTCCGGGCTGTGCGCCCCCAGCCTCTGGTGCGACAAGTCCTGCACCGCACCGACACCTGCCTGCTCCTCACCGCCGCGCCCCCCGGCGCGGAGCAGGCTCTCGATCTGCCGGGGCAAGGGCGGATGCCGCCGCGAACCGAGGTCACGGCGGCGGTGCGAGCGGGCGCGTCCCACCACCACCTGGACTTGCGTGCCTGACCCCACCTCACGAAGCAATCGAGTACCGCCGACCCCAGAGGCGATTGCCGCGATGCCGATTCTGGCCTTCAACGGAGCGGGGTGCGTAGCTCGTCGGCGATGAGGGCGTCGACGTCTTCGGGT
>NZ_BOMV01000100.1 GCF_016862375.1 Paractinoplanes rishiriensis | reverse complement strand
CCTCATCGGCAGTCTGCCCGCCACCGGCGGATTCCTGCTGCTGGTCATCGCCGAAAGCATCGCCGCCCCGACCTGGGTCCGCGACCTCTCACCCTTCGCGCATCTGGCCCCGGTACCCCTCACCGGCCCCAATACGACGGCCTCCGCAGTGCTGCTGATTGCGGCAGCCGTCCTGACGGTGGCTGGCATCGCCGGATATCGCCGCCGAGACCTTCGGACGTGAGCAGCGCCCACTCAGGCGGATCGGCGCTGTTGTCGACGAGCCGCCCGCGACAAACGCTGCCTTGCCGAGTCCCGGCAACCATTGCGGGGTGATATCGGCCGGTGCCGGACCTGGCTACCTGGGGCTGAGGTGACGACGATATGGCCTATGACCTCGGACCTGGCGGTATGTGCAGACGACCTGACCAAGTTCTACGGGCCGCGCCGCGGCATCGACGGCCTGCATCTGCAGGTCCACGCCGGCGAGGTGATGGGCTTTCTGGGGCCGAACGGGTCGGGCAAGACGACAACGATCCGTATGATGCTCGACTTCCTGCGGCCGACCCGAGGGCAGGCCACCGTCCTCGGTCAGGACCCCCGGCGGGACAAAGCACGGCTGCACCGGCAGATCGGGTACCTCCCCGGAGAATTGTCCTTCCCGGGCCGGGACCGGGCCGCTGATCTCTTGCGGTTCCTCGGTGACGCCCGAGGCGGCGTCGCCTGGTCGCAGGTGACCGAACTGGCCGACCGATTCGAGATCGACCTTTCTCAGCCGCTGCGCGCGCTGAGCAAAGGCAACCGGCAGAAGGTAGGGCTGATCCAGGCATTCATGCACCGGCCGGCCCTGCTTGTCCTGGACGAACCGACCGGCGGTCTCGACCCGCTCATGCAGCAGGAGTTTCTGGCGCTGGTCCGGGAGGCCCGCGCAGACGGGCAGACGGTGTTCATGTCCTCGCACGTGCTCGCTGAGGTGCAAGAGGTCGCCGATCGCGTGGCCATCGTGCGGGCCGGTCGGCTGGCCGCCGTCGAACGGGTCGAGTCGCTGGGAAAGCGAGCGATCCGGGCTGTCGAGATCCACTTCGCTGATCCCATCGATGCGGAGGATTTCTCGAGATTGCCGGGGGTCCACGAGGTGACCGTGTCCGGCCCGGTGCTCAGATGCACCGTGGACGGACGCCTCGATCCGCTGATCAAGGCTGCAGCGCGGCACGAGGTCGTGGACCTGCTCGCCGCGGAACCGGACCTGGAGGAAACCTTCCTGTCCTACTACTACCACTCGGAAGGAGCCGGCGATGCTTCCCGCGTTGGTGCGTAAGACGTGGCACGACGAGCGCCTCGCGCTGGTCGGCTGGATCGCCGGTGTCGCCGCGTTCACCGCAACCTACACGTCCTTCTACCCCCAGTTCCAAGGGGCCGCCGAGCTCAAGCAGCAGGCCTTACCGCAGGACATGCTCGATTTCCTCGGCATCACCGACATGCTCTCGCCCGCCGGCTACCTGCAGGCCACCGTTTTCAGCCTGCTCGGCCCGCTGCTGCTGCTGATGTCTGCGATCACGCTGATCGAACGCACCATCGCCCGCCCCGAGCAGGATGGCAGCATGGAGCTGCTGCTGGCCAATCCGCTGTCCCGGCGGGCCTTCGCGTGGCAGCGGCTGGCCGCGGCCGGTGCCGCGGTCACCGTGGTCGCGGCGGTGCCCATGCTCCTGCTGATGGTGATCGTTCCGGCGATCGGCATCGACATCGCGTTGTCCAACGTTGCCGCCGCCGGTACCGGGCTGGTCGCACTGGTCTGGTGCTTCGGCGGCATCGCCTTTCTGGCCGGCGCCGTCACCGGCAAGCGGGCCTGGGTGCTCGCCTCGGCCGGGACCCTCGCCATGATTGCCTTTCTGGCCGACGCCTTCGCCGGGATGACGGCGAGTTGGCAGTGGCTGCGCTGGCTTTCCCCGTTCTACTACGCTCTCGGCACTGATCCGCTGCACACCGGCTGGCACCCGGCACACCTACTGGTGCCGGTCGCCGTCGGCGCGCTGGCCACCGCCGCCGGAGTTGTCCTCTTCGACCGCCGCGATGTCGGCGTCTGACCCGGCCGGCCCCGGCCCCGGCCCCGGCGCCCGTCGCCAGCTCGTCGACGAGTGCGCGGCCCTGTTGCGCGCGCCGGGTGGAGCACGGATGTCCGGTGAGGGGCTGGGCGCCCGGGCCGCGGATTCGGGCGTACGGCTGCCAGATCTTGCCTCTGCGGTGCTGGAGGCCGCTGCCGCGGTCTGGGCGGAGCTGTCCCCGGACGCCGTGGACACGCCGGCCGGAATGCATCGGCGGGCGGGACAACTGTTCAGCGCCACTCACTCACTGCTGGACAGCGTGTGCCACGGTTTCATCCGGCAGGACCACGCCGAAGTCGAGCGGCACGATCTGGACCGGGCCGAGTTCATCAACGATCTGCTCACCGGACGGGCCGAACCGGGCGAGCTCGCCGCACGAGCTCACCGCTACGGCATCCGTTTGGCGGCCACCCACACCGTCCTGATCGCCCGCGGGGCGGGCATCACCGCCGACATCAGCCACCGCATCGACGTCGCCCTCGCCGCCCGGTTCGGCGACGGCAACACACTCACCACCCTGCGCGGTGGCGAACTGGTATGCATCAGTGTCGGCGGACTGCGTGGCGTCGGCGCGGAGCTCGCTCACCTGCTGCTCGCCCAACTCGGCGCGGGAAAGTGGCAACTGGGCATCGGCCGCGCTCAGCCCGGCCTTCGCGGCCTGGCGACGTCACTGAGCGAGGCAGGCAGCACCCTCGACCACGCCGAGAAGCTCGGCTTCACCACACCGGTCCTCCACGCCGGCGACCTGCTCGTCTTCCCCGTCCTGCTGCGCGACCGCGAAGCCATCACCGACCTGGTCATCACGGTGCTAGGGCCGTTGCGGACGGCTCGTGGCGGCGCCCGGTTGTACCTGGACACGCTCGCCGTGCTCTTCGACAACCAGGGCAACCACACCGCCACCGCCCGGCAGATGCACCTGTCGGTACGCGCCGTCAGCTACCGCCTCGAACGCATCCGCGACCTCACCGGCTACCACCCCGGCGAACCCACCCAACGCTTCACCCTGCACGCGGCGGTGCTCGGCGCCCGGCTCCTCGGTTGGCCCGAAGACCAGGCGTAGGCTGCCCAGGGTCCGCGTTGCCGGAATCCGGCAACGGTTCCGGCCGCAAGTACGCCGGAATCCACCCTGGATTCGCCCTCGGCGGATCGCAACGATGAGGGCATGACCAGCGAATCGGCCGCGATCTCGAGCACCGGCTTGGTGAAGGTGTTCGGCCGCACCAGGGCCCTGGACGGGCTCGACCTGACCGTCGCCACCGGCGAGGTGCACGGCTTTCTCGGACCCAACGGCAGCGGCAAGACCACCACCATCCGGGTGCTGCTCGGCCTGCTCCGCGCCGGCTCCGGCACGGTGCGGATGCTCGGCGGTGACCCGTGGCGGGACGCGGTGGCCCTGCACCGGCGGCTCGCGTACGTGCCCGGCGACGTCACGCTGTGGCCGAACATCACCGGCGGCGAGGCCATCGACCTGCTCGGCCGGCTCCGCGGCGGCTTCGACCGGCGGCGCCGGGACGACCTGCTCGACGTCTTCGACCTCGACCCGCGCAAGAAGGCCCGCACCTACTCCAAAGGCAACCGGCAGAAAGTCGCGCTGGTCGCGGCACTGGCCTCGGACGCCGAGCTGTTACTGCTCGACGAGCCCACCTCCGGCCTGGACCCGCTGATGGAGTCGGCGTTCCAGCAGTGCATCCAGCAGGTGAAGGGGCAGGGCCGCACGGTGCTGCTGTCCAGCCACATCCTGGCCGAGGTCGAGGCCCTGTGCGACCGGGTGAGCATCGTCCGGCTCGGACGCACCGTGGAGACCGGCACCCTGCGGGACCTGCGTCACCTGACCCGCACCTCGATCACCGTGGAGACCGCCCAGCAGCCGGTCGGCCTGGACGCCATGCCGGGCGTGTACGACATCGTGGTCGAGGACCACCACGCGCGATTCGACGTCGACACCACCCAGCTCGACGCCGTCGTCCGCCGGCTCGCCCCGCTTGGCGTACGCAGCATGACGAGCACACCCCCGACGCTGGAGGAACTGTTCCTGCGCCACTACGGCGACGAGAAGGTGCCCTCGTGACCGGGACGTGCCGGCTACTGCGCTTCATGCTGCGCCGGGAACGTGTCGGCCTGCCGTTCTGGCTGGTCGGGGCGACGCTGCTGGTGCTGGTGCAGTCCACCCAGAGCCAGAACCTGTACGGCACACCGGAAAGCCTGGACCGGTTGCGGCAGACCATCGGCGGCAACACCGCGGTGATCGCGATGAGTGGGCCTACCCGGCTGCTCGAGACGATCGGCGGGGAGATCGTCTTCGAGATCTTCGCGTTCGTGTCCGTCGTGGTCGCCCTGATGAGCATGTTCCTGGTCGGCCGCCAGACCCGGGCCGACGAGGAGTCCGGCCGGGCCGAACTGGTCCGCTCGGCCCAGGTCGGCCGCAACGCACCGCTCGCGGCGGCCCTCGGCCTCGCCGGACTGGCCGACCTGGCCGTCGGCGCGCTGGTTTTTGGCGCGGCCATCGGCACCGGGCTGCCGGCGGGTGGCTCGGCCCTGTTCGGCGCGGCGGTCGCCGCGGTGGGTCTCACGTTCGCCGCCCTCACCGCGGTCGCCGCGCAGATCTTCGAGAACACCAGGGCCGTATACGGGTTCGTCGCGATGTTCCTGGGTGCCGCGTACGTGCTGCGCGCGGCCGGTGATGTCGGCAGCGGCGCGCTGTCCTGGGCCTCACCCATCGGCTGGGGCCAGCGGACCTTCCCGTACGTCGAGGACCGCTGGTGGCCGCTGCTGCTTCCGCTGGGTGTCACCGCCGCCGCGGTAGCCCTGGCAGTTCTGCTCCTCGGCCGTCGCGACTTCGGTGCCGGCCTGATCCCGTCCCGCCCCGGGCGGGCCGCCGCCTCCCCGGCACTGGGCAACGCGTACGCGCTGGCCTGGCGGCTGCAGCGCGGGGCGCTGGCCGGCTGGGCGGCCGGGCTCGGGCTGCTCGGCGCCGCGTACGGCTCCATCGGCAACACCATCGAGCAGTACATCCGCGACAACCCGGCGATCGCCGACCTGCTGGCCGGCGGCGCTGACGACATCGTGGACTCGTACCTGGCGCTGACCGTCGGCATGGCCGCCCTCATCGCCGCCGGATACGGCGTCAGCAGCATGTTGCGTATGCGGACGGAAGAGACGTCCGGCCGGGCCGAGCCGGTCCTGGCCACCGCGACGGCCCGGGGCACCTGGCTGGCCGCCCACCTGAGCGTCGCCCTCGCCGGCAGCGCGGTGGTGCTGGCGGCCGCGGGCCTCGGCGAGGGCCTCGCGTACGGCCTGACCGTCTCGGACGCCGGCCAGGTGCCCCGACTGATCGGCGTCGCGCTCGCCCACGTGCCCGCGGTCTGGCTGATCATCGCCGTGGCGGGGCTGACCATCGGCTGGGCGCCGCGGCTCTGTGCCGTTGTCGCCTGGGTCGCCGTGGCCTACTGCGCGGTCGTCGCGCTCTTCGCCGACCAGTTCGACCTGCCCGGTTGGGCGCAGCGGGCCTCGCCGTTCGCCCACACACCCAGGGTTCCGCTCGACGACTTGGTCGTCCTGCCGCTGCTGACGATCGCCCTGGTGGCCGCGGCGGTGGCCGTGCTCGGCTATGCCGGGTTCCGTCGCCGGGACGTCGGCTACTGAGGGGATCGTCCAGCAGATGCCGCGTGGCGGGTCGGACGGCGCTTTCTGCGGTTGTTGCGGGGCCTCAGCCGCGGGCTTGTCCGCATGACGCGGAGGCACGGTTCCGCTGAACGTCGCGGGTGTGCCCGCCCGAGCTGCCTCGATCGACGTAATGTGCAGGTTGGTTCAGCGTTTCATACCGCCGTCGCCGCCCGGCAGCGGCATGATCTGCCGGCAGAGCCAAGCAGCCGGCTGGTGGTGGTGAGGGGTCGTGCAATGGGGGTGGGCACATGGCGGCGGGGACCAAGGACGATCCGTGGGTGTTGCGGACACCGCCCGGATCGTCGGAGTACACCGTCTACCGCGACGAGGCCGCTGATCCGCCGGCGCTGGTCTGCCAGGTCGGCTCGACACGGCTGAGCTACCGGCTGCGTGCGGTCGAGGACCTGCACGCCTGGCTGCGCGAACAGGGCGACTGGGTGCCACTCGGCGCCGCCGATGAGAACAAACCGGCCGCCGACGGCACCGTGGAGGCATGGGGCCGCTCATCGGACAACCCGGTCGGCGGCTGGTACGGCCTGCGTAAGGGCTACCGCGGCCGGTTCGGCATGTATCTGCCCCCGCTGCTGGAGGAACTCGGCCTGGCCGAATTGACTCACGACGCCCGCAACAACCGCATGCGCGCACGCTGACCAGCGGAACCAAGCCAGCAGCGCCAGCGGGCACGGCGCCGCCCAGCAGCCAGCCGGATGAAGCGGGCGAGCATTTCACGCGACATACCGCAGAAGCTCCCGCGCGGTGGCCCCGGCCTGGCACAGCGACCCCCGCGCGCGCGATGGGGCTGAGCCGTAGACCGGAGCGGCCGACGGCGTGGATCCGGCTCGGTTCACCTCCTGGGAGTTAGAAGTCGGCCGCGGTGTACACACCGGAGGCGGCGCGCACGGTGCTGTCGACGATCGCCGGCTCGCTGGTCACCGTCACGTCGCCCCCACCGGTTCCTGACACCGCGAGACCGGTCTGCCCGCCGCCGCTGCGCGGTGGTTGCGGTGCACACATGGCAGCCACCAGGGGCGCCCATCGGCGCGGGAACATTGTCGGCAAGCACGGATCAGGTGCCTTCGCGAGTCAATGGATCAAACCCTCGCCGAGCCGGGGTTTGCCGACGGCCGAATGGCCCGAGCGCTGGGCCGCGCCTTCACCGCCGCCCGGCCGAGGAAGGTCGCCTGTTCGTTGATTCAGAACGCCGAAGCCAGCGTCGATCGCGACGTGCCACCGCGGTCTGTTGCGGCTGGCGCACGGCGTCCCGCGGATCGTCGATGATCGGCAGCGCGGTGTCTGCTCCGGTAGCTGACAGCATCCGTCGAACCGCCGGGGCGGGCGCCGCCAGGGTAACCCGGTGTCCGCGTGGCCGGCCTTGACTCAGGGCCTTGATCAGGACCCCGAGGCACGAACAATCGAGAAGGCTGACCCCGGCCAGGTCCACCACTATGTCGGCCCGTTCCACACCGCTGAGCAAGCAGCTTTGCAAGTCAGCGGCCACTTCGAGATCGACTTCGCCGTGGAGCCGAACCACGGTGGGTCCGCCGGGGTAAGTCGTTCCGACCGACCAGTCGAGGCCGTGGAGCGGTTCCACCAATTCGGGCACGGTCACGAATTCCTCCTCTCGGGCCGACCGGGTTCGGCAGGTACCCATTCTTCGGTGGGAGCGTGGCGCTGTGCCCGCACATCTATGAAGGTTGGGTGACGATGCGACTGGTGTCGCACGGTCGGCTCGACCTCCGCTGCCCCGGGGTGCTGGCAAGGCGGTAGGACGTCATTGTGAAATGACCTATAAAGTGCGCGGATGAGCGACGGCGCAGAACACGACGAGGGCGTCGTGCTGCCACTGCGCCAATCCGGGCCGTTGCGTTCCATAGCCACTCGCCTCGGGTTGGCGGTGGCCACGCTGGCCGTCATGACCACCGTGGTGCTGGTGGACAGCGAGGGCTACAACGATGTGCGTGACCGGCATGTGTCGGCGCTCGATGCGGTCTACTACGCAACCGTCACCTTGTCCACCACCGGCTACGGCGACGTGGTGCCGGTCTCGGATCGGGCCCGTCTGGCAAACGTTCTGGTGGTGATGCCACTCCGGGTATTTTTCCTGGTGCTGTTGGTCAGCACCACGTTCGAGGTTTTGACACGTCGCACCCGCCGGCAGTGGCAGGTGAAGCGTTGGAGGGCGCAGTTGCGAGGCCATACCGTCGTCATCGGCTACGGCAACAAGGGGCGTGCCGCCGTACGGGCCCTGCGGGAGGGCGCCGACGGACCGATCCAGTTCGTTGTCGTCGACGCCTCTCCGTACGCTGCCCAGGAGGCTGCCGACGACGGCCACGCGGCGATCGTCGGTGACGCCACGCGCGGTCTGATCCTGGACAAAGCGGGTGTCAGAAAGGCTGACCGGATTATCGTCGCCGCGGATCGCGATGACACCGCAAGTCTCGTCACCCTGAGCGTCCGGGAGTTGAACGCCGTCGCGGTGATCGCGGTTGCTGTGCGGGCATCGGAGAACGTGCCGCTGTTGAAACGCAGCGGGGCGACCACCGTCATCACGTCGTCCGAAGCTGCGGGTCGCCTGCTGGGACTGTCGGCGCAAAGTCCGGCTGCTGGTCATGTCATCGGTGACCTCCTGGTCCAGCGCGAAGGTTTACGCCTGGTCGACCGGGCAGTGCACGAGGACGAGGTGGGCCGCTCGCCAGCCGAGTGCGAGGACTTGATCGTGGCAGTGATCCGGAAGGGCCAACTGCTGCGCTACGACAAGATTGGCGCTTTGGCCTTCGGTGACCGGGTGATCCTCGTGCATGTCCAGTCCTGACCAGCAGCGTGTGCCGCGCGGGCAAGTCCGGCTGCGCCGCGACCGGCGGCTGCTGCTTCGCGGGGGTCGAAGGCGCCTGCCGGCCGCGACAGTCTCCTAGGCTTGGTCGGGCAGATGTCGGTTTCTCAGCCGGCCCTTCACAATCCCGTGACGACTGGCGATTGCCCTCGCCGTGCATGTGGCGAGGCTAGGCGCCCGTCCAGGCCAACCGCTCGATGTGGGCGCCGCAGCCGCAGCGTCGGCGGGAGCGAAGGGATTCACGCTCAGTTCGCGGCTGCGGCGCCTACCGTGATCTTTCGCGCAGGATTTCGCGGATGCGCGGCTGTCGTGTGACGGAACGGTGACATGTGAGTGGCGCCGATGTCCGGACGTACGGATCGTCCACCTCGGTTGCCGAGGACTGTCATCGACTTGTCGTGTCGCTGCGAGTGCTTTGTCACCGCCCGATGCCAACGATGGCGGTATCCGACCTCTCCCGACATGGAAGGAAACGCACGATGACTGCACAACTGAAGCCGTGGCCGACCGTCCGGCAGCCGGATCGGGCCCAGGCGGTGCGTGACGTGCAGCACCTACTTCGCGGTCACGAGTACGTGCTCGGGGTGGATGGCATCTTTGGTCCGGCCACCGATGCCGCCGTCCGTACTTTCCAGAAGGATCAAGATCTGACGGTCGACGGGATCGTCGGCCCGGCCACCTGGAGACAGCTCATCATCCAGGTGACCGGCGGCAGCCGGGGTGAAGCCGTCCGGGCGGTTCAAGAAGAGCTGAAGATCCGCGCGGAGGTGGGCAACCCGGACCTTGATGTCGTGGTCGACGGCGTCTTCGGGCCGAAGACTGACGCCGCCGTCCGAACCTTTCAGGAAGGTGTGTCCCGGGCCGTGCCCTCGTTCCCGGTGGACGGCATCGTCGGCCCGTTGACGTGGCAGGCCCTGATCGGCGGCATGCTGGCTGATTAGTCGTAGCCGATGAGGAGTGCTCGAGGGGTGACTTCAGCCGACATCGCTGGAGGCACCCCGAGAGTCCGCCGCGGAACGGCGTAGGTAGTTCACGATTGCCAACGCGAGTGAGCCCCACAGGCCCAGCGCGCCGATCACGAGCATGATGACCGCGCCGGTGTTCACGTCAGTCTCCGATCGTTGCCGGTAGTGGTTCGTGCCGCCGGAGTCGCTGCAGCACGACGGCGAGTACCAGGGTGACCAGTACGACGCCCCAGCCCATGACCAACAAGCCACTGAGCGGGTAATCCTCGTATCGGGTGGTGGCCTCCTGGTACACGTTGATGACCGCCATCGCGGAGAGCAGCAATGGAGTTATCGCGGTCAGGGAGATCGTCCACCACCAGCCCACACGCAGGTATGAGTCGCGGTTGACGTGGGCCTGCAGCGGGCCGAGCTGCCGGGCGATCCAGGCAATCAGGATCACCTCCGCCAGACCGGCGAAAATGAGGGCGAAGCTGTTGATGAAGTGGTCCACCACGTCGAGGTAGTACAGGCCGCCGCGGGTCACATACAGGACGCTGGCCAGCGCGGTGATCCCGCACATCCAGTTCACCGCCGCGGTCCGGGACAGGCGGAACTTCTCCCGTACCCCGGCCACCGCGCACTCCATGATGGAAACTGCCGAGGTGATGCCGGCGAACAGCAGGGCGCCGAAGAACAGCACGCCGAACAGCGAGTTGAAGCCGGGCATTTCGTTGATGATCTGCGGGAAGGCGACGAACGCGAGGCCGACGCCGCTGGTGACCACCTCGGTGACGCCGGTGCCCTGCTGGCTGGCGAGGAAGCCGAGCACGGAGAAGACGCCGAGCGCGGCGAGGAACTCGAAACCGGAGTTCGCCATGCCGACGATGACGGCGCTGTTGGACAGTTCCGATCGGTGGCGTAGGTAACTCGCGTACACGATCATCACGGCGAAGCCAATGCTGAAGGAGAAGAACACCTGACCGTACGCAGCGACCCAGACCTGGGCGTCGGTCAATGCGCCGAAGTCGGGGGTGAGCAGCACGTTCAGTCCAGCGGCGGCGCCAGGGAGGGTGACACCGCGAACGACGATCACTGCGATCATCACGATGAGCAGCGGCATGAGGATCTTTGCCGCCAGTTCGATGCCGCGGCGTACTCCGCGTCGCAGGATCAGGTAGGTGATCGCCCAGGCGATGACGACGCTGAGCAGGACCTTCCACTGGATGCCGCCGATGGCCCAGAAACTGTCGGAGGTGCCCAGGTAGGACCCGAAGAAGAACGCGTCGGGGTCGTCGCCCCAGCGGGTGCCGAACGAGTAGTAGAAGTAGCTCAGAACCCATCCGATGATCACCACGTAGTAGGTCATGATGACCATGGAGATGCCGATCTGGAACCAGCCGAGCCATTCCGCGCCGCGGCGCACCGAGCGGAACGCGAACGGTGCGGCGTGCCGGTACCGGTGGCCGAGCGCGTATTCCAGGATCAGCAGCGGCACCGCAGCGGTGGCGATGGCGATGAAGTAGGGGATGAGGAACGCCCCGCCGCCGTTGTCGTAAACCACGTACGGGTAGCGCCAGATATTGCCGAGCCCGATGGCGGACCCCATCGCCGCCAGGATGAACCCGAGCCGTGTGCCCCATTGTTCCCGGGGCTCGACCAGATCGTGCCCGCTCGTTGCCATGGCTCCGCCCTCACCCCTCTGTCGATGTCGTCGCAGGTGCCGAGGTGACTCGGCCCCAGTATGGGCAGGGCGGCTCTCGGGTTCTTGGCAGTGTCATGGCAATTTCGTGACGATCGTGCTGGATGGATCTGGCTTTGCCGGCGTCGATCCGGTCGGCGCTGGGTTATCGCCGCCGGCCGGGGGCGGGTTCGTATGGGTGCTGGTGGGTTCGGGCTGTCGGCTCGGAGAGGCGCTGGGCGAGGGGCCAGGCGAGGGATCGGACGAGGGTTCGCTCGGCGCTGGTCTGCTCGGTGACGACGCGCTTGGCGTCGCTGGGACCGTGGCAGGTTCGCTCGCCCGCTGGGTCGGTGTCGGCGAACCGGATGTTGCCACCGGCGCCGGGCTCGCGTCCCGCTGCGTGACCGTCGTTTCACGTGCGACGTTGCGAGGTGTGCTGCGGGTGCCCTCGCTGGCCCTGCGGCCGCTGGTGGAACTCTTGGCGGGGGCGCCGGTGGCGACGTTGACGGCGGTGGCCGCCCGGCCGCAGGTGTTGCCGGCCAGGGCGAAGCCGGCCGGTGGCTCGGATTGCGCGGGATCGAACGTGCCCCGCAGCACGAATCTTGCGTGGGCGCCGGGGCGCAGGTCCGGTGTGCTCAGGCGGACAATGCCCTGTTGCTGCGACCAGTCGGACGCCGAGGCGTGCGTGATGCGCACGCCGTCCGGGATGGTGAAGGAGACGATGCCGCCGCCAGGCACCAGCTGGTCGCCGGTGTTGGCGACATCGAGCCGGGCGGCGAGGCTGCCGTCAGCGTCGCGGTGGCTGGTGTAGCTGACTGCGCAGCCGGCGATCGAGTCTGGGGCGCCCCGGCCGGCCACAGGCTCGGTCGGTCCGGCGGCGAGCAGGCGCCCGGTCAGGACGGCGCCGGTCACCGCTGCCGGGATCATGACGGCGGTCACGGCACGCCGGATCTTGCGGGGCGAGGCACCCATCATCACGGTGGTTGCGGTCCCCGTGGGCGCTGCGTCGCCGGCGTGGACAGGGACGTCGCCCTCGGCGGCCGCGACCTCACGCAGAACCCGTGCCACCCGGCGGGCCGACGGCCTGGAATCCGGGGCCAGGGCGAGGCAGTCGCGCAGCAGCTGCCGTAGTTGCTCGGGCAGACCGGGCAGGTGGTGCAGGTTCGGGGTCGGCTGGCGTCGGCGCGCGGTCAGCACCTGTGTGGCGTTGTCGCCGGGCCACGGCGGGCGGCCGGTGAGACAGACGTGGACGAGCAGGCCGACGGCGTAGACGTCGGCGGCGGGCGACACGGTGTCGTGTCGTAACTGCTCGGGCGCCAGGTATGCGGGTGTTCCCCACATCCGACCGTCGTCGTCTGCCGCGGCCTGCCCCGCCATGATGGCTACGCCGAAGTCGACCACCTTGACGCCGGCCGGCGAGAGCATGACGTTGGCCGGTTTGATGTCGCGGTGCACCAGCTGGTGGGCGTGGGCGGCCGCCAGGCCCGCAGCCACTCCGGCGCAGATTCCGGCCGCCTCGCGGCAGGGCAGTGGCCCCTTGCTCCTCAGGTGATCGGCCAGGGTGCCACCGGTTACGAACTCCAGCACCACGAATGGCTGGGTGGTCCCGGCGAAGGTGGCTTCACCGTAGTCGTAGACGGCGGCGATGTTGGGGTGGCACAGCTGGGCGGCCGCCCGAGCTTCGCGCTGGACAGCCGCGCGGAACACCGAGTCCCAGCAGCGCTCGGGTGGGAGCGTTTTGATGGCAACCGTTCGTCGCAGAACGGTGTCGTATGCCCGGTGCACCACCGCCATCCCGCCATGGCCGGTCGGTTCCTCCAACCGGTAGCGCCCGGCGAGGATCTTCATGCTGGTCCTTTCCCGGATCGGCAGTGAACCCCGGATCATGCTGCCGGGCGGGCGTGGCAGCCTCTCTGCGAGGCTGTGACAATCCCGCGACAACCAGGTACGCCGCTGTTTCGGACGGGCTGGGACGGGCAGCGTGAGGGAGGCGGGGCCGGGCCTTTGCTCGCTTGAGGTGCGGCTCCGTCCTGTCCGCAGCGGCTGCTTCTGCGGATGCCGGGATGTCGAGCGGCTCGCTGTGGTCGCTGATCTCGAAGGCGGTTAGATGAGTCCCGGATATCTGAGTTCGGTGCTGGTGCTCAGCGCCTGCACCGCCTGCGCCCTGTGGCCTGCGCGCCGTTCCGGTGTCTTCGGCACCGGCGTCTACCTGGTCGGCATGACCTACAACGCACTACCCGTGCTCGCGTTCACGTTGGGTGTGGCGTCGACCTCGCTGGCGATGGCGAGAGCCGATCTCAGTCGGATCGGCGGTCTGCTCACGGTGCTGTTGCCGCTGCCGGCGCTGGTCGGTCTGGGCCTGGTGTTGTTGCGGGCCACGAGGGGCATTCACGTCCCCGGGGCGGCTATGGCGCAGGTCCTCGGCCCCGGATGGCGCGCCGGTATAGATTCCCGGCTCGGCACTGGCTTGCGTACCCGGGTTCCGCTGGCCAGAGTGCTTTTGATGCCGTTTCTGCGGCGGCGAGGTGACGTGGAACGGATCGGGAACATCGCCTACGCCGGTGGTGGGCGGCGACATCGGCTTGATCTGTACCGCAGCCGGCAGCGGCGTACGGGATGCCCTGTCTTTGTGCATTTTCATGGCGGTCGTTTCGTGTCCGGCGCGAAGAATCGCGAGTCACTGCCGCTGCTCTACCGGTTGGCGAGCCGTGGCTGGCTGTGCATCAGCGCGAACTATCGGCTCTATCCGCAGGCGCGATTCCCGGACTATGTGGTCGACGCCAAGCGAGTCGTCGCGTGGGCCCGCGAGCATGGGCACGAGTACGGTGCTGATCCGGCGGTGTTGTTCGTGGCCGGTAATTCCGTCGGCGGCTATTTGGCGACCTTCGTTGCGCTGACCGAGAATCATCCGGCATACCAGCCCGGTTTCACGCGCACCGACACCTCGGTGACCGGAGCAGTCGGCCTTTACGGCTACTACGGCCGGACCGAGGCTGATGTCGCGGACAGCAGTCCGCAAGCTCACCTGCATGCCGCCGCGCCACCGGCCCTGTTGCTGCACGGAGACCGCGATTCCGTCGTGCCGGTGCAATGGGCGCGGGAGTTCGCTGCGGCGTGGACGGACGTCTCGGAACAACCCCTCGTCTACACCGAATTGCCGGGGGCCCAACATTCGTTCGACTATTTCGATTCACTACGCGGGCGTCTCGCGGTCGACCAGATCGAAGCCTTCACCGCCTGGGTACGCAGTCATCGAGACCGGCCGGCGTGGTCCTGACTGGCGCTGTCCATCGGTTGACGATCCGCGGTGGCCGCCACCCACGCGATGCCCAATGCTGCGAACGTCAGCTGCGTGGTCAGTTCGGCGATGCTGAAGCCTGATGAGTCGCTGTCGGCAAGCCGTGCAACCACCGTGCCCAAGAGGGCGGCGCCGATCCCGACCGCGACCGGCAGCCAGACGGGAACCCGTCGCCGCGGCGGCATGATGAGCCGACCGGCGATGCCGACGGCCGTGCCCACGGCGACGGCGGCGATCAGATGGGTGATGGTCATGGCAGTGGATCCTTACGAGAAGGCGGTGATTTCTCCTGGCCTCGGCTGTTGTCGACTAGGTCAAGTCTGCCGGTTGTGCGTGG
The DNA here is from genome assembly GCF_016862375.1 of Paractinoplanes rishiriensis. Classification (GTDB taxonomy): domain Bacteria; phylum Actinomycetota; class Actinomycetes; order Mycobacteriales; family Micromonosporaceae; genus Actinoplanes; species Actinoplanes rishiriensis. Next base: position 65,815 of record NZ_BOMV01000100.1, on the reverse strand, counting down.
CGGATCGTCGCCGACAATATGACAACTACGTCACATAACCGCACATCGTGCGCCTGGTCAGGCGGCCTCCGGCGGCGAGGGTGCATTATTCGGTACATGACTGGCGTGCGGTGCGCAGTGAAGGACCGGAGCCGGCTGGTGCCGGCTAGGGCACCGCGACGTGCGCTCGCTGGCGAAGTGCAATGGTCAAGCCGGTAGGACTGCGAACCAGGGTCAGCGCCGCCTTTGCGGTAGGCGCGTTGGTGCTGTCGGCCTGTGTGACGCTGGTGTCGTACGAGCTCACCAGAAGCACCTTGTTCGCCGAGCGGGAGCGCACGGCCGTCCGGGCCACCTACTTCGACGCCGCCGTGGTCAACGTGGGGCTCAGCGGCCACGCACCCGAGATCGTCGCGATACTCCAATCGCTGGACATCGGAGCCGACCGCTACGCCTTGGTGCACCGGGCCGGGCAGTGGTATTCCCGTAGCGCCGACCCGGCCGCAGGTGCAGCGGTGCCTGCCGCCCTGCAGCGAATGGCGGCCGACGGGCACGCCGGCGCTCAGCGCATCCGCCGCGACGGGCAGCCCGCGCTGGTGGTCGCCGTGCCGCTGCAGGACCGCTCGGTTTTCTACGAGATCGTCTCGCTGCGGGAACTCGAGCGCACCCTGCAACTGCTGGCCGTCGTCCTGACCGCGGTGGCGATCATGGTAGCGGCGGGAGGGGCGGCGGTCGGCTGGTACGTCACCCGTCATGCGCTGCGTCCCATGACGGCGGTGGCGCACGCGGCACGCGGTATTGCGGCCGGAAACCTCGATACGCGTTTGGACCCGGACACCGAGCCCGATCTTGCGCAACTGACCGCTTCGTTCAACCACATGGCCGACGAGCTGGCTCGACGGATGCAACGTGACCGCAGGTTCGCCGCTGACGTCAGCCACGAGCTGCGTTCCCCGCTGCAGACGCTCGGCGCGGCCGTCAGCGTCGTGCATCGCCGACGCGACGGCTTGGACGAGCGGGTCGCGGCCGCCGTCGACTTGATCAGCGAGGAAGTCGCGCGTTTCCAGACCTTGGTGAGTGACCTCTTGGCGCTGGCCCGCAGCGATCAACCGGCGCACCGCGAACCCACCGACATCGGCGCGCTGGTCCAACGGGTCTGCAAGACCACCAACACCAGCGTGGACCTCCTGCAGTGGATGCCGGAGACGCCTCGGGTGTGGCAGATCGATGAGCGCCGAGTCGAGCAGGCGCTGCGCAATCTGATCGAGAACGCCCAGCGATACGGTGGCGGACCCGTCGCCCTGCGTGCCGGGCGAGCCGATGCACATGGTGTATTTCTGGAAGTTGACGATGCGGGACCGGGCATCGCCGAGGAATACCGCGAGACGATTTTCGACCGATTCGTCCGGGGTTCGGCCGCGAATTCCCGCGGTGCCGGCGACGGTACCGGTCTGGGCCTCGCCATAGTTGCCGAGCACGCCGCTGCGCACGGGGGACGAGCGATAGCCGGAGCCCGGCCGGGCGGGGGAGCGCGGTTTCGTATCGAGCTGCAGGGGTGCCTGCCGTGAGGCGCGTCGGGCTGCTCGCTTTCGTCACCGCGGTTGCTTTGGGCGGCTGCGGTGTGCCGGCGCAAGACGAACCGCATCGTGTCGAGTTGCCCCGCAGCCCGCTGACCGCGGTCACGACGCGGCCGGCACCGACCGAATCACACGGAGGGGCTGCGGTGGTGATCTGCCTGACGCGTTCGGGCCGCCTGGCAGAGATCACGCGGCGGCTGGGGTCGCCGCCCAGCGTTCAGCAGCAACTGGACAATCTGACGGTGGGGCCGACCCGAGCCGAACAGGACAACGGCCTCGGCACCGCGCTGGCGGGTCTGACCCTGCGAGCACATCGGGCGGCGTCCTCGACGGAAGTCACGGTGGACTTCACCGAGGCCGACGAGAGCAATGCCCGCAGTGATGAGGTCCTCGCCTACGGGCAGATCGTCTGTACGCTCACCGCTCGCGCTGATGTCGACTCCGTCGTGTTCACCCGCGACAACCAACGGTTGGAGGTTCCCCGTGCGGACGGCACGTTGTCGCGCGGACCGCTTCGCGCTGGTGACTACGCCAGTCTGATAGGACCGGGCTGAGACGCCCTCCTGGCGGGGCGGAGCTTGATTCTGGGGCAGAAGGCTTACGATGCCGCGGCCGGGTGTCTCTGCAGGCGACGGGACTCAGTGCTATCCAGCCGCGGCACCACGGGCCACGGTGCCAGCTGACCGTGTCGGATTCACGGCGGATTCATGACGACCTCGCAACAGCGTGGCCTCTTCGGTGGTGACACCGGTACACGGGGCACTCCAGAACAACAGCCGATGCTGATGAGGAATGTCATGTAATTGTGGCAAGACTGAATGTTGTTTGCGGCAGGGCCCGGTCAGGCTGAAGTGCCGATCGAACCGTTTCGGCCTGAGCCGACGAACAGAAATTTGATGATGCTTTTCTCCGCGGTAATGCACCGGCGGGTGCTGACAGCAGGTTGGACGTCCGAGCTCGGCAGGGTCGTCAACCTGGTGGCGGATCCACGGACGACACGAGTTGTCGCGCTGTGCGTCGACGGCCCGGCCGGTGATGTCGTGCATTGGGAGGATGTGACGAGTTTCAGCCCGCACGCCGTCATGGTGCGGTCTCGCTGGTCGGTGGGGCCGGCGGACGGGCGCGCAGCAGAGCTGCTACGCAGCGACCACCAGCTCATCGGCAAGCGTTTGCTCACCGCAGCCGGCGAACAGATCGCCCGGGTGACCGACGTCGATGTGGACACGCTGAACGGCGCGGTGAACCATCTGGTGACTCCGGATGGCTCGGTCCCGGGTAGGTTCCTGCTGGCTTCGGGCTCATACGCCACGGTTGTGCGGCCGGAGTGATTCGTCGCGTGAGGATTGATGTCGCTCACCGCCGTCACGCGACTGTCATGAGGCCGAGGGCGGGTCGCCACCTTGCGCCGCGACACTGGGGATGATCGGGCTGACGGTGTACGGAGGCGATGTCATGTGTCCGCTACCCGAGGTCCCGGACGACTGGTCCGGCGTGGGCCCGCTGGATGGGGCTGATGCGAGGACCCTGGCCGACGAACTGATCGCGGACCGGCTCGCCGTATCGATCAAGCAGAATCCCCAGGTCCGGGGAAGGTATCTCGAGATTCATGTTCAGAACGGCGTCGTGATCCTTTTGGGCGAGGTGGACACCGCGGACGCGCGGACGGTGGCCCGGGGCCTTGCTTGGGCAGTACCCGGCGTGTCGGATGTCTGTAACCGGATCAGCGTCGTTCCCGTCGATGCCCAGGCCGAGGACGACCGCGGCACAGGCAGCGCCGGCTGATCAATACCGAACACCGCGGCCGGATTTATCGGCGTCAAGCAGTGGTCCTGTCCACGCCGTGACTTCCAGCGCGTCAGCTCACCGCGGTCATGAAACTGTCACGGCGTTGCGCGTTCGTCGTCGTGTGAGCGGGGAACTCCTTATACCGGCATCGTGTACAGGGAGCTGGTGGTGGCTTTGCCTGTTCGCCCGGCGTGAATACCGCTCACCACGCCGCGGTCCGATGCCGGCGATACGCCTCGCGAAAGCCGTAACCGAATCTGAACGGACCAGAACCATGATGATATGGCCTTTGCCGGGGGAAGAACCCCGCGACAACGCGCACCAGGCATCCACGCCCGCAAACGCGCAGCGATTCGTTGGTGCGGCTGTTGTTGCTCGAGGATCACCGGGGCGATACGGGAGAGGTTGCGCTTGCCTTCGGGCTCACGGCGGGGATGGTGGCCATGGTGTCGGCCATGGGCCAGATCGAGCGGGGTGCCAACCGGATCTACGGTATCCGGCGTGACCGTGCGGCATCGTCCAAGTATGGACGTGCCGGTGTCCTGGCGCTGGTGGCCGGGCTGCCCACGCTCGCCGGGTTCGTCCTGGTCGTAGGGGGCCCGGCGGTGAGCGAGTCGTTGCAGCGAGCCTACGGCTGGGAATCGCCGGTCGAAGCCGTGTGGTCTGTCCTGTACTGGCCGTTCGCGGTAGCGCTTACGTTGACCGGCATCACGCTGTTGTTGCGCCACCTGCCCTATCGACGCCAGCCGTCGTTGCCGTGGTTGCTGCCCGGTGCCATCTTGAGCACGCTGCTCTGGCTTGCCCTATCGGCAATGCTGGCGGCTTATGTCAACAGCGCTCTGTCGTTCAGCGAAATTTACGGTGCGCTGGCGGCCATGGTGGCGCTGCTGCTGTGGGCGAATGCCAGCGGGGTAGCGCTCCTGCTGGGTTTCGCCTGTTGCGCGCAGCTGGAAGCGTATCGTGCCGGCCAGGGCCGACCGCTGCTGAAACCCAATGCTGAGTACGGCTTGTGGTCCGGCGGTCCCTGAGGGCAGACAGGTTCACCTGTCGCGTCGGCGAAGAGGTTACGGAACCGTCACGAGCCCGTGGAGTCGCCGCCACACCGCTGCGCGAGTGTTTGCCGCGAGGGGTCGATTGAGGAGGCGGGGATGTCGGACCGGCGCGAAGTGGCAGCGGTCGTGGTCGTCACCGAGTCGTTCGACGGCGTCGCCGTCTATCGATGGGAACGAGTCATAAGCGATGCGGTTGCGCAACGTCCGCAACGATTGACTGTCGACCTGCGGGACAGCCCGCTGATTGATGCGACCGCCATCGGGGTGCTGCTGTGCGCGCACCGTCAGATGATCAGTGACGGCGGACGAATGGAGCTGTGTGGGCCTTCGGCGCGGGTCCGGCGTATTTTGCGCCTTGCCCGTCTGGATCATGTCTTTGAGATCGTTGAGGGACAGGCAGTGGACACCGTACAGGGTTGATCCGGACCGTGGGAAGGGAAACACCGTGCAGCCCCTGCCGGACGACGAGTTCATCACCGCGCAGCGCCGGCGCGATCCAGTTGTTGCCACGCCGGAGTTGCAGTTCGCACTGTCCGTGGTGCTGGAGCTGATCGCCGACGAGCGCACCAGGTGCGAACCGATCCGGGTAAGCGTGCAGAACGACGTCGTCGTCCTTACCGGTGTGCTGCGCTCGTGGGCGGCCGTCGATGCGGCCGCTGACCTCGTACGCTCGCTGCCGGGCGAGCGCGATCTTTGCAACGCCCTGCGTGGTCCCGGCAAACGGAAGGACGGGCACTCAGCCGACGATTTCGAGCAGATCGTCGGTCGGCTCCTGAACGTGTCACCGCCGCCGGTCCGCAGTAGGCGGCCGTATCCCCGATGGTTGGTTCTCGTGATGCTGGTTCTGCTGTGGCTGGTGGCACCCGTCTCTGCAGTGCTGGTGGGTCTGCCGGCCGTGCCCCTTGCGCTCACGGCCGTAGCAGTCTCCGCCGACGTGCTGGAGTCGCGTCGTCTGTGACAACGCCTTCTCCTTCAGCAGAGCTGCCCGGGCGGCGGGCAAACACACTGAGGTCACCGGTGTAGCAGGCCGAGCGCGATGAGGTACGTGATGGCAACCACCAGAAACACCAGGCAGACCGTGAGCTGCGTTCGCATGAGTCCTCCCAGTGATTTCCGGTCCGGTCGGCACGGATCGCCTGCCGCGCTCGGACCTACCACCGTGTCGAGGTCCTAAACGGCACGTGCGGCAACGCTACGGGTGCGGTTCCAGCGGTGCGGCCGCCCGAACACCGGCGTCGCCGAGTCTCCGGGACGTATTCTGGCGGCGATGACCCGTCACCTCTTCGCTGTGCCGCCGGCTGCGGAAGCCCTGGCGTATTGCGTCGACACGGGCGTGCTCATCGTCGCCGACGACGTGGTGGTCACGGTCAACCGGGAATTCCGTCTGCTGTTCGCCGCAACGACTGACGATCTGGTGGGAGAGCCGGTCGCGGCGGTCGAGACACGGCAGCCGTACGCGGCGGCGGCGCAGTTCTGGGCCGCTCGCCACGGAGCGTATGGGCGGCGGTGCCGATGCACGTTGCCCGGCGACCGCGTGGTGGAGGCCCGCTGGCACGCCCTGCCGTCCGACGATCACCGGCTGCTGGCCGCGGTCATCGGCGACCGGACCGGCGAGGTTTTGGTCCGTCGCCGGTTGCGCCAGCACAACCGGGCGCTGGCTGAGTTGGTGGCCAGCAAGACTGAGCTGGTTTCGGCGCTTCTGCACGACCTGCGTACGCCGTTGACCGCGGCGTTGGCGATGGTTGATCTGCTGTCCGAGGACGATGGGGCTGATCCGGCGCTGCCCATGATTGCCCGGAAGCTGCACCGCATCGAGGAGGTCACCACGGAGATCGCGATGATCGGTGGGATCGAGAGTGGTGCGGTTGCGCTGGAGCGTCAGGAGTTCGATCTGCCTGCACTGCTCGCGGAGGCCGCTGCCGGCAGCGGCGTGGTGGTTGCCGCGCGACCGCCGCAGGGCTTGGTCACCGGCGACCGAGCCCGGCTGGGTCAGGTTTTTCGCCGGCTGACCGCGGCGGTGCGGGCGATCGGCGGGACGGACGAGGAGATGGTGGTCGAGGCCGTCGATGACCGGTGGCGGATCGCGCTGCGGCTGCCGGGAAGGCTGGCCACCGATCGGCTTTTCACCGCCGCGGACTCCGGCAGCAACGCCACAGCGCTCATGCTGGCGCGGGCGGTGGTCGGGCGGCACGGCGGTGCGGTCGGCGTGGAGAGTGTGGATGGCACGCCGTTTCTCACGGTGTGGCTGCCGAGGTAGGCGGCGTCAGGCTCGGCCTGCTCCGGTCAGCGCGTCGACCCGGGCCAGCAGGTCCTGCGCGGTGAACGGCTTGACCAGGTAGTCGTCGGCGCCTGCGTCGAAACCGGTTGCCACGTCCAGCCACTGGCCGCGGCCGGTGAGCAGGATGATCGGGATGTCGGCGGTGTCGGCGTCGTCGCGGAGTGCCCGGCACAGCTCCAGTCCGGTCATGTCCGGCATGGTGACGTCGAGCACCGCGCAGTCCGGTGGTTGCTCGTGGGCGGCGCGCAGGCCGTCCCGGCCGGTGCTGGTGGTGCACACGTCGAGACCGCCTGAGCGCAGCACCGTCTCGACGATCTCCAGCATGGTGGGATCGTCGTCGACCACCAGCACAGAAGTCACCGTATCCTCCTCGACCGTTACCTAGAGTAGTAGTTGTGGCGGAGTCCGGTGACGGGATCGCCGATCGGCGGCTCTCTTCGTGGACTGTCGGGCGGATGCTGACGGTCGGGTTTTTGCTCGCTCTGCTCGCTTTGGCGGTCGTCGGCACCAGCGCGTACGTGCGTATTGGCACTCTGATTGACGGCCGGGTTCCGTTGCAGCAGTCGCACCAGCTGCTGGGCGAGATCGGCCGGCTCCGCGACGCGGTGAACGGGCTGGACCGAGCGGCCCGCGGGTTCCAGAAAGCGGGCAGCCAGACCTGGGCACAGGCGTTGCGCAACGCCTCGGCTGCGGTGCTCGCCCAGGTGGCAGTGGTCCGCGCGGACATTCGGCAGAATGCGGATCACCAGCAGATCCTCGATCGCCTGCAGCCTTTGCTGCAGGCCCGGCTGGCGCAGTACGACAAAGCGGTCGAGCGCCGTGCGAAGGGGGAGGTCTCGGCGGACCTGGACGATATCGAGAACCTGGTTCGTGCCATGCAGACCGAGGAGGAAGGCCGCCTGGCCGAGCTGGTAGCCGAGGGCGATGCGAGCGCCAAACGTACCCGGCAGCTCATCCTCGTGGTGTCGTTGACCACCGCAGGGCTGGTCGCGCTGTGCGGCCGGTGGATCACCCGGCGGATCACCGCACCGGCCCGGCGGGTCACCGCGGCGGCGCACCGGGTGGCCGAGGGTGACCTCAGCCGTCGCGCCCAGGTGAGCGGTCCGAGGGAACTGGCACTGATGGCGCAGGCCGTGAACGCGTCGATGACGGCGATGGTCGCCGCCCGCGACGAGGCGGTAGCGGCGGGCGCCGCCAAGTCGGCGTTCCTGGCCACCATGAGCCACGAGATCCGTACCCCGATGAACGCTGTGATCGGCATGACCGGTCTGCTGCTGGATACCGAGCTCGACATGCGGCAGCGGGAATTGGTCGAGACCGTGCACGCCAGCGGCGAATCATTGTTGGTGATCATCAACGACGTGCTGGACTTCTCCAAGATCGAGGCCGGTGAACTCGCCCTGGAGCAGCGACCGTTTGCGCTGAGCTCCTGTGTTCAGCAGGCGGTCAACTTGGTGGCTCTCACCGCGGACGCGAAAGGTTTGCACGTGTCCTGTCACCTCGACGCCGGCTGCCCCGAGACGGTGGTCGGCGACGAGACGCGGCTACGCCAGATCTTGGTCAACCTGATCGGCAACGCGGTCAAGTTCACCGAGCACGGTGCCATCACGGTCACCGTTTCGGCGGTGCGGGACCCGGCTGGCGCGGGTGCCGGCTGCTGGCTGCTTCGGGTGGCGGTCCGTGACACCGGCATCGGTATCCCGCCGGACCGGCTGGACCGGCTGTTCCTGCCGTTCAGTCAGGTGGACGCGTCCGTGGCGCGCGGCTACGGAGGTAGCGGTCTCGGTCTGGTGATCAGTCAGCGCCTGGCCGCGGCGATGGACGGGGGGATCAAGGTGGCCAGCGAGCCCGGTCAGGGCTCCACCTTCACGGTGACGCTACGGCTGGGCGTGGCCGAGTCGGGCACGCTGGTTCCGGTACGGCCGCATGTCGTCCTGCCGGTCGGTCGCTCGCTGCACGTGCTGGTCGCTGAGGACAATCCGGTGAATCAGCGGGTCGTGCAGTTGCTGCTGGAACGGCGTGGCCATCGGGTCGAGCTGGTGGCGGACGGCGCCGCTGCGGTCACGGCGGTCCGGCGTACTCGTTTTGATCTGGTGCTCATGGACGTGCAGATGCCGGTGCTGGACGGTCTGGCGGCCACCAAGCTGATCCGCAAGGAACCACCGGCGCACGGCGCTCCGCACATCGTCGCGCTGACCGCCAACGCCATGGTGGATGACCGGACGGCGAGTCGCCGTGCGGGTATGGACGGCTTTCTGGCCAAGCCGATCCGTGAGGCTGACCTCGACGCCGTGCTGGCTGCGGCGGCGGCGCACTCGGATGTGTGGGCCGCGACCCAGGCACTGGCTCTGGGGCGCCGCGCTGAGGCAATCGCAGGTTCCGAGACCGACAGTATCCGGGCCTGCATCGACGACCTCACTGCCTTGGCCGGCGACGACGGTCACCGCGTCGCCGAACTGCTGCACAATTTCGCCGATCGTCTGCCGGACACCCTTGACCGGATGGATCGAGCCGTGGCCAGCGGTGACAGCCGCGGCCTGGCCCGGCTGGCGCACGGGTTGAAGGGCTCCTCGTCCACTCTTGGCGCGAATCGCCTCGCCGCTGTTTGCGCGGATGTGGAGGACCGGGCGCAGCGACGCGACTCCGGCAATGCCGATGTGCTGCTGAATCAACTTCACGCTCGTGCCGAGGAGGCGCGCACCGCCATGGTGCAGCTGTCGACGGAACTTGAGCGGGCAAGCTGACCGGAAGGACGACGTCAGCCGTCATGGAGGCGTCATCTTCGCGCCGGATGTTCGCCATGCTGCCGCCAGACCATCGAGGAACCAGGGTCGGCAGGCAGGAGGACGGACGTGGAGGGCACGTATCTGACCGGCGGCGACCTCGAGGCCGTTCAGGTCGTCACGCCGGCACATCAGGCAGCGCCAGTGGTGGAGCTGCACGGTGACATCGACCGGGAGGTGGCTGAGCCGCTGTGGGACGGTGTGAGCGCCGGTTCGGAACGCGGCTGCGACGTTCTCGTCGACTTGGCGGACGTGAGCTTGATCGACCGCGCGGCACTGACGATGCTGGTCCGCGCCCACCACCTGGCCGACCGCCGTGGATGCCGCGTGTGCCTGGTGGCACCATCCGCCGCGGTGCGACGGACACTGGCGGCCACCGGACTGAACGCGGTCTTCCCTGTGTTCGGTGATCGTCGGCAGGCGCTGCGCGGACTGCCGTCTCCGTCCCCCGCGCCCCGAAGGTAGTGGCTACCGGTTCCGGCCCGGGTTGTCATTGAAATGTCGTGTGGCTGCGGACCTCCCGCCACATGTGTTCGCGAGCCTGAAGCCTCAACTCGAGGCGTCAAGGAGGCGACGTGGCGGATGCCGCGGTCCCGGAAGCGGTGGTCGTCGTAACCGGTCCGTTCGAGGGTGCTGCCGTCGAGACGTGGCGCCGGCTCATCGCCGATGCGGTTGCCGCCCGGCCGGGGCGCCTGGTGGTGGACCTGGCGAAGTGCGTGCGACTGGATGCGGCCGCGATTGTGGTACTGCTCGACGCGCATCGGGACATGCTGCGTTCGGACGGCAGGCTCACGTTGCGGAGCCCTTCCGCCCGGGTGCGCCGGACGCTGAGCCTGGCTCGGGCCGATGGCGTCTTCGACATCGAGAACGTGGGGCTGTCGACGGCGGCGCCGGAATGATCGAACCGGGCGCGGGCCCGGCCAGGGAGGAATGACCATGTCGACGTCGTCGGGCGTTCCCGAGGAGTGGTTCGACGGTGACCTGCCGGACTGGCTGACCGACCCGGGCCGCGACAGCGCGGCCTGGGTTGCCGACTGCTCGCTCGGCGAGGACGAGTGGATCGCTGAGCGGGCCGTGGTGGCCTTGCGCCGGGACCCGCGGGTCACCGGCCGCCGGCTGGAGGTGCTGGTGCAGAACCGGGTCATCGTCCTGCTCGGCGATGTCGATTCGGCAGAGCAACGCAGGGACGCCGGTCGTCGGGCATGGACCGTGCCTGCGGTTTTCGACGTGGCCAACTGTCTCACGGTGCGCGGCACGGTGGTCGACTTCGACGGCCGTCCGGCGTAGGGTGCTCGACCCCTCGCGCGGGTGAATGACAGGTGTCACACAACTGTCATAAACGGGGGCGGTTGTGCGGTGCGCGTGGATGGCTGCAAATTCCGTGGCTGACCAGCCAATCGATGAAGCTTCAGTGCCCGGCTCGGTCTGGATGCCGGCGTCCGGCGCAAACGATTCTATGTATCTGTGAACCTTTCTCGATCGATGCCCGTACCGGTTGACGATGGGCTGCCCGCCACCGGAGGTTCGCATGTTTTATCTGTCCCTTGTCCGCCGCGCGGGACTGGTCGTGACCGGCGCGCTGGTCGTGCTCGGCGTGCTGGCTGCACCGGCGGCCGCGGCGCCATCGGTTCCGACTCAGTTGAATGCCGCGGACGTGGCGTTGCTCAACGGTGTGCGGCTGGCCGGTCTGTGGGAGATGCCGGCCGGGCAGATGGCGGCCGAGAAGGGTGACAGCGCTCGGGTCCGTGAGATCGGCCGTGAGATCGCCAATCAGCACGTCGAGCTGGACGAACTGGTCACGGTGGCGGCCAACCGGCTGGGCGCGACCATTCCCGCTGACCCGACCGCGCAGCAGCAGGGCTGGCTCAAGGAGATGCAGAACGCCAAGGGCGTCCAGTTCGATCTGATCTTCGTGGCGCGGCTGCGGGCTGCGCACGGCAAGATCTTCCCGGTGATCGGGGCGGTGCGGTCGGCGACACGTAATCCGGTGATCCGCAAGCTGGCCGATGATGCCAACCGGTTTGTGCTGAATCACATGAAGCTGTTGGAGAGCACGGGTCTGGTGGAGTACGGCAGGCTGCCTCCGGCCGCGATGCCGCCGGCGGAGGACCTGTCGGCGATGGGCCTGGCCAGCGCCAACGCTGGTAACGGTCCGCCGGTGAGCCCGCTGGTCCTGTGGTCGTTGCTGATCGGGACGTTGGCGCTTGGCGGGCTGGCGACGTTCCGGCTTATGCGCCGCTGAGCGATCCGGCGCGGATACGGCGTACCCCGTGGTTTTATGACGGCTGTATGACGGAACTTGCCCGGAGACATGTCAAAGTAGGCGCGTGACTGCGCAGACGACCCACGGTGCCGCTGAGGCTGAGGTGACCGGTGCGCTGCTCGCGCTGAGCCGGGTTTTGGTGGCCATGGCCGCGAGCTCGCTGGCCGACCTGGATGAGGAGGTCACGCTGCCGCAGTTCCGGATGCTGGTGTTGCTGGTGTCGCGGGGACCGCAGCGGGTCGGCGACCTCGCGCTGGAGTTGTCGGTGACGTCGTCGACGGCGACCCGGATGTGCAACCGGCTGGTAGGGAAAGGGTTGGTCGCCCGGGAGGAACGCGCCACCGACCGGCGAGCCGCGTGGATCACGCTGACGCCGGCCGGCCGGGAACTGGTCAGCGCCGCGATGGATCGCCGCCGCGACGCGATCGCCGCGCTCGTCAAGGACACGCCGCTGATCAGGCCCTACGCGCTGACGGCTCTGGTCAACGCCGTGGTCGAGTCGGCCGGCGAACTCACCGACGCCGAATGGCGGCTGGCGATCGGATAGCGGCGGGCACTACCATGGCCGATCATGTGCAGTAGTGCACCTGTTGCCGGGAGGTAGAGGCTTGCATCACTTCCGGTCGGTGAATTTCCTGGTCGTCCAGGACGACCCCGTCGATCAGCTGCTGATGCGCGAGGATCTGGCAACGCACAAGGTCGTCAACCGGGTGTATACCGCTCCCGACGCGCGCACAGCCCTGGCCTATCTCGACGGGGTTCCGCCGTACGGTGGCGTGGGAACTCCCGACGTTGTGCTCCTGGATCCGCACCTGCCCAGAGACGGCGGCGACGTGGTCCTCGAACGCCTGCGAACCGACGCCGCCACCGTCCATGTCCCGGTCATTCTGCTCGTCGACTCCCCGGCGGCCGAGCAAATCGTCCGGTCCCGGGGGCTGCCGGTGCAGGGCTACGCTCAGAAACCCGTCGACTTCGCCGCTCTGGCCGGCGTCGTCAGGTCGGTCGTCGGACTCGGGTTCGCGGTGCACCGTCGGTGAAAGCGTGCACCACTACACCTTCCGCGAACGGTCGTGGTCGACGAGAACATCGAGACCACGGCGCTGGAGCTGCTCGCGCACCTGTCGTTCGGGTTGGACCACCGTCACACTCGCGTCGCTGGCGGCCGCAAGGTCAAAACCATTGACCAGGGCGCCGATGCCGGCTTCCGAGATGGACGGCACCGCACTGAGGTCCAGCACGATGCGCTCCGGATGCGTGGCCGCCAGGACCATGATGAACCGGTCTTGAAGCAGTTCAGCGTCGGCCTCCGCTCCGATCGCGCCCTGCGGCTCGATCGCGATCGCCATCGTGGGCTCGGGGAGCCGGTGCGTGTTGATGGTGAGAGTCATCGCTGGTCCTTCCAGCCAGGCAGCGTCATGCCGCGATGCAGTCAATACGCTGCCTACATTTCCCAACGTTCGTGACGATAGCGGGTCGAAGATCGCGCACTCCGATGACAGGTCCGTGCGGTCATCGGATCGACACGAAGCTGTGCACGGTGCGCGGGATCGCGGTCGTAGCTTCGAGACGTCGGTGGACGGGTTCGTCGTCCGTCCGGTCTTCTCCACAGAGCTGGTGATCAGGATGTCAGTACGGGTTCGCCGGTCGTGGCGTCGGTTCCTGATGCTAGTGATCTTGGTGGCGGCGACGGCCGGCTGCGGCCTTCTCGGCCCGGTCGAAGCCGTCGAGCCGCGCCCGTCGCGGCCGGCGGCGAACGACACGATAAGCCGAAGCCGGCTCGGTGCGGAACTCGTCGTCACGGCGATTGTCGCGAAGCCGATCACCACAGAGACGTTCGTGGTCAAGGACGCGGATCTGCCGAAGGTCGGATTGATGGTGTTGGCCGGCGACGGAGTCGACCTCGACGTGCACGACCTGGTCACCGTGCGCGGACGGGTGCAGTTGTTCGATCTCGGACGCGTCACGTTGCGGAGTCGTCCAGCCGACACTGCGGTCTATACCGGATTCGACCGGATGCTCGTCGCCGACGAGGTGCGGAATTGGTCGTGACCTGAACCGGGAGGGTCGTCGGCGCGGGAGGGTGTCGGCGATTCGCCTCCCGCGCCGGAACCGGGAGGGCTACTCCCTGAACCCGATCCTGCCGGTCCCATACGGCATCGCCTGCACTGTTTTATGACATTCGCATGACGAGCTGGCCGCTGTGCCGCTTTCCGGCCGCCTTCTCGCGCCAAGGCCTTCTGGTCGTGATATTCGTGCGGTTAGCCGGTGGGACGGCGGGTAGGCGGTTTCAACGGGAACAGACGAGAGGAGTCATCGTGTCTCCGCAAACCTTGACGAGTACGACGATGCCCATGCTGGAGACCTACCCCAAGTCCATCAACCTCGACCGGCAGAAGCTTGCTGCGGCCATCGACGCGCTGATCGCGTGCGGTGGGGCGTGCACTGCCTGTGCCGACGCGTGCCTGAGCGAGGACACCGTGGGCGAGCTGACCAAGTGCATCCGTACGAACCTGGACTGCGCCGACGTCTGCGCCGCCACCGCTCGGGTGCTGTCGCGCCACACCGGCTACGACGCCAACCTCAGCCGTGCGCTGCTAGAGGCGTGCGTGACGGCATGCAAGTCGTGCGGTGACGAGTGCGGCCGGCACGCCGGCCACCATGAGCACTGCCGGATCTGCGCCGACGCGTGCCGGTCCTGCGAACAGGCCTGCCGGGACCTGCTCACCGCGATGGGCTGACCGCCGCCTGATCGACGTTCCGCGATCCGGCTGTCACACGATCGACGTACGACCGTGGCGCCTCCGCTGGGTTCCGGTACTACCTTGCGGGTTGTGCTTAGCTGGAGGCAAAGCTCGCACCGAGCCGGCCGGACTTTCGTGACGGCCGTCCTCGTCGTTACCTTGGCGGGATGCGGCCAGCCGGTGCCCGGCGCGGCACCGGCCGGCCCTGAGTGGCGGACCGATCTGCGCTACGGCGTGGGCGCCGCCACCGGGGCCGAGCCCGCCGACCTGGCCGGCGTCGGCGTTGAGCAGCACAGTGGATTCGACCGGATCGTCCTGCATTTCAGCGGCGGTCTTCCCGGCTACCGCGTCGCTTATCGCCCGGCGGGCAACGCCGGTGCACCGGCGTTGGGTATACGGCTCGAGCACATCCGCGGCGGTGCCGAGCGTCACCTCCGACCCGGACTGCCAGCTGTCCGGGAACTGCGTGCCGCCCCGGCAGCCGCCGGCACCGCCCGTCTCACCGTGACCTTGCCGGCCGGCACCGACCGCCTGCCGTTCCGGGTCGGCTTGGCCGCCGACGCCTTCTATGTCGATGTGGTCCACCCCGACGGCGAACACTCCACATGAGTAGTTGCCGGTGGTTCACGCCCACGAACGCACGGATTCTGCCAGCAGGACCTTGCGACCTTCGAAGCGTGCGAAATCACCGTCAGCCGGCAGCTGGTAAGGCTCGGCCAGACGCTCGAGCTCGAACCGCTGGATCGTGCCCTGGACCGTGACCAGACTGCGGTCGTGGAGGCCGCTGACCGGCCCGCCGAGTACGAGCAATCCCCGTTCCGGAAGGTCGGCATCTTCGATCACGAACAGCTGAGTGGTCAAAACGGCGGTCACCGCGGCGGTTATTGTCACCTGGTCGCCAACCCGGTGCGGGGGCAGGCTCGGCAGCGGTGTGGCGCTTGCCGCCTGCGGTCTCGCTGGGCCGGTTCCGGTCGTCCTGCCGTCATCCGCGGTGGTGCAACCCCCTGCGGCGAGGCACAGGATCGATGCGGTGAGCGGCAACCATCCTGAGAAAGATCTCGTACGGTGCATCGGAATCACCTCCGTGGGCGCTCAACCTTTCCGGTAACCCGGCGCAGCCGTGCCATGCCCGCCGTCATCGAAATGCCATGACATCGCGGAGTCGCCGCCACATGCGCTGTCAATGCTGAGCAGTTGTGAACCTCGTGCGCCCAGTGGGCGGTTCTGGGGGACGACATGGCATATGGAGGTTGCATGATGACGCCGTTCACTTCCGGCTCGCCAGGTGAGCCAGACCGCGGGTTCGCCGCGTCGCCGACACCTGCGGATGTTGACCTGGCCGTGCATGCCGCTCACTGCCTCGTGGAAGCGCTCGCCGGAGATACGTACGAGATCGCCGTGCAGGCACAGAACGGCGTGGTGGTGCTCGAGGGTGTCGTTGCCTCGGACCGTGCCCGTACCTTCGCCCACCGGGTCGTCTGGGCAGTGCCTGCGGTCCGCGACGTTTCTAACCGCCTGGTGGTGGCGTAGCCGCCGGGACCGACCGCCCAGCTCGCCGCGGTCGCTGTCGGCGGCGAGAAGCTGGCGTGTTCAGAACCTCGAACGGAGGTATCTGACCAACAGCACGGTGCTGGTGCAGGACACCGCGGCGAGAACCGCCGGCACTGCCGGAATCGCGGTGGTGATGACCAGCCACGGCAGGACCAGCCACAGACTGAGTACGACCGCGACCTCCGCGGGTGACATGCTGCGCTTTGCGGCGGGTGGCCGCGCATCCCAGGAACCCACCGTTCCGGTGAGGATTACGACGTCGTTCTGTGCACTGACGCGCACCGGTTCCCGGCGGGTCCGGGCGTCTTGCATCAGCTCGAGCACAACCGCCAGCGCCAGCTGGTAGTCGCTCTCCCGGACGCTGGAATCGCGGCCGCGAACCTTGGCGACGAAGTGTCCGTCCGGCAGCGGCTGCACGCGTTTCCCCCTATCGATGTTCCGACGCCCCGTACCCATGCTCGGTCCGAGATGCGGCGGCTGCCGCGCGGACCTGTGACGTTTGCATGACGGCGGTGCCTTGGCCGAGCGGTGACTGTGGTCAGACGGTGAGCCGGTTGCACACGTCGAAGACGCCCGCCGTGCCCCAG
This sequence comes from Paractinoplanes rishiriensis, assembly GCF_016862375.1. Taxonomy (GTDB): domain Bacteria; phylum Actinomycetota; class Actinomycetes; order Mycobacteriales; family Micromonosporaceae; genus Actinoplanes; species Actinoplanes rishiriensis. Next base: position 49,222 of record NZ_BOMV01000100.1, on the reverse strand, counting down.
ACGATCTCGTGGGCGCGTCGCCGGACGTGCTCGGACTGCACGTTTCCTTCGAGGATGACGACGGATTGCTGGACCTCCACGATGATGTGCTGGCCGTTCAGGAACAGTTCCTCGGCGAGGCGTTCGGCCACCTCGACCGCGAGCGCGTCGTCGGGCACCGACTCGGTCGGGTGGGTGATGGGTGGCTGCCACGCCGACGCGCCGTCGGGAAAGGGGAAGGAAAACATCGCCGACCTCCGTCGATGAGTCGTGATCGTTGCCGCCGATCGATGTCGATCCCCGTGAGCTTGCACGGCAAACGCCGCGGAGCAGATGTCATGACATCGACATCGGTCTGCCGGCACGCCGCGACATCCATTGACAACTCTCGGTGAGAACGCTGGGTGAGAGGAGACGGACGATGCACGGCGAGTGCGATCGGCGGGTGCTTCTGGTCGAGGACGACCCGGCAGTGCAACGGGTGCTCGCTATCGCATTGAGTGAGGAAGGTTTTCGGCTCAGCGTCGCGGGGGAGGGGCGGCAGGCCCTTGAGCTGTTGCCCCGCGAGCCGGTGGCGGTCATGCTGCTCGACCTGATGCTGCCCGATCTCGACGGTCTCGAGGTTTGCCGCCGGGTACGAACCCTCAGCGAGGTGCCGATCATCGTTCTTACGGCCCGCGCGGACAGCCATGACATGGTCGCCGGTCTCGAGTCGGGCGCGGACGACTACATAGTCAAGCCGTTCGTAGCCAAGGTGCTGGCCGCCCGGATCCGGGCTCTGCTGCGGCGTTGCGAGGCCGTGCGGCGGACGCATCCGGCGGTGGTGTCGGTCGGACCGATGGAGATAATGCCGGCCGAGGCGGTTGTCCGTTGCGACGGCTCACCGGTGTCGCTGACCCGCACGGAGTTCCGGCTGATCGTCGCGCTGGCCGAACGGCCGGGCGAGGTGGTGGGCCGTGACGAGTTGCTCCGTGAGGTCTGGGGCTATGAATTCCTCGGTGACGGCAGGCTCGTCGACGTGCACATCCGTCGCCTGCGGGCCAAGGTGGAGCGCGACCCGTCGCACCCCCGGCATCTGGTTACGGTCCGGGGGCTCGGGTACAAGCTGCAGCCATGACCGGGCACGGTGCCCGGAGTCTGCACGCCCGGGTCGGGGTGATGTTCGCGGTCGGTGGTCTGCTGCTGGCCGTCGTTCTTGGCATCAGCACCGCGGTACTGGTTTATCCGGTCATGATGGACCAACGGGCCCGCACCACCGAGCGCCAGGTGGAGATCAACTCCCGGATCGTCGGGCAGGTGCTGCGGGACGCGCCGTCCGGGGTCGCTGACACGCTCCGCAGCCTAGACCGGCCTATTCCCTCGTATTCCCTGGTGGCAACGGACGGACGCTGGTACGCCAGCCGGGTCACCGCGGACGCCGCCGACCTGCCGGCGGACCTGCGGGCGGCCGCGCTCGACGGGCAGCGGGCCACCCGCCGGGTCCAGCTGGCGGCAGGCCCGTCACTGGTCGCGGTGCGTCCACTGGCCGGCGGGGCCGCCGGGTACGTGGAGGTCTTCCCCCCTGCGCGACATCGCCGACACCATGCAGGTCGTGGTGCTGGTGCTGCTCCTCGCGGGCACAGTGACAACCGCGGTCGGGGTGGTCCTCGGGCGCTGGGCGGCGCGTTCGGCGCTGCGGCCGGTGGCGGCGTTGACCGGCGCCGCGGCTGCGGTCGCCGGCGGTGATCTGAGCGTGCGGATGGCCCCCGGTCACGGCAGCGAACTGGGCACCATTGCCGACGCCTTCAACCGGACGGTGGCCGACCTGCGTCGTCGCGTCGAGGCCGACACCCGCTTCGCCGCCAATGTGAGTCACGAACTGCGCACGCCGCTTACCACGATCGTCAACGCGGCCGAGTTGCTCCATGCCCGGCGGGACGCGCTGACACCGCTCGACCGGGAGATCCTCGACCTGCTCGTCGAGGAGGTGCGCCGGTTCCGTACCACCGTCATCGATCTGCTGGAGGTGTCCACCGGGGATGGTACGACGCTTCGCGCCGAGCCGATCGCTGTCGCTGACCTGGCTCGGGTCGCCGACCGGGTCGCCGGCCGGCCGGTGTCGGTAGTGCCGGCCGGGGCCGGGGTGGTCACCGGAGATCGGCGGCGTCTCGAACGGGTCGTGGCGAACCTCGTCGACAATGCCGAGCGCCATGGCGGCGGGGTGCGGCGGGTGAGCGTCGAGCATCGGCCCGGTACCGTACGACTTCTCATCGACGACGCCGGCCCGGGTATCCCGGCCGAGCGCCGCGAGGAGATCTTCGAGCGGTTCTGCCGCCTCGCGCCGCACCGCTCCGCCGGCAGCGGGCTGGGCTTGGCGCTGGTCGCCGAGGAGGTACGCCGGCACGACGGACGGGTCTGGGTGGAGGACGGGCCGTGCGGTGGCGCCCGCTTCGTCGTGGAACTGGCCGCAGGCGCTGCCGCCGTGCCCGCGTTGTCGCCGTGGTGAGGTCGGGCGTCAACCGGCATCGGCCACCATCTGTTCCGCGGAGAAATGGCAGGCGTCAGCGTGCGGCCGGGCCCGGCGTTTCAGGGCGGGGTCCTCGTCGGTGCACCGCTGTTGCGATTTCCAGCATCGGGTGCGGAAGCGGCAGCCGGACGGCGGGTTTGCCGGACTGGGCACGTCACCGGTCAAGACGATGCGTTGCGGCCGCCGGCGGTCCGGGTCCGGGTCGGGAGCCGCCGACAACAGGGCCTGGGTGTACGGGTGCGTAGGGTGGTCGTACACCTCCTGCTCCGATCCGGTCTCCACCACCCGGCCGAGGTACATGACCGCCACCCGGTCGCAGATGTGCCGCACCACCGACAAATCGTGGGCGATGAAGACGTACGACAGCCCGAAGTCTTTTTGCAGCTTGGCCAGCAGATTGATCACCTGGGCCTGAACCGACACGTCGAGGGCGCTGACCGGTTCGTCGCAGACGATGACCTGCGGGCGCAGGGCCAGCGCCCGGGCGATCGAGATCCGCTGGCGCTGGCCGCCGGAGAACTGGTGCGGGTACCGGTTGAGGTGATCCGGATCGAGTCCGACCACCTCCAGCAGTTCCTGCACCTGCGGGCGGACGTCGCGCCGGGGCAGCACGTCGCGGTGGATCCGGAACGGTTCGGCTACCAGGTCGCCGACCGTCCGCCGCGGGTCCAGCGACGAATACGGATCCTGGAAGATCAGCTGAACCCGGCGGCGGAACTGCCGCACGCCGGCCCGCGACAGCCCGGCCAGCCGCTCACCGTCGAAGGTGATGTCGCCGGCGGTCGGCGTCTCGAGCCGGGTCAGCAGGCGCGCCATCGTCGACTTGCCGCAGCCCGATTCGCCGACCACGCCGAGTGTCCGGCCACGACCCAGATCGAGGTCGACGCCGTCGACCGCGCGTACCTCGCCATAGCGGGTCCGGAACACCACCCCCCGCATCAGCGGATAGTGCTTGACCAGGCCCCGCGCGGACAGAATCGGCGACTCACCCACGGTCATCGAGCACCTCCTGGTAGAAATGGCAGGCGCTGCCCCGGTCGGGGCCGACGCGATACAGCGGCGGTTCCTCGGCTCGGCACACCGGTCGCCGGTAGCCACACCGGGGGTGGAACGCACAGCCGGGGGGGATCCGGGCCAGATTCGGCGGGGCACCGCCGATCGGCTCCAGCGGCCCGCCCTGGGATGAGACACGGGGCACCGAGGCGAGCAGGCCCTCGGTGTACGGATGCGCGGGCTGCCGGAACAGACGTGCCGCTGGCGCCGTCTCCACGATGCGGCCGGCGTACATGACGGCGATCCGGTCGGCGACCTCCGCCACGACTCCGAGGTCGTGCGTGATCAGCACCAGTGCCATTTGTTGCTCGGCCTGCAGATCGGCCAGCAGCTCGAGGATCTGGGCCTGGACGGTGACGTCGAGGGCGGTGGTGGGTTCGTCGGCGATGAGCACCGCCGGGTCCAGGGCCAGCGCCATCGCGATCATCACGCGCTGCCGCATGCCACCGGAGAACTCGTGGGGGTAGTCCGACAACCGGTCCGCCGCCGCCGGGATGTGCACCCGGTCGAGCAACTCGACGGCACGCCGGCGGGCCTCGGAGCGGGTGCTACCGCGGTGGATCCGCAGCATCTCGGCGATCTGCCAGCCGACCGTGAACGTCGGGTTGAGCGCGGTCAGTGCATCCTGGAACACCATGGCGATCCGTTGGCCACGCAGCCGCCTACGGCGTTGCTCCGGCATGGCGAGCACATCTTCACCGGCGAATTTGACGGCGCCGCGGGTCACGTAGGCGGGTGGTGTGTCGAGGATGCCCATTACCGCCTGGGCGCTCACGCTCTTGCCGGACCCGGACTCGCCGAGCAGCGCGAACGTCTCGCCGGCGTGAACCTCCCAGGAGACCCCGTTGACGGCGTTGACGACGCCGTCGCGGGTGCGGAACTCCACGTGCAGGTCTTCCACCGCCAGCAGCGGGCCGGCCGGCGCCTGCGGCGGCCGGAGTTCGAAGTCGAGATCCATGTCCGCCTCATCGCAGTTTCGGGTCGAGAGCGTCGCGCAGGGCGTCGCCCATGAGGATGAAGCTGAGTACCGTCAGGCTCAGGAACAGCCCCGGCCACAACAGCAGGTGTGGCGCCTGCCCGATGCGGTACTGCGCATCGGAGATCATCAGGCCCCAGGAGATGGCCGGCAGCTGCAGGCCGACACCGAGGAAGGAGAGGGTCGCCTCGGCGGCGATGATGATGCCGACATAGATCGTCGCGTACACCAGCACGGGTGCGATCGCGTTGGGCAGCACATGGGTGGCGAGGATCCGGGCGTCGGAGGCACCGAGAACCCGGGCGGCGCTGATGTGGTCGGCGTTGAGAACCGACAGCACCGACGAACGCATCAGCCGGGTCATCGTGGTCCAGCCCAGGGCCACCAGCACCAGCCCGACCTCCAGGATGCCGCGGCTGTCGACGGTGGCCAGCAGCACGATCGCGCCGAGGATGAAGGGCAGTCCGAAGACGACGTCGGTGAATCGCGAGATGATCGTGTCGACCGGACCCCGGTAGTAGCCGGCCAGTGAGCCGAGCAGCACCGCCACGACGACCGTGCCGATCATCACCAGGATGCCGATCGCGATCGAGGCACGCGCGCCATAGACGACCCGCGCGTAGTAGTCGCAGCCGAGCAGGTCGAATCCGAACGGATGCGACCACGACGGCGGAGTCAACGACCGGGACAGCTGGCAGGCGCGCGGATCGGTGCGGGTGAACAGGCCGGGGAAAGCCGCCATGGTCACGAAGATCAGGACGACGAAGCCGGCGATCAGGAAGACCGGATCACGGCGTAGTTCCCGCCAGGCGTCGGCCCACAGTCCGCCTCGTCGCTCGGGCATCTCCGCGCCGGGCGGTGCCGGGAGTTCCTGTTCCACCGTGGCGGCCGCGGGGCGGCGGGTCGGGTGCTCACTCATAGCGGATCCTCGGATCGAGTAGGCCGTAGAGCAGGTCCACGGCGAGGTTGGCGAGGACGAAAACCAGGACCAGCGCGGTCACGATGCCGACCACCACCGGACCTTCCTGGGCGCGCACGCTGAGGAAGACCTGTTGTCCCACGCCCGGCAGGTTGAAGATGCCCTCGGTGACGATGGCACCGCCCATCAGGGCGCCCAGGTCGACGCCCAGGAAGGTGACCACCGGGATGAGTGAGTTGCGCAGGGCGTGGATGCCGACCACCCGGCTGCGCCGGGCGCCCTTCGCCGTTGCGGTCCGGACGTAGTCGGCCCGCAGGTTCTCCACCAGCGAGGTGCGGGTCAGCCGGGCGACGTACGCCAGTGACAGCGCGCCGAGCACGAAACCCGGCAGTAGGTAGCTGCGCCAGCCCTCGGCCAGCCCGGCGATCGGGAACCAGCCCAGCCGCACGCCGAGCACCAGCTGCAGGGTGAATCCCAGGACGAAGGTCGGGATACTCACGATCGCGGTCGTGGTGATCAGCACCAGGCTGTCGAGAAACGATTTTCGCCGGATAGCGGCCAGCACGCCGCCCGCTATCCCGAGGAGCACTTCGAAGGCCAGGGCCACCAGCGCCAGTTTGATCGTGACCGGGAACCGCTCCGCCATGATCTCGGCGACCGCCCGGCCGTTGAAGTCCTGCCCGAAGTCACCCTGCAGCAGGCCCCACATGTACTTGCCATATTGCACCAGCAGCGGATCGTCGAGGTGGTATCGGTCCCGCAGTTCCAGGTAGGTGCCCTCGGCCATGGGGCGGTCGCCGGCCAGGGCCCGGATCGGGTCGCCGGGAATCGCGAACACCATGGCGAAAACCAGGAACGTGGTACCGATCAGCACCGGGACGGTCAGCAGTAGCCGGCGCAGGGTGTAGCGCAGCATCGGGCAGCCCTTTCCGGTCGTGCGGGGTCTACTGGTTGACGGTGACCTGGGCGAGCCGGATCCGGGAGAAGGCGTCGATCGCCACGTTGCCGACGGTGGCCGAGTGCGCGCCCTGCACCTTGCCGAACCACATCGGGACGTTCGGCATATCGGCCAGGATCAGGTCCTCAGCCTGCTGGTAGAGCCGAATGCCGGCGTCCACCGACTCGGCCGCGTTGCCCTGGTTGAGCAGCGCATCGACCCGCGAATTGGAGTAACCGAAGTTGTTGCTCGAACCGGTGGTCGAGTAGATCGGCTGCAGGTAGTTCTGCGGGCTCGGGTAGTCCATCACCCAGCCCAGACGGAACGGCCCGGTGACATCCTCGGCGTCGAGCAGGCTCAGGTACTCGGCGAACTCGAGCGACCGGAAGGAGATGGAGGTGATGCCGAGGTTGGTGCGCAGCTGGTTGGAGACGGCCTCCATCCACTTCTCGTGCCCGGACCCGCTGTTGAACCAGAGGGTGAGCGTGCCGGTGAAACCGCCGGCCTCGTCCAGCATCCGCCGTGCCGCCGCCGGGTCGAACCGGCAGGAGTCACCGCACGGGTTCTCCCGGGCACCGGCCACCACCGGTGACACCAGCGACCGGGCCGGGGTGTAGGCGCCGTTGAAGATCGCGTCGATGATCGCCTGCCGGTCGATCGCCATCGAGATCGCCTTGCGCAGCCGCACGTCGTCGAAGCGGTCGTCATACAGCGGGAACCCGATGTAGGTGAACGACGAACTGGGCCGCTCGATGTACCGCTCGCCGAACTGGTTGCGCGCACCGACCAGCCGCTCGGGCGGCAGGGCGTCCATGATGTCGAGGTTCCCGGCGAGCAGGTCGTTGTAACCGGTGTTGACGTTGCTGTAGATGCGGAAGGTGATCGCATCGGCCTGGGCCGGCTCGCCGGCGTACTCGGCGTACTTCTGCACCTGGATCTGCTGGTTGTGCTGCCAGCTGCCGTCCATCCGGAACGGGCCGTTGCCGATCGGGCGTTCCTCGAAGGCGGCCGGGTCACCGGTGTAGGCCTCGGGGAGAGGATAGAACGCGGTGTAGCCCAGCGTCACCGGGAATTGGCTGAACGGCTGCTTCAACGTGACCCGCAAGGTCAGCGGGTCAACCACCTCGAGGCCGCTCATCTGCGTCGCCGGTGGCTTGGTGCCGGCCGGTGCGTCCGCGGGCACCTGTAGCTCGTCGTAGCCCTCGATGTTCTCGAAGAAGTACGCGTTGCCGTAGGCATTCGGCCCGTAGGCACCGGCGTTCCACGCACGGGCGTACGCCGCCGCATCCACCGGTTCACCGTTGTGGAACGTCCAGCCGTCCTTGAGCCGGATCGTCCAGACCCGCTGGTCCGGCGACTCGACCGACGCCGCGGTACCCGCGCCGATCTGCACGTCGTTCGTCTGCGGGTCGTAGTCGACCAGCGGCGTGAACAACGCGCCCAGCACCTCCGCACCGCAAGTCTCGTTGGTGTTCTGCGGCACCAGGTGCTCCGGTTCGCAGACGTAGACCGAGAACGCCCCGCCTACGTTTTCCTCGGTGGGGTCGCCGCCGCCACACCCGGCCAACACCAGGGAGCTCACGGCGAGCCCGGCTATGAGTCGCGATTTGCGCATGTCAGCCTCCGCTCCGATGCGTGCGCCGCCGCGGCCGGCGACGGCGTCACAGCACTGTGAACCCGCTCCTTGGGTGGTCATGCGCGGCGAGCGTGGTCGTCGACGAACCGACGGCGAACGGCCGGTATTTCGCAACAAGCGACGTCCATCAGTCAGGTGCGGCTGTCACGGAGGTGTCATCCGGCCGCCGGGAGCCCGCCATGCCGGCCGGGGATCGTTGGTGCTGGATCCCTGGTGACCCGTGTGACCGGGAGGAGGAGACGATGAGTAACTTCCTGGCTGTGCTTGCCGCGGCGGGCAGCATCATGCTCGCTCTCGGCATTCTGTACTCCACGGTCTGGCTGATGATCTCCGGCGCGGCGGTGTTGGCCCTCGCGGTCGTCCTGGCGGTCCTGATCGCGCCGAGGGCCCGTCGTGACCGGTGAGCTGCGCTGTCCACCGGGCAGCGTTCCCCGGTCCGCGTTGTCCGGAATCGTTTATCGACCCAGTGTTCTCGTCGCTGCGGCCGGCCTGTGGCTGACCGCAGCGGGATTCGTGCTGGACGGCGGAGTCGCCTCGAGCTGGAGCAAGATCATCTCCGGTGTGGTGATGACGACATTCGCGGCTGTCCGGACCGCCCGACCGGCCACAACCACGCCGCTGAGCCTGATCAACGTCGGGATTGGCGCGTGGTTGATCACGAGCCCGTTCGTTCTCGGATATCACACCGCTGCGGGACCGGCCTGGCACGACGTGACACTCGGCACCGTCGTCATGATGCTCGCCGGGGTGAGCTGGCTGTCCACGGGCAAGCCACCGCCGGCCGACGTTGCCGGGCGACGGGGCTGACATGGCCGACGAGACCGAGAAGCAACGGTGGGAACGCAACTTCACGGATCTCCTGCAGGAACTACGGGTCTCGCAGATCGGGGTGCAGGTCCTATTCGCGTTCCTGTTGATGTTGCCATTCGCCGCGAACTTCGAACGGGTGACCGAGGTGCAACGTGGCATCTACCTGGTGGCGCTGCTGGCCGCGGCGTTCGCCAGTGGTGCGATCATCGCGCCGGTGGCGTTCCATCGGTTCCTGTTCCGCCGTGGACGTAAGCCGGAACTGGTGCGTTTCGCGCATCGCCTGGCCATAGCCGGTCTGGCCTGCCTGCTGATCTCGATGGTGGCTTCGGTCCTTCTGGTTGCCGACGTGCTGATGAGCCGCTGGACGGCGGTGACGCTGAGCGCGGTGGTCGCGGTTTGGTTCCTGGCCTGGTGGACGATCCTGCCATTCGTCCGGCGGAACTCCGGCGCAACCGTGCCCCGGGAAGCGGAGTCGGCGGCGGAAGCGGCGGCGAGGGTGAACGCCGACATCGACCGCTGAGGATGCGTCGGGTCAACGTGCGGCCGAGGGTCAGGCGGTCATTGCTGGACGATCAGTTCGTCCCTGCCGACCCGGAGCAGGACGGTCAGGTCATCGACTTCGGAGATCTGATCCGCCGCCACATAGCTGTCCACGCCGTGTAGCCCGGTCCCGAACACCTTCAGAAAGCCGCCCGACATCAGCCGCTCGGCCGGTCCGCAGGTAACGGCGGATGCCTCTGCGCCGAACGCCTGCACGGCCCAGCCGTGGGTCGCCGGGCGGTCGCCGGTGGCGACGTGGGTTACCCGGCCGACAATCTCCCCTTCCACGTCCAGGACACGCATCCCGGCGCGGACCTTCGTGATCGGGCGGCCGGGCCCGCCGGTCCGGTCATTCATCGATCTCCCCTTCTGTGCTGCGCGACTGTCGGGCAGACCCCGGACCTACCCGCGTCCCGCCGCCCGAAACCGGAGTTCACCGAGGCCCGTCCCGCCGCGGACGGTCGCCCTGACCGGCGCGTCGACGCTCGATGGCGGCATCGCGGCGCCCCTTCTCGGTGGACCTGTCCGGCCACATGTCGTCGATGGCCGCGTTGAGCTCGGCACCGAGCAGCACGGCAACCGCGGTGACGAAGAAAAAGACCAGGATCGCGATGGGCGCGCCGACCGGTCCGGAATCGCTGCGCAGGCCGGACTCGAGGTAGATTCGCAGGACCAGGCTCCCGGAGATCCACAGCAACAGCGCCAGCACGGCACCGGGCAGGTCTCTGCGCCACCTGGTACGCACCGGCACCGCAACGTGGTACAGCGACGTGAGGGCGGCCAGCGACAGCAGCGACACCGTTGGCCAGTAGCCCGCCTCGACCAGCCATGCCAGGTCGGGTCCGGGCGCCCGGGCAAGCAGGCCGGCCAGGATGCCGGGGCCGAGCACCAGCGTCGGCAGCAGGACCGCGCCGGCGACCAGTGCCGCCAGGTAGAGGCCCAGGCTGAGCAGGCGGGTACGCCAGAAGCTGCGCAGGCCGTCAAGGTCATAGGCCAGCGTGATCGCCGAGACGTAGTTGCTCATCGCCGCCGATCCGCTCCACAGCGCGAGCAGCAAGCTGATCGATAGCACGCCGGAGTCGCCCTCGCGGAGGGTGGTCACGATCAGCGGCCGGACCGCCTCGTCAATGGTGCGTTCCGTGAAGATCCGGCTGGCCCAGTCCAGCAGGGTGGTCGCCACCCGGTCCGAGAAGTCGGCACCGACGACGGCGCCGACCTGTCCGACGAGTGCAAGCAGGGCAAGCAGCAGGGGTGGCAGGGACAGCATGGTCCAGAAGCTGGCTTCCGCAGCCAGCCCGTGCACCCGGTCGCGTAACGACTGCCGAGCCGTCCGGGCCGCCAGCGAGCCGGCCCGGCGGGTCCGGCGGCCGAAGCAGCCGGAGAGCCGCTCGAGTGCCGACTTCCACGCCTCAGTACGAATCCTCGATGCGTGCCGGCTACCCCCGGACCGTTGCGCACAAACCCGCCGGCCAAGTGCCCGACAGCTCACGGCGGCGCATCACCGTGCCCGTCTGGGCCGCGCCCGGATCGTAACGCGGCGACCTCGGACCGCAGGCGTGAGATCTCGTCCAGGATCGACGCGATGTCCTCCTTGGTCGCCTCCGACGGACGCTCGGAAGTGGAGATCCGCTCAACGATCCACGTCGCCAGCGAACCCGTCACGAAACCGATCAACCCGATTCCGCCGATCATGAGCCCGAGCGCGACCAGGCGCCCCGGCAGGGTGGTCGGATAGAAGTCTCCGTATCCGACCGTGGTGATGGTGACGATTGCCCACCACAACGCCTGCGGATAGTCACGAATGTTGCCGTCCGGGCTGGTGCGCTCGGCATCGAGGATCGCGAGCGCGCCCACCAGGACCAGAAGCACAGTCGTGCCCCCGACGTAAAGCGCCAGCCGGCCCCGGCTCCACGTCTCAGTCCTGCGGTTGAGCACCAAGAGCGCGGTGACCAGACGCAGCATCCGCAACGGGCGCAGCAACGGTAACAACAGAACGACGAGGTCGAAGATGTGCGAGCGGACAAATGCCCAGCGCGCCGTGCTGAGCCAGAACCGCCACAGGTAGTCACCGACAAAAACCACCCAAATGGTCACGTTCGTGATCTCACACGCGCGGCGCCAGCCGTCATCGACGGCTGGCCACAGAATCGGCACGGCGTAAACGATGATGAACACAACCGCGAGGGCCGTCAGAACGCCCGCGGTGCGACGTTCCCAGCGCCCCAGCCGATCACCCGAATCCCTACTCATGATCGATAGCATGCCGCACGGCGCTGCGCGCTGGGTCACGTGTCATCCCAGCGGAAGAGGCGAACCGAGAGCGCGGTGACGACGATCGTGAACGCGAGCAGGATCCCCAAAGCGGGCAGCACGGCCGCCGGGCCTTCTCCGCGGACCATGACCGCCTGCATGGCGTCCACGAGATGTTTGAGCGGAAACGCGTTGCTTACCGCGCGGATCCAGCCGGGTGCCAGGTCGAGCGGGAAGAAGGCTCCGGACAGGAACGCCATCGGCAGCACGATGAGGTTGGCGATCGCGCTGGCCGCCTCGGGCGTCTTCGCGGCCGCGCCGGCGAGCAGGCCGATGGCGAGGAACGCCAGCGTGCCCGCGACAACCAGAGGAACGGCCATCCACCAGTAGTCCGACAGTTGGAGCCCGAAGTACGGCAGGAGTGCGACGCCGACGAAAATGGCGGTCTGCACCAGGGCCACACCGATGCTCACCCCTACCCGGGCGCCTACCACAGCGGACAGCGAGATCGGCGCCAATTGCAGTCGGCGCAGGATCTTCTTCTGCCGCCAGGACACCAGGGTCAGTGCGGCCCCGAAGGTGGCGCCGGCCGCGATGGCCCAGCCGAGCAGGCCGGGAGTCAGGTATTGGATCGGCTCGAGCGACTCGTCCTCGACCGGTTCGGCGATGAGCGCGTATCGGGGCGTCGTCACCCCGGCGGAGGCCAGGTTGGCCTGCTGGATGAAGGCCTGCATGACGCCCTGCACGGTGCCGGACTCCACCCGGTCGGCGGCGGAGTAGTGCACGATGAGGTCGGTGCCGCGCTGCTCGACCGCCGCGGCGGCGTCGTCTTCGCGCACCTGGCGCAGCGCCGCGGCCCGGCCATCGGCGCGTTGGAGGTCGATCGTTTCGCCGAGCGCCGCCCGGGCGCCGGGGGACAGTTGGTCGAAGACGGGAACGGTCCCGATCTGCAACACGGTGAAGCGGTCGGTGCCCTGTTCACGGAAGAGACCGCCGAACAGCAACAGGAACATCAGCGGGAACAGCACGATGAAGAAGACGCTGGTGCGGTCACGCACGAAGCCCAGCGCCATGGCCCTGGAGAGGGAGCGGAAGCCGGTCATTCGCGGTACTCCCGTCCGGTCAGCTCGAGAAAGACGTCCTCCAGCGTGGCGGCGCGCACGGACAGCCCGTGCAGCGCGTCGCGCCCGGCAAGGGCGGCGAGTACCGGTCCCGGCGCCCGGGTGGAAATGCTGACGGTGACGCCGTCGTCGGTGACCTCCGCGCTGCCGGCGAATCGGCGCACCTCATCGAGCGGCACAACGCCGCTCTCGATCGAGATCCGGGTCGGCGTGTCCAGACCGCGGACGAGGGCGGCCGGGGCGCCGGCGCCGAGAATCCGGCCTTGATCCATGACGGCGACGCGGTCGCAGAGGGCCTCCGCCTCGTCCATGTAGTGGGTGGTGAGCACGACCGTCCGGCCCTGCCGGTTGATCTCCCGTAGCACATCCCAGAGGTTGCGTCGCGCCTGCGGGTCGAGGCCCGATGTGGGCTCGTCCAGGAACACCAGGTCGGGGCCGTGGGCGAGAGCGCACGCTATGGAGAGACGCTGTTGCTGGCCGCCGGACAGCCGTTCGTTCGGCTGCCCGGCGGCATCCTCCAGCCCGACGACGGCGAGCCAGTGGTCGGCCTGCGTGGCGGGCACGCCGTACAGCGAGGCGAACGTGCGGATCTGTTCGCGGGCGGTCAGACGTTCGAAGAACGAGCTGGCCTGTAGTTGGACCCCGATCCGGGGCAGCAGCGCGGGATTGCGGGGCCACGGCCGTTCGCCGAGCACGGTCACCGTGCCGGAGTCCGGCTCGCGTAGTCCCTCCACGACCTCCAGCGCGGTCGTCTTGCCGGCGCCGTTAGGTCCCAGGATTCCGAAGAACTCGCCGTCGGCGACCTCGAATGACACCCCGTCGACGGCGCGTACCTTGCCATAGTGCTTGTGCAGATCCGCAACCTCGATGGTGTTCGTCATCGGGACTCTCCCTCTCGAGGGCCTCCCGCCAACCTCGGCCGGACGTATGACGGCGAATCGGCAGAGGCACCACGGTTGCGTGACACTTTTGCGCTCACGTGCATCGGCGGCCGCATCGGTCGTTTGCGGACCTTCGCGGCGGGTAGGCGAGGCCGGTCAACCTGACAGGAGGTCGCCGTGCCCGGGCTCATCGAGGACTACGCCCTGATCGGCGACCTGCACACGGCTGCGCTGGTCAGCCGGGACGGCTCCATCGACTGGATGTGCCTGCCCAGTTTCGATTCGCCCTCCTGCTTCGCCGCTCTCCTGCACAACGAGTCCGCCGGGTACTGGCGGATCGCACCGGCCGTCGGCGGCCGAGCCACAAGCCGCCGGTACCGGGACGACACCCTCATTCTGGAAACCGAGTGGGACACGGTGGACGGCTCCGTCCGGCTGGTCGACTGCATGCCGCCGCGGGGTGAGGCTGCCGACGTTGTCCGGATCGTCGAAGGACTGTCCGGCAGAGTGCCGGTGCGGATGGAACTGGCACTGCGCTTCGACTACGGCCATGTGCTGCCGTGGGTTACGCGCCACGAGGCTGACGTCGGCGCAGTGGCCGGACCGGACGCGGCCTGGCTACGAACCGAGGTGCCGGTGCGGGCGGCCGACCACGCGACGGTGGCCGACTTCACCGTGCGCGCCGGCCAGCAGGTTCCCTTCGTCCTTACTTATCAACGATCGCACCTGCCACGACCGCAGCCGGTCGACCCGTATCGTGCACTCGACCAGACACATCGGTTCTGGCGGACTTGGATCAACCGATGCGACTACACCGGCCGATGGCCGGAAGCTGTACGCCGCTCGCTGCTCACGCTCAAGGCTCTGACCTACGCGCCGACCGGCGGCATCGTCGCCGCAGCAACCACCTCGCTGCCCGAACAGCTGGGCGGGACGCGGAACTGGGACTACCGGTATTGCTGGCTGCGCGACGCCACGTTCACCCTGCAGGCGTTGCTCGGCACCGGTTACCTGGACGAGGCGCGAGCGTGGCGCGAGTGGTTGCTGCGGGCGGTCGCCGGCGATCCGTCCGATCTGCAGATCATGTACGGCTCGGATGGTTCGCGCCGCCTACCGGAGTACACCGTGGACTGGCTGGACGGCTATCAGGGCTCCGGCCCGGTCCGGATCGGCAACGCCGCGGCCGGTCAGCTCCAGCTGGATGTATGGGGAGAAGTGCTTGAAGGGCTGCACCTGTCCCGGCAGGCTGGCATCGTGGCGACGGACGCTGCCTGGGATTTGCAGAAGGCCCTGCTGGACTACCTGGAAGGCGGCTGGCGGCAGCCGGACAACGGTCTGTGGGAGGTCAGGGGACCACGCCGCAACTTCGTCCACTCCAAGGTCATGGCATGGGCGGGATTCGACCGGGCGGTTGTGTCGGTAACGCGGCAGGGCCTGGACGGGCCGGTGGACCGGTGGCGCGCGATGCGCGACGAGATACATGCCGAAGTCTGTGCCCGAGGCTTCGATCACGAACGCAACACCTTCACCCAGGCGTATGGAATCGGTGAACTCGACGCCGCTCTGCTACTCATTCCCAGAGTCGGGTTCCTGCCTGCCACCGACCCCCGGGTGGCCGGTACCGTTGCGGCAGTGCAGAAGGAGCTGTGCCGGGATGGTCTGGTTCTCCGGTACCGGCCCGACGCGGAGGGGATCGACGGACTTCCCGGCGGTGAGGGTTCCTTCCTCGCATGCAGCTTCTGGCTGGTTGATGCGCTGTACGAGACCGGTCGGCGGGCGGAGGCGGTCGCGTTTTTCGAGAGGCTGCTCGAGTTGCGCAACGACGTCGGGCTGCTGGCGGAGGAGTACGACCCGGTGGGCGGCCGGCAATTGGGCAACACACCTCAGGCGTTCAGCCACGTAGGTTTGGTCAACTCGGCCCGGTTGCTCAGCGGGAGTGCCACGAAGACCGACGCCGACACCGGGCGCTGACCGGACCACCTGTCCAGCCACGGTCGACACGTCCGTCATGGGAATGAGCAATTTCTGTCGGAGTTCTGCTGTCGGTCGCCCGTACGGTTGACGGAAACCGTAACTGGCATGCGAGAACCTTTCCGGCCTTCGGCCGGTCGAGGAGGCTTACCATGGACACGGGAATCAGCACCCTGATGCGATTGGGTGACAGCGGCCAGATGGTGGCCGATCCGCAGCAGGACATCCGCGGACGGAAGGTCCTGGACCGCGACGGTCACGAGATCGGCAAGGTCGACGACCTGCTGATCGACTCGGAGCATCGGAAGGTACGGCTGCTTCGCGTCGAGCACGGCGGGTTGTTCGGTATCGGTGCCACGCCGTTGTTCATCCCGGTGGAGGCGGTGGAACGGATCACCGACGACGAGGTGGGAATCGATCGGTCCCGGACGCAGGTGGCCGAGGCGCCGGCATACGACCCCGAGCTCATCGAGCGGGACGCCTACTTCAACGATCTTTACGGGTATTACGGTTACTCGCCGTTCTGGGCGCCGGGTTACATCCCGCCGGTCCGGGGGTTCTTCCGCTGACGCGCTGAGCGCCACCCGGAGGGCGGTGACCGGTCGGTTGGCCGGGCACCGCCCGACCCCGTCAGCCTCAGCGTTGCAGTTTGTAGCCCAGACCGCGGACGGTGACCAGGTGCCGGGGTGAGGCAGAGTCCGTCTCGATCTTGTGGCGGAGGCGGCCGACGTGCACGTCCACGAGGCGTTCGTCACCGCCGTCGTATTCCCAGACCCGCTGGAGCAGCTGCTGCCGGGACAGCACCCGGCCGGGGTGGTCGGCCAGCTCGCAGAGCAGCTGGAACTCGGTGCGGGTGACCGCGACCGGCTCGCCGTGCAGGCGTACCTCTCCGGCGTCCGGCACGATCTCCAGGTCGCCGAAGCGCAGTACCGGGATGCTGTCCGGGCCGGAGACCCGGGCGCGCCGGCGCAGCGCGCGCAGGCGGGCCGCCAGTTCCGGGATGGCGACCGGTTTGACCAGGTAGTCGTCGGCGCCGGCCTCGAGCGCGGCGACGATGTCGTGGATGCCCTCGCGGGCGCTGATCACCACGATCGGTACGTCGTCGGTGCGGCGTAGCTGCCGGATGCACTCGAAGCCGTCGATGCCCGGCAGCATCAGGTCGACCAGCACGGTGTCGGCCGGCTGGGCGCGCTGCTGCGCGACTCCTTCTTCGGCCGTGGTCGCGCCGGTAACGGTGTAACCCTCGTCCTCCAGGGCGAGAGACAGCGAGAGCCGGATGCGGTCGTCGTCTTCGATCATCAGCACAGAGGGCACGGCCATATCATGGCGGTCCTCGGCGCAATCTGCCGATGTGATGGACGTCTTGTACCGAGTGTCACGGAATATTCCTTCCGGCGGGTATGCCTGCGTACCGACCGCCGTTTGGCAGCGCGGGCGCCGGGTAGGCGAAGCCGACCAGTCAGACAAAAACACCGAGAGATCCTCATGCGACGGTTCACCACGGGCTCAACAGTCCGCGGAGTCCTGACCGTACTCGTTGCGACATGAAACCGGTTACCTTCTCTGCCGGCATCGGGACAGCTGACGTGCGGGGTAACTTCGTGTACGCCGGGCAGGCCACCGGGGCGATCACCACCGACTCCACCACCGGCATGACCACCTCGCCGGCCACGACCGGCACGTCGTCGCCGGACGCCGGCGCCTGGCGGCCCGTGGGCGACCTCGACTGGGACAAGACCACGTTCACCGTCAACCTCACGGAGCCGGTGCAGGCACAACCGTTCGACAACGTACCGCTCGGCCAGTACACCGGTGAGGGTGCAAACCAGACGGGCAACGTCGTCGACATCGATCCGTTCTTTCGATTCCGGTCGGTACACCTGTCAGGGTGATCGGCTCACCGTGACTCCGGACGAGGACGGCGATCTGCCGTTGGTTCTGGAACGCGCCTGACGACTGGCGCTGCGCTCGGGCTACCAGCGGCCACCTCGTGTCTTCGGCGCGGCCAGCGCTGTCATGACCAGCGCAACGGTAAGCAGCGTTGCGCCGATCAGGGCGAGCCACGTGATGGCGAAAACGATCCCGAGGACGATCCCGATGAGCCCCGCGACCGCGGAAACGGCTAGAAACGTACGCATCACAGCACCACCTCCGGTTGCCACCGATGGATCCCTGCCCGGCGCGTTGCGGTTCACTCCGCCGTGCAGCCGACGGCGTACCCCCGTACCGAGTAGGCAAACAGGGCAGACGCGCGCCGGGCGTCACCCGTTGGGGCATTTCGTCATAGGACTGTCGCGAGATGGCGGGAGTACTTACACGTCGAGCCGGGAGGTTTGGGCGTAAGGGATTGCAGACCCAGCGGAGGATGAGGAGAAGCGTTGTGTTCACCGTTTCGGACAACGCGTCATACGCGATCCGTCAGATTGTCGCCCGGCCTGAGATTCCGGAGGGGGCCGGTCTGCGCATTGACGCCGACGGTAACCGAACATCGCTGTCTATCGCTGTCTCACCGGAGCCCGAGCCGGGCGACACGGTCGTCGACGCCGGTACCGACGCGAAGCTCTTCGTTTCCGCGGAGGCTGGCGAGCTGCTCGAGCACAAGACCATCGATGCGCGGACCGACGAGGCGGGACGGGTCCAGTTCGTTCTCGACACCCTCGCCGAGTGATCCGTGCCGCCGCGCTGACGGCCGAGGGGCACAAAGGGCACGGCGTCAGCGCAAGGCCCGGCCGTAGCCGCCGGGTGCCGGCTACCCGGTTTGACGGGCGAACCGGGTAGCCGGCGGGCCACGGCTATCGGACATGCCGGCCCAGCGGCATCGCTCGCGGACGCGGTCCTGCCGTCCGCGGTCCGGCTTGCCGCGGTCAAGCTCCCGTCTCGCGGGTTACCGGCGGTGCCGCAGCGGGACGGATGAAGAACCATGCGGCGGTCAGCCAGGCGATCGCGAGCAGGACACTGCCGGCGATGTCAGTGGGGTGGTGCACGCCGCGGTAGAGGCGCGCCGCCGCAACGCCCGCGGGAATGAGCACGGCCGCCGTCCAGGCGAGGACCGTCCAGATGCGGTTCGTAGCGGCGCGCTGGACGAGCAGCGCGATCGCGCCGTACAGGCATAGCACGCCGGCGACGTGTCCGGACGGGAAGCTCGCGGTCGGCGGCAGATCGGGTTGCAGGGTCGGCACCTGTGGCCTGGCCCGGCTGACGACTGTGGAGGCCACGAGGAAGATGGCGATCTCGCCGGCCATGACGGTCCACAGGAACGCAACGGGCCGCCGATGCCGGTAAACGGCGAGGGCCAGTCCGGTAGCGGCAAGAGTGACCGTGATGATCGCGCGGCTGTCGCCGAGGCTGTTCAAGGCATCGGTGACGGTGGTCCAGACGGGGCTGCGGTGGGCGGCGAGCCAGGCGACAGCCGCGCGGTCGATCTGGCCGAGACGGGTGTCGGCGAGGACGGCAGTGGCGAGCACGCCGGTGCCGAAGAGCATTCCGATGATCAGAACCGCTGCGACCATTGATCCCGTGACGGCATGCGCCCAGGAGAACTTCCGCCGAGTGTCATGGTCGGTTGCCGCGGTCAGATCGGGGGCGGCCTCGGGCGTCAGGCCCGCGCCGATCGGCAGGGCGGCGTGGCCGGTATCGATGCGCCAGCGGCGGAAGGCGGCCGCCGTGATGCCGAGCCAGGCGATGCCCAGCATCCAGCGCCCAGCACGTCGGTTACGTAGTGGACGCCCAACGCGACGCGGGAGACCCCGACCAGGACCACGAGGACCGCCACGACAGCGACAACGAACGTTCTGTGCCGGCGCGGTGTGGTGGGCAGGAAGATCAGCAGCAGGACGCCGTAGGACACGATCGACCCCAGGGCGTGTCCGCTGGGAAAGCTGGGCCCGGGGGCCGTGGCGACGGGAACGTCGACGACCGGTCGTAGCCGCTCGACCAGGAGCTTGAGGACCGGGTCGAGAATCAATGCCCCGACGCTGGTGACCACGGCATAGACCGCCAGGCGCGGCTGACGGCGGACGAGCAGGTAAATGGTGCCGACCAGCAGGACGAGCATGAGGAGGTTGCGCCCGCCGAACTCGGTTGTCGACCGCAGGACGTTCACGGTGATCTTGCTGTCGGCGACCAGGGCGTTGAGGCGAGCGGCTACATCTCGGTCCAAGTCGGTCAGCGGTGGCCACTGCACCCGTACCAGCGCCAGGAGCAACCCGAACGCGGCACCGGCGATGACGACACCAGCCAGGCCCGCCGACAGACGTAAACCAAAGCGCTCCAAGGGTTCGCCCCCGCCGTCAACCTCGTGGGACGGCTGGCGGCGGTGGGAATCACCGGGCATGGCGTTGTCCTGGGTGGGTCAACAGCCCGGCACGACCAGCACGAGAGGCGCCGTGCCAGAAAGGGAAAGGCATCCCGGCTCCTTATCATGGCTTGCGCGGAAGACCGAGAGGTCCGCTGTGCGGGGAGACGCCCGCGGCGGTACCAGGCAGCGGTCCGGGGCGGTCAGCGTTGGCGCAACCGATCGGCTGCCCGGCCGCGACCGGGCGCACCGGGGGCGTCGAGCAACTGGACGGCATCCCCGGTGACATCGGTGTCGACGAGAATGTCGTAGCTGTCGGCGCGCATGCCGGCAATTGAGCTGAAGTCGCGGCGCCCTCGGGTCAGGGTGTGGCCCAGCATGCCGAGCAGGCCGCCGACGACCGCTCCGAAGACCGTTCCGTATAGCGCGAGCAGGAGCCCGGATATCAGCGGGTTCACCCAGTCGAACAGGCCGAAGAACCAGCCGAACAGCGCACCGAGAACAGCGCCGGAAAGCGCGCCTTGCCCGGCTGCTCGCCCGGTCGTCAGCCGGCCGGTGACCTGTTCAACGCTGGAGAGGCCGCGGCCCACGATGGCGGTGAACTCGACCGGGAAGCGGTTATCCGACAGGTAGTCGACGGCTCGCTCGGCATCGGCACAAAGCGTATAGGAGGCCACCACCACCTGTCCGTCGGCGAGGCCGCCCGGCGCCGGCCCGGCAGCGGCAGGCGGGCGGTCGAACTGCGGCTGTGCCATGGCTCTGAATCCTTTCTCGTCGTTGTCCGGGAACGGTGCGTTCCCGGACCCGCGCCGGCGGCAAGCGTCCACACCGTGCGAACTCGAGATTCCGGCGCAGCGGAGTCTGCGCACACCGTTGCTGGCGCCTGCGCGGTAGCCGGTCACCGCGGGACGCTCAGGTTTGGTGGGGCTGTCTGATCTCGGCACGCTCGTGCTGGCGCGCGGCGAGCCAGCTGATGGCGGCGAGCGCGGCGACGACAGCGCCAGTGACGATGTCGTTCAGGGTGGCCTGGGTGGCGTCCGTGCCGGTGTTGTAGGCGAGTACGAACGGTGCCGTGATCAGCCAGAACCCGAGCAGGATATTGATCAGGCTCAGTGGTGCGGTCGCGAGGGGCAGGGCGATGCGCACGAGCGCGACGACGGCGAGGGCGACGCCGATGACGACGTCGTTCCAGTAGCCGTCGAAGCCGCCGCCGGCGTTGCGGTAGTCCAGGGAGAACGGCGCGATGATCAGCCAGATGCCGGCCAGGAAGACCAGCGCGCTGGGAATGATCGCGGCCGGTGCGTGCGCCGGTGTGCGGCCGCCGTACGCAGCTGCTGCTGCCCTGATGTCTGCTGGCATGGTCGTGTCGCGTTCCGCCGGATCGGGCCGTTTCGCCGGTGCGTTCCGAGTGCCCGGGTACATGGCGACTCCTTCCTTCGGTAAGCGAAATCGGTCCGCGTTGCCTGCCCGGGTGAGGCCGTCCGAAACGAGATTGATCTCGGTTTCGTAACCGGGATGGGGTAGTCCGTCGCACTGTGTTGTCGGCTTGTCGCGGCAGCCCGACATGGTGCTTGGACCGCCGGGGCCGGGGTAGGCGGCCGGTCTCGGATAGGCGAGCACGGAGGAGCCGATCATGACGGAAGCGACGCGGCGCAGGGTTTCAGTGGTGACCGGCGCGACCGGCGGCATCGGACGCGCAGTGGCGTGCCGGTTCGCGGCGCGTGGCGATGCGGTGGGCCTGCTGGCGCGAGGCGAGTCCGGGCTGCGCGCGGTGGCCGATGACGTGCGCCGGGCCGGGGGCGTCGTTCACCTCGGTGTTCGCTCCGTTCGCCGAGATCGGCATGGACGAGTTCGCCCGGGTCACCCAGGTCACGTACCTGGGCTATGTCCACGGCACGCGGGCGGCGATGGCCCGGATGGTCCCGCGGGATCGTGGGGTGATCGTGCAGGTGGGTTCGGCGCTGGCTTGCCACGGTACGACGGGCACATGACACCGCCCTCGTGGCGCCGACAGCGGGATGCTCGGCGCGCTCGCACAGGATGACCTTACTGGCTGCGAACACGGCGTCGTGAACGACGCCGGCGCGGCACCTACCCGTGCCGACGGGTGCCAAACGGGGGCAAGCGGCGACCGCACCGAGTGGTGTGGTCGCCGTGGTGGAGTCGGCACCGTGCCGAGTGGTCAGTCAGTCACCCTCGGCGGGGCGTCCTTCCGGTTCTGCCGATTCACCCGTCCGGCCGGACTGCGGGCCGTACTGTGACTGCTGTTCCGGTGGTACCGCGCGGTGTTCGCGGCTGCCGCCGCCGGTCCTACCCGGCGGCGGGCCGTCACTGTCCTGGACGAGCCGAGTTTCGCCGCTGCGGCGCATCTCGGGTTGTTGCACGTTGGGCATGGTGTCCTCCTCCTCGCCTTTCGTATTTGTGCTCTTTGCCGGGTGTGCCCGGTGGCCTGCCCGGCAAACGACTCCGTGGGCGTCGTTGACAAGACGCCCTTCTCGACTGAGCCGCCGCTACCGGTTCCCGGTCAGCCCGGCAGGACCCCACGGGACTCGAGAGCCAGTGCGATCTCGTCGCGCAGACGTGCCGCGGTCTCGGTGGGTTGGATATCGGACGGCGGGGACAGGATCACCGATATCACCGTGGAGACGTTCTGGTAGGCGGGTGTGCGGGGCCGGACTGCCGCGTCGCGAAGTTCGGCGAGGATGACATCCTTCATCGGATATGCCTCGGCCATCGCGGGATCGTCATAGACGCTCTCGATGGTGGGCGGCACGCCGTCGTTGATCGCCGAGAACTTCTGATGTTCCGGGCTACGCAGGCACAGGGCGGCCTCGAACGCCTCGTCCGGATGCTCGGAGTAGGCGGAGACGGCGAGATTGAACCCGCCGATGGTCACGCGGCTGGGGATGCCGGGATTCACCCGCGGGAAGCGAGCCCAGCGGACATTTTCGGCCAGTTGCGGCGCGTCGTTCTGCATGGCCGGGTAGACATACGGCCAGTTGAGCTGAAAGGCGCCGGTGCCGCTCTGGAAGGCCAGCCGGACGTCGTCCTCGGTCGCGTTACTGAAGGACGGGCTGGTGACCCCTGCCGTGGCGAACCGATGCAGCAGGCTCAGCGCCCGGACCGCGCCCTGGTCAATGACGACCTCGTCGCTCTCCTCGTTGAGAATGTGGCCACCCGCGCTCTCCACCAGCGTATTGAACAGGACCACCAGACCCTCGTACTGGGCTCCCATGGTCATGATCTGATAAGGCTCGCCCGCCGCTCGTAACTCGAGCGCGGTGTTGATCATGTCGTCCCAGGTCTGCGGCGGTTCGTCGACGACGTCGGCGCGGTACCAGAGAAGTTGTACGTTGGTGTTCTTCGGCGCGGCGTACAGCCGATTCTGATATTCGGCCGAGCGCAGTGGTGCGGCGAGGGTGCCTTCTTCGGCTCGGGCCCGGTGCTCGCCGGTCCACTCGCGGATCCACTCGGCGCTGGCGAATTCGGGGGTCCAGGTGATGTCCAGGCCCAGCACGTCCATGCTGGTGTCTTCGGCCGCGAGCCGGCGGACCATCTGAGTGCGCTGGTCGTCAGCGCCGCGCGGAAGGACCCGATGCACGATGCGATACCGGCCGTTCGCCTCGACATTGCAGTCGGCGACGACCTGCCGCAGGTTCTGCTCCGGGGCGTAGTAAAGATTGATCGTCGGAACATCGCTTTCTTCATTGCCGCAAGCGGCGAGCGCGGCGGTGATGATCCCGACAGCCAGCATGGCCATCGCTCTGCGCCCGCGGCGGCGGCTCCGGAAAGCGCTGTATGCCGGATCGATGTTATTCATCCGCGACTCTCCCTCCACGGCGGAACCGGCACCTACCCGCCGGAGCCGCACCGAAACGGTGTCGCCGTGCGACCACGCACGACGAAATGCGGTCTGTTACGTGACAAGCCTGCGACAGCCGTTTGCACCGCCGCAGGGCGGGGGACCGGGCGACCGAGACGAATGGGAGGTGGCGTGATGCCAGAGATTCCTCGACAACCGACAGGCGGTCCCCGCGAGAGCGACCATGACGACGTACGGATCGGTGTGGCGCAACGCTCTATCGCGGCGCGGCCGGATTACCGGGCAGCAGCCGGAATTGTCGAACGGCTTGTCGCGGCCGGATTCTCGGAGAGGCGAGTCACGGTGATCGGCGCCGATCTGCGCGACGTGGCGCGCCATCGCGGTCAGCTGACCACCGTCGATGTGACTGGCCGTGGTGCCCTGTCGGGTCTGCTGATCGGCGCGGCCGTCGGCTGGCTGCTTCGCTTGTTCGATCTGACCACGGATTCCCTGTCGACCTGGTGGCTGGTGTTCAACACGGCCGTGCTGGGCGCGATTCTCGGTGCTGCGGTGGCTCTGCTGGGATACGTGGTCACCCAGGGGCGAAGGTCGTTCACGACGGACGATTTGGTGCGTGCCGGCGAATTCGAGGTGATGGTGGACGCGGAACTGGCCGACCGGGCCGTCCGGATGCTGCACGGCGACCTCGGGGAGGGGCGGACGCAAGGATCCTCCCCTGAGCAGAGCAGGGTCGCGTAATCGGCGTCGTCCTGCTGCTTGTTGTCATGGGACCGTCACGGTAACGCGGATGCCCCGCCACGTCGGTCTTCCACTCTGGAGAACGCACGCTGCGGTGGCAGGCCGCTATCCACCTGACACCGCGTTGACCTGGCCCGCCGACGTCCTGACACCGGCCGGCGCACCGACGCGCGAGGACAAGGATCATGACGACAACGCAGAACACACTCACCCGTGCCGTCTCGACAACCGGGGCGTCGGATCTGATCCACGCCATGGCCGTTACGCCAACCGGTGACCGGCGACGACCGCAACTACGCGCGGACGCCATCCTGGCATGGGCGCCGCTGGCTCACCGGCTGGTCCGCCGCTACGCCAACGGACGTACCGACCCCGACGATTTGCGGCAGACCGCGATGGTCGGGCTCATCAAGGCCGTGGACGGTTTCGATCCGCGCCGGGGCAGCGACTTCGGTGCCTATGCCACACCCACGATCGTCGGGGAACTGAAGCGGTACTTCCGCGACCGGGGCTGGGCGGTGCGGCTGCCGCGTCCCCTCCACGATCTGCATCAACGCGTGGAGGATGCCCGTCGGCACCTCACCCAGCACCTAAACCGCAGTCCTACCGCGGACGACGTGGCCGCATACCTCGGCACGACCGTGGAGGAGGTGCTGGAGGGCTTGGAGTGTGAGTACGCCCGCCGAGCGGCGTCGCTGTCGGCTCCGGTGCATCCGGAAGGCGACACCGAGCTGGGTGAACTTGTTGGCCATCACGACGACGCATACCGGCAGGCCGAACTACGTCACGACCTGTACGAGGCCATGGCGCATCTGAGCGAAAGGGAACGGCGGGTGGTGACGCTCTACTACTACGGCAACCTCACTCAGAGCGAGATCGGCCGGCAGCTCGGCATGTCGCAGATGCACGCCTCGCGTCTGATCCGCAGGGCGTTGGACACGCTGCGGACTCGCCTGGGCCCCGGTTCCTGAGCTGCAAGGGGCTCGACACAACGTGAAGGCCCAGCCCGAACCGACCGACAGTCCACGGGAGTTACCATGACCGCGACCGCCGCCCCCGGCATCTCCACCGTAATCACGAAGATCCTCGGGGGCTTCGCCGCCGCGGTGGTGGTTTTGACCGCTGGCTGCACCGACGAGGCGTCCCCGGCGACATCGAGCAGTGTCGCCGCCGATGCGGCACCGCCCGGTGGATCGGTGGTCGAGGTGGTGTCGCGGACGGAGCCGTCGGTGGTGACGATCCGCGCCGGCGAGGGGTTGGGCAGCGGAGTGGTTTACCGGGCGGACGGCGTGATCGTCACCAACGCCCATGTCGTCGGCTCGGTGAAGCAGGTGCAGGTCGCGTTCGCCGATGGCACCCAGGTTGCAGGGCAGGTCATCGGCGCGGACGAGATCACCGACCTCGCCGTCGTCCGGGTGCAACGCACTGGGCTGCCACCTGTCCCGATTCGCCTCGAGCTGCCGAAGCCCGGAGAGACCGCCCTGGCGATCGGTAGTCCTCTCGGTTTCGAGAACACCGTCACCCAGGGCATCATCTCCGGCGTCGGGCGCCAGATACCCGGCTCGACAACCGGCGGACGTCCGCTGGTCGACCTGATCCAGACCGATGCGGCCATCTCGCCGGGCAACTCCGGGGGCGCTCTGATCGACGGCCAGGGCCGGCTGGTGGGTCTGAACGAGGCATACATACCGCCGTCGGCTGGCGCGGTGTCTCTGGGGTTCGCCATTCCGTCGAGCACGGTGGTCGACGTGACCGACCAGTTGTTGTCCACCGGCTCGGTTGCCCATCCGTACCTCGGTGTTGTCCTGACCACCTTGACCGCCGATATCGCGCAGCCGCTGGGCATGAAGGTCACCAGTGGCGCGCTGGTGCGGCAGGTGCAGCCGGGCAGCCCGGCAGATGCGGCCGATCTCCGGGCAGGCGACGTGATCGTCAAGTTCGATGACAAGCAGATCGCCACGGTCGGCGACATCTACGCCGCGCTCCGCGAGACCGCCCCCGGGAAATCGGTCGCTCTCAGGCTGCACCGCGACGGGAGCGGTACGCAGGTGCAGGTGACACTCGGGACACTGTCGCGTTGAGTGCGGACCCGCTGGCCGGGTAGGGGATTGTGATGTTCTTTCAGCACTGGACCGACCTATGGCGTATCGCGGTGATCGGGATGATCACGTATCCCTGCCTTATCGCCATTCTGCGGCTGTCCGGCAAGCGGACGCTGGCGAAGATGAATGCCTTCGACCTGGTAGTCACCGTGGCGATCGGCTCGACGCTGGCCACGATTCTGCTGTCGCGCGATGTGGCTCTGGCCGAGGGAATTGTCGGCCTGCGCTGCTGGTGCTGCTGCAGCTGTCGGTCACCTGGCTGTCGATCCGGTCGCGGGCGGTGCGTCGCCTGCTCAAGTCCGAACCGAGCGTGCTGCTGCGTGACGGCGTCCTCCTGTACGACGCCTTGCGGTCACAGCGGGTCACCGACGGCGAGGTCCGCCAGGCAGTCCGCTCGCAAGGCATCGGCGATCTGGCCGACGTGGCAGCGGTGGTGCTCGAGACCGACGGCAGCTTCAGCGTAATTCCCGCTGCCCAGGCCGGCCGGCTGACCGTGCTCCCCGACGCCCCGGAGGCCTGAGCGGGCATCCCCTCGTTTGCGAGGTGCTGCCGCGGGTAGGCGCGGGCGGTGGATACCCAAGACAAAGGACTGACGTGACTTCCGCACCAACCGGCGACAACGATGCCACCGGCAGGCGGCTGATCCGAGCGGCCGGGACGGTGCTGGCGGTGCTCGTCTTCGTCCTGGCGGCGTACCTGGTCGTGCGGGCGTTACTGCGGGTGGCGCCGTTGACCATGGCGGTGATCGCCGCCCTCCTGGTGACTGCCCTGGTCGGCCCGCTGACCGGGTGGCTCAAGCGGCATCATGTTCCGCGGTCGATCGCCGCGCTCGCCGGCCTGATCGCCGTGCTGGCAGTGGTCGGCGCGGCCTCGTTCCTGATCGGCCGGCGGGCGACGAGTCAGCTCGGCGATCTGCAGGTGCAGGCGGTCGAGGGGGTACGTCGGCTCCGGCACACCGTGGCCGATCTGCTGCCGGGCATCGACGAGCAACGCGTCGACGAGCTCGCCGCGGAACTGGTCGGCGGTATCCGCAGCGCGCTGCCCAGCCCGTACGCCGGCATCACGAGCGCCACTGCGGCGCTCGCCGCGACGCTGCTGGCGCTCGTGCTCGTGTTCTTCTTCCTCCGCGACGGCGCGGCGATGTGGTCGTGGCTGGTCGAGCAGACACCCGGCCGGGTGGCGAGGCGCATCGACCGGGCCGGTCACGCGGGATGGAGAACGCTCGCCGGATACACCCATGGCATCGTGCTGGTGGCAGCGGTGGACGCGATCGGCATCGGCGCGGTGCTGTTCCTGCTCGGTGTCCCGTTGGCGCTGTCGCTGGCCGTGTTGACGTTCCTGGCGGCGTTCGTCCCGATCGTCGGTGCCACGGTCGCCGGGGCGGCCGCGACCCTGGTCACGCTGGTCACCAACGGCACCCAGGACGCGCTGATCGTGCTGGCGGCGGTGATTCTGGTGCAGCAGGCGGAGGGCAATCTGCTGCACCCGCTGGTGATGCGTCAGGCGGTGCACCTGCACCCGGTGGTCACGTTGCTTGCGGTGTCCGCCGGCACCCTGCTCGGCGGCGTGGCCGGTGCGTTGATCGCGGTCCCGGCGTGCGCTGTTGCCTACCAGGCCGTACTGGGCTATCGCGAGGAACCCCAGACCGCGACGATCGCCGCACCTGACTCACCGGAGCCGGCGGAGAGCAAAACGGAGTGCGTGGAATGAGACAGTGGCTTCCCGTCCGAGCCGGCTTGGTCGCTGCGTCACAGATCGGCGTTGCGGCGTCCTACGGTGTCAGCGATCGCCAATGCCGCTGCTGCCAAGGGAATGGCCGCCTCCCGGGCGATGGATGTCAGCTTGCTGATGTGCGCCTTCGGGTCGATGACCGCGGTCACGTCGAAGTCCACTATCGACGTCGATCTTTGAGGCGTACGCGGCGTGCTCATCGGCGGCTCCTCTCCACTTCGGAGTTCCGCGATCACCTACCCCACGTCCCTCGCCAACATGCACGGCGGTCGTCGTCGTGTTGAC
Source organism: Paractinoplanes rishiriensis (assembly GCF_016862375.1). Classification (GTDB taxonomy): domain Bacteria; phylum Actinomycetota; class Actinomycetes; order Mycobacteriales; family Micromonosporaceae; genus Actinoplanes; species Actinoplanes rishiriensis. Next base: position 20,670 of record NZ_BOMV01000100.1, on the reverse strand, counting down.
CGCTTCGCCAGGCCGTGTGCGGGTATACGCGTTGGCTGGACGAGAAGACCGTCGCATAGAGGAAGGCCGGCGCAGCTATGGATCGAACGAGCAGCAGGACGAGCAACGACCGGGACAGGGCTGACCAGCAGCCGCATGACTCGAAAATGTATGCGCGGTTCGCCGCGATGATTCTGACCGCCATGGTGGTGATGTACGGCGTGATGTTCGTCAGCACCTGGGCGTGGGACCACGTTCGGTTCAGCGAGAGCCGGGTGTTCATGGCGTTGACCATGGGCGGCGCCATGGGTCTGATCATGCTGGGCTGGATGCTGAACATGTACCGCAACACGAAGGCGAATCTGGCGGTCGCCGCGGCGAGTGTGCTCCTGCTCGGTGGGGGCGCGATTCTCGACCGTAGTCAGACCACTGTGCAGGACGCCGGGTGGATGAATTCCATGATCCCGCATCACTCGCTGGCTATCACCCGCTCTGAGCATGCGGAAATTTCCGACGTGCGGGTCTGCCAACTCGCCAAGGAGATCAGTCAGGCGCAACGGCGAGAGATTCTGGAAATGCAGTGGCTGGTCAACGACATTGAGCGCAACGGCCTGGCCACGACCGCGCAGCAGGCGCAGGCCCGCCCGGTTCCCGACTTCAGCGAGACTGCCGAGCGCCAATGTCCTGCGTCCCCGCAGTCGTGAGAAGTGCGACGAGCGACGACCCTGTTCAGGGTGATCCGGCGACGCCGCGCCCGGGCACAGCGAGCGGCCGTCGCAACGGCGACGCCGCCGGACCGACCCCTGACCGGCGGCCGGCACACCTCAGGCACCTGCGCTGACGGTTTGATCCGCCTGGGTGAGCCAGGAGTGGACCGGTGCAAACGGGACGAAGCGATCCGCGCACCAGTTAACCAGTGCGGGTGTGGTGATTTCCGCGGGGTGCGGGTAGCGGTTTACCAGGTGCCATCCGTCGCGTAACGCGAAGCGGGCCGCCGGGCCGGCCGGGTCGAACCCGGCGGGGTGGTGACGCCGGGTCGGCTCGCTCAGCTCGGCACCCGAGTCCTGCAGGCGGGTCACGTGCCGGTTGAGGTCGGCGACCCGGGCGTCGTCGCGCAGGGCACCGCGGTACGCCGCCAGCGCCGGCCCGGAGCGAGGCATGACGCCGCAGCCGAGGAGGATCTCGGCCGCGCCGATGCGCAGGATCAGCGCCGGATCGCGTTTCGGTCCGTTCGGGCCTTCCCAGAATACGAAGTCGAGATGCGGTTTGTACGGCGGCCGGTCCGGCGCGAACCGCAGGTCGTTGGCGATCCGGAACAGGCTGCCGCCCACTCGCGGTTCGGCGTGCAGGGCCGCTGATACGCGCTGGTGCAGCACCTGGCCGAGGGCCGTCACGAACGCCTTGGCGGGTTCCAGGAGCTCCTGCCGGTAGACCGGCCGGTGGGTGTCGAAGAACCGTTTGGTGTTGTCGCGTTCCAGCCCGATCAAAAATTTCAGTCCCGCCTCGCCGAACCCGCGGAATCCAGCGATTTCGGCCGGGGTGCCGGCGGCGTGATGCCGTGCCTCGGTGAGCAGGTCGCTCCAGAGCTGCCGGTCAGGGTGCGGCAGCGCCACCCATTCGCGGAAGATCCGCCCGGCCGGCGCGAACGGCTCGCCAACGCCGTCGGCGATGAGCGCTGCGACCCGGCGCGGGGGCACCTTCACCAGAAGGGCCCCGCTGCGCCGTTCGAGCGAGGCGAAGAACCGGCCGTTGTATCGGACGCATGGCAGTCCCATCATGGTCGAGCGCTGCACCGCTCGGTCGGCGTACAGCGGCTCGACGAGTTCCCCGAACAGATCTTCCCCGGTCATTGCCATGGCTGCTCAGTTCGTCGGCACGAACAGCGCGACCAGGGCGTCGCCGGGATCGGCGACGATCACGGACGTCCCGCCCGGTCCGGTGGTCCGCTGCCGTACGATGCGTCCGCCGAGTTCGACCGCCCGTTTGGTAGCGACGTCGAGGTCGTCGACCATCACGTAGGGCACCCAGCGGCCCGCTGGAACGTCATCTGCTGGGGCGACGCCGCCCCACGGCTGCCCGCCTGCGGTGAACCAGCTCTGGTAGTCACCCGCACCCGGGCGGGTCGTCCAGCCGAACAGATTCTCATAGAACTCGGCGTGCACGGCGGTCAGGTCGAACCAGACGAATGGTGCGCTCATGGTTTGCTCTCCTCTCCCGTTAGGTGCCTACCTTTCGTACGATCCCCGGGCTGCGGCAAACTCATCGGTCATGTCAGACCCGACCGCTACGGTGTCCGGCATGAGCGCGCAGACGAGCACCGACCCGCTGCTGGCAGCGGCCCGCGCTGGCGACGACGGAGCGTTCCAAGCCTTGGTCGCACCGCATCTGCGGGCGCTGCACCTGCACAGCTATCGCATGCTCGGCTCCTACCACGACGCCGAGGAGGCACTGCAGGAGACGCTGCTGCGGGCCTGGCAGGGCCTGGCCGGCTTCGAAGGCCGGGCGCCGCTGCGGCACTGGCTCTACCGGATCACGACGACCACGTGCCTCAAGATGATCAACCGCCGGGCCCGCGAACCGATCGCCAGCCCGCTCGACGCGGCCTGGTTGCAGCCCTACCCGGACGCCCTGATCGACCAGCTGACCGACGCCGACGCCGACGCCGACCCGGCCGCGATCGTCGACCGACGCGAAAGCGTCGCCCTGGCCTTCGTGGCCGCCCTGCAGGTGCTGCCCGCCACGCAGCGGGCCGTGTTGATCCTGCGCGAGGTTCTCGCCTGGCCCGCACAGCAGGTCGCCGATCTGCTCGGTACCAGCGTGCCAGCGGTGAACAGCGCCTTGCAACGCGCCCGCGCCACCATCGCCGACACTGACAAACCGGTCGGGGCCAGGCCCGGAACGGCTCGCGAACGCGAGGTCGTGGAGGCGTTCGTGCGCGCCTGGCATGACTGCGACATCCCCGCGCTGGCGGCGTTGCTGCGCGACGACGTCACCCTGCACATGCCGCCGCAGGCGCTGCTCATCGACGGCCGGGAGGCGGTCGCCGAGTTCTTCGCTACCGTGCCCGCCGGCGGCCGGCTCGACCTGATCCACCTCGTCGGGGTCCGAGCCAACGGTCACCCGGCCCTTGCCGCCTACCTTCCCGACGACACCGCGCAGGACTGCCGCGGCTACGGCATCATGGTCCTCGCCGTCGACGGTGATCGAGTGGCTGGCATCGTCGGATTTCCCGACCCGGCCTTGTTCCCAGCCTTCGGCCTGGCCACCACCCATTGATGCTGTCGAGAAAGGGCGTGGTTTCAAGAGAGACCTCGCCGTCAACATGCGGAGTGTGACCCGGGCGGCCACAGGCCCAGCGGGATGGCTACCGGGCGCATCCAGTTCGACGTCAACCGACGGTTTCGTCTCCGCCCCTGCTCAACCCGTGTCTTTCCTGAAAGATATTCGGTTCCAGTTGCACGCGGCCCTGACGAGCGATGATTGCATTGCGTAGCGAACGCCGCGCTTTCGGTAACTGCTCGATGGGGGTGCCGCGCAGTGCGGAGTTGGAGCATCGGCAGGCGTCTCGGTGCCGGGTTCGTGGTCGTCGTTCTCGCCATGGTGGTGCTGGTCGGGGTAGGCGTCTGGGAAGTGCGCAGCATCGACGCATCGTTGACCACCATCAACGAGAAGAACGCGGTCAAGCAGCGGTTCGCGATCAACTTCCGGGGCAGCGTGCACGACCGTGCCATCGCGCTGCGCGACGTCGTCCTCTCCTCGACCGCGACCGCCATTGCCTCCTGGACGCCGTGTCCACCGTTCAGGACGCACTCGGCGGCGGAGTTGAACTTGTCGGAGCGTTCTGGATCCTGCTCATCTGCCACGCCGGCCTCCGGTCGCACGCGTTGCCGCTCGGCCTTTCCGGGAACCATGGCCCGCTGAAGTCACTGCCCCGTGCGGCCGTGCGGCGTCGCTCGGGCCGAGCAGCTCCAGCGACCCCGCAACCACGGCAGTGCCGTGTCGCGGTGGACTCCGATCCCACCTGGGGCAGGGTCAGCGACGAGCGGTTGATCTGCGTTCGGGTCGTGCTCGTTGGCATCTCAGCGGCTGAGGTTCCGGGAGCGCACCAGGCGGAGCAGGTGTTCCAGGGTGCAGCAAGTCGAGTCGCCGGGCAGGACGGTCTGATGTCAGAACACTGCGACGCGGTCGCCGGTGAGTATCGGGTAGGGCATCAGGATGACGCTGCCGGATTGGCGGGAATGGATAGGCAGCGTCGGCTTGGTCCGGCTTGGGGAACCGTCGGTTACACGAGCGCGTCGACCTGAAGGCGGCCGGCCCCTGCCGGGCTCGGTGACCGTGCCCGTGTTTTCGCTCGTGACCTGTGCCTGACCCTCATGCGTGAGCATCTGGACCGTCACCCGGGCGGCGGTCAGGACCGGATCTGCTCGATCCGCAGCAGGCCTTCAGTGCCTCGGACGCCGCGGCACGACCCCGCCCCGCTGCCCGCGTTCCATCGTGCCTGAGCCACCGTTCCGTACCGGCTGTTCTACGACCCCGACGGACGTCCTGGTACGCTGCGTTGCGCCGGCCGATGGTGACAGGCGGTCCTGGCGCCGTGGCCCGCTCGGGCGTAGCGCGAGCGGGAACCTCATGGACCGCTGCCGGATGTCTCCAAGCGAGGGCTGTTGATCGCCGTGGCTCGGCCGCTGTGGTGCTGATCCTGCTCGGGCGGTTCCGTTAAAGTTCGGTGGGTTGGCGCTGCGATCTACGAGGCCTCGCGATGCGGCGTGCCTGCTGCCGCCCGGTGCGGGTCGCTTCGTCAGGTTGCGACTCGTCGATGGTGGCGTTGAGTTCGGCGCCGATCAGCACCGCGAGGGCGGTCAGAAAGAAGAACAGCAGGAATGCGATCGGCCCGGCGTCGCCGCGCAGACCCGAGGGCAGGTACGCGCGAAGCGCCGCGCTGCCGCCGATCCAGATGAGCAGGGCGAGCACCGCTCCGGGCAGGTCTCTGGCCCAGCGCGTCTTCACCGGTACCGCCAGGTGATACAGCGACGTCAGAGCGGCCAGGGACAGTAGCACCACGGTCGGCCAGTAGGCCACGGTGATCAGCCATGTCAGGTCTGGGCCGGGAAGCTCGGACAACAAGCGGGCGAGGATGCCGGGTCCCATGACCAACAGTGGCAACAGCACCGCGCCGATCAGGAGAGCGGCCACATAGAGCATGATGTTCAGCAGTCGGGTACGCCAGAAACTGCGCAGCCCGTCCATGTCGTAGGCGTCGTGGCCGGGATGGCCGTACGCGTCGGCGAGCATCCTGGTGGCCTGTCACGCGCGTTCGAGGATGAGCGGCAGGTCGCCGTCGTCGTCCGGTGTGACGGTGAGGGTGTCACCGTCACAGGTGTAGGTTCCGGTGTCGAAGAACGGGTCGATGTCGACGGCGTCGCCGGTGCGTGCGGCGCCGTCACCGGTGTAGTCCTCGAGCGGCACGTTGTCGAAGAGGCGGGCGGATGCCGGTTCCGTGAGGTCGACGGTGAGGCGGGTCTGATCCCAGTTGATGTCGCCGATCGGCTGCCAGTTGCCGGTTGTCGCCGGTGACGGGCTGGTGCCCGAGCCAGCGTTCGTGGTCATCGGGCCTGTGGCCTGACCGCTGTAGGTGAACTTCCCGCTCACTTCGGCTTCGCCGAGGCGGGCGGAGAAGACGACCGGTTCCATGCCGTCGAAGGTGATCGCCGCGCCCCCGTCGGTCCCGATGGTCACCCGGAACCCGGCACCGCCGGTCAGATCGGCGTCTGCGGCGCCGCCGTCGGCGGCGGGCAGGCCGGTGCTGCGCCATTCACCGACCACGCACTCGGCGACGCCGGCCGTCGGCGCGGCAGAGGTGGGTGCCGGCTCACCGGTCGCCGGCACGTCGGGGCAGGCGTCGAGTTGTCGCCGCAACCGGCCATCAGGAGAAGTCCGGCGGCTGTGGCGCAGGTGAAGGCTGTCTTGTTCATGGGTGGCTCCCCTTCATTTTTAATGCGCCGTTGTCACATGCCGGCGTTATCGGGCCGGTACCGGCCGGCGCGGCGCACCTCGTTGTGATCCGAGTACCCGCGGTGCGTTCGTCGACCCGGTCGGGCGCACGACGGGTCGTGACAGTCCGATGACGGATGGCATCTGCCGGAACCCGGACCCGCCGCCACGTCGTCGTATTCGAGAAGAACGGACGACGGGTACACCGGACGAAGGAGGAATGGCATGCTCGACATGAACCGTCTGCTGGCAGGGTGTTCGACCCTGTTGATGCTTGCCGGTTGTGCCGCGTCAGGCGACACGGATGCCGGTGCTGACTCGTCAGCGGCCGCCTCGACACCGGTGCTGCTGCAGGTGCGGCGCGGCGGAGGTCTCGCCGGGACGGGGCCGCCCATCGCCGACGTACCGGCCGTGACCCTGTATCCCGACGGGCGCTTGGTCACGCCGGGGCCGCAGATCCTCATCTACCCCCCTCCGGCCTTGCCCAGCGTGCAACTGCAACGGATCGGCGCGGCCCGGGCGCAGGACCTCGCCGAGCGGGCCGTGGCCGCCGGGATCCGTCCGGACACCGATTTCGGCGATCCGCGGATACCCGACGCCACCACCACCTGGATCACCGTGAACAACGCGGGCACGCCGGCGACCGTCGCGATCATCGGCCTTCAGGAGGCCGACGTCGATCCCGACCTCACCGCGGCCCAGCAGGCAGCCCGAGAAGAGGTGAAGGCGCTGGTTCACGAACTCGAGGGACTACCGACAGCGGAGAGCCTGCCGCGGCCCGTTCCGTACCTGCCGGGCACGATCGCGGTTCTCGTACGCCCGCATTCGCCCGGCAGCCCCGATCCGGCAAGCCCGGCGCCGGTGAAAGCCTGGCCCGGACCGGCGCTACCCGGTTCCGAACCACCCGGAGAGACCTGGACCGGCTGTGTCATCGCCGAAGGATCTGACGTGGAACGGATCCGCTCGGCCGCAGAGGACGCCGGCACCATGACTCCCTGGACTTCACAGGGGCAGACATGGCAGCTGAGGATCCGGCCGCTACTGCCGAACGAGTCGCAATGCGCCGACCTGTCGATGTGAGGCAGGACGCCAGTGTGCCGGCGCCGTTCAGCAGCGGCACACTGGCGAAAGGAGCAGGGGCGGCGTCGAAGGCGGCGGCGTCCGCGGGCGCCGGCGACCAGGGCGACAAGTTTGCGGAGCGGCCGCCTCGGGCGGTGAACATGGCGGCCTCGTGACAGTGCCGTGACGGTCTGTCGCCGCGTCGACTGCCGCTGTCGAGCACCACCGCCTGGCCTCGCCGGCCGGTGGCGGGCGATCCGCGACGAGATCCACGCCGACGTGTGCGAACGGCTTTTACACTGACCGCAACACCTTCGCCCTCCTATGGCGCGACCGGCCTGGATGTCGCCCTGCTGCTGATCCCCAGCATAGGATTCCCTGCCCGGACGACGCTCGTGTGGTCAGCACCATCGACGCGATCCGACGAGAACAAGGATCTGTTCCGGCAGTGGACAGGTACCGCGACTGCTGCGAGGATCCGCGCATTGACCTGTCGCGATGGGCCGGGGAGTGGCGTGGCAGCTGCAAGCATGTCTCGTGGGCGAAACTTCGTTCGTCAGACGGTCCACGTCGTTGTCGGTGTCTGGCAGTGTGCTCGCGGGCACCGGCTTATCGGCCGTGCGGGTCTCGGCATTGCGGTGGCCGTGGTGAGCCTGGTCGGCGTCCATGCCGGTCTGCTCGCTGCTGGAGACACTCAGGCGGATGTGGGGCCGTTCGCGGCCCGGTTCTCGGTGACGCCGTCGCTGTCGGGGGGCACCGAGGTGCAGATCCCGCCGCTGGGCTCGCTCGGTCTGGCCAGTCACGATGGGCCGGCGCATTTGAAGGTACGCCTGGACACCTTGGATCAGGACCGGACGTTCGCGCTGGCCAACGACACCAATGGGCTTGCCGCGGCCAGCCAGACCGCGGCGACCGACGTGCAGAACGGCGTCACCCGGCTGCTGACCCGGTCGATCGTCGCCGGGCTGCTCGGGGCGCTGCTGCTGTCCGCGATCGTCTTCCGGCGTTGGCGTCGTGTGCTGGCCGGCGTCGGTGTCGCTGCGGCGACCCTCACAGCGACCGGTGCGATCACCGCGGTCACGTTCAAGCCCGGCTCGATCGAGGAACCGACGTATCACGGGCTGCTCGCCAACGCGCCCGCGGTCGTCGGTGACGCCCGCCGTATCGCCGACCAGTTCACCAAGTACCGCGACCAGCTGCAACGGATGGTCGGCAACATCAGCAAGGTCTACGCCACGTTCTCCACACTGCCGGTCTATCAGGCCAGCCCGGACACGATCCGTGTCCTGCACGTCTCCGACCTGCACCTCAACCCGGCCGCCTGGACGGTGATCGCGGCGGTGGTCAAGCAGTACCAGGTGAACGTCGTGGTCGACACCGGCGACATCAACGACTGGGGCAGCCAGGTCGAGGCGTCGTTCGTCGCTGCGATCGGAGCCCTGGGCGTGCCGTACGTCTATGTCCGTGGTAACCACGATTCGTCGATCACCGCCGCGGCCGTGGCCGCGCAACCCAACGCGGTCGTGCTGGACAATCAGATCGCCACCGTGGCCGGGCTGACGTTCGCCGGCATCGGCGATCCACGCTTCACCCCCGACAAGGAGGCCAGCGCCGAGATCGATGACGTGCCTGGGCTGCTCGACGCGTCCGGGTCACAGCTCGCCGCCACGGTCGACGCCGCCGGCACACCGGTCGACATCGCGCTCGTGCACGACCCGGCCAGCGCCGGACCGCTCAACGGTGCGGTCCCGCTGGTGCTCGCCGGGCATCGGCACACCCGTAAGGTCAGCATCCTGGCGCCGGTATCCGGACGGAGCGAAACCCGGCTGATGGTCAGCGGCTCCACCGGCGGAGCCGGCCTGCGCGGACTCGAAGGCGACACCCCCACCCCGCTCGAGATGACACTGATCTACCTCGACCCTTCGCACACGCTGCAGGCCTACGACGAGATCACGGTCGGCGGCAGCGGCACCGCCGAAGTCACGATCCGACGCCGACTCGCCGCCGACGACCCCGACAGCGAGCCGGCAACGCCGGCGTCACCGCAGTCGCACTCCGCATCGCCCGCACCCCTCAACAGCTTTAATCCCAGCCCTTCCAGGCGATGATCGGCCTGCTCATCACCACGACCCTCGGTGCAACAGTCATCGATTCGTGACGGGGTCGCGGACTGGTCGCCGCACGAGTTTGTGACCCTGAGAAAACGGCACGGGTCATCGGCTCGGCCGGTTCACGATTCGTGGGAGGGCTTCATGTACTGGTGGTCGTACCCCGAGTGGTATAACAGCGTGGCGTACCGCGGATCTCGGCGCGGCCGCGACGCCATGCTGGCCTGTCCCCGAACGACGACGACCATGTTGCCCATCGACGGTGAACGCGGACTTGCCTTACGGGTGGCAGCGGCGTTGCTCAACGATCCGGCCGTGACCGGTGGATCGGTGGAGGTGAGCGCGCAGAACAGCGTCGTGATCCTCGACGGTGAGATCGACACCGAGGCTGCCGGCACCGCCGCAGCCGAGCAAGCGCGGTCCGTCCCCGGCGTGACCGACGTCTGCAACGCGCTCACCGCCGAGCGGGTTCGCCAACGCGAACTGGGCATCGCCGCCCAACGCGCCCACCACGGTCGTGCCGATCCCGGGCAGCGAGGTCACCGCGCCCAGCAGCAGCGCCCCGGCCGCGGCCTCGCCCATCCCGGTACGGTCGGCCAGAGCATCGGCTGTCGACGCCAGCCGCCGGCCCACCGCAATAATCGACCCCAGGGCCACGGTCAGAGCGATGACGCTGGGTGCCAGCGGCCAGGGCGGGCCGCCGATCACGCGGTGTTCCCGCAGCCGTCGACGTCGGCCAGGGCGGTGAGGTCGCCGGCTTGCTCTGCCGGGATGACACTGAAGCTGCCATCGGTTTCTAGGACGACCGCCGCGACGGAGGCCACGCTGCCCAAGCCCTGAGCACGGATCGCCTGGTGGACCTCTCCCGGAGTGACACGTTGCCGGCGCAGTACGTCGGTGAGGATCTCGCCGTCGCGCAGCAGCAGCGTGGGCTGCGACTTGAGCAGACGGCGGACCGGACCGAACCGCACCGACAGCCACGAGGCGGCCAGCTGCAGGACGATCAGCAGGATGAGCGCGAACAGTCCCTCGAGCAGGCGACATCGCGGGACAGCAGGATGGTCGCCAGTGTGGAACCGAGCGCGACGGTGACGATGAGATCGAAGGCGTTCATCTTCGCCAGGTTTCGTTTGCCGGACCAGCGCAATACGGCGATCAGCGCTGGATAGATCAGCACGCCGACAACGACGACGCGCCAGAGATCCGAGGGATTCTGAAGCAGCATGCTCCTGCCGTACCCCTCCGGGATGAGGGTGACGCACGATCCGAAGGCGTGCCCCTGAACGAAAGCGACGCCGCCCTGGTAACCCGCAGAACCTTGCTGATCGGCGAACAGAACAGCTTCGTGGTGGGTCGGATGCCTTACCTCGAGCGGTGTGCGAAATCGGCAGCGGACTGTGATGTGTCCGGTGCTCGACCGTCAAAGTCGTCGACGAGGGTGGCCGGACTGCTGAACGCCACGGGCGGACGGTCCACTTGCTGGCGCCTCGACGTTCGTCCGACGTATCCTCGCCGCGGCCGAGCTCAGCGAGGCTTTCCCCGTCGTTGACGAAGTGCCGAAGGAGGCGGTCGCGGCCTGACCTGCGTCGCGCCGCTGGAAGTCGCCGACGACAGTGATCACCGTTCGTGTGATCGGCGGGCGTCCCCCGTAGCGTCCGCCGCTAACTGTGACCGCACACATCCATGATCTTTCCGGGCCCCAGGGGCCGGGTGGGAGCAGGAGCTGCATGCTCAGCGTGGTCGCTTTCGGTGTCAGTGCCACACCGCTACGCCCGGCGTACGCCGGTTCCCGCAGCCCCAGCCGGGGTGACTCGACGCAGCCGCCCACGCCGACGCTAACCAGCGCCGCGGCGGGCAACAGAGCCAGCCCGATCACGACTCCGATGCACTCACATCACCTGCTGCCACAGGTAGTAGGCGGCGAAGGTGGTGAAGAAGACGATCGCGGCCACGACCAGGCCGGTGGCGACGCGTCCGGCTCGCAGCTCGGCTGGCAGCGTGCGCCGGTTCAACCAGAGGGTGAGCCCGCGACCAGCGGAATGTGCACGGCCTCGATGGAACCGGCCAGACTCAGCAGCGCAATCGGGTCACCGAAGATCAGGAACACCGCGAACGGGAGTAAGGCCAGCCAGCCGATGACCGCGATCCGGCCGATGATCTCGGGCCTGGCCCAGGTCCGGTCGGCGGGCCGAGTTGGCAGCAGCCGGCGGATGCCATCGGTGTAGAGCCGCTGCCAGCCGTCGATGTTGGTCAGCGTGGCCGTCCAGAAGGCGGAGATCAGTCCGGCGACCATCAGCCAGAAGCCGACGCCGAAGACTTCGCTGAACAGTGTCGTCAGGTCGCGGGCCATGTCGGACTCGGCCGGCACGATGCCTTCCGGGCGCAGTAGTTCGGCGCCGAGCACGAGGAAGGCGAGGGTGATGATGCCGGTGCCGACGACGGCGGACGTCGAGTCCAAGGTCATGGTGCGCAGCCAGCGGCGCAGCGGTCGATCTGCCCGGTGTCGAGTGAGTTCAGGTCGGCGCGTCGGCCGGTGTCGAGGGCGGCCATGCCGGTGCCCTTGCGACGACCCAGTACGAGTACCACATGAGCCCGGCGGCGCCGTTGGACAGGAACCCCAACCACGGCAGGATGTCGGCGACCACCAGATCGGATGGGATGCCTGGGATGATCCCGGTGGCGGCTTCGCCGAGATCCGGGCCGACCATTACCGCGGCGATCACCGCGCCGACGGCGAGCAACAGCCCGAGGGCCCGCGACACCCATTCCACGCCCGCGTACCGGCCGAACAGCACCAGGCCTGCGGCTGCGGCGATCACCACGCCGGTCCACAGCTGCACCGGCCCGGTCACCGCCAGCACCACCGCACTGCCCGCCGCGCTGGCGATCCCCGCGATCGACGCGGCCCCGACCACCAGCTGCGGCAGCAGGATCGCCCAGATCGCCCAGCCTCGCGGGCCGGGCAGCTCGGACAGACCGGTCAGCAGCTTGCCGCCGGTGACCACGCTGTACCGACCGACCTCCCGGGTGACGAACAGCTTCAGCAGTAACGCCACGACCAAAGCCCACAGCAGCGCATAGCCGTACTGCGCGCCGACGCGTGGGGTGAACAACAATTCGCCGGTCGCCAGTGCGGCCAGCGCCCACAACACACCGGGCCCGATGTAGCGAAGCCGATTACGCCCCGTCGGCGGATCGGGAACCCCGACGGTCCCGGCCCGTCCGGTCGTCTCCGGCGCGCTCATACGGATCGTCCTCCCGGTACACGGACAATGTCGTTCCGCCTACCCGCGCGCCCTGGCGGCAACCGCGACACGCGTTGAAGATTCGAAGACAAATAGATCGTTACGGATACCGGGACGCCGGAGGCCGGTCCCTGCACACGCCCTACTGGCCGCCGTCCTTCGCCGGGATCGCCCGGGCCTGACGTCAGGCACGACGCCGGCCGAGCCGGTCCACTCGAGCAACGTGCTGGAACAGGTGGCTGCGGCTTACCGATCGGTCCCGGCGTTCACCCGTTGCGAGACCTCCTGTGCGGAAAGATGCTCGTCCGGATCATTCCCGCTCCAACTGCGCCGAGCCAGCGGCAGCACGCCCCACAAAGTGAGGAACCACGCCGCCGCCATCACGGTCAACGCGAAGGCGAAGGGCCTCGGCAACAGGAAATCCGTGATCAACAACACCGACGTCGCCATCGCCACCACCATGCACCCCAGGCCGGCGCTGGCCATACGATGCGCGAACCGCACCAACTCCGGCTTGCGGCCCCGCCGGAACAACACGCGGTGGAACGCCACCGGCGAGATGATCGCCCCCGTAGCGAACGCGGCAGCCAGCAGCGCCACCATGTACATGCCACGCTGCACGCCGGTGGTCTGCTCGAACTGGGCGGTGAACGGCAACGTCAGCAGAAACGCGAACAGGATCTGCACGCCGGTCTGCGCCACCCGCAGTTCCTGCAACAGGTCGCCGAAGTTGCGCTCCCACCGTTGCTTCTCCGTCTCGTGACCCATCCGCGCCCGCCCTCCCATCGATCTTCGGTGTTTGATGCCCCACCTGAGCGTGACCAAACGGCACCGTCCGGTCGCGAAAGGCATCGCCGTTTTCCCGGTCGCCGGCTCCGGCACCGGTCGGAGCCGTCGTCGGCAATGAACCACCGAGCTGTGGCTCGACCAAGCACCCGTGAGGTCGTCGACGCCGGCCGTACGTGCGGGTCTTGTGACTCAGGGCCGCCTGAATCTGTTCGGAGGGGCCGACGACGGTCAGCTGCCTTCTCGTTCGTCGTTGCGGCGGGTGTCGCTGTAGGCGACGGCGGCGATGCCGGTCCCGACTGCGGCCATGCCGACGACATGGATCCACGCGAACGACTCGCCGACCAGCAGGTAGGACAGCAGCAGTGCGCTGAGCGGCATGACCGCCATGAATCCCGAGGCGGTGGTGCCGGACACCCGCATCACGCCGCCGAACCACAGCAGCGAGCCGAGGCCCATCGTGCCGGCACCCCACCACAGCAGCGCCAGCCAGTCGGTGGCAGCCGGGCGGGACCAGTCGAAGTCGATGGCCTGCACGACCGCGAAGGGTGCGAACAGCAGTGCCGCACCGGCGGCGGCCCACACGGCGATCGTCTGCGGTGACAGGTTGGCGGTGAGCTTCTTGCCGAGCAGGGTGTAGGTCGCCTCGCAGCAGACGGCGCCGAAGACCAGCAGGCTGCCCAGCCACACGTTGTCGCCGGATCCGCTGGACGGGCCGCCGAGGTTGACCGCGACCACGCCGGCCACCGCGACGGCCAGCCCAGCGGCTTTCCAGCCGGTGATCCGGTCGCGCAGCAACAGCACCGCGCCGATCGCGGTGACGGCCGGGGTGGTGGCCATCACCACGGCGCCCGGGTGCCTGCCGCATGCCGTAGAACAGCAGCAGCGTGAACCCGAACGTGCCGATCGCGGCGATACCGGTCAGCAGCAGCCAGTCACGCCGTTGCAGTCGGGGCACCGGATGTCCGGGGGACACCCGGCGGATCGCCAGCACCGGCACCAGCACAGCGAACGCGGTCAGCATCCGCAGCCCCGAGGCAACCATCGACTGGAACGCCTCGCCGACCAGCTTGCTGACCGGCGTCGCGCTGCCGAACAACGCCATTCCCACCGCCAGCAGCGCGTAGGTCGAGGCACGCGAACTGGTGGAAGCTGATCGTGTAGTCGTCATGCTGCGCGCCTACCCGTTCGTCGGTCGATTGACCCTGACGATGACAACGCACTTTGCGGTTTCCTCCGCTCCCGCCGAGTTGGCGCGCGGCCCGGGGACGTGACCGGAGGGTACGGGACGGCACGAACCTTGCTGCGCTCGGCGCGTGGTGCCGCCGAGGTGGTGCTGCTGAACCCGGCCGACTAAGCCCTCTACCTCCCGTTGCTGCCCGAGGTGACCGGTCGTGTCCGCGCCCCGTTGCGGGTCACCGTGGACGCCCGGACGGTTTCCATCGATTCGAGGTTCGGTACGCGAGTTCCGTACCGTGTGCGTCAGCTGTTGCGCTCTTGCTGCTGAGGCGTCGTCTGGTAGATGTCGGGGATGCCGTCGGCGTCGGCGTCGTGGGTGGCGCGTTCGTGCAGCCGGCGGTAGACGGTGTTGCGGCGGCTGAGCACGATCGCGGCCAGGGTAGCGGCGATGACGGAGGCGGCGACGACGGCGACCTTCGCGGCGCTGTCACGGTCGGTGCCGGCGCCGAAGGCGAGTTCGCCGATCAGCAGGCTGACGGTGAAGCCGATGCCGGCCAGCAGTGACACCCCGAACAGGTCGGTCCAGGACAGTTCCTCGTCGAGTTCGGCGCGGGTGAAGCGGGCCATCAGGAAGGACGAGCCGAGGATGCCGATCACCTTGCCGAGCACCAGCCCGGCGACGATGCCGACGACGATCGGGTCGGTGGCGATGGTGCCGACGTCGGTACCGCGCAGCGACACACCCGCGGCGAAGAACGCGAACACGGGCACCGCAAAACCCGCCGATACGGGCCGCCACACGTGTTCGAGATGTTCGGCCATGCCGTGCTCGGCGCCAGCGCGGGCCGCCACCGGCACGGTGAAACCGAGCAGCACCCCGGCGATGGTGGCATGCACTCCGGAGGCGTGCATGAGCGTCCACGCGGTGACGGCGAGCGGGATGAGCGCCCACCACCAGGTCTTGCCGCGTTGCACGAGCAGGGCGAACACGGCGATCGGCAGCAGCGAGCCGAGCAGGAACAGGATCTGGAAGTCGTCGGTGTAGAACAGCGCGATGATGGTGATCGCCAGCAGGTCGTCCACCACGGCCAGGGTCAGCAGGAACGCCCGGAGCCCGAGCGGCAGGTGGGAGCCGATCACGGCCAGCACGGCGAGGGCGAACGCGATGTCGGTCGCGGTGGGCACGGCCCAGCCCTGCAGCGCGGCACGGTCACCCATGTTGATCAGTGCGAAGATGACGGCGGGTACGGCCATGCCGCCCACAGCCGCGACGATGGGTAGGGCGGCCTGGCGCGGGTTGCGCAGGTCTCCGGCGACGAACTCGCGTTTGAGTTCCAGCCCGACGACGAAGAAGAAGATCGCGAGCAGGCCGTCGCCGGCCCAGTGTGCGAGGTCCAGGTCCAGGTGCAGCAGGGCCTGCCCGCCGGGCCAGGGGACGAAGTGCCGTACCTGCTGGTAGGCGTCGACCCATGGCGTGTTGGCCCAGATGAGCGCCAGCGCAGCGCCGAGCAGCAGCAACACTCCACCGACCGTTTCGGTGCGCAGCGCCTCGGTGACGAACTTGGCCTCATTCCAGGTCGACATCCGGAACAACGGCCGGGCGGACGCGGCGTTCCGGTCTTGTCGAGGGTCAGCCATCTCGTTTCCCTGCCGGTCGTCTGATCCCGCACCAGTACCCGATTTTCGTGTTTGCGCACACGATGGTGCAGGTGAGGGGCGCGGATTGCCGCTGCGGTGCCGATGGCGCGACGCGGCGCGTCGCGAGTTCAGGAACTGCCGTGCGACGGGAGGCGTCGTGAAGTGCTGCCGGATCGGTGTGGTCTCCGTTTCCTGAGTGCCACCGCTGTCGCCATGATCAGGAGCCCGCCGATGATGAGGACGGCGAGCCACGTCGCGGTGACCAGCAGCACCGAAAGCAACGCCCACGCGACGCCGACGACGATCGCGAGGGTGATGCGTACGGCCGGATTGAGAGAGACTTCGACACGGCGGGCGAGGCCGGGGTCCTGTGCCATCAGGTCCGCGGTGATGGCATCGAACGCCGTCCGGTTCGGGTGGGCGCCCTGGTGCCGGGCATCGGCCGTACCGCCGTGTGCGGTTGACGACGGTGTGTCGCCTGGTGCAGCCGAGACGGTCACCATGTTGCAGATGTCGCGCACCCCGTTGATTTTTCGGGCTATGTTGGCGGCATTGTCCCGGTCGGCAGGGGAAGTGACGGTTCCGCCGAGAAGGACGACACCGTGCTGTGCCTGCACCGTGATGGCCTGCGTGCTGGCGTCGGGCTGCTGCCGTAGTCGTTCGGTTACTTGCTGGCAGAGTGCGTTGTCGGGGTCGGGTTGGTGCTGGTGAGGCTCGCTGCGGGAGGAGTCGTCGGGGTATGGCCGCTTCATCATGATTGTCATCCGTTCCTGCTGGTGACGGTGTGCCCCCGGCCTCGGTGGAGCTGGCGCGGCAGGGCGTTATTCGCCTTCGGCGTCTCGGCCGCGGGGTTCCTGCGGGCTGCTCGCGGTGGCGCCGGGACCGTACGGGGACTGCTGGTCGGCCGGGATGGTGCGGTGCTCGGCGCGCGGGCTCTTTCCGGTCGCGGCGTCGGGGAGGTCGCTGTCTTGGACCAGGCGCGTCTCGCCGCTGCGGCGCATCGGGCTGTTGAACGTTCGGCATGATCGAGTCTCCTCCGGGTGACTTCCTTGAAGCCGGCGGTGTCGCATCCCTGCGTCCGCAGTCCCTGTTAGAAGTGAGGGATACGCTGCCGACGACCATGGTCTGTGAAGGCATCCCCCGTACGGCCGCGGTTATCCATGACGGTTCTGTGTCAGCGCCCATTCCAGGCACAAAGCGCGGGGCTGCAGCGGCACGCCGTCGTATGCCGTATCAGAGTGGGCGCGGTGTGTCAGAGTTGGCGGCGTCCGCGGGTGCCGGCGACCAGGGCGACACCGGCCGCGGCGAGGCCGATCTGCAGGGCGAGTTCGATCCAGTCGATGCCGGCGGTGTCGTCGACGCCGAGGGCGGCGGCCAGGAAGGTGCCGATGAGCGCGGCCACCACGCCGACCACCAAGGTCAGCCAGATCGGGATGTTCTGCTTGCCCGGTACGACGAGACGACCGAGTGCGCCGATGATCAGGCCGAACAGGATGGCGGTGAAAAATCCGGTGACTTCCATGATGCTCTCCTTGAGCGGTGCGGTGATGGCGGTCGTACCAGGGGCGTCCTCATCGACTGGCTACCGACGGGCTGTCGTTGGGCTGCCGGTCGAGGCTGAGGTGGGAGACGCCTGCGGTCAGGTCGATGTCGTATCGGTCCCCGGCGTCGGTCCAGCTGTCGGTGGTGAGCACCGTGCCGCCGGCGATGCCGGTGTGGCGCTCACCGTCGATGTCGGCTGTTCCGGCGCCGCCCCCGATACGCACCCTCGCTGGCACGTGCTTGGGCAGATGGATCCGGAACTCGCCGGCACCACCGGCCAGGCCGATCGCGACGGCGCCCGAGGGCGGCGGTAGGAAGAGCTCCGCTCGGCTGGTGCCCGCGACGAAGTCGACACGCGCGACCTTGCCGGCGCTCAAGTCCAGAAGCTGTTCCTTGGCGCCGCCGTGCAGACGGATCGTCCACCGGACGGCAGCGTTCAACTCGGCGGTCACGATGGCGAGACCACTGCCGGGTCCGTCTGTCAGCGAGGTGGTGAGCACCTCGTCGTCGAGGACGGCGGTGGGAAGGACTTTCGAGTCCTCGGGGGTGGAGATGCGGTACAGCTCTCCGTCGAGGTCGTGGGCACGTACCCGGATCACGTCGGCTCCCGCCGTCATGAGGAACGTGGCCTGTTCCCGGTCGCCGGCGAGGTCCCCGGAGATCACGTGGTCGCCGTCGTGCCGGGCCGGATCATCGCCGCAGGCGGCCATCGAGAGCAGCACCGCGGCGAACAGCGTGCGGACGGCGAGCCGGCGCACACCGTGACGCAGGCGACGCCGATCGGGCCGTGTCATCGACCGTTACCCGCCGGGTGCTCCGGTGCCTGCTCTCTGAGCAGCCGTGCTGCGTGGTCGGCGAGCTCGGCGTCGACCAGCAGATCGACATGGCTGACGTTCACCTGGCTCGCGCGGGCGGCGGCACGGCGGGTGGCCAGCATGCCATGACTTATCACCGCGACGATGGCACCGAGGACCGTTCCCAGCAGGGCTGCGGCGAAGATCAGCCAGCCGTCCGACACCGTCGGGTCGACCAGCCCGGTCAGCCGGAGCAGCCCACCGACCAGCGCACCGGTGATCAGTCCGGGCAGCGCCCCTTTGCCGGCGACGGAGACCGTTGCCCAGCGATCGGACTCCCGGGTCGCTGGCGTGAGGTCGCGGCCGACCAGCATGATGCGATCGGGCGAGATGCCGGCGGCAACCAGGTCGTCGTACAGCTGCCGAGCCTCGGCCAGGCCGGGTGCGCCCTCGATCAGGCGCTGCGCCACACCGACCCGCGCGGTTGCCGAACGGCTGGTCGTCTCGTCCGGGCGGTGCTGCCGCTGTTCGTTCACACCCATGGTGACCTCCTTGGTCGACGGATCGATGTGTCCGAGGTGCGGGTACCCCCGGCTGCTACCAGCCATCACATTCCGCCGGAACGTCATGGAATCGACAAACATCATGTTCGCGGCGAGGATCGGCACGGCGAACACCGCACTGTCGTGACAGCGCTGGCGATGTTCGGGATGCGGGCGGCGAAAGACGACCGACGAGCCTGGTTGAGAACGGCGTCGGAGCATGGATCAGCGGTGGTATAGGGCGTCGAGCACCGTCGCGGACACCGGCAGCAGCGCCACGCCCGCCGCCAGTACCGGCAACAGCCTGCGGTCACATCGGCGTGCGCGGCACGCCGGCCGGCGGGCAGATGCTTCGGGAAGTTCTCGGTGAATCGATCGGTTTAGGACCGCAAACCGATGGTACTTGCAGCACATGGGGAATCCAGACGGAAGAGGCGACAGGTCATCTGACGAGACCATCGCCTTGGTCAAGCTCAGCGACAGCGACCAGATGGTGACTGATCCCGCTGAGGACATCCGCGGCCGCAAGGTGATCGATCGTGACGGCAGCGATCTCGGCAAAGTCGATGACCTACTCATCGACGCCAGCGAACGCAAGGTACGCATGTTACGCGTGGAACACGGCGGAATCTTCGGCATCGGCGCTACGGCGTCGTTCATCCCGGTGGACGCCGTCAAGGACATCCGCGACGATGTCGTGCACGTCAGCCAGTCCCGCGAACACGTCGGCAAGGCACCCCGCTACGACCCGGACCTGGTAGACGCCAACGACGCCTACGCCGAGCTGTACAAGCACTACGGATATACCCCACACCGCAACAGCTATCTGCACCCCATGTAGTCGTACTTCCCCGACGGCAGCGCAGTCGGAAAGCGGCGCGCGCCGAACGAACGGCGTCCGCCGCTGCGCTTGACGGTCGACGATGACGGCGATGCCCCGCCGACCTGCACCAGGCCATGCCAGGTCTATCGCGACCTGGGTTAGGTAGTGCGAACACCGGATTGGCGGTCGCGCGGGCGTCACAGCCGACCTGAGCGCCACGGTCCGCTGGCGCCGCCGGGACGGTGCTGACCTCGGAAGACTGGACGGGCGCGGGGAACCGGTATGAAATTGACCTGATGGCTGGGTTTTGCATCTGATCGTGACCCGTAAATGAACCGGCTACCCTGCCGGTACGTGCCGGTATCTGCTGGCCGGTGAGATCAACCGTCCTTGTCGACCGGAGCCTTCGTTGCTGTTGCTCGCCTTCGCCTGCGTGCTGTTGCTCGCAGTCCTGGTGTCTGCCCTGGCCAAGCGGACCATCTTGTCCACCGCGGTCCTGTTCTTGGCCGCCGGCTTCGTCCTGGGTCCGGATGTGACCGGGGTGCTCGACGTGCACGCCGACTCGGCGATCGTCGGTACCCTCGCCGAGCTTGCCTTGTTCGCGGTGTTGTTCACTGACGGGATGCGGGTGGTGAGTTTCCCCCGGTTTCACGGAGCTTCTCAAGCATGATCGACTGATCATGGGGAGGAAGTTCTGTGGCTGCACCGAAGAAGTACCCCGACGAGCTGCGAGCGCGGGCTGTGCGCTTGTATCGCGAGTCGGACCCGAAGCCCGTGATCCGTAAGCTGGCGGCCCAGCTCGGTGTGCATCACGAGGCGCTGCGGAACTGGATCCGGCAGGCCGAGGCCGATGCCGGCGAGCGCACGGATCGGCCGACCAGCGAGATGCTGGAGGAGAACCGCCGGCTGTTGAAGGAGAACGCCGAGCTGCGGCGGACCAACGAGATCCTGAAGGCCGCGTCCGCGTTTTTCGCCGCGGAGTGC
>NZ_BOMV01000099.1 GCF_016862375.1 Paractinoplanes rishiriensis | reverse complement strand
CTGCCTGGACGTGGGGGTCATCGTCGTTCCTCTCTACAGGACACGTTCGGCGGGAGTGCCTCGACGAGGTGAGCGGCCGGGAGGCGAGGGGTGCGCGGCGGTGCGCCGGGCATCGGGTCGGCGATGCCGAGCCGCAGCGCCAGGTACGGATGGTCGAAGGGTTTCAACATCCGACGAAGGGCTTCGCGGGTGCCGGGAACCGCGACGACGTCGCTCAACGGCAGCACGGACACGTTCATCGCGGTCGCGGCAAGCCAGATGGCGGACAGTGTCTCGCCGGCCTGCAGCCACCCGGTTGGATCGTCGCTGTGGCCGTAGAGCAGGGCGTACGTGGCGGACCGGTCGTGGCCAGGTCCGGTCGGTAGGGTTCCGGCGTGGCCGAATCCGCGGCCCGCAACGGTGGTTTGCGCCGGTCGGTCCGGCAGTACCTGCGGGGGAAGCCCGATGCCCTCGGTGACGGGCCGGCTCGTCCAGTAGTTCAGCTCGCCGCGGGCAAGCGGATCCTGGCCCCTCATCGCGTCGGCTCTCGACACGGCGGCGGCCAGTTCGAGGACCTGTTCGGCGGTCAGAATCTGCAGCCGGACCGCGCCGGGGGCGCAAGCCGTGATGGCCCGCAGAACGGGCGGGGCGATGGGTTGATCGCTGACGGGCCGCCGGTCGGTGTGTCGCGTCCGCATGGCCTGTTCCTGCTGACGCGTGACCGGGGCGACGGTGGCCGGCTCGAAGCCGTGGAGCACGGCAAGCGGCGCCGTTGCCGACATGCTGGGGGTCCGAATGACCTGCGCGGCCCAGCCCTGGGCGGCCAGGGTGAGGCAGGCGTGGTGCAGGACGGTGCCGCAACTGAGGATCAGTAGCCGCCCGTCCGGGTCGGTGACGCGCAGGTGACGACGGGGTTCGGCGAACAGTTCGAGCTGATCCGGGTGCACCCGCCATCGCCACGGCTGGGTGTTGAGGATCGATGGCGCAAAGCGCGCGGCTGTCGCCGCGGCGCCGGCGAGCACGTCGGCCGAGACGGTCAGGCCGGTGCGCGAGGTGCTGGTGTTCATGGCTGCCTTCTTCGCATGGTGATCGCCGCCCGCGGCCGGGTCGGCGCGGCGGCCTCGAGACGGTGCGGCTCTCAGCTTCTCGGTGGTATGACGTGTCGGTCCGCGTCGGCCCACCGCAGCGGTTGCGGTGGCAGTCGATGTGGCGTGGCGGGGGTGACCAGGACCGGACAGGTTGCTCGTTGGACGCATTGGTGACTGACCGAGCCCAGCAGCAGGCCGGCCACAGTGCCGCGCGTGGGTGCACCGAGGACCAGCAATTGGGCGCTCCCGGCGGCGTGCAGCAGTTCCTCGGCGGGAAACCCTCGCAGCACCCGGGGCCGGATCGGCACCGACCGGCCGTACTCGCGGGTCACCTCGACCAGAGTGTCCAGCAGCACCGTCTCCGCGGCATCGGCGAGGTCGTCCATCGCGGAGGCCACCGGCATGTACGGGTAGTAGGTCGTGTCCGGTGTCCAGACGTTCACGGCCTCCACGTCGGCGGCGGTTCGCTCGGCCTGCTCGAGCGCCCAGCGCAGGGCGACTTTCGATCCGGACGAGCCGTCGACGCCGACGACGATCGCTTGCCGCCACGGCCAGCGCTGACCATTCCGCATCATCGGCTCACCTCCTTGCTCGGCCACGTCGGCAGCGGCCAGGACTCGATGTTCAGGCCGGCGGCGTGCCGTGTTCGGCGACCAGTGGGGTGTCCTGGCCCAGCGGGCCGAGTCGTGCGGCGCCACCGGGCGAGCCGAGCGGCGTGCCGGTTGCCGGCAGCGGCTCGGTGAAGAACCGCGCGTTGTCGGCGGTGTAGACCGACCACTTCGCCGGCAGATCGTCCTCGTAGAAGATCGCCTCGACCGGGCAGACCGGTTCGCAGGCGCCGCAGTCGACACACTCGTCGGGCTGGATGTACAAGGCCCGGGAGCCCTCGTAGATGCAGTCGACCGGGCACTCCTCCACACACGCCCGGTCGACGACGTCGATGCACGGCTCCGCGATCACATAGGTCACGATCTCCTCCTCACCACTCCTTTTTTACGATACTCGTTGTGTATATTAATGGGGTGTCTGACGACGTGACCTTCGGCGCACTCGCCGTTCCGAGCAGACGACAGCTGCTGCAGACGCTGCGGTCAGCCGCTGCACCCATGGACGCTGCCGCGCTGGCTGCTGCCACCGGCCTGCATCCCAACACCGTCCGGTTCCACCTCGACGTACTGATCAGAACAGGCTTCGTGAGCGAGAGCTCGGACCGGCAAGGCCGGCGTGGCCGGCCGCGGACGGTATACGAGCCGACAACCGCCGGCGCGCACGACACGGGATACGCGCTTCTCGCGACCGTGCTGGTCGACCACCTAGACAGCACCGGCGGCGGTGATGCCGCCCGCGATGCCGGCCGGGCATGGGCGCAGCGGCTGCGTCCTATCCGCGCTGACCGGTCCGGCGACATGCACGACACCGCCGGCACGGTCGCGGCACTGTTCACCGAGCTGGGCTTCCAACCCACCGTCACCACGAGCGGCGGTGACACGCGGATAACGCTGCACGCCTGCCCTTTCTGGTCGCTGGCCGAAGACCATCCGGGCATCGTCTGCGCCGTGCACCTGGGGTTGCTGCAGGAAATCGTCGAGCTGGGCAGCCGGTCGACGATCGAGGCGCGCCTGACACCGTTCGTGCGGCCACGCCAGTGTCAGGCCGACCTCGTCGCCGCAGGTGCATAGATTCTGACGCCACGCCGACACCCGGTTGCCCGAGAGGTTTGCCGACGGCCGGCAGGTCACGCCCGCCATGGCGGCCGACGACAGGCATACCCGTACGCCCACCGCGGCGCAACGATCAAACCAGCCGCTATGAATCGACATCACCGCAAGCCTCGTTTGCTTGACGACAGGCTATTCGTTGCCCATGACCGCGAATCCGGCGGCCCGGCGCCAGTCCGCTCGCGCAGCATCTGCCGGCGGGCGGCATCAAGCCACTGTCCGATGAGGCGGACGGTGACGCCACCGATAACGGCCGTTGACTTTGAGGACACAGTCCGCGCCCGGCGCCGTGCCGCGCGGTGAGAGACAGGGAGGAGATCGACGTGAGCATCGCGCAGCGAACAGCGGAAACAATCTGGGACGGCTCATTGGTCGACGGTGAGGGCACGATCCATTCCGGCAGCGGCGCCCTCGACCGGCTCGACGTGACCTGGGCGGCGCGAACCCAGACGCCAGCAGGCAAGACCAGTCCGGAGGAACTCGCGGCAGCGGCGCACGCCTCGTGCTTCTCGATGGCGTTGGCGCTGGTGCTCGGCAAGGCCAAGACACCCCCGCGGCGGCTCGCCGTCGAGGCCACCGTCACGCTGGACGAAGAAGGCGGAGTGCCGACGATCGTGTCCTGCGCGCTCGACGTCCGCGGCTGGGTTGCCGGCATCGACGCTGCCGGCTTCCAAAAGTCAGTTGACGAGGCGGCCGCGCTGTGCCCGATCTCCCGTCTCTTCGCCGGAGCGCAGATCACCATCGACGCCGCCTGGCTGCCGGCCTGAAGCGCGAGGGGCACCCGACCCGGAGGCTGCACGGGCCCATGACCGAGATGCCGTCGCCCGGCACATACCGCAGCGAATCGCTGCGCCCCTGAACGGCATCGAGAACCATCGACCCGCAGGAGGTCGTGATGACCACGTCACAGGTCCAGATCGCACGAGTTTACGACGCGTCCACCGACCAGCACGCTATGCGCGTCCTGGTCGATCGGCTGTGGCCACGGGGACTCGCCAAGGCCCGCGCCGACATCGACGAATGGTGCCAACTGGTTGCGCCGTCTCCGGAGCTTCGCAAGTGGTACGGCCACGACCCCACGCAGTTCACGCAGTTCCGGCACCGTTACCGCGCCGAGCTGGCCACCGGGGAGCAGGCCGACGCCCTGGCGCGTCTACGGCAGCTCGCGAAAAACCACACACTCGTGCTGCTGACCGCCAGTAAGGACGTGTCAATCAGCCAGGCGGCCGTGCTGTCCGAGCTCCTGAACGACAGTTGACGCTGACATCGGCCCTGGATCGGCACTCGTCGCCGGGAGCGAACGCGTCGGGAACCCGGGGGATTGTTTGCGGCACGTGAACGATCGTCGGCAACCAGGGCTCGGGCTATACCTGGCAGACGGCGCACCAGCGGGCCGTGGGGCGGGCCCGCAAACGGTCGGCCGCGATGATGCATCCGCACTGCAGGCACATGCCGTAGGTGCCCGCATCGATGCGTTGCAGGGCGGCCCGGATGTCCTCGACCGCGTACCGCGCCGCTGCCAGCCGCACCCGGGCGAGCTTTGCGGAACGTCCAGCCTCGTCAGCTTGATCCGGGGTGGGCAACACGCATTCGGCGAACGCCAGGTGCATCTGCTGCACGGTCAGATCCCAAGCTAGCGTGTGAAGGTCGCGCTGTTCGTCTCGCAAATCCACCGGCGGTGGTGCCGTCCGTGTCGGCATCGGTCGTTCTCCTCTCGGCTCGGTTCGAATCCTGTCCTGTGACATGAGGGAGGTGCAGATGGAAGGCCGTGACCGGCCATCCGACGCACTCGGTGAGGGCATACGCACGAGCCGGTGACCAGAAACCGCCGGACTCGGAACCACGAGACCATGCCCTTGCTGTATCTACTGTCGCCGGCGGCTTGCACCTTCGACAGGCGCTGCGGCGGACGTAGTCCCGGCTGTCGGTTGCCGGGCGTCGGCAGCAAGGCCGTACCCGGCACCCACGGTCGGCTGCGGGCTGCGGCACCGCTCAGCGCCGTCAGCCGACGTCAGACCGTCGCCGAAGGCGGCATCGACGAGCACCGTGATGCCGTTGTCGTCGCCGAACTCGATCTGCCCCACAACGGTGCTGCCGGTGGTGGTGTCGGACTCTCGGGAGGTCAGCCGTCCGTCACCGGCGGCGCTGGCGGCCGCCGCGTCGACGGCATCACGCAGTATTGATCGCGGTCCTTGCCCTGAGCGGCTGAGTCACGACCGACCCCAGCGCCGGCCGGTCGATGGTCGGGTCAGTGCCATGCCAGACGCCGGGGCCGGTCTGCGCGGAACCGCCGATGGTCTGGCTCGCGGGCCGGTGCGTGATGGCCCGGTGGTCTTGGTGTCGCTGTCATTACACGCGCAGGGTGCCGACGGGCCAGCACCAGCAGAGCCAGCTCTCGGCACAAGATCGAAGGTATTGACGGGTCGGCGTGGTTTCCGCAGGTCGACTTGTCCGGGCTCGGTGGTCGGTATCGAATCCGGTGGTGGCCATTCACGGCCGACGCGGCAAGAAGGCGGAGCGGATGGCTGCCGGAGGCAGGCGCGTGGGTGACGGTGAAGGACAGCCGTTTGCAATGGATGTGTCGTCTGTCAGCCGGTCGCGGGTAGGGGTTGGTCGGGCCAGTCGAGGGCACGGGCGCCGAGGACAGCGGCTTGCAGGGTGAACCGGTGGGCGGGGTCGGTCGGGTCGTAGCCGGTGAGGGTGTGGATGCGTTCGAGTCGGTAGGTGACCGCGCGGACCGAGACGTGAATGTGTTTGGCGGTTTCGGTGGCGACGCCGCCGGTGTCGAAGTAGGCCTGCAGGGTGGCGACCAGCGGTTCGGCGCCGCCGCGGGCGCGGGTCAGTGGGTGCAGCACGGCGTGGACGAGTTCGACGATGGCGGGTTGGTCGCGGAGTAGGACGCGGTAGATGAGCAGGTCTCGGGCGTTGACCACGGGGGTGGGCACGCGCAGCCGGCTGGCCATGGTCAGGGCTTCGCGGGCTTCCTCGTAGGAGCGGGCGATGCCGTAGAGGCCGGGGTGGGGGCGGCCGACGGCGATGCGCCAGGGGCGTCCGCGGGGTAGCCGGCGCAGCTGGTCGTGCATCAGCCGACCGAGGTTGTCGTTGGTGTCGTGCCCGGCGGGCGTGCCGTGCGGGCTGGTGGTGTCAGCAGGGGCGAGGACGACCAGCAGTCCGTCCTTGGTGGCGACGAGGACGTCGCGGTCGCCGAGCCGGTCGAAGATGGCCGCTTCCAGAGCGGTGATCGCGGTGTCGGTGTCGGGCAGTCGCCGGCTCGGCGCGGCCAGGGCAACCTGGTGGACGCGGGCGAGGTCGAGGCCGAACGGTTCGGCCCGCTCGACCAGGCCGCCGAGGTCGGAGTCGCCGCGCAGCAGGTCGTCGATGAGTTCGCGGCGCAGGGTTTCCTCGTGACGGACCAGGTCACGGCGGGCGACGGCGTAGCCCTCGGCCAGGGTGGCGACGGCGTCGTCGATGACCTGCAGGACGGCGGCTGCCGCGGCGCGGACGGCTTCACGGTCGCGGCTGCGTACGACGTCCGGCAGTTCCTGCCACAGGCGGCGGGCGGCGGACAGGTACAACTGCACCACCCGGCCTGCGGAGATGCCCTGTTCTGCGGCTTTGCGGCCGAGAGCCTCGACGGCGTCGAGCTCGGTGCGTTTGGGTTTGCGGCCGGTGATGGCGGCGTCGGCCAGCAGCGGCAGGTAGTCGCCGAGCAGCGCCACGGGGACGTTGCCGGCATCGCGGCTGGCGCCGGCGGCGACGTCGGTGAGCCACCGCCCGTCGGCGTCGGTGTCGGCTGTCGTCGGCCGCCGGGTGCGGCGTGCGCCGTCGTTGCTCACGAAGACCCCTCTGCTGCTCGATGGTGCAGGTCCAGCATTGCCGATCGCGGCGGTCGTGGGTGTCAATTGCGGGCCGTCACCGTGTGGCGGCCGGTGGCGGCCGTCGGTCCGCTGGTGTGGTTGATGCCCGGCCGCCGGTCGTCGAGCGTGCCCGCGCGGCCACCGACGGTGCCAGTCCTGTCGGGACCGAGCCTGTCGGGACCGAGCCTGTCGGGACCGAGCCTGTCGGGCGTTGCGGTGACAGCGGTTTCGGTGAGCTTGTGGTGCACGGTGTCGACCAGTCGCAGCAGTTCCACCGGCAGCGGGAAGATCACCGTGGAGCTGCGTTCGGAGGTGAGTTCGGCCATGGTGGACAGCACCCGCAGCTGCATGGCGGCCGGGTGCTGGTCCAGCACCTGCGCGGCGCGGCCCAGGTCGTCGGCGGCTTCGAGTTCACCGGCGGCGTGGATCACCTTGGCCCGCCGGTCACGTTCGGCCTCGGCCTGGCGGGCCATCGCCCGGCGCATGCTGTCGGGCAGTTCGACGTCCTTGACCTCGACCAGCGTCACCTTCACGCCCCAGGCGCTGGTGATTTCGTCGATGACGGCCTGAAGCCGCTGGTTGATGGCGTCACGGTCGACGAGCAGGTCGTCGAGGTTCACCTGACCAAGGATGCTGCGCAGGGTGGTCTGGGCGATCTGGGAGGTCGCGACAAGGTGGTTCTCGACCACGGTGACCGACAGCAGGGGCACCACCACGTGGAAGTAGACCACCGCGTTGACCTTGACCGTGACGTTGTCCTTGGTGATGACGTCCTGCGCCGGAACGTTCATGGTGACGGTGCGCAGTGACACCCGCGCCATCCGGTCGATGAGCGGGATGAGCAACGTCAGACCGGATCCGCGGGTGGCGACGACCCTTCCGAGCCGGAACACCACTGCTCGCTCGTACTCCATGACCCACCCGGACCGAGAGCAGCAGCAGTACGATCAGAACCAGGCCGGTGAGCAGGAACCAGCGCAGTGCCTCACTCATGACTTCTTCCTTCCGTTGGTCAGTGTCGTGCGGCGGTCGCGGTGAGGGCACGCTTGTCGGTTTGTGGGCGGCGGTTCGGCCACCAGCCGTCGAGCGGCCGGTGCGCGGCCGCCCGTACCGGTTCGGGCGGGGACTGCGGCGGCGGGTCGACGGTGAGCTCGTCGCGGACCGCTGTCACACCGGGCACAGCGCTGACCAACCGGGTGAGTTGTGCCGCGAGCCGGGTGTCGGTGACGGTCGCGGCGACCGTGGCCTCGCCGTCACGCACGTCCAAGGCGAGATCGCGGGCCGGAAAGCCCTGCAGGATCTGTCGTACGTCGGCGCGGATCGCCTCGTCGGTGCGGTCGTGCACCCTGAGCAGATCGGCGGCGGTGACGATGCCCAGCAGCCGCCGGCCCGCTCCGGTCACCAGCAGACGGTTGACCTGGTGGTGACGCATCGACCGGCCGGCTTGGGCGAGGGTCGCGTCCGGTTCGACGGTCAATGCCGGCGCGCTCATCATCCTCCCGGCCACGGTCACGGCCCAGTCCGGTGTCACGGCGGGGCGCCGCCACGGTGCGAGCGGGTGCCGCTCGGCCGACCGCAACGTGATGGCCTTGAGGACGTCGGTGCGGGTGACGATGCCCAGCACACTGTCGTACTCGTCGGCCACGGCGACCGCGCTGACGTCGTACGAGGTCATGGTCGTGACGATCTCGGCCGGGGTGGCGTCGTAGGCCACGGTAAGCACGTCGGCGGTCATGACGTCGCGTACCCTGCACTGCATGGCGGTCCTCCGCTTCGGGCGCCGCGACGGCGCCTGTCTCGGACGGCCAGTTCGTCCGGGTGACGACCGGCGCGTTCGCCGTCAATGCTGTCCCGCCGGTGCGGCGGCGGACAGGGTCGGCGCCGGTCACATCGACCGGCCGTCATTGCCGGGCGTCGGCAACCACCACTGTCGTGGGTCGTGGTCACGGGCCGGCCTCGGTTGCGGCCGGCCGCAGCGGTCAGAGTCGGAACGGTTCGGCACTGAACGGATGGGTGCGTCCGGCACGGGAGCGGACCAGCGCGGTGTCGTCGAACGCGTAGGCGATGTTGTCGACGACGTGCGACACGCCCGGGACGCCGGCGCTGAGCCGGGCCGCGATCTCGGCGGTGCTGCGCCGGCCGACCTCGCCGGTCAAGGTCACCACTCCGGCATCGACGTCGGCGCGTACCTGGGCAGGGCCGATCCATAATGTCTTCTTCAGCACCTGCTCGGTGATCTCACGCCGGAGGGTGTCGTCGCCGCGGGTGTACAGGCGCATGAGGTCGGCGCGGGACACCACCGCGGTCACCCGCCGGGTGTCGTCGGTGACGATCAGCCGTCGGACGTGGCGCTTGCGCATCCTGCGGGCCGCGGCCGACAGCAGCTCGTCCGGGGCGGCGGTGTGCACGGGCCGGCTCATCAGGTCCCTGGCTCGCGGCGCGCGGGCCGCGGTCGCGTGGCGCGGCGCCGGCGCGGTGCGCGATATCCGCGCCGCGAGGTCGGCCTCGGACACGAGGCCCAGCAGCCGGCCGTCGTCGGCGACGACCGGTACCGCACTGATGCGATGGCGGGTCAGCAGGCCCGCCAGCTCGTTGATCGGTGCGTCCGGGCCGGCCGTCACCACGTCGCGGGTCATCACGTCAGAAACCTTCCACTGCCGCACGGTCGCGTACCTCCCAGCTCTTGACCGGACGTTGTTGTCGCCTCCGATGGTGGCGGCCCACGCACCGTCGCGGACAGGTGCTCCGACGGCCAGGTTCGCGGTGCGTCGTTGCCGGGCATGCGCATGATCCTGCCGCCGGTCGGCAGGTTGAGCGGCTCGGATCGGGTGGTGGTGGCCCTGTCTTGCGGCGGTCGCGACGGCCAGGCTGGTGGTCACCGGCAGATCGTCCGCGCCGGTGACCAAAACTGCGGTTCGTTGAGAGGCGAGGATGGACTTGTCGAACGCGCTGAGTGCGCAGGACCTTGTCGGGCTTTCCGAGCAACGCGGCGGTTACCGCGTGTCGGTATTCGCGCCCACGCCGCCGGCGGAGCCGGCGGACCGTCACGGCGTCCGGGTCCGGAATCTACTGCGGCAGGCCGAGCGGGAGCTACGAGCCGACGGACTCTCCGCCGTCGCCGCTCAGCGGGTGCTGGCGCCCGCTCGCGGATTGCTGAGCGGGCCGCGCCGCTTCGAGCAACCCGGTGATGGCCTTGCCGTGTTCTGCGAGCAGGGCAGTGCCCGGCAATTCCAGGTGGCGCTGCGGCTGCCCGAACTGGTGGCGGTCGGCGACCGTTTCCTGGTGCGGCCGCTGCTGCCCCTGCTGGGCGCGGCCGGTCATTTTTACGTCCTGGCGCTCAACCAGGACGAGATCCGGCTGTTGCGAGGTTCCCGGCACGGGCTGCAGGAGATGGTCCTCGACGGGTTGCCTTTGGCGGTATGGCTCACGATGCCGCGACGGCGGGCGCAGGTGCATGCCTTCGTCGCCGACCGCGGCGGCGCGGGCGGCCGTGCCGTCTTCCACGGCATCGAGGACGATGACACCCCGCTGATCCTGCAGCATTTCCGGCGGGTCGACCGGGCGCTGCGTGACGTGCTGCACGGCGACGACGTTCCGTTGGTGCTTGCCGGCGTCCGGTCGACCCAGGCTCTCTACCGGCGGGTCAACACGCATCCCGGCCTGATCCGCGAGGGTGTCGACGGCAACCCCCGCGACCTTGGCATCGACGAGCTGCATCGGAGCGCCTGGCCGCTGGTCGAACCCGTACTACGCGCCGGTGAGATCGCCGCGTCGGCGATCTACCGGGAACTGCGCGGCACCGGCCGCACGGGCACCGACGCGGCGGCGGTCTGCGCTGGGGCGCAGCAGGGCCGAGTCGAGTCCTTGTTCGTGCGCACCGACGCACCCGCCGGCACGCCACGGGTCATCCGCCTGCACGAGGGCACCAGCGCGATGGATCACCGGGATTCCGCCGCGGTGGCCACCCTGCGTCACGGCGGCGCCGTGTATGCGGTGCCTCGTGACCGGATGCCGGACACCGCGCCGATGGCGGCGGTCCTGCGTTACTGACCGCCGGCGGTGGGCACGCCCGGATCGCCGCGGCCGAACGCCGCACCCAGGCCGGTGAGGTCGATCGAGCGCCGGGCGTGCTCGGGCACGAGGTCGACCAGGGTCCGCATCGATTCCAGCGCGGTGAGGATCTGCCGCGCGACCCGCTCGACCGGGCGCATCGCGTCCACCGACACCAGGATGCCGCGGGAGGCGTACCAGTCGACGATCGGGTGGGTGACCTCGTGGTACACCGCGAGGCGGTGGCGGATGACCGGCTCGGTGTCGTCCGAACGGCCCTGCAGCGCCGCCCGCGCCAGCAGCCGCCGGATCAGCTCCTCGTCGTCGGCCTTCAGGTGCAGGGCCACGTTCGCGGTCATCTGCAGACCGAGGCCGATGTCGTACAGCGCCCGCGCCTGCGCCATCGTGCGTGGCATGCCGTCGAGCACATATCCGCCCCCGGCCGCCTTAGCCTCGGTGAAGGCTGCGCCCACCATGTCGAGCACGATCTGGTCCGGCACCAACTCGCCGCGGCTCAGATGATCGCGCACCGCACGACCCAACTCGGTACCGCGGGCCACATGGTCGCGCAACAGCTCACCGGTGGCGATGTGCGCGACACCGAAATGCGTGGCGATCAGCGCACCCTGGGTACCCTTGCCGGCCCCGGGAGGAGCGACCAGTAAGACCCGCATCACGTGTGTCCCTTCCCCGGGCTACCGGCTCGCCGTCGTCGCGGCTGCGCCGATCGTAAGCCCTGCCGGCCGCCGGCGCTCCGTACCGGTTGCCGCCTGGCGGCAGACCGGCGGTGATGCGTGCCGGTCTGCCGCCAGCCTTCCGGTCGTCGGCAAGCAACGAGCCCGCAGGTGACCGGCCACCACCCTGGTTCCGCACCCGGTGACCGGGTGATCATCGCAGGCAGGACGCGTGTCGTAGTGGAGACGCGTGTCGTCGTGAAGGAGTGGTATGTCTGACGGGACCGGCGGGCGTGACACGCCCGCGTTCGTGAGCGGTTCACCGCGCGACGTCGCCGTGATCGGAGCGGGGATGATCGGCCTGTCCACCGCGTGGTTCCTGCAGGAGGCCGGCGCCGACGTGACGGTGTACGAGCGTCGTCATGTCGGTTCCGGTGCTTCGTGGGGCAACGCCGGGTGGCTGACGCCGGGATTGACCGCCCCTCTGCCGGAACCCGCGGTGTTGCGCTACGGCCTGCGCGCAGTGCTCAGCGCCCGTTCCCCGGTGTATCTGCCCCTGCGCGCCGACCGTGAACTGTGGCGATTCCTCGCGTCGTTCGCGGCGAACAGCACCGTGCGCCGGTGGCGCCGGGGCATGACAGCCTACGTCGCGCTCAACGAGCGCTGCCTGGAGGCCTTCGACGTGCTGGCAGCCGGAGGTGTCAGCGCTGCCACCAAACAGGCGAAACCTTTCCTCGCCTGTTTCACCCGGGAACGTGACAGCCGTGCACTGGTCACCGAACTCGAGCGGATCCGCGACGCCGGCCAGGACGTCGCCTTCCGCCCGGTGACCGGATGGCGGATCCGGTCGTTGGAGCCGGCGCTCACCGACCGGGTGCACGCCGCCGTTCAGATCTTCGGACAGCGGTATCTGCACCCGCCGCAGTTCCTGCGATCGCTGGCGGAGGCGGTACGCGCCCGCGGCGGCCGCATCATCGAGGGCGGTGACGTGACCGGCGTGCAGCCCGGACCAGCCGATGTCGGCGTCGTCTGCCGGTCCAGGCAACAGCATCGGCATGACACGGTGATCGTCGCCACCGGGGCGGTCTTCGGTGAACTGGCGGCCCCGTTCGGGGTGCGCCAGCCGGTGCAGGCGGGACGCGGCTACAGCTTCAGCGTGCCGGTCACGCGGATGCCCGGGGGCCCGTTGTACTTCCCGGTGCAGCGGGTGGCCTGCACACCGCTGGACGGGCGGCTGCGGGTGGCCGGGATGATGGAGTTCCGCGGCCCCGCGGACGCATTGGACCCGCGGCGGATCAGCGCGATCGCCGAGGCAGTGCGTCCGCTACTGGCCGGGGTGGACCTCGACGACCGGCGTGACGAATGGGTCGGCTCCCGGCCGTGTACCCCCGACGGCCTGCCGTTGATCGGCAAGACCGCGGCCCCGCGGGTGTTCGTCGCCGGCGGCCATGGGATGTGGGGCATTGCTCTCGGCCCGATCACCGGTCAGCTGATCGCCCAGACGGTACTCAAAGGCGAGGCACCGCCGGAGCTGGCACCGTTCGACCCGCTGCGGTAGCAGCCGCTGTGCGGCTGCTACCGGACCGGCCGGACATCGCCGATCCTGTTGGCTTCTCTCCGTGATCAACATAGGGTGGTCCGATGCTGGTGGTGAGTTCCCGCTCGCACACCGTCACGGCGGTGGCGGGTCTGCGGGCTGCCTTCCCGCCGGCGCCGCGATCGCCGTGGCTGATCGTCGCCGCCGCATACGGCAATGCCACGACCGCGACTCGGGTTGGGCGGCGCAGCCCGCAACCGGCGATCCGAGGCCCACCGGCGAGCGGGGTTATCCACCTCACCCACGTTCGTCAGGGCGAAGCCATCGAAGCTTCCGCCCTTTTTTGTTTCCTGAGACACGTCCGGCCTATCCGTGGAGGAATGAAAACATGAGCGTCGACATCGACGTGACCGATCAGAGCTGGCTCGCCGGTCTACGCGCATCACTGAGCGAGGAGTTCGCCGTCCAGACGACCCGGCTCAAGGAACTGACGGAGATCTCAGCCGACACCGGCGACCCCGGCGAGGCCCACAACCGGGCAGCGCTGGTGGCGGCCACCCGGCACAGCCTCGAGCAGATCTCCGGTGCATTGCGCCGGATCGCCGAAGACAGCTACGGCCGGTGCGAGACGTGCGACAAGCCGATCCCGGCCGAACGGCTCGAGGTGCTGCCGCACGCCCGGTTCTGTGTTCCCTGTCAGCAGAAACACCCTCGCTGACCAACGCCGGCGGTCACACCGGTGCGCCGCTGCACTGGTGTGACCGCCGGCGGGTCACGGTCAGCATGTATTTCTACGAGTCTCAACGGCCATACCGCATGATCTGGGGCCCGTTCTCAGGTGGTGTCTTCCCGGTAGGTGGCGCCTCCGTCAGATTCGGCAGACAACGGGCGTGCGCCGCCTTCCGGCGGGCCGGCCTCGGTTTGTCGGCCAGCCGCGAGTTGCGGGAATTTCGCGTCGAAGGCGGGCCGTTCGGAGCGGATGCGGGGCATCCGGTCGAAGTTGCGCAGCGGCGGCGGGCAGGAGGTGGCCCACTCCAGCGAGTTGCCGTGACCCCACGGGTCGTCGACGGTGACCAGCTGCCCCACCTTGTACGACTTCCACACGTTGTACAGGAAGGGAAGGGTAGAGGCGCCCAACACGAACGAGCCGATCGTGGAGAAAGTGTTCAGGAACGTGAAACCGTCGCTGGCCAGGTAGTCGGCGTACCGGCGGGGCATGCCCTCGGTACCGAGCCAGTGCTGCACCAGAAACGTCGCGTGGAAGCCGAGGAACGTGAGCCAGAAGTGCACCTTGCCGAGCCGGTCGTCGAGCATCCGGCCGAACATCTTCGGGAACCAGAAATAGATGCCGGCGAACACCGCGAACACGATCGTGCCGAACAGCACATAGTGGAAATGCGCCACCACGAAGTACGAGTCGGTCACGTGGAAGTCGACCGGCGGGGAGGCCAGCAGCACGCCGGACAGACCACCGAACAGGAACGTCACCAGGAAGCCGAACGCGAACATCATCGGTGTCTCGAAGCTGATCTGGCCGCGCCACATGGTGCCGATCCAGACGAAGAACTTCATGCCGGTCGGCACCGCGATCAGGAAGCTCAGAAAGCTGAAGAACGGCAATAGCACCTGCCCGGTGCCGAACATGTGGTGCGCCCACACGGTCATGGACAGCGCGGCGATCAGCAAGGTGGCGAAGACCAGGCCCTTGTACCCGAACACCGGCTTGCGGCTGAACACCGGGATGACCTCGGTGATGATGCCGAAGAACGGCAGCGCCACGATGTACACCTCGGGATGGCCGAAGAACCAGAACAGGTGCTGCCACAGCATCGGCCCGCCGGACTGGGCGCTGAACACCTGGGCGCCGAGGATCCGGTCGGCCATCAGAGCCAGCAGGGCGGCTGCCAGGAACGGGAAGACCAGGACCACCATCAAGCTGGTGACCAGGATGTTCCAGGTGAAGATCGGCATCCGGAACATGGTCATGCCCGGGGCTCGCAGGGTGATGACCGTGGTGATCATGTTGACCGCGCCGAGGATCGTGCCCAGCCCTGAGAGAACCAGTCCGACCGCCCACAGGTTCCCGCCCACGCCGGGCGAGTTCTGCGTATCGCTCAGCGGCGTGTAGCCCGTCCAGCCGAAGTCGGCCGCGCCGCCAGGGGTGAGGAAGCCACTGATCGTGATCACACCGCCGAACAGGTACAGCCAGTAGGCGAAGGCGTTGAGCCGCGGGAACGCGACATCGGGCGCACCGATCTGGATCGGCACCACGTAGTTCGCGAAGGCGAACAGGATCGGGGTGGCGAACAACAGCAGCATGATCGTGCCGTGCATGGTGAACAGCTGGTTGTACTGCTCGGGTGACAGCAGCTGCATCCCGGGCCGGGCCAGCTCGGCACGCATGAGCAACGCCATCAGCCCGCCGAGCATGAAGAACGCGAAGGCCGTGGTCATGTACATGATCCCGATCTGCTTTGCGTCCGTGGTGCGCAACAGACGCGCCAGCGCGGAGCCTCTCACCTGCCGGCGCCTCGGCCAGGGCCGCGTCACGATCGGTTGGGGTTTGGTCGTGGTCATGGCACGTCTTCTCCAGGACAGGGGGTGGGGCAGCCGGAGCGCGTTGCGGCCGAGGACGTGCCGCCGTGATCCTTGTCGTGGTTCTGTGAGCAGCGGTCAGCGATCACGTGATCCGCCCGGTGCCGCGCCACAGCACCGCGCTGCCGGCCAAGGCGATCAGAGCGATCAGGGCACCGGTCCATCCCCCGACGACGACGAGCAGCGGGATCGCGGCCCACAGCAGCCAGGCCCACAGCCTGCGGCGTCGAAGCCGGCTGTGGGGAAGACCGTTCACCCGTCGAACGAATGCAGGATCGTCGTCGGTCAGTTCACGGATGATGGTGTCGAAACGAAGCCTGTAGTACGAGTTCGGCATTGTCGTCCTCCCTCCTCATGACGGGATCGGCCTGCTCTGCCTGGCCGAGGTCGGCCGCGTACCCCCCGTACCGGCCGCAAACCCTCCGATGTGGTGTCGGCTGTGTGGCAGCGGCGCTGCACAGAGTCGTCGGCAGGGCGCGCATCTCGAGCCTGCGCCCGATCGACGATGCGCGATACGGCGGCCACCGGCGAACAGCAAGCCCAGTGGTTGCCGAGCCCCGGCAAACCACGACCGCGTAGTGCGGCGGCGATGCGGCACGGAGGCAACGCCGTGGACGCCACCTGGTCATGGGTCTCTCCCGGCCACCGACCGTCATGTCACGAACGCTGACAACGCTCAGCGCGGCGGCACCTGCGGCTGGCGGCTGATATCGACGTCGATGACGTCCAGGATGCCGAGCAGCCCGGCCAGCGCGATCGCTTCGGCGCGGGTCAAACTGAGGCTGCAGCTGGCGTCGGGATCGTCGTCGACGCCGTGGATCAGTTCCCGGCGGCCGCCGGCGTAGTGAGTGACCACTCCGACGCGGCTTCCGGTGACGGTGGTGAACGCATGGCTCGTTCCGATGCCGGGTAGCCGAGTGAATTCGACATCCATAACAAAGCTCCCAGATGAAAGCTATCGATAGCCGCCTTGACGCGCCGGCGCCGGAAAGGATGCCGGGAGACGGTCGGCGGAGGTTCCGGTACGGTCAGCCCGCGAGCAGCCGTCGCAGGCCGGTCAGCGTCGCCAGCGTCGGGTCGGCGGGCATCGTGACGGAGCGCGCTGTCAACGCGGCAAGCCGGGCCGCGACGCCCGGTGCCGCCGCGCCACCGCCAGTCAGCAGCAGCCGACGACGTTCGTCGTCCGGGTGATCGAGGCGACGTACGCACTCGGCGATCGCCGGGATCCGGTCGACAGGGCCGGCATCGTCGACGCGGACCGCCGCGACGACGCTGTGGCCGCGGATACGAGCCACCTCGGTACGGCCAGACCCGACATCCACCACGACCAGATCACCGCATCCCGGGTCCGTGCGGCAGGCCAGGGCCGCCGCCAGCGGCTCCTGGACCGCTCTCACCCGCCCGCCGACCGCACGGCGAACCGCGGCGACGAGCACACTACGTTCCCGCGCAGTCGCGGTCGCCGGCACGCCGACGACGACGGGAAAGGCCGTGTGCGACGGCACGGCGATGGTCGCCGTCAGCAGCCGCAGCAGGTGCACGCAGGCGAAGTAGTCGCGCACCACTCCTCCGCGGACCGGCCAGGTCGCGGCGGCGCCCTCGGCTTGAGCGGCCAGCGCCGCACGCCCGGCAACCTGTCGGCCTCTGCGCGGCCGGCAGAGGACCGCCGGTTCAGTGATCACCCTGTCGGCCTGCGGCGTCCACAACCGGACGGTGGAGGTGCCGAGGTCCAGGGCGAGCCCGTACCGCACTTCGGGACGGGCGTTCGCACCCGCCGGGGGCACGTCCACCACCTCCGGTGGTGGACGTCGTCGAACGGCGGGATCGCGCCGGTAGCTGCGCCCGGGTGAGCGGACGCGCGGAGGGGAAGTTGATGATCGAACGTGGGCATGGTGCTCCCTAGCCAGGGCAGCGTCACATGCGGCGCTGTACGACGGGCGGCTTCACGCGGTGATCGTCCGTGCGGGCGGCGCCCGGTCCGCCGACCACGCCGGGACACACCCCGGGATCGCACGCCGGGTCAGTCGGAAGACTATGCACAACCCGATCTGCCGGGCGGCAGCCATGACCGTCAGCAGCAGGGCCCACAGCAGCAGCATCGGCAGCGCAACGTGCTGGCCGACGCCGCCGAAGCCGCGCCCGTCATGCATGACGGCCACCATAGCGGCCTGCCGCGGCAACGGCCACGACTCCACGCATGTCAGCCATCGCCCACCGCCGCAACCTCCCGATCGGTCCGTCACGTTGCTGGGCACCGGCAACATAGCAGCGTGTTCTTCACCTGCCGTCGCCGCTGTTCACCGGTCGGTTGCTGGCCATGATTGTCGTGGCGCTGCGGTATCAACCGCTGTTGCCGGACTCGCCGCAAGGAGTTGCCTGACGGCTCGTCGTGGGGAATGCGAGGCCGGAAGGAAATCATCGGAGGAGTGTGGGCAATGACGACGAGCACCCGCCATACGAGCGTTCCGGGCTACACCGTGCCCGGACTCAAGCCGGACACCGCCAGCGAGATGATCGTTGTGCTCCAAGTCCGTCTCAACGCGCTCAACGACCTGGCGCTCATCCTCAAACACGTCCATTGGAACGTCGTGGGCCCGCACTTCATGGCGGTGCACACCATGCTCGATCCGCAAGTGGACGCCGTCCGTGCCATGGTCGATGACCTCGCCGAGCGCATCGCCGCACTCGGCGGCTCTCCGGTGGGGACCTCGAGCGCTCTGATGGCCCAGCCCGACTGGACGGATTATCCGATCGACCGGGCGCATACCGGCGTGCATCTGGCCGCCCTCGATGTCGTCTTCACCAGAATCGTCGAGGCGCACAGAGCCGCCATCGATCAGGCCGGCAACGCTGACCCTGTCACCCATGACATGTTGATCGGGCAGGCCGGCGCACTGGAACAGTTCCACTGGTTCATTCGCGCCCACCTCGACTCTGACGCCGGCAGCTTGTCACCCACGACGTCATGAACCGCGAGGCGGACGCCCGGCGCGCCAAGACCTGACCCGGGCTGCCTCGGCGCCGTCCGCCACATGAGGGCGGCGCCGACCCGCCTCACCGTTCGCGAGCGTCCGTGTTCCGCCTTTCGGCGACGCCGTGGCCGGCAGCGGATCTTGTACGGTCGATCCGGCCCCGGCCGGTTCCGGCCACGCTCTACGCATCGGGGCCTACCGGAGGAGGCTCCACCGTGCTGGACCCCGCCACCATCGGTGATCTTGCGATTGCCGCTGTGGTTGCTGTCGTTGCGGGCGGCGTCAACTCCATCGCCGGAGGCGGCTCGCTGGTGTTGTTTCCAACGCTGATCGGTCTCGGCCTGCCGACCGTCTCGGCCAATGTGACCAACGCGGTTGTCCAGTGGCCCGGATATCTCGGCGGCGTGTTCGGATTCCGCCGCCAGCTGATTAGCCAACGGCGCCGCGTCGCGATGATGTCTGTCGTGGCTTTGGCCGGCGGGGCGGGCGGCAGTGTTCTGCTGCTGACCACCCCGTCGGCTGCCTTCAACGAGGTGGTACCCGTACTGGTTCTGCTGTCCAGTGCTCTGCTGGCCGTTCAGCCACGTCTGGCCCGGCTGCGGACCGAACGCGCCGGCAAGGATGCCGGCGCAAGACGGTCCCGTGATCCGGTCTGGCTCTATCTGGGTGTCCTGCTCGCCACCGTGTACGGCGGCTACTTCGGTGGTGCACTCGGTGTGATCCTGATCGCAGTGTTGGGTGTCGGCGTGGGTGACGTCCCGGTGGCCAATGCGATCAAGACAGCGTTGTCGCTGGTCACCGCGACTGTCGCCGCTGCCATCTTCGGCATCTTCGGTCCCGTGTCCTGGCCGTACTTCGCGGTCTGCGCCCCGGCCTCACTCGTCGGCGGGGTGATCGGGGCGAGGATCGCCGTTCGGTTGCCGGTAGTGCCACTGCGCATCTTCATCGTGGTCTTCGGCGTTGCCGTGGCGGCGTACCTATTCTGGCGGCTCTGATAGCCGCCTGACACGCGTCGGAGCCCGCATGGACGCTATGCAGGCAGGACAGCGCCTACGTCACCCCGCGGCCGGTAAGGGTTGCCGAGGCCAGTTCAGGGGCCCGTGCGCCGAGCACGGCGGCTCACAGGGTGAACCGGTGGGCAGGGGTCGGCCGGATCGTATCCGGTGAGGGCGTGAATGCATTCCAGGCGGTACGTCACCGTTCGGACTTGACACGTGGATGCGTTCGGCGGTCTCCGTAGCCACCGTGCCGGTGTCGAGGTATGCCTGCAGCGTGCCGACCAGCGGTTCTGCACCGCCCCGAGCACCGACAAGGGGCGTCAGCACGGCCTGGACGAGTTCGACATGGCCGGCTGATCGCGCTGCAGCACGCGGTAGATCAGCAAGCGCGGGCGAAACCACGGCGGTGGGCACACGCCGCCGTACGGCCATGGCGATCGCGTCACGAGCTTCCTCGTAGGAGCGCGCGATGCCGTACAGCCCGATATGAGGCCGGCCGACCGCAATGCGCCACGGGCGTCCGAGCCGATCACGCCACCGAGGTCGGAGTCGCCGCGCAGGAGGTCGTCGATCAGTTCCCGCCGAATGTCTCCTCGCGGCGGACCAAGTCCCGGCGAGCGATAGCGTATCCCTCGGCCAAGGTCGCGACAGCGTCATCCACGACCTGAAGCACGGCGGCAGCGGCGGCGCGTACGACCTCACCGTCGTGGCTGCGCACGACGACCGGCGACTCCTGCCACCACCGGCGGGCCGCGGCCAGGTACGGCTGCACCCCCCACCAGCCGAGATACCGCGCTCGGCGGCCGCGCGGCTGAGCGCCTCCACCGCCTCGAACTCGGCGCGTTTCGGTTTACGGTCAGTGATGGCGGCGTCGGTCAACAGCGGCACGAAGTCGCCGAGCAACGACATAGGTATACAGCCAGCATCGCGGCTGGCCCAGCGCCGGCACCAGCGAGCCGCTGCCCGTCGGCGTCGCCCGCTGGAATCGGCGTGCACCGCCGTATGTCACCTTCGCACCCCCCGAACTCGCGAAATATCCGCCGTCGTCTCGGATCGCCAATCAGGGTCGCGTTAACGTTCGTCTTTGACGGCGGTCCGGACGGATCAGCGGCGGCACGGACACCGTCTGCCGGGCAACAGTTGATGATCGCCAGTCCCGGGACCGCCACTACGACCAAGCTGGCCGGGCGCTTGCACGCCGGTATCGCTGAGTGTCGTTTCCGAAATTTCGATGAGCCGCAGCAAATGCGACCCAGCCAAAAGATCGGAGTGAGGCTGCGCTCGGAGCCGAGATCGGTCCTGGGTGGAGCAGCGCTGGGAAACCCGCCTGGGCAGTCGAGCAGTCGCCTGACCGAAAGACAGGTAGGCGGGGTGCGGCTGACTCGCGGGTGCCCGACAGTATGGTCGACCAGGGCGGCATCGCCTTACCGGCTGCAAACATCTGCTGGCTGGCGCGGGCCTGGATCCCGGACCGCTTCGTTAACGCCACGTGCGGCCTCAGCGGCGAGAATCGCCCTCGGCTGCCCACGCGCCCATGCTGAGACACGCAGCTGTCAACGCGATCACAGCTATCCAGCCGCTACTGAACAGTATGGCCAGACATGCGGCCAAGGTCGCCGCCGCGAGCCAGCCGACCGAGCTCAACTTGTACCGGCGCACCGGCGAGCGGCCCGGTCCCGCACCGCTGATGCGGCGGGCAAACGACGGGTCCTGTGTCCGCAGTCCCCGTTCGATCTCGGCCAGCTGACGCTGTTCGGCCTCGCTGAGCATAAGACGCTCCTCCTGCACTGGTGAATGTTCCGCCCTCCGACGCCACGGCCCTCACCGTCGCCGGAGGTGCCCTGTCATCGGTAACAAACATGGCGTTTCGAGAGCATCGATAACAGGATCGATGGACACTAATCGTCGATGTCTAACTTGCCGAGGCCCGGCAAGCCATCGGGCCGAACGCAGCGAAGGAGGTCATCACCGACCCTCGCCGAGTTGCCATGCGAAGACGCTCAACCGACGCCTGGTCGTCCCTCGCGTCGCCCAGCAAGAGCGACTTCTACCGCTACCGCATAACTCTCGAAGCGTCTTCAGCGAACATCTGCCGGACGGGCCCTGCCGCTCACTTGGTGCTGCCTAGTCGCCCGTCTGCGGCACAACGGGAACCGCTCGCCCGTGAGCCGATAACTTGCCGGTCGTCGGCAATGACCGGACGCGTTCTTCGCCGATACCTCCCGCTGCACGGCCGCCGATCGGCGGCGACGATGGTATTTCGACGACACGACTACAGATCAAGGGGGCGACGATGACGGCAACGACGGTGCAAGCCTCGGCCGAGCGCCTCCATCCGGAGCGGCCGCAGCTCGCCTCGACCAGGCCAGCCGCCGCCGCCTTTCCCGCATCGTGGATTCCCTTCGTCAGCCGCGCCACGCCTGGAACCGGTTTGCCGTGCACACCTACCCCGGCAGGCGCACATCGATGGCAACCACACGAGACCGTCCGCTCCCAGCCGTAACGTTCACCCACCGCGATTCGGGCAGCCGCTTGCACTCGTGACGTTGTCCCTTCCCACTCAGACCATTCAAAGGAAAAGGATCGGTGTAACCGTGCCCGCGAACCTCACGTCATCGCCTTTGGTGACCGAACAGCCCTGCGGCGCAGGCGGGACACAGGCTGCCGCGCCGACGGCCGTGGCGGTTGATCTGGGCAGCAGCGCGGTCGGTGTGTGGGCGACGCACCGCGGCACCGTCAGCGGACCGAGCGGCGACGCCTACGCCTCCGCCGGCACCCTGGTCAGGCGCGGCCGCATCGTCGACATCGAGGGTTGCGCCGCCCTGCTCTCACAACTAATCCGTCGCTACCGCGAACCGGTACCGGAGGGCGGCGTGGTCGCGGCGTGCCGGCCGGTCTCGTCCAGCGAAGCCGACCAAACCGTGATACGGCGCGTACTCGACGCGGTATTCGCGCCGTCGCGCATCGTGTTCATCGACACCGTTCGCGCCGCCGCGATCGGTTCCGGGGCCGCCGCCGGCTCCCTGCTGATCGCCGACCTCGGCGCCCAACTGACCGAAATCGCATTGCTCCAGGACGGACACGTTTTCGCCGCCCGCCGAGCCGAGATCGGCACCCGCGACCTCGTCCGCGGCGCCACCGTCGACCTGATCGTCGACGTCGTCGCACGCCAC
This sequence comes from Paractinoplanes rishiriensis, assembly GCF_016862375.1. Classification (GTDB taxonomy): domain Bacteria; phylum Actinomycetota; class Actinomycetes; order Mycobacteriales; family Micromonosporaceae; genus Actinoplanes; species Actinoplanes rishiriensis. The sequence goes on along the minus strand of NZ_BOMV01000099.1, from coordinate 20,848 downwards.
ATCGCCGACATGCGCGGGTCGACGGATCCGTCCACCATGAACGCCGCGTTCACCCGCGGCATGCTGCTGGTCGGCGACGGCGCCGTCCATCCCGAGCTGCCCATGGCCCTTTCCACCACGCTGCGCCTGCGCGTGCACCGCGCCGCCTCCCCGCGTACAGCGGCACTGAACGGTGCAGGCCTGGCCGCCATGTCGCTGCTACGCCACCCCACCCAATCCTGACTGAAGCTCCGGCCCGCAGACCTCCCGGAGGACACCAATGATCATCGCACCGCACCACACCGAAACCGCGCCGGACCAGCCCCTGGAGCTGCTACGCACCATGCTGGAGGAACAATTCGTCCTCCAAACCCGCCGGCTCACCGAACTGACGATCTACGGACGGCTTCCCGGCCACGCCGGCTACGACCCAAACACACTCGACATCCTGACCACCTCAGCCCGGCAGGCGATCGCCGACACCGCACAGGCACTGCGCCGTATGACCGAAGGAACCTACGGACGCTGCGAACAATGCCAGCGGCCGATTCCCCTCGGCCGCCTGCGCGAAGTGCCACACGCCCGGTACTGCACCCGCTGTCACCGCCATCGCGGCTCATGACCTACCGCGCGAGCAAACGTGTTCACCACCGCACGACAGCCTTCCGCCGCCCGCGCATCGACCACGGGACACCCGGGAGTTGAGACCGGTGCACATCTCGATCACCAGCATGAACCCGGCCAGGAGCCGGCTCCTGATGCGCCTCACCGGCGACATCGACCTCGCCGTAGCGGACCGCCTCCGTCTGGCCCTGACCACCACACTGGCCGCTAAGACGGTCAATGAGCTACTCGTGGATCTGTCAGCAGCGACGTTTCTCGACTGCACCGGGGTCACCGCACTGCTCGACGGCCGCCGAGCTGCCCTCGGCCTGTCCAAGCGTTACGACATCACCGGTGCCAGCGGAACTGTACTGCGCGTGCTGCAACTCACCGGCGTCCTTCCCGGCCTCGCCTACACACCTCCCCGTGCACGCGGCAGCAGAACATCAACGGTGGCGGCCCGTCCGCCTGCCAACGTCTCGCGCGGACAGCAGAGCGAAAGAAGAGCTGTCACCGCGACCGACACAAGGAGAACGACAGAATGAACTCGCTCTGGATGTCGTTCTCGAGCCGCGCCGATGACGCCAAAGTCCGCGAATCAGCTCAGACATTCACCGAGACCTGGCTGGCCACGCCGCTCATCGAGGAAGTCCAGCGAGTGATCATGGAACTAATCAACGACACCCTCACCCACAACCCCGAGGGTGGCGAGCTGATCATCAGCCGACGCGACGACACCATCCTGATCGAAGTGCTTGACCGCGGCACCCGGCATGGGCCCTGTGTCCTGAACCTAGCCGGGAGAAACGCCGCCCCGGCTGCGGCAGCTCTCCCCTTCACCCGAGGCATACACCGCCTGAGCCTCGGCAGAGTGACATGGGCAGAAATGTCGCTCCACCAACAGCAGACAGAACCCTCAGACCTCTCGTCTGAACACGTCACGTAGTCATATCGGATCATCGTGTTCGAGTTTTGCACAATAGCGACGATGCAACGTAAGCCGCGGTTCGTCGCACCCAACCTGCAGAGGCAGCACGTCTAGAAGGACCGGACGACCTCGACCACATCACCGACATCGACATCGACATCGGCTGCACGGATCTGTCCCCCTCCGCAGAAGTGCAGGTTCCTCTGGGGTTGTCGATGAGAAACCAAAGTGAGGGCAGGCCGTCCCCACTATCAATTGTTACGGTGAGCAACTCAGAGTAGGGACACAGGCTGCGGGCCGGAAGTTTTACAACACGATCGTAGTTGACAGGGAAAACCACGGCGCGCTGATCGAGCTGGTCGTCTTGCCGTCCAAGCCGCGTTTCGTCACCACCACGGCGTCGGCATACGCCGCCTCAAGGCTGGTGCCGGCAGGGGCGAACAGATGCCGCGGCACCGCGGCGAACGCTGCCGCCGTCCCCGGCCGAGTGATCCAGCCCTTACCGCTTAGATGATCGACCAGTTGCTGCCGGGCATCCTCTGCCGTCATCGGTTCCGGGACCAGACTGGTGGACACGGTGACCTCTTTCGTGAGTGCGGATATGACGTCCAACAGCCGGTCAACCGCGGCGACCGCCTGCTGCGGAGCCGGACTCAGCATCGGCAGGCGCGTGCGCTGCAGCTGCCGGAGCTCGTCGACGCGGTCGATATCAGGGATTCGCAGCTGGCGGCAGATCGCGGCCCGGCGTGGCTGGTCGCCGCGCGCGTGGTATTTGCCGGCCAGTTGGACCCACATGAGCATCGTGGCAGGGTCCTGGGGGTCCGAGCCGGTGCCGTCGGTCGCCGGGCAGCGGGTGAGCAGGTCCAGCAGGTCCAGGGTCGAGTGGGGCAGACGGTCGTGCTCGAACAGCACCCGGCCGCCGGCCGGCACCGCCACCGTCGTGACCGGCCACACATACAGGTCCACCAGCACCGGCAGCCCACCCAGATCGAGGCACACCGCCAGGTAAGCGCCCCCACCGGGCGCGTTCCGTGGTTTCGACCGCCGGTACAGCACGGAGCCCGGCAGCTCCAGGCCGGTGAACGGATCCGCGAGCAGATCCTGCGGGATCGGTACCGTCACTGCCACGATCAGGTCGACATCGCTGAACGCGTCCGCCTCGCCCCGCCCGAGCGAACCAACGAGAACTGTGCCCCGCACGCGGCGATCCGCGCGCAGGACCGCGGTGGCCTCAGCTAACCAGCTGTCGCGGGCGGCGACCGTCGCGATGAACGCATCAGCCTGGGCTGCAACACCCATCGGTCGCCGCGGTGCTGGTGGCGGTTGCGTGTCGCGGCTCATACCGGTTCACCTCCGTTACCGGCGGCTTGCTGCCGCGAGGACTCTCGGGACTGGTACCCGGCAGCCTGCAACGCGTACGGCGTTGCGAATCGGCCGCCGGTCGCGATCAGCTCGGCGTGACTGCCCTGGCCTTCCAAAGCCGCCTTCACCCGATCGGGTGTCGGGCCATCGGAGAACCACTGCACCAGCAGACGCTGCGTCGATAGCAGCCCGAACGTCGACATCGACCCGGCCACCGTCGCCAACGCCACCAACGCCACCAACGCCACCAACGTACGCAGCCGATCAGCCCACCAGCTGAGTACGATCACCTCGTGTACCAGCGTGGATAGCTCGGCGAACACGCCGAACACGACGGTCTCTGCCCGGCGACTGATCCCCACCTCCCAATTCGTGGCACGTAACTCAGGCTGCACCGCCACGGCGGCCGAGCCAACCTGGTGCCGAACCTGGCCTTCCACCGGTGTCTTGCTCGGCGCGGCGCTCACCTGCGTGTCCCGTCGCGTGCTCCGTGCGTGCCCGAAGTCCAAGGTGATGTGTCCCGATGCAGGCGTCGGCCGGTCATACAACAGCCATACCGGCCGCAGGAGCCCGGCCGCGACACGGCACGCCCGATCCGTCGCCGAGGCGGGCAATGTATCGCCTGTGCGAAGGACCCAGCCGTATCCCACTAGCACCTCCATCTGCTGGGACGCTTCTCGATGCAACTTCGATCGATGCCGGCGAGCAGGTTGGTGGCCGAGCATCGCGGCGACGTCTTGCCACCGCCAGATCAGCGGACGTGCCATTCGTATCGCCGGCGCCCGTGCGTCGTGCAGCGTCATGTGGTTCCTGCACAGTCCGGCGTTCCGGCGGGCATCTTGTCCGCTTCCGGCCGATGATGGCAGTTCGTGCGATGACGACGGCGAGTGACGCCGGGGTTGGATTCATTACGCCAGGTCCGTTTCTGGAGCTATCACGGAGACGCTGGGCCAACGCCGCTGGGGCTGCTGGCGGGCGAGTCTGGCCAGCGACTGGGCAGCAGAAACCCTGCGAGGATTACGTCGCCAGACGCCGTCGAGCAGGTCGTCGACACCGAACGGGGCACAAATCTCGATGGCGTCATGGGGTCTGAGTCGCGCGGCGACGGCGGTGGCGGTTTCCGGCCACGTGCGCACGGCATCGTGAATCGATGTCAACGCAGGGACCGGGCCTCCGCCGAACCGGTCGGGATACCAGGTGTGCACGGCGGCCTGGTTCTTGGCCTCCCACGGCACCTCGGGCCAGCGTCGGTACAAGTCCCCGGTGACCGAGTCATCGTTGCCGGCGCTCAGGTCACCGAGGTCGAAGTAGGCGATGTCCACATCACGGACTCGGCCGGGCACGAAACCCCATCCGTAAACCTGATCCCAGACGAGGTCACGCAGGACTCCGGCACCCACCCAGGCGTCAGGGATATCCGCTTCCCGCACCACCTCAAGGACACGCATGATCCAAGGCTGCGACCGCATCAGATCGGTCAGCGCCTCAACCCTTGCGGTGCCGCACGGTTGGCCCGTCACCGCTGACGCCAGACCATGGCGAGCGCGGAATCCTTCACGTCGGCTCTCCCCCACTGCACCGATGAGTGAAGCCCGTACCGTCGTCGACGAATTGGGGTGACACGCGGCGGTGGTCTCTCGCTCGTCGGCGACGCAAACGGTAGCGTCGCCTCGTCTTGGCTGGAGCCGTACTTGGCACTGGAGGTTCGATGGCGCGCGATGATGGGCCCCGCAAGATCGTCGAGGATCTCGTCTCCCGAGTGCCGCCGCTCGATGAACAAGAGCGGCGGGACCAGGCTGACATTCTGGCCTGGGTGAGGTCCGGCGCGCCGCTGTTTCGGACCCTTCCACCCATGACACCGCCGCAGCACCTGGCCGTGTACTTTGCCTTGTTCGATGAGGCAAACCGCGCGCTGATGCTGGTGGATCATGTAAAAGCCGGTTGCTGGTTGTTGCCGGGCGGACATGTCGACGACGGAGAGGATCCGCGGGACACGGTCGTACGTGAGGCGCGTGAGGAGCTCGGTATCGACGTCGGGTTCCATGAAAGATTTGGTCACCGGCCGTTCTTCCTGTCGGTGACGCAGACCCGCGGGCAGCATAGCCATACCGATGTGACCTTCTGGTTCGTGTTGCGGGGTGACCGCGCCCAGGCGATGACGCCTGATCCGGGCGAGTTCCGGGGCACCGCCTGGTTCGGACTGGATGAGCCGGTCGACTGGGCGGCGGCTCATTTCGATCCGCACATGGCACGATTCGTGGACAAGTTGAGCGCTGCACTGGTCACGAGCGCATCAGCGCGATGATCTCGTTGTCGCGTGGTAGCGGGCCGTCGAGTGATCGGGTACACCAGAGGCTGCCACCGGCACAGGCGTAGTCGAGGCTTTTGACGAGATCGTCGCCGCGGGTGCGGCTATGGATCAGTGCCGCCGAGAAGGCCGCACCGGCGCCTTGCACTTGGCGGACCGCTACGGCTTTGGCAGGTGTGTAAATGACGCCGGCGTCGGCGCTCGCGGAGACCGCTCCGCGCCGGCCTGCGGTGACCACGGTCAGTTCTGCGAACTGCATTGCGTGCAGCGTGGTAAGCAACCGGTTCGCGTCGGCTTCGTCGTTTTCGTCGGCGTTTGTTTGGAGCACGGCCGCCTTGCGGCCGGCAAGGGTGCTGGCAAGCCACGGCGGCGGTGGTGAGCCGCCGAGATTGAGGACCAGTTCCGAGCCTCGGTCGAGGGCTGCCGCGATGACGGGTCGCGGTGCTTCGCCAAGGACCTCGTAACAGTCGACGTACGTGATCGCGGTGGGGTCGAGCGCCGCGCCGTCCAGGGCCCCGATGATTCCGCGCAGCCCGGAGAACCAGGTGCGGCTGCCGGCCGCATCGCAGACGACGATGTTGACCGGTGTGTGGTCGGGTAGCCGTCGTCCCGTGGTGCGGTGGACTCCCCATCGGTGAAGCCGCTTGTGTACGTGCATGCCAGCGGGGTCGTCGGCCACGTTGTTGCTGGCGAGCGTGACGTCGTGTCCAAGCGCACTGAGAAGTCCGGCGACGAGCGGGCCGTCGCCGGCGATGAACTGGTCGGTGTCGATGACCTCGACGCCGTAGTTGAGACGCGGGTAGGTCTCGACATACAGCGTGTGGACGCTGGCGAGGTAGCTGAAGCAACCGATGGTCGCCAATGTGTGTGTCTCCTCGCGGCTGATCGGGGTGTGCGCTGACACCCGCGACGGCTGGACGGCTTGGCGACGTCCCTGTTAGCCGGTGAGCTTGACGACCAGTTGCAGGGCGGAGTGGTCGGTGAGTTCCTGCAAGCGTGGTGCGTGATCGTAGGCGCATGAGGTCACCGCGCTGGTGTCGGCGATGAGGACGTGGTCGAGGCGCTGAGAGCCGTAGCGCGAGCTGATCCAGCTGTGGTCTGTGCCGTGAGCGTGGCAGTTGCGGTAGGCGTCGTGCAGGCCGAGGTCGATCAGCCCGCGGTAGAAGTCGTAGTCGTGGTCTTCGAAGTTGGGCAAGTGTGGCTGATGGTCGGGCTCGACAACGTTGAGATCTCCGGTGACGCAGAGTTGCGGGTGCAGGATGTCGGCGAGGTAGGCAGTGAACTGCTGTTGGAAGTGGCGACGACGGTGGCTGCTGTCTGGTGTCATACCGTTGGTGGGTGCGTAGACGCCGACGAGTCGGATGGTGCCGCCGACCGAGTTGAGGTCGACGGCGGTGATCCGGGGATCGAATCCGGAAGGTTGTACGGCGTCGAGGCGGAAGCCTTTGGCGGCGACGATGGTGTGGAATCGCTGGTCACGCCAGCCGGGTGTTGTCTGCAGGCGGTAGCCGTGGGCGTCGAGGGTGGTGCGGATCAGGTCGCAGGCAGGGCCGGCCTGGACCTCGGTCAGCACGAGGGCGTTGCACTTGGTGTCGGCGAGCCAGTCGACGAGGCGCCGGGCTCGGGCCGGGCTGGGGCTGTTGATGTTGAGGGTGCATAGGCGCAGCTCGGTGTCGGCGACGCGGTCGTCAACCGCGGGTTGGATGCCGAAGCCGGCGAAGAGCATGCCCTGCATGGCGTCGTCGCTCATTAGCCCTCCGTGGCCGTGGTGTTCGCGGTGGTGAGTGCCCGGACCCGGGCGATCGTACGGTCGAGGTGGTCGGGGCTCATCTGTTTGCTGGCGCGGGTCTGCGGAGTCTCTTGGGCGGCGCCGTACACCCAGAACGATCCTTGCGCTTTGTCGAGGATGAGGAAACGGTCCTTGGCAGCGGGGCCGCGCAGCAGCAGAGAGATGCTGTCGGCTTTGGCCTGCACGGTGTGGACGCTGGTGTGGTGTAGGGCATAGGTGGAGCCGACGTGTTCGACTCGCTCGAGGATGGGTGTCAGCTGGTCCGGGTCGGTGTCCTCGGTGAACTGGTCGTCGCGGCCGTAGACGCGGTGCAGATAGCTGCCGCGCAGGATTCGGCTGGCGAAGGGCCACCGGTGGTTGTGCGGCCGGTCGAAGTAGCCGGGCCGGTACAGGTGCACGCGCAGCCGGATCTGGTGATCGGGGCTGTCGTAGAGGACGAGTTTGTCCATGAAGTCGTAGCCCTCGCACATCGGCCGCAGGTGCATGTCCGTGCCGAGGTTCTCCAGCAGGACGTCGAGCAGGCCGGAGTTGCCGCCGACGGCGTCGAAGATCGCTTCGGCGGCGGGGAGGATAGAGGTGGTGTCGTCCCAGTTGACGGCGTCCAGGTTACGGAAGGTGGGGTGTGGCACGGCGATGTCAGCCATGGTCAGTTCCTTTCGAAAAGGGTGGCGCTGCAGGTGTCGAGAACACGCTTCAGATGGGGGTGCAGGCGGTAGTACTGGCGCCCTGGCCCTTGCGGGGTTCCTGGCGGAAGCTGCCCGGTGGCGGCGACGTGCAGCGTGACGGCGCGCAGCAGGTGCAGCTGGGCTTGTTTGACGCGGCCACGCAGGGTGGTGGCAGGCCCGTACGGGACCGTCTGAGTGGCGAGGACGTCACCCTGGTCGACGGCGGTCGCGGCAAGGTGCAGCGTGCATTTGACGGGGTGGTTGTTCAGCACGGCCCAGCCGACGGCATCCATCCCGCGGTACTGCGGCAGGACACCGTTATGGGCGTTGACGACGCCGAGCCGGGCCTTGCGCAGCACTGTGGCAGGAACGATCGGCATGCCGATCAGCACGACCAGGTCGGCGCGGTGGCAGTCGAGCACCGTGGCGACGTCGTCCCAGCGATAGGCCGTGTGCTGACTTAGGCCGGAGATCGCCGCGCCGGAACGGCGCGGCGGCGCGGCCGCAGGCGCCTCGGGCGGATACCAGGCACTGACGTAGGCCGATTCCTGCGGGATGGCGTCGGTGGGGGCCTCGTACCAACAGACGGCGGCGACCGGTGACGGGGTCGGCAGGTCGGCGAGGAACTGTTGTGCTCCGCCGGATCCGGCACCCGCCAGCACGACGATGGACGGCGCGGCGGCCGGCGTTGTGGCCGGTGTCGGCCAGGCGGGTGCGGGTGCCGCCGTCGACGCGGGCGGCGGGAACTTGTTCAGCCGGTCCGTGAGGTGTTGCGTGGCGTCGCTGATCCGGTGCGCGGTTCCGGCGAACAGCCTGGCGACCGACGGCCAGCCGTCGCCGGCCGCGGTCGGTGAGCATGCCCAGACGGCGCCGAAGAGTTTGCAGGCGGCGTTGAGGAATCGCAGGTCCCCGCACGCCGATGACAGGAGGGTCCACCGGTCGGCGATGGCGAGCCACACCCGGGCCCGGGACGGGTCCAGGCTGCGCAGCCGGCGCGACACCGGTGGGCGCCAGAGTCCGCAGACCTCGACGGCGTGCAGTAACGCCAGATCGGATTCGCCCGGTTCGCCGATGGTCTGCGTTGCCGGTGCGGGCCGTGTCCGGTCCAGCAACCGACCGTCGTCAACGGGTAGCTCAAGGCGCCACACCTGGTGTTCGTAGGCTGCGGCGGCGATGTCGAGGGGCGGGAACGCCGGTGCCGGGTCGGCGGGGGTGCCGGCGACGGTGGCGAGACCGGCGAGGGTGAAGTCACCGTCGAGCTCGCGGCGGATGGGGAACCGGGGTAGCTGCATCGGGGTTGACGTTGCCATGATCATGCCGCGACGGCGGCGCTGACCTTGATCAGCGTGGCGAGGTAGCCGTCGACAAGCGGGTCGTCGCCGGGATACCCCCATATCGGAATCTTGATGAACGAGTCCTGGAACCGTCGCACGCCGGGCAGGTCCGGGTTCGCAGGGGTCGTCGTGACGCGGCGGTACGGTGCGTGGGGATCAGTGCGGGCGAATAGGGGTTCGGCGCTGATGTCGTGGGTGGAACCGGGTACGTCGACCTCGATCGCTCCTTCGGCCAGGCAGAGCTTGACGAACTCGTTGCGGGCGACCGTGGCGTTGGCGGCGTTGAACTGCAGGCCGATCACGTAGAGGCCGTGGCGGCCGCGGTCGGTGGGTACGACGGCGGTGGTGATGACGGGGTTGCCGGCGAGGCCGGTCGTGAGGCGGTCGAGGATCTGCCGGCGGCGTTGTTCGATCTGGCCGGCGCGCTGGAGTTGGTGGAGCCCGATGGCGGCGGCGAGTGGATGCATGCGGTGCTTGAGGCCCATGCCGGTGTACGCGAACGGGTAGTAGTCGGCGTCTGGGTCGATCTCGGTTTGGCAGCGTTTGTTGTAGTGGCCGAACAACAGGGCGAGGTCGCGGTATCGGTGATCGTTCATGGTGAGGACGCCGCCTTCACCGGTAGTGATCGCTTTCTGGTTGGTGGAGTACACGGCCATGTCGGCGAGGCTGCCGACGTGCTGCCTGTCCCAGGCCGCGAAGTGGGCGTGGGAGCAGTCTTCGAGAAGCAGCAGGTCGTGTTCTCGGCAGAACGCGGCGATGCTGGTCATGTTGCACGGGTTGCCCCAAATGTGCGTGACGATGACGGCGCGGACGTTCGGGTGCAGTTGCGCGGCGAGGGTGTCGGCGGTGACGTTGCCGTATTCGTCGGCGTCGGCGAAGCACACCTGGATTCCCTCGAACGCGAACGGTGTGGCGGTCGCCAGGAACGTGTACGCAGGTGCGATGACGGCGTCGCCGGGGCGTAGCCCGGCGACGCGGCTCATGGCGTGGATGGCGGCGGTGCCGGTGGCGAACGACACCGCGTACGTTGCGCCGACGAACGCGGCGAACGCCTGCTCGAATTCCCCGATCACCCCGGAGGCGTCGCGGTCGGACAGGGAGCGCCGGGTCTGGTCGATGACGGCCCGTTCGAGGTCGGCGTCGACGGTGGGCCATTGGTAATGCGGGCCGGGCACGTCGACGGTGGGCGGCCCGCCGTGGGCGGCGAGGATGGACACGGTATTGCCTCCTTGGAACAGTCAGGATCGGCTGGCGGCCGGTCGCCGGGGACTGGCGCGGAGCTCGGTGAGGATCGGGTTGATGGCAGTGACGCAGTCGTCGACGGTGGAGCTGGCGTCGAGCGCGAGGGTGCGCCAGCCGTGGCGGGCGGCGAAGGTGAGCAGGTTGTCGAGGCCTTGCTGCTGGTAGTGGATGAAGGTGTCGCGGCCGAGTTCGGCGTAGCCGGCGTGCATGCCGAGTTCGGCAGGTCGGAAGCGGGCTTGGCGGCGGTCGTAGAGCGCGCCGATGTCGGCGGTCAGCAGCAGAACCGCGTCGGGCATGCGGATCCGGCCGAAGATCGTCTGCAACTCGTTGTCGGTGTATCCCTGTAGCAGCAGCTTGGAGAAGAACTTGTGGGTCCAGCCGTCGACGATCACGTCGTAGCCGGCCGCCAGCAGCGGCTGTATGACGGTGGTGGCGTGGGCGGTGAACCAGGCGGCCTGCGCGGCGACCCAGAACGCGTCCGGCAGGTCTCGGGCGTCCCCGCTGTGCCAGAGCACGGTCGACAGCTGACTCATGATGCGTGCGGAGTAGTCGGAGGTCGCCGAGATCTGTCGGCGTCTGACGAACACCAGCCGCTGTCCGTGGCCGGCGCCGTCGAGGCGGGCCACAGCAGCGGTGTAGTCGAGGTCACCCAGCCGTGCGGCGAGCGTCGACTTGCCGACGCCGTCCGGGCCTTCCAGAGCGATGAACTTTCCGGGCATTCGTGCCTCCCGCGTTCGGTTCTCGGCGTGCTGGTTTCAGGTTCCGCACGGGTCGGCGGCGTTGATGAGCCGCCAGCCCTCGGTGTGCTGCCAGCGGTGCAGCTCGTGCCGCAGGACCGCGGCGGAGTCCGGCGGCAAGTGGTCAAGCAGTGCTTCGACCGTGGCGGTCATGCGGTCGTCCAGTTCAGCGGCCTGCTCGTCCATGACCGCGCGCAGCCGGTGTTCGAACTGGTCGGGGGCGTCGCCGAGGGTGCTGGCGTCGATGAGGCCGAGCATGGCGGTCAGTAGGGCGAAGGCGGCGTCCTTCAGAACGACGCGGGCGTGCCGTACGTGGTGGCGCGGGGCCCCGTCGAGGATCTTTTCCAGGCTCTTGAGGGTGTAGTCGAGCGCGAAGTGTCGGTCGATCCACAACTGGGCGTTGCGGGAGCAGACGCCGATGCGCCAGTCGGCGAATCGGGCGTCGATGCGTCCGAGGGCGGGCCGCGCCGGGCCGGCCAGTCCGGCGGTCTGCACCCTGCGGGTGTAGGCGGCGCCGGTCAGGCACTCCATCGACACCAGCATGTAGGAGATCGCGGTGTAGAACGGGCGACCCGTGCTGTGCTCGGCGACGAACGCCTCGTCGCGGACGCCGTCGACGATGTCGTCGATGCTCAGCTGCGGCAACGGGTGCAGCAGCAGGTCGGTGCGGGCCTGGAAGCTGTGTGTGGCGGCAAGCTCGCCGGCGTTCATCAGCTGGTCGAAGGTGATGTACGTGAATCGGGTGGGCACGCCCAGCGCCGACAGTGTGCGGATGGCCAGGGCGTTCTGTTCGGCGGTGGTTTTCTTGTTGAACCGCTCGAGGATCGAGGTGACGCCCGACTCGACGCCGAACAGCATCCGGCGCAACCCGTGGGCGACGAGGTGACGCCACATGCCGGCCCGTTCGGCATGCCATGTCCGGTCGTGGCTCGGGTCGGCGACCTGGTCGACCCGGCAGGAGGATTCCCAGCGGAACCCGGCCGCGTGGATCGTCTCGGCGAGCTCCTGCACGCGGGCGACGGCGTCTGGGCCGGCGCCGACGACTTCCTCGTCGACCAGGTACAGCGTGCGGGAGAGCGCGGGGTGGCGGTCGAACACCGCACCGATCTCCTGCAGAATCCAGCCGAGCCGGTTCGGGCTGCCGCCGGCCCAGGTTCCTTTGTGCCCGCGTGGGCAAAACGAGCAGAAATTCGTACACCCGCGGGATGCCTCCAGCTGGGCGACACCGCGCTTCTCCAAGGTCGCGTCGAGCAGGTCGAGCTCGGGCAGGAAGTCGGTCTGCGCCCGGTTGGCGACCCCGGCCGTGCGTTGCCGACCGATCACCATCCCGCCGCCGCGCGGCGCGCCGCGATAACCGATGCCGCGGATCTCCGGCAGACGCAGGTCGTCGTGGTAGTGAGCGAGCACGTCGGCGATCGTCGGTTCCCCGGCACCGCGGGCGACCAGCAGCTGCGGGTACCGATCCAGCAGCAGCGCTTCATTGCGGGCGGTCAGGCTACCACCGGCGACGACCAGCGGCGGTGTCGGCAAGTCGTACAGGTGGTCGATCAGCTCGGTCATCAGGTCATGCTGGCCGAACGTCGCGGAGACGCCGACGATGTCGGGCTGCCAACCGTGCACCGCGGCCCGGATGTCGGCGAGGCTGTCGCCGAGCTGCATGTCCATGAGACGGACCTGGCCGAGCAGACTGGCGCGCGCCGCACGGGCAACGTCGGAGATCGCCAGCGGGAACCTCGGCAGAGGAAACCACTCAGGGTGATAAAGCGCCACCAGCAGCAACCGCGGCCGCAAAAGCCGGGTGACAGCATCGCTGGTCACCGTGGCCGACGACAACCAATGCTGCGGCCGCTGCACGGCAATGCGGTCGGTTGTCCATGCTGGCCACTGTCGGGTGGCGTGCGGTTGTCCGGACAGATCCGCGACGGTCCAGCCGCCGCCGGCCGGGTTCTCAGCGATCAACAGGCGGCGGTCGAGCGTTCCGGTAACGGCGAACCGGCCGGGCAGCAGCGAGGCGAGAGCCGCCGTCAAGGCGGGCACGTCGGTCAGAGGCAACCGGTCCAGCCGCGTCGTCTCCTCCATTGTCGGGTGCAGACCTGTCGTATGCGTGATCGCCTGCAGCAGTCTGCCGTGGTCGGTCGCAGTGGCGGTGGCCAGCATGCGGGCACCTCCCGGGGCCTGGAGAACAACAGCAACCACAAACTCTGGAAACCGTCACTCTCTGTAATATTGGATGGGCGTGTGGGGGCACGGCGGGACCGACTCGGCGGTGCCGTCGAGGCGTTACTTGCGGGCGTGTCAGGCGGTCGGCGCCGCCCAGACGAGATCGGCGGACAGGGCGGAGTGATCGGACAGGCCCAAGCTGCGCGGGTGGTGCACATAGCGACAGCCGGACACGGTTAGGTCCTGGACAGTTGTGCAGAACATGTGGTCGAAGCGGTAGCCCGCTCCGGAACGCCCGATCCAGGAATGCTCGGTCCGCTCGGGGTGGTGCAGGCGATAGACGTCGGTGAAGCCGGCATCGGCGAAGCCGCGGTAGAACTCGTACTCCCAGCGGCCGAACACCGCGTGATGAGGCCGGTGTCCGGGTTCCACCACGTTGAGATCGCCGGCGACGATCACCGGGACGTCGGGCGGGAACGCGGCCTCCAGGCGTGGCAGCAGCGCGGTGACAGCGGTCTGGAATGCCCGCTTGTCGACGTTGCGGCGGGCACGCGGCCCTCGTGATGGGACGTACAGGCCGACGAAGCCGAACTGCCGTCCTGCCGGATGGGAGACGATCACGCCCGCAGCCCGGTGCGGGAGGTAGGTAGCGTCGAGGGACGTCACCTGTAGATCTCCGAGGCGGGTGGCGAGCAGAATCCGGTAGTCCTTGCCGCCGCTGTCGGTCAGATGGACGCGGTATCCCCGGGCGACGAGCGCCTCCGCCATGTTCTGCCCGGACGCTCCGGCCGCCACTTCCGTCAAGACGACGACATCGGTGTCGGAGCGTTCCGAGATCCAGTCGGCCTGGCGTGCGCCGCGCGCCGCGCTGGCGTGCTGGACGTTCCACGTCAGGACTCCCAGCGCCGGCCGCCGCGCATCCGGCTCTTGACATGGCGGCTCCGGCGTCATCGCCTCGGCGCCGATCACGGCGCTGCCTCGGTGCGCGCGAGTTCGTCGGCGAAGACCTCGCCGCTGGCATCCAGCGTCGCCTGGACGCGCGACATGATTTGCCTGGCCGCGTCGATCGTCGCCGGGTCCGGGGGTTCGCGCAGGCAACCGAAGTCCATGTCGGCCTGCTCGACGCTGGTGAAACCGACAAGGACCGCGGAGTGCGCGGACCGGCTGAGACAGGACCACAGCGCGATCCGGACCAGGTCCGCCGTGTCCGGTCCCGCCACCTCACGCAGCTCGTCGATTCCCGCGCCGATGACCGCGGCAGCCTGCGGCCCGAACCAGCGCTTACGGCCGCGGTGGTCGCCTCGTCCGAAGAGCCGCTGCCGACCAGGTCGGTAGCTTCCCGTCAGCAGGCCCTGTCCCAGCGGCTTGTTGATCAGAACGCCGCATTGGTGCGCATCGGCGAGAGCGAAGATGCCGGCCGACCGGTCGGCCGGTGTCAACAGGTTGTCCCGCACCGCCAGGACGTCCGGCTTCACCTCGTGGAACAACCCGCGAAAGCGAGCGATCTTGTCGCCCCGCAGATGCGGCTCAGTGGTGAGCCGGTCCAACGCGAACCGGTGCGGGCCGCGCATCCCGACCGCCCGCACCAGACCCTCCGCCTGGAAGTCACGCATAGCCGCGATAGCGCCCGGCAGGTAACGATCATCCGGCCCGAAATCCTGATGGTGCAGGAAATAGATGTCCAGGAAGTCGACGCCCAGGTTCAGCAGGCTCTGTTCCAACTGATGCCGCATGTGGCGCGGCTCGTAGCCGTGCGCCGCCGTCCCGCAGAAATAGCCGACCTTCGAGGTCAGCACCACATCGTGGCGGGGAACCTGTGCGACCAAGCCAGCCAGACGCCGCTCGGAGCGGCCGTGCCCGTACACGTCAGCGGTGTCGAACAAGGTCACTCCGCGCTGGAACGCCCGCTCGAGAGCAGCCAGCGCGGTGGCGTCGTCGATCTCGGCCCAGCCCATCGGCATGCCCAGGTTCTCGTCCGGGCCACCCAGCGGCCAGCACCCGGCGCCCAGCCCGGACACTCTGATCTTCGTGCGCCCCAGCGTGCGCTGCGGCATCCCGCTCTTCGTGGCCCCCGACGGCTGTGGCGACGGCAGCGAGTCATCCGGCCGTGCTCGACCCGCGTCACCCGCGACCATGACCACCTCACCTTCCTCCGTGCGTCCGATCGGCCGCGGCTGTTGGCGGACGAGATCCACCAGCAGGGGCTGACCAGTACGCTGCTGGTTGACATGGGAAACGACCCCGCCGGTGTCCGGCAAGTCCGTCGGACGTTCCCGCCAGGGCTACCTACAACATCGCTGCTCAGGCCCACTCCGGCGATCCGGCGAGGACGCCCGAGCCCGGTACACTTCCGGACATCACCGGACGCCCAGAACACCCACGCACTGCGGCCGCCGACGCGGGCGTCGATCCGACCACCGCCGGGTCGATCGCCGAACTCGCCGCCTGCATGAGCAAACTTCGCGCCCAGGCGGAAATCTCCTATCGAGACCTCGAGCAATGGGGAAACCGCCACGGCACACCCATGCCGCGCAGCACCATGGCCGACGTCTTCGCCGGGCGCCGCCTACCGCGCAAACACATTCTCATAACCTTCCTGCGAGCCTGCGGCGTCGACCCGCAGAACGACACGCGTTGGCTCGCCGCGTGGTCGCAGCTCGTCGCACAACCAACCGCCCGGCAGGCGAACAAACCCGCCGACCGGCCGGACACCGCACAGAGGTCCGCGCAAAGCATCCTCGACGAAGCCCTCGCGATCCGAGCCGCTGCCCAGAAAGAGGCCGCCGAACTGCGGACAGCGGCACGAGAGGACATCGCCCGCCTGCGAGCCGAAGCCGAGCTCGCGACCCGCCATGAACGTGAGCTCGGCGCCAAGCTGGCCGCTGACATCCGGGACGCCGGCCTGCTGCGCGTCGGCACCAACTATCTCAACGAGCTGGAATGGCAGGAACTCTTCGCCGGCGCCCGCCAGCTCGACATCTTCGTGGCCTACGGACAGACCTGGCGTAACCTCCACGCCCGTCATCTGCACGACCTCGCCGCCCGCCCCGAAAGCCGGATCCGCGTCTTCCTGCCCGACCCAGCCGACGAAACGACCCTCGACCTGCTCGCCGACCGGTTCAACATCACCCGCGACGAGATGCGACGGCGGATCGAAGCCACCCGCACCGACTACGAACTCCTGCGCCGACCGGACGGGGCCGACGTTGAGATCCTCTACCGACCCGGCGATCGGCTGTACTCGTTCTACCGACTCGACAATGTCGCGGTCCTCGGCCTGTACAGCCATAGCCGTAGCCGAATGCCGGCCATCCCAGTTCTGGTTTGCCGCGCCCCCGGTAGCCTCTACCAATTCATCGCTGACGAGCTGCCCAAAATCGAGCAGCAAAGCCGCCGGCCATGAGCCACGAACGCGTGCCCCCTCGCCGATCAGCCGCGGCAGGCACGCCGCGGTGTAGGCGCGGATGGCACCCATCAACAGCTGCCTTGTCCGGGAAGTGATGCCCACAGCAGGACGCCGGCAAGCATCCGCGGGCAGGACGGGGGCTGCCGCAGACATGGCGGTCTCCAGGACAGCTTCGGCTGCGGTGCGGCCTTCAGGCTGCCGACCCGGCTGGTCACAACGTGCCGGAACTCGAAGCCAGTCCGCGTGATCAGCGGCAGCTGCGCGGTCCTGGTGCCCCGGGCTCAAGTGCAGCGCGTCAGCCGGCATGTCGGCCTGCGAGACGCTGGTCGACAAGCGGGCAACGGTGGTCCGGGTCGTCATGACGATGATCACCTCCTTCAGTAGCAACCGACGCGGCCGAGGCCCGGCGGAGCACGGCCCTGCCTGTGCCGGCGCGCTCCCTGCCGTCTCGGTCTCGCTGAGACGGGCAATGACTGCACACCGCTCACCGTCGCGTGCTCGGAGTAGCAGCTTCTAGGCCACCGTGATGACCCACCCAGGGCCGCTCACGGTGAGACGGCTCCACCGCCCAGGTCAACGCCACGGGTGCAGACAACGAGCGATATGAGCGCTACCGTGTGCAACGGAGACGGTGAAGCGAACGACGCGGCGAGGTGTACGGATGCACGCTGCACCGCCCCGCGCGACGCGGATCCAGGTCGCCTGGGCCTACGTGGAACATGACGGTGTGCCACTGCGAGACCGACTCGCCCGCCATGACCTTGCCGCTGTCTTCGGCTACCTCAAAAGCATTGGGATGTCCTGGGCGAAGATCGGCGCTGCGGTCGACCTGACCGCCAGCCGGGTCAGCGAGATCGCGCACCGCAAACGAATCGCCACCGAGTATCGCGTCCTGGAACGCATCGCCACGGGACTCGGCATCCCCCGGCACCTGATGGGACTCAGCCACGCCGAAGCCCACGGCCCAGAAATTGCCCCGCCAACTACCAGGGCAGCTCCCGTCGACACCCACGAGTTGCTCGCCGCCGTCGCCGGGATCGCGGTCGGCGCCATCCCGGCCGCCGTGCACCGCCTGTTACCGACCATGCCGCGCACATCGGCACCCGCCGTCGTCACCGCTGCGGAAGTCGACACCGTCGAAGTGATCACCACCGTGCACCGGCGCCGCGACGCCGTCGCCGGCGGCGGCGCCTGCCTCGCCTCCGCGCGCGCGTACGCCGCGTGGGCCACCCGGCTGCTCGATGCCGACGGGCTCACCGAAACCCTCGGGCTCCGCCTGCACACTGCGTTGGCGGACCTGCACAACCTTGTCGGCTGGCTCGCCCACGACCTCGACGACCACCACACCGCGCGCCGGCACCTCACCCAAAGCCTCGTCTACGCCCGCACCGCAGGCGCGCTCCCGCTGCTGGCCAACGGCTACTACCGGCTCGGCCGCGTCAGCCTCCACCAAGGCCGCGCCCAGGAAGCCCTGCACCTGTTCGGCCTCGGTCAACTCGTCGCCCAGCAGTCCGGCTGCCACCCCAGCGTCGCCATCCTGCACACCAACACCGCCTGGGCCTACGCCCTACTCGGCCAGGAAACACAAGTCTCCGACCATCTCGTCCGGGCCCGCGACGAACTCGCCCAAGCCGACCCGCGAAGCGCGCCCACCTGGACCCAGTTCGCCCTCGACCCCGCCGATCTGCACGGCATCTCCGCCGTCATCCACACCGAACTCGCCCGCCACCCCCATCACCACCACCACGCCGACACCGCCCTCGAGCACGCCCACCACGCTGTTGCCCTACGCCAGCCTCACGACCAACGGTCCAGGATCTTCGACCAGATATCCCTTGCCGCCGCGAGTATCCTCACCGGTGACCTTGCCGCCGGCGGCCGGCACGCCACCACCGCCGTCGACCTCGCGGAGAATGGCATGACATCAGCACGCGTCACCGACCGGCTTGACGCGCTCTGGGCCCTGGTCAGCCCGCACCACGACGAACCCGAAATCGCCGCGTTCGGCCAGCGAATCAACGCACCACGCTGATGTCGACCACCCTGTCCACCCGGGTCGCCGCCGACCTCCACCAGCACCTCACCGAAGTCTGCGCCGTCGCCGGACTCCCCGCCGACAACGCGGTCCTGATCAAGTACACGATGAACGCCGTCTACCGCATCGGCAGCTACGTCGTGCGCCTCAACCACGGTGAACACGCCCGCCGACTCGCCCAGACCACCACCGCCGCAGTACTCACCCTCACCCGCAAGGGCGTGCCACTGATCGAACCGGCCACCGACCTCACCGACAAACCGATCTGCACCGGCAATTGGGTCGCCACCGTCTGGAAATACGTGCCCACCGTCGACGCCGACCCCCTGCCCATCGACCTAGCCGTCCCACTGCGGGCGCTACACGCCATCAACGACCTCGGCATTCCCCTGCCCACCTGGGATCCAATCAACAAATTCCGGCGGCGGATCAGCAACGCGGCAGCACACACCGGTCACGTCGCAGCCGAGATCGACCAATGGGCCCGAACCGAACTCAGCATGCCCGCCACCCGACTCATCGACATCCTCTACGGGTGGTGCGATGACCTCCACACCGAGCTAGCGAACATCGACTGGCACCTACCCCCAGGCCCCACCCACGGCGACGCACACACCGGCAACCTTCTCCTACGCCAGCACCCACGCCGACCAAGTCCCGATCCGACCGCACTGATCTGCGACCCCGACGGCCTCTGCAACGGCCCACGCGAATGGGACCTCCTCCCCACCGCACACGGCACCACCCGCTTCGGCCGCCCGCGAGCCGACTACGACACGTTCGCCGCCGCATACGGCTTCGACCTGCTCACCTGGACCGGCTGGCCAACCCTGCGCCGCCTCCGCGAAGTTCAAGTCGTCACCAGCGTCATCGATACCTTCCCCGGCCGCCCGGCACTCGCCACCCAACTCGCGCTCAGGCTCCGATCGCTGCTCAACGAGGACACCACGGCCATCTGGACGCGATACACCTAGGCGTAACTCTGGCGGCTTGTGGTGGCCCCTCCGGACGGCCTGCGGTGGCCACCGTGGTCGAGACGAACGATGGTGTGAGGGCTTGATTTCGCCCCCAGCCGGCCTTCCAGCAGAGTCCCCGATCAGCTACGGCGTGTTAGCTACGTGGGGCGCGGCCGACCGAGAACACCGAAACTGAAGTCGACCGTCAGCACCCTGCGTCGCCGGCATGAGAGACGGTTAGCTCGATGCCGTAGAGGTCGTTCGGCTCCTCGATCATGCCGGGCAGGGTGAGGTCGCTGGGGAAGTTCACGCTCAGATACGCCGTAGTGCCGCCGACACCGTCGATCTCTTTGTGGAAGCAGGCAACGGCGGCCGAGATGACTAGGCCGGCCGAGGGGACCGGGGTCGAGTTCTCTCCGTCCGCGTGCCATCCGTCGGCTGCAGCAGCGGCGCGGTAGAGCGAGATGATGCTCTCGCGGTCTAGCCTAATTCGGTATTGCTGGCCGGCGCCGATCAACCCCATACCGCTGGCGAGAGCACGAATCGAGACGCCTCGCCGGTGGTCCCGACGGATCACCTCAAAAAACTTCACGAGCGAACTACAGCCCATTTCACCAGTTCAGCCTAGGCCCGTAGGTACAGGCAGACCGGACCGGTCATACAAATACCGGTCGACCGGATCCCAGGCCAACATGGCGACTGCCGGCACCGACCCTCGCCGTCAGCACCACAGCACCGTCTGCGTGGCGCCAGCCACCGAAGGAACCGATTGAGGGAACCCGCGCACATGGGCAGGGTCCGCCCAGCCTTGCCTCTCCAGGACGGCAGCCTCCTGGCTGTTCAACGTGCCGGCCTCGATCGCCCATTCGTGCCCGGTGTTCACGGCCGAATTCAGTCGCTAGGCTTTCCGTCACGATTCACGCCGTTTGGAGGGCACGACGTGCTCGGTGAGAGCTCCTCGACAGTTGCCATGAAAGCCGTTGGCTTTCGAAGCCTTGACGGACTTCGGCTGGCTGGCACGTTCGTGGCGCCGATGAGGCGTCCTGAGGCGGTGGCCGTGTTGGTGCACGGTGGCGGCGTCACGCGGGACGAAGGTGGCTACTTCTCGCGTCTGGCCGAGGGGATGTCGGCTGGGGGTATTGCGTCTTTGCGGTTCGACCTCCGCGGCCACGGGGAGAGCGAAGGCCGTCAAGAGGACCTGACGATCTCGGGCGTGCTCAACGACATCCGCGCTGCGGTGGCATATGCCCAGGAGCTTGCCCCTGCCGTGCCGGTGCATCTGCTAGGTGCCAGCTTCGGCGGCGGCATTTGCGCCTATTACGCAGCTGCACATCCGGGCACGCT
>NZ_BOMV01000098.1 GCF_016862375.1 Paractinoplanes rishiriensis | reverse complement strand
CTAAGCTTGTGCTGATCAATCCGCTGATCAATTACAAGAAACGTTTCATCGACGATAAGCCGTACTGGACTGACGACCGGATCAACGAGGACGCCGGAAAAGAACTCCTTCAGGACGGGTTCCTGACCCACTCGCCGACCTTCAAGCTGGGCCGTCCGCTACTCAACGAGGTGTTTCATCTGCGGCCCGACCAGGCGGTCGAGCAGGTACGGGTGTCTACCCTGGTTCTGCACGGCACCGGGGATACATTCATCCCTGTGCAGAGCTCCCGCGATTTGGTCGACAGACTTGCCGGTAATGCCAAGCTCATTGAGATTGACGGAGCACAGCACGGAATCGCAGCTCACGACGATCCTCAATATGTCGATCCGCGCACCCAAAAGTGGCAGGCAGCGGCGGTCCAATCGATCACCGAGTGGCTGCGCATGGAGTGACTACACAGCGTCCATTAACTGTAGGAACTCGCGTACGGTTGGCCGGGCCCGCCAGGGTTCGAGGCGGTGACGCAGCCTGGACAGTTCGCGCACTGTGCGCGCCGAGCCAGCCGCGAAGGCCGTACCGAGCGTCGTTGCGCCCGTCAATGCGGCATCGTCGACACGGCCCGCTGCTACAAGCGCCTGGCCTTTCAACGCCGAGAAGTAGGCCAGGTCGCGGGCCGAGAACAAAGCAGCTGTGAGCGTTGACTCGTAGATATCGACTGCTTCCTCAAGACGACCGCACTCCACGTAGCAGATAGCAGTCTGCACTTCGAAAAGGGCCGTGTCATAGTGAGCCGCCAGCGATGTTCGGTCCTCCGCGGCAAGATCCAATAGACTCCGAGCCTCCTTTAGCACGTCGTCTACCTGGCGTTGCCCGATGCGCAGCATCGCCATGCCCCGAGCCTGTTGCTGTGCGGCTTCTGCCATGACACGCGCCGGAAGCCTCCACGGCCCTTCCCGAACTGCCTGGGCCAGCCCTAGCATCTTGCTGGCGTCTCGGTTGTCCCACGCCGATTGGCTCTTCTTGACTAGCAGATAGCCGGGCATCGCAAAGTCGGCGGACTCCACAGCCCACTCGCAAGCTCGGTCACGCCAGTAGTCCGCCGCGGAGGACTGACCGCAGTCGCGATAGAGCCAGCCAGCAAACTCGGCCGCACGCGAACCGACAGCCAACAGTGGTCGCCTGACCTGAGGCTTGACGTCCCGCACTGAGTGCTGCACTAGCGCCAGAACCCCAAGCGTTCCCGGCAAAGCATGACGCGGGCCACGCACCCCGTCGTCATTAGCGCATCGATCTAGCCGTTCGCCGAGGTAGCGGACCAGATCCGCGCCGAGGACGCGACTGGCATCACGCACAACCGCATGAAACCGATTCAGATCATCGAGGTCCATGGTGGCTTCGCCGAGCCCATATAGAGCCGAGAGCAAACCACCCACCCGCAAAGAACGCCAGTCACTCCCTTCAGAGAGACCACGCCGATTCCGCTCTTCCACCGACGAACTCTCGGACGCCGCCGACGGCCCGCTTGGCAAGACAGCCGTACGGGTGCGGTCACGGCGTTGCCGTTTCGGGGTGAAGCCGAGCTCGGCGTCAGTGGCGACGTCCAGCACGTGCCGGAAGGCAGCACGGTAGTGGGCGGACGGCCACCAGTACCGGCCGGCCTCGTACGCGAGCACGAACCGATGATCAAGAATCGTCGGCTCCGGCGACTTGGGGTTCCTCTGGTGCTCGGCCCAGAGGAACACGTTCATCGCCTCCGCAACATCCTGCGGCTGCATCGGCTCACCGTCGGGCATGGTCCGGCGCTCGCGGGCAGCGATCAGCTTCCAGTTCTTCCCGCGATTCCCCTCCCGCGCGACTACCATCTCACCCGTTACCTCTACGGCGTCGTCCACACACTCGATGACTGTTCATGATTTGGTCGGCTTGACTGTTCGACCTAACTCAGTGACCGCAGACAACGCAAGGCTCCACGGGAAGCCGTCCAGTCGTGAGCCTCCTTCACCTGGCTGATGCGGCTCCCACTGTCCTGGGCCATATACGATGTGCACACCTTCAGAACGTAACGATCGCACAGCTTCGGTGAAGGGCGTCCGCGCGGCCAGAGCAGCATTGACGAAGGGCATGATCGCCACTGGTCTGCGGCGTCCGATTGCTTCAGAAACGACATTGAGTGCGTACGTGTCGTTGATACCGGTCGCCAGCTTGTTGATTGAGTTATAAGTGGCCGGTGCGACGATCATCGCGTCCGCGGCGCTTGCGCGTGGTCCCGTCTCGGCGCTGGCGCGGTAGTCGCTGCGCACCGCTGCTCCGCATTGGACTGCAAGTGCCTGAGCATCAATGAATCCCGTCGCCGTAGGCGTGGCAACGATGCGTACCGTCCACCGTTCACGGCGCGCATCCTCGACAAGGCGGCCGACCCGATCCGCTGGCCCGGCGCCACAGACCACAATGCAGAGAACTCGCGTCGTCATATGCTGACTCGGATACTCTCGGCATACCCGCGCACTTCGCACTGAAGGGGCGCGGGACTTCGCGAAGCCAGCTCAAACACGTTCACCGCTTCCGCAACATCCTGCGACTGCATCGGCTCACCGTCAGGCATGGTCCGGCGTACACGAGCGGCGATCAGATTTAAATTTTTCCCGCGAGTCTCCCGCCTCTCGCCTGCCATCTCAGCCCCCTTTGCGTCCAGCGTTCCAGATCACGTCGAGAAGTTCCATTACTCGTTTGTCTGTGCTTCGGTCCGGATCGCGCGGGTTACAAGGTCTGGCGTGATGGCCGCAAGACGGCGCCATTGGTGTAGCGGCAGTCCGCGTGAATCGGAGTCGAGGACTTGTAGGCAGAGATGGTCCGCGCCGGCCTGGTGGTGTTGGCGGATCCGCTGCAGGATGGCTGTTTCGTCGCCCCAGGCAATTAGCGCATCGAGCAGCCGGTCGCTGCCGCCGTGGCCCAGATCATCGTCGGTGTAGCCGAGCCGGCGAAGATTCCTCACGTAGCTGGGCAGGGGGAGGTAACGGCGTAGGTGCCTTCTGGCGATCTCGCGAGCTGTGGACCTGTCCTTGCCGAGGACGACCGCCTGCTCTACGACGAGCAACTTGTCTGGCCCGAGAATGCGGCGAGCGTGTTCGGTGTGCTCGGGAGGGACCAAGTAGGTGTGCGCTCCGGCGGTGTACTGCGCGGCCAGTTGGAGCATGCGGGGGCCGAGTGCGGCGAGTACGCGTACGGCGTTCTGTGCTGGCACCGCACGGTAGCTTCGCGTGTGGGAGTTCATGGCGATCAGGTAGTCGCGCGTCGCCTGGAGGGGTCGGCTATATCGCAGTCCGCGGGTGTCGTCGACCAGTTTCGGGTGGCTGACGCCCACGCCGAGGATGAAGCGGTCGGGGTATGCCTCGGTGAGGGTCTGGTGTGCCGCGTACATGGACAGGGGGTCACGAGCCCAGAAGTTCGCAACACCGGTTGCGACGATGATGTCCTGGGTAGCGGCGAGCAGGATCGCGGATTGGCTTATGGGTTCGCGGCCGACGTTTTCGCCAACCCATAGCGAGTCGTACCCGAGTGCTTCGATTTCCTGTGCTGTCACGCGGATTGTCTCGGCGGGTTGGAAGTCGAATTGTGCGGTCCAGATCCCCAAGCCGGTCAGGTTCACGATGTTGCCTTGCTCGCTACAGCGGTCAGAGCCGTGCCAAAGTTTTGGACCGCGTCGATCAATGTCGCTGCTGATGCGGGATCTTGTTGTTGGACGAGTCGGTGTACTCGGCGACTTTGCTGGAAAATTGGCAAGATGGGCTGTTCGATGGTGGATGCAAGCGCGCGGAGGGTGAGGTCTCTGGCCTGGGCCGTATCACCGGATTGTGCAGCTGCGTCGGCGAGGAAGAGGCTCAACACGGCGCGGGCTTTGGTGTGCGTCTTGGGCAGTGCGTTCAGCGAGCCGGTTAGGTCGGTGTAGGCCTGGCCGGGTTGGCGTAGCAGGAGCCTGCTCGTGCCGGCGTAGTACCGAAGGTCGAGCGAACCGTTGGTGAAGTCCATGCCGTGGCGGCGGTCGCGCTCGTTGGATTCTTCTGCTTCTCTCTGCGCCCGGGCGTGGGCGCTATCAAAGCCTTCACCATCTCCTTTGCCAGCGTTTGCCCGGGCTTGTAGAGCGTACAGCCATGCTCGTGTCGTCGCGTCCGTGCCTTGACTGGCGAAGTAGATGCCGCGTTCGATCAGCGCGGCGGCCCGGCGCATTTCGCGCCGATGCCAAGGGATCAGACTTTGGGCGCCAAGTAACCAGGCGCCGAGGCCCCAGGCCTTAGAGTCCTGCGCGACGGTCACTGCCGCGTCGTACCATCGATCAGCCGCGTGATGGTCGTTGATATCGAAACATGCCCAGGCGCGTAATCCAGCCACTCGGGCCGCTAGTCGTACGAGTCGCTCGTGATGACTTAGCGTTTGCGGCTGGCGCAAGTGGTTGGTCACCAGCTTCATCAGCATTCGAATCTTCGAGATGAGCTCGTCCGGTGACGTTCGTGCGAATTCTTGATCGAGTCGTTGACAAGCCAGTTCAACTGCCGTCAACTCGGAGTTGCTAATTCCGCGCTGATCCAAGATGGACGCGAAGTCAACAAGATCCGTTTCGGCACTACCGGGGTTCACCGTGTCCTCGATTCCCAATCGGCGATCGCCATGCGCAGCCGACCCTTGCCCATCAACAACGACGGGGTGATCATCGGGGGAAGTGATAATGTGACGCCGCAACGCTTGTTCCTGGAAGCGGTTCTTAACGTCGTCGACATCACCTTGCGCATCGTCGGCCTTGTCCGCGAACTCCGCGAGCGGGTTCACATCTGCCGAGTTTGCAGGAGCATGCAGGCCGCGACGCCGGCGTCGTTTTGGGGTGAAGCCGAGCTCGGCGTCGGTGGCGACGTCCAGCACGTGCCGGAAGGCAGCACGGTAGTGGGCGGACGGCCACCAGTACCGGCCGGCCTCGTACGCGAGCACGAACCGATGATCAAGAATCGTCGGCTCCGGCGACTTGGGGTTCCTCTGGTGCTCGGCCCAGAGGAACACGTTCATCGCCTCCGCAACATCCTGCGGCTGCATCGGCTCACCGTCGGACATGGCCTGGCGCTCGCGGGCAGCGATCAGCTTCGAGTTCTTGCCTCGTACGCCGCCCTGCCCGCCACCCATCCTGATCGTCACCTCAGCCATCGTGGTAGCTGCTGGATGCCGCTGCGCTTCGCGCGACATCCAGCAGCGTCTCACCTCGCCAACTCGCTAACAAGAAGTCTTGCTCAATTGTTGTCCCTTGTGCCGCATCGGACGGGTGCTGTTTGCCACCGGGTCAGCGGTTGAATTCGCCGGCTCGGACTCCACCGAGGAAGGAATCCCATTCGGTCGCAGTGAATTCCAGAATAGCACCGTCGCGGTTTTTCGAGTCGCGGACGCCGACGCTGCCGTCCTGGGCGAAGGAGACTTCGACGCAGTTGTCTCCTCCGCTGCTGCGTGTGGATTTCCGCCATATCTCAAATTTGGTGTGCATAGTTGGCGCCTTCCGTGTGGTGTTCTTCGTGGGGTAGGTCCCCGGCGAGTGCGGCGAGGAAGTCGAGGCTGTCCGCTGGGGAAAGAGCCGCCGCGTGCAGCCGGGCATACAGAGCCAGGTACGGTTCGACGTCGTCGAATCTGGTGAGGACCAGATCGGATGTTGCGGTGTCGACAGCGACGACGACCGGATCACCGGGATCGGGGTACCGGTAGATCGAGAACGCTGACCGAGGTACTGCATGGCCGTCGATCTGCGCGTCGGTGGGCAGCACACGGATGCGGACCCGGTCGTGGTGGTGGCCGAGGTCAACGAGATGGTCGAGTTGCGCGGCGACCACCCGGACCGGTGCGGCAAGCCGGCGTATCGCCAATTCGTCCATCACGACTTCATAGACCGGACCTCCGGGTTGCTGAAGCAACCGCTGGCGGGTTTGGCGTGCCGCGACGGCACGTTCGGCGTCGAAGGCGACGCGGTAGATGGCCTTGTCGGCGGCGATACGGGCTCGTGAGAACAGCTCGGTTTGGAGCAGGCCGGGAACGAAGGTGAGTTGATACTCGCAGATCGTGGCGGCGCCCCATTCCAGGTCGGCATAGAGCGCCTGCCGAAGGCCCATCTGCGCCGCTTGCCGTTCCCACCATCCGCGTTCTTGCGCATCGCGGGCGACGTCGGTGATCGTTCGCCGACGTTCGTGATCGGCGTCGAAGTGATCGAGGATCCGCAGGATCTCGTCGAGGCTCGGCCGTACTTGGCACCGGCTGATCCGGCTGATCCGCTGCTTACTCAACCCGGTCGCGCTCGCCAACTGATCGGCGGAATAGCCATGCTCCTCCAGGAGTCTGGCGAGCTCGTCGGATAGCCGCCGGCGACGGACGTACGGGCTCGACATCCGACACTCCTCCCTCGCGTCCTCGCCGGTCCGCGGATTGGTCGCCACCGGCTGCGCAGAGCGTAAACCGCCGAATCATCGGTTCAACGACGCCAATTCACACCCGGCTTCAAGAATGCCCAGGTCAACGTGGCGGCGAGGGATAACTCGCCACCGTAAATCAACACCTGATCCAGGCTTACGAGCGCCCGGCCAGTTACGTGAATGTGGAATCACGACGCACGCACATCGACCAGCGTCGCGTTCAGGCGCCGGGCGCGCCTTGATGCCCGAGGCCAGCCGTCCGTTGATCGCGAGGAGGGTGACATGGCAGTCCGGCACACTCATAGACCGGCAGCAACACCCCGCCACGCACGGGCCCTCCTCTTCGTGCCCTCGGACGGCTGGTTACCCGCCGAGACAAGCGACGTCGCAATGTTCACGCTGGGCGAGCCTGCAGCTGATCGTCTTCCGAGGCTGTCTCATGGTTGAGCATCGGGTTCAGCCGCATACGTGCGAGATCGCCGGGGCCACCCTGACGGTGTCCACCTCGAATGGCTACAGCGTGATCTACCGAGGCGACTACGTGGGTTACATCCATGCCAGCCTGGGCGATCGCTGGAACGCCTATCGACGGCGTTTGGGTACGCCGGATGATCACCTGGGCAAGTTCGGCCAGGAGGAAGCGGTACGCCGCATCGTGCGCGCCGTCTCCACGGCAAGCGCAACGGGTGCTGCGCCATGACCGGCAAACGTGAGTATCCGCCGGCCGTGGTCGTGCATCGGCCTGACTGCGCCGAACTGCAGGGGCGGCTGCTGTCCCAGCTGGCTACCGCTGAGATCGCACGCCAGTACCCAAACGGCAAGCCACACCACTGCTACCACATGCACCACGACGCGGTCGGGGTGGTCGAGCCGGTGGAGTATCCGGCGCATCCGTACGAGGAGTCCACGGTGACCTACCCGGACGCATCCCGTCCGATGTGCCGCGTGTGCGGCGGCACACACGGCGTGCTCGACGCCCTCGTCCTACCGCCCGGGGCGGCGCGCACCTCCGCGCCGCAGCAACCGACGTCGCCGAACGTGCGGACGGAGGCCCCCGATGCATGACCGAGCCCCCGGTCTCGACATCTCGGTACCCAACGTCGCTCGGATCTGGGACTACCAGCTCGGCGGCAAGGACAACTTCGAGGTCGACCGGCACGCGGCCGAGACACTCAACGAGCTGTGCGAGAACGTCGGTGCCCCCGACGGCCGCAGGGTGGCCAGCGAGAGCCGTGCTTTCCTCCAGCGCGCCGTGCGCTGTCTTGCCCGGGCCGGCGTCGACCAGTACCTGGACATCGGTTCGGGACTTCCCACCAGAGGTAACGTTCACGAGATCGCCCAAGAGGCCAATCCCCTGGCCCGCACCGTCTACGTCGACTACGACCCGTCCGTCCTAGCGCACGGCAACGCTCTGCTCGCGGACCACAATCCGAGCACCGCCGCAACGGTCGTCATCAAAGGTGACGTGCGGAAACCCGAAACTATCCTGCAGGACAAGGTACTGCGTGGTCTGCTCGACCTTGACCGGCCCGTTGCGGTGCTGCTGGTGGCGATGCTGCACCTGATCCCCGACACCGCCGCGGCGGCCGCGATCGTCGCCACTTTCCGCGACGCGCTCTCACCGGGCAGCTACCTGGTCCTGACGCATACCACCAGCGAACACCGGCCTGAGGCTGCCGTCGCGCTGGCCGCCGAATTCGAACGGCTTAAGGTCACCACCCCGCTGGTTCCCCGCCGGGTAGACCAGATTCGGCGTTTCTTCGACGGGTTCGAGCTGCTCGAACCAGGTCTGGTGTCACCGCCGCAGTGGCGGCCCGACACACCGGTGGCCCCCGACGACGACTCCCGGTGGATGTATGCGGGCGTCGGCCAGACGGCCCGGGCGGTGCGCCGGTGAACTCCCTAGGCCGCGCCGTCGACCTTCTAGAACCAGCAATGACCGACAGCGTCAGGCGGTATTCGTTGCACCGTTTGCGTCGAGCGGCGTTGGTCAACCCGCGGATGGCGTTGCGGTGGTTGCGTCGAGCCGAACGGCAGCGGCCGTCTGCTGTGCTGCGGACGCTGCGGGCGGAGGTGTATCTGCGGCTGGATCGTGGGGACGAGGCGTTCGTTGCGTCCGTGGACGCTGTCACGTTGGCGGGTCCGCCGGCCCATCCGGCAAGTGCGGATTTCTTGGCGGCAGTTGCCGTGATGGCGGATGCCGGGTGCTGGATCGGTCAGCCGCAGGCATTGCCGACGTGCGACGACTTCGCGAAGGTCTCAGCAGGTAGCGAGTTGGCCCGGTCGGCGTGCGCGCAGGCTCTGCAAGCTGTGGCGGTGTACCAGTGGCAGGACTGCTTGCGGGGCCGCGAATACCTGCGCCGCGCCGAAGTGTTCTTGCGCGACAGCGGTCACGATGCCGTGCAGGCCATGATTATCAACGGGCGAAGGATGATGGCGCTCGGTTGCGAATCCGGCGGATACCGCATCGACCCGACGGCGTGGACGCCCGTTCCCGGTGGCCAGTTGTGCCCCGCGGCTCTGGCATGGTCGCACTACCTGACCAGCCGGCTGCGGCGAAGGCCCGGCACCCACACCTGCCATCCGCCGCCGGCACCGCGGCCAGCCAGGCCCGGAACCCGGGATATGCCGTGAATGACGACACGGTCGAGCCGATGACTAGGCCAGGCAGGTAGACGCCGTGATGGCCTGCACAACGGCCACAGCTGCGCGACCTTCCCGGTAGCCCCGTAGACCGTTCCCACCACGTGCCCGAGGATGAGCGTGAATAAAACGGTGGAACAATCTCTCATCGATCTGTCCACAGTCGACATATGTGTTGCCCGTATTGCGGCTCTGTCGGCGGCGTCATGAACCGGCCGAAGACGCTCGCCCGGTACACGATCGGCGGGGGTGGTCTGTTCACCGCTGCGGTGGTGGCCAGTTCCCCGCAGACGGTGCTGGTCGGTGGTATCCCGACGATGTACCGCACGACCGGGGTGGCCAGCGTCCCTCTGTCGTTCCTGATCGTCATGGTGGTCATCGGGCTGCTGGCGGTCGGGTATGTGCGGGTGGGCCGGCGGGTCAAGCACGGTGCCCCGTTCTACGCCCAGCTTGTCCATGGGGCGAGCCCGTGGGCGGGGCTGGTCGCGGCCGGGGTGGCGTTCGTCGGCTACAACGCGCTGCAGATCTCGCTGTACCCGCTTTTGGGCACCACCCTGGCCGGTTTGTTCGGCGGTATCTGGTGGTGGTGGGCCGCCGGTGCATGGTTGGTCGTGTTCTGGTTGGGCCGGCATCCCGGGGCGGTCAACGCCAAGTTGCTGGGTGTGCTGCTGGCGCTGGAGCTCGCGGTGATCGTGTTGTTCATCGCGGCCGGGTTCAGCCGTCCCGCCTCCGGCTCGATCAGCATGCAGGTCTTCGCCCCGGGCGGGTTGCTGGCCGCCGGTTCGGTGGCGTCGGTGGTGGTGTTCGCGGTCGCCGCGTTCGCCGGTCTGGAAACCGTGCTGGCGTATGCGGAGGAGGCCAAGACCTCCCGCGCGCTGGAGTGGGCCGCCGGCACGTCGATCGCCGTGTGCGGGATCCTGTACTGCCTGGCGTCGTGGGCGTACGGCGGATGGGTCGGCCTCGACCAGCTTGCCGACGCCACCGCCGACGACAATCGGCAGCCGCTGGCGCTGCTGGATGCCGTGTTCGGCCCCGGCATCCTGGAGCTCGCGACTCTGCTGCTGGTCACCAGCGTCCTGGCAGCGATGGGTGCGCTCAGCGCCGCAGTCGCCCGGTACGTGTTCGCGCTGTCGCGCGAAGGAGTGCTGCCCGCCTCCTGGGGCACGGTAAGCCGCGGCGCGGCCGGCGGCGCCCCGCTGGGCGGCAGCACCGTGCAGGCGGTCACCGCCGCGCTCGTGCTCGGCGTGTTCCTCGCTGTCGGTGCCGATCCCCTCGGCGTGGTTTTCCCGTGGCTGTCCACGATCGGCGCGTTCTGTGTGCTGCTGCTGTTGACCGCGTCGTCGTGGTCGGCGCTGAACTTCTTCGACCGTGGCCGCGGCGGCGCCGACTCCGTCCTCGTGCGCCGCGTGTTTCCCTTCGCCGGCGGGATCGCGGGGGTGCTGGCCGTGGTGTTCATGGCCTCCAGCCTCGGCGCGCTGCTGGGCACCCCGCCAGGATCCCCGCTGCCGTGGCTGATCGCCGTGCCGATCGGCGCCGCCGCCCTGGCCGGGCTGGCCGCCGGATCCTGGCTGCGCGCCTACCGGCCAGAAATCTACGACGGGCTCGGACTAGGGGTCCCCGCCCCGGAACGGGTCCTCGACGACGACCTCGCGGAGATCGAGATATGAGCCTTCCTGCCTACCTGACTCCGTCGCGCGCCAGCGCGATGCGCCTGCTGCTCGAACCCGCCCCCGAACCGTCTGCCGAAGGTACCGCGAGCAGCCTGATGGCCCAAGCGCACAACCCGACAGACCCGTCGCCGGCCGGCCGGCAGCCGGCCGGGCAGTGGGACGGGCAGCGGGCAGCTGATCAGCTGCCGCCAGGGCTGCTGGCCAACCAGCAGCGCGCCTGCGAGGAAGCCGCCGAGCTGGCGCAGTGGCAGGCCTATGACCTGCAGTGGCAGGTGTTCCACCGACTACGGGAGTTCAGCGTCAACCACGGCAGCCAAGCCTGGCGACTGCGCTACCGCACCCCGCTGTCCGCGTACGCCCTGGCCTACCTGTTCACCCAACCCGCCGACCCAGGATCACGCTCGTCACAGCTGACCGTCGTACGCGCCGCGACCCGGCTGTGGAAAGCCGGACCGGAATCGCAGCACCCCGTCCCGCTGCTGTCGTCGCTGACCGGGCAGGTCCGCGGCCGCGACCCCCGCCTGGTCTGGGATCTGCGCGAACAGATCGCCAACCGCAGCGACGACGGCATGACCGCCGACGCCGTCTACCTGGGCCTCGGGCTGTCGAGCCTGGACACCCACACCGGCGCCTTCGCGCAGGTCTGCCAAACGGCCACCAACGAGATGGACATCCCCGGCGTCTTCCTCTTCCTCGCCACCGGCTCGGCCGACCCCGTCGACCAGCAGGTCATCATCGCCGACCGGCGCTGCGCCACCGACCACAACGTGACCACCGTTCACGCCCACCGGGCGCTGAGCCTGTTCCGGCTGCAAGCGCCGTACCCGTTCGCGCACGTGGAGCTGGAAACCCTGTACCAGCAATCCGGGTACGGGCAGCTGCTGCGCTGGATGTGGGAACTCGACCGGGCCCTGCACGAAGCCGACCACGCCCGCCGTGAAGCAGCCACCCGCCGCCGGACCGGGCGAGGCCGGTCGTGACCGTACCCGCCATGCTGCCCGCCGACGCGCAACAACAACTGCCGTTGAATGTGCTGGCCGCCCTGGAAGGGTCCCGGTGGGCGGCCGACCGCCGGTATCACCTGGCGTTCCCCGGTGCGACAGACCGCACCTACCCCGACCTCGCGGCGATCCTGACCGGGCAGTTGCTCAACAACGTCGGTGATCCCTGGACCGACGGGCACGGCCGCAACCACAGCAAAAGCTATGAGATCGACGTGGTCCGCCGGCTGGGCGCGCTGTTCGGCGCCGGGGAGCAGGTGTGGGGGTACGTCGCGTCCGGTGCGACCGAAGGAACCATCCACGCTATCGACGAAGCCGCGACTGCCTACCCCGATGTCGTCGTCTACGCCTCGACCGCCGCGCATTACTCCGCCGCGAAAGCCGCCCGCCTCGTCCGGGCTCCGCTGGTGCAGATCCGCACCGATGCGCACGGCCGGATCAGCCTCGACGAACTGCGTGCTCAGCTGCTGTGCTTCCGTGGCCGGCCGGCGGCGATCGTGGCCACCGTCGGCACCACCGAAACCGAAGCCGTCGACGACGTCGCCGGCATCGCCGGCCTGTGCGACGACCTGGGCATCAGCCGGCGGCGTATCCATGTCGACGCCGCCCTGGCCGGCATCCCCCTCGCCCTGCTCCCCGATCAGCCGCGGTTCGGGTTCACCGCGGGCGCTACCAGCCTGGTCATCTCGGGCCATAAATACCTGTCCACTCTGATGCCCTGCGCCGTGCTGCTCTACCCCCGCCGACCGGACCATCCCGGCGGTGAGGTCGCCTACATCGGGGCCACCGATACGACCATCGCCGGTTCCCGCAGCGGTCATACCCCCCTGCTGCTGCACTGGTCCCTGACCACCGGCGGCGGTCTCGAAACCCACCACCAGCGTGCCGAGCAGGCCCGCCGGCTCGCCGCCTACACCCACGACCGGTTGCGACACCTCGGCTGGCCGTCCCACTGGGAATGGCCCGCCTTCACCATCACCCTCGCCCAACCTGCCGCACCCCTGCCCCAGCCGTGGGTGCTCGGCGGCGACCAGCACACCGGCCGGATCATCTGCATGCCCGGCCTCCGGCAGGAGTGGATCGACGAATTCTGCACCGACCTCGCCGGACAAACCCCCCACCCCGGCGTGCCCCGCCAACGACGCCGCAACCACCGGCGGCCCGCATGACCCACAACCCTCGCGGCACGGTGCCCGCGGCCGGCCACGAACCGCCACGACCTTCAACCCGCCGAGGAACGCGCCGTCGCCAGCGGTTCCCGGCACAGACCGGTATCGCGGCGCCCCGAGTACGCGATGTCCGGTCCCGGCGCCGGTGGTGGTGTGCCACCCCGCGGCCTGCCTCGCAGGCACACCACCACCGGCCAGCCCACACCCGGCACCAACTGAAAAGCCTTCCCACCGGGTGCCTGCCGCGTCGACCCCACGGCCGGCAGACACCCAAGGGACCGCCTGCTCCCGTGGCGGTCCGCCGGGCTGGGTGTGCTGGCCCCGTCATGGTGGACACCGCGGCCAGCACACCCAGCACCCACCCACGGGCGAGCTTGCAGCTCAGGACAGCGCCGCTGCCAGCTGCGCCAGGTATCGCCCTCCCGCTGGTTTCGCACATTGCCTCGTGGAAAGAGCCCGATGAGCAGCACCCATCACGTCGCGCGCCCGTTGCCGTCGTCGGCGTCCCTGCTCCGTGAACCCGGCGGCACCGGCCGCGACCAGGAGCCGTGTTGAAGCCGATGCCCGCCGACCTCGCCCTGACCATCCGCACCGCCGGTACCTGGGACACCGCCCGGCTGATCGATGCGATGACTCCGGCGCTGGAGCAGACCGCGCTCGCCTGGTGGCTGCAACCGGCCCCGGCACGCCGGGCGCCGTCGGTCCGCGACCACCTGCGCCACCTCGCCGGCCACACCGGCGGGCGGGTGGTCTTCCGGGTCGTCGAGCGGGACGGCGAGATCCTCGCCGGAGCTGCCTGGACCACCTGCACCGACGGCGCGCATCCACCCGGCCTGCTCCTGCCCGGCGACACCGCGGAACCGCGCCGTGCCGCCCACCTGGACGCCCGGCTCGCCGAAGTGCATCCCGCCGACGCGCACCGGCATCTGCTGCTGCTCGCGGTCAAGCCCGGCCGGCAACGCCGGGGTCTGGGCAGCGCCCTGCTCGCCGACACCGGCCCCGACGGACCGCCGATGCCCAGCTACACGGTGCTGATCCCCTCGCTGATCGCAGCCGCCGCCCACGCCGGCTACCACAGCACGGGACTACCGGTGGGCATCACCGCGGCGATCACCCTGCAGCCGCTGCGCCGCGAACCATCCCCACCGCAATGACACCAACGCCAGCCACACCCGAAGCACCTACCCCAGCGCCGTCCAACCACCACTGCCGCCCAGCCGACACAGCCGCCCGGCCACGCACAGGCCGGCTCCCCCTTCACCTTCCAGCAAGGACTCCCCTGACGCTATGACCGACTACCTACGGGTCACCGGCGACCGGCTACAAACCCCGATCCGCCACTACATCCACCCGAGTACCGGCCGGCGGGTCACCCTGATCGCCACCATGCATTTCGGTGACCCCGCGTACTTCACCGGACTCCGCGAAACCATCGCCCTGCTCACCGCAGGCGGCGCCGCCGCGCACTGCGAGGGATCGATCCTGCTGCCATGCGACGCGCCGGAGGTCACCGACGCCGAACACTCGGCCGTGGCTGGCCTGCACCGCCTGCACGAGCTGGAGAAACAGCGGTTCGCCGCCCTCGGCCTGATCGGGCAGATCGACGGACTGGGCTACCCGCCGCACTGGCAGATCCGCGACCTGAGCTACCTCGACATCATCCGCCGCGCCGGCGAGCCCGCCGTCCGCGACCACATCACCCACCGCAGCAAACGCCGCCAGCGGCCGTACGACCGGCGGGAACGCGCGAAGTTGCTGTTCCAGCTGACCTTGGGCATGCGGCTGCTCGCCGCCAGCCGCACCGACCCGCGACCGCCCCGCAACGCCGCGGCCCTGCACCCGGTGCTGTTCGGCGACCGGGAAACCCTCGCCCTCGACGGTTTCGACGGCACCGACCGCGACATCGTGCTCATCTGGGGCGCCAAACACCTACCCGGCCTACACCACGGACTGACCCGTCGCGGCCTCCACACCACCGCCACCGACCAATGGCGCACCATCACCACACTGCCCCCACTGGGCCGCGCCGCCTGGCAAGCCCTGACCAGCCGCCGCCGGCCGCTCGAGGCCACCCGATGACCGCCCCCGACCTGCCGCCGGATCCCACCGGGGTACCTGCTTCGCGGTGCGAGTTGACCCTGTCGCTGTTCAACTACCAGGGCGGCGGGCTGCAACCGGACGGGTCGCACCGCCTGGGCAACCTGATCGCGGCGTTCGCCGAACCACCCGTGCCGGACGTGATCGCGCTGTGCGAGGCGAAATTCTGGCATCGCCGGGGACGGCGCCCGTTCTGCACCGCGATCAACCAGCTCAGCGCCGCGCTCGGCCGGCCCTACGTCGGGGAACTGTTCACCGGCCCGCTCGGCACCGCGATCATCTACGACCCCACCGTGCTGCGCCTGTCCGCCGGCGAGGAACCGGAGTTCGACGACAAACGCAACCTCGCCCGGTTCAGCCTGCGCCAGCACCCCGACACAGCCTTGCACGTGTACGTCGAGCACTGGTCACACCACAACAGCGACCAGCGTTTGGCCCGCGCCCGCCTGCTCGCCCAATACGGCACCAGCACCACCCCGACCCTGATCGCCGGGGACCTCAACTCCACCAGCTCCGGACCCCACCTACCCGTGCCGTTCTGGGGACACCAACCGCCCGGCCGGCTCGACTACCAATACCGGCCACAACCCGACGGCACCTGGACCCCGGACACCCGCGCCGTCGACCGGCTCATCGGCACCTGGCACGACCCGGAACCGGCCGAGCCCGCCGTACCCGGGCGCCGCAACGGCGCCGGCTTCCACCACCTCGCCGAACACGACCCGCAAGCAGCCCGACCGTTCCCACCAACAGGTGACAACGGACTGCACATCGACTACCTGCTCGCCAACACCGCGCTACTGCAAACCGCCCAGGTGGTGCCCGGCTCGTACCGCGTCCACCTCCCCGACGGATTCCCACCGCCGCGCTACTCCGACCACCGCCGCATCAGCTGCACCCTCGCCCTCACCACGGACTCCAGCGCCGACCAGGCGTCGCCACCGGCATGACACCGCCCGACGACCTCGCTCGTCGTCGACAAGCCCACACGACCCGCAGCTGGCCCCGAGGGCCGGTCCGCACGGCACCGCAGTCGTCGACGCGCTCACCCACCCCGCGGCCAAACATTCAGGAGGACCAATGACCGATCCGACCAGCACACCCGGCGGCCGCCGGCCTCTGCCTCCAGCGCCGGTCATCGCCGCGGCCCGGGCCGACTACGAACGGGTACTACCCAGACTTGAGGAAACGGTGGTGAAGGTCCGCGCCGAGCTCGCCGCTGGAGCCACCGACTTCGAAACGGTCGCCGACGTGTGGCTCAGCCTGCGCATGCAAGAACACAAATCCGAAACGCTGTTGCTGGCCGCCATCGCCATCGTGCAGGTCGCCAAAGAGCCCCATCCGCAGCCGCTCACCGACCCGGACAGCCACACATAGGCCGCCAGGCCGCCGCCGCCCACGCGGCCCCCGTCACCCGTGCGGTCCGCGCGGCGACGTCACATCACCGGAACTCGCCATCGCACAGGGCCGTGCCAACGGGCAGTGCCGTGCGTGGCGATCGGCGCCAGCAGCCGAGGAAACCCGGCAGCTGCCGGTGCCCCAACCCGAATAGCAACCCGGCACGACCCCCGAGCCGGGCCAACCCTACGAAACGGACCCGATGACACTCCTCAGATCAGCGACCATCGCCGTGGCCGCCACCGTGATGCTCGCCGCGACCGCCGGGCCCGCCGCGGCGATCGTCGACGGCCAGCAAGCCCAGCACCCCTACCCGGGCATGACGGCCCTGGCCGTGACCTACCCCGGGCTCGGCATCCTCAAATGCGCTGCCATCCAGATCCGGCCCCGATACGCGCTCACCGCGGCGCATTGCCTGTCCGACTTCACCGTCAACCCGACGGTGACCGCCGTGACCGCCGAACTAGCCAGCACGAGGACCGGCTCGACCAACCGGACCAGCGGCGGCCACACCGCCGTCGGCGCCACCGTGCTGCTGCAACCCGACTGGGCCTGGCTGCAACAGACCGGCCGGCCGCCGGCCGACCTCGCCGTGCTGCGCCTCGACCGCCCGATCCCCGGCCCCCTCGCCACCCTGCCGGCCCGACCGAACGCCGACCACGGACCCGCGCGGATCATCGGCTGGGGCCTCACCGAATACCCGGTACCCGCCGGCACCGACCTGCCGGAACAGCTGCGCCAACGCAACGTCACCCGCCTGCCCGACACCGCGTGCGAAGGCGGAGCCATCGGCGCCGGGGAACTGTGCGTCTCACCCGGCGCCTGTTTCGGTGACAGCGGCGGACCCACCCTGCAACACCGATATCAGCCCGGCCGCGGCCGGACCTGGGTCGCCGTCGGCCTGCTCAGCCGCGAAACCAACACCGACACGCCGTGCGAGAAGCCCACCATCAACACCGACCTCGGCTACTACCGACCGTGGATCGAAGCCACCATCGCCCACGACATGGCCGGCGGCCACAGCACCGTCCCGCCCGCCGGGCCGGCACCGGTGACCGCGGCACGAGCGGATGAGCCGGCCGGGTTCACCTTCTTCATGACGCCCGCACAGTAGGCCGGGAAGCCGTGCGCAACCACGGCATCACCGCCTGGTGCCGTCGGGTAGCGGCGGCGGCACCGCCGGAACCCGCCTGACCTGACGGCGGTTCCGGCAGCTGGGTGGGCCGGCCACCGCAAAAAAGCGGTGCGGTGGCCGGCCCACCCCAGCACCAGCCGATGCACGACGCGCATCCCGCCGGGCGGTGGACGACCGCGTGCGCAGCCATCATCACACCGGCTTCTCGCCGGGGGCGAGCTGCCCGTCCGCAGCGCCGCGATAGCGGTTGCGTCGACCGATGTTGTCGCGTCCAGTCCTGGACGCCCGCTGGTGAGGACACCTCGTGACCCGCGATATTGACCGCGATCGGCGAACCGCCGCGAACCTCGCCCGCCTCGGCGGCCTGCTCGGCGTGCACCCGAACCCCAGGCCGACACCAGCACGCCCGGCACCTGCCGCAGCCGACAATGTCGACGCGTTGTTCGCCACAGCCAGGGCCACCGCGGACGCGTGGCACGCCGCAGAACACCGCAGGCGCTGGCACACCCAGCTGACCCGCTGGCGACAGCATCGCGACGGTGGCCCTCGCCCGCTACTGGTCCAGTACCCGCCGCCGTGGATGTCCTACCTGCTCTGGCACAGCCGCCACACCCATGCCTGGGTACTCGAGCTGCGCGACCGTGACGGCCTGACCATTATCGACAACAACCCCCACCTGGCCCGCGGCGAGGTCTACGCCGCCCAGACCTGGGCCCACACCCGCGGCACCGGCCAGATCGACGAACCGTTCTACACCTGGCTGCCCGTCACCGTCACCGGACGCCGCGGCTGGACACCCCTGCACGACCCGCACTGGCGGCGCAACCCGCTCTTCCACGACCTGCACCCCCGGCGCCGCCCCGAACCCTGCTGCAGCTGGAACGACCTGCCAGCCCCCGAATCGGCCCAAACACCAGGAAACTGACACGCGTCGACGCGCAGCACCTGCCCCGGAGGTCGACCAGACACCGACGCCCCGCCCGGCATGGTGCCGCCGTCACCCACTGCCGGCAGAACCGCCCGACCGCGGTGGCCGAGCGCCAGCGGCCTTTCGCAGTGCACTTCGCACGATGCAGTCAGGTTGCCCGGTCGTGGAGACGCGCCTGCTGCGCAAAATTTTCCCGAGGACAACCCATGAACAACTCAGGTTCGGCACCACTGCCCAACCACCACGGACCCGAAAGACCAGGGCACCCGGTCACCACACGACCGGCGCCGAGCACATTCCCGGTGTTTCTACCAGCAGCCCCGGCGATTCCAGCCGCAGACTCGACGTTCCCGCCTCCCGTACCGGCCCTCACGATGATCTCGGTGCCCGAGGCCGGGCACCCGCCCGGCCACCCGGTGACGCCGATGCCGGCGCCCGCTGGGCTGCCCGCCCCGCGCGGTTATCAGCAGGAGGCGGTCGAGGCGATCGCGGCCGGTCTCGGCGATACGGGCCGTGGCCTGCTGGTGGCGGCCTGCGGGACCGGCAAAACTGTGACGGCGGCACACGCGGCGGTGCGGTTGTGCCCGTCCGGGCTGGTGATGGTGATCTGCCCGACGCTGGCGCTGCTCGCGCAGATCCTGCGGGTATGGACCGACGGCGCACTCGCCTCGCACGTACTGGCGGTGTGCGGCGACAACACCGTGGCCGACGCCGCCGTCCGGCTGCCCGATCTGGCCTGCCCGGTCACTACGAACATGCGAGAAATCACCCGCTGGCTGCGCACCAGCCCGGCGAGCCGGGCGCGGCTGATGCTGGCCACCCACACCTCTGCCGGTGTGGCCGGCCGGGCCCTGCTCGCCGCCGACACCATCGCCGACCTGCTGATCGTCGACGAAGCGCACCACACCGCCGGCCGCGTCGACAAACACACCGCCCTCGTCCACGACGACACCCGGCTGCCCGCCCGGCGCCGCCTCTACATGACCGCGACCCCGCGGGTACTTGCCGTGCACCACCGCCGTGGCCGGCCCCCGAACCCCGAGAACGTCGTATCGATGGACAACCCCGCCATCTTCGGGCCGACCCTGCACACCTACCCGTTCGCGCGGGCCATCGACGACGGCTGGCTCGACAACTTCCGGGTCGCCGTCATCGGCGTCACCCACGCCGACGTACTGGCCCTGCTCCGCAAAACCGAACCGGCCGCCGTCGTCGCTACAGCCGAGGCACCGCTACGCACCGCCGTCGTCCAGACCGCCCTCGCCCGGGCCGCCGCCGAGTTCGGGCTGCGCCGGATCCTGGTGTTCAACCGCCTGATCACCGAATCGCAGGAATTCACCCGCACCCTGCACCGCACCATCGACAGCCTCCCCGCCGACCAACGCCCGAAAGGACTACTGACCGCCGTGCACGTCGACGGTGACCACACCGTCGACGAGCGCCGACGAAGCCTCGCCCTGCTGGCGGACCCGCCGGACAACGGCTGGACGGTGGTGTCCAACGCCCGCTGCCTGTCCGAAGGCATCGACGTGCCCGCCGTCGACGGCGTCGTGTTCACCCGCCCGAAATCCTCCGAGGTCGACGTCGTGCAAGCCGTCGGCCGGGCCCTGCGCCGCAACCCGAACGGCACCGGCATCGCCACCATCCTCGTCCCGGTCCTGCTCCCCGACGACCCCGACGAGACACTCGCCGACCTCGACGAATGGGCCACCATGTGGCAGGTCGTCCGCGCCCTGCGAGCCCACGACAGCGTCCTGGCCGCCGAACTGGACACCGGCCGCAACTACCCCGCGACCGGACCCGCGCAGCTACCGCAACGGATCCTCATCCGCCTGCCCGACGGCTACGGCACCGCCGACGTCCTCGCCCACATCACCGTCAAGCTCCTCGAGCACACCACCTCGGACTGGCTCGCCGGCTACAGCGCCCTGCGCGACTTCCACGCCCAGCACGGCCACCTACGCATCCCCCGCGGTCACAACGACCGCGGCGTCAACCTCGCACGATGGCTCGGCAACCGGCGCAGGGACTACCACGCCCGCCTGCTCGCCCCGGAGGAGATCACCGCCCTCGAAGCCCTCGGCATCGACTGGTCACCGATGCAGACCGCCTGGGCACGCGGCCTCGCCGCCGCACGATCCTTCCACGCCCGCGAAGGACACCTGAACGTCCCCATGGGCCACCGCGAGAACGACGTCAACCTCAACCCCTGGGTCACCTACCAACGCCGCGAACGCGCCCTCGGCCATCTCACCGCCGAACGCATCCACGCCCTCGACCAGCTCGGCATCGAATGGGACCCCCTCGCCGCGACCTGGAACCGCGCCCTCACCGCCGCCCGCGCCTTCCACACCCGCCACGGACACCTACGCGTACCGGAACAACACCGCGAAAACGACATCGACCTCCACGGCTGGCTACGCACCCAACGCAAAACCCACGCCACCAACAAACTCAGCGCCGACCGCCGCGAACAGCTCGACGAACTGGACATGGACTGGACCCCGACACAAACAGCATGGCAAAACGCCCTCGCCGCCGCCCGCACCTTCTACCAACGCGAAGGACACCTACACGTACCCGCCGGCCACCGCGAGAACCACATCGACCTCCACACCTGGCTGCGACGACAACACCGCCTCGCCCGCCAACGCAAACTCAGCGACGACAAAACGGCCGCGCTGCTGGCAGTCGGCTTCATCACCCAAGACCCACCACCAACCACCCCCGAACAACCGCAACAACCGACATAACCGCCACCCAGCCACGCCGCAGCCCACCGGCACGCCGGGCTGGCAGCCGCAACCAGCACCGCCGACGCACGTCCACACCACTGCGACCACCATCCCGGGAGCCCCATGGCAAACCCCCCGACCCCAGCCCGGCCGGCTACCACCCACGACCGCAACCGAACACCAAACCGGATACGCACGGTCGCATTGTCGATCGCCACCACAGGGTTCGCCATCGCGTTCAGCCTCTTGGCCGGCGTGTGCTGGTGGGCAACAATCACCGCATCCCGATGGACGCCATCCACCGTCCGGACGACCACAATGCTGGCCGCAGTATCCGCGACCGTCAGCACCGTCACCTTCGCTACCGCAACCGTCGCGTTGGCGGCCGGCCGGCACACGACCAGCGTTGACCGCTCCGCCACCGAGACCGCCGCCACGCTCATGGCCCGGCTGCACCTGGCCGTAGCGGCCGCCGTCGCGGTCCTGCTCCCACCGGCCCTGTCGCAGGAACTGATCAGCGGTCTTCTCCCGGTCACCTTCGCCGTCACCACATACATGCACGTCGTTGCCGTGCGCGACCACCTCACCCGATACCGGGCCGACCGCAGCAGGTACCCCAACACGGAAGCGACACCAGCCCCACCGCGCTCGGCATCCAGACCGGACCGGCCAGCACCGCCCATCCGCCGCGGATCATGGCGCGAACTACTGTGACCACACGACCCGCACGCCGCAATGCCGGGCGACCAGCTCCCGCCCAGTCCCGCGCGCCACCACCACGGCCCGTCGCACCTACGTCCATTTCACGTAGCGCACGATGGCCAGCGACATGTGCACCGGTGCGTACACCGGCCAGCTCGAGGCGCTTCTCGACGCCAGCGGCAGCGAGCTTTCCTGACCGACGATGCCGGCAAGCTCGAGGCACCCAACCTCTGACGGCTGGCAGCCCGACCCTCATGTCCGTCAACAGCGCCGTCCGCGGCCACATCGGACGTGCCCGACGCAGCCCGGAGGCCGGGACCGACTTCCTGATCACGACTGCGATCCCGGCCGCAGTACTGGAATGGCCGTGGCGGTAGCCGGGGCCGGCGCAAGGAACAGCAGGTCGGTGCTCAACGCGGCGAGGACACCGGCATCGGTAGCCGTCTGCCCGTGGTCTTCCCCGCAGGGGCAGAACGTCCAGGTTCCGGCCCGCAACTGGTCGCGGAAGACCTGCAGAGTGCTCCTCGGACAGGCCGCGACGTCGGCGCCGACGGTGACGTACCCGGCCGGGTCGGCGGCAGTGCGGATCGCCAGGCCGAGCCCGGACACGGCCTCACCTGCATCACGCAGGTCAATAAGAGGTTCAGGTTGCTGCTGGTCACCGTTGACGGCGGCGTAGATCAACGCCTGGCCGAGCGCAGCCAGCAACCGCCCGGCGACCCGCACCGCGAGGTCCTCGGCCGGACCGCTCGGATCGCCGTGCCGGCGAACGTCCCCTATCGCGGCCGCACCCGCCTCCCGCCCCCAGTCCTCCGGGATGTACGACCGCAGGACCGTGGCCGCAGTGACGCGCAGCTGCGTGGCGACCGCGTCGATACGCGCCCGCAACTCCTGCTCCACGACCGTGCGGTCGATGACGCCGCCCGCTTGCTCGACCGTGGTGACGAAATCGTCGACGAGCCGGGCGAACTTGCCTCGCCGCGCCACCGCTGGGTCCTTCCTGCAAGCCAGCAGATCAGGTCAGTGTCCACGGTCAGCTCCCCAAACCGGTCTCTCGTGCGTGTGACAGCGACGTGCACCGGGTTTCGCGGTCACGTGACGAAGTCGACGGCCGTGCCGAAATCCGCGGCGACACCGCCAGTCCCCGCCGGGGACGCCGAGCAGGCGACATCCGTATCCGCCGGCCGTGACTCGGGTGTGGTGCAAGACTGCGGTCGGCGCGTGATGCGACAATAGCCGTGGGCATGGTCCACGCCCGCTGCTTCGTGACCCGGCTGGCGAAATGAAACCGATCTTCGACAACAATCTCAACGCTCTGATCGCCGCCTACGGTGAGGTCCGAGAATCGCCGTCGTCTCCGGACCGCGGCCGCCGGATCGCGGACCTTATCGCGGACCTTTGCGCCAGCTCCGGCCTGGAACCGGTGCAGCGGCCCGGGGACCTACCGGTGCTCGCGCTGCGACATGAGGGTGCGACGGTCCTGATCGTCGCGGTGTCCAACGAGCACCCCATGACCTGCGACGAGGTACGCGCCCTCGTCGGTACCGCTCGCGACCCGGACGGATCCGACACGGTCGTCGTGCTGTCCATGTCCGGTTTCGACCTGCCCGGAACGCCACCCGCCCGGGTCCCCGCACGGACGGTGCTGTGGGACGGCACGCACCTGGAAGCCGCGCTGTGCGGGCTGCTGACGATGCCCGACCTGCTGGAGTCGAGCCTGCGCAGTGCTCAGCTTCACGCCGTGCCAGGACCGACCCTGGCAGCGTCACTAACGACACCGGAAACGGGCGGTCCTGCCCGGATGCGCACGCCCGACCTTCTTCCACCTCCGTGGCCACTGTTCACGCACCCGTCCGCCGGCGTGCCGGCGCAGTTGGCTCTCGTCGGCGAGGACGGGTGGGAACGGTCGTCCGGGATCGCGGCCCTCGACGAGAACCGCCTGCTGATCACGACAGCGGCGGGTTTAGTCCAGCTGGACACGGCACACGGCACCACGTCCTGGC
Organism: Paractinoplanes rishiriensis; assembly: GCF_016862375.1. GTDB lineage: Bacteria > Actinomycetota > Actinomycetes > Mycobacteriales > Micromonosporaceae > Actinoplanes > Actinoplanes rishiriensis. The sequence goes on along the minus strand of NZ_BOMV01000098.1, from coordinate 15,718 downwards.
TGATCAGGCTACCCGGGTGCGTCAACGATGCCCTGGTCCAGCCGGACGGTTCGGTGCTCGTGGTGTGCCACCACGCGATCGGGCGGGTGAGCGACGGAGCGGTCGTTGCGGTCGCGGGAGGGTTCACCGGCGACGTCCACCTGATCGCCGGGCCGGACGGTGACACCTGGGTTCTCAGCGGCATCGGCCATATGTACGGACCACAGGCCGAGTCGCTGGCACTCACCCGGATCGGCGATCAGGTCGGGCAGCAGCACCGCTACGACATCGACTTCCCGGCCAACGTGCACACCGCCGGATGGCTGACCGGCCGCAAGTTCTTCATCGCCGCCGCCGGACACTGCGCCGTCATCGACCTCGACCGGCGGACGACCGTTATCGAAGAGGATTGGATCGAATCGCCGCACGCCTACCGCGCGCACCTCGTCGTCGCCGGACCTCGCCGTGTGATCACCGCCTCCGGTAGCCACACCGGGCTCGGTGTGGCGCTGACCAGCACCGATCCCACCACTCGATCGAACCGGCTCCTGGCCGAGATAACCGTCAACGCCGTTCACGGCCTGTGCACCACGCCAGGCGGCAGCGGATACCTGTGGGGCGACGTGCACGCCGGCCGGCACGGCTCGCATGATCCGTGGCCGGTACTTGTTCGCCTGCCCAAACTGGTGCATGCGGGGACCAACGTCGTGGACGCTGCCACCGGCCGCTCGTCGCCCGCCGTGGACAAGGAGCCTGCCATGCCGCCGGACCCGTACGACGCCGTCCGGCAAGCTGCCAGCGGCGACCGCAAGGCGTACGCCCTGGACCCGAAACCGATCGACGACGGCGGTCAAGCCGTCGTGTTCGGCGCCCGGCACAAGCCGACCGGGATTCGCGTCGCCTTCAAGAAACGCTCCTCGGACACCGACGACGCGGTGGCCCGCATGAAACGCGAAGTCGACATCGCGCACGCGCTCGGTGACAACCCGCACGTGATGCCGGTCCTGGACCACGGCGCCGGCTACAAATGGTTCGTCATGCCACTCGCCGACAACAGCGCCGCCACCTGCCGGCAAAACCTGAGCACCACCGAAGGCCTCCGCGAACTGGTGACCGCCATCTGCGACGGGCTGCGCCCGGCGCACCAGCTCGGCTGGATCCACCGGGACCTGAAACCTGCCAATCTGCTCCACCGCGACGGCGTCTGGGCCGTGGCCGACTGGGGCTTGGGCCGCCGACCCCGCGGCCAGACCACCGATCCACGCCGTACCCGCGTCGGCGCGCCGCTGGGTACCGAAGGATTCGCCGCCCCGGAACTGTCCACCGACGCGCACCAGGCCGGCCCTGCCGCCGACATCTACAGCATCGGACAGATCATCGGCTGGGCGATCAGAGGCACCTGGCCCCTTGCGAACATCCCGCTGCTTCCCGACAGCGGGCCATGGCGCCACATCGCCAAACAGGCCACCCAGCACGATCCGGCGCGCCGGCCAGCAACCGTCGACGCGCTGCTCGAGCTCATCCGCACCGAACTCGACCACGACCAACCCGACAGCAGTGAACCCGCCCAGCAACTACTCACCGCCGCCAACGACGGCGACGACACCGCCGCGAGCGACCTGTTCGCCCTCGCTGCGCGGCACGTCCACGACCTCGCGTTCCACAGCGAGATCCTGTCGCGGCTCGACGGCCAGGCAATCCATGCCGGCGTCGCCTCGGATCCGGCACGAGCCCGCGAGATCGTCGTCGCTCTACGCGAGCACCTCACCGACTCGGGCCAGCTGCACTACACCGACGCTGATCGGATCATCACGTTCCTGCACCACATCCAGGTCTGGGCTGCCGAGGCCGAGGAGTGGGACCTGCTCCAGGACACCGCGGAAACCGTGCTGGCCTGGGACGAACGCTGGGACCAATGGACTCCTCAGAAGCAGATTCGCCTGTGGATGGCCAGTCTCTCCGGCGACGCCGCCGCCGTGGTCGCCGGTGCCCTGCGCCGCGAGCCCGGCGCCGCCCGGCACTTCGAGGAAATCCTTGAGAACCGCCGGGTCGACGAGCGGATCCGCCGAGCCGTCCGCCTGTAACCGTGCTGCGTCGGGCATACGACCGGCCGGTGTAAAAAGGCCCGAGGGCGGACGGCAATCGATTGTGTGATGCCGCCGGTTGGCTAGTGCGGCTGCGACTCGCTGCCGAGATCAGCGCCTTGAGCGGCCCGCACAGAAGCTCCTCGCGGTGACGTCGACTACAGTGTTGGCGAGCGTGTCGAGGGGCACGACTGCCGGTCCGTCGGTGCGGGCGACCAGGCTCCAGCCAGCGCGGACCGCCTGGACAAACTGGCTGCCGCCGGAGACCTTCCGAGCGAGCACGGACTTGCGCGGTGGAGTGCGGGCCGCGCTGAGCGCCCACGCGACGTAACGCGCTCGCGACCGTTAGCGGCGAGCTCGGTCGACCTCACGGAGCCACGATGTCCAGGCCGGCGAGCCGGTCTCCATGAGCCAGACGTACTCGTCGACGTCCGGAAAGTGTGACGTGTCGCCGATAAAGCGACGCGTGGCGGCGCCCGCGGAGCCTTGAGGGCACCATCCACGCTGCGTTCACCCAGTGGGTCTTTCCATCACGGCTGGGCTTAAGTGCCGGCCGCGATGAACTTTGACATTCGTGCCTGCGCGTGCCGGGAGACAACACCGTCGCCGCCGCTTTTTGCGAGGTAGTCGCAGTCACCGCCTCCCGGCACGCGCAACGCGCGGCCGGCCCCGAACCTCGACCGGACCAGCCCTTCCGTTCCCGCGTGCAACGCTGCGCCGCTCCGCGCAATCGCGGCTCGCATTGAAGGGACGCGCGGCCCGGGCGGTCAGGCCTACGGTGCGTGGCCGGGAAGGGACCTGGCACGGTCCCGCCCGGGCTGGCCGTTGTCAAGCCCCGGGCCTACACCGGCCGACGGTCACCGCTCACCTCACAGTCCACGTCCACTCGGAACTGGCCGGGCCCTGGGCTTGACACCGGCTGCGCCGCGCGCGGGCCGTTTTCGTGCCGTCCCTCCCGGCGGCATACCGCGACGGTTGCCCGCCGGACCGGTTGCCGTGTGTCGGAGGTGCCATGAGTGTTCAGGACGATATCCGAGATGTTCGTGCTGGCCTGTCTTTTCACGTGGGCCGGGCGTTGCCCTGCGAGTTCGCCGGTCTGGTCGACGAGTTCGGGCTGCGTGCCGGCTCGTGGGTGTTCCCAGTCCTGAGCGCCGATCCGCTGCCCTGTCGCGAGACACCGGTCGAGCGGCTGGCGAAGCTCGGGAAGTTTTTGCGGGAACGTGCCGAGATGGCGTCGATCGGCATGCTCGTTCCCGGTGATCCCGGATGGCCCGCGGGTACCGGCTGCGATGATCTGCCCTGCCTGTGGGTGCAGGGCGACACCGATGTCGCCGCTGCGGTGACCGAGGCGGTCGCGGTCACCGGGTCGCGCGCGTGCACCTCGTACGGCGGGCACGTCGCGGCCAGCCTCGCCACCGATATGGCCGGCGCCGGGTGGACGGTGGTCACTACCGCGAGCCTCGGCGTTTCCCGGCACGCGATCGGTGGTGTCCTGGCGGTCGCGCAGGCCAAACCGGTGCTACTCGCGGCGTGCGGCTTGGACCAGTGCGGCGGCCACCACCGTGGCCCGATCGTGCAGCACGCCGCCTCCCGCGGCACCGTGATCAGCGTGTTCCCGCCCGGGTGCGAGCTGACCCGCTCCCGCGCGCAGGTGACCGATCATCTGCTCTACCGCATGGCCCTGGGGTCCGTGCTGGTGGAGGCGTCCTTGCGCGGTGGCGCGGTGCAGGCCGCGCGGCAGGCGGCCGAGGCCGGGTGCCGGGTGTGGGCGGTTCCCGGTCCGATCACCTCGGCCATGTCGGCCGGCTGCCACCAGTTGCTCCGCGCCGGCGCCGCCCAGGTGGCCACCGCCGCCGACGAGGTGATGGCCGCCCTGCGTGATACCAGCGACCGGCCGCTGCTGGCGTTCACGATCCACGCCACCGTGCGCTGGGACGATGGAGGGCTGCTGGTGGCACAGCTGGCGCCGTTTCAGGTGTGGGCGGGCACGCCGGCGCACGCCGCGAACGAAGGCCTCGACGTCGTGCTGGCCGCCCACCGCGGCAGGGCCCGGGTCGACCTGGTCGTGCAGGCGCCGAGCGGCAGCCGCGAGGAGATTTCGATCGAGGTGGCCGGGCCGGTCACCGCCGAAAGCTGCTGACACCCGGGTGGTGGCCGGTGGTCGCGGCCCGGGGTGTGCTGCCCCGCGTGAGTACCGGCCACGCCGTTCGCCGGCAAGGGCGTGCCGGCCAGACCTGGCAACCGCCCAGTCAATCCGGAGCCTCGAGGTCGCTGCTGTTGCTGGTCAGGTCCGGATCCCTTGCCCGGCGCCCGGCGCCATGCCCGGTCCGCGCCCGGGGTCAGCCACCCGCGTCCGCACACCGCCCACCGCCAACGAGGCGCGGCGGTGCGGTCGCCGGGTCGGCCCCCTTTTTGTCGAAGGTGAGGAGATCCGTCATGACCGAGTCCGACGCGACCCAACTCAGGTCGGCAGCCGATCTGCTGGGCATGGTGCCCTACGTGATCGGGTTCCACCCGACCGACAGCGTGGTCCTGCTCCTGCTGCGGCCGGGCCATCAGCTCGCCTGCGGGCTCCGCCTGGACCTCGACGCTCCCGTCGAGGCGATCGTGGCGGGCTTGACCCCGGTTATCGAGCGGCAGCACGTCACCGGCCTGGTGGTCATCGGGTATGGGCCGTTGTCCGCCCGGGACACGCTGCGGCACGTGATCGACACGCTCGACACGATCCGGCCGGTGATCGCCCGGTTCCTGCTGGCCGACGGCCGCTACTACTGCCTGCGCGACGCGTGCCGGTGCACCGCCGCCGGCGGTGTCCGGTTCGACCCGCGGGCGACCACGGTGGCGGCTGCCGCAACCGTGCAGGGAAAGGTTGCGTGGCGTTCCCGCGCGGACCTGGTAGCGCTGGTCGATCCCGACCCCGTGGCGCAGCAGCAGGTCCGCGAGGCGATGGACCGGTTGCCGGCCCGGATGCCGAATACTAGTGAGCTGATGGCGGCGGCGCGCCAGGGTGTGCGGCTCGACGATCAGCAGATGGCCGCCCTCGCCGTCACCCTGCACGACCGGACGGCGCGCGACCTGGCGTGGGAGTCCACCGACGACCACATGTGGCAGCAGGACCTGTGGCTGGACGCCACCCGGCGGATCCCCGACAGCCACGTCGCCCGGCCTGCGGCGCTGGCCGCCTGGTGCGCGTGGCGGCGCGGCAACGAAGTCCTCGCCCGCGCAGCCCTGCAGCGCATCGCATCGACGGGCCGGCTGGACCTGCTGGCGTCGATCGTGTTCGCCCTGGTCGACAACCACACCGACCCGCGGTCGCTGCCGTGGCCGCTGCCCGCCGGCATCACGGTCGCCGACCTGCTCCAGCAGGACTGACGCGACCCGACCCTGATCCATCCGCCTAGACGTGCCGTCCGGGCGCGCGGAGCACGTCGCTACTCCGCGCGGCCGGGCGGCATTCTTTTGCCCTGAGAAGGACGTTTTGCATCGATCTTTGTCTGGAGCGCGCAGCCATCCAGCGCCTCGCGTGGACGACGTCGCGGCGGTCGGCCTGATCACCGGCACGCTGCCCGCCGGCCGGGCCTCGCTGCCGGCGTGCCGGCGAAGCGGATACGTGCGAACGCCGGACGAGCTCGCCGACGAACTGTGCGGCGCCCCGCACCACGACCTGCGCTGGCTCTCGCCCGGCGCCCGGGTTCTCGAACCGTCGGCCGGTGACGGCTCCCCTAGTCACGGCGATCCTGCGCACCAACCCGGCAGTGACGGTCACCGCGGTCGAGCCGGACCCGGTGCGTGCCCAGTTGTGCGCCGACCGCACCACCGGCTCGGCCGCCCCGGTCGCGGTGTACGCAACAACGTTCGAGCAGTACACCGGGGCGGCCGCCCGCGCCGGGCTGCAGTTCGACGCGGTGGTCATGAACCCGCCGTTCACCGTCGCGGGACAGGCGGACGTGTGGCTGGAACATCTGCGGGCGGCCTGGCATCTGCTGCGGCCGGCTGGTCGCCGTCGTCCCCGCCGGGTTCGCCTACCGCAGTAGCGGCACCGCGGCCGACGCGCGGGCGTTCGTCGAGCACCACGGCACCCACCTGCCGCTACCCGCTGACGCCTTCACCCCGTCCGGGGTCCAGGTAGCGACACGGCTGGTGCGCATGACCAAACCGGTCGGCGCGACCGGAATCGAGTTTCTCCTCGCACCCGACCCAGGTCGGGAACCGGAGCCGGTGGACGCGCCGCGGCTGGCCGGCGCCGCCGCCGTGCAAACGCCGGCTCAGCAGATCGTCGGCGGGTGGCACGACGGCCGGGTGCTGCGCTACCACGGCCGGTGCCTGCTCTGCGGCTGGCCGCTGTGGGGATTCGACGACGGGCACAACGATCCCCGCGGCCCCCTCGGCCCGTTCAGCGCCGGGTTCAGCCTCACCGCGCACGACTACGACCGGGTCGGGCCCACGGTCGGGTTGTGCCCGGACTGCGCCAACCACGGCGACGGCTACCGGCACGCCCTTCATCACGCCTACCAGCACTGGACCGCTGTCCCGGCGCTCAGCGCCTGACCCCATCGCCCGGCCGTTGCGCATCGGCCCGCGTCGGTCCCGGGCGGTGCTGGCCACCGGATCCTGGCCGACCGCGGCTGGTCCCGCCAAGACCCACCCGGCATCCGTCTGCCGCCGAGGTGCGCGCTCGTTGCAGCCGGCTGGGTCTTCGGCGGGCCGGCGCCGATCGGCCGGCCGGACGGACCGGGCCAGCGCCGCCCACAGGCCCGTCCGTGGGCGGCTCAGCAGCGGGGCAGCCCGCCGACCTGTTCAAGGAGTCCCGTCATGACCACCATGCTCACGTCCCCGCCGGAGGAACACGACGCCGACCGCACCCGCCACGACACGGCAGCCGGCACCGACCTCGAACGAGCGACGCTCGACATCGTCGACGGCGAGATCGTCAACGACGATGAAAACCCGCTGCCGTTGCCGGTCGTCGTCACCCCGCCGTCGGTCCGCATGGAGCTGCTCGACCCCCACGAGCTGATCGACAGCCCGCGCAACCCCCGCAACACCATCGGCGATCTAGCCGATCTGACCGCGTCGATGCGGGTCGTCGGCGTCCTCGAACCGCTGGTCGTCGTCCCCGTCGACGAGGGATTCATGCTGCTGATGGGCCATCGGCGTAAGTACTCGGCGATCGAGGTCGGCCTGACCGAGGTGCCGTGCTGGGTCATCACCGATCAGGGTGCGGTGCATCAGATCCTCGCGCAGATGCTGGAGAACACCCACCGGGTCGGGCTGACGGTCAGCGAGGAATCCGAGAGCTTCCACCAGCTGACGCTGCTCGGCTGGACCGAGCAGCAGATCGCAGCGGTGCGCGCCGTCCCGGCCACGCAGGTCCGCCGAACCCTGCGGGTCCGGGAACTGCCGCAGGTCGCCAAGCAGGCCATCGACACTGGGGCCATCAGCTTCGACGATGCGGCGGCGTTGGCCGAGTTCGAGGACACCCCGGCCGTCTACCGGAAGCTGGTCGGCGAGCTCGGCAACCGGTGGCGGTTCCAGCAGTCCCTCGGCGCCGCCCGGGCCAGCCGCGCCTACACCGCGGCCAAAGACCTGGCGAAGGCCAATCTGGTCATCGAGGGAGTGAAGGTCACCGCCCGGCCGAAAGGCTTCGGTTACGACAGCGCCGAGGTCGACGTGCGCAAGCTGGCCGACGCCGACGGCAACCGGCTGGATCCGGAGCAGATCAAGACCATGCCGGGGATGGCCGCGTTCATCGAACGCGACGGCACCCGGGCGAACACGGTCGTCTACTGCACCGACCCCGACAAGTACGGCTACCAGAAGCGCACCGTGGCGGATTTCTCGTGGATGAGCGAGGAAGAGGCCGCGCGGCGCGAAGCCGAAGAGCAGGCACGGATCCTTCTGCGCGAGCAGCTGGGCGACATCGTCGAGGCGCGCCGCGATTTCATCCGCGCCACCTGGGGCACCGCGAAGGCGGCCCGCACCCTGTATGTGCCGGCGTTACGGGCGACCCTGCTCGGCCAGAACATGAGCCGCTCGGTCAAACTCGACGCCCTGTACGCCGGGCTCGGCGGCGCCGACTCCGAGACTTTGACGACCGCGGCCGAGGACCGGCTGCGGCGCACCCTCGTCGCTCGCTGGCTGTGCGCGATGCTCTCCAATCTCGAGGCAGCCACGGACGAGACCGCCTGGGTCGACGAACCCCGCACGGTGGCGTTCTACGACATGCTCGCCGGCGCCGGCTACCCGCTCAGCGACGCCGAAACCCGCCACTACCAGCTCCTCACCGCCGACGACACCGTCGCCGAGTCGCACGTGCAGGACGGCGACCCGGCCGGGTCTGCAACTGCCGACGAGAGCGACTGCGATCCGGTAGACGACGACCAGCCGCCGGGCGACGTCGCAGACGCCCGCGGCGAGCCCACGCAGGCGCCGGTCGCAGCCTGACCTCGTCGCACGCCTCGTCACCCCGTAGACCACGGCGCGAGCCCCGCTTCCCCGGGGCTCGCGCCGTCTTTGTTCCGGAGGACTTTCCCGGTGTTCACCCTCACCGATCTTTTCTGCGGCGCCGGAGGCAGCAGCAGCGGCGCCGAACTCGTCCGCGGCGTGCGCGTGGTCATGGCCGCCAACCACTGGGCCAAAGCGATCGCCACCCACCAGCACAACCTGCCGCAGGCCGCGCACGACTGCGCCGACATCTCCCAGGTCGACCCGCGCCGCTACCCGCACACCGACTTGCTGTGGGCCTCCCCGGAGTGCACCAGCCACTCCCAGGCCAAAGGCGTCCGCGACGCCGACAAGATCCCCGACCTGTTCGGGCAGACCCTGCCCGACGAGGCCGCCGAACGCTCCCGAGCAACCATGTGGGACGTCGCCCGGTTCCTCGAGGCGAAACTGCTCGCCGGCCGCCCCTACCTCGGCTTCGTGGTCGAGAACGTCGTCGAGGTCGTCAAATGGCTGCCCTACCGGGCCTGGCGCCTCGCCCTGACCGATCTCGGCTACTGCCTGCACACCGTCTACCTGAACTCGATGTTCGCCCAGGCCGGCGGCCCCGGAGCCTGCCAGTCCCGCGACCGCTGGTACACCATCGGCCACCGGGCCAGCCTCGGTCGCTGCCCGGACCTGCGCCGCTGGACCCGCCCGGACGCCACCTGTGACCGGTGCGGCATCACGCAAAAACCGATCCAGGCGTGGAAACAACCCGACCGGCAGTGGGGCCGCTACGGCGCCCACGGCCAGTACGTGTGGCGCTGCCCCACCACCGACTGCCGCGGCAACCAGGTCTATCCCCAGGTGCTGCCCGCCGCGGTCGCCATCGACTGGGCCAACCCCGGCACCCGCATCGGCGACCGGCCAGAACGCCTGGCCGACAAGACCATGGCGCGCATCACCGACGGCCTCGACCGGTACGCCCGGCCGGTGCTGGTGCCCGTCGGCGGCACCTGGCGCACCCAGCCGCAGCCTTTGGACGTGCCGATGCCGGCCCGCACCACCCGGGAGAACGACGCCGTCGCCGTCCCCCCGCTGGTCGTCGCGCTGGAAGGCCGCGCCACCGTCGCGCACGTCCGCCCGGTCGACCAGCCGCTACGCGCGCAGACCGGACGCCACCAGGACGCCCTCGTCGTGCCGAACGACGCGCTCGTGGTGCCGATGCGTAACCACGGCGTCGCCCGCCCCGCCGGCACGCACCCGCTGCCCGCCGTGACCGCAGCCGGGAACCACCACGGCCTGCTGACCTGGCCGCACCTGCTAGTGCCCTACTACTCCAGCGGCCGCACCCGCACCGTCGGCGAACCGATGGGGGCCTTGTCCACGGTCGACCGGTACGCGCTGCTCGGCGCGCACCTCGCCGTGGAGGATTGCCTGTTCCGGATGCTGGAGCCACACGAAATCCAGGCCGGGATGGCGTTCGACCGCAGCTACGTCATCCTCGGCACCCGCCGCGAACGCGTCCGCCAAGCCGGCAACGCCGTCACCCCACCCGCGGCGCGGGACTTGATCGCCGCGCTGGTCGAAACCGTCTCCGGCCGAACCCCCACCTTCCACACCGCACAGTGGGCCCTCGCCGCATGACACGCGACCTGACCATCGCCGCCGCGAACCTCGCCGGCGCCACCACCGCGCAGCTCGAGCAGACACCGGCCGGGCCGGCTACGCCCACCGTGGCTTGTTCCCCGACCGACGCCGCACCGCCCGCCGCGCCTGCTTCGCCGTCCTCGACGAGCTCACCACCCACCACAACCAGACAACCATCACCGGCGGCACGCCAGCGTCACCGGTGACCGTGAGGAGGAGCTAGTGACCCGCCGCTGCACGCAGGAGCAGGCGTGGCGGTTGATCCGCGCGCTCGGTGCCGTCGACGCCGGCCGGCTGGTCGGCCACAGCCTGATCCACCACGTGCCGCACATCCCGGCCGGCGCCCTCACCGCGCAGGCCGCACAGACCCTGCACGACAGCCTCTACCCCACCACTGAGGTCACCGGCGACAGCATCTGCTATGTCGTATCCAGTGACAACACGCCGGTCGCATGGCTGACCTACCGCGCCCAGGTGACCGCTGCGGACGGGCAGTTCAGCGCATACCAGCGCGCCCACCAGGCGAAAGCCGTGGAGGCGCTGGCGCAGCTGACCCGACGGGCGGTCGACCAGTTGGCCCGGCTCCGCGATCACCGCGACCGGCGCAGCCCCGGCGCCGAACCCGACGTCCGCGGCCCCGGCACCCGGGTCCGCGTCGCCGACCCGGCAGAGCCGACGCTGACCTGGTGGACCAGCCTCGGCCCGGACCTTACGGCCGCCCGGGCACACGTGGCGTCGCTGATCGGCACCAGCCGGGAGGCGCTGGTCGTCGACGCCCGCGGGTACGGCGCCTACGCCAGCGGCGCCCACCCGCTGCCGGTGCCGGTGCTGTGCGCCATCGAGCACCTCGCCGCCGGCCATGACCTTCCCGCAGCCGTGATCGGGGACTGGCTCTACGCCGAAGGCGCCGCTCACCAGCAGGCGGACCCGGCGGACATCCTCGACGCGTTCACCACCTCGTATCTCGGCCGGTATCCGCACCGGCAGGCCTACGCCAGCGCCGAGCTGGACCGGCGCGGCTGGACCCAAGCACTGACGAATGCGGGGATTCCGGCGCACCTGTTCGACCTGTGCCGCTTCACCGGGATCCTGTTCGACGACGAGGTCCGCGGCATTGTGCTGCCCGACAGCCGCGTCGCGGTCTTCCGCCGCGCGCCCGGCTGACCCCGCTCCGGCGCGTCTTCCCGAACTCCCCCTTTTCTCATTACCGGCCCTGGGGACCACACGGTCACCCGGGGCCGGCTCTTGTTGTGCCCGGAGGCGCCCTCATGTCCATCCGTTTCACCGTCCCGCCGAACACCGGCGTCTATCTCGTGCGGCGGCCGCTGACCGACACCGAACTCGACACCGTCCGCCAGGCCCTGCATGCCGACATCGCGGATCCGCGTGATCTGGTCGACACCGTCGTCGCCGCTGTCTTCACCGCCCTGCTCGCTGGCACCGGCGACACCTACGCCGACCTCTGCTGCGATGCGGCGTTCGAGCGCGGCCTCTACGCCGTCCCGATCAGCCAGTGGACCGGCATCTGCCTCGTCGTCACCGGCCGCGTCGCCGGATGGGGCGCCTCCACCATCGCGGTCGAGATGGACTTCGCCGCCCTGATGCCCAGCGCCTACGACGACCCAACGGTGGCCACCCCACACTCGCCGAGCCCGATCGCACGGACACCGTCCAACTCGAGATCACCGCCGGTGCCGCCGCCACCATGACCCGCTGCCAGCAGCACCTCGCCGCACTCGCCGACACCTACGGCGGCACCCACCCGAGTGTCCTGGCCGCCGCAGGCAGCTGGCTGTGGCAGCTGCACCGGCTGCTCACCGAATCGGCAGGCCCGCAGACGGTGCACGCCGACGGGCCGCTGTCACTGACCGTCTGCACCGCCGCCGGGACCTATTGGATCGCATTCGAGGCCGCACCGAACCGGTGCACCGCCGCCGGTTGCCAGGCCGAAGCCATCACCACCGCGGACCAGAGCGTGCTGTGGCAGCCCCCGTTCGCCGGCGCCGTCATGGCAGATCACGAACACGAACCCGACCACCCCGTCGACGCGCCCCATCCCGGCACCTGGTCCGCCCTGCCCGCCACCGGGTTCGCCCGCTGACCCGCGCCTGCAGCCACACCCGCACTTTCTCCATCCCGCCTTGGAAGGGAGCACGTGACCATCGTGGAAACACTCATGATCGCCGCGCACATCGAGACCGCCGCGAAAGCCGAACGAGAGCTGCATGACGCGCTGGCCGCAGCGCGCGCCGACGCCGAACGGCAGGGGCGGCTGGCCGCGGACGCGCAACGGCGGCACCGCGAGGACGTCGAGCTCATCGGCGAGAAGCTGCTCAAAGAAGCCGAGGATCGCGGCTGGTGCAAAGAGTTCGACGAGGTGATCGGCGCCCTTAACGCCGGCCTGCATATCGAACTGGCCACCCGCGATCGGGACTTCACCGTCACCGCCACCGTCGAGCTGCGGCTCACCGTCACCGCCGTCAGCGAAGACGACGCCCGCGACCAAGCCGCCGATCTGGTCCGTGATGCCGAACGAGAGCTCGACGACATGGACTCGATCACCGCGTATCCGGAAGGCCGGGGCTCCTTCCGCGTCGAGACCGACGACTGACGTGCACCCGCCCGATACCGCTCGGCAAGCGTCGGCCTTGCCGGGCGGTCGACCCCTGCCCGCCGTTTCACGATCGGGGACTTCACCATGGGATACACCCACTGCTGGCGGTACCAGCCGCACAGCGGCGCCTACGCGGCCGCCTGGCCGGCCATCGTGCAGGACACCACCGCCATCATCGCCGCCGTCACCACCCACGTCGCGATCGCCGGGCCTGACGCGGCAGGCGTACCGCGGCTGAGCCCCGCCGACGGCATCTCCTTCAACGGCGGCCCCGGCCGGAACGGCGAAGCCTTCACCCTCGCCGCACCCGGCCCGACCGGGCGGCAATGGTGCTTCTGCAAAACCCTGGCCCTGCCCTACGACCTCGCCGTCACCGCCACCCTGCTGCGCTGCCAGCTGCTGCTGCCGAACACCTTCTGGATCGCCAGCGACGGCGACTGGGATCAGCAGTGGCGCCCGGCCCGCCAGCTGATCCGAGGTTTGTTCGGCGCCGCGCCGACGGCCAGCCCGTTCAGCGGCGCAGCACTGCCCACCGCCGCCGACTACCGGTATCTGGCCACCCGGACGGACCCCGACTGACCGCATCCACCCACCCAGCCCTCACCGAGCCCGGCCCTGCCTCGTGCAGGGCCGGGCTCTTTGCCGTTCCACAGCCTTCCCACCGCATCCCCTGCCCCCGCTGCCTGCTGCCCGCGAACCGGCGCACAGCGCCGGCACGCGCCGGGCGACCACCCAGCCCGATTGACGATCCCGGAAGGAACAGTGCGCCGTGAACCCCGCCGACCTGCTCACCGAAACCACGGACGCTCTCACGTCGATCTTCGCCGCCATGACTATCGCCGAAGAAGAGATCGAGGCCGCCCAAGACCGTCACCCGCACGCCGCCGACCGGATCTGGCGCAGCTTCACGCTGCTGACCGCGACCAGCGACCTGCTCACCCGCAACGAGCTGGTCTACCGCTCGCACTGCCGGGAACTTCTCGACCGCGTCGCCGGCGAGGCCGACACCCGCCCGGGCACCGCCGCCGAGTGCTGCGTCGCGCTGTGCGAGGTCACCCTCCGCACGCCGGTGACCACCAGCGCCGCCGGGCTCTACGCGCGGATGTGGCAGAAGGCCGGCCTGCCGGCCACCGCCCTTGGCGACATGTCGGTGCATTACGAGGCGCTCGAAGCAGACGCCATCGACACCCACGAACGCGAACTGAGGGCCCGGCTCCGCAAAGCCGACCGCTGCCTCGACGACTAACCGCGCCACCCGCCCCGACGACACCGCCTACCCGTGACCGGCGGTGACCGCAGCCGCGATCCGCACCGCGGCCGGTCCCCTTCCGCCCGGCGCCACGCAAGGGCCACCGTCACGGCGCGCCACCCGGCCCGGCGACCGGCGGCGGTTTCGCCACCCCATCGTGACGTTCTTCCGCAAAGGAGTTTCCCGTGTTCGACCAGCCCGCCACGGCACGCAGACCTGGCATCTGTGATCCCGTTACGGCGCCGCCGTCTGCCTGCGGCCGACCTGCCGCGACCACACGCCCCCAGTCGCCCGGCATCTGCGCGGCAGCCGAGCGGCGACACCACCCGCACCAGAGCGCACAACACGCGGCGGCCGACGCTGCCCCACCCGGCCGGTCCGGGCCGCGCCGCCGCACGGCAGCGACAGGGCAAAGCCCACCGACCCGGGCGGTTGGACGATGATGCCGCCGCCGGCCGGCCCGCCGCCACGGCCGCACGCCATGCGACCGTCCACCCGCGCCGGACTGCTCGCCGCGGCGTTGCGGTACGCGGCGGCCGGGATCCCGGTCATGCCGCTGCACACGCCCGCCGCCGTCGGTTGCAGTTGCCGCGAGGCGGCCGGGTGCGCATCGGCGGGCAAGCATCCGCGGCTGCGGCACGGGCTGCGTGACGCTACGCTGCGGCCGCAGCTGATCCGCGCCTGGTGGCGGCACTGGCCGACGGCGAACATCGGCCTGGCCACCGGCACGGTGCTCGACGTCTGCGACATCGACACGAACACCGCGCTCGCCGCGATCCTCGACCTGCTGAAGGTGATACGGCCCACCGGGCCGCTCGTGCGCACCGGCGCCGGCTGGCATCTGTGGTTCGCCGCCAGCGGCCTGCCGAGCCGGGTCGGTCTGCTGCCCGGCGTCGACTGGCGCGGCCGGGGCGGCCTGATCGCCGCCCCACCATCGGTGCACGCGAGCGGCGCTACCTACCGCTTCCAGCAGCCGTGGCAACCAGCTGCGGCGCTGCCGTCGTGTCCGGCCGAGCTGCGCCGCCTGGTCCTCCCGCGACCGCCGCTGCCGAAAGGGGCGGCAGCGGATGTCACCGATCTGGACCGCTACACCGCAGCGGCGCTCGCCGGCGAGGTGCAACGGATCCTGCTCGCCCCACGACCGGTCGTCCGCGACGGCCGTCGGATCACCGGCGGTGGCCGCAACGACGCCCTGAACACCGCCGCGTTCCGCCTCGCCCAGCTGTCCGCCGGCGGCGGCGTGGACGAGGCCGCCGTACGCCACGCGCTCAGCGAGGCGGCACAGACGGCCGGTCTCAGCCGCGCCGAGATCCGCCGCACCCTCGATTCCGGCTGGCGGGCCGGGCTCAGGCATCCGCGACGGCCGATCCGCGGCGCCCGGCGGCGTGTCGCGTGAACCTCGCAGAGCCGCAGCCTGCGCCGCCGTCCCGGCCCCTGCCCACGGGGCACGGCGTGGCGCACCGGCGAGCCGGTCACACGCCCCGTGCGGGCTGCGTCGCCGGGCGGCACAAGGGTGTGACTGAGCGCGCTACATGGCGACCGATCTTCCTGTCGAACAGCGTCCCCGGCAGAGGTTGGGCAGCGTAAATTGCGAATCTTGGGCTCCGGAGTTGGCGTGCGCCCCCACCGTCCGTCCCTGGCATCAGAAGGGGCGCCTCGCCCGCGACGAACCGGCCTCCGGCACGCACGGTAATGACGCGTGCTCGTTGGTGTGCCCTA
>NZ_BOMV01000097.1 GCF_016862375.1 Paractinoplanes rishiriensis | reverse complement strand
ACCGAGCAGACGCAGCAGGCGGTCCAGGTGGGCGGCGACGGTTGCCTCGTCGTAGAGACCGGGGTGGGCGTCCAGGACGAACCGGATGCCGGTGCCGTCCGGGCTGCCGTACACGCTCACCGACAGGTCCCGGATCGGACCGGTGGAGAGCTGGTCGGCCTCGCCGTCGAGCGCGCCGAACGTGGTCGAGCGCTCGAAGCCCAGGACGTTGACCATGGTCGGCGTCAGCGTGCGGTCGCTGCCGGACAGGCCGAGTTCGCGGTGCAGGGTCTCGCTGCGGTAGCGCTGGTGGGTCAGCAGCCGGGTGGCCCGCTCGACGGTCTGGTCAAGCAGCGTTCCCAGGGTGGTCGTCGGCGTCACCGACAGCCGCAGCGGCAGCTCGTTGACCATCAGGTTAGGGGTGAAGGTCGCGGCGGGTGTGGTGCGTCCGGTGACCGGCAGACCCACCACGATGTCGTCTGTTGACGTCATCCGCCGCAGGTAGGCGGCGACGACCGCAACGATCACCAACGACCAGCGAGTGTGGTGTTTGCGGGCGAGCGCGACCAGGCCGTCGCGGTGTGCGGCGTCGAGCGCGGCGGTGCGGCGCAGCCGGCCGCCGGCCGGTGGCAGGCTGCGGCCGGCCAGGGTGGTCGGTTCCGGCTGGTCGACGAAGGCGGTCAGCCAGTAGGCGCGGTCCCGCTCGTGCCGGGCGGACGCCGGGTAGGCCTCGTCGTCGCCGGCCACCACGGCCAGCGCCCGGAACCGGCCGGGCCCGCGGTCGAGGCCGTCCACCAGGGCCGAGTACACCTCGGCCAGGCGGTTGACGTACAGCGCCTGGCCGTAGCCGTCGAGGACGATGTGGTGGTAGCGCAAATACAACACACAACGGTCGGCGGGCAGCTCGAACAGCACGTGGGTGAACAGCGGGTCGTGCCGCAGGTCGACCGGGACCGCCAGATCGCGCTGCATCCAGGCAGCGGCCGCGGCGTCCGGGTCGGGCTCGCCGCCGAGGTCGACCACGGTCAGCGGGACGTCACCAACCAGCTCGTCGACGTACTGGGTCACCGCGCCCCCGCGCTCGGTGAACCGGAGTCGCAGTGCTTCGGTCTCGGCGACGACCTCATTCAGCGCCTGCTGGAGCAGTTTGGCGTCGAGCCGCCCGGCAAAGGCGATCCGGACGCCACAGTTGTAGCCGGGGCTGTCCGGATCGAGCTCCTGACCTACCCATACGCCCAGCTGAGCGGGTGTGAGACTCCGGCCTGGCGTGTTGTCCTCAAACAAGGCTACCCATCCGTATGTCGAGACGCGTTTTCACGTCGCAAGTCGAGCGATACACAACAGTGCCGAATACGACGAACACAGCAGCGCTCGTCCTTATAGGCTGCTGTTTCCGCGCAGCGCAAATACACCACTGCACACGTGTCGGGTTATTGCGCGACTCCGCCGGAACGCATAAGCGCAGGCAGCCGAAACGTATTACCATTAGCCGGCTGCGAGGCTCTCCGACCGGACTTCAGCCACGCGGGAAACGCCGATGACGATGACCCCTCACGCTCACGTACCGGCAGCGGAACCCGGCCGGCGGCGCACCCTAGGCAGGCTGTGAACTGCGGAAATACCTCAGCTCGACGGCCGGCACCTGTCCACTGACAGGGAGCGCAGGAGGATCTGGCCGGTGCACCCGGCCGCAAAGACGACGGTCAGCAGACCGGTCGGCCACCCATTGGGGCCGCACCTCGCACACAACATCGCCGACTGTCATTCTGGAAAAAGTTATTCATGTTTGGACCTCCCCCGTAGTTGGTCGGTCGGAAGGCTACGGCACCGAACAACGGGAACACAAGGCCGGTTGTCAACCATGAATGTTTGAATTGCATGTGTCGACAGTCCAAACCGGACTTTGCAGACAACCGCGAACCGGCGGTCACACGCGGTCGACTTCTTCCGCTATGCTCCGGCACCGAGCGCGTTTCGACATCCAAAACGACGCGCCATGGCTCATATGACCACGGGGGAAATAACCATGAGCGCCTACGGCTGAGTACGGCCGGATACCACACAATCGATCGTTTTCGGCCGCCGGCCGTCCAGCCGGCCGAGCCGTCGATCGACCCTGCCCACAGCAGCCCCGACCGCGGCGACGCCCGGCCGGTCACCCTGACGTGTCCGCCGTAAGCATCGACCGTCGTCTGTTCGTCATCTCTCCATCCCGCCCGGCCGGCATGTTGCCGGCTCCACCCGTGTCACCGGGCCGGCCGGCAGTTGACATCTCAGGAAGGGCCTCGCACCCATGACGATGCGATTTGTGTCACAGCTTTCGACGGCTCTCGAATACGAACTTGCCGACGGCCGGCCGCCGGTTCTGCGCGCTCCCGCCCTGCCGGATCTCGCAGCCGCCGAGGGCTGGCTCACCGAGGTTCGCGACGATGTACGCAAGGATCTGTACGTCCACGGGCACATCCTGATCCGGGGCCTGCCCGTCGGGTCGGCGGCCGATTTCGGCCGGGTACGCGACCTTCTGCTGGCGGCCCGCACGTCGTACCGGGAACAGGCGACACCGCGCAGCGACTTCGGTGACGACGTCTTCTCGTCCACCGACTTCCCGGCCGCGCAGACCATCCGCCTGCACAACGAGAACAGCTACACGCTCGATTTCCCCGGCGTCCTCATCTTCTGCTCGATCGACGCCGCCACCACCGGCGGCGCCACCACCGTCGGCGACGTCCGGCAGGTGCTGGCCGAGCTGCCGCCCGAGCTGGTGGCCCGGTTCCGGGAGCACGGCTGGCTGCTCAACCGCAACTACCGCAACGGCATCGGCCTGCCCTGGAGCACCGCGTTCGGCACCGACCAGCGCGCGGACGTCGAGGCATACTGCGACCGCAACCTGGTGGCCAGCCAGTGGCTGCCGGACAACCAGCTCGCCACCTCGCAGCGCCGGTCGGCGATCATCCAGCACCCGGTGACCCGGGACGAGGTGTGGTTCAACCACGTGGTGTTCTGGAGCAAGTGGTCGCTGGCGCCCGAGGTCCGCACCGCGCTGGTCGAGATGTACGGCGACGACGGCCTGCCGTTCGACACCCGCCTCGGCGACGGAACGTCGCTGACCGAGGAGGAATCGGCCACGATCGACCAGGCCTACCAGCGCGCCACCCGGCGGGAGAGCTGGCAGCCGGGCGACGTGATGATGGTCGACAACCTGCTCTCGGCGCACGGCCGGGAGTCGTTCACCGGCACCCGCAAGACGCTGGTGGCCATGGGCGAGCCGATCCGGCTCGAGGACTGCTCGCCGACCGTGCCCGCGGCCGCCGGCCGGTTCGCCTAATGGGGCTGAGCATGCCGGCCACGCTGCCGTCGCTGCCGGCCCACCTGCTGCTGCTGTTTCTGCTCCAGGTGGGCCTGCTCCTGGCGACGGCCACGCTGATGGGCCGGCTCGCGGCCCGGTTCGGCATGCCGGCCGTGGCCGGGGAACTGCTCACCGGCGTGCTGCTCGGGCCGAGCCTGCTCGGCTATCTCGCGCCCGGGTTCTGGGGCTGGCTGTTCCCGTCCCGGCCCGAGCAGGCGTTCATGCTGGACGCGGTGGCGCAGGTGGGTGTGCTGCTGCTGGTGGGCGTGACCGGCATGCACCTGGACCGGACGGTGCTGCGGCAGCGTGGCCTGACCGCCGCGACCGTCAGCGTCGGCGGCCTGCTCGTCCCGCTGGTGCTCGGGGTGGGTGCCGGTTTTCTGCTGCCCGAGACGTTCCGGGGCGAGCAGGCCGACCGGACCGTGCTGGCGCTGTTCATCGGCGTCGCGCTGGCGGTGAGCGCCATCCCGGTGATCGCGAAGACGCTGTCCGACATGGGACTGCTGCACCGCAACATCGGCCAGCTGATCGTCACCGCCGCGGTGGTCGACGACACCGCCGCGTGGTTCCTGTTGTCGCTCGTCTCCGCCCTCGCCACCACCGGCCTCACGCTGGGCGCGGCCGGGCTCTCGGTGGCCAGCATCCTCGCGTTCGTCGCGGTCGCGCTCACCGTGGGCCGCCCGCTCGTCCAGTTCCTCATGCAGCTGGCAGCCCGGTCGACCGTGCCGGGCACCAGCGCCGCCACCGCCGTGGTGATCATCCTGTTGGCCGCGGCCGGCAGCCACGCGCTGCACCTGGAGCCGGTCTTCGGCGCCTTCATCGCGGGCATCCTGATCGGGACGGCGGAACAGCAGGCGCGGGAGACGCTGCCGGCACCCGCGGAAGGCTACCGGTCACCGCTCGCGCCCCTGCGCACCACGGTCCTGTCGGTGTTCGCACCGATCTTCCTGGCCACCGCCGGCCTGCGGGTGGACCTGTCGGCGCTGGCCCAGCCCGCCGTGCTGCTCGCCGGGATCGGCGTGCTGGTGGTTGCGATCGCCGGCAAGTTCACCGGCGCGTACCTCGGCGCTCGTCTCGGCCGGCTCGGGCACTGGGAGGCGGTCGCGCTCGGCGCCGGCCTGAACGCCCGCGGCGTCGTAGAGATCATCGTCGCTTCGATCGGCCTGCGGGTCGGTATTCTCAGCGCCGCCGCCTATACAATTGTCGTCCTTGTCGCAGTCGCCACATCCATCATGGCCCCGCCGATCCTGCGGTACGCAGTGGCCCACCTCGAGTCCACACCGGAGGAGCTCCGCCGGTTGCAGGCTCTGGGGCAACGGTAGGTGAGGCGGATGCCGCTTCCCCGTCCCCGCACCGACTCCTCCACAAGGATCGAAGCCGAAACCATGATCCGAGTAATGCTCGCCGATGACGAACCGATGATCCGGGCCGGTGTGCGCGCCATCCTGACCACCGAACCGGACATCGACATCGTCGCCGAGGCGTCCGACGGGCGCGAGGCCATCGACCTGGCCCAGCGGCACACACCCGACGTCGCCCTCATCGACATCCGGATGCCGCGGCTCGACGGCCTGGCCGCCACCCTGGAGATCCGCCGCACCGTGCCGGCCGCGGCCATCATCATCCTCACCACGTTCGGCGAGGACGAGTACATCTCCCGCGCGATCGAGTCCGGCGCCAATGGCTTCCTGCTGAAATCGGGCGGGCCGCACGAGCTGATCGCCGGCGTCCGCGGCGTGGCCGAGGGGGCGGCCTGCCTCTCTCCCAAGATCGCTCAACGGGTGCTGTCCCAGCTCAGCGACGGGCGGATGTCCCGTACCTCGGTGGCCCGCAGCCGGGTCGAGTCGCTCACCCCGCGCGAGCTCGACGTGCTGAAGCTGCTCGGCGCCGGCGCCTCCAACGCCGAGATCGGGCGGGCGCTGTTCCTGGTGGAGGGCACCGTGAAGACCCACGTCAGCACGATCTTCCTGCGGCTCGGGGTGAAGAACCGGGTGCAGGCCGCCATCCTCGCGTACGAGGCCGGCCTGATCGACGACCCGGGTCAGACGGGCGACCGGGCTTGACGCCCGACGACCCGGCGGGGGACGCCGGCACGGCGCGCCCGCGCTTCGGGTGGGCACGCTCCTGGTTGCCGGCGTGGTCCTGGTCCCGCCAGGACCTCGTCGGCGACCTGCTGCTCTACGTCAGCCTGGCCGCGGTGGTGGCGCTGACCAGCCTGCTGATCCCCCTGGACGACCGCGAGCAGGCGCCGTTGTGGATTCTCTGCGGCTGCCTCGTCCTGCTCGCCGGTCTGGTGGCCGGCAACCGGACGTGGCCGCTGGCCACCCTGCTCGGCGCCGCGATGGTCACCCTGGCCACGATCTGGTTCAGCGCCGCCCTGGCGACCTTCGCCTACCTGTACGGCCGGCGGCACACCCGGGTCTGGCCGGCGCTCGCCGTCTTCGGCGGGGCAGCCGTGGTCGAGGCCGTGGTGGTGCTGATCAGCCATCCGCCGGGGGACGCCTGGCTGGCCAGCACCGCGATCGTGATCTTCGCCGGCCTGGTGCCCTGGCTCATCGGCCGGTACCGGCGGCAGCGGATCGAGCTGATCCGGGCCGGCTGGGTCCGCGCCGAGATGCTCGAGCGCGAACATCAGGCCATCGCGGACCAGGTACGACTGCGGGAACGGGCCCGCATCGCCCAGGAGATGCACGACTCGCTGGGCCACGAGATCAGCCTGATGGCGCTGCGGGCGTCCGCCCTGGAGATCGCCACCGACCTGGCACCGCACCACCAGCGTGCCGCGAACGAGCTGCGCGGCAGCGCCGCCGCCGCGACCGAACGGCTGCGCGAGATCGTCAACGTGCTGCGCGACACCGACGACCCGGCCCCGGTGGAGCCGCCCGACGAGAGCATCGCCGACCTGGTCGAGCGGGCCCGCGGCGCGGGCGCAGCGATCCGGATGACCCGGACCGGCGAGCCGGCCGGCGCGCCGTCACTGGTGGAACGCGCCGCCTACTGCGTCATCCGGGAGGCCATCACCAACGCCACCAAGCACGCGCCCGGCGCGCCCATCGAGGTCGACGTCGCCTACGCCGGCGCGGCCACCACGGTGTCCGTGGTCAACCAGGTGCCGGCGAGACCACCGGCCCGCAGGGCGGCCGGCAACGGGCTGGGCCTGGTCGGCATCCGGGAACGGGTACACCTGGCCGGGGGCGAGCTGACGGTGGGCCCGACGCCGCGCGGCTTCGAGGTCACGGCGCGGCTGCCGCACGTCGCGCCGTACAAGCCCGCCGTGGCACCGGCACCCGTCCCGCCCAGCGCCACGGCGTCGGCCCGCGGCCTCGACGAGGGCCGCCGCAAGCTGCGGCGTGGCCTGATCATCCTGACCGTCACGCCGATGCTCGCCATCGTCTCGGTCTCGGTCGCCTACTACAGCTCGATCACCTTCGGCGCGGTGCTGAACTCCTCCACCTTCGACACCCTCATGCCGGGCACCGCGGAGGCGATCGTCCTGCCTCAGCTGCCGGCCCGGGAGATCGCCGGCCGCCCGCTCATCGAGCCACCCGTTCCGTTCGGCAGTCAGTGCCGGTATTACAGCGACGGCGGCTTCCTGGTCAGCCGGCACGCGTACCGGCTCTGCTTCCGGGAGGGCGTGCTGATCAGCAAGGACAAACTCACCGACCGGGACTGACACCCGTCCGGACGGCCGGACCACAACCACGGGGAAACAGCATGACCGACCTGACCGCAACTCCGTCCACACTGCTCGAGTTGTCCCAGCCCGAGTGGGTGCGCGATCCGTACGAGCTGTACCGGATACTGCGCGAACGCTCGCCGGTGTACTGGGACGACATCATGGCCACCTGGGTCGTGCTGCGGCACGCCGACATCGCGGCCCTGAGCCGGGATCCGCGCCTGTCCGAGGACCGGGTCACCCCGCTGCTGGACCGGCTGCCCGCCGACCGGCGGGCCGGGATGCGGCCACTGGCCGGCGCCCTGTCCGACATGATGCTGTTCAACAACCCGCCGCGGCACACCCGCCTGCGCGGGCTGATGCGGCAAGCCTTCACCCGCAAGGCCATGGAGGAGATGCGCGGCTCCATCGAGCACCGCGTGACCCGGCTGTTCCGCGCGCACCGCGACCGGGGCCGGCTCGACGTGCTGAACGACCTCGCCGAGCCGCTGGCCCTCGACGTGGTGGCCGACCTGCTGGGCTTCCCGGAGGACGAACGCCACCTGCTGATCGGCTGGACCAGCCTGCTGCACGAGTTCTTCGTGCAGTCACCCGCCGAGGTGCAGCGGGTGCAGCGGATCCGCGAGGTGTACGAACGGGTGGCCGCCGCCCGCCGCCGCTCGCCGCAGGCCGACCTGACCAGCCGGATGCTCGCCGAGGCCGGTCCGGACGGCGCCACCGAGGACGAGCTGTTCGCCAACTTCCTGCTGATCATCGACGCCGGCCAGGTGACCACCAGCCACCTGATAGCCAACGCGGTCCGCGCGCTGCTGCTCAACCCCGGCCAGCTGCACCTGCTGCGGGACCGCCCGGAGCTGCTGGCGTCCGCGGCCAACGAGCTGATGCGCTATGACAGCTCGGTCCAGTTCACCACCCGGATGGCGACGACCGACATCGAGATCGGCGACTACCTGATCGGCCCGGACGAGCCGGTGACCCTGGTGGTCGGCTCCGGCAACCACGATCCGGCCAAGTTCGCCGACCCGGGGCGTCTCGACATCACCCGGCCGCAGGCCAAGGAGCACCTGTCCTTCGGCTTCGGCCCGCACTACTGCCTCGGCGCCGGCCTGGCGCTGATCGAGATCCAGGCCGCGCTGGCGACGATCCTGGCGGGCACCCGGACCCTGTCGCTGGTCACCTCCGACTTCCGCTGGAAGGACAGCATCAACTTCCGCTTCCTGAGCGATCTTCATGTCGCCTTCGAACCCGCCGAGTGACGGCCGGCCGTGTCGGCCAACACCCCAGGAGAGCCCACGATGATCCCCTACACCGTCACCGTCGAAGCCGACGACAATCCGGCCGGAAACAAGATGGTCATCCGCTTGGAGACGACGGCGACCGGCGCGCGAGTCCTCGAGGTCGCGATCGTGGCCGGGTCCGGCGGCACCGTCTCGTCCCTCTCCTTCCCGCACGTGTCGCTGGACATCCTGATCTCGGCGTTCACCGCGCCGGACGGCAGGCTGCCGGACGCACCGGAGGCCACGGCGGCACCCGGGGGCACCAAGGCGGCCAAGCGCGGCAGCGGCGACCGCAGCTACCGGCGGATGCCGGACCCGACCGAGCTGGTCACCGCCTACCGGCAGGCCAGCAGCGTGACGGAGCTGGCGAGCCGGTACGGGGTGCCCCGGCACACCATGAACGGCTGGCTGTCCCGGCTGCGGCAGAAGGGCCTGCTGGTGGGCCGTTGACGGGGTGCGGGGCTGCCGCTGACCGCGACAGCCCCGCACCCTCCTCACCCCTTACCCCTCAGCCCCAGTAGGCGGCCGACCAGTCGTCGCTGGCCCAGAACCGGGCGGTCCAGGTGCCGGCCGCCCAGAAGCGGCCGTTCCAGGTGCGGCCGGTCCAGGCCGGGTCGGTCCAGTTCGCGGTGCCGCCCCACGAGCCGCCGGCCCAGGTGGCCGCACCCCAGGTCTTGGACGCGAACGAGGTGCCGGTCCAGCCGTCGGCGGCCATCCGGTTACCCATCCACACGCCGCCGGACCACGACGTCTGCGCCTTGGATTTGGCCGCCCAGTCGGCCGCGTTGAACGCGCCGAAGATGGTCTTCTGGCCGGTCAGCTGCACGTTGTTGGCGACGACGCGGCTGCTACCGCGGGTCGAGTCCAGCGTGCCGGCACCGGTCGACAGGGCACCCGAGTATGGCGTGCCGACCGTGGCGGTAAGCGCAGCGTTGACGTTGATCTGTTTGCCGTTGTTGGAGCTTTTGGGCAGCCATGTGCCCTGCTGCAACACGGTCCTGAGCTGTCCCGGATTCAGGGTCGGCCGGGCCTGGAGCACCAGGGCGGCGGCCGCCGCCGTCACCGCGGCGGCCTGCGACGTGCCGCTGCCCCGGAACAGGGTCTCGCCCACCCGGGCGCTGGCGAAGCCGTTGTCGGCGTTGGAGCCCGGCACCCGCAGGGACGCGATCGAGGTGCCAGGCGCGACGACGTCGAGCGGTCGGCCGTTGGTGGACAGGTTGGTGAACGGGGCCAGGGTGTCGTCGGTCGGATCGGTGGTGCCGTTGGGCGCGGTCGCGCCGACCGCGATGGTCCAGAAGTCGGCGGCCGGGTGGGTCAGCTTGCCGTAGCCGTTGCCTTGGTTGCCGGCGGCGGCCACGACCGTGATGCCGGCCTTGACCGCCTGCTGCACGGCGAGCGACACCGGGTCGTCCCAGAAGTTCGGGTTGCCGCCGGTGCCGTACGCGAGCGTGAGGACCTTGATGGGGTTGGCCGAGTCGTAGTTGCGGTTCTTCACCACCCAGTCGATGGCGGCGATCATCTGGGTCACGTCGACGGCGCCGTTGGCGGTGCCGACCTTGAGCGAGGTGAGCTTGGCGCCGGGTGCGATGCCCTTGGTGCCGGTTGCGGTGTCGTTGCCGATGATGATGCCGGCCATGTGGGTGCCGTGACCGTAGGTGTCGAGGTGGCGCAGGGCGGGACTCTGCGACTCGAACGAGAGGTCCGGCCCGTTGACGACCTGGGCCGCCGGGATGCCCGGCACCGGCGCGACGCCGGTGTCGATCAGGGCGATGCCGACGCCCTTGCCGGTCAGGGCCTTGGCGTTGCCGGTGTCGGCGCCGATCGTGGTGCGCACCTGGGCGAGCGTGGTCGCCGTACCGGAGCTGCTGGTACTCATCCAGATGCCGGACCAGTCGCCGCCGGTGCCGAGACCGGCCATGGACGCCGGGCTGACCGCGGTAGTGGCGCCGGCCATCAGCGCGAGGGGGAGGACGCCGCCGGCCAGCACGGCGAGAACGGGTTTACGAGCACGCATTAACTGCGCCTCCTTGTGGGTCGTTCCGGGCACGAGAACCCGGCTCACTGACCAGGATGGGCGCATAAATCGGAAAAGTCTGTACGACGCGAGCCCTTCGAGCGGGTCCGGCACGTGATCAGAACCGAAGGTCGCCGCGCCGGGTTACCGGTCGGTCAGTTCGCCGGAATTGTGCTCAAGAAGGCCGGGCCCGGGCCGATGGGGAGCCCTCACGCGCCGGTCAGGTCGAGGATCTGATCGATGACCAACTCCGGCGCCGCGGCCCGGCCGGCGTGCCCAGCCGCGGCGTAGACCCGTTCCCCCAGCTGCTGCCGGGCCACCGCGAGGGTGGACTCCCGCTGCGGCAGGCTCTCCGGTGGCACCGGCAGCCGGAGCTTCTCGCGCAGCACGTCGGCCACCGCGAGCAGGCGTACGGCGAGTTCGGGCTCCTGGCGCACCAGCAGCTCGCCCACGCTCTCCAGCGAGACCGCCAGCCCCTCCCGGTCGCCGACCTCCTGGCGGTGGCCGATCGCCTCCTGGAAGAACCGCAGTGCCGCGGCCCGGTCACCGGACGCCTGGGCCACCGTGCCCAGCTGGTGCAGCGCCATCGCCTCGCCGAACACGTCGCCCAGGTCCCGGCTGAGCGTCAGGCTCTCGTCCAGGACGTCGCGCGCCTCGTCGAGCCGGTCCTGGGTGCGCAGGATGTCGCCCAGCACCTCGAGCCCGAGCAGGATGCCGCCGCTGTTGCCGGCCGCCCGTTCCAGGGCCAGGCACTCGTTGATGTACCGGTCGGCCGCCTCGACCTGGCCGATCCGCAGCGACAGCCGGGCCAGGTTGCCGAGCGCCATCGCGGTGCCCCGATCCTCGCCGAGCTCGTGCCAGATCGCCATGCTCTGCCGGAAGTGCTCCTCGGCGTCGGCGTACTGGCCGGCGGCCAGCCCGGCGGCGCCCAGCACGTTGTGCGCCTGCGCGGTGGCCACCCGGTCGCCGGCCGCCTGCGCCAGGTGCAGCCCGCGCCGGCCCAGGGCGGTCGCCGTCACGTGGTCGTCCTGGGTCGCGGCCAGCACCGCGGCCGGATAGAGCAGCCGGGCCTGCTGGGGCGACTCGCCGCCGACCGCCAGCGCCCGGTCCAGCCATTCCCGGCCCTCCCGGATGTGGCTGCCCTGGCGCCAGTACCGCCACAGGCCGAGGCAGATCCGGGCGGCGCTGCCCACGTCGCCCTCGCGCACCGCCCGGTCGATCGCCAGGCGCAGGTTCGGGTAGTCCCGTTCCAGCCGTTCCACCCAGCTCAGCTGGTCCGGCGACTCCATGCCGTCGGCGGCCTGCTCGGCGAAGGAGGCGAAGTACGCGGCGTGCCGGGCCTCCGCCCGGTCCTGGCCGGCCCGCTCGGCCCGCACCTCGGCGGCGTACGCCCGCACGGTCTCCAGCATCCGGTACCGCCGGCCGTCGCCGGCCACCTCGACCGCCAGCAGGCTCTTGGCAACCAGCGACTCGATCGTCGCGGCCAGTTGCTTGGTCCACGCCGCGTCGTCCAGGTCCACCGCATCGGTGCGGCACACCGCCGCGGCCGCCTCCACCGTGCACCCGCCCACGAACACCGACAGCGTGACCAGGACCCGCTGCTGTTCGGGGTCGAGCAGGGCGAAGCTCCAGTCCACGGCCCCGCGCAGGGTCTGCTGGCGCTCCGGCCGGTGCCGGGGGCCGTCGCCGAGCGTGGCCAGGCGCCCGCTCAGGCCGGCCAGCAGCCCGGCCGGTTCCTCCCGGTCGACGCCGGAGGCGGCCAGCTCGATGGCCAGCGGCAGGCCGTCCAGCAGCTGGCACAGCTCGACGACCGCCGGCAGGTTGTCCGGCGACAGCTGGAAGTCCGGCCGGGCGGCGGTGGCCCGCTGCTCGAACAGCGCTACCGCCGGGGACGTGTTCCGGGCCTGCACCACCCCGGCGGTTCCGGGCAGCAGGACCGTGGCGCCGGGCACCGCCAGCGGCGGCACCGGATAGACCTGCTCGCCGTACAGGCCCAGCGCCTCCCGGCTGGTGACCAGCGCCTTGACCCCGGGCGCCGCGACCAGCACCTGCTCGACCAGCGGGGCCGCGTCGATCACGTGCTCGAAGTTGTCCAGCACCAGCAGCATGCTGACCTCGGACAGGTGGTCGAGCAGGGTGTCCAGCAGATCCTGGCCGGGGGTCTCGTCGACCCGGACGGCCCGGGCCATGGCCGCGATGACCAGGTCCTCGTCGGTGGTGGTGTCCAGCGGCACGAAGACCGCGCCGTCGTCGAACTCGCCGGCCACCCCGGCCGCCGTGGCCAGCGCCAGCCGGGTCTTGCCCATGCCGCCCATGCCGACCAGGGTCACCAGCCGGGAGGTACGCACCAGCCGGCTCACGTGCTCCTGCTCGCGTTCCCGGCCGATCAGCTGGGTCATCTGCGCGGGCAGGCGCCCCCGGCCCCGGCCGCCTTGCCGCAGTAGCGCCGGGTTGATCGTCCAGCCGCCGGTGCTGCTCGGGATCAGCCCGTCGCGGTCGCGCAGCCGCTCGAGCTCGGCGGCCGCCGCAGCCGGCAGGCCACCGCTCTGCCGGGCCAGCCAGGTGACCAGCGTACGGCTGGGCTCGCCGCGCAGCACCGACCGCAGCCAGATCCGGACGATGGCCGGCGACCAGGCGTGCAGCTCGGCGCTGGCCAGTTCGGGCAGAGCCGGCGCGGGCACGGTCATCGCGGTGGTGACCGAGTACGCCACCCCGAGGACGGCCGGCTGCTCGTCGGCGGGCGCGGCGAGAATCGCGGCGACCACGTCCTCGACCAGGGCCGCTTCGGCGTTGTCGGCGAGCAACAGGGTACGCCGGGACGGGTCGATGGCCGGCTGCTGCGGGCCTGCCGAAACGTCGGCGACGGCGTAGCCGCGCAGCCCGGCCAGGCGGCGGATCTCGTCGAGGAAGCGGGTGTGCCCGGCGCCCGGCTGACCGAGGACGCGCAGCGCGCCCCGGCCGGCGGACTCCAGCCGGGTGAGGAACTCGTGCACCGTGGTGAGCGCGGTGTCCCGTTCCCAGAGCCGGGTCGAACCGCCCTTTTGCTCGGTGTCGGTGTCGTCCGCGACCGCGCAACCCCGGCCGCGGTGCTTGGCCCGGTAATTGCGGCGGTCCGCGCAGGCCAGCAACGTGACCTGGTCGAGGCCGTCCGCCGGAAAGGCGGCGATGCCGAGGCTGACCGAGAGGTGCAGCGGCGGGTCGCCGGGGAACTCCGCGGCCTTGATGTCGTCGATGAGCCGGACCGCCAGCCGCAACCCGTCCGCGCGGCCGGTCTCCGGCAGCAGGACCACGAACTCGTCGCCGCCGTAGCGGAAGAGCACGTCGTACTCGCGCAGGGATTCGCGGACCTTGCCGGCGAGCCCCCGCAGGACGTCGTCGCCGCGCAAATGGCCGTAGACGTCGTTGACGGTCTTGAAGAAGTCGACGTCGAACAGGAACAGGGCCAGCTTGCCGCCGGCCCGGTCGGCGCGCGAGATCTCCTCGTCGATCCGGCGCTGCATGGCGGCCCGGCCGAGCGCGCCGGTGAGGGGATCGACGAGACCGGCGTCGGCCGTCCCGTCGATCCCCTCAGCCATGATTCAACTCTACTTCCCGTATTGGCACTTTCCGGGCAAATAGCGGCACGCTGCGGGTCAGCCCCAGGTGCCCGAGGCCCAGTCGTCCGACGCCCAGGCCCGGCCGGTCCAGGACCCACCGGCCCAGGCCTGACCGGTCCACCGGCGGCCGGTCCAGGCGCGGCCCTCCCAGGCGGGGTCGGTCCAGGTGGCGGCGTCGCTCCACGGGCGGGCCGTCCAGACCGCCGGCGCCCAGGTGCGGCTGGCCCACGAGGTGCCGGTCCAGCCGTCACCGGCGATCCGGGTACCCAGCCAGGAGCCGCCGGACCAGGCCGGCTTCGCGGTCCAGGCGTTCTTGTCGAACGGACCCCACACCGTCGCGTCGCCGTCCAGCGGCACCCCGTCGAGGACCAGCCGGCTGTCGCCGCGAGCCGTATTCAGCTCGCCCAGACCGGTCGACCGGGACCACGACTGCTTCTGCGTCATGGTGCCCGTCCGGGACAGCGCGGCGTTGACGTTCAGCTGGCCGAGGCCGTAGTTCGCAGCGATGCCGTTCGGGATGTAGCTGGCACCGCGGACCACCCACTCCTTGATCTGGTCCGGGGTGGCCGTCGGCCGGGCCTGCCAGAGCAGCGCCACCGCGCCGGAGGCCACCGCCGCGGCCTGCGACGTGCCGCTGCCCCGGAACAGGGTGTCGCCCGAGCGGGCGGCCGGGTAGGCGCCGTCGAGATACGAGCCCGGGACACTCAGGGACAGGATCGAGACGCCCGGTGCCAGCACGTTGATCTGCTTACCGCCGCGCAGGGGCTGATTGGTGAACGCGGCCAGCGCGTCGTCGGCGACCGCCGGGGTGCCCTTGGTGGCGGCCGCACCGACGGTCAGCACCCACTCGTTGGAGGCCGGATTGGCCAGTGCGGTCGCGCCGGACGATCCGTCGTTGCCGGCGGCCGCGACCACCACGATGCCCGCCTGCCAGGCCCGCTCGACCGCGAAGCCGAGCGCGTCGTTCCACGGCTGGGCCTGTCCGCCGGAGCCGTAGGACAGGTTGATCACCTTGATCGGGTTCGCCGGGTCGTCGTTGCGGTGCTGCACCACCCAGTCGACCGCGGCGATCACCTGGCTGACGTCGGCCGCGCCGTTGGCCGTACCGACCTTGATCGAGGTCAGCCTGGCGTCCGGGGCCATGCCCTTGGTGCCGGTGGCGGTGTCGTTGCCGACGATGATGCCGGCCATGTGGGTGCCGTGCCCGTACGCGTCGAGGTAGCGCAACGCCGGCGACTGCGAGTCGAGAGACAGGTCGGGCCCGTTCACGATCCGCGAGGCGGGCAGCCCCGGCACTGAGGCCACGCCGGTGTCGATCAGCGCCACCCCCACGCCCTTGCCGGTCAACGACGCGGCCGCGCCGGTGTCCGCGCCGATCACGGCACGCACCTGCTTGAGGGTGACGACCGGATCCGTGGCGGTCGAACCCAGCCATCCGGCCCACGGGCTGGTGGGAGCCCCGGCGTCGGCCTGGGCGGGAGCCGCCGAGCCCACCGCCACGGCAAGCGCGCCGACGATCACGGCTCGAGTGATCCTGCGGTCCATTGACCCTCCGTACTGTCGAGAACCTTGGGCCCCGACAATCGGCCTCGACCTGCCGGAACCGAGCTAGATCACGGTGATCCAGGTCACATTTCGTGCGCCCCCTAGCGCCCCGTTCAGCACATATTGATGCCCTTGACGGTCTCGAAACGATTACTTAACGTCTCTGTCATCTTTTCGCCGTCCCCCCACAGGTCCTGAGAGAGGCGTCATGAAACGTTTCACCACCGTCCTAGCGGGCGCGATGGTTCTGGTGACCGCCAACGTCGTCGCCGTCCTGAGCGGGCCCACGGCAGCCGCCGCCGCGCCCACCGTCAGCGCCGCCAGCACCACGACGCTGACCTCGTCCGGGCGCACCGCGGTCAGCTACTCGGGCCTGATGAACGGCGAGTCCTTCCAGCAGGACGGCATCACCACCTTCAACGGCTGGCAGTACACCGCCTTCTGGGACGAGACCGGGTACGCCAACATCTCCCGCCGGCAGTCGGCCACCGGCGCCTGGCAGAACGTCCGGCTCACCGACTACCGGACCACCTCGACCGACTCGCACAACGTCATCTGCATCGGCATCTCGCCCCAGGACGGCTCCATCCACCTGGCCTTCGACATGCACTCCGACCGGCTCAAGTACCGGCGGTCCGGTACCGGCCTGGCCACCTCGCCGGCCGGCGCCAACTGGTCCGCCGCCAGCTTCGGCGCCGTGCAGAACAGCCTGGCCGGCACCGCGATGGCGACCGTGACGTACCCGCAGTTCTTCGCCGCGCCCGACGGCACGCTCCAGATGGCCATCCGCACCGGCGTCAGCGGCAACGGGGACGAGGTGCTCTACGAGTACAACTCCGGGTCGTGGAGCTACGTCGGCGAGTTCATCGACGGCACCTCATTCGACAACAACCCCTACCTGTTCGGCATCGAGTACGACCGCGAGGGATTGCTGCACGCCACCTGGACCGTCCGGGAAACGTCCAACGGCAGCACCAACCACGACCTCTTCTACGCGTACAGCCGGGACAAGGGCCGCAGCTGGCGCAACAACGCCGGCACCGTGGTGGCCACCGCCGGCTCCAATCCGCTGGACTCGAACGCCACCGATCTGCGGGTGTGGCCGAACAGTCAGAACCGCGGCCTGATGAACCAGGAATCCCAGGTCGTCGACGCGGCCGGGGTCGTGCACGTCCTCCAGTCGCACCTGCAGGCGAACACGCCCAGCATCACCGACTTCAACACCGCCCGGAACACCGCGGTGCTGGTGCATTACTGGCGGGACAAGGCGTCGAAGGTGTGGAACCAGCGTTATCTCGGCTACACCGAGGGGCTGAGCCGGGGCGATATCGCCGTCGATTCCAGCGACAACCTTTACATCGTGAGCGGCCACTCGGGCACCAACGTGCTGCAGATCGCAACCGCGTCCAAGGCGTCCGGCTGGTCCGATTGGACGGTGCGGAACCGGTCCGCGGCCAACTACATGTCGGATCCGCTGATCGACCACAATCTGCTCAAGTCGCAAAATGTGCTCAGCATCTTCGCGCCGCGCCGGGGCGGAAGTGTGATTGAAGTCCAGAACTGGAATACCGGAGGTCGCTGAACCGCGTCCCACCGATATCCTTGGCCGCGACCAGGGAGGCGGTGCGGTGTGAGTGTTCGGCGCGGACGGCCTCCGGGGTTGATCGACGTCGCCCGTCTGGCCGGGGTGTCACACCAGACCGTCTCCCGGGTTCTCAACGAGAACCCGCGGGTCAGCGAGCAGACCCGGCTCAAGGTCCGGGCCGCCATCTCGGAACTGGGATACCGGCCCAATCACAGTGCCCGCGCCCTGGCGACCGGCAATTCCCGGGTGATCGGCGTGATTGCGCCAATGACCGCGCTCTATGGCCCGGCCTCCATGCTCACCGCATTCGAGGAAGCCGCACAGGACAGCGGATTCGCCGTCAACGTCAGCACCGTCCGCAATCTGGACGAGCAGTCGATCGCCGCGGCCGTCGAGCGCCACCTCGACCAGTTCGTGGCCGGGCTGGTCGTGATCGCGCCCGCGGCGAGCGCCGAGGAGGGCCTCGCCCAGGTGCCCGCGGACATCCCGCTGGTCACCATCGACGGCGATCCGCAGAAGTCCACCACGCTGGTGACCGTCGACCAGGCGGCCGGGGCGCGGGCCGCCACCGAGCACCTGCTCGCGGCCGGCCACCGCACGGTGTGGCACATCGCCGGCCCGGAACGGTGGTTCGACGCCGCCGGGCGGATCCGCGGCTGGGAGCAGGCCCTGCGCGCGGCCGGCGCCGAGGTGCCGCCGGTGCTGCGCGGCGACTGGGACGCCGAATCGGGCTATCTCAACGGCCAGGTCGTCGCCCGGATGCCGGACGTCACCGCGGTCTTCACGGCGAACGACCACATCGCGCTGGGTCTGCTGCGCGCGCTGCACGAGCACGGCCGGCGGGTGCCCGAGGAGATCAGCGTGGTGGGCTTCGACGACGTGCCGCAGGCCGCCTACTATTCGCCGCCGCTGACCACCGTGCGTGCCGACTTCGAGGCGGTCGCGAGCGCCGGGGTCGAGCTCCTGCTGGCCCGGATCGGATCCGGTTCGGCGGCCGCCGGCGAGCGCCGGATCATCGCGCCGACGCTGATTTCCAGGGACAGCGTGGCGGCTCCGCCAAACCGCTGACACATTTCTGTAATGCACCTGCCCTCCCGGCGCCTTCTCGTCGAGGGAGGAATCGTGAACAGGCAGAACAGCAGGTGGCGCCCCTGGACCGTGGGCGCGACGACCCGCAACCGGACGCTGGCGGTGCACCGCCGGGAGCCCGTTCCGGTGGCCGGCCGCACGAGTGTCATCGGTCTGATCGTCCAGCACACGACCGCGTACGAGACATCCCGGCTGGTGCAGGCCATCGGCGAGGCCGCGGCGGTTGCCGAAATATCCATCGTCGTCCGAAGAGTCCACCACGGTGGCCCGCCGGCCGAGTTGCACCAGACGGCCGAGCAGTTCGTGCAGTCCGGCGTGGCCGGTCTGGTGCTGGCCTCGGTCGGCGCCGAGGCCGGTGCCGACCGGATCGTCCCGCCGCACCTGCCGGTGGTGACCGTCGACGGCGCCGACGGGTGGCGGTGGCCGGACGTGTCGATCGACCAGTTCACCGGCGGCCTGCTGGCCACCCGACACCTGCTCGGATACGACCACCGCACGGTCTGGCACGTGGCCGGGCCGGAACGTGCCCCGGCCACCCGGACCCGCGAGGCGGGCTGGCGGGCGGCGCTCGCCGAGGCCGGCCTGACGCCGCGGATGGTGCGCACCGACGGCACCGCGGCCTCGGCGTACGAGTGCGGCCTGCGGCTGGCGCGGGTGGCGCGGTGCACCGCGATCTTCGCCGCCAACGACTACGTGGCGCTCGGCGTCATGCGCGGGATGCGGGAGGGCGGCCGCCGGATCCCCGAGGACGTCAGCCTGGTCGGTTACGACGACGTGCCCGAGGCGGCCTACCTGCAACCGCCGCTGACCACCGTCGGGCACAGCTTCGCGCACATCGGCACCGAGGTGCTCCGGCTGCTGGTGGACCGGTCCCGCGGTGGCGTGCGCTGCTCCGAGCGGGTGTCGATCCGGCCCACGATCATGTCCCGCTGCAGCGTCGCCTGAGTGCCGATCCGGGTGTTAGCGTTCATGCCCTCGGTGGTCAGCGCGGAGGCTGACGTCGGGAGGGAGCAAGCCCATGTCTGGCGCTGGCGTCACACCGGTGGCGGACCGTGTGGTGGCCGCTCAGCGGGGTGACCGCGAGGCGCTCGCGTCGCTGATCGAGGACCACCTCGACATGCTGTACAACGTCGCCGGCCGCGCGCTGAACGGGCACGCCGACGTCGACGACGTGGTGCAGGAGACCTGCCTGCGGGTCGTGGAAAGCCTGCCGGACATCCGCGAGCCGGCCCGGTTCTCCGGCTGGATCCTGGCCATCGTGCGTCGCCAGATCGTCGAGGGCGCCCGGCGCCGGCGCACCAGCACCGAACGGCACAGCTCGCTGGAACTGGCCACCGAACTGCCCGACCCGGGCGCCGACTTCGCCGACGCCACCGTGCTGCGGCTGCGGCTCTCCGGGCAGCGCCGCCAGGTCGTCGAGGCGGTGCGCTGGCTCGACCCGGACGACCGGTTCCTGCTCTCGCTGTGGTGGCTCGAGGTGGCCGACCACATCACCCGCACCGACCTGGCCACCGCCCTCGGCGTCCCGCCCGGGCACGCCGCGGTCCGGATCAAGCGCATGCGCGACCAACTCGACCTGGCCCGCAGCATCGTCGGCGCGCTGGACGCCCAGCCGCGCTGCCCCGAACTGGCCGCCCAGGTCTACATCTGGGACGGCCGCCCCAGCCCGGTCTGGCGCAAGCGGCTGGCCCGGCACGTACGCGACTGCGCCGCCTGCGAGACCCACAAACGCCGGCTCGTTCCGCCGGACGCGCTGCTCGCCGGCATCGCCATGCTGCCGCTGCCGCCGTCGCTCGCCGCGATCTCGTTCTCCGCCCTGGTCGCCGCGCCGGTCGCCGGTGCGGCTGCCGGCGCGGCCGGCCTCAGCATCGCGGGCTGGCTGCCGGCGCTCGGCATCTCCAAGTTCGCCGCGGCGGCCGGAGCCGTGGCCGTGGCCGTCGGCGGTGGCGTGACCATCGCCGTCCAGGATTCCGGCACCGGCTCCGGCCGTCCCGCCGCCGTCGCACCCGCCACCACGCCGCCGGCCCCCGCCCCGGAACAGACCGCGGAGCGCGGCGGCGCGGTGCCGGCGCCCGGCACGCCGCCGGCCGCGTTCGCGGCGAGTGGCGGGTACGCCTTCGCCTACTTCACCGAGACCCCGAACCAGAGCGGCGCCAGCTACGGCCTGCACCTGGCGGTCAGTTCCGACGGGCTGAACTGGCGACCGCTCAACCAGAACAGCCCGGTGGTGATGCCCACCGCCGGGGACCGCGGCCTGCGCGACCCGTTCATCCTGCGCAAACAGGACGGCACGTTCGTCGTCCTGGCCGCCGACCTGAAGGGCACCGACTTCCGCCGGACCAGCCAATACCTGCACGTCTGGGATTCGAAGGACCTGCGCAGCTTCACCGGGTACCGGCGGATCCGGATGCACGACCGGGACACCCACACCTGGGCGCCGACCGCGTTCTGGGTGGCGTCGCGCCAGGAGTACGCGATCGTCTACTCCGCGAACGACGGCAAGGACGTCCTGCTGGCGAACTACACCAAGGACTTCCGCAGCGTGTCGGCCGCCGAGGTCTACTTCAGCCCGGAGTTCGGCGTGCTCGACGCCGACATCGTGGCGGACAACTCGGCGTATTACATGTACTACAAGAACGTGGACGACGGCCTGCTCTACGGCGCCCGGTCCACCACCGGCGCCCCGAACAGCTGGACCACGTACACCGCCGGGCTGCGGCAGGGCACCGCCATCGCCGGGCCGATGGTGGTCAAGAACCGCGGCGGTGGCGGCTGGCGGTTGTGGGGCGACTCGTTCGGCCCGGTCAACAACGACTTCTACGCCTGGTCCACCTCGGACATCACGGCCGGCCGGTGGACGCTGCTCAGCCAGCGGGAGTTCACCCCGCCGCTGAACGGCAAGCAGGGCTCCATCGTGGAGATCAGCCCGGCCGAGCTGGACGGCCTGGTGTCGGCGTGGGGCCTGCCGGAGTCGGTGCGCCTCAAGTCGTACAACTTCCCGGACCGGTACGTGCGGCACGCCGCCAACGTCGGCCGGATCGACGCGTTCCCCTTCGACCCCCACCAGGACCAGCTGTGGCGCCTCGTGCCCGGCCTGGCCGACCCGGCCGGCGTGTCCTTCGAGTCGATCAACTTCCCCGGCCGCTACCTGCGGCACCGCGACTTCGCGATCCGGCTGGACGCCGACGACCGCAGCCCGACCTTCCGCGCGGACGCCACCTTCTACCGGACGCCCGGCCTGGCCGACCCCGCATGGTCCTCGTTCCGGTCCTACAATGCGCCGGACCGTTACCTCCGACACTCGAAATTTCTGCTGCGCATCGATCCGATCAGCGCCGGTTCCCGTGCCACCGACCGGCAGGACGCCACCTTCCGCATCTCATAGATGGCATCACCCGAGGACCGAGGCGTACCGTCCGTGTAGCTCGTCGTGAATGGAAGGATGCGTGACCGCGATCTTTGGGACGGCATCGGGATCGCTCGCCGAGCTCGAGGTGATCTCGGAACTCGGGCGCGGAGCCGACACGGTCGTCTACCGGGTCCGCCGCCGCGGCGCCGAGTACGCGCTCAAGGTGCTGACCGCCACCGACGAGCGGGCCCTGGTCGCGGTGCGCCGGGAGGCCGCGCTGATCGGCTCGGTCGGGCATCCCCTGCTCCCACGGATCTTCGAGGTCGGCCAGACCGCCGGCGGGCCCTACCTGATCCTGGAATACATCGACGGCCTGCCGCTGGCACAGACCCTGCGTCACGGGCCGCTGGACGAGCCCACCTCGGTCCGGCTGGCCATCGACGTGGTGGAGCCGCTCGCCGCCGTGCACCGGGCCGGCCTGGTGCACCGCGACGTCAAGCCGGACAACGTGATCGTGGAGCCGGCGGGCACCGGCCGGCTGATCGACTTCGGACTGGCCGCCCGGGACGGCGCGCACGACGACCGGGTGGCCGGCACGTTGCTCTACAGCGCGCCCGAGCAGACCGGCATGCTCAACCGCCCGGTCGACGGCCGCACCGACCTGTACTCGCTGGGCGTGCTGCTGTACGAGTGCGTCACCGGCCAGGTGCCGTATTACTCGCAGGACGCCGGCGAGCTGATCCGGCTGCACGCCACCGCCCCGGTCCCGGACGCGCGAGCCCGGTGCCCGGAGCTCACCGGCACGATGGCCGCGATCATCGCGACGCTGATGGCCAAGGACCCCGACGACCGCTACCAGAGCGGCGAGAGCCTGCTCAACGACCTGCGCCGGCTGGCCGCCCAGCCGGGCACGACGTTCCCGGTGGCGTCCGGCCGGCGCGCGCCCCAGCGGGTCGACAGCCAGCGCCTGGTCGGCCGCGACCAGGAGGTGATCACCCTGGCCCACCGCTGGCTGCGGGCCCGGGACGGCGAGGGTGGCACGGTCGTCGTCGAGGGCCCGGGCGGTGCCGGCAAGACCCGGCTGGTCCGGGAACTGACCAACGCGGTCGCCTCGGACGGCGACCTCACCCTGTACGGCAAATGCGTCCCGGATGACCCGGTGCCGCTGGCGCCCCTGCGCGGCGCGGTCGAGCGGCACCTGCGCACCGTGGAACGGCTGCCGCCACCGGACCGCGACCGGGCCGTCGACCAGTTGCGGCGGGCCGCCGGGCGCGGCGGTCCGCTGTTGCGGGCGCTGTCGCCGCTGCTCGCCGACCTCGTGCAGGCCCCCGCGATCGGCGAGCTGAACCGGCACGAGCAGTTCGTCAACGCGGTCGCCGCGTTCCTGGCCGGCCTGGCCGACGAGTTCCAGGGCGCCGTACTGCACGTCGACGACGTGCAGTGGCTCGACGAACCGACCCGGCGGGTGCTCCAGCGGGTGAGCGACCTGCTGCCGGACACCCCGCTGCTGGTCATCGCGACCTGCCGGGACGACGACGGCAACATTGCCGGGCTGGAGCGGTTCCGCGCCGACATGGACGCCACCCTGGACACCCGCGTCCCGTTGGGTCCGCTCGACCAGGACGCGGTGCGGCAGCTCGTCGCCGAGCACCTGGGCGCCGTCCGGCTGCCCGCCGGGCACGTCGAGGAACTGGCCGCGCGGGCCGGCGGCAACCCGTTCACCATCGGCGAGTACGTCCGCGCCGTGCTCGACGCCGGCCTGGTCACGCCCTCCTGGGACGGCTGGCGGCTGGACCTGCCCGGCCTGGACCGCCTGGAGCTGTCCGGCGACGCGGTCGACCTGGTGCTCCAGCGCATCGACGGCCTCGGCGCGGACAGCCACCGGCTGCTGGCGGCCGGTGCCGCGGGCGGGCGCTGGTTCCCGGCCGAACTGGCGGCGGCGGTCTGCGCCATCGACCCGCGGCGGGCCCGGGTCCTGCTCGCCGAGGCCGAGTCGCGCCGGCTGGTGACCGCGTCCGGGAGCGACGGTTACCGGTTCCTGCACGACCGGATCCGGGAGGCGTTGCTCGTCGGCCTGGACGACGCCGCGCTGCGCGAGCTGCACCAGAGCATCGCCGAGGTGCTGGACGCGGCCGCACCCGGCGATCCGCGCTACACCTACGCGACCGCCCGGCATTACGCGCTCGGCGAGACCGCGAAGCGGCCCAACCGGGTTTACTTCAGCGGATTCGCCGCCGGCCAGCTGGCCCTGGCCGAGCACGCGCCGGCCGAGGCCCGCGAGTTCCTCAAGGTCGCCGCGCAGGCGGCCGCGGGCGCCGGCGTCACGCCGCCACCGGACTTCTTCCTGGCCCTGGGCATGAGCTGCGCGCGATCCGGCCGGTTCGGCGAGGCCCACCACCACCTCGGCCTGGCCCTGCGCGCCGAACCCGACCCGCTGGGCCGGGCCGAGATCCTCGCGCAGGTGGCGCAGGTGCACAACAGCGCGTGGAACCCGGACAAGGCCTTCGAGGCGGTCTGCCGCGGTCTCGCCGAGCTCGGTTCGCCGCTGCCCCGCGGCCGGCTCGGGCTCACCCTCACCACGCTCTGGTCGTTGCTGCTCGGCCTCGTCATCGGCCGCACCCGGATCGGTTTCGGCACGGCCCGCGGGCAGGTACGGGAGCGATACCGGCTGCAGGCCGTGCTGTGCGACATCGCCACCTTCGCGCTGTCCATGCGGATGCGCCGCGGCATGCGGGCGGTGATGAGCCTGCGCGCCCTGCACCCGATCAACCGCCTCGGCCCGGGTCGCGAGTATGCCCAGCACATGGCCGGGCTCGGGGTGATCGCCGACGTGGCCGGGCGGCGCCGGCTGGCGACCAGCCTCTACGACCGGGCCGCCGCGGTGGCCGCCGACATCGGCGATCCCGGCCTGGTCGGCTACGTGGAGTGGAAGCGCGGCGCGGGCAGCCACCTGAGCGGCCACGACGACGAGAGTCAGACCTGGAGCCGGGCGCTCACCGAGCACGAACGGTGGCTCGAGCTGGGCGACTACCTCACCGGCGTGTCCACCGTGGCCATGCAGTTCTTCAAGCGCGGCTGCACCGGCGAGGCGGTGTCCTGGCACCGGCGCGGGCGGGCTCGCCTGGGGCCGGGCGCCGAGGCGGAGGGCGCCGCGATCGGGGCGGTGGGCGCGGTCATCGCCGCTCAGCGGGGGCGGCCCGAGCAGGCCGAGGCCGAGATCGAGTCGCTGCGCCGCTTCCTGCGGGCAAACCCCGACAATCCCATGCAGATCATTAACCTGTACGGGGCCCAGATCGTCGCCCTGGTCGAGCGGGGCCGGCTGGGCGAGGAGTTCGAGCAGCTCGCCGCCGAGTTCGCGGCGCTCGGGCTCAGCCCCAAGGCGATGGTGCCCGAGCAGCGGCTGTTCTACGTCTACGAGGCGCTGGGCCGGCTCGCCCGGTGCCGCACCGGCGCGAGCCGGGAGGCCGCCGAGACCGCGGTCGCCGACCTGGCCAAGATGGCCGACACCAAGCCGTTGCGGGCCTTCCACCTGGTGGCCCGCGCCGACCTCGAGACGCTCGCCGGCCGCCCGGCCGAGGCGTTGCGCACGGTGTCCGGCGTCGAGGCGGAACTGGTGCCGCTGGACGCGCCGCTGATCGCGTACGAGTCGGCGCGGGTGCGGGCCCGCGCGCTGATCGAGCTCGGTCAGCCGGCCGCAGCCACCCAGCAGGCGAAACTCGCCCAGATGATCGCCGTCGAGCAGCAGTGGCCGCAGCGGGCCCGCTGGGTCTCCGACGAGTTCCGGGTGAGCGAGCACGGCGCGGCACCGGCCGGTGCGGCCCCCACCGGCGCGGCCCCGGTCACCCCCGCGACACCGGGCACCGACCCCGGCCGTTACCAGCGCCGGCTCGAGGCGTTGCAGCAGGTCAGCCTCGCGTCCGCCACGGTGCTCGACCCGAGCGCGCTGGCCCGGGTGGCCCTCGACGAGACCCTGCGCATCCTGGGCGCCGAACGGGCGTACCTCTTCCGGCTCGACCACGACCTGCACGAACTGGTGCCGCACGTGGGCCGCGACGCCCGCGGCAACGACATCCTCGAGCTCACCGGTTACAGCACCACCCTGGTCGAACGGGTCCGGCAGTCCGGCGAGCCGCTGGTGGTGACCGGCAGCGAGGAGGGCGTGGCGCTCGGCGCGCAGAGCGTGCAGGTCCACGGCCTGCGCAGCATCATCATCGCGCCGCTGCGCTTCAACGGCCAGCTCCGCGGCGTCGTCTACCTCGACAGCCGGATCGCCAAGGGTGTGTTCACCGGCGACGACGTCGACATCCTGAAGGCGATCACCAACCACGTCGCGGTGTCACTGGAGACCGCCCGTGCCGCGCAGCTGGAGGTCGCGGTGCAGGCCGCCCGGCGGCAGCGCGACGTCGCGGAGGCCCTGCGCGCCGCGATGGCCGACCAGAGCTCGTCGCTCGACCCGGACGAGGTGATGCGCCGGCTGCTCGCCAGCCTGACCCGCACGCTGGGCGGCGACACGGCCGTGCTGCTGACCCGGGACCGGCACGACGGGCTGGAGGTGGCCGCCGCGCACGGTGCCGCCGCGACGGTCGGCGCCCAGCTGCCGGCCGTGCCGCCGGACCTGTTCGATCTGACCGGCCCGCGGGCCCGCACCGTGTTCCCCGGCGACCGGCCGCCGGTCGGCGGGCTGCTCGGCGCGCCCCGCTGCTGGTGGGCGATCCAGGTCGAGCAGCGCGGCGCGCCGTCCGGTTTCCTGCTGGTCGGCGCGACCGGCGAGGGCGCGATGACCGAGGCACAGATCCAGATCGCCGCGGCGATCGGCGCGCAGGGCATGACGGCGTACGAGAATGCCTTGCTCTTCAGCCAGGTCCGGACGATGGCCACCATGGACGGGCTCACCGGCCTCTACAACCGCAACCACTTCTTCGCCGAGGCCGAGCAGCGGCTGGACGGCGCCCGCCGGCAGGGGCGCCCGCTCGCGGCGATCATGATGGACATCGACCACTTCAAGAGCATCAATGACACGTACGGGCATCCGGTCGGCGACGAGGTGATCCGGGCGGTGGCCCAGCGGCTGCGGGAGACCCTCGGCGACGGCGACGTCCTGGGCCGGTACGGCGGCGAGGAGTTCGCCGTGGTCACCGCGCAGTCCGCGATCCCGGCCGCGGACCTGGCCGGACGGCTGCACCTGGCGGTGTCCAGTCGGCCGGTGCCCACGGACGCCGGCCTGCTGCCGGTCACCATCAGCGTCGGGCTGGCCGGGCTCGACGAGGCCGGCCACGACCTGCGGCAGCTGATGGCGCGCGCGGACGCCGCGCTGTACGAGGCCAAACAGACCGGCCGCGACCGCGTCTGCGTCGCGTAGTAGGAGCCTGCAAGCCGATTGCAAGGCCGTCGCAGGTGCCCGGGCCGACCGTGGTCGCATGAGCACACACCAGTCCGCCGAAGTGATCGACACCAGTGATATGCCGGCGGTGCACACGTTCTTCCGGCGCGAGTTCCGCCTCGCCGGCGGCGTCGTCCGCGCGGTCCGGCCCGGTGACGTAGGCCGCGCCCGCACGGTCGCCGCCCACCTCGACTACCTCGGCCGGAGCCTGCACCACCACCACACCGCCGAGGACGAGCTGGCCTGGCCGCTGCTGCTGGCGCGGGTGCCCGGCGAACTCGCCCCCATGGTGCGGCTGATGGAGTCGCAGCACGAGCGGGTCGATGCCCTGCTGACCGAGATCGCCGGCCTCCGCCCGCGCTGGGCCGGCGCGGCGTCGGCCGGCGACCGGGACCGGATCGCCGGCCTGCTGGACACCCTCTACGCCAACCTCGCGGAGCACCTCGACGCCGAGGAGGAACGCCTGCTGCCGATCGCGGCCCGGACCCTGACCGGCGACGAGTGGGCGGCGATCGGCCGGCACGCCCGGAGCCGGACCCGGCGGTCGGAGGAGCTGCTGACGCTCGGCATGATCCAGCACGACGCCGACCCGGCCGTGCTGGCCCGCATGCTGTCCACGGCACCGGCACCGCTGCGCCGGCTCCTGCCGTGGCTGGCCCGGCGCGCCTTCCGCCGCTACGCACTGCGCATCCACGGCACCGCGCGCCCCTGACCGCCGGCGGCCTTGGCCGCCGGCGGTCAGCCGGCGGGTGGCGCCAGCCGGGCGATGGCCTCGTCGGTCCGCGCGAGCCAGAGCGTCAGGCCGAGTTCCTCGTGGGTGCGGCGGGCGCGGCCGAGGTGGTCGCGGGCGGCCACCGGGTCGCCGTCCGCCGCGGCCAGTTCGCCCAGCACGAGTTCGACGCTGCCGAGGACGGAGACCGGCAACGTCCCGGCGAGGCGCCCGGCGTACGGCGTCAGCTGCGCCCGCAGGTCGGCCACCGCCGCGCGGTCGCCGAGCGCCATCCAGGTGTACGCCCGGAAGACGGTGAACCCGACCCACAGGTAGCCCCACGGCAACGGCGGCTGTTCCGGCCAGGCGCCGAGGACCCGGCGGGCCTCGTCCAGGCGACCGTCCTGCACCAGCGCCAGCGCGTGCAACTCACGGAACGGCGGGAAGGCCTCGGCGGCCCCGCGCAGGGCCGGCGTCAGTTCGGGCAGCCGCCCCTGCAGCAGGCGCAGCGTCGCCAGCTGGCACAGCCCGATCCCGGCTCCGGCCATCGCCAGCGTGCCCTGGAACGTCTCCATCTCGGCGATCGCGGCCTCGGCACCGTCGAGGTCGCCGTCGAGCTGCCGCCAGGTCGCCAGGCACCAGCCGGAGACCAGCAGATTCTCGGGGAGCTGGTGCTGCCGGGCCAGGCCGTCGGCGCGGAGCAGATCGGCGTGGGCGTCGGCAAGCCGGCCCAGTTCGGC
Source organism: Paractinoplanes rishiriensis (assembly GCF_016862375.1). Classification (GTDB taxonomy): domain Bacteria; phylum Actinomycetota; class Actinomycetes; order Mycobacteriales; family Micromonosporaceae; genus Actinoplanes; species Actinoplanes rishiriensis. Next base: position 61,833 of record NZ_BOMV01000097.1, on the reverse strand, counting down.
GCGGTCGACGGCCCGGGTGCTGAGGACGCCGGCCAGGCCCGAGACGTCGCCCAGCACCACCGCCAGGCCGACCAGCTCGTCGAGGATCGGCGCCCGGTGATGGAGCAGGTCGGGCCGCAGCAGCGCCTGGACCGCGAGGCGCAACACCCGGAACCGGACGGCGTCGTGCGCGCCGGACCGGCGTACCGCCTGCACCGCCTCGTCGGCCAGCGTCGTGGTCCGGGCGGCCGAGCCCGGCCGGTAGAGCAGTTCCACCGCGAGGCCCACCTGCAGCAGCGCCCGGGTCTCCGCCCGTTCCGCGGGCAGCCGCGCCAGCACCTCCTCCCAGAGTGCCGCGGCGTCGTCGTCCCAGTCACCGGCGTTGCGCCAGCCCCAGACGCCGGACGTGATGGTCAGCAACGCGTCCGCCGCCGCCGGCACGTCGTCGCGGCCGAGCGCCTGCGCGGCGGCCCGCGCGACCGCCGGCCACGCCTCGATCGGCCGGCCCAGCCGGATCAGCGCCGCCGCCTGGCCGAGCAGCACCTCCTCCCGTTCGGCCGGGGTGGCGACCGGGTCGAGGTGCTGGAGCTTTTCGGCCTCGGTGAGCAGCCGGAGCGCCTCGTCGTGTGCGGACCGGGCGGCCGCGGCCCGGCCCGCCCGCCGGGCGAAGACCCAGGCCGACCTGGCGTGCACCGGGCCGGCCAGCCGGTAGTGCTCGGCGAGTTCGGCGACGTGCGAGGCGAGCGCGCCGGCGTGCCGATGTTCCAGGGCGATCGCGACCTCGGCGTGCGCCCGGGCCCGGCGCGGAGCCGGCAGCCCGTCGTAGACCGCGTCCCGGACCAGCGCGTGGCTGAACCGGCACCGGCCCGGCTCCAGCTCGTCGATCAGGCCCAGCATCAGCGCCGACTCCATGGCCTCCGCCACCTGCTCGCGACCGGCGCCGGCGGCACGCTCCACGACGAGCAGGTCGAACGACCGGCCGGCCACGGCGGCGGTCCCGATGACCAGCGCCGAGGTCTCCGGCAGCTGGGCGAGTCTCTGGCGGACCACGTCCCGTACGCCGCCGGGTACCGCTCGCCAGGCGCCGGCGTCGAGGGCGGTGAGGGCTCCGTCGCGCACCAGGAGCCGGACCAGCTCGGTCACATAGAAGGGGTTGCCGTCGGTGCGCGCGGCGAGTTCCGCGGCGACCTCGGCCGGCACCCGCATCTCGGCGTACTCCTCGACCCAGGCGGCGATGGCCGCCGCGTCCAGGCCGGTCAGCTCCAGCCGCAGCGGATCGGTGCGGGCCAGCGCGGCCAGCGCGTCGACCACCGCCGCCCCGATCTCGGCGGGTGCCGACCGCAGGGCCACGACCAGCACCACGGGCAGGGCGGCGACCTGGGCACCGACCCGGCGCAGCAGGCGCAGGCTCTCGGCGTCGGCCCAGTGGATGTCGTCCAGGACGAGCAGCGCCGGCGGGCCGTCGCGCAGCGCGGCGGTGAGCGCGGCCGCCTGCCGGAAACTGGCGGCCGCGGCGTCGACCACGTCGCCGCCCGGTGCCGGGTCGAGGAGGCCGGGCCGCTCGGCAAGCTGCTCGGCCGCCTGGGTCCAGCCCCACAGAGCGGGGCACGCCTCCGCCTCCCAGCCACCGCGGCCGCAGCGCACGCCCATCGCCTCGGCCCGGGCGATCAGCGCCTCGGTGAACCGGGTCTTGCCGATGCCGGCCTCACCCGTGACGATCACGGTCCGTCCCCGGCCGCCGAGCGCGTCGCGCAGCACCCGCTCGGCGGCGGCGAGCGCGTCCTCCCGGCCGAACAGCCGGCGTCGCACAGCCGGCGGCGGCGCCACCAGTGGCTGCCCAACCAATGGCTGCCCAACCAGTGGCTGCCCAACCAATGGCTGCCCAACCAGTGACGGCGGCCCGGCCGGATCCGGGGCCGCGGTGACGCCGTCCAGGCTGGGATCCTGGCGCAGTACCAGTTCCTCGAGCCGCCGCAGCTCCGGGCCCGGGTCGACGCCGAGTTCCTCGGCGAGATGCTCGCGGACCCGGCGCAGCGCGGCCAGCGCGTCACCCTGGCGGGCGGACCGGTACAGGGCCCGGGCCAGCAGGGCCCACAGCTGCTCGCGCAACGGGTGCAGGCGCACCAACTGCTCCAGTTCGGGGACGGCCTCGGCCTGGCGGCCCTGGCCGATCCGCAGGTCCCAGAGTTGTTCGACGGCGGTCATCCGGAGCTCGTCGAGCCGGGTGGCCTCCGCCTCCAGCGCCGGTCCGCCGACCCCCGAGTACGCCGCGCCCCGCCAGAGGGACAGCGCCTCGGTCAGCAGGTGCTCGGCCTCGGCGGGTTCGCCGCTCAGGTGAGTGCCGGCCGCCTGGACCAGCCGGGCGAACCGGCGGGCGTCGACCTCGTCCGCGGTCACGGTCAGCGAGTAGCCGCCCGGATGCGTCCGCAGCCGCTCGGCCGGACGCCCGGCCGGGCGCTCGGGATCGAGAGCGCGCCGCAGCCGGGCGACGTAGGACTGGAGCGAGGCCTCCACCCGGGCCGGCGGGTCCTCGCCCCAGATCTGGTGGATCAGGTGTTCCACCGGTACGGCTCGCCCGTCGGCGGCGACGAGCAGAGCGAGCAGCGTGCGCGGCTTGGGGCCGCCGAGATCGGCGACCCGCTCGCCGACGACCACCTCGAGGTCGCCGAGCACCTGGACACGCATGGCGGTGATCCTAAGGGCCCGGACGGCCGGCCCCGGCGCATTGACTCAGACGGCGGCCGGTTGCCGCTCGGCCGGTACCGCGGCCGGGCGCGGCGCGCCGGCCAGGCCGGTGACCAGGGACCACACCGCGATCAGCACGGCGGATCCGGCGAACATCGGGGTCAGCTCGGTGTTGGGCAGTGCCAGCACCAGCGGTACGGACAGCGCGTGCATCAGCCCGCCGGCCACCCCGGGCAGCCCGGCGAACCGGCGCGGGCCGCGCCAGGCGACGAGCTGGCGGCTCGCCAGGTAGGCGACCGCGAGGCCGGAGACCGGGTAGAGCAGGACGCTGAGCCCCACGTGGGTGAACGCGACCGGTGCCGCCCCGCCGTGGTGCAGTGCGTGGCTGTCCACCGCGGCGGCCAGGTGGAAGATCGTCTCGACCACGTACAGGGACACCGCCAGCGCCGCGATGCCGAGCGCCCGGTGGATCGCCGGCCAGGCCTTGCGCCGGTACGCCGCCACCAGTCCGACGGCGAGCAGAGCGGTGCTGAGCACGACGAAGAGGTGTGCCGGAATCCAGTCCGGGTGCGCGGTCATGATCGCGAGTTCCTCGCGCAGCGGGTGCTTGGCGTCGGCCTCGGGGTGCATCGGGCCGCCGATCAGCATCAGGATCCCGGAGGTGACGAGGGCGAGCCGCCAGCCATGGGTGCGGAACAGGTTCACGGGAGGTTCCTTCCGGTTCGGTGTGGTGCCTCACCGTGCTGCCCGTCGCCTGCACTTCGCTTGACAAACGCTGGCATCGCAACGGGGCCAGGCCGCTACTGCGGCCTGGCCCCGGGGTCTGCTCGTCAGGAGACGATGCAGTTCCGTCCGTTCGCACCCTCGCCGATCTTCGTCGGCTCGTCACCGCTGTTGTTGCCGTTGAACAGGTGACAGGTGTCGATGCTGCCGATGTTGAGGCCGGACAGCCGCGCCACGTCGCCGTAGTTCACGTTGACGCCGGCGATCACGTCGCCGCCGGTCGCGGTGAGGTTCTGGATGTTCACCGTCCGGGCGGCCTGCGTGGAGCAGTTGCCGCAGGAGCGGTAGAACTTGCCGAAGTCGTTGACCCTGAAGTTGCGGATGGTCACCGACCCGCCGGCACCGCGGTTGTCCTGGAACACCTTGTCCGACGCCTTGGCCGCGCTGCCGCCGTCGACCACGACGGTCGCGTTGGTGCCGCGGAAGGTGGCGGCGTCCTCGCCGACGTCCTGCCAGGTGACGTTGCGCAGAGTGCAGCTGCCCGAGCAGTGGATGCCGTCGGCGGCCGGGGAGCCCAGCACGACGTTGCTCAGGGTCGCGCCGTTGGCCAGCTTGAACAGCGGGTCCTGGCCCTCGTCCTGGCCACCGGAGCCGAGGTCACCGGCGCCGATGTAGCGGTTTCCGCTGCCGTCGAAGTTGCCGGACACGTTGATCGTCGCGGTGACCTGGATGTCCGCGTCGGCGGACGCCGCGCTCACCAGCGAGACCGAGCCGGCCATCGCAACGGCCAGCACTGCTGCCCCGATGAGCAAGCGTGGTTTTCTCATAATTCTGGACCTTTCCTCGAGTACCCACCCTCTTCCGGTCAAGGTGGGGCGCACGGGGAACATATGCCCGCAATGCCCTGCGGGGAAATACATAGACGCCTGTGAATCACTTAGGGGAACTTTAATCGGTGCTTTTTCCAAGGCAAAGATTGCTGCAACACCCCGTTCACAAGCGCAAATACTCTGTACGGGATGATGCCCGCGGGCCGGGCGACCCGGTGACTTGTATTCATGGCTCAGCAGGCAGGCAGCGGGCGCGAGGGACGGCTGGCCGTCCTCCTCGCGATGGCGATGTTCGTCCTGGTCGTGGACACGTCGCTGATGAACGTCTCGATCGCCGCGGTGGTCCGCGATCTCGGCACCACCACGAGCGGCGTCCAGTCGGCGATCGCTCTGGAGGCGCTGGTGTCCGCCGCGTTCATCCTGATCGGCGGCAAGGTCGGCGACCTCATCGGGCGTAAGCGCGCCTACGTCCTCGGCCTGCTCGGCTACGCGGTCGGCGCGCTGGCGATGACGTTCGCGCAGAGCCTGACCACGCTCATCATCTTCTGGGCCCTGATCGGCGGCATCGGCGCATCGCTGCTGCTGCCGGCCATGCAGTCGCTCATCCACGGCAACTTCCAGGGAGCGGCCCAACGCAAGGTCTACGCCCTGGTCGGTGCCGCGGCCGCGATCGCCGCCGCGGTCGGACCGCTGCTCGGCGGCTTCATCACCACGTACCTGTCCTGGCGGGTGGGTTTTGCCTTGGAGGTCGTGATCATCGCCGGCGTGCTGTCCGGCATCGGCCTGGTCCGCAATGTGCCCTACACCGGGCCGCGCACCATCGACGCCGTCGGCTCGATCCTCTCGGTGATCGGCATGGGCGGCATCGTGCTCGGCATCCTGGTCTGGCAGGAGGGCGGCGAGGCGGTCCTCGCGCTCCTGCTGCTCGGTGCGGCAGCGCTGGCCGGCTTGGCTTTCTGGCTGGTACGACGCAAGCGCGCGGGCCGGTCGCACCTGCTGGACCCGGTGCTGTTCCGGTCCGCGATGTTCCGGGTCGGCATCTCCCAGCAGTTGCTGCAGCAGATCGCCCTGGGCGGCCTGATGATCGCGCTGCCGATCTATCTCCAGATGGTGCTGGAATACAGCGCGATGCTGGCCGGCCTCTCCCTCGCCCCGCTGTCACTGAGCATGTTCGCGGTGGCCCTGCTGGCCAGTAAGAAGGCCGGAAAGCGGCGCCCGGCGAGCATCGTAAGTACCGGTTTCCTGCTCGTCACCATCGGCGTCGCGATCCTGATCCCGATCGTGCCCCGGGCCGAGTTCGGCTGGGGCCTGCTGATTCCGCTGGCGATCGCGGGCTCCGGGCTGGGCCTGCTGGTGTCCCAGCTCAACGACTACACGCTCGCGCCGATCTCGGAGGAACGGGTGAGCGAGGCCGCCGCCGTCAACTCCGCGGGCGGCTCGTTCGGGCTGTCGTTCGGCCTGGCGTTCGCCGGCGCGGTCATGCTGGCGACGCTGGCCTTCTCGTTCACCACCCAGGCCGAGGCGAGCGACGTCCTCTCCCCCGCCGAACAGACCCGGGTGGCGCAGGTGCTGGCGGAGAACGCCGAGGTGATGACCAACACCCACCTGGAGGAATACCTCACCGAGCAGACCCCGGCGGTGCGCGCCGAGATCCTCCGCATCAACACCGAGGCCCGGCCGGTGTCACTGCAGATCGCCCTGCTCATCCCGCTGCTGGCCGCGCTGCTGGGTCTGCTGAACTCGGTCCGGATGAGACGCCTGCCCGATCCCGCCCCGGCCAACACGGACGGGGTCGTCCTGGGCTGAGATCCCGGATCACCCGGCGTCCGCTAAGCCGAGCACTGCGGTGCGGCGTACCTTCCGCGCTGGACCGCGGTGGTCAGCTCCTTGCCGCCCAGGCTGATCGAGCAGGTCACCGGCCCGGCGCCGCCGCTCTTGCGCTGGGCGATCAGCACCAGCGGGTGCTTCTCGCCGGTGAGCCGGAAGGTGTGCCGCCACGGCAGCGACACCTCGCCCTTGCGGATGTGGTCGGAGTCCTGGTCGGTGTACTCCACGCTGGCCACCTCGCCCTTGCGGTTCGAGGTCACCAGGTAGACCACCAGGTCGCCGGAGAGCGGCGCGGTGCTCGCCCGCGGCGCCGGGCCGGCGGAGGCGGCGGTCACCGACGGGCGCGTGGTGGGCAGGGCCCGGCCGGCCGGGTCATCGTCGTCGTCGAACGGGTTCAGCAGGACGCCGCCGGCGCAGGCGAGCAGCGCGACCGCGGCCGCGACCGGCCACCAGAAGCCCCGCGCGCGCCGCGGGGGTGCCTCGCCGGGGTAGGTGTCGTCGGGAACGGGTTCGAAGGATGAGGTGGGCGCCGACTCCAGCCAGGGATCGGCGGGCGGCATGGCTCGGCGGTCGTCGTTGCCGCCGTCTCGATTCGTCACGCCGTCCACAGTAGGAGCCGGCACCAACCGCCGGCACCGGGCACGTGGCCCGGCGCCGGGGGTGGGGGCTAGAGGCCCCAGCCGTACCGGATGCGGTCGCGGCCGGAGGCGTTGCGGACGGTCAGGTTGAGGTTGGTGCCGCTGCCGCTGAGACCGAACATCGAGTAGTGGTCGTAGCCGAGGCTGCCGGTGGGCTTGCCGCCGAGCGCGGGCCAGTAGGTGCCGCCCATCTGGTTGTCCCGCATGACCTGGGTGACTGCCCGGATGTGCCGGACGAAGTTGTCGGTGCTGCTCGCGTTGGCGTAGTTGAGGCCGGTGGACATCGGCGCGCCGTACTCGGTCACGATCGCGCGGGAGGCGCAGTTGCCGAGGCGGGTCTGTACGTGGCTGCGGAACGCGTCGTACGTCATCGCGCTGTAGAAGAACGCGTAGTGGTGGAAGGACAGCAGCGTCCCGCTGAAGCGGCTGTCGTTGCAGATGTCCCGCAGGTCCTGGCTGTAGCCGGTGCCGCCGATCAGCGTCCGGCTGGGCACCGCCGAGTAGTGGTAGCTCATCCAGTTCGCCGCGACGTTGCGCCAGTCCGCCGAGCTGTAGCCGTGCGGCTCGTTCATCGGCTCGAAGTAGACGTTGGTGTTGGAGCCGTACAGGTAGGTCACCCGGGACCACATGGTGTTCCAGGCGGCGAGGTTGGTGATCCGGCCACCGGAGGCGGCGCCGTCCTCCCAGTAGGCCAGGATGACCTTGAAGCCGCGGGCGGTGGCGGCGTCGATGGCGCCCCGGTAGTTCTCCCACCACGCGGTACCGACGGTGTGCGTGTTGATCGGCAGCCGGACCGTGTTGACCCCGATCGCGGCCATGTCGTCGTACAGGGCATTGGCCTTGGCCCGGACGGTCGCGTTGCTGTCGGACTGGCTCAGGCCGTGCAGGACGAGCGGGCCGGTGCTGAAGTTGTCACCCAGCACAGCCCAGTTCATGCCCCGGAACTGATTGGTGGCGGCACTGGCCGGCGACGCACCGCTGACGGCGGCGATCGGAACCAGCGTGATCGCGGCCAGGGCACCGACCACGCGCCCCCATGCCTGTCGAGTCTTGTTCATGGTTTCGTCTCGTCCTTCCTCACGTGACCCCGTTCACACCTCAGCAACACTTTGGTAATCCCCGGCGAACGGTCGCGCGATCTTCCGAACCAACTCGGCCAGAAAGAGACACAGACGAACATGCCTCGCCCGGCGGTTGAGCGGCTCAGTTCTTGATGCCGGTGAGGGTGACTCCCTCGATGAAGTAGCGCTGGAGAAAGAAGAAGAGCGCGATGATCGGGACGATGACCGCCGCGGACGCCGCCATCAGATAGCCCCACTGGGTGATGTAGATGCTCTGGAACGAGGCCAGGCCGATGGACAGCGTGTATTTCTCCTCGTCGGTGAGGTACAGCAGCGGACCGAGGAAGTCGTTCCACGTACCGATGAAGGTGAAAACGGTGACCACCACGATGGCCGGTTTGGACAGCGGCATGACGATCATCCAGAACACCCGGAACGGCGAGGCGCCCTCGATGTAGGCGGCCTCGTCCAGTTCGAACGGAATGGTCAGGAAGAACTGCCGAAGCAGGAAGACGTTGAACACGCCGCCGCCCGCTCCGGCGAACCAACTGGGCACGGTCAGCGGCGCTATGGTGTTGAGCAGGCCGAGTTCCTGCCACATCACAAAGGTCGGGATCAGCGTCACCGCGTACGGCAGCATCACACTGCTGAGCAGCAGGGCGAAGACCACGTTGCGACCGCGCCAGCGCAGCCGGGAGAAGCTGAACGCGGCGATCGAACAGGTCAGCACCGTGCCGATGACGCTGATCACGGCGATCACCACGGTATTGACGAAATAGCGGCCGAACGGTTGCGCGGTCAGCGCCTCGGTGAAGTTCGACCACTGGAACGGGTCGGGAATCCACTGCGGCGGCGCGATGAACATCTGGGCGTCCTGCATGAACGCGCTGCGCACCAGCCAGACGAACGGCAGCAGGGTCGGAATCGCACCGGCCACCAGTGCCAGGTACAGCAGGAATCGGCCCCTCATCGAGCATTCGCCATTTCGTAGTAGACCCAACGCCGCGCATTACGGAACATCACGAACGTGACCAACATGATGATCATGAAAAGCACCCAGGCGAGCGCGCTCGCGTACCCCATCTCGCTTTCCCCGAACGCCTTGCGGAACAGGTAGTAGACGTAGAACAGCGTGGCGTTGTTGGGGCCGCCCTCGGTCATCACGTAGGCCTGGTTGAACACCTGGAACGTGCCGATGATGCCGACCACGAGGTTGTAGAAGATGGTGGGCGTCATCATCGGCAGGGTCACGTGGCGAAACCGGTGCCACGGCCCGCCCCCGTCCACCGACACCGCCTCGTACAGGTGCTGCGGCATGCCCTGGAGCCCGGCCAGAAAGATCACCATGGTGTTGCCGAACGCCCAGGTGCTCATGATGATCAGTGAGGGCACCGCCATGGACTCGTCGTAGATCCACATGCCGCCCGGCAGCCCGCCCTGCCGCAGCATCGAGTTGAGCAGGCCGAAGTCCGGGTTGAAGATCCAGATCCAGAGCACGACGTTGGCGATCGCGGGCACCAGCGTCGGCAGGTAGAAGATCGTCCGCCAGACCGGCAGCCCGCGCACCCGCTGGTTGAGCAGCATCGCGACGCCGAACGCCACGATCAGCGAGAGCGGCACCGCACCGAGCGTGTAGTACGTGGTGGCGCTCAGGGACTTCCAGAACAGCTCGTCCTCGGCCATCGCCGTGTAGTTCTCCAGCCCGACGAACGAGGGCGAACCACCGACCTGCCAATCCGTGAGACTGAAGACGAGCGAGGCGACCATCGGCCCGGCGGTGAAGATGACGAAGCCGAGAATCGCCGGCACGGCCATGAACACGCCCCAGCGCCGTTCCATGCGCCGCTGGCCCGAGAGCCCCGCCATCGCCTCAGAGCTCCTGCGTGTGCTGCCAGCCCTGCATCTTCGCGGTGATCTTGGGGGCGACCTCCTTGAGCACTGCGGCGGCCGGCCGCTTGCCGGTCTCGATCTCCTGCAACGCCGGGGTCAGCACGTCACTGTTGATGACCGACAAATTCTTCAAACGACCACGCAGATCCGGTACGCCGTGATCGCGCGCGTAGTCGACCACCGCGGTGCGGAACTCGGGTGGGTGGCTGTCGTTCTTGGTCCACGAATCGATGGCCGCCTGGTCCTCGTAGTACTTGCGCTCCTGCGGCATCCACAGGCCCAGCTGGTAGAGGTCGACGTAGCGCGGGTCGATGTGGAAGGCGAACAGCTCGATCGCCTCCTCCACGTGCTTGCTGCCCGCGAACACGGCCGAGGCGCCGGCCACCTGGCTGGTGGTGAACGGCTGGTCGTACTTGGGCAGCACGCCGATGCCGTAGTCCACCTTGCTCTGGTTCATGTCGAGCAGGCTCCAGTGGCCGTCGACGATCATGGCCACCCGCTTGGTCTTCAGCAGCACGTTGGTGCCCGGTACGTCGTCGCCGGTCGCGGCCAGCTGCCCCGGGCCGGGAGCCACCCGGTGCTTGTAGATCAGGTCCTGGAGGTTCTGGAAGACCTCGATCGCCTCGGGGGTGTCCAGCAGGCACCGGGTGCCCGCCGGGTCGGCGAAGTCCGCGCCGTTGCTGCGCAGGAAGCCGTACCAGGCCGCGGCGTACGTGACGCTGATCGAGATGCCGAACTGTTTGACCCGCTTGGCGTCGAAGCCCGGCTCGTCCGGGTGCTTGCCGTTCTGGTCGACGGTGAGCTTGTAGGCGTTCTCCACCAGCTGATCCCAGGTCCACGCGGAGGCCGCCTGGGCCGGCGGCGCCGGAACGCCCGCCGCGGCGATCGCCGACTTGCTGTACCAGAGCAGCTCGATCTCGTTGGCGGTCGCCACCCCGTGCAGCTGGTCCTTGCCGTACCAGAGGTAGGCGTCCGGCAGATAGCCGGCCAGCTCCGGGTACTTGGTCAGGTACGGGAAGAGGTTGACCAGCTTGCCCTGCTCGGCCAGCCGGTAGGACATCGCCATCGGCACGTAGGCGACGTCGGGCACGCTGCCGCTGGCCACCAGGGTGTTCAGTTTGACGTCGTACTCGTCCGGGGTGAAAAGGGGTTTGACCTTGGTACCTGAGTTGCGTTCCTCGAAGGACGTGAGCATCTTGGCCACGGCCTTCTGCTCAAAGGTCGAGCCCCAGTACATGAACTGAAGCTGCGTCTCATCCGCCGAACTCTCGTCATCACCGCAGGCGGCGACCAACGACATCAGACCGCCGAGAGCCAGCAGTTCCCGTCTCCTCATGGCACACCCTTCACGGCCGGCGAAAACCTTTTCGGGGATAATGTCAGCGGCGTACCCGAGTGTCAACGATGTACGTCTATATCGCCAGCCAGCAGCCACGTTGCAGGGGACAGACCGGCCATCGTTCGCCGAAAGGTTTTCGGCCGATGCTCACCGGGTGCAGGGCCGCCAGCTGAGGTGGAAGGTGTTGGGCACCACGGCGTCGGTGGAATCCATCGTGATGACGTCCGTGGCGGCGCCGGCCGCCGTGCTGGTCAGGGTCAGGGTGCTGTCGACGTCGAGCACGTGGGCGCCGGTGCAGCGGCCGGTCACCAGACCTTCCCCGGCCACGTCAGTGTGCAGCCAGTTGTCGGAGAACGGGCCGGTCAGGCGCATGGCCGCCGATTCGGCCCAGCCGGCACCGTGGAAACGGTAGGAGGCCGCCAACCGACCGGCGGAGCCCGCCGCCACCTCCGCGAACCCGCGGTAGTCCACCGAGGTGATGGTGGGCGCGTAGCCGGACACCGGGTCGATCTTCATGTTGATCCGGCAGTTGCGGCTGACGGTCGTGGCCGTGCCCCCGGCCGGGGCGGTGTAGGCGCTGTAGGTGATCGTGACCGCGGTGCGGTCGGGTGACAGCGCGACCGCGGTGGTGTTCGGCCGGCAGCCCGACCCGGTGACGTTCAGAACGGTGATGCCGGGCGCCGCTGCCGGAGCGACCAGCGCCGCCGCGCAGGTGGCCGCCGCGGCGGCGAGGCAGGCTAGCACGGGATGATCTTAGACCAACGGCCGGATTCTTTGACTTTCCGTATCGCGCAACATGTGCCTACGGATGTCCACCGCCTGTCCGACTTGATCCAGAGTGATGCGCGGCACTTCCCCAGACGAACGAAGGACATCAATGCCGCGTACTCCTCTGCTCCGTGCCCTCCACCGCACCGCCAACCAGGCCACCGAGGCCGAGCCGGCGGGCCTCACCCGGCGACGGCTGTTGCAGACGTCCGCAGGCGTGGGCCTCGCGGCCGCCGGCCTGGCGGTGGCGGAACCCGCCAGCGCCGCCCCCGCCCCGGCCAACGCTGAGATCGTCGTGATCGGCGCCGGCCTGGCCGGGCTGACCGCGGCCCACCAGCTCAAGAAGGCCGGCTACCGGGCCACCGTCATCGAGGCCGCCGACCGGGTCGGCGGCCGCTGCTACACCGACCGGACCACGTTCGGCGGCCAGTTCGTCGAGCGCGGCGGCGAGCTCATCGACACCGGGCACAAGGCCATCCTGGGTCTGATCAAGGAGTTCGGCCTGACGACGACCAACCTGATCCAGGCCGAGCCGGCCGGCAGCCTGCCGCTTTACCACTTCGACGGCAGCGTCTACTCGCAGGCCGCCGCGCAAAGCGACCTCGCGATCGTCGCCCAGCGGGCCGCCGCCGACGCGAAGGCCGCCAAGTTCCCCACCACGTACGCCAGTTCCACCGCGCGCGGCCGGGAGCTGAGCGCGATGTCGATCGACGACTGGATCAACGCGCAGGTGCCCGGCGGCACCGCGTCCAAGGCCGGGCAGTTGCTCTCCATCGCCTACAACATCGAGTACGGCGCCGAGAGCAGCGCCCAGTCCGCGCTCAACCTCATCTACCTGTTCGGCTACCAGTCGGGCAACCAGATCACCCTGTTCGGCCCGTCGGACGAGGTCTACCGGGTGGCCGGCGGCAACGACCAGATCGTCAACAAATTGGCGGCCGGCCTGTCCGGTCAGATCACCACCGGTACCGCGCTCCGGGCACTGGCGCGCACCAGCACCGGCCGCTGGTCGGTAACTGTCGGGCCGAGCACCGGTCCGGGCGCCTCCACCACGCTGACCGCCGACCGCGTCATCCTGGCGCTGCCGTTCAGCCTGCTGCGTGCCGTCGACCTCACGAACGCCGGGTTCCCGGCCCGCAAGCTCGCCGCCATCCAGCAGCTCAAGATGGGCACCAACTCGAAGCTGCATCTCCAGTTCACCAGGCGGATCTGGAACCAGGCCGGGCTGAACGGCGAGATCTTCACCGACCTGGGCTTCCAGAACGCCTGGGAGGTCACCCGCGGGCAGAGCGGCACCACCGGCGTCCTGGTCAACTACACCGGAGGGGCGGCCGGTGCCGCCTTCGGCAGCGGTGCCGCCACCACCCACGCCCGGCGCTTCCTCACCCAGGCGGAACCGGCCGTGCCCGGCCTCACCAACGTCTGGAACGGCAAGGCGTCGGTCGACTACTGGACCGGCTACGCCTGGACCAAGGGGTCGTACTCCTACTACGCCCCCGGGCAGTACACCACCATCACCGGGGTCGAGCAGGAGGCGGTGAACGGCTGCCACTTCGCCGGCGAGCACACCTCGCTGGACTTCCAGGGCTACCTGAACGGCGCGGTGGAGACCGGCCAGCGCGCCGCCCAGGAGGTGGTCACCGCACTGCGGTGACCACACCTGCTTTCTCAGCCCTCGACGACGGCTTCCACCTGCACCACCTTGCCGGCAGCGGCGGGCGGCACCACGGTGCCGTCCACCCGCTCGCCGTCGACGATCAGGTAAGCGACCCGGCCGCTCGACCCGGCCGGCTTGCGTACCGTGATCTCGTAGGTGGCGCCCCGGTAGGCGCGGGTGGCCCGGAAGCCCTCCCAGCTCCCCGGCAGCACCGGGTCGACGCGCAGCCCGGCCAGCTCCGGCCGGATGCCGAGGATCCACTGCGTGATCGCCACGAAGTTCCACGCCGCGGTGCCGGTCAGCCAGGAGTTCTTGGCCTCGCCGTGGGTGGCCGCGTCCTTGCCCGCGATCATCTGCGCGTAGACGTACGGCTCGCAGCGGTGCAGCTCGCTGATCTCCTCGCGGGCGGACGGGTTGATCCGCTTGTAGTAGTCGAAGGCGCCGTCACCGTTGCCCACCATCGCCTCGGCGATCATGATCCACGGGTTGGTGTGGCAGAAGATGCCGGCGTTCTCCTTATATCCCGGCGGGTACGACGAGATCTCGCCAAGCTCGATCCGGTAGCTCGTGTACGCCGGCTGCTGGAGCACGATGCCGTGCGGGGTGGCCAGCCGGTCCGCCACGCTGCGCAGCGCCTGCGCGGCCAGCCCGTCGTCGAGGCCCACGCCGCCCAGCACGCACATGCCCTGCGGCTCGACGAAGATCTGCCCCTCGTCGTTCTCGCCGGAGCCGATCGGGTTGCCGTGGAAGTCGTACGCCCGCCGGAACCAGGCGCCGTCCCAGCCGTGCTCGAGGATGACGCCGGTCATCTTCTCGGCGGCGGCGCGGTACTCGGCCGCCTCGCCGTCCAGCGCCCGCAACTCGGCGATGGCGGCCAGTTCCTTGGCGGCCAGCACGAACTGCCCGGCGATGAACACCGACTCGGCCGAACCGCCGCTGACGTTCTCGGTGGTCTGGAACGGCTCACCCGGCGTCTCGGAGAAGCAGTTGAGGTTGAGGCAGTCGTTCCAGTCGGCCCGCCCGATCAGCGGCAGGCCGTGCGGGCCGAGCCGATCCTGGGTGTACTGCACCGAGCGGCGCAGGTGCTCGTACAGCGGCACCTCGCTGCCGGGTGCGTTGTCGAACGGCACCGGCGCGTCCAGGATGCTCAGGTCGCCGGTTTCTTTGAGGTACGCCGAGACGCCGAGCACCAGCCACAGCGGGTCGTCGTTGAAGCCCTCGCCGATGTCGTTGTTACCGCGCTTGGTCAGCGGCTGGTACTGGTGGTACGCCCCGCCGGTCTCCTTCTGGGTGCCCGCGATGTCCAGGATCCGTTCCCGGGCACGCTCCGGGATGATGTGGACGAACCCGAGCAGGTCCTGGTTGGAGTCGCGGAAGCCCATGCCGCGGCCGATCCCGGACTCGTAGAAGGACGCCGACCGGCTCATGTTGAAGGTCACCATGCACTGGTACGCGTTCCAGATGTTGACCATCCGGTCGGTGTCCGCGTCCGGGGTCGTCACCTGCAGGTTGCCGAGCAGCCGCTCCCAGTAGGCGCCGAGCTTCGCGAAGCCCTCGGCGACCGTCTCCGGCCGCAGCCAGCGCTCGATGACCGGGCGCACGTACCGCTTGTTGACCGTCTGCGACCCGGGCGGGTCGAACTTCTCGGCGCGCGGGTTCTCCGCGTACCCGAGCACGAAAATGACCTCCCGGCTCTCCCCCGGCGCGAGGCTGAGCTTGACGTGGTGGCTGCCCATCGGCTGCCAGCCGTTCGCCACCGAGTCGAAGGCCGCGCCGCGCTCGACCGCCGCCGGCTGGTCCCAGCCGCGGTAGGCGCCGAGGAAGGTCTCGCGCTGGGTGTCGAAGCCGGCGAGCGGCTCCGAGCAGGCAAAGTACGCGAAATGGTCGCGCCGCTCCCGGTACTCGGTCTTGTGGTAGATCACCCCGTCGACGACCTCGACCTGGCCCGTGTTGAAGTTGCGCTGGAAGTTCGTGGCGTCGTCCTGCGCGTCCCAGAGGCAGAACTCGACCGAGGAGAAGAGCGACAGTTCGGCCGCCGTGTCCCGCTCGTTGGTGACCTTGGTCCGCCACACCTCGAGGGTCTCGCCGAGCGGCACGAAGTAGAGCGTCTCGGCGCGGATGCCGCTGCGCGCGGAGGCGATCCGGGTGTACGAGAGGCCGTGCCGGCACTCGTACTCGTCCAGCGTGCTGCGCGTCGGCTGCCAGGACGGCGACCAGAAGTCGCCGCTGGCGTCGTCCCGCAGATACAGGTAGCGGCCGCCGATGTCGAACGGCGCGTTGTTGTAGCGGTACCGGGTCAGACGGCGCAGCTTGGCGTCGCGGTAGAACGAATACCCACCCGCGGTGTTCGAGACGATGCCGAAGTACTCATCGGTGCCCAAGTAGTTGATCCAGGGCAGCGGCGTGTCGGGCCGATCGATGACATATTCACGCTGCTCGTCGTCGAACTTTCCGTAGCGCACCAGGGTCTTCCTTCCGACGGCCGGGTCCGGCACCTTGCCGACCCGCTATGGGAGCGCTCCCAAACGCGAACCTTTGCCGCCCGCTGCGCCCCGCTAGGTACGCATGCTATGTGTGGCGCCGACCCACTGGCGAGACTCAAATTTTCGGCACCGGCCCTCGCGGGCCGCGGCGGGCCGCCCTTTTCGCCCGCTGACCTCAGTCGATCCACTCCGGCCGGGTCCTGGCCGTGGGATCGAGCCCGGCGAGGATTTGCTGATGGGCGGCGTGGAGACACCGCAGCCGGTCCGGGTCGAGGACGTCGACGACCAGCCCGCGCACGACGGCGACGTGTCCGGGCGCGGCCCGCTCGACGGCCGCCATACCGGCGTCGGTCAGCACGGCGAAGCTGGCCCGCCGGTCGGCGGGATCGGGATCGCGGCGCAGCAGCCCGCGCCCCTCCAGGCGCTTGACGACGTTCGACAGCCGGGACAGGGAGCTGCTCGTGAGCTGGGCGAGACGGCTCATCCGCAGGCTGCGGCCGGACGTCTCGGACAGCATCGACAGCACGTGGTACTCGAAGAAGCTCAGGCCCGCGTCCCGGTCGAGCTGAGCGTCCAGGGCCGCGGGCAGCACGGTGAGAACGCGCACCATGTCGAGCCACGCCAGGCGCTGCCCGGCAGTGAGCCACTGCTGATCTGAGTCCTCCACCACACCCATATTACTTGTCGCTTGAAGTAAATCCAGATACGCTTAGTTCAAGCTTGAACAAATATGGGAGGAGGAGTCATGACGGTGTCTCCGGTACGTCTCAACCACGCCGTGTTGTTCGTCGCCGACCTGCCACGCGCCGAACGCTTCTACACCGAGGTGTTCGGCATGGAGGTGGTCGCCCGCGAGCCCCGCGCGGACGCCGCGTTCCTGCGCCTGCCCCGTTCCGGAAACCACCACGATCTCGGCCTGTTCGGCGTCGGACCGGCCGCGGCGCCGAAGCGCCGCGGCGGCATCGGCCTTTACCACCTCGCCTGGCAGGTCGACACGGTCGACGAACTGGCGGCGGCCCGCACCACGCTGATCGACGCCGGCGCGTACACCGGTGAGTCCAGCCACGGCGCCACCAAGAGCCTCTACGGTGCCGATCCCGACGGGAACGAATTCGAGATCATGTGGATGCTGCCGCGCGAGGCCTGGGGCGAGTACGAGAACGCCGCCACTATCGAGCGGCTCGATCTGGACGCCGAGCTGCGCCGGTGGAGTCGGGTCGGCACGGCCGGTGCTCTCCCGGGCGGTGCTCTCCCGGGCGGTGCGTAATGACCGTCACCAACATCGTGGTCGGCGTCGACGGCTCCTCCCCCGCCGAGGACGCCCTGGTCTGGGCCCTGCGGGAGGGCCGGCTGCGTAGTCTGCCGGTGCGAGCGGTCCACGTCTGGCACGAGGACGGCGCGGCGGCGCTGCCGTCCGTGGCCGAGCTCCGGGAGCGCCTCGAGCACGACGTCACGGCCGGCGTACGGGCGGTGGCCGAACGCGCCGGAGCGACCGACGTCCCGGTGACCGTCGAGATCCGCCACGGCCATCCGGCCCAGGAACTGATCCAGGCGGCGGGCGCCGGCACGCTGCTCGTGGTCGGGTCCCGGGGGCGCGGAACCGTCGCCGGCTCGCTGCTGGGATCGGTCGGTCAAAGCAGTGCGCAGTACGCGCAGGGCCCGGTGGTCGTGGTACGCGGACCGCGCCGGGACAACCCAGCCGGGCGGGTAGTGGTGGGTGTCGACGGGTCCGCACCGTCGGCACCGGCCCTGCGCTTCGCCCGCGACACCGCCGTCGCGCGCGGCGCCGTGCTCCAGGTGGTGCACACCTGGACTGTGCCGTACATGGGATTCGCCGGTCCGGTGGCCTGGCCCCAGGAGGCGATCGACGACGTGGCCGCCCAGGCCTCGCAGGTGCTGCTCGACAGCCTCCGCGGGGCCGGGATCGACGACGCCCGGGCCGGCGTGGAACTGTCCCTGGTGCAGGGTCCGCCGGCCGCCACCCTGCTGGAGATCGCCGACGGCGCCGACCTGCTGGTCGTCGGTTCCCGCGGATACGGCGGCTGGAAGGGTCTGCTGCTGGGCTCGGTGTCCACCCGGGCAGTCACGCAGGCGCCCCTCCCGGTAGCGGTGATCCGCGACTGATCAGCGGTGCGGCACGCCTTCGGCCCGGTCCTCGGCGAGTTCGTCGACCACCAGCAGGTCGGTCCGGACCTGCCGGGACCGGTACACGGCCCGGCCCACCATATGCGCAGCGACCGGCGCCGTCCCGAGCTGGAACATCCCCACCAGGATCAGGGTGGTGATGTCGACGGTGTTGAGCAGCCGCAGCGCCGTGCCGGTCAGGATCAGCAGCAGGCCCAGCACCTGCGGCTTGGTGGCGGCGTGCATGCGGGAGAGCAGGTCCGGGAAACGCAGCAGGCCGACTCCGGCGGCCAGGCTGAAGAGCGCTCCGGTGATCAGGCAGGTGCCGGCGAGGACATCGGCGACGGCTTGCGGGGTCATCGCCGGCTCCTCGGCGAGAACCGGGCCACGGTGACCGAGCCGATGAAGCCGAGAATCGACAGGACGACCAGAATCGGCAGCGACGTCGCGTCGCGGGTCCAGGCAGCCTCGGCAGCGATCGCCCCCACCACGACCGCGAGCAGCACGTCCACCGCGACGATGCGATCCAGCGTGGTCGGCCCGCGCACGATCTTGACGAGCACCAGCGCCACGGCCGCGAACAGCAACGTGGACACGGCGACACCGACGACGATCATCGGCGTTCTCCCTTCCCCACCGGCGGCGGTGCGCCGAGCATTCTGATCTCCTCATCCGAGCCGATGGCCCGGACGATGCGGGCCTCCGTCTCGTACACCTCGCGGCGGAAACGTTCCACGGCCTCGCGGTCGCGCACCGCGATGACGTGGATGTAGAGCGTGGTGGAGGCCTGGTCGGTGTCCACGATGAGGCTGCCGGGGATCAGCGAAACCGCCTCCCCGGTCAGGGTCAGCACGAGGTCCGACGGGACTCGCAGCGGCACCCGGATGATCGCGCTCCGGGGCTGGTGACCGAACCGGAAGGCCAGCACGGCCAGCTGCACGCTGGCGGTCACCAGGTCGGTGAGGAAGCGGCCGGCGAAACGCAGCAGTCCGATCGGATGCAGGCGCCCCGCGAAGGTCACCGGCGGCAGCGGGAACACCGTCAGCACGACGGCCGCGACGAGGACTCCGAAGATCAGATGGGCCCAGGAGAAGACACCCCAGAGCAGCATCCATACGACGACCAGCACGGTCGCCGCCACGGCGCGGTCACGCCAGCTCCGGATCGCGGTCATGGCACCTCCTCGGCGAAGACGGCATGCACGTACGGTTCACGATCGAGCAGGTCCACCGCGGTCCGGCTGGTCAGATCGGACAGTGGCCCGGCGACCACGGTGAGTCCCGTGCCCAGGACGACGAGTGCCAGCGTGGAGCCCACCATCAGCCGCGGCAGCACCCGGCGCGGGACGGGACCCCCGTCCGGCGGCATCTCGGGATGCGGCGTCCGCCAGAAGGCCAGGTTCCAGACGCGGCCGATCGCGTACAGGGTGAGCAGGCTGGTCACTACGCTGCCGGCGACGAGCAGCCAGGACAGGGCGCCGTCGGCGGCCACCCCGGCCTGCAGCAGCCCGAGCTTGCCGAGGAACCCGGAGAACGGCGGTATCCCGGCGAGGTTGAGGGCCGGCAGAAAGAACAGCACGCCCAGAACCGGCGCCAACCGGGCCAGCCCGCCGAGCCGATCCAGGTCCGTGGTGCCGCCCCGCCGCTCGATCAGGCCGGCGGCCAGGAACAACGTCGTCTGGACGACGATGTGGTGCACCACGTAGAAGATCGCACCGGAGAGCCCGGCGGCCGAGGCGAGCCCGATCCCGAACAGCATGTAGCCGATGTGGCTGACGAGCGTGAAGGACAGCAGGCGTTTGATGTCCTGCTGCGCGACCGCACCGAGGATCCCGACGATCATGGTCAGCAGCGCCGCCACCAGGAGAAGGTCGGCGGCGGGACCGTTGGGGAAGAGCAGCGTCTGGGTACGGATGATCGCGTAGACGCCCACCTTGGTGAGCAGGCCGGCGAACACCGCCGTGACCGGGGCGATGGCGGTGGGATAGCTGTCCGGCAGCCAGGCCGAGAGCGGGAAGACGGCGGCCTTGATCCCGAACGCGAGTAGCAGCATGCTCTGCAACGCCAGTTGCAGGCCGCCGGGCAGCGCATCGAGCCGGCCGGCGAGCTGAGCGAGGTTGAGGGTGCCGGTCGCGGCGTAGATGATGCCGATGGCGGTCAGGAAGATCATCGAGGACAGCAGGCTGACCACCACGTACGTCGTGCCGTCGCGGATCCGGCTGGGGGTGGCACCCAGCGTGATCAGCACATAGCTGGCGGCGAGCAGGATCTCGAAGCCGACGTAGAGGTTGAACAGGTCGCCGGCCAGGAACGCGTTGGTCACGCCGGCGGTGAGGATGAGGTATGCCGGGTGGTAGACCGCCACCGGTACGGCATCGTCGCCGTCCGCCAGGCCCTGGCCGATGGAATAGATCAGGACGCAGAGCGTCACCGACGTGGAGACCACCAGCATCAGGGCCGCCAGCCGGTCGGCGACCAGGACGATGCCCAGGGGCGCCGCCCACCCGCCCACGGCGACGGTCAGCGGATCCCCGGTGGCGGTCAGCGCGAGCAACGCGATCGCGACGGCGACGGTCGTGCTCAGTACCAGCAGGCTGACGGCGCGCTGCAGGTTGGGGTGCCGGCGGATCAGCAGGGTGAGCGCGGCGCCGAGCAGTGGCAGGACGACGGGTACCGGGACGAGCCAGGTCATTGCGACATCTCCTCGGGCGCGTCCTGATCTTCCAGGCCCTGGTCGCGTTCGGCCAGCTGCATGATCCGCCGGTCCTCCACGTCGTCCTGCACCTCGTCGTGGCCGGTCAGCAGCCACGTGCGGTACGCCATCGCCAGCAGGAACGCGGTCATGCCCAGGGTGATCACGATGGCGGTCAGGATCATGGCCTGGGTGAGCGGATCGCTCATCGCCGCCTCCGGCGTGACGCCCACGATCGGTGGGCCGCCGTACGCCCCGCCCAGCAGAATCAGCAGGTTCACCCCGTTGCCCAGCAGCGTGATACCGAGGATGACCCGGGTCAGGTTGCGTTCGAGCAGGAGCGTGACGCCGGCCGCGAACAGCACGCCCACGACGATCACCAGCACCAGGTTCGGGCTCATACCAGTTCGTCCTTCCGCTGAGTCGCCGCCTCCGCGCGTTCGGTCTGCTCGTGCCGGTCGACCTCGGCGCCGAGGCTGCGCAGGATGCTCAACAACACCCCGATCACCACCAGATAGACACCGACGTCGAAGATCATCGACGTGACGAAGTGGACCTCGCCGAGCACCGGCAGGTGCCAGTCGAGAATGGTGCTCTGCAGCATTTCGCCGCCGCCGATCAGGGCGCCGAGACCGGTGCCGAGCGCCAGGAACAGGCCGGCTCCCATCACGACGCCGGCGTCGACCGGCGCCGCCGCGTTCAGCTCGTGCCGGCCACCGGCCAGGTAACGCAGCACCAGCGCCAACCCGACGACGAGACCACCGGCAAAACCACCGCCGGGTGCGTTGTGACCGGCAAACAACAGGTAGATCGAGAACAGCACGATCGTGTGAAAGATCAGGCGGGTGACCACCTCGAGGATCGGCGAGCGCAAGCCGGCGTCGAGTGTGTGCCCGGCCATCAACCACACCTGCCCGCGCGGCGGATCCGGCAGCGGGGCGCGACGGCTGCCGTGCAGCAGGCGGCGCGAGCCACCGAAGACCAGGCTGGCGACGCCGACGGCGGCGACCAGCAGCACCGAGATCTCGCCCATCGTGTCCCAGGCTCTGATGTCGACCAGCGTCACGTTGACCACGTTGCGGCCTCCGCCGTACGACACGGCCGGACCGGGGAACGCGGTGGAGATCGCGGTGGCCTGGCGGCCGGCGGTCGCCACGTACGCGAGAGTGGACACCACGGTGCCGACCGCAAGCCCGATCGCCACCCGCAGCCACCGGCCGGACACCAGTGGCCGGACCGAGAAATGGCCCGGGAGCCGGCGCAGCACGAGGACGAACATCACCATCGTGCACGTCTCGACCAGGAACTGCGTCAACGCCAGATCGGGCGCGCCGTGCAGGACGAACAACATCGCCGTGGCGTACCCGGTGACCCCGACCAGCACTACCGCCACCAGCCGGCGGCGGGTCCGCACCGCGAACACGGCCGCGATGACCAGCGCGGCGGCCGCGACCACCTGCAGCGGGTGATCCCACCGGTGCAGCACCGCCGGGAGTGGACCGCCGGCCAGCAGAGCGGTGCCACCGAGCAGCACCAGCACCACCAGGATGGTCGCCAGGTAGACCGGCAGCGAACCACGCTGCGTCGCGCCGGTGACCTCCACCGCGATCCGCCCCAGCCAGTCGACGGCACGCTCGTACGCGTGGCCGCCGTCGACCGGGAACCGCAGCCGCCAGCGCTGCGCCCGCACGGTCGCGGCGAACACCGCGGCTCCGCCCACCAGCACCAAGCCGGACAACGCCAGCGCCGGGGTCACGCCGTGCCACAGCGCGAGGTGATACTCCCCGGCCTGGGGGTAGGTGCCGGCGTACCCGGTCAGGAGGCGGTCGAGCACCGGCGCGAACAGTCCGGCCACGAGTCCGGCCACCGCCAGGATCGCGGCAGGCGCGAGGAACGGCCAGGAGACCCGATGGACCGTACGCGGCGCCACCGCGGGTTTGTCGGCGAAGGCACCCCACAGGAAACGCACCGTGTAGGCGACCGTCAGCACGGAGCCACCGACCACCCCGGCCAGAACCACGCGCTCCGGCCAGCCGCCGTTCAGGAGAGCGTCGAACACGGCCTCCTTGCCGACGAAGCCGGCCAGCGGCGGCACGCCGGCCATGGATGCCGCGGCGAGCACGGCCACCACCGCGGTCGCCGGGGCCGAACGCCGGAGCCCGCTGAGTTCGCGAAGATCGCGGGTGCCCGCGGCATGGTCGATGATCCCGACGACGAAGAACAGCGCCGCCTTGAACATCGCGTGCGCCAGCAGCATCATGGCGCCGGCCAGTGCCGCATCCCGGAACCCCGCTCCGAGCGCCACGGCCAGCAGGCCCAGCTGGCTGACGGTGCCGTACGCCAGCAGCAGTTTCAAATCATGCTGCCGCAGTGCCGTCCAACCGCCGAACAACATGGTCACGGTGCCGGCGACCAGGACGATCGGACGCCACGGCCCGACGTCCGCGAACACCGGCCCCAGCAGCCCGATCAGGAACACTCCCGCCTTGACCATCGCGGCCGCATGCAAGTAGGCGCTGACCGGTGTCGGAGCGGCCATCGCCGCGGGCAACCAGAAACTGAACGGGAAGATCGCCGACTTGGACAGTGCGCCGAGCAGCAGCAGGATCACGGCCACCGCCGCGTAGCCGCCGCTGGGCGGCGCGGACATCACCTCGGACCAGCGGTAACTGCCGGCGTGCTCGCCCAGCATCACGATGCCCACCAGCATCGCCAGCCCGCCGAGCGTGGTGACGATCAACGCCTGCAGAGCGGCCCGCCGGCCGGCCCGGCTGGCCGGGTCGTGTCCGATCAGCAGGTACGAGAAGACAGTGGTCAGTTCCCAGAAGACATACAGCACGATGAGGTTGTCCGCCAGGACAAGGCCCAGCATGGCGCCGGCGAACCCGACGAACACCCCGGCGAACCGGCCGAGTCCCGCCGCACCGGCCCGGAAGTACCGGGCACAGTAGGCCAGCGCCAGTGCCCCCACCCCGCCGACCAGCAGCATCATCAGCCAGGACAACGACGTCATCCACAACGCCAGGTCGGCGTCGAGTTGCCCGGCCCATGGATAGACCTCGCCGACGGTCTGTCCCTCCGCCATCGCGGACGTGTGGGTGAGCGCCCAGACCAGTCCGGCGGCCGGCACCGTCGCCAGCAGATAGAAGGCACGCGGCCCCAGCCCGCGCACCAGGGCCGGGGCAGTTAACGCGGCAGTCAGGTGGGCGATCAGCAGCACCAGCATGCACAGCCCCCTATGCCTCCGATCGCGCTGAGGTACCCGGCCGCTCCGCGGAATAACCCGGCTCCTGATCGGGTGCCCGGGTGGCCCCATAGGTGATCAAGCCCAGGATGCCGCCGGCGGCCGCACCGATCGCCAGGCCGCCCGCGGCGGTGAGCAGCCACGGCGCACCGGGAAGGAGCACGCCGAGCAGCAGACCGGTGAGCATTCCCAGCCATGCCCCGAGAGCCGCTCCGATCAGGACGGAGCGGCCCGTGCCGACGACGGTCATTCGGGTTACCCGCCGAACGACATCACGCTCCTGCGCTTGATCACCCAGCACGGGCCGGTCCGCGTCTCGGACCTGGCAGCCTGGCAGGGAGTCGACAAATCGACGGTGACCCCGCAGGTGCGGCGCCTCGAGGAACGCGGCCTCGTCACCCGCCACGGCGACCCGGGCGACCGGCGCGCAGCGCTGCTCACCCCGACCGGCGACGGCAGCCGCAAACTAGAGGAGATCGACGAGGCCGGTGCGCACCTCTTCGGACGAGCCCTCGAAAGCTGGTCCGCCACCGATCGGGCCCAACTCGCCACGTTGATGCAACGCCTGGCCGACCAACTGGCGTCCGGTACCTAGGCTTGGCCGTCCGCGGGCCCGGCTCGGGGCGGCTTCGGCGCCTCCAGGCCGAAATGCAGTCCGCTCTCGGCCGCCACCAGCAGGGCAGCGCCGACGATGGCCGGGGTGGCAGCACGTCGCGCAGGCACCGACGGACCCGCCATGGTCACCCTCCGGGCCGGCCGAGCGACATCTGCGCCCACATTACGCTGCCGATATCAACGGTGACTGTGCCCGCGCAGGCACCGCTCGACCGGCGGGCCGGGACCGGACACCTCGAACGCCGTCAGGCCGGCCGCGCCCGTGCGGCCGGGTGCCGCAGCAGCGACATGGCGGCCAGGCCGGCGCCGTTGAGCGCGGCCGTGCGCGGCGCCGCGGCGCGATGCACGCGCAGGCGTAGGGCGGCGGACAGAGCCGCGGACAGGCCGGGATGGACGGCGCCGTCACCCACCAGCAGCATGCCGCGGGCCATCGCGGGCGCCAGGCCGGGCCCGGCCGGGGAACCGCGCAGCTGGTCGAGATGGCGCCCGACCACGTCGGTGATCAGCTCCAGGGTCGCGCCGCGGCTCAGGTCGCGGGTGCCCACCTCGGCTCGGCGGGCGGCGACGACCCGCCCGTGGTCGAGCAGCGCGGTCTCGGTCAGTTCGGCACCGAGGTCGGCGACCAGCAGCGTGCCCGCCGCCGCACCGGAGCCGATCGCCGCGGCCCGGACCGTGTCGATGAACACCAGGCGGCGGGGTTCGAAGACCGACTCGAGGACGTGCCGCATCGCGGCCTGTTCCGGTTCGCCGGCCTGCACCGGGCGGCACGCGGCGACCACTCCGCCGGGCGGCACCGGATCGCCGTAGCGGCGGATCAGCTGGGTGAGCAGGTTGATGCAACCGTCGGCGTCGACGACGCGGCCGCGTCGCATCAGCGAGCCCCGGGAGGCGAGGGCATCGCCGCACGGTCCGCTGACGGTGCCCCGGTGGGCCGCCCACACGCCGGCGGTGTGGCTGCCCAGGTCGACCGCGAGCGCGGTCGGCGGGGTGGATGAGACAAGGTTCACGGGCATGGTGCATCTATCCCCATCATTGCTGGGCTGCCGTACCGACAGACTCAATGCCGGTACGGCAGCCGGCGGTCGGACGCGGTCAGCCGTTCTGCTTCTGCTGGCACGGCACGCAGAACCGGGCGTGCGGCAGGACCTCGAGCCGCTCGGCCGGAATGGCGTCCTCGCACCCGGCGCACCGGCCGTAACTGCCCTCGGCGATGCGGCGCAGCGCACCGGTGATCTGCTCGAGGCTGTGCCGGGTGGCCGCCGTCAGCGCCGCCCGGTTGTGCGCCTCGCCGGGGTCGCCGGTGTCCGCCGAGATCTCGGTGAGCTCCTTGAGCCGGGCCGTCTGGACCGCGAACTCCTCGCTCAGCGATGCGCGCAACCCGGCGAACCGGCCCTGATCGGAAACCTCAGTCTCTACGCTCATGTCCCCTCCTGGAATCGTGCAGTGCCAACCTGCATGGGCAAAAAGAAAAGGGCCGAAGCTCGTACGGCTTCGCCCCTGGCGTCGTGGGTGAGATGAACCCGGACGCCGGTGGGCCGCGCCCCGCCGGCGCCGGGCTCGGCCGCCCCGGCACGATGCGGTGCACCGGCGGGAGGGCAGCACGAACCGCCGTCACCGCGGTGACGGAGTGCGAGCGGGAACTCACGGCCGGCATCGGACCACCATAGGTTGACCACCGGGCGGACGCCAACCATCGCCGAAATCAGCGGAGCTGATCCAACGGCGCCAGCTCGGCCGGCGTCTCGCCCTTGAGCACCGCCTGGGCGACGAGCTGGCCGGTGATCGGAGCGAGATGCCCCAGCGGCGGCCGGTGACGTACGACCCCGTTCGTTGCCGGTCCCCGGAAGTCGACGACGAATTCCGACGCCATGCCGGGCCCCGGTAACCTGGCCGCCTCGCCTTCGTTGCCGACAACCGGCAATGACGACCGGTCAAGGTGACCGGCGCAGGCCATGTCGGTCAGCGGGTCGTTCCGGCCACCATGAGAGGGAGAGAGAGCAGCTTGAACAGGCACCGTCGTGGTGCCGGAGGGGAATTGTCATGCGGCAGTCGACCGTACGCGATGTCATGACCGGCGAGGTGCTCACCGTCGCCTACGAGACCCCGCCTGCCGACGTCATCACGGCCATGACCAGCTACGACGTCAGCGCGGTGGCGGTGGTCGACCGCGACGACCAGGTCGTCGGTGTCGTCACCCGCACCGACGTGCTCAGCAACATCGACCTGCGCGCTCCGGACCGGCACTCGCGGCTGCCCTGGCGGCGGCCGATCGAGGGGCCGGCGTGGACCGTGCACTCGGCCGGGCAGATGATGAGCGCGCCGGCCATGACGGTCGAGCCGGACGCGACCCTCGCCGAGGCCGGCCGCCTGATGCTCCGCCAGGGGGTCAACCGCCTGCTGGTCGTCGGGCCGGGCCGGCGCCTGCTGGGTATCGTCACCGCCGGCGACCTGCTCAAGATTCACCAGCGTTCCGACGAGGTGATCCGGGCCGGCGTCCGCGAAGTTCTCGCGACCCTGCCGGTCCGCGACCTCGCGCTCGGCGTGTATGACGGTGTGACCACCGTCGCCGGCACCGTCCCGGACGCCCGCACCGCGACGCTCGTCCAGCGGCTGGTCCGCGACGTGCCCGGGGTAACCGCAGTCCGCAACGAGGTGACCGTCAAGGCGGCGGCGCCGGTCGCCGCCGGCCGGATATTCCAGACGGCCGCCAAATGACGCCGTCCCCGGTCCGGATCGGCGCTGCTGAACGCCGGCATCACCGGACGGAAGGGCACACGTGACAGGCAGCCGGGCACGCCGCAACCCGCGGCCGGCGGCGGCCGGCACCGACCAGCAGTGGCTTGCCGGGGTCGCCGCCGAGGCCAGCCGCGAGGCCGGCGGGGTGCCGGTGGCCCTGCTCGGCGACTACCTCCCGCTGTTGGCCGACGCCGCCACCACCGGGCGTAAACCCCAGCGCGCCGAGCTGGATGCGGTCGAGGCGCTCGGCCGGCAAGCCGCGGAACAGGGCATCTCGGCCGGCCGGGTGGTGCAGCTCTATCTGTCCGCCGCCCGCCGCCTGTGGCACGAGCTGCCCACCGTGGCCCGCAGCCGCGACAGCGAGGTCGTCCGGGCCGCTGCGGCGGCCGTACTGCAGGTCGTCGACGACGCCGTCGCGACGCTGGCCGAGGGGTACGCCGTCGCCCGCCGCGACCTGGTCCGCCGCGAGGAGACCCTGCGCCGGGAACTGATCGACGATCTTCTGCGCGGTGACTCCGATCTGGGCACCCTGGTCGACCGGGCCGAGCCGTTCGGTCTCGACCTCGCCCGCGTTCACCAGGTCGCGTTGGCCGCGCCGAGCCGGCGGTTGCCGGACACCGAGGCCGCGATCACCGCGCTCGAGGCGGTCATTTTCGATCGGCTCGGCGACCGCGATGTCCTCGTCGCCACCAAGGACGGGCGCCTCGTCGTTCTGGCGCCCGCCGACGCCGCCGGTCCGGTCACCGCACCACCCGGCCGCGACGGCACCGACGATCTTGGCTGGCTCATGCACGACCAGCTGCGCCGCCTGCCGCGCGGACGACCGTGGCGGATCGCCGTCGGCCGGCCGCACCCGGGGCTGTACGGCATCGCCCGTTCCTATGAGGAGGCCCGGGAGGCCATCACCATGGCGGCCCGCCTGCGCCTGCCCTCCGCCGTGGTCAGCGCCCGGGATCTGCTGATCTACCGGGTCCTGCTCCGCGACCAACCGGCCATTGTCGAGCTGGTCAACGCCGTCCTCAGTCCCCTGACCCGGGCCCGCGGTGGCGCCGAACCGCTGATCGCCACCCTGCAGACCTACTTCGACACCGGTGGGGTGGCCACCGACACCGCCAAACGTATCCACCTGTCCGTGCGGGCGGTCACCTACCGGCTCGACCGCATTCATGCCCTCACCGGCTACGATCCCGCCGACCCGGCGCACCGGTTCACGCTGCAGGCAGCGGTCCTCGGTGCGCGGGCTCTCAACTGGCCGGAACAGCCGCTGCCGGCATCCGCCTGACCGCGAGGGCTGCGGGGCGGCGTCGGTCGGCGTAGCGTCAAGGCCGGCCCGGTTTTCCCGTCACCCCCCGGGGGCTGCCATGACCGCCGTCGAGCCGAAACCCGTCGTCGCCCGTCCCTGGCCGGTAAGGCGCCAGGTGAGAGGCTCCGCGCTGGCGCGAACACTGCGCACCACCGATGCGAAGCAAATCGGGATCATGTATATGACCACGGCTTTCGCGTTCTTCATGGTCGGTGGCCTGATGGCGCTGCTCATGCGCGCCGAGCTCGCGCGGCCGGGCATGCAGATGCTCTCGCCCGAGCAGTACAACCAGATGTTCACCATGCACGGCACGATCATGTTGCTGTTCTTCGCGACGCCGATCGTGTTCGCGTTCGCCAACTTCGTGGTGCCCATCCAGATCGGCGCGCCGGATGTGGCGTTCCCGCGACTCAATTCGTTCGCGTACTGGCTCTATCTGTTCGGCGGCATCATCGCGATCGCGGCGTTCTTCACGCCGAGCGGCGCCGCGGACTTCGGCTGGACCGGATATACGCCGCTGAGCGACAGCGTCAACTCCCCCGGCGTCGGCGGCAACATGTGGGTGGTCGGGCTGGCGCTGTCCGGTCTGGGCACCATCCTCGGCGGGGTCAACATGATCACCACGATCCTGACCCTGCGCGCGCCCGGCATGACCATGTTCCGGATGCCGATCATGACGTGGAACATCCTGGTCACCAGCCTCCTGGTCATCCTGGTCTTCCCGTTCCTGGCCGCCACGCTGTTCGCCCTCGCCGCCGACCGGATCCTCGGCGCGCACGTGTTCGACCCGGCCACCAACGGCCCGATGCTGTGGCAGCACCTGTTCTGGTTCTTCGGCCATCCCGAGGTCTACGTCGTGGCGCTGCCGTTCTTCGGCATCATCACCGAGGTCATTCCGGTCTTCAGCCGCAAGCCGCTGTTCGGCTACAAGGGCCTGGTCGCCGCCACCTTGCTGATCGCCATGCTGTCGATGAGCGTGTGGGCGCACCACATGTTCGCCACCGGCCAGGTGCTGCTGCCGTTCTTCAGCTTCCTGAGCTATCTGATCGCGGTGCCCACCGGCATGAAGTTCTTCGTCTGGATCGGCACTATGTGGCGCGGCCAGATCAGCTTCGAGACGCCGATGATGTTCGCGCTCGGCTTCCTGGTGACCTTCCTGCTCGGCGGGCTCACCGGCGTCCTGCTCGCTTCGCCCCCGGTGGACTTCCACGTCCACGACAGCTACTTCGTGGTCGCCCACTTCCATTACGTCCTGTTCGGCACCATCGTGTTCGCAGTGTTCGCCGGCATCTATTTCTGGTTCCCCAAGATGTTCGGCCGGATGCTCGACGACCGCCTCGGCAAGCTGCATTTCTGGTTGACCTTCATCGGCTTCCACACCACATTCCTGGTGCAGCACTGGCTGGGCGCCGAGGGCATGCCCCGCCGCTACGCCGACTACCTGCCCGGGGACGGTTTCACCGTACTCAATTCGGTGTCCACCATCGGCTCCTTCATCCTCGGCGCCTCGACGCTGCCCTTCCTCTACAACGTCTGGAAGTCGTACCGATACGGACAGTTGGTCACCGTCGACGACCCCTGGGGTCACGGCAACTCGCTGGAGTGGGCCACCTCCAGCCCGCCGCCGCTGCGCAACTTCGACCGCATGCCCCGCATCCGCTCCGAGCGCCCGGCCTTCGACGCCAAGTTCCCGCATCTGGCCGCGGGTGGACAGTCGGAAGCCGGACCGCCAGAGGGCGGCGCCCGCCCCCTGACTGCCGAATCCACCGGCGGCGCCTCCTACCAGGAGGACCGCTCCGACGACCGGTGACGCCGGTTAGCCGGCATTGCGGTGCACGAACACGTCCGCCACGCCGTTCGTGTCACCGGTGACCAGGTTGGACGCGTACGAGCAAAAGGTGATGGAGCGGCCGTCGGCGCTGATCTGCGGCAGGCGGCTTTCGCCATTCGACTGGACGCCGGTGCGGGAGACGCTCACCCGCCTGGTGACGCCGGCCCGCAGGTCGCGGACGAACACGTCGTCGACGCCGTTGGTGTCGCCGGTGACCAGGTTTGCCGCGTTCGACATGAACGCGACGTAGCGGCCGTCCGCGCTGATCACCGAGAAGATGCTGTCGCCCGAGGTGCTGTCGGAGGTGCTGACCCAGGTGGTGGTGCCGGTGCGAAGGTCGCGGACGAACACGTCCCAGGTCTGGTCGTCGTGGCCGGGCGTCAAGTTCGTGGCGGTCGAGGAGAAGGTGACGTACCGGCCGTTCGCGCTGATCGTGGGTGCCGCCGCCCACGCGTTGGCCTGGGCGCCGGCGCTGGAGACGCTGATCCGGGTGGGTGCGGCGGCACCCAGGTCGCGGACGAAGACGTCCTCGATCCCGTTGGTGTCGTCCGGCACCAGGTTGGACGCGGCGGAGGCGAAGGTGACCCGGCGGCCGTCGGCGCTGATCGCCGCGCTGGAGCTGATGTTGTCGGCCTGCGAGCCGGTGGCCGAGACGTTGAGCCGGCGGGTGGTGCCGGTGCGCCGGTCCCGGACGAAGACGTCCGTCATGTCGTTGGTGTCGCCCGGGACCAGATCGGAGGCGTCCGACAGGAAGGTGACGTAGCGGCCGTCGGCGCTGATGTCCGGGTAAAAGCTGATCGCGTTGCCCGCGCTGACCCGGCTGGTGTTGCCGGCCCGGCGGTCGTGGACGAATATGTCGGCCACCCCGTTGGTGTCGCCCGGAACCAGCTCCGCGGAATATGACACGAAGGCGACAAAGCGACCGTCGGCGCTGATCGCCGGGTATCCGCCACCGGAACCTCGGCCGCCGTTGTTGGCGACGCTGACCCGGCTGGTGCGGCCGGTCCTCCGGTCCTGGACGAAGACGTCGGTGGACCGGTTGGTGTCGCCGGCCACCAGGTCGGACGCGTCCGACTCGAACGCGATGTACCGGCCGTCGGCGCTGATCGCCTGTTCGGCGCTCATGCCGTTGGCCTGCCGGCCGGCGCTGGACACGCTGACCCGATCGGTAGCCGGGCCGGCGTGAGCCGGTGCGGCCCGCACCGGCCCGGCCGCGGCACCGACAATGCCGATGAGGACAACCGCACCGAACGTGAGCTGACGCATGGTGATCTCCTTTGTGGTCGGACCATCACCAGTTAGTCATCACGCCTCCCGGTTTCGTTCACCACGACTTTTCTCATGAGGTGCGGTACGGAGCGCCGGCGATGCCCGCCACATACATCAGGACCGGCAGGTTGCGGTTGAAGTCCTGGGTGGTGCAGGAATACGCGGGCGTGAAGCTGTTGCAGCTCGCGGCCTCGATGGTGAAGCTGGCGATGCCGAGTTCGCCGTACGTCCAGTCGTCGGTGCCGCCCGCGGCGTTGTAGAGAATGTCTCCCGGCTGCCCGTTCCGGTAGCCGTTGAGGGTGCTCATCCGCTGCGCGATCGCCTGGAGGCCGGCCTCGTTCGGTGAGTTGCGGGTCGACCAGCCCCACGGATAGAGATTCATGCCCGCGTACGAGTGCATGGTGATCATCGCGCCCCGGGTGGTGACCGGCGCCGCGTCGGTGTCGGCCGGTCCACGCTGGTCGGCGAACAACTGGCGGAACAGGCGCTCGATGGCGACCGTCTCCGGTTCGCTGTCGGCCCGCGCGCCGGGATAGGTCTGCGCGCACGGGTTGGACGAGGTGCCGGCGGTGTTCCAGTGCGTGCCGGAGTTGCGGTTGAGGTCCACGCCGCCCTGGTTGGACGACGTCGGCGGGTTGGCGCAGTTGCCGCCCGCGCTCGTGTTCAGGTTTTTCCGCTGCAGGTAGGGCCGGGTGCCGCCCTGCTGAACGACGTCGACCCCGTCCGGGTTCGCGATCGGCACCACCCACACCTCGGTGCTGTCCAGCAGCGCGGTTACCGCCGCGTCGCTGCCGTAGCCGGTGGCCAGGTGGTCGATGAACCGCCAGGCGATGTCGCCGGTGACGATCTCGCGGGCGTGGATCTGCGTCATGAACAGGAACCGCGGCTTGGGCGCGTCCGGCGTCAGGGCACAGTCCCCGCTCGCCCGCTTGGTCAGGCAGATCGCCTTCAGGTCGTAGCCGGTGGCGGCGTTGCGCGTCTTGAGATAC
This sequence comes from Paractinoplanes rishiriensis, assembly GCF_016862375.1. Lineage (GTDB taxonomy): Bacteria > Actinomycetota > Actinomycetes > Mycobacteriales > Micromonosporaceae > Actinoplanes > Actinoplanes rishiriensis. The sequence goes on along the minus strand of NZ_BOMV01000097.1, from coordinate 29,151 downwards.
GAGTCGCCGTAGTCGACCACGGTGGCCAGGTCGGGGTGATCGGCCGCCACCTGGTCGAGGTGCGCGTGCTGCGCCCGGACGGTGCGGTAACCGCCGAAGTACGTCTCGTCGATGGCCGCCACCGTGGGCGCCGCCGCGTCCGGCACCAGTCGGGTCGACGGCGCCGCGCCGCCCATGGCGGCGAGCTTCTCGCTCACGATCGGCCGGAAGCCCGCGGCCCGCAGCCGCGCCGCGGTCGCGGCGTCACCGAGAACGAACAGGTCGTTGCCCGTGCGGTTCTCCAGGACGTCGTAGCCGTCGGTGAACAGCCGCTGCGCGGCGGCCGGGGATGCCGCGGCCACGCGATAGACGAACAGCGAGGAATCCTCCGCGGCCGCCTCCGGCGCCAGCGGGTTGGCGAGGACGAGTGCCCCGGCGGCCAGCAGGCTGGCCGCGGTGGCGGCCCAGCGACGTCGACTCATTGCCGTACCTCCATGCCGTCCGAGGTGATCCCGGGGCATCGATACTAGTCAATGATCGGTCAGGCTGGCATCGGTCAGGCTGGCAGACGTCCCGACTCGAGGTGGTCGAAAACCCGGGCGGCGGCGCCGAGCGCGGCCGACTCGGTGCCGAGGGTGGCCGGGGCGATGCGGCAGCCGCCGACCGGCACCGGGCCGGCGCTTTCCGCCAGGCCGGTCTGTATCGCGGGCGACAGCCAGGGCGTCAGCGGCGCGAAGTGTCCACCCATGATGATCAGCTCGGGGTCGGCCAGGTGGGCCAGCAGCGAGACGCCGCCACCGAGCCAGCGCCCGGTCTCGTCCAGCGCGTCCAGCGTGGCGACGTCCTTGGCCTCCGCGCGGCGGAGGATCTCCTGCGCGTACGGCAGCAGGTCGGCCCGGCTGAGGTCCTCGTTCGCGACCGGTAGCGCCCGCCGGATCAGGGCCGGCACGCCGGCCACCGCCTCCAGGCACCCGCGCCGGCCGCACTCGCAGTCGGGGCCGTCCTCGGTCAGCGGCAGGTGCGCGATCTGCGGGCCGTAGCCGCGGCTGCCCCGCAACGGCCGGCCGTCGACGACCACACTCGCGTCGATCCCGGTGCCGCCGGTCAGATAGACCAGGTTCGCCACCTCGGCGTACGGGCCGTAGCGCTGTTCGGCCAGCACCGCGAGGTTGGCCTCGTTCTCCACGGTGATCGGGTATCCGGGCTTGCGCAGTGCGGTCTCCAGCCGGCCGCGCAGGTCGATGTCGTGCCAGCCCAGCCCGGGCGAGCGCAGGATGGTGCCGTCCGGGTCGATGAGGCCGGGAACGCCGACGGTCAGGCCGAGCACCTGGCGTCCCCGGTTCCCGACCGCGGACGCCACCCGCTGGGCGAGCGCCGTGATCACCGCGACCGCGCGGCCGGTCGACTGCGCGTACTCGGCGAAGGATCGGCGCCAGGACAGCAGGACCACACCGGACAGGTCGACCGCCACCGCGGTGAGCTGGTCGGCCCCCACCGCGATGCCGACGGTCGCGTACACCTGCCCGTCCGGAACCAGCATGGTCACCGGCCGCCCGATGCGCCCGCCCACCGAGGTGGTCTCGCGCAGCAGCCCGCGCCGGATCAGCTCGGTGACGAGGCTGGAGACGGTGGCCTTGTTGAGACCGGTGGAGGCGACGATGTCGGCCCGGGAGCAGGGTGCCGCGCCGCGCACGTGGCGCAGCACGACACCCAGGTTGGCCGCTCGTACGTCCGCGGTGGTGGCCCGCTCGGGCGGCGGGCCGTTCCGGGCGGGATACTCGCCGAGACGGCTCATCAGCCCTTCACCGCGCCGATCAGCACACCCTTGATGAAGTGCCGCTGGATGAAGGGGTACACCGCCACGATCGGCAGGACCGTGAGGATCACGACCGCCATCTTGATCGCCTCGCTCGGCGGCATGGTGTTGCCGACGCTGCCGCCGGACGTGTTCGGTGCCTGCCCGGCCAGCAGGTAACTCTGCAGCACGCGCTGGATCGGGTACAGGTCGTTGCGGTCGATGAACAGCAGCGCGTCGAACCAGACGTTCCAGTAACCGACCGCGTAGAACAGGCCGATCACCGCGACCACGGCCTTGGACAGCGGCAGCACGATGCGCCACAGGATGCGGAACTCACCGGCTCCGTCGATCTTGGCGCTGTCCAGCAGCTCCTGCGGGATGCTCTGGAAGAAGCCGCGGATGACGACCAGGTTGAACACGCTGATCGCGGACGGGAGGATCAGCGCCCAGATGGTGTTCTTGAGACCGAGCCCGGTGACCACCAGGTACTTGGGCACGAGCGGCGGATAGATCAAGAACGGCAGGAGAAAGTACGCGAGAAGCCAGCGGTTGCCGAGGGTCTGCGGCCGGGACAGGCCGTACGCCGCCAGCACGGTGACGGTGAGCGCCACCGTCGTGCCGATGACCGTGACCATGGTGCTGATCCACAGCGCCCGGGTGACCGCTCCACCGGCGAAGATGGTCTCGTACGCCGAGAAGTCGATCCCCCGCGGAATGACCACGAAGCCGCCGGCGTCGGCGAGCATCTCGCGGGACGAGAGGCTCGTGATCAGGATTACCCACAGCGGGAAGAGCACGCTGAGCGCCAGCAGCGTGAGCACGATCCCCTTGAGGGTGCTGCCGATCCGGGTGGGCTGCTCTTCCCAGGACGACCGCTGGTTGCGGCGCTTGCGCGGCGTGGGGGCGATGGTAACGGTCATGATTTTGAGTAGATCCCTCGTTCGCCCATCGCGTGCGCCACCTTGTTGGCGATGAGGATCAGGCAGAGCCCGACCGCGGCCTTGAACAGACCGGCGGCGGCGCCGTAGCCGTAGTTGCCGGTAGCGATGGAGAAGTAGTAGACGAAGGTGTCCAGCACCTCGGACGCCTGCCGGCCGACCGCCTCGCGTTGCAGGATGAACTGCTCGAAGCCGACCGAGAGCGCATCACCGAGCCGCAGGATGAGCAGCAGGATGATGACCGGGCGCAGGCCGGGCAGTGTGATGTGCCACAACCGTCGCCACCGGCCCGCACCGTCGGCGGCGGCCGCCTCGTACAGGTTCTGGTCGATGGCGGAGAGCGCAGCCAGGAACACGATCGTGCCCCACCCGATGTCCTTCCACACCGCCTCGGCGGTGACCAGGATGATGAACGTGTCCGGGTTGGTCATGATGTTCCACGGCTGCATCCCGAGATCCCGCATGCTCTGCGCGAGCAGCCCGGCGCCGCCGAGCATCTGCACGAAGAACGTGATCACCAGCACCCAGCTGAAGAAGTGCGGCAGGTAGACCACGGTCTGGATGAAGCCACGCACCCGGCCGGAGATCAGGTTGTGCAGCATGATCGCCAGCACGATCGGCAGCGGGAAGAAGAACACCAGCTGGAACAGGGTGATCGTCAGCGTGTTGCGGAACGCGTCCCAGAACGCCGGGTCCTCGAACAGCAACTGGAACTGGCCGAACCCGATCCACTCACTGCTCAGGAACGCCTGCAACGGATTGCTGCCGGCGTACGGGTTGTAATCCTGGAACGCGATCACATTGCCCAGAATCGGCACATAGCTGAACACCAGCAGGATCACGAACCCGGGCGCGACCATGGCCAGCATCTGCCAGTCCCGCCGGAGACGATCCTTGAACGGCACACGCTTGCGCCGCTCCCGGGGCACCGGCCGAGCCGGCGCGGCAGAGCCGCGCTCGGCTACAGCGGTTTCCTGGGTGCTACTCACTTACCGGCCTCGGTAAGTGCCTTGGCCAGCAGCGCACGGGCCTCGTCGCCGCCGTTGGCCTTCCACTCGGTCACGATGGCGTCGACGTCGGTCAGCGGCCGGCGGCCGCGCAGCACGTCGGTGAACTTCTCCTCGGTGGGCACCGCGTTGGCCTTGTACTTGGCGGGCATCTCCAGCTTGAGCCCGTCCCACGGGTCCTTCTCCAGGTTCTTCACCATCTCGTTGGAGTAGGCCAGCAGGTCGTTCACGTAGTTCGGGGTGTCCGGGAAGGGCCCGATCGTGGGGTTGCGGCCGCTGATGAAGAAGTACTGGTTCGCAATCTCCTTGAAGGCCAGGTCGGTCTTGGTCGGGCCGCCCGGGGTCGCGGTGTGGTGCTTGCCCGCCACGCCGTAGTCGCGCAGCTGAGCCTCCTGGGAGCCGAGCGGCGCCGAGCACCAGTTGACGATGCGCAGCAGCTCCTCGACCCGCTCCTTGGGCAGGCCGGCCTTGATGAAGGTGTAAGAGATCGGCTCGTCGTCACCCCACACCAGCGGGTTGCCGCCACCGACCGCGAAGATCGGCACGGGCTGGATGTTCAGCTCCTTGTTGACCTTCTGGTGCTCGGCCTGCGCGCCCTGCCAGAAACCGACACCGGCCTGGTGGAAGATGATGGCGCCGTTGCGGGCGAACAGCTGGCTGGCGTCGGCGCCCTTGCTGGCGACGATGTCCGGGTGGATCAGGCCGTCCTTGTAGACCTTGGACATCACCTCGAGCGCGGCCTTGTACTCCGGGGTCTCGTACTTGAACTCGGGAGCACCGCTGGCGTTCAGACGCCAGCCGCCCTTGGAACCGGGCACCTTGTGGAACATCTGCACCATGGCGAAGATGTCGCTGAACGCCCACACCTTGTTCTTGGGGTCGGTGACCTCCTTGCCCATGGCGAGCAGCTCGTCCAGGCTCTTCGGGACGGTCAGGCCCTTCTTGTCGAGCAGGTCCTTGCGGGTGAACAGCGCCCACGGGAACGGACCGTCGGTCGGGTTCGGCACGGCGTACAGCCGCTCGTTCCAGACCGAGTTGCGCCACGACCCGGTCGGGAACGAGGCGAGCATCGGGTACTTGGCGACCGCGTCACCCTTGAGGTAATCGGTGAGGTCGGTGAACAGCACCTTGGTGGCGTCGGCGAACCTCGGGATCTTCTCGACCTCCCAGCTCGGCACGCACAGCAGGTCCGGCACGTCGCGCGCGCCGAACATCGCGTTCAGCTTGTCGGCATACGTGTTGCCGTCCTGGATGGTGAAGTTCACCGGGGTGCCCAGGTCGGCGTTGACGGCGTCGATGTACGCGCTCTTACCGATCCCGGGCGGGGCCGGGCCCCACGCCGGCGTCATCGCCCGGATCTCCTGCCCGCTGGTGCCCGGCTTCTCGGTGATCGCGTCGACCAGCGAGGTCGGGTACTTGGTGTAACCGTCCGGCACGGGGCGGGTACCGATGACGTCGGCCTTGATGCTCAGCGACAGGTCCTTGTGCGTGGGCAGCACCCCGGCGACCTTGTCGAGGTTCTGAGCCGTGCCGGAGGAGGTCGGCTTGGAGCTGCAACCGGCCAGGATCGGTCCGGCGGCGGCCGCTACGGCACCGAGGCCGACCAGCTCCAGGAAGGTCCGGCGCGACGTGCCGCCGGAGAAGCGGGAAGTCATATTTCTCCCATCAGGATGGTCTGGAATAGACGGCCGTCGCGGCGCTGGGGCACGCGTCGTCGACGGCGACGTGCGGGTCTCTCGCCGCTCACCGGACCGCGTGGACGTCGCATCCCGATAACCGGAGAAATCCCGAGCCTCGGCCTCTGCCTAGGGAGACTTTTGCCGGGCATGGCGGCAAAACTAGCATGGAGCGACATCGAAGGCCATGGTTGACTTTCGCGGCCGGCGCCGGCGCGGTCACATCGCCGGCAGCGTGCCCTCGTTGCCGAGCGCGTACGCGGTGGCCTGCAGGCCGTACAGGTCGGCGTAGGTGCCGCCGTGCTCGAGAAGTTCCTGATGAGAGCCCGACTCGATCAGCCGGCCGTCCTCCAGCACCAGGATCAGGTCGGCGTCCGCAACCGTCGAGAAGCGGTGCGAGACGATCAGGGTGATGCCACCCGAGGTCGCCGCGATCTCGCCGGCCCGCCGCATGTAGCGCTGGAAGATCAGGTGTTCGCTGGGTGCGTCCAGTGACGCCGTCGGCTCGTCCAGGACAAACAACAAAGGTGACGTACGCATGCACGCGCGCGCGAGGGCCACCTTCTGCCACTGGCCCTCGGACAGCCCGCGACCGCCGAACCGGGTGCCGAGCAGCGTGCCGGGTCCGTCCGGCAGCTGGTCGACCAGCCCGTTCGCGTCCGCGGCCTCGATCGCCGCCTGCCGGGCGGTTTCCGGTGCCGTGATGTCGCCCAGGCCGACCGCCTCGGCCAGCGTGGTCTCGTACCGGCCGAAGTCCTGGAAGGCGGCGCTCATCGCGAGCCGCCACTGCGCGGTGTCCAGGTCGCCGAGGTCCGCGCCGTCCACCCGGATCGCGCCCGAGGTCGGCTCGTACATCTTGGCCAGCAGCTTGACCAGGGTGGTCTTGCCGGAGCCGTACTCGCCCACCACGGCGACCACCGACCCGGCCGGCAGCGTCACGGAGACCTCGTGCACGGCGGGTGCGACACCGCCGTGGTAGCGGAACGACACCCGGTCCAGCGTGATGCCGTCGCGGAGCTTCTCCGGCGGTGCCTGGCCGCTGCCGTGCCGGCGACGCTGCTCCGCGGCGTACCGCCGCAACCACCGGAACGGTTCCAGCACCCGGCGTGACTCGGCGGCGGCGGTCGAGCTGCGCAACGCCGACTCCAGCACGGTGCGCAGCTGGGCGCCCAGGGTGACGGCCAGGACCACCGCGCCGGCCGAGCCGCCCCGGGCCACCGTCAGGCCCAGCCCCACGGTGTACGAGACGGCGAACAGCAGCCAGCCGGCGGACGACCAGATCCCGGCGGTCATCCAGGCCGAGGTGCGCGCGCGGACGATGCCGTCCCAGACCGCGCGCTGCCGGGCCCGCAGTTCGTCCCCCACGCCGGCGACCTGGATCTCCTTGACCGAGGCCGGCTCGGTGAGCAGGCGGAACAGGGCGCGTTGCAGGCGCACGTCGCCGGCGACCGCGACCTCGGTGGCGATCACCCGCCGCTTGCCCCGGGCGTCCAGCCACAACTGCACGGCGGCGCCCGGCACGAGCAGCAGCAGCCAGACCGCGGCCGAGGCGAGCACCGCGACCGTGACCAGCAGCCGCACCACCACGAGCACGGACAGCAGCACCGACCAGGCCGACTCCACGACGGCCCACCCCTGTCCGCGGACCGCGGTCACCCGGTCCAGGAACTCGGCGCGTTCGAGATGATCGATGCCGTCCAGGCCCGCGCAGATGCCGAGGATCTCCGGTTCCACCCCGGTCAGGCCGACGCTGTCGACGAGGTGGACGGTCAGCACGGCGGCGAGTTCGCCGATCGTCCAGTCGAGGGCGAAGGCCAGCGCCGCACCGAACGCGGCCACGGTCAGCGCCGCGACGTCGACGCCGCCACCGCTGCTCATCTCGTCGACCAGGGCCTTGAGCGCCAGCCCGACCACCGCGAAGGCGGCCGTGTTGACCAGCTGCAGGAGCAGGACGAGCGCCGTCATGCCCGGGCGCTTGCGCCAGCACAGCCGGAACATCTCCGTCCACAGGCGGAGGTACGTCGTCATGACGCCGCCTCGGGCTCGGCCCAGTCGGCCAGGCCCCGGTTGAACCGCTCGGCCTGCAGGCGGTACATCTCGGCGTACCGGCCGTCGCCGGCCATCAACTCGTCGTGCGTGCCGGACTCGGTGACACGGCCGCCGTCGAGCAGGATGATCCGGTCCGCCTGCCGCACCGTGGAGAGACGGTGCGAGATCAGCAGGGTGGTGATGCCGTCGGTCCGGCCGATCAGCTTCTGGAACAGCTGCGCCTCGGTACGGACGTCGAGGTGGGCGGTCGGCTCGTCGAGCACCAGGATGCGGGCGTCGTGCCGCACGGCGTACAGGGCCCGGGCGAGGGCCACCTGCTGCCACTGGCCGCCGGACAGGTCGACGCCGCCGTCGACGGTCACCGAGATCGGCGTGTCCCAGCCCCGCGCCAGCCGCTCCACCACCGGGTCGAGGCCGGCGTCGTGCGCGGCCATCCGCATCTTCTCCTCGTCCGGCACCGCGGTGGCCTGCCCCAGCACGATGTTGTCCCGCAGCGACAGCGGGTAGCGCACGAAGTCCTGGAACACCACCGAGATCCGCCGCTGCCACCGGTCGATCGTCTCGATGCCGGCCCCGTCCGCGGTGATCCGGCCCGACGTCGGCGGGTAGAGGCCGGCCAGCAGGTTGGTGAGCGTCGACTTGCCGGCCCCGTTCATGCCCACCAGCGCGAGCATCTCGCCCGGCCGGATCTCCAGGTGCACGTCGGTGAGGACCGGCCGGTCGGCACCGGGATACCGGAAGCTGACGTGCTCGAACCGGATCAGCGGCGCGCCCGGCGCCACGGGGCTCCGGCCGGTCTCCGGCGCGGCGGCCGGCGGACGGCCCAGCGCGTCGTCGAGTGCCCGGTCGGCCCGCAGCACCGGCCGGGCGCCCTCGGTGTTGACCGCGTCCCCGGCCTGCCCCATCGTCGTGAAGATGCCCCAGGCCGCGGCCAGCACCGCGGCCGCCAGCGAGACGGCGCCCTCGCCCCGCGCGGCGCCCATCCCGACCACCAGGTACGCGGTGCCGAGCGGCAGCGCGGTGACGACCAGCCGCAGCCTCACCACCCGGGCGGAGCGCGCATCGTCCGCCCACACCGGGTCGAGATGCTGATGCATGTGGCCCTGGTGCTTGCCGATCAGCCACCGGGCCAGCCCGAACACCCGGAGCTCCTTGCCCTCGGCCGCGGTGGTCGACACCTCACCCCAGTAGAGGTAACGCCGGCTGTGGCTGATCCCCGCGGTCCAGATCCGGTAGTGGGTCACCCATTGCCGTACGGTGATCAGCCGCACCAGCATGGCCGGTAGCACGATCAGCGGCACCAGCCACAGCGACCAGCGCGCCACGACGGCGGCCGCGGAGAACAGGCCGACGAACCGGATCAGCAGGCTGAGCTCGGTCAGGGCGCCGTCCGCCGGGGTCTTCTCCACCCAGTCCATCGGATCCGCGGTCGCCGTCCGGACCAGGTCCTGGACCGCCGCGTCCTCGAGCCGGCTGATCGTGCCGGCACCGGCCACCCGGGCGGCGAGCCGGCTGCGGTGCGCGCCGTTGATCCGTCCCTCCAGGACCGCCCGGAACGGCGGCTCCGCCACGGTGCCCAACTGGCCGGCCAGCAGGATCCCGCTGAGCGCGAGCAGCGGCAGCAGGATCGCGTCGCGTACCGCCCCGTTCAGCAGGGCCTCGGTGGCCAGCGCCGTGCCGGCCGGCACCAGCGCCGACAGCAGCCGGACCGCGGTGTAGGCGGAGAGCACCCGCCAGCCGGCATCCGGCAGCCGCCGCAGGAAGGCGATGCGTTCCTCGAACCGGCGGGCCAGCACCGATCCCCCCGTCGACACGCGCACGCCCAAGAGAACCCCGGCGCACGATGGCCGTCAAGCGTCGGGCAGCAGCGAGGCCAGGTCGCCGAAGGTTCCGCGGTGCTCGCGGACGACCGGCGCGAGTACCCGCCGGAAGGCCGCGATGTCGACGTCGTTCACGATCGCGCCCTCGTCCTTGGCGCGTTTCGCGGCGCGCGCCGCCCCCTGGCGCCAGAGCCGGATCTCCTCGGTCTGTGTCCGGCGCCCGGCCTCCCGGATCGCGCCCTGCACGTCGGCCGGTTGCTCGGACAACCATTTGCGGCTGGCGATCAGCACGTCGATGCTCTGCTGGTGACGGGTCCGGGAGTAGTACGGCGCATAGAGCGCGTGCCCCTCGGTGAGATAGAAGACCGGGTTGTTCTCGGCCCCGTGCACCACCTGTTCCTGGAGCGCGGACAGGATCTCGTTGTTGGCCATCGGCACCGCACTGCCGCCCATGGCATTGACGATGTCGATCGAAACGATGCTCTGCGGCACCCGAATGCGCAGGCCCTGCACGTCGGCCGGGGTGTGGATCGGGCGTTTGCCGTTGTAGAGGCTGCGCTCACCGGCATAGAAATAGGCCAGCACGATGAGGCCGGACTCGTCGAGAATCGCCGTGCAGCGCCGGCCCAGCTCACCGTTCAGCGCCGCCATGCATTCCTGCTCACCGGAGAACGCAAACGGCAGCGTCAGCACACCAAGCCTTTTGTCGTACGCCGAAAGATTGTTCACCAGCGTTTTCGCGAACGCGATCTGACCGGTCCGCACCATTTCGTTGACCCGGCTGTCGTCGCCGAGCAGGCCGCCGGCCGCCACGTCGATGCGGTAGCGGTCCTGGGTCAGCGTGGCCACCTGCTCGGCGAAGTAGCGTTCCGCCGCCACCGACGGGTTGGAGGGATGGACCGTGTCGGCCAGCTTCGCCACGACCGGCCCGGTGGGAACGCTGGGCGGCGGCCGCCGGTCGCAGCCGGCCCCACCGATCGCGGCGCCGATCCCGAGGGTCAGCAGGTGCCGTCGATCCACACCGACAACCTAGCGTCGCAACCCGGACACTTCCGCGAAACCATCGCATTCCTGCGGAGAACTCTAGTAGCGGTAGCCGCCGACCAGCGCCTCCAGCTGAGCGCCCATCCCGGCCAGTGCCGCCGCGGCCCGCTTGGCCTCGGCGATCTCGGTGACCGCCGCCTGGGTGGCCTCGGTGACCGACGAGATGTTCTCCGCGATGCGCCCGGAGCCGTCCGCGGCCTCGGTGACGTTGCGGCTCATCTCGCTGGTCGTGGCGGTCTGCTCCTCGACCGCGCCGGCGATCGCGGTCTGATAGTCGTTGATCCGCTCGATGACGTCGGAGATCTGGCGGATCGCTTCCACGGCGGCGCTGGTGTCCGACTGGATCGCCTGGATGCGCGACGAGATCTCCTCGGTGGCCTGCGCGGTTCCCTGGGCGAGGTCCTTGACCTCGCTGGCCACGACGGCGAAACCCTTGCCCGACTCGCCGGCCCGCGCCGCCTCGATCGTGGCGTTGAGGGCCAGCAGATTGGTCTGCTCGGCGATTGACGTGATCACCTTGATGACGTTGCCGATCTCGGCGCTGGACTGTCCCAGCTTGGCGACCGTCTCGTTGGTCGACGCGGCCACGGTCACCGCGTCGGCACCGACCCGGGCCGCCTCGTCGGCGTTCTGCGCGATCTCGCGGATCGACGCACCCATCTGCACCGCGCCCGCGGACACGGTCTGCACGTTGGCGGAAACGTGGTTCGCCGCGGCGGAGACCTCGGCCGTGCCGGTGTTGGCCTGCTCCGCCCGGACCGCGACCCGCTGGCTGGTCAGCGACAGCTCGTTGGCGGACGAGGCCAGCGCCTGCGCACTGCCGGCCACGGTCCGCACCAGGTTGAGGCTGCGGTCGAGCTCGTCGTTGAACGCGCCGCCCAGCTCCTGCAGCTCGCGGGAGCCGGCCGGCTCGATCCGGAACAGCAGGTCGTTGGGGTCGCGTGACGCCAGCGTCCGGGTGTACCGGACCACCACCCGGCCGACCTTGGACTGCAGCAGGTACAGCACGGCACCCATCACCGCCGGCACCAGCACGGCCAGCCCGAACAGCAGCTGGACCATCGTGCCGATGCGGCCGGCACTGTCGTTGACCTCCTGCTGGGCGCGCTGGTTGAGGGTGTCCTGGAACTTGACCAGCGGTCCGGAGATGACCGCCTTGTCGGCGTCGTACTTGGCGTCGAACATGATCCGGCGCGCCACCGCCAGCTTCCCGGTCCCGCTCAGCGCCCGGTCGGCGGCACCGAGGGTGTATTCGGCGATGGCCGGCGGCATCTCGGCCGGAGCGGCGCCGCCGGCCTCCAGCACCAGCCGCTGCGAGCGCGTCTCCGTGGCCACCAGCGCGTCCGAGTTCGCCTTCGCCTCGGCCACCAGGTCCAGCTCCGCCTGCTCGGCGCCGAGCTGCTGCAGCCGGTTGATCACGTGGTCCCGGGTCTTGGTCTCGTCGATCTCGCGCCAGTACGCGTCCAGGTGCCTGCGGTCCGCGGTCACCGCGTACGCACGAGCCTGGTTGGTCAGGAAATCCGACGCCGCCTGCAACTGAAGACCCAGCGCCTTGAACTCCGCCTGCCGCTCCTGCGCCACCCGCTGCTGATCGACCGCCCGGCCGAGCAGCAGCACGCTCAGCACCAGCAGTCCGGCGACAACCGCGAGCGCGACGGCCGCGGCCCGGTTGACAACGCTCTGCCGCACGTCACTACTCCTCTGTCAGACCATAAACGTGCACTCCTACATCCAAATCGACCTGAACAGCCCGAAACTGAGTGCGAACGGGTTGAATGCTTCGCCGCGGTGATACCGGCAAATTGGGTCAGCCCCGGGCATGATGTACATCACACTTGCCCATTCTGGGACCCGGATTACTGCAAATCCTGCAACTCCTTGTCAAACACATCGAGGCGTCTCTATTCTCCGCTGGAAAGCGCTTTCCTGCCAGCCCGCAGACTTGAACGATTAAGGTGAGACACGGATGAGACGATCAGTCGCCCTGCGCTGGATAGCCGCGGGTGCCACCGCTGCTGCCACCGGCGCGATCATGCTGACGCTGCCACAATCCCCAGCCATGGCCGCCGACAACCTGAGCCTCAACGGCGGCGCCGACGGCTCCAGCAAGGCCAGCGGCACCAGCTACGGCAACGTCAAGGACGGCAACACCGGCACCTACTGGGCGCCGAACGGCTCGACCGGATACGTGTCGGTCAAATGGAGCAGCGCCACCTCGGTGTCCTCGGCCGTGATCCGGACCGCCTCCGGTGGCGGCTCGATCAGCGCCTGGCGCGTGCTCAACGCCGACAACGGTTCCGTCCTGGCCAGCGGCAGCGGCACCCCGAGCACCATCAACTTCTCCTCGACGTCGCTGAAGAAGCTCACCTTCGACATCACCAGCGCGTCCAGCGCGCCGCGGATCGCCGAGTTCGAGACCTACTCCAGTGGCGGCTCGACCCCGACCACCGGCCCGACGACCGGCCCGACGACCGGCCCCACCACCGGCCCGACCACCCCGCCGCCCACCAGCAACCCGGGCACGCCGACCGGCCAGTGGCCGTCCTCGACCGGCAACGTGAGCATCTCCGGCACGGTCAACGTCTCGGGCACCTTCGACGGTGGCATGAAGACCTACTGCTGCATCGGTGACGGTTCGCAGGACGAGTCCCAGGACCCGATGTTCAAGATCGCCAACGGTGGCACCCTGCAGAACGTCATCCTCGGCTCCCCGGCCGGTGACGGCGTGCACTGCGAGGGCACCTGCACCATCCGCAACGTGTGGTGGAACGACATCGGCGAGGACGCCGCGACCTTCAAGGGCACCGGCGGCGGCACCAGCTACGTCATCGGCGGCGGCGCGCGCAACGGTAGCGACAAGACGTTCCAGCACAACGGCAACGGCACCGTGAACATCTCGGGCTTCTACCTGAACGGTTCCGGCAAGCTGTACCGCGGCTGCGGTAACTGCACCAGCTCGTACACCCGCCACGTCAAGATCGACAACGTGCTGGTGAACAACATCGACATGCTGGCCGGCATCAACAGCAACTGGGGCGACACCGCCACCATCACCCGCGTCACGGCCATCGGCGGCACCATCGTCGCCTGTGGCAAGTACACGGGTGTCGCCAAGGGCAGCGAGCCCAAGTACATCGGCGAAGGCTGGAACGACGCCAACTGCAAGGTGAACAAGAGCGACATCACCTACCGCTAGTCCGTAGGTAAGTTCGAGGGGCGCTCACCGCGAGGTGGGCGCCCCTTTCACGTACCGACCGACGGTGGAAACCATGACGGGTGTGCCGGATCCGGACGGCGCCGCGGAATACCTGCTGGCCTGGAAGCGCCGGCTCGACCGACTGCGGCAGCCGTCCGAGCGGCTGGTCGAGACCGTCGATTCCGGGGTGGCCGAGCTGATCGCCGACGCCGGCCGCCCCACCGCGTACACCCTCCTGCTGGACGGCGCCCCGCAGTCCCATGTCGACCTCGCCGACCCCGCCCACCTGGAATTCGAGTACGTCCGGCGGATGGCCGCCGCGATCGACGTGGTCGCCGCCCGCGGCCGGGCGATACGCACGCTGCACCTGGGCGGCGGCGCACTCACCCTCCCGCGCTACCTGGCGGCCACCCGTCCCGGTTCGGCACAGCTGGTGGTGGAGGTAGACGGGAAACTGGTAGAGCTGGTCCGGCACCGGCTGCCCTTAAAAGCAGAGGACCAGGTCCAGGTACGCGTGGCAGACGCGCGCGCCGCCCTGGCCGGCCTCCCGGAAGCCGCGTACGACCTGGTGGTCCTCGACGTGTTCGCCGGCGCCCGCACTCCCGCCCATCTGACCTCGGTTGAGTTCGCCCGAGAGGTCGCCCGGGTGCTCACCCCACCCGGCTGGCTGATCGCCAACATCGCCGACGGCCCACCCACGGCAGCGGGCCCGCCCGCATCCTCGTCGACGGCGCCGCTGCGCTACGCCCGTGGCCAGGTAGCCACGATCCGCGCCGCGCTCCCCGCCGCCTGCCTGCTGACGAGCGCCGCGGTGCTGGCCGGGCGCCGCTTCGGCAACCTGATCGCGCTAGCCGGCCGAACCCCGCCGCCGGTGGCCGAGCTGTCCGCCCGGATCGCCGCCGACCTGTTCCCCGGCCAGGTGGTAACCGACCTGGACAGTTTCACCGGCGACGCCACCCCGGTCACCGACCGCGAGGCAATCGCGTCGCCGCCGGCACCGGACCTTCTCCCATAGTGCCGCTTTGTGGATCCTCGCCCACCGGCGCGGGCCAGCCTTTGTGCTGCCGAAGCCGCGGCGGCCGCTGACCGCCGCAAATGCACCCGTTTCGAGTCGCACCCGACAGATCTTGACCCGTCGACCACCGAGAGGCGAGCTCCACAACCCGAACTGGCCGTGGCCGGACCGCGCGTGCGCGATCCGCCTACCCCGGCAGCCACTGTGCAAGCTGCGCGCCGGTCAGTGTGACCCGGCCGTCCGGGGTGTCGAAGACGTACCCGGACAGGGCGGCAAGCTCCGCCACCGCGGTCACCATCTCCGGCACGGTGGCGGCGTCGCCGCAGATCAGGTCGACGTTGCGGGTCGCGACCGCGCCGGTGAGCCGGTCGCCGGGACGCATCCGGGGTACGTATCGCCGGACCGCGGGATGGGCGCGGACCCGCTCGACGCCGGTGACCCGCACCAGTTCGCCCACCCGGTCCGGTGCCGGGTGGGTGAGCTGGAAGTGCACGCGGTCCGGCGTGTGCGGCGCGACGACTACCGGCCGGCTCAGCGCGATCGAGGCGGCGGCCCGGGCCAGATCCGGGCCGCCGGCGCGCAGCGACAGCTCGTTGATGTTGCCGCCGAGCCGGCCGTTGACCTCGATCAGCCGTGGACCTCCGGCGGTCAGTTTCAGCTCGGTGTGCGTCACGCCGTCGCGTACGCCCAACGCCCGGATCGCCGCGCTGGTCCGCGCGCGTACGGCATCCTGGTTTGACTTGGTAAGGGCGGCGGGCCAGAACTGGCCGGTCTCCCGGAACGGCCGGGCCAGCGGAAGCTTGCCGGTCACCGCGATGTGCACCGGATGGCCGTCCTGCACGACGCTCTCCACCGAGACGTAGTCGCCGAGCGGCGCACAGTCCAGGCCGGCGAGAAACTCCTCGGCCAGCAGGACGGTGCCGGGCGGCGACTCGGCCAGGATCAGCCGGACCAGCCGCTCCCCCGCGCGGGTGTCCTCGATCAGGTGGGTGTGCGCGCTGGACTGACCGCGGCAGGGTTTGAGCACCAGCGGCAGACCGACCTGCGCGACCGCCGCCGGCCAGTCGCCCACCCGGTCGATGCGGGCCACCCGCACGGTCTCCACCCCCGCGGCCGCCAGGCTTCGGCGCTGCGCCAGCTTGCTGGTCAGTTGCTCCACCGTCCGCGGGCGGTGAAAGGGCAGGCCGAGCTCGGTGGCCAGCCGGCAGGTCAAGGTCAATTGCGTTTCGCTGTACGTGAGAACGCCCGCCAAACCTGCGGCGCGGGCCGACCGGATGTCCGCGTCGACAGCGCCGAGCGCGCCCAGCATGGGAGCCATGGTCCGGTTGAACGGCGTGTCCGGGGCCAGGAAGACCGGTTCGGCCAGCCCCCGGGTGGCGGCCACGACGTCCTGAATGGTCGCGGCGCCTTCGTCGAAGACCACCCCGAGCCGCGGCTCCGCCGTCACGGCCACAGTGCCCGGACCGCCGCGTAGTCGGTCTTGCCGTTGGCGTTGAGCGGCAGCTGAGCGGCCCAGCGCAGGCCCGCCGGCACGAGGTACGCGGGCAGCCGCTCCTTCAGGGCGCGCCGCAGCACCGGCTCCGGCCGTTCCTCGCCCGTGCACACCGCAAGCAACTCACCACCGTCGAAGGTGTCCCGCCAGAC
Organism: Paractinoplanes rishiriensis; assembly: GCF_016862375.1. Lineage (GTDB taxonomy): Bacteria > Actinomycetota > Actinomycetes > Mycobacteriales > Micromonosporaceae > Actinoplanes > Actinoplanes rishiriensis. Next base: position 12,985 of record NZ_BOMV01000097.1, on the reverse strand, counting down.
GACGGCGCTGTCCAGCACGCCGGGCACGGTCCGCAGCGCACCCTCCACCTCGCCCAGTTCGACCCGGTGGCCGCGGAGCTTGCGCTGCCGGTCCCGCCGTCCGAGGTAGACGATCGAACCGTCCTCGATCCGCACCTGGTCGCCGGTGCGGTACCAGTGCCGATCCGCGGGCCGGACGCCGGGCGGGACCCCGCGGGCCGGACCGTCCCCGGCGAACTCGACGAACCGGCCGGCGTCATCCTCCGGGTCCAGATAACCGTGGAAGCGCTGCGGACCCCGTACGCATAACTCGCCCTCGCCCGCCGGACGCCCCCGGTCGTCCAGGATCAGCGTGTCGACGCCCGGCAGGGCGGCACCGATCGGCACCGTGCCGTTCCGGGTGACCGGCCGGTCACCCGGTGCGGCCGGCAGCCGGTAACCGAGGCACACCACGGTGGCCTCGGTCGGGCCGTAGATGTTCTCCACCACGCTGCCGGCGGCCGCCGCCGACCACGCGGCCGCCTGGTCCTGCCGGAGCGCCTCGCCGGCGAACAGGCTCCAGCGCAGATCGGGCATCGACCCCGGCGACAGCATCCGGGTCCGCATGGCGAGCGACACCAGCGACGGCGCCGCGGCCAGGTGGGTGAGCCGGCGGCCCACCACGTAGTCGACCGGGAGCAGCCGCTCGCCGGGCGACGGCACCACCAGCGTCGCGCCGGAACCCCAGGCCCCGAACAGATCGAGGACCGACATGTCGAAGGTCAGCGCGAAGGTGTGGCTGACCCTGCTGCCCGGCCCGAGTTCATACCGGTCCAGGGCGGTGGCCAGGAAGGCGAGCGCGTTCCGGTGGGTGATCGGCACGCCCTTGGGCACGCCGGTGGACCCCGAGGTGAACAGGATGTAGGCGACCGCGCCCGATTCCTGCCGCGCCTCGCCGCCGTAGCTCTCGACGTCGCCCCGGGACACGAACGCGTCGACGCCGGCCCGCCGGAGGATGTCCGCGGCCCGCCCGGCCGGCTGGCGCGGATCGACCGGCACGACGGCCGCGCCGGCCCGCAGCGCGCCGAGATAGCCGGCGTACGTCGCCAGGCCGCCACCCGCCTCGAGCCCCACCCGGGTGGCCGCACCCAACCGGCACGCGACGCCGCCGGCCAGGTCCCAGAGCCGGCGGTAGGTGACCGCCTCGTCCGGCAGTTCGACGGCGATCGCGTCCGGGTGCCGGGCGACGGTCGCCGCCACCAGGCCGGCGAGCGTGGCCGCCGGCCCAGCGAACGACGACTCAGCGGACGGCATGGAGCTGCACGCAGGCCGCGATCAGCGCCGACAGGCGCCCGTCGGTGAGCAGCGTACGCAGCGGGAACTCGATGGCCAGGGCGGCCTCGACCTGCTCCATCAGCCGCATCGCGCTCAGCGAGTCGCCGCCGAGCGCGAAGAAGTTGTCGTCGTCCTGCGCCCGGTCGGTTTCCAGGACGGTCCTCCAGACGTTCCGGACGATCCGGTCGACATCCATGACATTCATTCCTTTCCCGGATTCGCGAGACCCCAGACCGGGACCAGGCGGGCGCCGCGCAGCACCTTCGGCGCGCTCGAGGAGAGTCCGAGGTGGATGGTGGTGCAGCCGTGCCGCTCCGCGTGCCGGATCGGGCCGTGCACGCCGGCCGCCGCGTACGCGAGATGGCGGTGCTCGTGCTCGGCGACCAGGCCGATGTCGTACATGTCCAGCCGGTCGCCGGCGCGGCAGCCGAACGACACGGCCAGCAGCATTCCGGCCCGGTCGCGCACCTCGAACGCCACGTGCTCGCCGGTGCCGCAGGCCAGCCACTGCCCGAGGCGGTGGGCCACCAGCCGGGGATGGTCGGGCAGTCCGTGCCCGCGCCGCACCGCGGCGATCAGCGGCGCCGCGCCGCCGGCCGCGCCCTCCGCGGGCACCTCGGTCACGGTCATTGCCAGGGCTTCCAGGCGCCGCCGCTCCTGCCGGACCAGCTTGCGCCGCGACCGCCGGAGCCCGGCCGGATAGCCCGGTTCCGCGAGGTCGAGCACGGCGGCGCTGCCCAGCCGGCGCACCACGCAGCCCGCGCCCAGCGCGGCGGCGAAGTCGGCGACCTCGCTGTCCGGGACGTACAGGGCCGCCGCGCCGATCCCCGCGCGCCCGACCTCGGCCAGACCGCCGGCCAGCAGCGCCCGCCGCACCTCGCCGGGGTCGGCTCCGGGCCGGTCGGCGAGAACCACACCGGCGGCCAGGTCGTGCCGGCCACCCAGGTACGCGTACTCGCCGTCGAGGCCCAACACCCGGGTGAGGTCGTAGTCCGCGTCCCGGCACGGACCGAAGCGGCGCCGGTGCACGGCCAGGTATCCGACCGGCCGCTCGCCGAGCCGGGCGAGCACCACCGCGCAGTCCCAGCGGGCGTCCGGATAGATCGCCCGCAGCGAACCCGGCGACAGCGCGCCCGGCGACGGCAGCCACCGCCCCGCCTCGAGGACGCTCCAGGCGTCATCGAGCGGGCGCACCTCGGTCCGCAGCCCCAGCCGGCTGTGCACGAAACCCCCCGTGTTCGCGCAACCAACACTGTGGACACAGGGTAGTTCCATCCCGCCACCGGCACGTACCTTGATCTGTTGACGTCATGCCGGTCGCTCCGATCGGTAAGGTCATCAGCCTCGGTGACATCGTGCTGCTGGGGACCGCCGGCCCTGCTCGCCCTCCTGGACCGGTGCCTGGACTGAGCCGGTCAGGTGGCGGTGCACGTGGGCGTGAGGCTGCCGGCCGAGCCGGTGCCCTGGAAGCCGAACTCGGTGGACTGCCCGGCACCGAGGCGGCCGTTGTAGCTCGCGTTGGCGAACCGCACGGCGCCGCTGGTGCCGGTGGCGGAGCTGTTCCACGAGTTGGACACGGTGGCGCCGCTGGGCAGGGTCACGCCGACGGACCAGCCGTTGACCGGTGCCGACCCGGCGGTGACCGTCACGGTGGCGACGAAACCGCCGGTCCAGGAGTTTAGCGAGACGGTCGCCGTGCAGCCGGCCGGAGCGGGCGGGGAACTGGGCGACGACGACGGCGGGTCGGACGGCGGCACCGGCGGGGTGGAGGACGAACCCCCACGGCCCTTGTTCAGCTCGTCCAGCACCGCGGTGTAGGCGGCCTTCTTCTGGTAGTTGCCGCTGCTGCCGGTGAACAGCAGGCCCCGCTCGGACGCCCGCCACGACTCGCTGTCGGCGATGCCCCACACCGTGATGCCGGTGCACTTGGCGACGTTCAGGCAGGCCCGGACGACCTTGCGGTAGTTGTCCGCCTGACCCTGGCCGATGTCGTTGTTGCTCAGGTCGTCGTCGATGTCCAGCTCGGTGAGGTGCACCTCGACGCCGAGGTCGGCGAACCGCTGGATGTTGGCCTGCAGGTCGTCGGAGATGATGCTGTTCGGGTTGTCGTTGAAGTGCGCCTGGAACCCGACGCAGTCGATCAGCTGCCGGTAGTTCCGGACGATGTCGTACAGCGCGTTGGCCTTGCGGTTGGCGGTGCCGCCCCGGACCGTCAGGCCCTCGACGTCGTAGTCGTTGATGCACAGCTTGGTGGTCAGCCCGTTGGCCTGGACGACCTGTTTGGCCCGGGTGAACGAGTCCCGGATGACGTCGGTGTCGGTCGCGTCGAAGAGGTCGCCGTCGCCGTTCGCGTCCCGGTTGAGGCTGTGCGGCCACTGGGTACGGCGGTTGCCGGTGTTGTTGTCGTCCAGCGCTTCGTTGACGACGTCCCAGTAGGCGACCTTGTTGCCCCACCGGGTCAGCGCGTTGCCGATGAACGTATTGAGCGTCGCCTGGCTGGCACCCTGCAGCGCACCGGCCTGCGAGTGCCAGACCATCGTGTGGCCGCGTACCAGCATGCTGTTCGTCTGGGCGTGGTTGACCAGGGTGTCCGCGTTGCCGGTGTTCTGCAGCCCGCCGCTGGACGTGGCGATCGTGGACGGCTTCATGTCGTTCTCGGGCGTCAGCTGGTTGAACTCCTGGCCGACGATGGAGCTGAGCCGGCCGGGCGAGGCGGCGACCCCGAAGAACAGGCCGGCCTTGGCGGCGGCGGCCCGCAGCGTGGTCTCGGCCGCGGCGGCCGGCGTGGTCGACTGGACGATCGCGGCGCCGCCGGCCAACAGCAGTACCGCTGCCGGCCAGGCGATTCGCGTCCGCTTCCGGCGCTGGTCAGGACTCCTGCTCACGGGACCTCCTCGAGCCACGGCGTTCGACAGCCGTCGATGGGCAGAAGTATCGATACCGCGCCGGAACGATGTCAACAACTTACGGAGTAATTCCGGAAGTTGCGGGATCGGCGGAGCCGGTTGCCAGAGGCGTCGCGCGGGCGTAAGGATGGGAACGCTCCCACCGTCGTCCGATCAGGAGTCCGACGTGTCGATATCCCGTTCCGCGCGGCTGGTGACCACCGCGCTCGCTGCCTCCGCGGCAGCCTTGATCTTGATTTCCTCCCCGGCGAGTGCCGTGATTCCGGACGGCACCCGGTTCTATACGCCGCGGCCCGACCCCGGCGCCGTCCAGCAGATCGCCCAGCTCAAGGCCGCCGGTCAGCGCGCCCTGGCCGGCCAGATCCGCACCATGATCGAAACCCCGCAGGCGGTCTGGGTGACCGGCGGCTCCGGCCGCACGCTGACGCAGTCGATCAAGGCGGAGGCGCGCCGGGCCGCCGCCAAGAAGAAGCTGCCGGTCTTCGTCGCGTACAACATCCCGTTCCGGGACTGCTCGCAGTACTCCGCCGGCGGCGCCACCTCGGTGGCCGAGTACCAGGCGTGGATCGACGCGTTCGCCGCCGGCCTCGGCGGGCAGCGGGCGGCCGTCGTGCTCGAGCCGGACGGCCTCGGCATCATCCCCTGGTACACCACGATCAACGGCAACCAGGAGTGGTGCCAGCCGGACGAGGCCGACCCGGCGACCGCCGCCGCCGAGCGGTTCGCGATGCTCAACTACGCGGTGGACCGCCTTGCCGCCCTGCCCCGGACGAGCGTCTACCTCGACGGCACGCACAGTGCCTGGCTCGGCGTCGGTGACATCGCCGACCGCCTGGTCAAGGCCGGGGTGCGCAAGGCCGACGGCTTCTTCCTCAACGTGTCGAACTACGAGACGACCGAACGGCAGCTGAAGTTCGGCAACTGGATCTCGAAGTGCGTCTACTACGGCACCCAGGGGCCGGCCGAGGCGCGCGGCCACTTCGAACAGTGCGCCAGCCAGTACTACCCGGCCAGCCCCGGCGACTTCAGCACCTGGCCGCTCAGCGACGCCTGGTACGCCGCCAACGTCGGCGACGTCTCGCCCCGCCGCCTGGCCCACTTCATCGTGGACACCAGCCGCAACGGACAGGGACCGTGGGCCGCGCCGGCCGGCGTCACCTGGCCCGACCCGCAGACCTGGTGCAACCCGCCGGACCGCGGACTGGGCCTGCGCCCGACCACCCGGACCGGCGACCCGCTGGCCGACGCCTTCCTGTGGGTCAAGACCCCCGGCCAGTCCGACGGCCAGTGTGACCGCGGCACCGGCACGGGCGTCGACCCGGCCCGCGGCGGCACCGCCGACCCGGCCGCCGGCGCCTGGTTCCCGCAGCAGGCCGAGGAACTCGTCCGGCTGGCGAACCCGCCGCTGCGCTGATCCGCACCCTCAGCGGAGGTTGCCGGCTCGCCAGGCGACGTAGTCGGCAACCGCGGCAGCGATATCGAAGGCAGGCACGAAGCCGGTGTCCTGGGTGAGGCGGGTGATGTCGAGATACGGGTCGTCGCCGGGCCCGTCCCGCCGCCCAGGACGCAGGTCGAGCCGCACCCCCGGCGTGCCGGCCCGCACCGCACCGACGAACTCGCGGTTGGTGAACGGCCGGCCGCTGGACACGTTGTAGGTGTCGTGCCGCAGGTTCGGCGCGTTCATCAGCAGAGCGATCGCGCGGCCGGCGTCGGGCGCGTAGCAGTGGTCGCCGCCGTCGTCGGCGTGCAGCGGACCGGGCTGCTCACCGCGAAGAACGGCGCTGAGGTACGGCGGAATGCGGTTGAACGGGCTTTCCGGGTCCATCAACGGGCCCCACGTGCTGCCGATCCGCAGCACCACCGGCTGGACGCCGCTGCCGTCGAGGCCGTGCGTGACGAGCGGCTCGGCGGCCTTCTTGAACGCGATGATCAGGTGCGGCAGCCGTGCGGTGGGCAGGGCGAGATCCTCGTGCCAGGGAATCTCGGTACGGCCTAGGTAGACCCCGAGGCTGCTGGCCACCGCGCACCGGCGAACTCGCCAGACACGGGCGGCGTGCAGCGCGTTGAGCAGGCCGGCCAGCTCGGCACCGAGGAAGGACACCGGATCCGCACCGGGAATGCCGCCGGCCAGGTGGACGATGTCGCCGATGTCGTGGCGATCGGCCAGGGCCAGGAACGCGTTCCGGTCGGTGACGTCGAGCCGTTCCACGGTGACCTGGCCGGCCAGGAACGGCGGAACCTCGGTCCGGTCGTGCGCGGTGACGACGACCTCGTGCCCGAGGTCGGCCAGAGCCCGTGCGGTGTGCGCGCCGATCATGCCGAGCCCGCCGGTGACCAGGATCATCGGGCCACCTCGTAGTGCAGGTGCGTCACGCCGGGGGCCGGCACCGCTTCGACCAGGTGCAGCCGTACGTGCGCCGGCAGCGCCTGGAAGAACGGCCGGCCGCCGCCGAGCAGGATCGGCACCTGATGCAGGACCACCTCGTCGAGCAGGCCCTCCTTGAGCGCCTCGGTGACCACGCCGCCGCCCATCAGCGCGACGTCCTTGCCGCCGGCGACCTCGCGAGCCGCGGCGATCGCGTCCCGGATGCCGGTGCTCACGAAGATCTGCCGGTCGTGGCGCTCCGGCGGCGGGCGATGGCTGAGCACCACCAGCGGGGCCGCCGGGTGCGGGGTGCCGCCCGCCGACCAGCCGGAGTCGTCGTACGTGTTACGCCCGGCCAGGCTGGCACCGATCCGAGCGGCCAGGGCGTCGAAGACGCCGGCGCTGGGTGCGCTGAGCCGGAACCCGTCGAGCACCTGGCTGGGCGTGTCGCCGTCGAAGTACCAGTCGAACAGCATCGGCGCGTCGCCGAGCCCCCGACCGGTGCCGGCGTTGCGACCGGTGAGGTAGCCGTCGACCGAGACACTCAGGGCGCTGAAAACCTTGCTCATGCCGGAAGAAGCTACGAGCGTCCCGGCGGCCGGGGCTTGAACAAATCGCGCACGATCAGGCGCGCGGGCGGGTCGCCAGGAAGGGCCGGTAGGAGGCGGAGTGGTCATGCCCGCAGGCGCACCGGTCGACGTCGCCGCCGAGCAGCTGGCGCGGGGTGCGGCCGGTCAGCCGGAGACATTCCCGGCCGAGGTGTGCCTGGTCGGCGTACCCCACCTCGGCCGCCGCCCCGGCGATGCCGGCCGCGGCGCCGGCCTGCGCCATCGCGAGAAACCCCTGAAACCGCAACGTACGCTGCAGGACCTTCGGGCTCACCCCGACCGCGTGCAGGCAGCGGCGGCGCAGCTGGCTCACCGACAGCGCCAGACGCGCGGCCAGGTCGTCGATGGTGACCGGGCGCCAGGGCATCAGCGCCGCCACGGCCGCATCCACCAGCGGATCCACCCGCGCCGCACCCCGCAACTCCCGGACCAGATGGGCCTGCACCACGGTCAGCGCCCGCTCGGGCGTACCGGCTCGGGCGATCGCCTCGACGAGGCGGTCCACCGCGCTCCCCCACAGCTCCGCCAGGCCCACCCGCTGACCCACCAGGTCGTCGGCCCCGGTCGGCAGGCACGGCGCGGCCCCCGGCCGGAACCGCACACCCACCATGGTGGTACGCGCCGGCAGCACCTCGACGCGCGGCCCGGTCAGCGGTCCGAGCAGCTGCGGATCGCCACCGATCGGAAAGTGGATCTCCACTCCGCCGGTGGGCAGGTGCCGCTGGCGGTACGCCGTATCACCGGTGCGCTGGATCCAGACCGTCCGCACCATCCCGGCCAGCCCCGGCAGCGGCGGACGCTCAACGTAAGACTCCATCGCGGCCATCCTCCCACCGGGAGGATGGCCGGGACTGACCGGCGCGTCAGTGGGTAGACGCCGGAGGTGATGACTAGGCGAACGACATTCGGTGACGCGGTCGTGTTGATCACGGGAGCGTCGAGCGGGATCGGACGCGCGACGGCGCTGGCCTTCGCCGCCGAGGGGGCCCGGCTGGTGCTGGTCTCGCGCGGCAAGGAGGCGCTGGAGCAGGTCGAACACGACTGCCGGGAGCGAGGCGCGCAGGTGCTGATCACACCGGCCGACATCGCCGATCCGGCGGCGGTCGAGGCGCTGGCCCGGCTGGCGGTGCAGCGGTTCGGGCGGATCGACGTCTGGGTCGAGGCGGCGGCCGTCGGCATCGCCGGGCCGCTGGGCTCGGAGCCGGTCGACGAGATCCGCCGGCTGGTGGACACGAACGTCCTCGGCACCACGCTGTGCGCCCGCGCCGCGTTGGCCACCTTCCGGGCGCAGGGCCACGGGACTCTGGTGCTGGTCGGGTCGTTGCTGTCGCTGTTCCCGAATCCGATGGTCCCGCTCTACTCGATGAGCAAGTTCGCCATCCGGGGGCTGGCCCTGAACCTTCAGCAGGCGGTCGCCCGCGACCCCCGGATACACGTCAGCCTCCTGCTACCCGGCCCGGTCGACACCCCGTTCTTCGAGCGGGCCGCCAACCACTCGGGCCACCGGCTCCGCGCGATCCCGCCCGCGTACGCACCGGAACGCCTGGCCGCCACGGTCCTCTCGTGCGCCCGCCGCCCGCGCCGGCAGGTGACCACCGGCGTGGTCTCGCACCTGGCGCTGGTCGCCCACCGGATCGCCCCGCGCGCCACCGAGACGGTGGTCGCCCGGTGGAGCGCAGCCCTCGTGACCCAGCCGGCCGCGGCGCCCCCCGGTCCTGGCTCGCTGTTCGATCCGCCACCCACCGGCGCGGTGCACGGCGGATACCGCCGCGGGCCGGCCCGCCGGCGGCTCGGCGAGTGGCTGGGCAACGTTCGCAGCGCGGCCGCCACCGCGGCGACCGCGCACCGCGGCCGACGCTGATTCCCCGCATCCAACTGGCGTGCGCCGGGCGAAGTACAGGCGGGTGGCACCGCAGCCACCAACCCTGTATCCGGAAGGACGCACCACGATGAGGATCACCCGACTCGGTAAGCGGGCCGCCGCCGTCGCGACCGCCGCCATCGTCGCCTCCGCCCTCTCCGCCGCGCCGGCCGCCGCGCACGGCCCGAAGCCGCTGAAGACGAGGTCGCTCGCCGCCGTGCTGACCGCGGACACCGGTGGCTTCGACCGCAACGGCCGTGACTACGACATCCTGACCGCCGCGGTGCAAGCCGTACTCGCGGCCAAGCCGTCCAGCCCGGTTGCCGTGCTCGCCGACGGCAAGACCGCACTGACCGCGTTCCTCCCCGACGACCTGGCGTTCCGCAGGCTGGTCGCCGATCTCCAGCACACCAGGCGGCTGCCCGGCGAGCGGAAGGCCTTCACCGCGGTCGCCGGCCTCGGCATCGACACCGTCGAGTCCGTCCTGCTCTACCACGTCGTCCCGGGCAACACGATCACCCGCAGGGCAGCCCTCAAGGCCGGCGGCGCCAGGCTCACCACGGCCACCGGATCCAAGATCAAGGTCCAGGTGTACGGGCACAGCCGGCACCAGCGGATCGCCCTCGTCGACGCCGACCGCAGCGATCGCAACCCGCGGATCAACCGGTTCGACATCAACCGCGGCAACCGGCAGATCGCACACGGCATCGACCGGGTGTTGCGCCCCATCGACCTGCCCTGACCCATCGCGGCCGGGCCACCCCGGCTGGGGGCGGCCCGGCTGGGGGCGGCCCGGCTGGGGGTGGCCCGGCTGGGGCGGCCGCAAGGCGGTGGATTCGCACTAGCGCCGATAGGTTTGTTGTGGAAACCTATTGGCACTACGACCACCGACACCCCGGAGGACCGATGACCGCCTCTCTGACCCGCCGGCACCTGCTCACCGCGGCGCTCGCCGCCGGCGTCGCCGTGCCGCTCGGTGCCGGCCGCGGCCTGGCGTCCCCCAAGCGGCTCATGCTGCCCCCGCCCACCGGACCACACCCCGTCGGCACCGTGCCGCTGCACCTCATCGACACCTCCCGCCTCGATCCCGTCGCCGGGCCCGGGCACCACCCCGAACTGATGGCCGACGTCTGGTATCCGGCCACCCGGGACGCCCGGCGCCATCCCGTCAAGGCGTGGATGCCCGCCGCACCGATGCACGCGCTGTTCGAGTCCGCCGGGCTCGACGCCGACGTCGCGCCGCCCCGCACCGCCGGCCACCAGGGAGCCCCGGTGCTGCGGCCGGCCGGCCGGCGGCCGGTGGTCGTGTTCTCGCACGGCGCCGCCGATCAGCGGTCCGAGGCCACCGTCGTGGTCCAGGAACTCGTCAGCCACGGCTACGTCGTGGTCACCGTGGACCACCCGTACGACCCGTTCGGCGAGTTCCCCGACGGCCGGCTCCGCCTCCCGGCCGACGACGTTCCGGTCACGCCCTGGGACCACGCCCGCGACATCCGGTTCGTCCTCGACCGCATCGAGGACCTCGCCGCCGGCCGCAACCCCGACGCTCAGGGCCGCCCGCTGCCGGCCGGTCTCGGCGCCGCGCTCGACCCGCACCGCGTCGGCATGTTCGGCTTCTCCAAGGGCGCGACCGCAACCGCCCTGGTGATGAACACCGACCGGCGGGTGCGCGCCGGGCTCAGCCTGGACGGCCCGATGCTGTCCGGCCCGCGCCCCGCCGAGCTCGACCGTCCCTTCATGCTGATGACCGCGGCGTTCACCCCGGGCGCCGACGAGTCCGGCGTCGGCGAGTTCTGGCCGCTCCTGCACGGCTGGCGGCTCCAGGTGCACACCGCCGGCGCGACCCACATCGGGTACTGCGACTACCCGTGGCTGATCCCGCAGCTCGCGGCAGTCAACGGGATGAGCGGCGAGCAGGTCACCGACTGGATCGGCACGCTACCGCCGGCCCGGGCGGTGCGCATCCAGCGGGCGTACCCCCTCGCCTTTTTTGATCTGCATTTGCGGCACCTTCGGCAGTGGCTGCTCGAACGTCCGAGCCCGGCCTTCCCGGAGGTGAAATTCGTTCCCTGACCCAATGGCCACAGCCTGCTCCGCCGTCACCGGTGGCCGGGAGTTGGAGGACCGCGGCCTCGAGCGGCCCTAGCCTGAGGTCATGTCGTACGTCGCCACCCGTGACGGCCGCAAGAACCGCAGCGCCGCACGCCGCACCCCCGCCGTTCCCGACCGGATCGAAGACCTGCACGGCAGCAGCCTCGGTGTCCTCGAGGTGCCGCACCACATGAGCTGCGGTCACGCCAGCCGCCGCCGCTACGACCTCGAGGACCCGGCCCAGCTGCGGCACGCCTACCAGCAGGTCCTGTGCGAGGCGGCCGGCTGCGGCGAGGTCGAGGACCTGATCAACCCGGCCACGCTGCGCCGGGTCTGGCGCGACCTGCACCTGCCCTCCCGGGTGCGCGAGGCGTGGGAGACCCGGCACCCGAGCCTGCGCCGCACCGTCAACCGCACCAGATCGGACGCCACCCCGCGCGACGAAACCCGCGTGCCCGCCGCGCGGGGCTTCACCCGCCGCGGCCGGTCCCCGGTTTCCAGGACCACCACCGTCCGTCCGGCCGTCGCCCGCTGACCGACCCGCCGGGTCACCGACACGGGTCCGGTACGGGCTCGCCGGGGACCATGTCGCGCCACGTCTCCGCGCTGATGCTGCCGACACGCTGGCACAGGTGAGTCAGCGGGTTCCGGAACGGCCAGAGGTCCCACAACCGGACGACGCCGTCCTCGTTGAGGGCCAAGGTTCGGCCGTCCGGGCTGAACGCCCCGGTCGTCACCGTGGAGACGGCCAGCGGTCCGGCGACGGCGGCACCGTTCCGCGGGTTCCACACCAGTACTGGCTGATTGATGCCGCCGATCGCGGCCAGCAGCGCACCGTCCGGACCGAAGGCCACCGCTGAGACCATCCCCTCGGGCGAGTTCAGCGGCCCACTGATCAGACGGCCGGAGTGCACGTCCCACATCCACGCGATGGCGCGGCTGCCGCCGTTGACGACGGCCAACTGCTTCCCGTCCGGGCTGAACAGCAGGTCTACAACGGAATACTCGTTCCCCTTCAGCGGTCCCAGGAGCAATTGACCGGTACGCGAATCCCACAGGCGTACGGTGCCGTCGGCCCCGCCGGTCGCCAGCCGCGCGCCGTCCGGGCTGAACGCCATCTCCGGCTGCTGACCGCTGTCGCCGCGCACCGGACCACCGATCGACCGCCCGGTGCGCAGGTCCGACAGCTGCACGGTTCCGTCACCCAACCCCGTCGCCAGTACGGCTCCGTCTGGGCTCAGCGCCACGCGTCCGCCTGCCAGTCCGCCACCGGCAGCGGCCCGCCGACCGCCGCTCCGGTCCGCACCTCCCGCAGCCGAAGCTTCCCGTCACGTCCACCGGCGGCGGCCCGCAGCGAACCGGCCGGTCCGTCGAAGACCGCCGCCACGTTGGTGAGTCTGTTTTCAACCAGAAGCAAGGCAGCCTGCCGGCTCTGCCCGATACCGGCGCCACGATCGACCCCGCGCTGGCCGACCTGGCCGCCTATATCAATCGCGGCCGCACCGTGCCCTTCATGGATCAGCTTTGGCCGAACGCCAAGGTGCAGCAGGACATGCTCGGACGCGATGATCGATCGGAGCCTGGACGGCGTGGTGCTGATCGCCCCGGTCTCGTCCCGCGCCCGCCTGCGGGCCGTCGCGGACACCGTGCCCACCGTGGTCATCGGCCGGCACGGTCCGGCGCTCGGCTACGACACCGTCACCGACGACGATTTCGCCGGTGCCGGGCTCGTGGTGGCGCACCTGGCCGCGCTGGGCCACCGCCGCATCGCCCACATCGAGCACCGGGAGACCGACCAGGCGCGGCTTGCCGAGATGCCGAACGCCGGGTTGTCGGTCCCCGGTGACATCTCGGTGGCCGG
>NZ_BOMV01000096.1 GCF_016862375.1 Paractinoplanes rishiriensis | reverse complement strand
CCGTCTCCGACACCTGCGGCGGCATCCGAGCCGACGACCTGACCCGCGTCTTCGACGTCGCCTTCCGCGGTGAGCGGGCCCGCACCCCCGGCGACCGTCCCGCCGGCACCGGAGGGGGCCTCGGCCTGGCCATCGTGCGCGGTCTGGTGGAGGCGCACGGCGGCCGGGTCGGCGTGCGCAACATCGTCGGTGGATGCCGCTTCGAGGTCCGCCTACCGGCCGCCCGTCCCTGAACCGGCGTCAGGCCACCGGGCCGAGCCCGGCCGCGCCGAACGACACCGCGAACCGCTTGCACCAGATGGCGACACTCGTCAACTCGTCGAGGTCGGTGCCGGCCGGGATCGCGTACGCCTGATCCCCTCGGTTGCCTTTGAGCCGGCCCAGCTCGAGCCACCGGCCGTCGTCGAAGACGCGCCACCCCTGCCGGCCGCCGAGCACCGGCTGGTCGGACAGCCAGACCCGCAGGTCGGGGCCGTTAGAGGTGGACAGGCCGACCAGTTCCAGCACGTGCGAGCCGTCCACCTTGCGGATCACCCGGGCCTGGCCCTCGGTGTCGTGTTCGTGGGTGATGAACTCGCCCTGCCGGACCACGGCCGGCCCGGGCGGCGGCACCTCGCGCACCGACGACGCGGACGGCGGCGCCGGCACGACGCTGAGTGCCTCGTCCACCGCCCGATCGGTGACGAGTTTCCACGGCTGGAACCAGTAGAGCCCGGCCGCGGCAACAGCTGCCACCACCACCGCAGCGACCCACATCCGGGAACGGCGAAGAAGACGTACACTCATCCCTGCAGTAGACCGCACCACCGCTCCGCAAAACCCTTACCGAACGGTGACGGCTCTACCTGGGCCGCGGGTCGGCGGCGAGCATTGCCAGCGCGGCCCGGCTCGACACCCCCAGTTTCCGGTAGGCGCGGCCCAGGTGGGTGTCCACCGTGCGGACGCTGAGAAACAGCCGGCGGGCGATCTGCGCGCTGGTCAACCCGGTGGCGGCGAGTTCGGCCACCTCTCGTTCCCGCTGGGTGAGCAGCACCGCCCAGGGCGGGACGGACGGCAGCCGAAGGCGCTGCTGAGCCGCCGTCACGAGCCTGGTCAACCGTCCGGAGCCGAGGACAACCGCATGGTCGGCGGCACGGTCCAGGTGTTCGGCGGCGAGGTCCGGCCGCTGGGCCGCCAGGAAGGCTTCGCCGGCGACCAGCTCGGTCCCGGCCAGATCCAGCCAGTGGTGGGCGCCGGCGAAGGCGGCCAGCGTGGATTGGGCCGCGAGCGCGAGCTCGGCATGGTGCGCCGAGCGGCCCTGGGTACGGATCAAAGCACGCCCGGCGACGCCCCGCCGGGTAGCGGACGACCCCACGGTCGGATGCTGTGCCGCAAGTCCCGCGTACCGGTCGGCGGACGCCGCGTCGCCGAGCGCGAGCGCCGCCATGGTCAACGACTCCCAGGTGCGCACCCGGCCCAGCGGCATCAGCCGGTGCAGCTGCGGGCCGCCGCCCACCTGCAGGAGTATCCGGCTGCCCTGTTTCGGATCGCCGGCCAGCGCCGTCAACTGGCCGGCCAGGTTCCGGCTGAGCACGGCCCAGGACCAGCGCGCGTCGGCGCACCGGGTCTCGACCGCCTCGGCGTCGGCGAGCACCGCGGCATCGTCCTCGCCGAGCCAGAAGCGGGCCATCCCGCGGGTGACGGCGGCCATGCAGAGGTACGGCACCAGCTCGTCGCGGCCGGCCTGAAAGACCGCCTCGTCCAGGGTCCGTACCGCCGCGGCCATCTGCCCGAACCTCAGCTGCGCGTCGCCGAGGGCCGCCAGCAGCGGCGCCAACAGGTGTGCCTGGCCGGTGCGCCGGCACAGCCGCACCCCGCGGGCCAGGTGCCGGTGGGCATCGACGACCTGTTCCGCCAGGATTTCCGTCAGACCCACCCGGTACAGGCAGCGCAGGTCGCGGACGAGCGCGGCGTCGGACATGGCGTCGACCAGCGTGGCGGCGTCGCCGACCACCAGACGGGCGGAGTCGAGGTCCCCGCTGCGGCCGCGTGCCCACGCGTGCTCGGCGAGCGCGGCCGCCTCCCGGAGCCGGTCACCGTGCCGGCGGGCGATGCCGGTCGCGGTCGTCGCATGGCGGGTCGCCGACGCGAAGTCCATGTCGTCGCTGAGCAGGCTCGCCAGGTCGGACAGCAGCGCGGCGGAGTCCGGGTCGTCCGCGACACCGGCGAGGCCGTCCCGCAGGATCGCACCGGCCTCGTCGTACTGCCCGAGCAGCGTCAACGCACGGCCCGCGTACACCGCGGCCGCGCCGGACGGAGCGTGCGCGAACGCCGACAGCAGGCTGTCGCGGGTGCCCGCGACGTCGCCGATCAGCAGACGGGAGCGGGCCACCAGGGTGTCCGCCGCGCCCCGCCGCGGATCGCCCGCCGTCATCAGGGCTCCGGCGGCGCCCGCCCAGCGCAGCGTGCTCACCGGGTCGGCGTCGAGACTGCCCGCGGCCGCCGTCAGCAGCACCTCGGCATGCTCCGGCCGTCTCAGACCGGCCGCCGCGATGTGCCGGGCCCGCTGCGGTGCCGGGGCGCCGCGGCGGGCCAGGACCTCATCGATGCGGCGGTGCCGCGTCCACCGCTCGGCCGTCGCCATGTACCGGTAGACGACGTCGGCGACCACCCGGTGCCGGAACGCGAGCCGTTCACCGTCGTCGAGCCGCAGCACGTCGGCCGTCAGCAGCGCGTCGACTGCCCGGACCGCTTCGTCCGGATCGTCCGCCGACACCTCGATCAACAGGTCCAGAGTGCACTGGCCACCGAGCGCGGCCGCCGCCTGGGCGGTGCGCAACTCCGCACCGCCGAGCGCCGCTATCTCCGCCACCAGCCCGCCGGCCGCCTCCGCTGCCGACCCGGCCAGCAGCTTCATGTAGAGCGGGTTGCCACCGCCCTCGGCGTGAATCCGCCCGATGTCGGGTAGATCCGCGAGCAGCTCCCGGGTCGCCGCAAGATCAAGAGCCGGAAGATGTACGGGTGACAGCGCCGCGGACGCCTCCGCCCGCCCGAGTACGGCGCCGATCGCGGCGTCGACCTGGCGCGGCCGGTACGCCAGGACGAGCAGCAGCGGCCGGCCGGCGGCGAGCAGAATGAGCTCGCCCAGCAGCGGCGCGGAGGACGGCGGCAGCCGATGCAGGTCGTCCAGGCAGATCGCCACGCCCGAGACCCGCCGCGCCTCGGCGAGAGCGTCGACGAGGGTGGCCGGGTACAAGGTTTCCGTACCGGCGCCCGCGAAGGCGGCGAGCAGGCGGGTCTTGCCGATGCCCGGCTCACCCCGGAACGCCACCACACCGCCGTGCCCGGCGCGCAGCCGCTCCAGGCCACGCTCGTACCGGCTCAGCTCGCCGGCCCGGCCCACCACCACGTTCCGCATTGGCGCCTCCGCCAGCAGTTCGGTGCCGGCGCCGCGGTGGATTGAGTAGTCGAGGCCGTAGTTCTGCGGATGCCCGACGTGTTCACCGCTGCATAGGTTCGCCTGACTTCGAACCTTCCGAACTGGAGGCACGCGATGCAGAGACGCACCTTGATGGGTTCGCTGGCGGGGGTGCTCGTGGCCGCCGGCGTGATGGCACCGGCGGCTCCCGCCGCGGCCGCCGCCCCGCCCCTGCCGACCGAGGTCACGCAGTTCAGCACCCCGCTGATTCATCCGTCCGGCCTGTTCCTGATCACCCGGGGCGCGGACAACAGCGTGCTGTTCAGCCGCGGCACCCCGTCCACCAACAGTTACGGCTCGTTCTTCTCCATCGGCGGCCAGATCACCGGCGACCCGACCGCCGTCATCTCGCCGGAGGGAGCACAGGTCTTCGCGCGCTCCGGCAACACCGCGGTCACCAACCTGGTGGTCAACTACAACACCTCCACCGGCTTCACCCCGATCCCCGGACTGGCGATCAACAGTGAGGTCACCGCGGTACGGCTGCCGGACGCGGGCCAGGCACCGGCGATCCGCATCTTCGCCCGCGACGTCGAGGAGGGCTCCGTCTGGACCAACCTGCTCGTCAACGGCAGCCCGCAGGGCTGGGTGAACCTGGGCGGCAACTACACCGACAGCGAGACCGCGGCGGCCATCCTGCCCCAGTCCGGCCTCACCACGAACGTCCGCCTGGTGGTGCGCCGCTTCCAGCAGGTGTACACGATGGTGCTGGACGGCCGGACCGGTGCCGTGGTGACGCCGTGGACGTTGTTGCCCGGCATGTGGGCCACCAACAACCCGACGCTGTCCAACGAGGGGTTCACCTTCGTACCGCGGGGCAACGAGGTCTTCGTCCGCGGTCTGAACGGCGACGTGTGGACCTGGAACTTCGACAGTCCCGGCTGGGTCAACCTGGGTGGCCGGGGCATCGGTGACGTCGCCGTGTCCATCGCCTCCGACGGTGGACTGCACCTGCACGGCCGCGGCGTGAACAACCAGGCGCAACTCAACCGGCGCCCGCCGGGGTCGGCCCGCTTCGGCGGCTTCATCAACCTGGGCGGCGTCCTCACCGGCAACATCTCGGCCAGCGGCGGCGGCACGGTCAACGGCCGGACGGTGGTCGACCAGTTCATCACCCGCACCCGGGAGAACGGCATCAGCAGCCGGATCATGCTCAACCTGGTCGGCGGCTTCACCTCGTTCTTCAACATCCCCGGACCGCCGGTCGCCTGACCCGCAACCCGGCTCCCCCAGCCCGGTGTCCCGGGGACGCGGCCTCAGCCGCACCCCGGGATGCCGGGCCGGTCCGCTCAGGGTCGCCGCCTCGAAGGACCGCCGGTCAGCAGCAGAGTGACGACGGTGAGGGTGCCACCGCCGACGCTGACCATGCCGCCGGCCGAGATCCCCGCCCCCACGAAGTGCGCGGACAGCGCCAGCGAGGCACCGAAGATCAGCACGGCGGCGGCGAGCCGGGCCCAGGCCATCCGCCTGGCGTGCCGCGCGTCCTGGGCGATCTCCGCCAGCAGGACCGCCGTCGACGCCGGGTCGATCTCCGCGAGCTGCTTGACGGTCCCGGCCGGTAGCAGGCCGGGCCACGCCGACGTCTGCCGCTGCATGGTCAGTCCTCCGGCGAGGCGGTCCGCGCGGAGGCGAGCGTTGGCAAGCAGCTGTCGTAGCTTGCGCCCGAACACCGACCAGGGCGTGGGAGGCCGCATCCGGCCCGCCTTGACCTGCTCGAGGCGGCTCGTCGGACCGCGATCCGGGCCTGCCGCAGCGTGCTCCGCACCGTCTGGGGATCCTTCTCCAGCAGCTCGGCGATCTCGGCAGGACTCCAGCCGTCATAGGTGAACGCCATGACCGCCCGCTGTTCCCGGGGCAGGCGGCCGACCAACGCGAGCACCAGGTCTTCGCTGTCGTCATCCGGCAGCTGACAGTCCCGCGCGGAACTGAGCTGCCCGATCACCTCCCACAGCCGTCGCAGCCGTCGCCGTTCCCGGATCCGGGCCTTGACGAAGTGGTTGCGGGCAACCCGCCGGATCCCCGCCTCCGTCGTCACCTCAGCCACGGCGCACCACACTCACCGCCCCGGTAGTCGATCGGCGGCGCCGGTCACCGCCCTACTGTGAAGGTCCCAGCCCGGTCCGGTGCGTGCATCAGCCCGAGCAAGATTTTCTCCTGCTGCCGGACCGCACCGGCTTCCGCTGTGGAGCGGTCGTGGAAACTCCCTAAGGTGACGTCCCGATGTGCCGCTATGCCGCGTAGGGGCAGAATGCACCTGTCCGCCGGGAGGAGTGCGAACCCGGACATTGCCACAGCCTGTTGGAGGACACCATGGACTTGGGAAGCGACGCCCCGGGCGAGGTCCGCAAGTATCTGACCCTGGTGGAGGAGTACGGCGCGCAAGCGCGCAAGAATGCCACCGGACACGTCGCCGGATCCGGTGATTCGGGAATTGTCTACGCCCAGCTGGCCACGGCGAACGCCCTCTCTGCCGTGGCGGCCGCCATCGTTCTCCTTGCGGCGTCCGGCGCTTCGGACGCCTGACCTCGTCCTACGTCGGCGCGGCGCACTGCGCGATCATCGACCCTGAGGTGTGACCGGGATCACATCTGGGACGGATCCGGCTGCCGCCACCAGGGACAATCCTTGGTCAATTCCGCTCGGGTTGACTTCGGCGCCGGTAGCGGGGTAGCGAGCATCAATGCGCGCCAATAGAGTCCCGTCAGTCAGTGCTGCTTAGGTATGACGGGGAAAGACTGACGCCGGCAGAAGATTGGATGACGCAAACCCATTCCTGCGTCACGGCCGCAAGCGGTATCTGCGCGGGTGGTGACTGGCGAGCGAGGGAAGCATCAACATCCGAATCGGATCGCACGATCGACCGAGCTTCTTCGGAGTTTCCCGCCGCAGGGTCGACCGAGACGTTTCGCTGCGGCAATGCCCACCGCCGGAACTGCGCCCACTGGGGGGGGCGGGCGTCCGGATCTTGTTATCCGTGGATTCGACGCTAACCAATTATCCATGATCCACATCACGGAGGTTAGCAAAGATGTCGGCAAATCACTATGTCCGGCGACCGCTGATCGTGGCCGCCGCCGCGCTGGCGTTCACCGCGGTCACGTTGACCGCGGCGAGTGCCGCGTCGAACTACGAACAGTGCACGGCGGGCGGCGACACGCTCGACACGACCGTGTACTACGACAGCAACGGCAGCTACTGGTTCGTCGAGTCGAACAGCTTCACGCTGAATGAGAACTCGCAGGACAAGAACAACGTGTACATGCGCCTGCGCAACAACGGTGGCGCGAACACGTACTTCGCCTGGACCAGCGGGGACAACATCGTCGGCGAGAACACGTATCAGATTCCGGTCAACGAGAACGTGCCGAAATCGGGCGGCCCCTACATGAAGACGAACGCCATCTTCGATCAGAGCGGGGGCGACCCCAACTGCAGCACCTACGCGAACCTGTGACTCTCGCGAATAGGTAGTTGTGGGTAGGGCACGAACCGCGCGTGGCTGTCGTTGACATCGCAGTCGCGGCAGCCACGCGTCCTCCGGGAGGATCGAGACGAACGTGCGAACAAAGTATGTGGTGCTCGCCGTCGCCATTGCCACGGCAGTTATCGGCGGCACAATCGGTTTGCAGAACTATCACTCGTCCGCGGATCCCGAGAAGCCGCCACCGGCGCCACCCGCCGCGCCCTTCCTCGTCGCCGCGGACGCCCACGGTTCGGTGGTTTTCGATCTGAGCCGGGAGGTGATCCTGGGGTA
Organism: Paractinoplanes rishiriensis; assembly: GCF_016862375.1. Taxonomy (GTDB): domain Bacteria; phylum Actinomycetota; class Actinomycetes; order Mycobacteriales; family Micromonosporaceae; genus Actinoplanes; species Actinoplanes rishiriensis. The sequence goes on along the minus strand of NZ_BOMV01000096.1, from coordinate 43,732 downwards.
CGACCGTGCGGGGAAATTGGCCTGGCAGGACGAGGCCATGGCCAAGAACGCCTATATCACCTGCGTCGCCGCCTGCCCGGACGTCGTCGCCTCCGGGTCCTTGTCGGATCAGGGTCCCGAAGCCAGGCAGGCGACGATCGTGCGCGCGGACGGCAGGTTCGCGACACGTCCGGCGGCTGACGCTGACGTCGTCCTGCTGCAGCGGGACGACCGCAACAGGGTCGTGTTGGAGCGCCGCCTCGAGGGCACGTTTCTCGCCAGCTATCAGAAGGGCAAACTGACCCAGCGCCTGGCGATGGCCAATCCGAGGATGCCGCGGATCGCTCCCGGCTCTGCCGGCAGCATGGTCATCGCGAGCCGGGCCGGTTCGTCCGCGACCGTCTATTTCGTCGCACGCAGTGGCACCGGATGGACGATCAAGGAGCTGGCGGATCGCGGTGCTTCCGGCGGTTGCACGGGTCCGGCATCCAGCGCTGTCGTCTACCCGGACCGGGCGGTCGTCGTCGACCAGTCGTCGGGCCGCAAGCAGACCGTGCAACAGGACCATATCGGCACGTGCCATGTCGCCGGCGACGGGTTGCTGGCCGAGACGACGAGTGTCGGGCCTTCCGGCCACCGCTCGCTCGTACGGTATTGGGATGTGCGGTCCGGCACCGGCTGGACGATGGAGGGGACGGAAACGGTGAATGCCTCATTGGATCCGTCCGGGACGCGGGCGGTGGTGGTGCAGGGCACGGTGGCGACGATACGAGCCGGCGCGGACCAGCAAGTGATCCAGGACGTCGTCGATGCCAGATATGCCGAGGACGGATCGCTCGTCCTGCTGCACGCCGATGCGACCGTCACACGCCGATGAGTCCGCCTGAGCCGGAGGTGCGCCTGTCGCTGGCGGGCGCCTGCCATGACTTCCGCGCCGGGCGCCGGATCGGTCCGATCTCGTTCACCGCCCGGACCGGTGAGATCGTGGGTCTGGTCGGCGCGAACGGAAGCGGAAAGACGACGACCATCCGCATGGTGACCGGCCTCGCGTCGATCGATGCCGGCACGGTGGAGGTGGGCGGGATTCCCGTCCGCTATGGACAGTTGCCCGCCGCCACGACCGCCATGATCGAGGAGCCCGGCTTCTACACCTGGGCGACGGGCCGGGACAACCTGCGTCTTGCGGCGGGCGGCCATCGTGACCGGGTCGGCCGCATCGACGAGGTGCTGAGCGAAGTCGGCCTCTCCGACGCCGCCGACAAGCTGGTCAGAAGATACTCCCAGGGCATGCGCCAGCGCCTCGGCCTCGCCCGGGTGCTGCTGAGCGACGCTCGGCTGATCCTCCTGGACGAGCCCACCAACGGGCTGGACCCGCGCGGCATCCGATGGCTCCGGGGGCTGCTGCGATCCATGGCCGGCCAGGGGGTGACCATCGTCGTCTCGAGCCACCTGCTCCATGAACTCGAACAGATCGCCGACACGCTCGTCGTCGTCGCCGCGGGACGGGTGCTCCTTTCCGGCGATGCGGCGTCGGTGTGCTCCGGGCACGAAAACCTGGAGAGTCTCTACCTGAGCCTCGTCGACACGGGCCCGCGATGACCGCGGGCTTGGGGATCCGCGCCCATCTGACGTTGCTGGCGCGCAGCCGGCTGCTGTTGTCGGTCAACGCCGGCGCGGTCCTCTGGGTTCTCGGGCAGGTCGCCGTCCGCGCCCGGGACGCCTCAGCACCGGTCACCGCGAGTGCTGTCGCGGCCGACCTGACGGACGGCGTTCAGGTCGCCATGGCCGTCACCGGGACGATCTCCGCCGCCTATCTCCTGGGCGCGCATTCGCATCCGCGAGCCGGCCAGGCACTGCATCTGGCCGGCAACCGGCGCGGCATGACCGCCGTGCACGCCTCGGCCGCGTGTTTCCTGCTGTCGGCGACCGTGCTGGGTGCCACCGCGGCGCTGGCTCTGATCGCTACGCCGCTGTTCGGGGCGCTCGCCACGCCCACTGCGACGATCGCGGAAGGACCCGCCGACCTGGGGACGGCGCTCGCCGGGTTGGTCATGACCCTTCTGGTCGGCACTGCGGCGTGGACGCTGCTCGGCGGCGCGCTGGGAGCGGCCGCCGGCGGCCGGTCGGCCGGCACCGGCGCGGCGCTGCTGCTGTTCGCGGCCGGCGCGATCGTGGAGCGGACCGCCGTCACTTATCCCGCTGTCCGTGGGCTGTGGCCGTTCACCCCCGGCGGCGCGGTCAACGTGCTCCTGACCGGTCGGAGTATCCCGGGCATGCCGCAAAGTGCCACGGATCCGGCCTTGGGCGTCGCCGGCATCGGGCTGTGGGTCGCGGTGTTGTGGGGGGTTGCCTACCGGCGCTCCCGGGAGCTCGGCAGGGGCCGGCCTCGCCCGGAACCGGTTCGCGGGGCGCGCCTGCGGCGGCGGGTCGCGCCGGCCGCAGGGGCAGCGGGCCTGGCGGTTCTGCTGGTCACCGGCGGCTGGCTGCTGCCGCCGGTGATCGCGCGGGGAGTGCCATGGCCATACACGTACGACTGGCGCCGCGACGAGGCGATGCGGGTGGCGCCGGACGACGTGACCAGGGAGATGCTCAACGAGCTGGGGACGACCGGCAGGCTGCCGGAAAGATACTTCGCCGGCGACGGCTACACCCACGCCAGACCATACGTCGCGCAACTCAAGGCCGCGGTCACGGGCGGGGAGGTCTTCAACGTCACCGGCGCCGACCGCCCCGGGGAGGTGGCGATCATGGTGAGCCGGGGTGGCGGCGACGAACTGATGGCATGCCTCCAGAACTTCCGCGGCATGTGGCGGATCGTCGGCATGCGGGACAACCTGCCGTGCGAGGACTTTCTCGATGAATGGTAATTCCTGGTTGACGCGCCGATTGGCGATCGCCGTGCGGAGCAGCCGGAGCACGTTCCTGCTCGGCGCGCTCACCGGTTTCTGTTCCGCGCTCGTTCCGTCGGGCTTCGCCGTCTACCCCGGGGGTGCCGGCGCGTTCGGCGGCGTTGCCGCGGCGTGCATCGGCTGTGCGGCACTCGCGCTCCCGGTGATGTATTTCCTGGTCCCGAACACGGTCGGGCGGGAGGACGACGAGGGCATCTCCGTCGGCTATTTCCTCAGTGCGGTGAAACCTTCCTGGTATCGCGGCGGGTCATGCGGCGCCGCCCTCGCGCAGTGGGTCCTCTTCGCTGCGAGTGCCGCGGTGGCTGGAGCGGTGACCGGCCTCGGTGACGGGCTCCGGGCCGGGCACCCGCTGGGTTCCTTCCGAGGAATGTGTCTGGCGATCGCCGTCCTGATCCTCGTGTCGGCCTATACCACGATCATCGCGAGCGGTGTATCGGTGAACGCGCACGGCAAGCTGCGAGGCCTGGTGGCCAACTATGGATCTCTTGCCCTGTTCGTCGGGCTCCTCGCGTTCGGCGTGGACAACCCGGTGGCGCAAACCGCCAGGGTGCTCCCCGCCGCTCCGCTGTGGGGGCTGTTGCCACCCGAGGTCACCGGCCGATTCACGCTGTCCGTGTCGTGGGTCGAATCGGTCGCTGTCGCGGGCATCTGGGTTGCCGCCGGCATCGCGGGGTTTCTACGGTGCATAGCCCGCGGCGGGCTGCCGTTCCGGGACTAGGTGACCGTGACGGTGGCGGTCACCCAGCCTGCCGCGTAGCCCAGGATGCTCCCTCGTACGGTGAACGTGCCGGGCTGGGCGACATCGGCCGGGTCGACCGCGTCCCAGTAGACCGGGAGTCGCAGCGTCTCGGCGCCGTACTGCACCGGCAGCGTGCCCGGCAGCTGGGTCGAACCGACCGGAAGCGTCAGCTCCGGGGTGGCGACTGCCGACGGTTGCGCGGCGAGCACCTTCCATTCCTCCACCGCGACGGCCGAGTAGGTGCTGCCGTTGGTGGAGGCGTTGAAGACGGCGCGAAGCTGCGTGGTGGTGACCGGGTCGAACGTCGTCGCCTGCGGTCCGGCGGTCCCGGTCGGGTAGCCGCTGGGCCGGGACACGTCGGTCCACTGTGCGGTGGCCTGGTTCCAGTACTGGATGCGCCAGGAGGCCGGTGCGGCCACGCCGATTCCGCTGCCCTGCGGCTGGTCGTTCCAGAAGTCGATCTGCGACCCGGTGACGCGCACCGGCTGATCCCAGGTGTACTGCACCCACTGCTGCGCCGGGTTGTTGCCGGTCCAGGTGCCCCACATGTCGGGCGGCAGCGGGTTGGCCCGGACGATTTCGTCGTTGAGCGCCCTGGTCCAGTACTGGGTGGGCACCGGGTTGTTGGAGACGGTGATCCGTGCCGCCTGGGCGATGTTCGCGCGCGGCGTGCGGTCGAGTTGCCGGACCGGGGTCTGTGCGACCTGTTTCATCCGGGGCGGCGTCAGGGTCTCGTCCCACTCGACCCGGTCGATCGCCACCGAGCGCCGGAAGTGCCCGCCACCGGCGGCGTCCGCGGTGTGGTAGGCGATGTACCACTGACCGGCGAACTCCACGATGCCGGGATGACTGGTGGTGGACGACACCGGCGTGAGGACGGTGCCGCGGTACGTCCAGGGCCCGGTCGGTGCGGACGCGGTGGCGTACGCGATGCACGCGTGATAGTGGGCCGGGGTGCACGGCGACGTGGGGCCGGCGTTGTTGCCGGCGTAGGCGAGGTAGTAGGTCGTGCCGCGCTTGAAGATCCACGGTGCTTCGAAGAAGCCGGTGAGGCCGGTGACCGTCTGCTGGGTGCCGACCGGGGTCTTCATGTCCGCGGCGAACTCCAGCATCCGGAGCTGGCCGAAGGTGCCCCAGTAGACGACGACGCGGTTGCCCTCGACGAGGATGGTCGGGTCGATGTTCTCGATCGTGTTCGCGGTAGGCACCCGCTGCGAGATCAGCGGCCCGCCGAGGTGATCGGTCCACGGCCCGGTCGGGCTGGCGGAGACCGCGACGCCGATCGCGAACTTGTTGGCGGCGGTGCTGGCCGCCTCATGGATCGGCACATACCAGTAGTAGCGACCGTCCGGACCACGAACAACCTGTCCGGCGTACGCACGACCGCGCGTGGCCCAGGCGAACACCCCTTCGGGCCGCATCAGCGACGGGTAGTGCGTCCATTCGCCGGACGCCACGGCGCCGGTCCGGAAGGCACCCCACTCGTTCATGATGAAGTCGTTGACGGCCGGACCGGCTTCGTCATGCCCGGTGTAGACGTAGAGCTGGTCGCTGCCGGTGTCGTTGCCGGGGGCGCCCGCCGGGACCACGAGCGGTGCCGGGTCGGCGGAGTAGTAGCTGCCGTCGGCCAGGATCGGGTTGCCGGCGCTGGTGAACGTGTAGGAGTCAGCCGCGCCGGCCGATGCCGCCGGGACCAGCAGGAGGCCGGCCGCGAGCACCCCGGCAGCCGTTCGGATAAGTGTTCTCACAGCGTCCGCTCTCCAGCACCGAAAACGTTTTCGAGAACCTAGTACGCACCCGCCCACATAGTCAAGAACTTCGATGAATGCCCAGCGGCGCGAAGCCGCCGATCCTCGCATAATTAAGACAATTACTCACTATTGTTACTTACAGGTATTTGTCGAGACTGCGGGAGCGTCGGTGCGGAACGGTGTTGTGCGGCGTGGTGCCGCGGTCGTGGCACTTTTCGTGGCGGCGGTGGCGGGGCTGCCCGGTGTCGCGGCGTCCGCGGCGGCTCGCCCGCTGGTGAGCCTGCCGCCGTCGGTCCCGCCGGCGACGGTGTACATGTCGGACAACACCCACGATGAAATCGCGCTGATGAGCGCGTACGACGAGGTCTACGGCGCGCTGGTGCCGACGACCAACCTCGGCCCGACCGACACCGTCGTCTCACCGACGGAAAACGTCGCCTACGTGCTGACCCAGGGCGCGATCGACATCCTCGACATGTCCAGCGAAAGTATCGTGGCCACCGTCCCGATCGCCGGCAGCCTCCTGTGGAACGGTGTCGTCAGCCCGGACGGCCAATGGTTGTACGTCGCGGACAGTCAGGGCGGGGCGAACGCCGGCCGGGTTCACGTGATGAGCACGACGGCACCGTACCCGGTCACCCAGGTCATGACGGGTGGGACGGCTGCGCTGTCGGTGGCGCTCAACGAGACCGGCACCCGTCTCTACGCCGGCCACACCACCGGCAACCAGATCGTCACCATCGACACGTCGAACAACCAGGTGGTCGGGTCGCCGATCACGGTCACCGGGCAGGCCTGGGACGTCGCCCGTAGCCGGGACGGCAGCCGGCTTCTGGTCTCGACCAAGGCGTCCCACATCACCGCTGTCCCCATCGCGGCGGACGGCACGCTCGGCGCCCCCACGACCATCGGCAACGGCGGATGCGCCGTCAACTCGACCGTCCAGTCGTTGGACGGAGCGGACATCTACGGGATGTGCCTGGACGGGACCGTCGAACGGGTCGACGCCGCCACCGGCACTGTCGAAGCCAGCGTGCCGGTCGGCTGGAACGGCCCGATCGCGTTCGGAGCGATCACCCCCGACGGGAGCCGGCTCTATGTGTCGTCCCACGGGGACAACGCGGGCTTCTCCCTCGACCTGACCACGAGAACCGCGAACTCCGTCGGCACGCCCGGTAATTCGACGATCAACGGCGGCGGTACCCCCTGGCGGATCTCGATCGTGGGCGTGCCGGCCGCGCCGGCCGCCGGCGGACCGGCCACCGTGGCGTCCGGGCAGGCCACCGTCTCGTTCACGGCCCCGGCCATCACCGGCAATCTGCCGATTCTGCAATACCGGGTGGTCGACTCCGTCAACGGCGTGGATTTCCCCTGCCCGGCCACGACCTCGCCGTGCACGGTCACCGGCCTGACGAACGGGACGACCTACAACCTTGAAGTACAGGCGGTCAACAGCTTCGGGCGTTCGGCGGGCTCGTCCCCCATCACGGCGACCCCGCGGACGACGCCGTCCGCGCCGACGATCGGGGTGGCCACCGCGGGCGACACCCAGGCGAGCGTCCACTTCGCCGCGCCGGGGAGCGACGGCGGCTCGCCGATCGACCAGTACCGGGCGGTCGACGCCGCCCACCTCGTCGACTTCCCGTGTCCCCTGCTCACCTCGCCCTGCGTGGTGACCGGGCTGAGTAACGGCACGTCCTACGACCTCACGATCGTCGCGCACAACGCGATCGGTGATTCGCTGCCGTCGAGTTCGGTGGGGGTGACCCCGGCCAAGGCGCCGGACGCTCCGACGATCGGCCCCGCCACGGCGGCCGGCTCCCAGGTGAGCGTCGCGTTCACGGCGAACGCCAGCAACGGCGCGCCGATCACCGGCTACACCGCGACGGACGCCGGCAACAGCGTCAGCTTCGCCTGTCCCCTGCTCACCTCGCCCTGCGTGGTGACCGGGCTGGCCAACGGCACCACGTACACCTTCACGATCCACGCCACCAACAGCGCGGGCACCTCGCTCGAGTCGGCGCCGGCCAACCCCGCCACTCCGGCGGCCGGGCCGGGGCGGCCGACGATCACCGGCGCGCACCGGGGCAACGCGAAGATCACCATCGACTACACCGACGGGCTCACCGGCGGGTCCGCGATCACCGGGCACACGGCCACCGACACGACCCACGGCTCGTTCCCGTGCGTCGGCACCGGCGGGCACTGCGAGGTGCTGAACCTGACCAACGGTACGGCGTACACGTTCACCCTGCGCGCGACGAACTCGGCCGGCAGCTCGCCGGAGTCGAACGCCGCGAGCACGATCACCCCGGCCACCGTGCCGGGCGCACCCGCCATCACGGCGGCGGTCGCCGGGAACGCGCAGGTGACCCTGACGTTCGTGGACGGCAGCACCGGCGGCGACCCGATCACGTCCCACGCCGTCACCTGGACCACGGCCGGCGGCAGCGGCTCGACCTCGTGCGCGACCAACCCGTGTCTGATCACCGGGCTGACCAACGGAACGGCGTACACCTTCACGGCGAAGTCGACCAACGGCGTCGGCGACTCCGCCGGGTCGGCGCCCACCCGGCCGGTGACGCCGGTGACGCAGCCGACCGCACCGGTCATCACCAGCCTGGCGGCGGCCGGCGCCGGGGCGGTCATCACGGTGACGGCGCCGTCGGACAACGGCGGCTCGGCGATCACCGGCTATCAGGTGCGTGTCGACGGCGGTGCCTGGATCGCGCTGACGACGGCCGGGACCGGCCCGTACACGGCCAGGGTCAACGGGCTGCCCAGGGGCGCCGCGCACCGGATCGCGGTGCGGGCGGTGAACGCCACCGGCGCCGGCGCCGCGTCGCCGGACTCGGTCCTGCTGATTCCGGACGTGCCCTCCCCGCCGATCGCGGTCACGGCGGTGGCCGGCAACGCGCGGGCGACGGTCTCGTTCGCCGCACCCGGCAACGACGGCGGCGCCGGGATCACCGGCTACCTCGCCGTCGCGGCACCCGGCGGGGCCAGCGCGACCTGCGACGACAGCCCCTGCACGGTCACCGGGCTGCACAACGGCAGGCGCTACACGTTCACGGTTCGCGCGCTCAACGCGGTCGGACTTTCCGCCGACTCGGCGCCGAGCGGCGCGGTGACCCCCGCCGGACCACCCGGAGCCCCCGGCAACCTGACCGGAACACCCACGGCCACGAGCATCGAGCTGCTGTACAGCGCCGGCGACGACGGTGGGTCACCCATTATCCGGTACGAGGTGAGCGTGGACGGCGGCACGACCTGGTCGACGCTCGGCGGCCAGACCGTCGACCGGCTGACGCCCGGTACGGCGTACACCGTCGCGCTCCGGGCCGTGAACGAGGTCGGGACCGGCCCGGCCTCCGGGAGCATCGTCGTCACCACCCTCCCGCCGCCGATGCCCGCGCCGGTGGCCACGGCCGGGGTGTCGTCGGTGACGGTGAGCTGGGCGAAGGCGACGACCGGCACGGTCACCGGCTACGCCGTTTACGCGTGGCCCGGCCCGGCGACCTGCACGACCGCCTCGCGGGACGAGACCAGCTGCGTGATAGGCGGGGCCGCCGGGACGGCCTACACGTTCACGGTCGTCGCGCACACGCCGTCCGGCGACTCGGCCACGTCGGACGCGTCCAACGTCGCCACGCCGCTCTCCCCGCCGGTGCCGCCCGCCGCGCCGCCGGCTTCGCCGACGCTGCGCACCCCGGACGGGCAGCCCGCGCGGGTCACGCCGGGCCAGGCGCTGGACCTGATCGGCACCGGGTTCGCGGCCCACTCGACGGCGAAGTTCACCCTCTACAGCGAGCCCGTCGTGCTCGGCACCGTGGTCACCGACGGGTACGGCCGGTTCGCCGTCCGCGGCATCACCCTGCCGCCCGGCCTGGAGCCCGGCCCGCACACCCTGATCGCCGCGGGCGTCGACCCGGCCGGCCGGACGTACCGGATCAGCATGAACTTCACCGTGCGGGCCGCGGCCCCGGCGCCGGGCGGCCGGCCCGAGCCCGACCTGCCGGTAACCGGCGGGCCGGCGTCGCCGATCGCGGTGCTCGGCTTCGTCCTGATCGTGGCCGGCGTCTGGCTGGTTCGGCGCCCAGCCAGCTGAGGTTTCGCCCGCCTCAGTTCTCGGGTGGGGCTGCCGATTACTGGAACATGGGCGCGACTGCCGGTGCGGAACACGCCCTGAGCCGGGCGGACGCCGACCAGGTGCGCCAGTTGGAGGACCTGGCCGGCGTCAAAGTACTCGGCGAACTCGGGCGGGGCACGCAAACCGTCGTTTACCGGGCTCGCCGGGACGGCGCCGACTACGCCCTGAAGATGCTCCGCGGTGCCGATACCGACGGCGGCGCATCCCTCGCTGCGTTCCGGCGCGAGGCGGCGCTGCTGGCCCGCGTGCGGCATCCCGGCCTGGCGCGGGTGCACGAGGTCGGCGTGGTCCAGGACCGGCCGTACCTGGTGATGGACCTGATCGAGGGCGGGCGGCTGACCGACCTGCTGGCCGCCGGGCCGCTGAGCGCCGAACAGATCGCCACCATCGGCGCGGATGTCGCCGCCGCCCTGTCCGCCGGCCACCGGATCGGCGTCGTGCACCGCGACGTCAAGCCCGACAACATCATGGTGACGCCGGACGGCCGCGCGCACCTGCTCGACTTCGGCCTCGCCGTGCGGGCCGCCGACGAGCGGATCGGCGACGGGTCCGAGGAGGCGGTCGCCGGCACCCTCGTCTACAGCGCGCCGGAGCAGTCCGGTGTCCTCAACCGCCCGGTCGACGACCGGGCGGATCTGTACGCGCTCGGCGCGGTGCTGTTCGAGTGCGCCACCGGCGACCCGCCGTTCCGCTCGGCGGACATCGGCGAGCTGCTGCGCATGCACGCCAACACCCCCGCGGCCGATATCCGCGCCGGGCGCCCGGACCTGCCGCCCGCACTCGCCGGCATCGTCGCCACGCTGCTCACCAAGGACCCGGACGATCGCTACCACAGTGCCGCTGGGCTCGCGGCAGACCTGGGCCGGCTGGCCACCGAGGGTGACTTCGCACCGCGCTCGGCCGACGAGCGGGTCGGCCGGCGCGAGGACACCCCCATGGTCGGGCGGGACGCCGAGCTGACCACCCTGGCGGACCGCTGGGATCGCGCCCGGCTCGGCCACGGTGGAGTCGCGCTGGTCGAGGGCCCACCCGGCAGCGGAAAGAGTCGGCTGGTGCACGAGTTTCTCGCCTCGGCCAGGGCCCATGACCACGTGGTCCTGCACGTTGCGGGCCGCGCGGACGAGCCGACGCCGCTGGCGTCGCTGCGCCGTGCGGTCGACGACTACGTCCGTTCGCTGTCGCGGTTGCCGCCGGCCGAACGCGACCGTGCGCGCGGCTGGCTGGTGGACGCGGCCGGGCCGGCCGCCGCGCTGTTACGTACGCTGTCTCCCGCTCTGGGTGACCTGCTCGGCCTGCCCGACCTCGCCGACGAGGACCGGCATGAACAGTTCATGGTCGCCGCCACCGAGTTCCTGATCGGCCTGGCCGGCAACGCCGCGGGGGCGATCCTGTACGTCGAGGACGCGCAGTGGATCGACGAGCCGAGCCGGCGCATCCTGACAAACCTGACCGAGGGCATGCCCTCCACTCCCCTGCTGGTGGTCCTGGACGTGCGGACGGAGGCCGGCGAAGACGGCGCGGCGGCGCTGGCGTCCGGTTTCGGCGAGCGGCTGGACACGCGGGTAGCGCTGCCGGCGTTCGGGGCGTCCGACGTGGCCGACCTGGTCGCCGCCCTGACCGGCGGGATGACCATCAGCACGCGGGCGGCCGCGCATCTCGCGGCCCGCTGCGGGGCCAACCCGTCCGCCTTCCTGGAGTACCTCGACGCGATCATCCACGCCGGCCTGCTCTGGCCGCTCTGGGGGACCTGGCAGCTCGACATGGGAGGCCTCGATCAGCTGGCCCTGCCCGGCACGACCGAGGAGCTGGTCCTGCGACGGCTGGAGCCGCTGGAGGGACCGGCCCGCCAGGTGCTTTCCGCCGCCGCGGCGGTCGGTAGCCAGTTCGCCCCCGAGTTCGTCGCCGCCGTATGCCGGCTGGACCGGCAGCAGGTCCTCGACGTCATCACCGACGCCGTCCGGTATCACCTGGTGGAGCACCGGGACGACCACGAATACGCCTTCGTGCACCACCGCGTTCAGGAGGCCCTGCTGTCCCAGGTGGACGGCACCGATGCCGCCGAGCTCCACGAACGGATCGCCGACCTGCTGGAGGAGCGCGCCGGTGGCGCGGCGGAATCGGTCTACGCCCTGGCTCGGCACTGCCAGCTCGCCGGCCCGGACCACCGGCCGGAACGGCTGTTCCGTACCACGTACGCCGCCGGCCGGCTGGCCCTGGCCGACCACGCCGTGGACCAGGCGGTCGCCTTCCTCGAGGCCGCGGGCGCCGCAGCCGCCATTCCGGCCCCGCTCGACAGCGAGTTCCACACCACGCTGGGCGTGGCGTACCACCGCGCCGGCCGGTTCCGCGACGCCACGCACGCGTTCGAGCGCGCCCTTGCCGCGGCGCCCGGCGGCTTCGAGCGGGCGTCGATCCGGCACCTGATCGCCCGCGTGCACGACAGCACGTGGAGCACCTCCGAGCAGCTCGCCGTGCTCGAGCAGGGGCTCAGCGACCTCGGCCAGCCGCTGCCCCGGAACCGGGTCCGGCTGCTGGTGTCCGCGGTGTGCCACTTCGTCGTCGGCTACCTGGTCGGGATCACCAAGCTCGGATACGGCACGGCGCGCGGCGACCGCCGGGAACGCTACCGCCTGCTCGCCTCTCTCTACGACGCCGCCACGGTCGCCTACGCCCGCGATCTGCGACCGGCCACGTCGGCGGTGTTCGTGCTGCGGCAGGCATACCTGGTGAACCGGCTGGGACAGGGTCCGGAGATGGTCCGCGCCAAGGTGGCGATGGCCTACCTCGCCCGGCGCGCCGGACTGCACCGGGTGGCGGACCACGGCTTCGCCCGGTCGGAACGCATCGCCACCAAGCTCGGCGACGCGCAGCTGCTCGCGTACATCGCCTGGCTGCGCGGCGCTGCGGCCTACGGCAGCGGCGCCGACGACGGCGCGATGCTGCGCGGCGCGCTCAGCGACCACGGGCGCTGGCTCGACCCCGGTCAGTACATCGACGCCCTCGGGCTGCTGTGCTGGGATTCCATGCTGGCCGGGAACATGAACGAGGCCGATGCCTGGTTCGAGCAGCGCCGTGATCGGGTCACCGCCAGCGGGCAGCTCAACCGCAACGCCACGCACACCGCGACGGTGGGCCAGCTCGCGATGCGCGGCCGGGCGGGTGAGGCGGCCGCCCTCCTCAAGCAGATCCGCGAACGGACCCCCGTGCAACCGCCGTGGGAACGGGTGGACGGCATCCTGGGCACCCTGATCGGCGCCGTCGAGCAGAACGACCACAGCGCGGTCGACCAGGCCGCCGGCGAGTTCCGGGGTCTGCGCATCGGGCCGCTGTCGCTGCTGCCGGGCCAGGAGGGCCTGTACACCTACCTGACGTACGGCCGGCTGGAACAGGTCCGGGCGGCACTCCCCACCGACCGCGCCAAACGGCTCGCTGCCGCGCGACGGGCCGTTCGGGCCCTGCGACTGGTGCCCCCACGACCACTTCTGCGCGCCCACCGCCAGGTTGTCCTCGCCGCGCTCGCCCAGCTCGCCGGCCGGCCGGAGCGGGCACTGCGCCTGCTGGCTCGAGGCGAGCCGGTGATGCGCCGCGTCGAGGCTCCCCTGGTGGCGTTCGAGGCGGCCCGGGTGCGCGTCCATGCGCTGCGGGCGCTGGGCTGCCGCGGCGAGGCCGACCGGCAAGCCCGGTACGCGCTGGCCATCGCCGCCGAGCAGGGCTGGTCGCACCGGGCGCGACGGCTCACCGCCGAGTTCGACGTGCAGGGCGGGCCCGGCAGCTACGCCGACCTCACCTCGCAGGGCACCGGGACGAGCCGCGTCCCGGCCGGCCGGCAGAAGCAGCGGCTGGATGCGCTGGAGCAGGTCAGCCTCGCCGCGTCCCGGGTGCTGGATCCCGCCAAGCTGGCCCGTATCGCGCTGGACGAGACGATCCGCATCTTCGCGGCCGAGCGGGCGTTCCTGTTCCTGCTGGAAGGGGATCCACCCCAGCTGGTGCCACGCATCGGCCGCGATTCCGCCGGCGGAGACCTGAACGACCCCACCGGTTACAGCGCGACGCTCGTCGACCGGGTCCGCCAGACGCAGGAGGCGCTGGTCGTGACCGGGACCGAGGAGGGCGCCGCGCTCGGTTCGCAGAGTGTGGTGCTGCACGGTCTGCGTAGCATCATGGTGGCCCCCCTGCAGCTGGAGGGCCGGTTGCTGGGCGTGGTCTATCTGGACAGCCGGCTGGCCAAGGGCGTGTTCACGGCCGACGACATCGGGATGCTGGCGGCCGTCACCAACCACGTGGCAGTCGCGCTGGAGACGGCCCGGGCAGCCCAGATGGAGGTCGCCATGACGACGGCCTACCGGGAGCGGGATCTGGCCGAGACGCTCCGCGTGGCCGCCACCGACCTGTCCGCCGCGCTGCGGCCGGCCGACGTCCTCGCCCGGATCGCCGAGATCACCGCCCGCACCCTGCACAACGACCAGGTCCTCGTCGTCGTGAACGAGCCGGTCGCGGCCGAGCGAGCCGGCCCGGTCATCTCCGGGCTGGTCGAGGAGCTGATCGCCGCCTCCGCCCCGGTGGTCGGCGGCGCCGCGGACGCACCGGCATTGCTGCGCACCGAGTTCGACACCGTCGCGAGCTGGATGGCGGTGCCGCTGCGGGCCGGCGATGACCGCTCGGGCGTCCTGCTCCTCGCATCCCGGGAGCCCGCCGCGTACTCCGAGGCGCAGGTGGAAATCGTGGCCACGCTGGCCGGACAGGGCATGATCGCGTACCAGAAAGCCGTGCTCTTCACGCAGGTCGAGCGGCTGGCCACCCTCGACGAGCTGACCGGCATAGCCAACCGCCGGAACTTCTTCGAAACCGCCACCGGCGAACTCGCCCAGTCCGCCGGACGGTGGCCGGCGCTAGCCGCCCTGATGATCGACATCGACCATTTCAAAGCGGTCAACGACACCCACGGCCACCAGGCCGGCGACGAGGTGATCCGGGCGGTGGCCGGCCGGCTGCGCGACCTCGGCCGCGCCGGCGATCTGCTCGGCCGCTACGGCGGGGAAGAGTTCGCCGTGCTGATGCGCATCGGTGCGGAGGAGGTCATCGATGACGCACATGCCGCCGCCGAGCGGCTGCGCCGGGCGGTGGCGGACACGACCATCCAGACCGGCGCCGGACCGCTGACGGTGACCATCAGCGTGGGCCTCACGCTGGTCCGGCCCGACGACCGCGACCTCGGCGCCGTCCTAGCCCGCGCCGACCAGTGCCTCTACCGGGCGAAGGCGGACGGCCGGAACCGCGTCTGCTCCTGACCCGGACCGGCCGGTTGTCACCCGGGGCTGACCGCCTCGGTTGGTGGTCTGGCCGTCGCCGGAAGCCTCGCGGCGGCCAGCATGCCCGCGAGGGTGATCACGGCAAGGACGACCATCGCGAGCGCATACCCGCGTTCGGGTGTCGTCGTGATTCCGGCGACCAGGATCGTGCCGGCGATCGCCCCGCCGAGTGAGGAACCGAGGTTGGAGACGCTCCGGGACAGTCCGGAGATCTCGCCTTGCAGATCCTCGGGGAAGGCCGACTGCACGATGTTCACCGACGGGGTCAGCATTCCGCCGAGCCCGAACCCGATCAGGAACAACCCCGGTACGAACGCCCACCCGCTGTCCGAAATGCTCACCATCGGCAGCAGCACGGCGACGCCCCCGAAGCACACGCAGAAACCGACCAGGATGAGGGTGCGCTGCGCACGCCGCTTCGCGAATCGCTCGGCGGCGAGCGAGGACAGGAGCAGGCCGACCGTCGTCGCCGTGAAGATCACGCCAGTCTCGATCGCGTTGTAGCCGCGTACGACCTGCAGATACGCGGAGACTACAAAGGACACGCCCATCAGCAGGAGCCACTGGGTGTGCTGCGTGATCAGGCCGAGATTCGACATGCGGTTGTGGAACAGGCGCGTGGGCAGCAACGCCTCGCGGCCCGCCCGCTCCCGGGACCGCACCCACACGAAGAACCCGGCCAGCACGAGGATGCCGGCGACGAGCAGGGCGGCCATCAGCCAGAGGTTGTTGTCGGCGGCCAGGATGCCCATGACCACGAGGAGCAGCCCCAACGCCGACAGCACCGCGCCGACGATGTCGAAAGGCTGGGCCGGGTCGGCCGGCAGCGGCTCGGGAACCCTGCGGGCCAACACGATGATCAAGGCTATGACCAGCACCTGGAAGATGAACGCCGCGCGCCAGCTGAGCGCCGAGGTGATGAACCCGCCGATCAGCGGCCCGGCGGCCGCGCCGATGCCGCCCATCGCACTGATCGCGCCGAACGCGCGGGCCCGCGAGACCAGGTCGGGGAAGAGCAGCGTCGTGAGGATGTAGACCGGTGGGATCAGCAGCGCCGTGCCGATGCCTTCCAGGACGGAGTTGCCGAGGATCAGGACTCCCAGCCCGGGCGAGACCGCGCTGAGCAGCGCGCCGGCGCCGTACACCAGAAGACCGAGAATGAATAGCCGCTTGCGGCCGTATTTTTCGGTCAGCTTCCCGCCCGGTATCATCAGCGCGGCCATAACGAGCAAGAACAACGTGATGGCGAGTTGAACCCCCTCGACAGTCGTGTTCAGGTCCTTGCTGATGTCATTGATCATGACGGTCATGTTGGAGCCGGCGAAGCTGCAGATGAACTGGGCGAGGGCGAGGGGAATCAGTGCCCGCCTGAGCGATTTCGCCGGACTCGTCGATGCTGCAGCCATCGGAACAGGCTTTCGCCGATTTCCCGGGGAAGCATCATCCGCCCCGTATGAGGTGCCGCGGACATCGACCACGGAAACCTGGGAGTCATGCCTGATTATCCGCTCATTGACGATCACGGTCTTATCGGTGATCTGCAAACGGCGGCGCTCGTCGCTACCGACGGGTCGATCGACTGGTTCTGCGCCCCCCGCTTCGACTCGCCGAGCGTGTTCGGCGCGCTGCTGGACCACGGACGGGGCGGTCACTGCCGGGTACGACCGACCGCGGGAGTCTTCAACAGCAAGCAGCTGTACTTCCCGGACACAGCCATCCTGGTCACTCGGTTCCTGACCGAGGCCGGCGTCGGCGAGGTCGTCGACTTCATGCCGGTGACCAGTGCCACGACCGCCGTAGCCACGCACCGGATCGTGCGCCTGGTGCGGTGCGTCCGGGGCCGGATGACGTTCGAACTCGACGTCGCGCCCCGCTTCGACTATGGCCGCGAGCCCCACGAGACCCACGTGACCGAGAGCGGCGTGGTGTTCGAGGGCAACCGTACGGCGATGACCCTGAACCTGATCAGGGAGCCGGACGACGAGCGGCTGGGCCGCTTTGTGGTCGATGCCGGCGACGTACACGCCGAGGTCGCCCTGGAAGCCGGGCAGACGCGTGGTCTCCTGCTCGAGACCGGCTCGGCCGGTCCGGTGCGTGAGATCCGGGTGGCCGAGGCCTGGCGGCTGTTCGACGAGACGGCCGCGTTCTGGCGCAACTGGCTGTCCCGGTCGACGTACGCCGGGCGCTGGCGGGAGATGCTCGAGCGTTCCGCGATCACCTTGAAGCTGATGACCTACGCACCCAGCGGCGGACTGGTGGCCGCGCCCACAGCCGCGCTACCGGAGCAGATCGGCGGCGAACGCAACTGGGACTACCGGTACACCTGGGTCCGCGACGCCTCGTTCTCGGTGTACTCGTTGCTCGGCATGGGTTTCACCGACGAGGCCGCGGCGCTCGGAAGCTGGTTGCGCGACCGGGTCGACGAGCAGAGCGACAAGAACAACGGCAGCGGTCCGTTGCACATCATGTACCGGGTCGACGGATCGACCGACCTGAGCGAGGAGACCCTCGAACACTGGGAGGGATACCGGGGATCGGCCCCGGTCCACATCGGCAACGGCGCCGCCGGCCAGCTGCAGCTGGACATCTACGGCGAGGCGCTCGACAGCATCTACGTCGCCGATCAGCACGGGATCGCGACGAGCCACCACGGCTGGCTGCGGACCTGCGACCTCGTCAACTGGGTCGCCGGCAACTGGGACCAGCCCGAGGAAGGCATCTGGGAGACCCGCGGCGGCCGGCAGAACTTCACCTATGGCCGGCTGATGTGCTGGGTCGCCCTTGATCGAGGCATCCGGCTCGCCACCGCGCACGGCCGACCCGCACCGCTGGAGTCCTGGCACCGTCAGCGGGACGCGATCTACAACCAGATCATGGAACGCGGCTGGAGTCCGATCCGCCGCGCCTTCCGGCAGCACTACGACACGGACGTACTGGACTCCGCGCTGCTGCGGATGCCCACGGTCGGCTTCATCACCCCCACCGATCCGATGTGGACGTCGACGCTGGCGGCGATGGACGAGGAGCTGGTGACCGACAGCCTGGTCTACCGGTACGACCCCGCGGCCTCACCGGACGGACTGCGCGGCTCGGAGGGGACGTTCTCGCTGTGCACGTTCGCCTACGTAGACTCGCTGGCGCGGGCGGGTCAGCTGGACAAGGCTCGGGTGACGTTCGAAAAGATGCTGACGTACGCCAACCATCTGGGCCTGTACTCCGAGGAGGTGGCCCTCACCGGTGAACAGATCGGCAACTTCCCGCAGGCGTTCACCCACCTGGCGCTCATCGACGCGGCGATCACCCTGGACCAGCGCCTCGACCGCGCCGGCCGGTAACCGAAGGGTCCAGCCGGCCGGAACCGCGTCTGCTTCTGACGCTCCTCAGAGAGGGACGACCAGGTGGTTGCCGACGCGCTCGGCCTGCTCGCAGCTCAGCCCCTCGAGGACGCCGGGGGCATCGGCGATCTCGACGGCGACCGCGTCGGTGCGGCGCAGGGCCGCGACGAGTTCCCGGACGAGCCGGCCCACCGGAGCGCCGTGCAGCCCGACGACCCGGACCACCCCGTCGTCGCCGGTGCGAGTCAGGGCCACCGCGGCGGGCGGGCCGGCTGACGCGGCCGCGACGTCGACCAGCTCCCACCAGGTCGCGTCCGGGTCGCCGGGGACCGGGACGAAACGCCGGGCGACGTCGCGGCGGCCCGGCGGCACCCGGCGGAAAACGAGATCGTGCGACATGCGCTAACGGTGCCCGTCACGGCTTGCGCGATGTTTGCACGCGGTCCTCGGCCAGCCTCAGCAGCCGGGGCACGCGGCAGACGTCGCCGAGCTCGGCGCTGCGGGCGGCCGACTCGGCGACCAGGGCGGCGGCCCGGCCGGCGTGGCCGGCCAGGGCGTGCGCCTCGGCGCGCAGCAGCAGGTAGAACGGCGCGAACATGAGCACCCCGGACGCCGCGAAGCGGTCGTACGCCTGATCGCAGCGGCGGGCCCCGCCGGGATCGCCGAGCGCCGCGTCGGCCCAGGCGAGAAGCATTTCCGCGTGGATGCCGTACAGCGGGCCCAGGTCGGCGGCCGCGGCGCAGGCAGCGGCCCAGGCGCGGCACCCGTCGGCGTCGCCGCGCATGGCGCGCAGCCACGCGGCGTAGAGGTCGGCCTCCATCACGACGGCCGGGTTTGTTCCGGCCCGGACCCGGGCGCGTGTCTCGTGCCGGTCGGCGGTCGCGTCGTCGCCGCGGCAGTGGGCGACGAGGGCCGCATAGCCGGCGGCCGCGACGCCCACCGCCGGCACCTGCAGGCCGCCGATCGCCTCGAACGCCCGGAAATGCCGGTCGGACTCGTCCAGCCGGCCGCGCACGCACTGCCCCCAGCCGGCGACGAAGTGCGCGGCAGCGACGGCGGCCGGGGCGCGCGCCACGGTGAGCGCATGTTCGGCGGCCTCGACGGCCTCGGCATAACGGCCCGTCAGCGCCCGGGTGAGCCGGATGTTCACCCAACCGGCCGGGCTTTCGTCGAGGTCCGGTTCGGTGTCGTCCAGGACGGTGGCGGCCGGCTGCTGGCCGCTCCACGTGCGAACAACCGACATCCGGCCCCGGACGGTCCCGGCGAGCCGGGCGCCCTCCTCGCGGTCCGGTGCCCGGCTCGCCAGGTCGAGCGCCTGGTCAAGGAACCGCTCCGCCTCCCGGTAGCAGTTGCGATTCATGGCGTCGTCGGCCGCGGCGGCGAGGTAGGGCACGGCGGCGGGGCCGACCGCGGGCTCGGCGAGCACCAGGTGGCGGGCGACCGCGACGATCTCCTCGGGAGCGAGGGCACTGCGGTCACTGAGGGCACTGCGGTCACTGAGGGCACTGCGGGCACGCAGGGCGTCGGCCAGGCGGGCGTGCAAGCGTACGCGGCGGGCCTGCGACACGCCCCGCTCGAGCGTCTGACGGATCAGGTCGTGGCGCAGCGCGAACCCGGGTCCGTGCTCGACGAGCAGTTCGGCCAGCAGTGCGCTCTCGCAGGCGTCGAGGACCGCGTCGGCGTCCAGGCCGGACACCGTGGCCAGCGTGTCCACCCCGATCGGTCCGGCCAGCGCGACCACCGTGAGCAGCGCGACCGTCTGCTGCGGCAGCCGCTCCAGCCGCCGGCGCAGCACCTCTTCGACCTCGGTCGGCAGCGCCTCGTCCACCGCCGCCGGGTGCAGCCGATGCTCGCTGACCAGCAGCCGGACGACCTCGCCGACGAAAAACGGGTTGCCCAGGGTGCGCCGGTGAACCGCCGCGGCGACCTCGGTGTCCGGCGCGCTGCCGGACAGCCGGTGGAGGATCTCGGCCACGTCGCCGGCGGCGAGCCCGGGCAGCGGCACCCGCACGACCGCGTCGCGCCGGACCCCGCGCAGTGTCGCGGCCACCTCCTCGGTGCCCGGCTCCTCGGTGCGCACCGCCACCGCGAACAGCACGCCGTGCTCGACCAGCTCGTCGACGGCCAGCGCGAGCAGCGTGCGGCTGTCCGGGTCGACCCACTGCAGGTCGTCCAGCACGACGGCCAGCGGGCCACCGGCGCGGGCGGCCAGCAACAGGTCGACGACGCCACGGAAGAGCTGCGTCTGCGAGCGGTCGGCGCCGGCCGGACCGCCGGACCGCATGAGGGTCAGCGCCTGGCCGGCGGCGCCGCCGGTGGCCAGTGCCCCGTCGTCCGGAAGCAGCGCCGCGACCGCGCGGACGATCGTCACCCACGGCCACAGCGCGGGCATGGCGCCGATGCCCACACCGGAACCGGCGACGGCATGGCCGCCGGCCGCGGTGGTGCGTTCGGCCACCGCGCGCAGCAGCGTGGTCTTACCGGCGCCGGCGGACGCCTCCAGCAGGAGCAACGAACCGCGCCCGGAGCAGGCCCGGCTCACGGCCTGGTCGACGGCGGCGAGCGCGGCGTCCCGGCCGAGCAGGCGGTCGTCCGCCGGCTGGGCGGCAGAGGGCTGCGCGGCAGAGGGCTGGGCGGCAGACGGCTGGGCGGCAGAGGGCTGGGCGGCCACCGGATCGGGGCGCGGCGCGAACGTCAGCGCCGGGTCGTGCCGCAGCATGCCGCTCTCGATCGCCGCTGTCTCCGGGGAGAGGTCGAGGCCGAGTTCGTCGGCGAGCGTCCGCCGCAGGCGGGCCACGGCGGCGAGGGCTTCCGACTGCCGGCCGGTGCGGTAGAGGCCGAGCGCGAACGCCCGCCAGCCTCGCTCCCGGAACGGGTTCTCCGCGACGAAGCGGCTACCCGCGATGACGGCGGCCTCGGCGTCCCCGGCGACCAGGGCCGCCTCCAGCGCCAGCTCGTCGGCGTCGAGCCGCAGCTCGGTCAGCCGGACGGCCTCGGCCCGGGCGAAGGACAACGCCTGCAGGTCGGCCAGAGGTTCCCCGCACCACAGGCGCCGCGCCTCGGCGAGCAGGGCGGCCGCCTCCGCGCCGGAGGTGTGCCGGGCGCGGTCCACCAGGTCTTCGAAGCGGGACACGTCGACCAGCGCCGGGTCCAGGTCGAGCTGCCAGCCGGGCGGGCGGGTCAGCAACTGCGGCACCTCCGGGTCGGCGGCGGCCGCGGCGGCCAGCTCGCGGCGCAGGCGCGACACGTATGACTGGAGGCCGAGCGTCGCGCGGGCCGGCGGCTCCTCGGGCCACAGCTCGTCGACGAACCGGTCGAGCGGCACGACCCGTCCCGCGTTCAGGGCCAGCAGCGCGAACACCGCCCGCTGCTTGAGCCCGCCCAGCCTGAGGGACACGGCCCCGGACCGCGCCGACACCGGGCCGATCAGCCCCACCCGCATGGCGGGGAGTCTTCCATTTCTGCAAGCGACGTTCAAAGGTGCGGCAAGCCCGACCGGTGAGCCTGCAGCCATGCAAACGTCGATGAAGCAGGTCGTGGCGCGCCATCCGATCACCGCCCTGGTGGTCATCGTCTTCTCGATCGCCTATCCGGCGATGTTCCTCGTGGCCCTCGCGACGCACCGGGTGATCCCCGGCGGAGACCTGATCGAACGCCTCCCGTTCGCTCCCGACGAGTTGGCCGGGCTGCTGCTGACCGCGTTCGCCCTGCTGCCGGCCGCCGTCTTCGTAACCTGGGCGGCCGACGGCCGGGCCGGCGTGCGGCAGCTCTTCCGCCGGGCCGTGCGATGGCGCTTCCCGCTGCGCTACTGGCTGCTCGCCCTGACCGCGATACCCGTGCTGACCGTCGCCGCGGGGCTGCTGCTCGGCGACACGTGGCGGCCGGACGACCCGGTGCGACTCATCCCGGTGCAGCTCGGGCAACTGCTGATCAACCTGCTGCTGGTGAACCTGTGGGAGGAAACGGCGTGGGCCGGGGTCGTGCAGACCCGGCTCGAGCAGCGGCACAGCGCCGTGGTCGCCGGGCTGATCACCGCCGTTCCGTTCGGGCTGGTGCACTGGCCGCTGGCCTTCATCGGCGACTTCACGCTCACCTCGGTGCTGGTTGCGCTGCCGGCCTACGTCCTGCTCGGGACCCTCGTACGGCCGCTGGGCGGACTGGTGATGCGGGGCGCCGGGGGCAGCGTGCTCGCGTTCGCGCTGCTGCACACCGTCTTCAACCGAACCAACAACCCGAACGGCATCGTCGCCGCGGTGCTTCACGGCAGCGCGTACCAGATCGGGATTTTGACTGTGCTTTTGCTCCTCACGGTCACCGTGGCCCTGGCACAGCGCGACGTCATCGCCTTCATCCGCCGGCACCCGCACGCTTTCTTTCTGATCGTCTTCAGCACGCTCGGGCAGGCCGCGGCTTTCGTGCCGGTGATCGCGCACCGGGTCTACGGCGCCGACTGGAACATCGAGCTGTATCTGATCCTGCCGACCCTGCTGTTCCTGCTGCTGCCGGCGCTCGTCATCACCCGGATCGCCCGGGGCGCCGACGGCCTCCGCGAACTGGCCCGGTCGATGGTCCGGTTCCGCGTCCACCCCGCCTGGTATCTCCTGCCGTTGGTCGCCGTGCCGGCACTCACCCTGCTCACCGCCCTGCCGGCGCCGTCCGGCGTGACCGCCGCCGAGGCCGCGACCGCCTACGTCACCGTGTTCCTGCCGGCGCTGGCCTTCCAGTTCCTCACCACGAACCTGTGGGAGGAGACGGTCTGGACGGGCTTCTTCCAAGGGCCGCTGCAGGACCGGTTCGGACCGTGGCGGGCGGTCCTGCTGACCACGCCGTTCTTCGCTCTCCAGCACCTCTCGCTGGTCTTCGGCGGCACGTTCGGTCAGGGGCTGGCCCAGTTCGGCCTGATCCTGGTCGCCGCCTTCTTCACCCGGGTGCTGCTCGGCTGGATCTACCAGCGCACCCGCAGCGTCGCGCTGGCCGGGCTCGTCCACGCCGCCGCCAACGCCGCCGGCATCGCCCTCGTCCCCCAGCTGTTCCGTCAGCCCGGCGGCGGCGGAACGGCCCTGCTCCTGCTCGGACTCGTCGTCATCCTCACCACCCTGGCCGCGTCGGCGGTCACCACCCGGAAAGGACTTCGCCATGCGTGATCGCACCGCTGTCACCCTCGGCCTGACCACCCTGCCGCTCTACGCACTGCTCCTCGTGGCCGGCACCCTCACCCCGCAGCCCGACCAGGTCACCGACCCCGAGAGCTGGGCCCGGTTCGTCAGCACCGACTCCTACCTGATCAAACACATCGCCACGAACGTCGTCGGATCAGTACTCGTCGTACTCGGCACCTTCGCCCTCGGCGCGGCCATCAGACAGCGGGCGGCCATCGTCGGCATGGCGCTGTCGGTGACCGGCCACGTGCTGTTCACCGTCCCCGGAGTGATTTCCACATTTGCCACGCCGCCGATCGGCCAGGCCTATCTGCGCGGCAACCGGGAGGTCATGACGATGGAGTTCGCCGACGCGATGACCGTCATCACGCTGCTCGCGGTGCTGCTGGTGGTCGGCGGAAGCATCGTCCTCGGCGTCGCCGTCGCGCGGTCCGGGGTGTTCGCCCGGTGGGCCGGGGTCCTCTGGGCCGCCGCCGCGGTGGTCTTCTATCTGCTCGGCGCCGCCCTCGGCATGGCCACCACCGGCGCGAGCCTGGTCACCCAGCCGGTCGGCGCGGGCCTGCTGGCCGTCGCCGGCGGGGCCATGGTGTGGCGGGCGGCCCGGTCATGACCGCCTTCTACTTCGTCCTGGCCTTCCTGCTGTCCTGGCTGCCCTGGCCGCTGATCCTGCTCAACCCCGCCAGCAGCCCCATGGTGCCGTTCGGCCCGCTGCTCGCGGCCGCCGTCGTGGCCGCGCTGACCCACACCTCGAGGCAGCTGTACGCCCAACTGGGCCGCTGGCGGGCACCGGCGCGCTGGTATCTGGCAGCCGTGCTGGTCCCGCTGGCTGTCCTCGGGCTGGCGGCGGCGCTGGCCGTCGCGGCCGGCGCCTCGCCGGTGGCCGCCGTCACCGCCCGGCCCGACTGGGTGCAGGTCGCCGCCGCGTTCGGGTCCACGGTCGTGCTGGTGGGTCTGTTCGAGGAGGTCGGCTGGCGCGGCTTCGCCCTGCCCCGGCTGCAGCAACGCATGACCAGGCTGCCCGCGGCGCTGCTGCTCGGCGCGGTCTGGGCGGTGTGGCACCTGCCGCTGCTCGTCTCCGAACCGACCCGGCAGCGCCCCGTGGTGCAGTTCCTCATCCTGGTCGTCGCCCAGGCGGTGTTCCTGAGCCGGCTCTACAACGCCAGCACGGCCGGTCTGCCCCTGGTGATCCTCAGCCACGCCGTCATCGACACGTCCGCCCAGTTCGTGCTGCCGCTGTTCGCCGGCTCGGGGTATCAGCTCGTCTGGTGGGCGCTGGCCGGGCTCTGGACGGTGGTGGCGGGCCTTGGCGAGTTCCTGCCGTCCGAGCGGTTCCGGGCTCACCCTGGCCCCGTCCTTCAGCGGAAAGGCGTGCCCTCGCCTGCCCGGGAGGTTGGGCCATGAGTCCCCAGAGCTCAGGCGGGGACCAGGTTCCATTGCAGGTTGGTGCCGTTGGTCCAGGGCTATTGTTTGGCCGCGGCGCCGGAGGTGGTGGCGCCGCCGCCGTCGACGGCCATGCCGTTGGCATGGTTGATGATCTGGTGGTAGCCGCCGCCGACGTCGACGACGAAACGCCATTGGAGGTTGGGGCTGGGATCCCAGGTCCATTGATTGACGGGGCTGCCGCCGGTGGTGCTGCCGCCGCTGTCAAGCAGCAGGCCGGAGGTGACATTCTGCAGCCGGTAGCTGGTGCCGGGGGTGGGCCCGCCGGTCGAAGAGCCGACGGCGGGGATGGTGCCGGGTAGTTCGACCTTGGCCAGGGTTGCCGAGGTTGATCCGGCCGGCGGCCAGGGTGGTGCGGGTGGCGGTCGGCAGGCGACGGCGAGTTCCTGGTCGCCCTGGCCGCCGGCCCGCGCTCAGCCGACCGCCGCTGCGGGTGAGCCGCTGAGCCGCTGACATTCGCCGCAGGCCCGCAATCGCGCCGCTGCGGGCCGGTGACTCGCGCCGGGACGATGCACGCCGCTCCTTGGGGATGGACTTCGGCAACCACACACTCGGCGCGTCTCAAGGTCACAGCAGGCCGGCGAGTTTGTACAGCACCAACGAGCCGGCGACCGCGACATTGAGGCTCATCCCGGTGCCGATCATCGGGATCTCCACGGCGCCGTCGAGCAGGTCGAGCGCCTCCGGTGGGATGCCGCTCGCCTCATGCCCGAGCACCATCACGGTCCGGCGCCGGGCAACCGGCAGGTCGGCGAGCCGGACGGCCTCGTCGGCGAGTTCCACCCCGAGGATGCACGCGCCCGCCGCACGCTCCGCGGCGAGCCACCGCAGCGGATCGCCGATCCGGTGCACGCAGGTAGGTTTGCGCAGCGTGTCGCCACGGGCGAGGGCCTCGTCCACCCACCGCAAGGACGGCGCCGCGAGGCAGGCGCCGACCGCGTCGCAGGTGCGCAGCAGGGTGCCGAGGTTGGCGTCGTGCATCGGCCAGAGCGGCGCCGCGACGAGATGCCCCCAGCAGCGGTGGCCGCGCGGACGGCGGGCCGACCGGATCTCCCGCGCCGTGCGGGTGCGGATGGCGGGGCTCACCGGACGTGGGTGGATACGCTCCACATTTCGAGGATCATGCGAGACGTGCTTCTCGGCGCACGCGGGCCATCGACGGCAAAGCTAGCGGCGCCATCATACCGCGTCCGCCAGACGTCGAAAGCCGTCCAGGGCACCGGCCTGCCGTGCTACGGCGAGGTCACTGTCAGGGCAGGGGTAGAAGGCGAGCCCGAACGCGATGAAGCCGAAGGTGGTCGAGGCGTTGGCGGCCAGCGAACCGTTGTACGAGGCGTTCCGCACGGTGACTGCCGAGCCGTTGACGCTCAAGGTGCCGTTCCAGACCTGGCCGATGGTCTGGCCGCTGGCCAGGGTCCACCCGATGGCCCAGCCGTTGATCGGCGAGCTACCCGCCGACACGGTCACCTCGCCCTGGAACCCACCGGGCCAGGTGCTGGTGGTCCGGTAGCCGGCGCTGGCCGATCCGCCGGGCGCCGGCGTCGCCGGGGGCGGCGTGGTCACCGGCGGGTCGTCGGACTCGTGGTCGGGTCGGCGCCCGGGACGAACTCCCATCCGTCAGACCGGTTTGCCCTCCGCCAGACGGGCCGCCTCGCGACGTTCCTCCAGGGCGTTGTACCAGTTCTCGCCGGCGGGCCCGCACTCGTCCCGGATGGTGTGCTTGAGGTCGGCCGTCCGCGCGTTGAGGCGCTGAACCAGGGAGAGGTGGTAATCGGTCGCCGCACCCAGCCGGGCCGCCCGGTCGGCGAGCCCGCCCGCGTCGGCCCGCAGCCGCGCGTACTCGGCTCGGCTCTTGGGGTGCACCACGCGGATCACCACGCCCGTCGGCTGCCAGGCCGACCGGTGCACCACGCGGATCGTCTGCACCATGACGCGGTGCGAATCCTGCACCGAGCGGTAGACGCCGTGCACGCTGTCGGCACACCCGTACGACTCGTGGTGCATCGTCCTCAGCGTGGCGAAGTCGCGGCGGCTGTGCGCGGCGCTCAGCTTGCGGTCCACGGCGGCGACCATGCGTTCCATCCGGGCGTTTTCCGCGTTGATCCGTTTCAGCGCCTTCTCGGCCTGGTGGATCTGGGCGCGTACGACCTCCACGGTGATCGGCGGGACGTACGGCCGATCCCAGAGGCGGATCACGATCAGCACGGCGACTGTCGCCACCGCCACGCCACCGGCCAGCGGAGCGATTTCGCGCACCGCCTGTTCGCCACGCGCACCCGGATGCTCGGGCAGATGCCGGTACGCCGCGGCGGACGTTGCCACCACCAGCGCGGCCATCCGGGTCAGGTATCCGGTGACGCGGCCCGGACGGCAGGCGCGCGGATTGCGTACCCGCTTAGCCGGGCTCGGCCGGCCGCGGGGACGGGGTGCGCGCAACCGTCCCGCGGCGGGACTGGCCCAGCGCACGAGGAGGAAGGCGACCAGCGGCGTGATGCCGAGGATGCAGAGCCACGCCGTGCGGTATTCGGCGAACTGCGCGGGATCCCGCCGGTGGAGATAGGGGACGAGAACGGGTGCGGCCAGCGACAGGAGCGGAATGCCGATGGCGTAGCCGATCCAGCAGGGAGAAGTGAGGGTGAGCAGGCAACCGGACCTACGACCGGCCACGGCGCCCGCCACCGCCACCGTTCGCCCGGCCGCCCGGGGCGGCGCCCTGGCCCGGATTCTGGGGTGGCCGGCCTCGCCGCGGCTGACTCGCGGTTCCCGCACGGCGCGGGGACGGCGCGACGGGACGCACCGGCGGGCCGCCGTCCCGGCCGTTGAGCACCCGGTCGATGCCGCTCAGCACCTGGTTGCCCTGCTGGTCGTGGTGGCTGAGCAGGTCGTCGCTGAAGCCCCGGATCAGCGCCGCGTACACCTGCGCCTCCTCAACGGTCGTCCGGGGCCGCGCCAGCGCCGCCTGCATGTTGCGGATGCACCGCCGGAGCTGTTCCGCGGTCCGTTCGATGCCGCCGGCCTGCTGGCGCAGCTGACGTAGCGACGCGGCCGATTCCTGGCGCCTGTTCGCCAGTTTGGTCAGCACCACCTCGGTCTCCGCGTCGATCCGCCGGCCCGCTACTTCCAGCTCCTTCAACGCCACTGCGCAGGCCGTGGACTCCGCGATCACCTTGCCGATCGCCCCCAGTGGATTCAGCGACTCGGTGACCCGGGCCACTGCCTCGCCGAACGTCACCCGGCCGTCCGTCACGCCCACGAACGGCTTCATTGCGCGCGGTTTTGTCACGCTGTGGAGATTAGACAGACGCGATGCCTGACTCCCACCGTTCGTCCGGTTCCGGAAATTCGTACGTACGGCTGACACCCGGCCGGGGTCCGTTTACGTATCGCTTTCAACGGACCAGAAGGGCGACCGTGCCCAGGACGGCGACGAGCATCAGACCGGCGGCCACCCCGCCCAGCAGCAGCGCCGCGCCCGCGCCCGACCGCGTCCTGGGTGCAGTCCAGTACTGCCGCCCGGCCTGCGGTTTCGGCTCGTTTCTGACGGCGGCGAAGGTGACCACCGCGAAAGTCAGACTGAAGACACCGGCGATGGCGTCGGCGGCCTGTAGTCCGTCATTCCCCCAGCCCACCACGGCGAACACGAGAGCGAGCACGGTGACGGCGAGGCTGCCCACGACGAAGGCTCCACGGCTGCGTGTCATGGCCCGGATTTCTACCGCTTCCGGCCTGCTTTGTCAGCCACCCGTCACTCGGGAGTCACCGGCGCCGTCCAGGTTCATGCCCAGGTCTGCTTGTCGACCAGCTACGCGGCCAGTTGCTGTCCACGGCCCGCGGCGTCAAAGGCACTCGGGCGTTGGCCTCGCGCTGTGCGCCTGGCTCGGGGGGCGCCGCGTTGCTACTACGACCACGGCGTACGACGCCCGTCGAGTTCGGCGCTTGCCAACGCCGACCTACGCCTGACGCGGACCACCAAGGTGGGCAGTACGACAGGACGCAGCCCCCGACGACCTTCGGCACACCGATCTCCCTCAGCAGGATCCGCGACAAAGCTCAAGCCGACGGACGGCTGAGCCCAGCACGCCGACGAAATTGAAGCCCCGTAAGCGGGCCGCATTGTCGATCATCGCTATGTGGATCGTGGCTTCAGGGCTGCCCGGAGCCGTAAGGATGCTCGGCCGGGTTGGACAGCCGGAAGCGGCACAGTAGTACTACACCGTGGTGTGTCCAAGCAATTCCGGTCCGGTTGACGTAAATGGCGTTGAGCGCCTCCCGGACGTCGGTGCGGGCCGGCTCGCCGGTGGGCCGCCGGTCGAGGCGGGCCTGCTGCCAGGCATGCAGGGTCGGCCCGATCAGCGCCCAGCGGCTATCGGAGATGTCGGTCAGGTTGGCGCGGCGAGCGATCACGGGAGATCCACTGCGGACGGGTGGGCCGTCATCGCAGGCGGCGATTCAGGGTCAGGCCCACGTCAGACGGAATCCGCAGCGCATATCACAATGAAACAGGCGCCACTCAGCTCACCAGCGCGGGGTCATATAGCCATCCAAGGCCTGAATGGAGCGACGCACCTCGCCGAGGAACCCAGGCCGGTCGGTCAGGTGATGCAGCACCAGCGCGCAGACGACTTGACGGCGTCAATGTTGATTCGGGCGTCAATGTGTACCGCTGTTTACTGCGTGAGCCGGCTATCCGGCGCGTTCTCGCTCTCGGCTCTCAATGCGGTCAACACCTGCGCGTACATTCTTGTTTTGATCGTCTCGAGGGCCGGCCCTGCCTTTGACGCGTGCGACTGGGCCAATGCGGTCGCCGTCTCCCGCACCTCCGGCTCGGGCACGGCCCGGTCGACGATCTGGCGGGCGTACGCCTCCTCGCCGCCGAAACGCCTCGCCGTGACCATTGCCTCGTGGGCGGTCTGCGGCGTCAGCCGCGACTGGATGAGTGCGCTCATGCCCACCGAGAACGGGATGTTGATGTCGGCCTCGGGCAGGCACCAGTAACCGCGGTCGGCACGCATGACACGCAGGTCGTGGGCCAACGAGAGCATCGCGCCGGCGGCGAACGTGTGGCCCTGCAGCGCGGCGACCGTGATCAGCGGCAGGCTCAGCACGCGGGCTAGCAGGTTGTGCACCTGTGACGTGTACGCGGTGAACTGTTCCGGATGTTCGAAGAGCCACTCCAGATCCAGGCCGTTCGACCAGATCTTGCCGCTCGCGGTGGTGACCAGGGCGCGGGCCTCGTCGCCCTTCTCGACCTCGTCCAGGGCGCTGTTGACGGCGGTCATCCAGTCGGGGTGGAAGCGGTTGTCGGTGTCGCCGAGGTCGAGGATGAAGACGCTGTCCTGGCGGTCGAGGGTGGGCATGACGGCTCCCTTCCGGTTACTCGTGAGTAACATACCCTAGTTCGTCGTTCGCCGCGGCTACGGGCACAATGGGAAGGTCGGTCTGCCGGGAAAACGTGGGAGGAACGGTGGCGGAAGAAGTACGGCCGGAGCGGTGTGTGGTGGCCGTCGACGGGCCCTCGGGCTCGGGCAAGTCCACCGTTTCCCGGCGTCTCGCTACCGTGGTCGACGGGGTCTACCTCGACACCGGTGCCATGTACCGGGCGGTGACCTGGGCGGTGTTGCAGGGCGGCGCCGACCTCACCGATCCGGATGCGATCACGAAAATCGCCCTCGAGACCGAATTGTCCATCGGCACCGACCCACTGGCCCCGCACTTCGCCGCCAACGGTGTCCCGGTCGACGGCCCCATCCGTGGCGCCGAAGTCACCGCCGCCGTGTCGGCCGTCGCAGCCGTGCCCGCCGTACGCAAGCATCTTGTGATTTTGCAGCAAGCGATCATCGGAGCCCACCCACGCATCGTCGTCGAGGGCCGGGACATCGCCTCGGTCGTCGCGCCCGACGCCGACCTCAAGGTCTACCTGACCGCCTCGGCCGCCGCCCGCGCACAGCGGCGCAGCGCCGAGGACGCCACCGATGTCGTCGCGACCCGGGCTGACCTGGCCCGACGCGACCACCTCGACTCATCGCGCGCCGCCGACCCGCTGCGCCAGGCCTCCGACGCCGTCGAGGTCGACACCACCGGCATGGGCATCGACGAGGTCGTCGCGTACCTCTTGAAGCTTCTCAACAGCAAGGTAAATAAGTGAGTTTGGAAGTCGTGGAGGAAGCCGTCGAGCCCGAGTCCGTCGGTCCCGTCCCGGTGGTGGCCGTCGTAGGCCGCCCGAATGTGGGCAAGTCGACCCTGGTCAACCGCATCATCGGCCGCCGCCAGGCCGTCGTCGAGGACGTGCCCGGCGTGACCCGCGACCGCGTGCCCTACGACGCGCAGTGGAACGGTCGCAGGTTCACCGTGGTCGACACCGGCGGCTGGGAACCGGACGCCCGCGACCGCGCCGCCGCGATCGCCAACCAGGCCGAGATCGCGGTACAGACCGCCGACGTGGTCGTCTTCGTGGTCGACGTCACGGTCGGCGCGACGGATGTCGACGAGGCCGCCGTCCGGATGCTGCGGCGTTCGCACAAACCGGTGATCCTGGTCGCCAACAAGGCCGACAACCAGAACCTCGAGCTCGAAGCCGTGTCGCTCTGGCAGCTGGGTCTGGGCGAGCCGCATCCGATCTCGGCGCTGCACGGCCGTGGCTCCGGCGACCTGCTCGACGACATCCTGTCCGCCCTGCCGTCCCCGCCCCCGATCATCGAGGACGGCCCGCGCGGCCCGCGCCGGGTAGCCCTGGTCGGCCGCCCCAACGTCGGCAAGTCGTCCCTGCTCAACCGCGTCTCCAAGGAGGAGCGCGCGGTGGTCGACTCGGTAGCCGGCACCACCGTCGACCCGGTCGACAGCCTGGTCGAGATGGACGGCGAACTCTGGCAGTTCGTCGACACGGCCGGCCTGCGCAAACGCGTCAACCAGGCAAGCGGCACCGAGTACTACGCGTCCCTGCGCACGGCCGGAGCGGTGGAGGCGGCCGAGGTCGCGGTAGTGCTGCTGGACGCCGGCGAGGTGATCAGCGAGCAGGACCAGCGCGTGTTGTCCCAGGTGGTCGAGGCCGGCCGCGCCCTGGTGATCGCCTTCAACAAATGGGACCTGGTAGACGCCGACCGCCGGTTCTACTTGGACAAAGAGATCGACCGCGAACTAAAGCGCATCCCCTGGGCCGTCCGCGTCAACATCTCGGCGAAGACCGGCCGCGCCGTCGACAAGCTGGCACCGGCCCTCCGTCGTGCCCTGGAGTCGTGGGAGCAGCGGGTCCCGACGGGCGCCCTAAACCAGTGGCTAACTGCATTAACCCAAGCAACACCCCATCCCGTACGAGGCGGCCGCGCGCCCCGCATCCTGTTCGCGACCCAGGCCGGGGTGGCGCCGCCCCGGTTCGTGCTGTTCACAACCGGCCCGCTGGACGCCGGGTACCTACGGTTCATCGAGCGCAAATTGCGCGAAGAGTTCGGATTTGAGGGCTCCCCGATCGAGCTGTCCGTGAAGCCACGAAAGAAGACCGGGCCGGGGGGTCGCGGGAAGGCGCACGGCTGAGGTTGCTAAGGTGTACTGGTTGCCGCGCGGGGTTGAGCCCGGGTGGCGGCGGGCTGTAGCGCAGCTTGGTAGCGCACTTGACTGGGGGTCAAGGGGTCGCAGGTTCAAATCCTGTCAGCCCGACAGTGTGAAAGGCCAGCTTGGCTGGCCTTTTTCATTTCCTGTCGTGAATGGTTTCGGATCACGACGACACCCTTTTTGCCCGAACGCGCGTACGGTTTTGCGTGCTGGTGTTGATCGCGTTCGTTCGGCTGGCCGGTGGGGGAGTGTGGCACCGGGTCTCCGGGGGAGTGCGGCGCTTCGCGTGGTGGCCTTCTTTCCTCGATCTGGCAGATCTTCGCTGTGGGCTGCGATCTGAAGTGTCGTGGTTGCTCGATGTCTACTCTGGATGATCACGACACCTCGGTGACACGAACGTCCGTACGGTGATCTTTGGCCGGCTGCCAAAGTTGCAAAGCTACGGATGGGGTCCCGGCGGATGCGGAGGTTGCCTCTCTCGACCCTCGTGCCGGCAGCGCGAACCAGGTCCTGGGCGCGCAGCGGTCGCCTTTGCCGGTTGTCCTCGCCATAGTCTTCATGATCCTGCGGGGTCACGGGGTCGCGGAAGTGGTCCGCGGTGGTCTCCGGTAGTCCCGGCGACGCGCGACGGCAGTCAGAACGCGCTGGCTACGCAGGGTCACACTGCCGTCTATCTGTGGCGTCCGGATTTGCCGAGATGAGTGCATCGCGGTCGGCGGGCGAGATTCAGCTAATGAACGTCGATGAACTATTTGTTGGTCGATAGAATTTTAGTGACCTCAGCAGGGCGGAGCAGGCGACGAGCCAGTATCGACCGGACCGTACAAAAGACAGCCTCGGGTGCCCAATCGTCGGCCTCAGTCACAATTTTGCGCAGTAGGCGCCGAACGTCGGACTTAGTACGCACAGGTTGGAAGTCGAGGGTGCTTCCAGCTGTCTCGGATCGATCGGGAGCATGCCGCCACGCATCTTGGAGGTCATGTCGGGATAGCGGACTCACGACGTGTCCGAAAGCCTTATGATCACGTAAATCCACCGCGTAGGCAAGACTGTGGAGATAGATCTCGCAAGCGTCTACCGTTACCTCCGGCAAACCCAACTCCTCCCACAGCCCGCGCTTCGCGATTAGGTACGGCGTCGACCGCATCACTCCATCCACGCCTGGGTTGAAATCTCTCAGCGCGGCGTTCTCGCCGACGGCGTTGTACACCTTTCCGCCATGCCAACCACCGCCTTCGCCTATGCTTTGTGTCCGCCTGGTGAGGGCGAGGTAGTCGCCGCCTTCACAGAAAACCGAGAGCCCTACGCTGAAGGGGTTCGGGAATCCGGCGATTGGTTCTCGGCAATTCGGCTCGCCTGCAACCTCGGCGAGAACTCGCTTTTCTTCCGCAGTGCCGGATAGGCGGAGCCGGTGGGTGCAGAGGAAGTCGAAATAGTCATACTCATGCATTCTGCAGGTGACTCGGTGGCTTCGCCCGGCGCGGTCGTCCTCCGGCCGGTCGCTGACCCTGGCTATGCGTAGCTTCGAGATACCGACCTGTCGGCCGTTTTCGTAGCCGTCAGATAACCACTGAGGTGTCCGATCGTCCCGAAATCGCGCTACGTCAGGCCGTCTGATCGTAAATTCTGCGTTCAATTCCAGAAAAATCGAATCATGAGCGAACACCCCGTCTTCTGACCACCCCGCTTGGACGAGCACGAGGGAGTCGAAACGTTCTTCCATTCTTGCGCCTGCGCGTTCAGCAGCTTTGAAGTGTCGGCGCTTTCGCCATCGAGCGAATCGGTCCCGGCTCAGCGGATAGGCAACGTTCTGAAGCACCAGCCCGGCGACTGCCCCCGCCATTACGTCCGACCAGTTCACAGCCGCACCTCCGAACGCTGCGATGCCTCCACCCTACAGAGGCAAGACAAGTCGGAGCGTGATCACTTTTCGTGAGGGCGAAACTCCGAGCCTCGGTGAACCGTTCATTGCCGTGGTCCTCACCGCGTCTCACCGCATTGACGTGGGACGCGGGTTACGTCGCTCCATGGGCCATCAACCGTGCCTAGCCATCCGCAACCACAGGTCAAGCGCCGGCATCCTCTTCTGGCCGCCGATCGGGCACGGCAGCTGGTGGCACGCCGACACGCTCGGTCGTCGATCTGCGGTTCTGGCCAGCTCGGCGGTTGCGCTCGGTGTGCTGGCGTTCCTGGCCGATGCCGTCGATGGCGTGGCCGGGCACATCATGGTCGTGGTGGTCAGTAGTGGCCTTGGCTGGGGGCTGGCGGCGTTGCTGACCGGTCGGGCGGCTACCGGGCGCCGTAGTGCGGTGACCGGTGCGACCGTGTTGCTGGTGGCGGCCACGCTCGTCTACTACCTGCTGATCCTGGTGGTCAGCCGGCGGTGGAGCGGCGGCTATCTGCAGGACGGGTCTTCGGCGGATCAGTACGGGTTGCGTTCGGTGGCGGTCATGACCACGGCCTGGCTGGTGGTGTCGGTGGTCGCGGGGCCGGTGCTGGGGCTGCTCGGCCAGATGAGCAAGACCATGCCGGTGCCGGGGGCGGCTCTGGCGGCGGGTGTCGCGTGCGGATTGTTGGCCAGCGAGGGCTGGCAGGGGATCACCGCGGCACCACCGTGGCGCCTGCTCGTGGCGGTCGTCAGCTCGGACGCCGGATACGTCCGCGGATTCGCCGCCGCACAGCTGGCCGAGGTTCTCGTCCCGTTCGCCGTCCTGGTGTGGCTGGCCACGGTTCATCGCCTTTGGCGTGTTTGGCCCATTCTGCTGAACGCGATGATCCTGACCGCAGCATCCGGTGCACTGTGCTGGCACCTGCTTCGCGCTGCCGCGAATCAACTGGGCTGAACAATCACCCCGGGAGAGCTACACAACGTCACGTCGACTCGCCGCCGCCCTGAGCTCCGCTGGCACGTTGATCTTTCGGAGCCCTGCGGAAGGCCCGGAACCCCTCGTTTGATCGGTTGACATGGTTTGCCGTGGGCCGGTAGCAGTATGGACAGGGCCTCCGCGCCCGCGCGGTTGAGCTGCATCGCCGTGCCGTACCTGGGGAGATTACTTGAAGGCGAATGAGACGACCGTTCGTAACCTGCTGCAGGGCGAGAAGCAGTACGTCGTTCCGCTCTACCAACGTCGCTACAGCTGGAAGCGTCGAGACCTCGCGCAGGTGTGGGCCGATGTGATGCGGGTGGCGGAGGTGGGTGACAACGCCACGCACTTCCTCGGCTCCGTGGTTCTGGCGCCCAGTCCAGCCAACACGCCGACCGGCGTGCAGAGTTGGTTGGTGGTGGACGGCCAGCAGCGGCTGACCACCTTGAGTATCCTTCTGTGCGCGATTCGCGATCACGTCCGCGATTCAGATACGCAGCTGGCCGCCAAGATCGACGATATGTATCTGTTCAACAAGTACGCGTCGGGAATGGAGCGGTACACGCTGCTGCCCACCAAAGCCGACCGGGCGGCGTGGCTGGCGCTTGTGGAACAGGATCCTGGCGCTGGCGGCGAAGATCGCATCGGAGAGGCGTATCGCTTCTTCCGAGCCGCGCTCGTCCAAGCCGACGACCCGGACGACGACCACGACCTGATCCGAATCGAGCAGGCGGTAGCGGCCCGGCTGAGTCTGGTGGAGATCGCCGCGCATCCAGACGACAACGTCCACCGCATCTTCGAGTCTCTCAACTACACCGGCCAGCCGCTCACCCAGGCGGACCTGCTGCGCAACTACCTATTCATGCGACTGCCCGCCCGCGGCGATCACGTTTACGAACGGCATTGGCTGCCGCTTCAGGAACTGCTGACGGACAAGCAGCTTGAAGACCTGGTCTGGTTGGATCTGGTGCTCCGTGGCGACGACCGCGCCACCCAGGAGGCGATCTACCAGTCTCAGCAGCAGCGACTCAGCCAACTTTCCGGCGAGGCCTCGATCGAAGAGTGGATCATCGACCTCCATCACAAGGCCCGACTGCTCCGCAAGATCCTGACGCCGGGTGAGGTGACCGATCCGATCCTGCGGCGGGCGCTCGACCGCCTTGACCGCTGGGGTGCGGCCGTGATCCACCCCATCGCACTCTACGTCCTCCTGGCACACGAGGCCGGTCGCCTCGGCTCCGCCGAGGCCGCTGATGCATTGCGTGTCGTCGAGAGCTACCTCGTCCGTCGAATGATCACCGGAATCGCCAGTGCCAACACTAACCGGATCCTGATGTCACTAGTCAAGGACCTGGGAGAGCAGGTCCCCTCGGCCAAGGCGATAACCCGGGCGCTGTCCGGGGTGCGGAAGAAGTTCCCCACCGACCAGTACATCCGCGAGGCCGTGTTGGTCAACAGCTTCTACTGGCTGGGTCGTGGCCCGCAGCGCAGCTACGTGCTGCGCTGCATCGAGGAGGACTTCGAGCACAAAGAGCCCATCAACTTCGACACTGCAAAGGTCACCATCGAACACGTATTGCCACAGTCCCTGACGGACGACTGGCGAGAAATGCTAGAGCCCGACCTGGAGGACGACGAAACCGTCGAGGAACTGCACAGCTCCCTGGTGCACACCCTCGGGAACCTCAGCCTGACCGCGTACAACCCCAAGCTGGCCAACGACAGCTTCGAGGCGAAGAAGAAGATCCTCCGTGACAGTGGGCTGGCGATGAACCGTGAGATCGCTGATGCGCCGCGTTGGGGACGCACGGAAATCCTCGCCCGCGGCCGAGCCCTCGCCGACCGGATCCTCGTCATCTGGCCGGGCCCCGACGAATCAGCGGCAGCCACCCCGCCCAGCCCACGCTGGTCACTGATGAACCAGGCTCTCGCCAGCATCCCCGCTGGCCGTTGGACCAGCTACTCGGACATCGCCGAAGTCGTCGGCGTGTTCCATCGCGCCGTCGCCGGCCGCCTTGCCAGCGTGAAGGCGCCGAACGCCCACCGCGTGTTGAAGATCGATGGCGCGATCTCGGCCGACTTCCGCTGGCCCGACCCCCAACGCCGCGACGACCCACGGATCGTGCTGGAGGCCGAAGGTGTGCGCTTCGACCATGCCGGCCGTGCGGCAGCGGATCAACGGATGACCGCCAGCGAACTGGCGCGAGAGGTCGGCCTGGACACTAGCGAGGACAGGAACGAGGAGACCCAAGCCTGAAGACTCGCCGGGTATAGGGGCGCCGGCGGCGGAAACCAGGCACCTATCCAGTTACGTTGCTGATAGGGCGTCGCTGCTCACTACTTTGCCGATGTCAGTGCACTCGAGTTGAGTGCGCGACCTTGCCTTCAGCCGGCAATTGAGCCGTAAGTTTGCCGCTTACAGCGATTTCGACGTTCACGGGCAAACTGAACATTAATCAGCTCTCGGTCGTACGTGCAGTCTTCTTGTGGTCACCTCGGGGAATGTTCGGCTGCGAGGGGAAATCAGGGTGTTCTTCCTCCACCATCTTCAGGTAAGGACTGAGGCCCCCGAGTTGCGCTTCAAATATGTCCTTACGAATTGACCATAGATGCCGGGCCGTTTCGCTCTGAAACATTAGGCGGCCTACCTCGCCGCGGACGTCTTCCTCGGTGACATATCCAAGTTCCATGCCATACCGGTGGAAGCTGAGCCAGAGTGTTGAGAAAAAATACTGGCTCACTTCTTCGTCTGAAGCAAAGGGCGTCGTATCAATAATGCATGGACCCAGGCGCCCGGGATCAGCGATGACCATCTTGAGTAGCTCACCCTGAGCCCCGAGCCACGCCGCGACGCGAGCTTGGCGTTCCTGGCGCTCCTGATAGATAAGCGATGCGGCTACGCCGATCAGCGCGATGGCCGATAGAAATGTTGCGATGACATCGAACGATTGTCCGATATTGCCGTAACGAGACAGCTCCTTGTCTGACGCACTACTCAGAAACCCGAATATGGAGCCAATTAGACCTAGCGCGGCCAACACCACTGCGGCGATGGTTATGTACCTCCGCCTACCTTGGCTCCTGGCTGCAATATTCCGATGTTCCGTGCTCGAATCCTTCATCAGCTGCCGCCAAACAAGCTTGACATTTACATCCCATTAGACAACATCGTGTCAAGCCGCCAAAACTAGGTGTAGGGTATCCCCATTCAGGCCGACGCCTGGAACAACTGGATTGGGTGGAAGGCAGCTTTGTTAAAAGCTGAGCTAACAGATGATCACAGACTAATGCATCTATTTGCCGAATTGAGCGCACTTCCGAACGCCTGGTAGCGTACCGCCACCTGGTCAGCCAAATGTTTCGTCCGGCAAATCGCTGACTGTATCCTCGAGGTTTACTGATTTGCCGCGAACCGCCCGCTACGGAGCGTGACGTCCGACGCGACAGCTGGGCTTGCGGACATGCCGTGTTGAGGGCTCGTTCGCGCGACGATGACCGTGCCTGCACGCGAACATGTTGCCTCTATGGATAGATAATCATTGCTGGTCGGCAAGAACAAGACTTGATCTTGATGTCGGGTCGGAGTCACGCTTTTTCCATGCATTGGGACCCCTTCACGACCCTGCAACGCACCCTCTGGATCGGCGGCGGCCAATGGGCCGGCAAGTCCACTGTGGCGGGAATCCTCGCCGCACAGTACGGCCTCATCCATTACCACTACGACTACCACGACGCCCGAGGCCATCTAGACCGCCGGATAGCCCGGCAACTACGCAGCGGCGAAAGCCCCACCGAGCCCGACCCCGAGGACATGTGGGTTCGTTCGACCGTCGAGCAGGCCGTCGACCAGGCCCTCCACCACTTCGTCGAGCGCTTCGAGTACGTCCAGGACGACCTGCGCGCCCTCACGTCACCACACCCGGTCATCGCCGACGGGTGGGGACTGCGCCCAGAACTCGTCGCGCCACTGCTGTCTTCGACACAACGCATGGTCGTCATGGTGCCCGCCGAGGACTTCCGGCAGTACCAGCTCCGGGAACTACCGCGTGCCGGCGCCCTCCGGCAGAACGTCAGCGACCCGCGCCTGGCCCAGCAGAACCGGATCACTCGCGACCGGCTCATCGCCGAAGATGCCGTCCGTAACGCCAAGCGCATGAATATCCGGGTCATCGAGGTGGACGGATCACGTGACGCCCAAGCTATGGCAGACGTCGTAGCGGAACACTTCCGCGAATTCCTGCCATAGGCAGCGAGATCAATCATTGTTTCTGCCGCCGATAGCGCTCGCCGGGCAAGGCCCTGCCTCGGCTCGTTCGGTCGCGGTTGGCGTACGCGTGGCTGGGCGGATGGGGTGCGGTTAACGCGCCCACTGGCGGGATCAACCACCTACGCCCCGGTCACGCCTTCGAGTCGCCTCCTTAGGATCACCTGCGTGTCAGGTATGCCGCCGCAACCGGAGCGAACCCCGCCATGGGGAATCGCGGCCGTCACGGTGCTGCTGATGGGCAGTGCCGCGCTGTGCTGTTTCGGAGGGGCAGCGGTGACAGCTCGTTACGATGGAATCACCAGCGCGCTCAATCCCCTGGCGGCCGGCAGCTGTTGTGCCGGGGTCATTCTGGGTGTCCTCGCGCTTCTAATGTGGCGACTACTGACCCGTCCCGCCGAACAAATCGGCGAGCATGACGGTACTGAATGACCTCCAGCCTGGAAGGAACGACGTCCTCTCATCAGCGTAAGACGTTTTGTGTCAAGCGTTGGCCGGGGTGCCGTGTCCGTCGTCGGTCCCTGCATAGTGGTAATCGGGTTGGTCCCTGCAGCGTGTAACCGGGTTGTGGTGACGACGGGCGGGGCTGCCCATGATGAGAGACGAGGTAACCCGGTGGGTTCCTCAATGCCGCGTGGGGCTCGCCCCGGCCCTGCTTGACGGGCCGCCGGCTGGGTTTAGGCGGCCAGAGGCATCATCGTGGTGGTCCGGGTGCCGTGTGCGGCGATCGCGGGGTCCCAGGCCTTGCCGGTGGTGACGATCGCGTGTAGTTGGCGCAGGATCGCCGCGGCGATGACGGCTTGGGCTTGGGTGGCGGTGAGTTTGTTGTGCTCGCGGGTGGTCAGGTGGGTGAATCGGTCGGCGTAGACGGGGTTGGCGCGTTGGGCTCCCCAGACGGTGCGCCAGGCGGCCAGCCGCAGGCCGGGCCGGCCTTGTCCGGTGAGTTTGGTGCGGCCGATGAACGTGCCGGACAGTTTCTCCCTGGGTGCTAGGCCGGCGTGTTTGACCAGGGCGCCGGCCGGGTCGCACAGCGCGGTGAACATCGCGTGGACGATCCGCAGGCAGGGCCTGATGCCGCCGCGGCGGATGATCTCTCGCCGGACCGCGTTCTCCCACCGGGCCAGACCACGCCGGCGGGTGCGGGCCAGGTCACCGCCGTCGCGGTCGACCACGACGGTGAGCGCGGCGGTCCAGGTCGCCGATCGGAACGGGTGCCGGGCGGTCTGCAGCGCGGCCGGCCAGACGCACTCCAGCAGTGCCCGGATCTGCTGCACCTGCCGGCCAGAGTCCACCAGCAGCTGTGCCCGGCGGGCGCCGAGGTGTCGTAGCCGGCCCCATGTTTCGTCTGTCGGCTCGGGCACGTAGCAGCGCAGCTGAGCGGTCAGCCGGGCGATCAGAACAGCGTCTTTCTCGTCTGTCTTGTCGAAGGTCAGGTCCTCGCTGCGCCGTGCCCACGAGGTCAGCATCGGCTGCACGCAGACGGACGGCATCCGTCGATCGGCGGCCAGCTGGCCCAGCACCCGCCACCGGTGACCCGTCGGCTCACACGCCACCGTCACTCCGGTGAACCCCTTCGCCGCGGCCTGCTTGCCCGCCCAATCCAACGCCGGCCCGAGACTCATGTCGACCGCGAGCAGCTCCCAAAGCCGCAGTGCCTCATCAGCTTCGCGTGGGGCGACCCGTGCCAGAGCGGTGGGTGCGCACTCTCGCCGCCGACCTGCAGAAGGCAGGCGTCGAGGTGATGTCAGACAGAGGCGAGGCACTCCGCCCGGGCGCGACCATCACCGGCCCAGTTACCTGCGGAGGCATGAGGATGGCAAGTGGGGGCCGTGCCCACGTTGGAGGCGGACTCCGTGGCCATGCGGATGTCGGGAGCCGAAGGACAGCGGCGGTCGGTCCTGCACGTGCTGCTGCAGGGCACGTCCTCCGTCTACGCGAAGGGCTCACCGCGTCGGCGACCGACCTGTCATAGCGCCCTTTGGGGTGACCCGCACCACCGGCGTATCGTCCCGCGAGGGAACTGCGAGCCGCAGCCAAGGTGCCGGGGTGCGCACGGCGCCGATGACCGGGATGAGTCCGACGAAGGCACGCTGAGCCACCTCGAGCGTCGCCCCTTGCCGCCCTCAGGATGCCGGCAAAAGTTCGCGGCGGGCCGATCAAGCCGGACGGAGACGATGAAAGCGGCCGGGCTGGGCTTACGACGGCTCTACACGATCACGTTTCCGACGCCGCGGCCCGAGTTCATCGGTCGTGACGACGTGCTGTTCGAGCTGATTCTGGACATGGACGGCACGTTCGGCGGCATGGCGGAGGAGGCCGGGCCCACCTCAACGGTGGCCCGGACCTACCGGCTCGACGAGGCGGCGCGTGCGATCAGCGACTTCGACCGCGAGCACATCGTCGGAAAGTTAGTCGTCCTGATCTGAAGGCTCGTCCCCCACCGCCTTGAACAGCGCGGCGATCTCCGCGTTCGACAAATGCCGGAAGCCGCCCGGCCGCAGGTCACCCAGCCGGATCGGGCCGACCGCGGTGCGGATCAGCCGGGTCACCGGATGCCCGACCTCGGCCATCATGCGCCGGACGATGTGCTTGCGGCCCTCGTGCAGGATGATCTCGACCTGCGCGGTCTTGCCGAGCGCGTCGACCAGCCGGAAGCCGTCCGCCTTGGCCAGGCCGTCCTCGAGTTCGACGCCGGTGAGCAGGCGCCGGCCGACGTTGCGCGGGAGCGGCCCGACCACCTCGGCCAGGTAGGTTTTGCTGATCCCGTAGGACGGATGCATCAGCTTGTGGGTCAGCGCGCCGTCGTTGGTGATCAGCAGCAGGCCCTCGCTGTCGGCGTCCAGCCGTCCGACGTGGAACAGCCGCTGCTCGAACTGCTCCAGAAAGTCGGCCAGTTCGGTGCGCCCCTTCTCGTCGTCGAGGGACGCGACCACGCCGCGCGGCTTGTTCATCGCGATGTAGACGAGCTTGGTGTCGGTGATCACCCGCTGCCCGTCCACGTGGATCTCGGCGGTGGCGGGGTCGACCTTGTCGCCGAGCTTGGCGACCTTGCCGTTCACGGTGACCCGCCGCCGGAAGATCAGGTCTTCGCAGGCGCGGCGGGACCCCACACCGGCGGCGGCCAGCACTTTCTGGAGGCGTTCGGCGGTGTCAGCCTGGGGCATCGAGCACTTCTTCCACGTCGTCGGGCAGGAACGGAGCCAGCGGCGGCAGC
The DNA here is from genome assembly GCF_016862375.1 of Paractinoplanes rishiriensis. Lineage (GTDB taxonomy): Bacteria > Actinomycetota > Actinomycetes > Mycobacteriales > Micromonosporaceae > Actinoplanes > Actinoplanes rishiriensis. The sequence continues at coordinate 1,074 of NZ_BOMV01000096.1, read as the reverse complement.
TGATCAACCGAGTTGAGCCCGAGCTTCTCCAGGAAAAGTGCGGTGGTCCGGTACAGGTATGCCCCGGTCTCGCCCTCGGTGCCGCACTCCTCAATCAGGCCGCGCGTGACAAGCGTACGCATGACCCCGTCACAGTTCACACCGCGGATGGCCGATATCCGCGACCGGGTAACCGGCTGCTTGTACGCCACCACCGCCAGCGTCTCCAGCGCCGCCTGCGTCAACCGCACAGACTGCCCATCAAGGACAAACCGCTCGACATAGGCCGCATACTCCGGCCGCGTGTACATCCGCCACCCACCCGCGGCCCGCCGCAGGTCAAACCCGTGCCCGGCCGCCGTGTACCGCGCCGAGAGATCCTCCAGCACCGTCCCGACCCGCTCAGTCGGTTGCTCCAAAATCTGCGCGAGCTGCATCTCCGCCACCGGTTCGTCGACCACCAACATGATCGCCTCGAGCGCAGCCGCCAACTCCGCGTCATCCAACAGAGCGGGCAATTCGCCATCACTCTGGTCGGATTTCTCACTCTCCTCAAAAACCGCAGACGTACGCGAGTCCGGGTCCCCAACCGCATCCTCGCCGTCCCGCCTGCGCCGCCCTTGTTCGGGCACCGCCGAGCCGGCCTTCGCCCGTCCCGGCTCCACGATCGATACCGCTTCCGCCGAGGTGGGTGGTTGCGCCGGCGCAGTCTCCGCCACCCCAAGGTCAACCACCTCGCCGTCGGACACATCGTCGTCGGCCGCGGCGTCGAACACGTCTCCCGCGTCGTCCCCATCGACCGGCAGCGGTGCATCCGCCGGCTGCCCGTCGGTCTCGTCGTCGGCTTGCTCGACGGCTTCCTCGATCGCCTCGGGCAGCGGCAGTTCCGGCCCGAGCTCGGCGGCGCTGGGCTCGGGGTCCCGCTCCCCCGCAAACCCGACAGGCGCATCCACCACGGCTGCCTCCGCCGGCAGCGCTTCGGCTTGGTCAGGGTCGGAATCGCCGGCCGAGTCGGGTTCGTCAGCGGCCCCGGGATCGCCGGCCGCATCGGGGTCGTCAGTGGCCTCGGAACCGCCAGCCGCATCGGGACCGCCG
>NZ_BOMV01000095.1 GCF_016862375.1 Paractinoplanes rishiriensis | reverse complement strand
GCCGCATCGGGGTCGTCAGTGGCCTCGAGATCGCCAGCCGCATCGGGACCGCCAGCCGCATCGGGATCGGCGGACCGGTCAGGGCCCTCGACACTCGGAGCCTCGTCGGTTGCGCTCTCGGCTGCCGCCTCTTCTTCGCGAGCGGCCTCCTCAGCCCACGCAATGTCCGGGGCGCCGGCCGTTTCCTCGGCCCAAGCGGTGTCTGCGGCTCGGGCCGTCTCCTCGGCCCAGGCGGCTTCCTGCTCGCGGGCCTCCTCCTCGGCTCGGGCCTCCTCCTCGGCTGCGGCCTGGAACGCCCGGTCCGGCGGCCGGTGCTGGCGCTCCCACGGCGGCACCCAGGAGGCCGCCTGCGCGGCGAGAGATTCGGGGCGCTCGTCGTTGCTCACTGTCGTTCCTCCACCGCGGCCTCGGCCGCGTCCTGTTCCGCACCACGTTCGCGTCGCTCGCCGGGCCCATCGGTCCCGCTCTCGGCCGGCCCGCCCGTCGCCGCAGGCACGTCGTCGCCCAGATCATCGGCAACCAGGCGCGCCTCGTCGAAATCCGCCCCGACCGAGGCATCCGCGCCGTCAAGATCCACCACAGCGGAATCCGCGCCGAGATCCACGGCAGCAGAATCTGCGTCGAGATCAACCGACCCGGGATCGACGTCCTCAAGATCCGCGTCTTCAAGATCCAAGCCCGCGGCATCAGCGTCGAGATCCACCGACTCTGCTGCGGCCGGATCTGGAGCGTCGGGGTCGTCTGGTGGGGGTGCGTCCGGGTCGGGGCGGGAGCCCTCGTAGTCGTCGATGTCCAGGTCGGCGTCGGGGGCGTCGCCGCCGATCCAGCGGACCGTCAGCTCGTCGAGCGACACCGGCTGTTCGAAGTCGATCAGGCCCTCGCGGTACAGCTCCAGCAGCGCGAGGAAACGCGCCACCACCTCGAGCGTGTTTTCGCAGTCGGCCACCAGCAGGGTGAAGGTGGCGCTGCCGGCCCGGCGCAGGCGGTCGAGGAGGAGCGCGGCGTGTTCGCGTACGCTCACCCGCATTTGATGGATGTGGGCGATCGAGACCGTGGGCGGGCCCGGCTTGGGCGTGAACTGCTTGAGTGCCAGCTTGAACAGCCGCTCCACGCCGATGCCGAGCACCAGGTCGGGGAGCGCCTCGGCATAGCGCGGCTCCATCGAGACGGCCCGGGGGTAGCGCTTGGCGCCGGTGCCCTCCAGATCGGACAAATAGGCCGCGGCCTCCTTGAAGGCCTTGTATTGCAGCAAGCGCGCGAACAGCAGGTCACGGGCCTCGAGCAGGGCCAGGTCGTCCTCGTCCTCGACCTCGGCGGCGGGCAGCAGGCGGGCCGCCTTGAGATCGAGCAGAGTGGCCGCGACCAGCAGGAACTCGCTGGCCTCGTCCAGGTCCCAGTCGTCACCCATGGCCCGGATGTAGGCGATGAAGTCGTCGGTGACCTGGTGCAGTGCGACCTCGGTCACGTCCAGCTTGTGCTTGCCGATCAGCTGGAGCAGAAGGTCGAACGGGCCGGTGAAGTTGTCGAGCCGCACGGTGAAACCGCTCGTCGCCTGCTCGTCGTCGAGGGCCGCCGGAGCTGCGGCGGGCTCGGGCTGAACCTCGGCGGGCGGGTTGGCGGGCTCTTCTGGCACCTGCTGACCGTAGACCACCGGCACGACAACCTGTTCCGGGCTAACCACCGGCACCTCCGACCGCCGAAGAGAACAGCGCTGCGTACGGGTACAACGCCGCAGCGTGAGCCGGGTGACTGCCGGACCCGGAAGATCATCCAGGGGACGAAAAACCAGGGGCCAGAGGTCGTACGGCGGGCAGCGCGAGACGGACACCGCGGCGCCGGCCGGCGTCCGGCGGGATGGACCAGATCGCGGCGTTCAGCACCGCCCACGCCGCCCCGATCAGCACCGCCGCCACCGTCTCGCTGGTGCGGCTCCAACCCAGGTAGACCCAGCAGCCGGCGGACACCGCGACGTAGGTGCCGGCGACGCTCCACACCCCGACCCGCCACCACCGCGGACCGCGCCCGGCCAGCAGCCACGCGAGCAGGGCGACCGCCGCGGTCAGTTGCGCGGTGTGTTCGGCCGCCTTGGCCGCGACCGGTCCGACCGCCTCGAACGGGATGTGCCCGGCATACTCGGTGAGCGCCGGGAAAGCCACCGAACTGGGCGCCTGCCAGTAGTGCCAGTCGGGCGTGGTGGTGGCCGCGATCACACCGGCCAGCAGGACCACCGGAAGCACCGGCCCGAGCGCCGTCAACAGTCCCGCCTCGACCCCCCGCCGCCGGCGCCACCACCAGCGCGCCAGCGACACCGCGGCAGCCACCCCCACCAGCACCGCCGGGTCGGCGAACAGGGCCGTCTCGAGCGCGGCCAGGTAACCGTCCGAGGTCCACTCCCCCTGAGCCCAGGACGCGATCGCCACGTCCGCCTCGCCCAGCCCGCTGAACCGCACCACGACCGGGATCACCAGCACCAGCAGCGTGCCCAGCGCGGTCAGCACGGCGAGGCTGAGCGCCAGGTCGGCCACCGGCCGGCGATCCAGCAGCGTGCCGGGCAGCCGTCCGAGCCAGCGCCCCGTCAGCACCAGCGCGGCGACCACGGCCGCGAAGATCAGCAGCGCCGCACCGGCTCGTCCGGCGCGGGCCACGACCAGGTCGTAGCAGGCGCCGGCCAGGTAACTGACGCCGACCATCCACACCGCCCAGAGCACCGCCGCCGGCGTGTGCCTCGTCACAAAGCGGCGGTACGGCACGCCGTTCATCCCGGCCAGCCGGGGCACGAGCGTGCGGGCGCCGACCAGCCACTGGCCCAGGAACACGGCCCGGCCGCCGTGCCGGTCGAACAGCCGCTCGGCGCGTTCCCAGCGCCGCTCCCCGATCCACCGGCCGAGTTTCGAGGTGCGCGCCGCGGCGCCGCGACGACGGCCGGCGCGGTAGGCGATCTGACCGCCGAGCAGGGCCGCGACGACCGCCACCGGAACGGCCGCGGCGATCGGCACGGTGCCCGCGTTGGCCAGCAGACCCATCGCGATCAGCGCGGTCGCGGCCGGCAGCACGAGCCCGGCTACTACGGCCACCTCGGCGGTGACCAGCACGCCGACCACCAGCAGCACGACCGCCGGTGGCAGTCCGTCGAGGAAGCTCATGGCCGGAAACCTAGGGATCGGGCGCACCTAGGTTCAATCGGTGAAGTCCCTTAGGGTTCCTGGGGTCCGAAGAGGACCCTTGGGGGTGAGCCCGAATGCTGGGGATCGGGATTCTCGGCGCCGCCCGCATCGCCGACGAGGGCATCGTCGGGCCGGCGCGGACGCTGGGGCACGAGGTGGTGGCGGTCGCGGCCCGGGACCGGGCCCGCGCCGAGGCGTTCGCCGCCGAGCGGGGCATCCCGAAGGTGCATGACACGTACGCCGGGGTGCTCGCCGACCCGGAGGTCGACGTGGTCTACAACGCGCTGGTCAACTCCGAGCACGCCCGCTGGAACCTGGCCGCGCTGCGGTCCGGCAGCACGTGCTCAGCGAGAAGCCGTTGAGCGGCAACGCGGACCAGGCCCGCGCCATCCGGACGGCCGCCGGACACGCGCCCGGCCGGATCGTCGAGGCCTTCCACTACCTGCACCACCCGATCCACCACCGGCTGCGTGAGCTGGTCGTCTCGGGGGCGCTGGGCGACCTGCGCCGGGTCGACCTGGTGCTGGCCACGCCGCCACCGCCGGACACCGATCCGCGCTGGTCCTGGGAGCTCTCCGGCGGCGCCACCATGGACCTGGGCTGCTACGTGCTGGACGCGGCCCGCTCCCTGGGGTCGTGGATCGGCGCCGCGCCGCGGGTCGTGTCGGTCGACGCCACGGGAGGCTGGGCGACCGCACCTCTCGTACACCTATCAATTGGCCCACTTCGCGGAGACGCTCGCGGACGGCACCGACCTCGACGGCTCGGTGGCCACCGCGGACTTGATCGACGAGTGCTACCGGATGGCCGGACTGCTCCCGCGCCCCACCTGACATTCGAACAGGTGTACGATTACGGCATGCTCGAAACGATCCCGGTTCAGGCCGTTCCGCTCCGTCTCTACAACATCGCCGCCCTCCACTCGGGCGGGCTGCTGGAGGGATTCACCAGGGCAGAGGCACTCGCCGAACTGGCCGAGACATCGACCGATCCGCATCCGTTGGCCGAGGCGGCGGCGGCACACGCGATGGCCGACAACTGGTATGCGATGCACGCCGTCGACCTGCTGATCGAAGCCGGCGCCGACCCGGAACTGATCCAGGACTACGCCTCCGGATCGGGGTAGGCCGGATCGGGGTAGGCCGGATCGGCGGGGTAGGCCGGATCGGCGGGGTAGGCCGGATCGGAACTAGAGGGCCGCGCGGGTCAGCCCCAGATGCGCACGAAGAGCAGGCCCAGGGCGTTGAGGATCCACAGCAGGAAGGGGTAACCGAACGGGAAGAGGCAGCAGATCAGCAGGATGAGGACGCCGATGTTCTTGTCCTCGAACCAGAGCCGCATCCACTGCATCGACTGCGCCGGCGCGCGCTGGGCGTGGTAGAGGATCCCGAAGCCGTCCAGTGGCGGGATCGGGATCAGGGCCAGCAGGCCGAAGCAGAGCAGGCCGACCGCGATGGAGAGGAGCACCTGTTCGGCGAACGGGAGGTTGATGCCGAGGAGCACGTCGGCGGGGCCGATCAGGGCCAGGATGTTCTCCGGGTAGAGGAGGCGGTAGGCCAGCATCAGGATCTGGGAGGCCACGATGCAGGTCAGCGGGCCGGCCAGGAAGACGGCTACGGCCTTGCCGCGGCCGCCGTGCCGGGGGACCTCGTCGACCGGGAGCATCTTGCCCCAGCCCATGCCGCCGATGGCGGCGGCTACGGCACCGAACGGGTCGACGTCCTCGCGCAGGCGGGGGGCGATCGAGGCGCGGCGCTCGCCCATACCGGGGCCCAGACCGAGGCTGCGCTCGGTCAGACCGAGGGTGCGGACGGCGAGGCGGATTGCTACGGCGCGCAGCACCAATGCGAGCAGGAAGGAGACAACCAGGGCGCAGAAGGCTACCGGAGTGCCGAGGGCGAAAAGCACCGATCAGCGCCCGGCACTCAACGCTCAGCCTGGGCCGCGATGACCTCACGGGCTAGCTGGCGGTAGTTGCGGGCGCCGGAGGACGCCGGGTCCAGGGTGAGGATCGGCGCGCCGGCCACCGTGGACTCGGGGAACTTGACGGTCTTGGTGATGACGGTCTGGTAGACCTTGTCGCCGAAGGCCTCGACCACCCGCTGGAGCACCTGGCGGCAGTGGGTGGTGCGGGAGTCGTACATGGTGGCCAGGATGCCTTCGAGCTCGAGGTCGAAGTTCAGCCGTTCGCGCACCTTGTCGATGGTGTCGAGCAGCAGGGCGACGCCGCGCAGCGAGAAGAACTCGCACTCCAGCGGGATGAGCACGCCGTGCGCGATGGTCAGCGCGTTGATCGCCAGCAGGCCCAAGGAGGGCTGGCAGTCGATCAGGATGAAGTCGTACTCCTTGCGGACCGAGCGCAGGGTGCGGGCCAGCGCCATCTCGCGGGCGACCTCGTTGACCAGCTGGATCTCGGCGGCCGACAGGTCGATGTTGGCGGGCAGCAGGTGCAGGCCGGCCACGTTGGTCTTGATGATGACGTCCTCGGTGGTGACGTCGTCCTGCAGGAGCAGGTTGTAGACGCTCAGGTCGAGGTTGTGCGGGTTGACGCCCAGGCCCACCGAGCAGGCACCCTGCGGGTCGAAGTCGACGAGCAGGACCTTGCGGCCGTACTCGGCCAGCGCCGCGCCCAGATTGATGGTCGTTGTCGTCTTGCCGACGCCGCCCTTCTGGTTGGCCAGGGCGATGATGCGCGCGGGGCCGTGCCGGTCGGTCGGCATCGGCTCGGGGATCGGGCGGCGCATCGTGTAGGCCGTTGGGTCGGCGGGGCCCAGGTCAGCGCCCAGATCCAGGGAGCCTTGCTGCTCCCGGAGCGCGGAAGTCCAAGCCTCTGCGCGTGAATCGTTGCTCGCCATGGCCCGCCCCCTTTCGACTCGACCCGCCGCAGCCGATGCCCGACTGTACGCCACGCGCGCGTTGCGGTTGGGGTGCCGGTCCGGCGTGTCGCCATCTATGGGTCCGTACCGTCTAACGAGCGCGCGGGTGAGCGGTCGCGTACACCTCCCGAAGTCGGTCCACGGTGACCAGCGTGTAGACCTGCGTGGTGGTCACCGAGGCGTGCCCGAGCAGTTCCTGCACCACCCGCACGTCGGCGCCGCCGTCCAGCAGGTGGGTCGCGTACGAATGGCGCAACGTGTGCGGGCTCACCGCCGCGGGACCGTCCACCGGCAGGCCGGCGGCCTCGGCGGCGCGGTGCAGGATCGTCCACGCGCTCTGCCGGGACAGGCGGCCGCCCCGGGCGTTCAGGAAGATCGCCGGCGTCCCGGACCCGTTTGCCACGAGCGCCGGCCTTCCCCGTACGAGATAGGCCTCGACGGCAGCCCTGGCATAGGCACCCACCGGAACCACCCGCGTGCGCCCGCCCTTGCCGTGCAGCACCGCCGCCGGCTCGCCGGCCAGGTCGAGATCGTCGACGTCCGCACCGACCGCCTCGGAGATCCGCGCACCGGTGCCGTAGAGAAACTCCAGGAGCGCCCGGCCGCGCAGGCCCAGCGGCGAGTCGTCGCCGGTCGCCAGCAGCCGGGTCACCTGGTCGACGTCGAGCGCCTTGGGCAGCCGCTTAGGCGGGGCCGGCGGACGCACCTCGGCCGCCACATCCGCGCCGGTCAGGCCCTCCCGCGCGGCGAATTTGTGCAGGCCGCGCACCGCGCTCATGGCCCGGGCCGCGGACGAGGCCGCCAGACCGTCGGCCCGCAGCGCGGCCAGGTGCCCGGTGACGTGCTCGCTCCCGGCCGCGGCCAGGTCGTCGATGCCCGCCGCGGACAGCGTCTGCGCGTACCGCTCCAAATCTCTTCGATAGGAGGCCAGGGTGTTGCGGGACAGCCCACGCTCGACGGTCAGATGGTCGAGGTAGGAGCGGACGGCACGCTCGACGCTCAGCTGAGCACCTCGGCAGTCGGCAGGGTGGGCATGCCGTGCGCCTCCGCGACCGGTCCGTAGGTGACGTTGCCGTCGAACGTGTTCAGGCCCAGGGCGAGCGCGGGATCGGCGGTCAGCGCGTTGCGCCAGCCCAGGTTGGCCAGCTCCAGAGCGTACGGCAGGGTGACGTTCGTCAATGCGTAGGTGCTGGTGTGCGGTACCGCCCCGGGCATGTTCGCCACGCAGTAGAACATCGAGTTGTGCACCTGGTAGACCGGGTCGGCGTGGGTGGTGGGCCGCGAGTCCTCGAAGCAGCCGCCCTGGTCGATGGCGATGTCGACCAGCACGCTGCCCGGCTTCATCCGGCTCACCAGCTCGTTGGAGATCAGGTTCGGCGCCTTCGCGCCGGGCACCAGCACGGCGCCGATCACCAGGTCGGCGTCCACCACGGCTTTTTCGATCTCGTACGCGTTGGAGGCGATGGTCTGCGCGTGACCGCGGTAGTCCGCGTCGGCGGCCCGCAGCTTGGCGATGTTGCGGTCGAGCACCAGCACCTCGGCCTGCATGCCCAGCGCGATGGCGGCCGAGTTCATCCCGGACACCCCGGCGCCGATCACCACGACCTTGGCCGCGTACACGCCGGGCACGCCGCCCATCAGCACGCCGCGGCCGCCGCCGGACCGCATCAGGTGGTAAGCGCCGACCTGCGGGGCGAGCCGCCCGGCCACCTCGGACATCGGCGCCAGCAGCGGGAGCGACCGGTCGGGCAGTTCGACCGTCTCGTACGCGATGCCGGTCACCCGCCGGTCGACCAGGGCGTCCGTGCACGCCTTGGAGGCCGCCAGGTGCAGATAGGTGAACAACACCTGGCCGGGACGCATCCGGGGGTATTCCTCGGCGATCGGCTCCTTGACCTTGAGCACGAGGTCGGCGCGCTCCCACACCTCGTCCGCGGTCGTCGCAATGGTGGCGCCGGCCGACCGGAAGTCACCGTCAGTGATCGAGGAGCCGGTGCCAGCGCCGGCCTGGACGACCACCTCGTGCCCCGATCGGGCGAATTCGTAGACACCCGCGGGCGTGATGGCCACTCGGAACTCGTTGTTCTTGATCTCGCTGGGAATGCCGACCCGCATCAGCCGACACCGTCCTTTCTCAACGCTGAGTGAACGCAGCCTACTCCCGCCAGCCCAGCGAAAAGACCGTTTTGTCGGCTAGCATCGTATCGAACTGTATCGAGGTACGAAGTAGACCGTGCGGTAAGTTCTTCCCATGCCAGTGGATCTCAACACTTCCGTGCCCCACTCGGCCCGGATCTATGACTACCTGCTGGGCGGCAAGGACAACTTCGAAGCCGACCGGGTGGCAGCCGACGAGATCGTCAAGACGTCACCGACCCTGCCCCTCTCGATGCGGGCAAATCGCCAGTACATGGCACGGGTGGCGCACTACCTGGCTGCCGAGCGGGGCATCCGGCAGTTCCTGGACATCGGCACCGGCCTGCCCACGTCGCCCAACCTGCACGAGGTGGTGCAGCGGGTGGATCCGACCTCCCGGATCGTGTATGTGGACAACGACCCGATCGTGCTCGTCCACGCCCGGGCGCTGCTCACCTCGGCCCCGCAGGGCGCCACCGCTTACCTGGACGCCGACCTGCGCGACGTGCCGGCGATACTGGGTTCCGACCAGGTCAAGGAAAACATCGACCCCACCCGGCCGGTGTCGATCAGCCTGATCGCGGTGCTCCAGTTCATCGCCGACCAGCGCGAGGCGCAGGCGGTCATCGACGGCCTGCTCGCGCCGTTCCCGTCCGGCAGCACGCTGGCGATTTCCACGGTGACAGCCCAAAACCCGCATGCCGTACGCGCGACCGCGGCGTACCGGGCTCGCGGCATCTCCTCCACCGAACGCACCCAGGACGAGATCGCCGCCCTGTTCCGGGGCCTCGACCTGGTCGACCCGGGGGTGGTGCTGGTCAACCGCTGGCGACCAGACCCGGCCGCCCCGGCGGTCGAGGACGTCCACGTGCACATGGCCGGCGGCGTAGCGGTCAAGCCGTGAGCAGCGCGGACGAACGCCGGACCGGCCGGCTCGCCCGCTACGACGAGCTTCGGGCCGAACGACCGGCCCTGTTCCACAACCCGCCCGGCGCGCCCATCGAGATCCTCTTCGACCGGGCCGCCCAGGACGACGTCGCCGACCGGTCCGCCGCCAAGCTGCGCGAGCAGGGCCATCCCGAGGAGTACGGCGACATGGGCGTGGTCTACGAGGACGCGTACTACATCGCCGTCCGCGACGCCGTCCGGTTCCGCGACGGCCACACCGGCCCGTACATCCGCCTGATCGGCCGGCAGGCCGGCGACGGCGCGATCATCCTCCCGGTGCTCGCCGACGGCCGCGTCCTGCTGCTGCGGCAGTTCCGGCACGCGGTGCGCGACTGGCAGTGGGAGATCCCGCGCGGCTTCGCCGAACCGGGCGACGCCGGTCCGGCCACCGCGATCAGGGAACTCCAGGAGGAGACCGGAATCACCGTCGAGACCGTCGAACTGATCGGCCGGCTCGCCGCCGAGGGCGACGGCATCGAGGTCTATCTGGCCCGCCTCGACCGCGAACCGGACCTGCGCCCGGCCGGCGACGCCGCGGTCGAGGGCATCGACGAGTACCGGCTGGTCACCCCGGACGAACTGGCGGACATGATCGCGGCCGGCCGGGTCACCGACGAATACTTCCTGGCCGCGTACGCGATTGCGGTGGCCAAGCGGCTCCTCTGAGCCTTCACGCCGCCTGGTTGTCCTCCAGGTCCTGCTCCAGCCCGCCGTCGCGGGCTCCGCTGCCGCCACCCACCTCCCGGATGCCCGCCGCGGCCAGGTCGGAACGCACCTTGCGCAGCAGTTCGGCCGGCTCCTCCACCACGAACGGCTGGAGGTCGGCGGCCAGGTGATGACCGGCCCGCCGGGCGCCGTCGCCGTCCGGGCCCTCGCCGGAGATCACCGCCCGGGACATGCCCACCGACGGCGGCGCGTCCGGCGGCGGCGTGCCGAACACCCGGTAGTACGCGCCCTCGGCGAAGTAGCGCACCTTGACCAGCACGCCGGAGAAGTCGAGGTTGAAGCCCACGCCGGCGGAGAACGGCACCGACCGCGGTTGCGGCCCGGCGATCACCGCGAGCCGGTCCAGCAGCTTCGCGTACCGCCGCTGCAGCACGCCGGCCTTGTCGGCGAACGCCTCGGGGTGGGTGACCAGGTCGGCCAGGGCGTCGCGGTACGCGAGCCACTCGTCGGTCGCCCGGGCCCGCGCCACGTGCCCCAGGTCGAGGTCGGCCAGCGCCGGCACCGGCAACTCGGCGGCCGCGATGTCGAACGCAGTCCGGCGCCGGATCACGGCGTCCAGCGCGGCGTCGGCGTCGGTGGTGCGGGCGCCGCGGCTGTCCGGGCGCTGCTTCCACTCCTGCAGCGCGGCCCGGTGCAGCGACGCCTCCGGCCGCAGCGGATAGCGGTCGAGCGTCTCCGGCAGCGTGGTGTTGTACGCCAGGTCGACCAGTTGCTTGAGCTGCGCCGCGAAACGCTTGGCCGGGTCGTAGCGCCCATCCGTCGGCGGGCTGCCCTCGGCCACCACGAATTCGCGGTAGACGTCCTCGCGAAAGACCCGCTTGTCGAAATTGAAGGCCCAGGCGGCAACCTCGGAGAGCCGGTCGCGCAGGGCGGGGATCTCGTTTTGCGGTACGCCGAGATGGCTCGCGAAAATGGCGTCGCCACCGTCCAGGCATTTCGCCTTCAAACCGGCGACGAACTCGTGAAAGCGTACGGCCAGGCCCTTGTTGACGGCGGCCCGATTCACACTGTCCGTCCAGGACAGCCGCACGCACGACATTTCGGTCTCGGCGGCCAGTTCGCTCCACTGCCGCTCGGCGACCTGGGTCATCCGGTCGCGGGCCGCGCTGTCCACCGGGGACGTCTCGCCGTACAGGAACGGGACCAGGACGGCGTCACTGAGCAGTCGCTTGAACGCCTCGCGGGCCGGTCCCGGCTCGGCGAAATCCTCGATGACGGCGAGATTGTTGATGAAGTAGGCCCGGTTGATGACCAGCTGCTCGGCATTGAGGACAGCCCGCAGATACTCGGTGCGGACCACGGCGTGCCGCTCGGCCCGGACGTCGGCCAGGCTCAGCCCGTCCGCGATCATCCGGTCCAGCAGGTGCCGCGGAACCCATTGATTGTCGAGTGTCTGCGCGACCGCCGCCAATTCCTTGAGATCCTGCGGCACCAGCTTGTGGAACGAAATGTCGCTCACCCCTCGCTCCGCCCCCATATCGGTGTGCGTGGAATAGGCCAACACGGTAGCCGGTCGACGCAGGCTGCCATAATCCACGGCATGATCGCCGCCGCCGTCGACTGGAATGCCGTCGAGGCCCTGGCCGCGTCGGCCGCCGCACTGCTCACCGCCGCGGTTCTGGTGGTCACCGTGGTGGCGCTGCTGTTCGAACGCCGGGTCCGCCGCATCGACATCGCCCGCCTGGAGGCTCAGCGTGCCGACGCCGAGGCCGGCCAGGCCAGCCTCGTGGTGTCGGTGACGTCGGCCACCACCGGCTCCGGCACCGCCGACGTCGTGCTCGTCAACTACAGCCAGCGCCCGGTCTTCGACGTGCACGTCTCACTCACCCTCAACGGCCGCCCGGTGACCCTGACCGACGGCCGCTGCACGGTGGTACCGGTACAGACGATCGTCGGCCCCGACGAACGCCGCGAGCTGACCCTGAACGCCCCGTACGGCGAGGAGACCCTGGTGGCGGCCCGCACCGAACTCCGCGACGCGATGGGCCTGCGCTGGCGCCGCGACCACAACGGCCGCCCCGAGCGCCTGCTGACTGACTAGCCGCCGCCCCTACGATGAGCCGCATGGGGCTTGATCTGTACGCGGGAATCGCGGTCGCCGACTATCCGGCGGCCCTGGCCTGGTACGAGCGGCTGCTCGGCTCGCCGCCCTCGTTCGTGGTGCACGACGGTGAGGTGGTGTGGGAGCTGGCGGAGAGCCGGTCGCTCTACGTCGAGCATCTGCCGGAGCGGGCCGGGCACGCGATGATCACGGTTTTCGTCGGGGACTTCGAGGAGCGGATCGCGGCGATCGCGGGCCGCGGCATCGCCCCGACCAAGGTGGAGACGTACGACAACGGGGTGCGCAAGGCGGTCTTCCACGACCCGGAGGGCAACGAGATCGGCTTCGGCGGGGGTCCCGTTTAGCCGTACGCGGGGACCGCGTGCCCGGCCAGCCTGGTGCCGACCTCGTCCGGGGTGAGCGGGCGGTCGAAGTGGTAGCCCTGGCCCAGCCGGTAGCCGAGGGCGGCCAGGCGGGCGGCCTGGGCCGGTGACTCGATGCCCTCGGCGACGGCCTCGACACCCAGCGCCTCGGCGATGCGGGCCAGCGCCACCGCCACCGGCTCGCGGGCCGGGTCGGCAAACGAGCGATCCAGCTTGAGCTGGTCGACGGGGCAGGCGCCGAGCACGGACAGCGCCGAGTGGCCGGTGCCGAAGTCGTCCAGCGAGATGCGTACCCCCAGGTCGCGCAGCGCGGCCAGGGTCGCGGCCGCACGGTCGTCGACGGCCGCGGTCTCGGTCACCTCGATGACCAGGTGGTGCGGGGCCAGGCCGGCCGCGTGCAGGGCCGCGGCGACGTCGCCGACCAGGCCGTCGTCGCGCAGCTGGAGCGGTGAGACGTTGACGTTGACGGCCTGCGGCGCGTGCGCGGGGAAGTCGCGCAGCCAGGTGGCCGCCTGCGCGCACGCAGTGGTCAGCACCCAGCGGCCGATCGGCACGATCAGGCCGGTCTCCTCGGCGGCCGGCAGGAAGTCCAGCGGCGGCACCGTGCCGCGCTCGGGGTGCTCCCAGCGCAGCAGCGCCTCGACGCCGAGCAGGGTCTCGCCGGGCAGGCCGACGATGGGCTGGTAGCGCAGCACCAGCTGGTCGCGGTCCACGGCCTGGCCGAGGTCCTCGATGAGGCGCGCGCGGACGGTCATGGCCGGCACCTCGCCGGCGTCGTACCGGGCGAAGCGGCCCTTGCCGGCGTGCTTGGCCTGGTACATCGCGGCATCCGCGTGGCGCATCAGCTCGGCCGGGTCGGTTGCCTCGGACGCGTCCACCACGCCGACGCTGGCCCGTACGGTGAGCTGGTGGCCGTCGACCGACAGCGGCTGCTGGAGGGTGGCGAGCATCCGGGCCGCGACCGCGTCTGCCCCGGCCGGCGCCAGGTCGTGCAGCAGCACCGCGAACTCGTCGCCGCCGAGCCGGGCGACCAGGTCGCCGGGGCGGACGCTGGCACGCAGCCGCTCGGCCACCGCGATCAGCAGGCCGTCGCCGACGTGGTGCCCGGACGTGTCGTTCACGGCCTTGAAGTCGTCGAGGTCGACCAGCGCCAGGTGCAGGCGGTCGGCGCCGACCGCGTTCTCGAACTCGGTGTTGAACAGGGCGCGGTTGGCCAGGCCGGTCAGCGAGTCGTGGTTGGCCTGGTAGGCGAGCTGGTCGTGGTACGAGCGCACCTCGGTGATCAGGCGGCTGTTCTCCCGGAACGCGGCCAGCTGGCGGGCGATCACCAGGCCGGTGAGCGCGACCGCGCCGCCGCCGATGACCAGGGTGGCGCCGCCGGAGTCCCGGATCGCGTACAGCAGGAAGCCGTCGACCAGCGCGATCGCCAGGTACGGCACCGGGCTGAACGCTCGCTCCTTGGACCGCCGCCGCCGGGCGACGGGCAGGCCGGCGGCACGGATCTGGTAGGCCGCGCCGGCCACCACGATGAGGTACATCAGCGACCGGCCGAGCGGCTCCGGGGTGACCCACGGGGTTTCCAGCATCAGCGGGGTGGCGAAGGTGCCCAGCATCTGCGCGCCGAGCCCGACCCCGAACGCGCGCAGGGCGTACGGCTCGATGGTGCGGCCGCCGGAGAGCACCACCTTGGCGAAGGCCAGCACCACCAGCGCGAGCGCCACCGAGGCGACGGCCGTGGTGACGAGCAGTTCGGTGTCGTCGCTCTCGGCGAGCTTGCTCAGCGCCGCGTACCAGATGACCAGCAGCGCGGCCAGGGTGACCGTGGCGCAGTCGAGCATCAGCCGGAGCCGGCCGCCGGGGCCGCGCGACTCCATCGGCAGCCGGTACAGGGCCACCACGATCACGATCATCGAGGCGCCGTAGAGGCCGAGGCTGACCGGGTTCGGCGTGACGCTGGGGCTCTTGAGATAACCGGGCAGGTCGGTGAGCTGCATGAGCACGACGGGCGCCGAGGCGACCGTCATGCTGCGCCAGAACCGCTGCACCGGCCACGGCAGCCCCGGGGTGTGCCAGGTGCACCAGAAGGCGTACATGGCCACCGCGGCACCGATCATGACGGGCGCCATGCCGAGGATCGGCGGTCCGGTCCGCTCACCGATGTTGAGGACGAACCAGGTCATCTCGACCAGGAACAACCCCATCGTCACGAGGGTGAGGGGCGCCGTCCAGACGCGCGTTCCGGCTCCCAACTGGTCCCCCCGTTCGCCACGGCCCCGTGCCGCATCCGGGTCGCTAATCGGTTGTCGCGCGTCCGGTCTGAACCTTTTCTCCGTTGCGCCCGTGTAATATTGACAGCCATCACTTCACTCGAACCCGGAGGACGTTCATGAGCAGGCGATTCGCCGCCACCTCCGCTGCCTGCGCCGCCATTCTCGCGGCCGGAGTGGCGTTGACCGCCACCACCGCCGAAGCGGAACAGCCGGCCGTCCTGGCGACACCCAGCTTCGACTTCGACAGCCCACAGGTGGTGGCCACCGGCCTCACCGTGCCGTGGGGCCTCACCTTCCTGCCGGACGGCAGCGCGCTGGCCGCCGAGCGCAACTCGGCCCGGGTCCTGCGCCTGCGCCCGGGCGCCGCGCCTGAGCCGGTGTTCACCGTGCCCGGCGTCGTGGCCAGCGGCGAGAGCGGCCTGCTGGGCCTGGCCGCGTCGCCGACCTACGCGCAGGACAATCTCGTGTACGCGTACTTCACCGCGGCCAACGACAACCGGATCGTCCGGTTCCAGCTCGGCCAGCAGGGCGTGACGCCGATCCTGACCGGCCTGGCCAAGGCCACCATCCACGACGGCGGCCGGATCAAGTTCGGTCCGGACGGCAAGCTGTACGCCGGGGTCGGCGACGCCGGCAACACGGCGCTCGCGCAGAACCCGCAGAGCCGCAACGGCAAGATCCTGCGGATGAACCCGGACGGCAGCGCCCCGGCCGACAACCCGACCGCGGGCTCGCTGGTCTACAGCCTCGGCCACCGCAACGTGCAGGGCCTGGCCTGGGACGCCCAGGGCCGGCTGTTCGCCACCGAGTTCGGGCAGAACACCTGGGACGAGGTGAACCACATCGTGGCCGGCGCCAACTACGGCTGGCCCACGGTCGAGGGCAACAGCACCGACCCACGGTTCCGCAACCCGATCGTGCAGTGGTCGACCGCGCAGGCCTCGCCCAGCGGCGCCGCGATCGCCGGCGACACGCTCTACGCCGCCGCGCTGCGTGGCACCCGGCTGTGGACCGTGCCGCTCACCGGTGACGGCGGCGCCGGCACCCCGGTCGCCGAGCTGACCGGCCAGTTCGGCCGGCTGCGCACGGTGGAACTGGGCCCGGACGGCTTCCTCTGGGTGACCACCAGCAACCGGGACGGCCGCGGCACGCCGGCGGCCACCGACGACCGGGTGCTGCGCTTCCCGCAGACCACCCCGTAGTTAACCGGAACGACGGAAGGCCGGCGCGGACGTCCGCGCCGGCCTTGTTCCGTCCCGGCACGGCGGTCCCCCGATCCGCACCGCAACACCGTGCCCATGCCCGGAATGTTTGGGAGCGCTCCCAATGTACGGGGACCTGCGACATCGCTGTCAAGTGTGTGAATATTATGCATCGACTGGGATGAGTGACCTGCCCGGATCCGCTGGCATGCTCGCCTCACCGTTGCCGTACCCGGCAACGCCCCGGTCCGCGAGCCCACGGAGGAACTTCGTGCGAGCATTTCCCCTACCCGGTGCGGCCCTTCTCGGCGCGGCGGCGCTGGTGACGTCCCTGACCGCCGCGGTACCGGCACAGGCCGCCGTTCCCCGCGCGGCCCAGGCCCTGGTGGCCGCCGCTCCCGACATCCCGCTGGCCAACGTCAAGGCGCACCTGACCCAGTTCCAGAACATCGCGAACGCCAACGGCGGCAACCGGGCACACGGACGCCCGGGCTACCTCGCCTCGGTCACGTACGTGAAGGGCCTGCTCGACGCCGCCGGTTACACCACCACCCAGCAGTCGTTCACCTACAACGGCGCGACCGGGTACAACCTGATCGCCGACTGGCCGGGCGGCGACACCAGCGACACCCTGATGATCGGCGCGCACCTGGACAGCGTCACGGCCGGTCCGGGCATCAACGACAACGGCACCGGCTCGGCCGCCAACCTCGAGGTCGCCCTGGCCGTGGCGCGCACCGGTCACCAGCCCGACCGGCACCTGCGCTTCGCCTGGTGGGGCGCCGAGGAACTGGGCCTGCGCGGCTCGCGCGCGTATGTGAACGGCTTGACCACCGCGCAGCGTTCGGCGATCACCGGATACCTGAACTTCGACATGGTCGGCTCGCCCAACCCCGGATATTTCCTGTACGACGGGGACAACTCGGACGGCGTGGGCGCGGGCCCCGGTCCGGCCGGTTCGGCGCAGATCGAGCAGACCCTCGCCGCCTACTTCACGTCGATCGGCGTGCCCACCCGCGGCACCGACTTCGACGGCCGCAGCGACTACGGCCCGTTCATCTCGGCCGGCATCCCGGCCGGCGGCATCTTCACCGGCGCCGAGGGCCGCAAGACCTCCGCGCAGGTCACCCTGTGGGGCGGCACGACCGGCGCGTTCGACCCGTGCTACCACGCGTCCTGCGACACCACCGCCAACGTCAACGACACCGCGCTCAACCGCAACGCGGACGCCATCGCGTACACGGTCTGGGCGCTCAGCGGTGACGGCGGCACCGGCCCGACGCCCGGCACGCCGGTGTGGTCGGACGGCTTCGAGACGGCCACCGGCTGGACCGCCGGCACCGCGGACACCGCGACCTCGGGCCGGTTCGAGCGCGGCATCCCGGGCGCGACCTCGTCGAGCGGCGTGACCACCCAGCTCGGCACCGCGGCGGCCGGCTCGTACGAGCTGGTGACCGGCGCGACGGCCGGGTCGACGGCCGGCGACAACGACGTGGACGGCGGCACCACCTCGATCGTCTCGCCGTCGATCACGCTGCCGGCCGGCACGATCACCCTGACCTTCGCCTACTACCTGGCCCACCTGAACAACGCGACCAGCGGCGACTACCTGCGGGTGCGGGTGATCGGGTCGACCACCAGCACGGTGTTCACCCAGGCCGGCGCGGCCAGCAACCGGGGCGCCGCCTGGTCGACCGCCACGGTCAACCTGTCCAGCTTCGCCGGGCAGTCGGTCCGGCTGTCGGTGGAGGCCGCCGACACCGGCACCGGCTCGCTGATCGAGGCCGCGGTCGACAACGTCTCCATCACGCGCAGCTGAGCGAGAGCGGGGCACCCGCCTCGCGCAGCCGCACGAGTTCGGGGTGCTCCCCCGCCAGATCGGTGATCACCCCCGTCACCGCGGCGAACGGGAGCACCTCGAACGGCGATGCGGCACCGATCTTCTCGGAGCTGGCCAGCACGTAGGTCTCGGCGGCCCGGCCGGCCAGCGCCCGTTTCATGGCCGCCTCGTCCGGGTCGCCGGTGGTCAGCCCGGCCCGGTGGTGCACGCCGGTGACACCGAGCAGGAACAGGTCGGCGGTGACCCGCGCGGCCGCCTCGACCGTGGCGGCGCCGCAGGTCACCGCCGAGTGCTTGAACAAGCGGCCGCCCAGCAGATAGACGTCGGCCCGCCGATGGCCGACGAGGGCGGCCGCCACGGTCGGGCTGTGCGTGACCACGGTGACGTCCAGGCCGACCGGCAGCGCCGCGGTGACCGCCAGTGCCGTGGTGCCGCCGTCCAGCAGCACCGTGGCGCCGGGCCGGATCAGCGCCACCGCGGCCTCGGCCACCCGCCGCTTGCTGGCCTGGGCGACCGACGTCCGGGTGGCGTAGTCGGCGGCGGCCGGTGCGGCCGGCAGCGCCCCGCCGTACACCCGCTGGCACAGACCGGCCGCGGCCAGGTCGCGCAGGTCCCGCCGGATGTTGTCCTCGGGGATGCCCCACTCGGCCGCGATCTCCTTGGCGACCAGCTTGCCGTCGGCGCGCAGCCGCGCCAGCAGCAGGTCACGACGCTCCGCGGGCAGCATCCGTGTTTCTCCTCATTGTTGTCGACTGTTGCGCGTTTGGCAGTGTACGTTGCCGGCATGACGATCACCAGCACCCCCGGCGTCGACGTGCCGGACGCCCGCGGCCGCACCGGGCTGGACCGCGCCGGCCGCGACCTCACCGGCAACCCGGACGTCGTGATCCGCGACGTGGAGCTGATCGCCACCGCCTGGCACGTGCTGCGCCGCACCACCTACGACTACCGGCGCCGGGACGGCAGCTGGTCGCGCGAGCAGCGCGAGACCTACGACCGCGGCGACGGCGCGACCGTGCTGCTGTACGACCCGGACCGGCGCACCGTGCTGCTCACCCGGCAGTTCCGCTATCCGGCGTACGTGAACGGGCACCCCGACGGCATGCTCGTCGAGGCGGCGGCCGGCCTACTGGACAACGACGACCCGGCGTCCGCGATCCGCCGCGAGGCCGGCGAAGAACTGGGCGTCACGGTGGGCGCGCTCGAGCACGTCTTCGGCGTCTGGATGAGCCCCGGCTCGGTGACCGAGCGCCTGCACTTCTACGCGGCGCCGTACACCGCCGCGGACCGCACCGGCCCGGGCGGCGGACTGCCCGCCGAGGGCGAGGACATCGAGGTCGTCGAGCTGGACTTCGACGAGGCGCTGGACCGGATCGGCGACGGCCGGATCGCCGACGCCAAGACCGTCATGCTGCTGCAGTGGGCCGCCCTGCGCGGCCCCTTCAGCACCAGCCCCGTCAGCCTCGGCGCGACCCGAGCACGAGTTCCGGATCCACGGTGAGCAGCGCCTCGATCCACGCGGCCGCCTCCGGCGTGGGGCCGTCCAGCCGCACCGGCACGCCGCGGACCCGCATCATGACGGCCGGGCGGTCGGCCCGGCTGGTCCGCCAGGCCCCGTACGCGAGCAGGATGCTGGTGACCGCGCCGGCGTGCCGCAGCGCGAGCTCCACCGTGCCGGACGGCCGCTCGGTCACCATGGCCTGCCGCCGGACGTCCGGGTCGGTGCGCAACCAGGCCGCCAGGGCGGTCAGGGCGAAGTTGTCGGACGTCTCGGCAGCGGTGATGGCGATACGCACGCCGGGCAGGCTAGGCCGGCAGCCGCCCACCCGGTCGCACCCTGCGTGTGGGTGACACCCCACGGGTGACCCTAGGCGGGACGCAGGGTGACCCAGCCCTCGTCGCGAGCCCGGGCGGCGGCCAGCAGGCCGCCGACCGCCGCGGCGTTGGTGATCTCGCCACGGAAGATCATCGCGATCGCCTCGTCCAGGTCGAACCAGGCGATCTCCAGGTCGGCCTCCTCGTCGTGCCGGACGTGCCGCTCGTGCTCGGGCACCGCGCTGATCTCCCGGGCCAGGAAGATCCGGATCGGCTCGTCGGTGAAGCCCGGCGAGGTGTGCAGGTCGATCAGCAGGTCGTAGCGGCCGGCCACCAGGTCGGTCTCCTCGGCCAGCTCGCGGGCCGCGCCCCGGACCAGGTCTTCGCCGGCCACGTCGCGCAGGCCCGCCGGCAGCTCCCAGAGGCGCTCGCCGACGGCGTGCCGGTACTGCCGGATCAGCACCACCCGGTCGACGTCGTCGAGGGCCACCACGCCGACCGCCCCCTTGGCGCACACCACGTCGCGGCCCGCGGTCGAGCCGGACGACATGGTGACCTGGTCGCTGTAGACCGTGAAGATCGGGCCCGCGTAGCGCTCGACGCGGGACACCGTCACGTGCGCGAAGGCGCTCACGCGGGGTCGACCGGCAGCTCGTCGGCCGCCGCGTACTCGATCGCGGCCTTGACCAGCCCGTCGAACAGCGGGTGCGACCGGGTCGGCCGGCTCTTGAGCTCGGGGTGTGCCTGGGTGGCCACGAAGTACGGGTGGGTCTCGCGGTCCAGCTCGATGAACTCGACCAGCCGGCCGTCCGGCGAGGTGCCCGAGAAGACCAGCCCGGCCTGGGCCAGCTTCTCCCGGTAGTCGTTGTTGACCTCGTACCGGTGCCGGTGCCGCTCGGAGATCTCCTGCTCGCCGTAGACCTCGGCGACGATGGAGCCGGCCCGCAACTCGGCCGGGTAGGCGCCGAGCCGCATGGTGCCGCCCAGGTCGCCCTTGCCGGCCACGATGTCCTGCTGGTCGGCCATCGTGGAGATGACTGGGTACGGGGCCCGCTCGTCGAACTCCAGCGAGTTCGCCCCGGCGAGACCCGCCATGTTGCGGGCCGCGTCGATCGTCATGCACTGCAGGCCCAGGCACAGACCGAGGATCGGGATCTGGTTCTCCCGGGCGTACCGGGATGTGTTGACCTTGCCTTCGATGCCCCTGACCCCGAACCCACCGGGGATGACCACGCCGTCGACGCCCTTGAGCGCCACCGACACCCCGGACGCGGTGTCGCAGTCGTCGCTGGGCACCCAGCGCAGCTGCACCTTGACGTTGTTCGCGAAGCCGGCGGCCCGGATCGCCTCGCTCACCGAGAGGTACGCGTCCGGCAGGTCGACGTACTTGCCGACCAGCGCGATCGTGATGGTCCGCTTCGGATGGTGCACCCGGTGCAGCAGATCGTCCCAGGTCGACCAGTCCACGTCGCGGAAGGACAGGCCCAGCCGGCGCACCACGTACGCGTCCAGGCCCTCCCGGTGCAGCACCTTGGGGATGTCGTAGATGCTCGGCGCGTCCGGCGCCGCCACCACGGCCTCGCGGTCCACGTCGCAGTACAGCGCCAGCTTGTGCTTGAGCTTCTCGGGGATCTCCCGGTCGCTGCGGCAGACCAGAGCGTCCGGCTGGATACCGATGTTGCGCAGGGTGGCCACCGAGTGCTGGGTCGGCTTGGTCTTGAGCTCGCCGGACGGCGCCAGGTAGGGCACCAGCGAGACGTGCAGGTAGAAGATCCGGTCCCGGCCGACCTCGTGGCGCACCTGGCGGATCGCCTCCAGGAACGGCAGCGACTCCATGTCGCCGACCGTGCCGCCGACCTCGGTGATCACCACGTCGGGGACCCGGCCGTACTCGTCCGGGTCGGCCATCGCGAAGATGCGTTCCTTGATCTCGTTGGTCACGTGCGGGATCACCTGCACGGTGTCGCCCAGGTATTCGCCGCGGCGCTCCTTGGCGATGACCGCCGAGTAGATCTGGCCGGTGGTCACGTTCGCCTTGCCGGACAGATCACGGTCGAGGAAACGCTCGTAGTGACCGACGTCCAGGTCGGTCTCGGCGCCGTCCTCGGTCACGAACACCTCGCCGTGCTGGAACGGGTTCATCGTTCCGGGATCGACGTTGAGGTAGGGGTCGAGTTTCTGCATGACGACCCGCAGTCCGCGCGCGGTCAGAAGATTGCCGAGACTCGAGGCGGTCAGCCCCTTGCCCAGCGAGGAGGCGACGCCCCCGGTGACGAAGATGTGCCGCGTGTCGCGCACTGATGAGGCCAACGCCCGCTCCCGTGGTCGCCTGTAGGAAGGTCATGCAGACCGGGGCCACGCCCCATCCACGGGAGTCCACCGTAACACCTGCGACCGCGTCCGCACGTTCGGGCTGCTCGTGGCGCGTGTCAGCGTGCCGCTAAGTGATCTTCGTCGGATTTGCGCAGGGCCGGACCGCCCGGGCCGTCGGTCTCGCCCTCGGGCCGGGTGCGGTCCGCGGCGTGCAGCAGCACCCGCAGCACGGTCAGCACCGTGGTGGGCACCACGGCCGCGGCCGCCGCACCGGCTACCACCAGCGCGGTCCCGCCCAGGATGCCGGCCAGCAGGGTGGCCACCGCGATCCCGGCGCCGGCCGCGCGCAGCGCCGGGTGCAGGCCGAACACCCGGCTCAGCCCGCCCCACGGCGAGAAGCGGCAGAAGACCAGCATCAGCACGCCGACCACGGCCACGATCGTCAGCGGGCTGTGCAGCAGCGTCTCGCCGTTGGCCGCGGCCGCGCGCTGCATGGCCGGGCCGCCGGTGCCGTTGCTCAGTTCGGTCAGCAGCCGGCCCAGGCTGCCCTGCTCCAGGGCGGGCCGGCGCAGGTCGAGCACCGCGAACCCGATCGTCACCGCGAGCCCGGCCAGCGCGGCCCAGGCGAACCGCGGGAAGGTCAGCCAGCCGCCGGTGCTGATCGCCGCGGCCACGCACACCCCGGCCGTCACCGCGATCGCCCCGACCGCGTCCGCACCCAGGTACGGGCTGCCGACCATCACCACGCCCACCCCGCCGAGCAGCACCACGATCACCGGGCGCCAGGGCTTGCTGACCCACTGCGCCAGGCAGCCGGACAGCACCAGCAGGCCGGCCACGAACACGCCGACACCGACCCCGCCGACCCCGGCGTACTGGGCACCGATCGTCGCCGAATACCCGGCCACGCCGTTGAGCTGCAACTGCGCCCCGGTCAGCAGGTCGATCGCGACCACCACGGCGGCGACACCGGCCGACGCGCCCAGCGGCCACAGGGTGCGCTGGTAACGCGGCGCCACCCGGATCAGCACCGTGCCGACCACGATCAGCGCCGCGGTGGCCAGCGCGAACGCCCAGGCCGGACGGCCGGCCCGCCACCACGGGGTGGCGTCCGCGACCAGCGCCGCCGGGATGGCCAGCGAGGCCGCGATCAGGGCCAGTTCGAAACCCGCCACCAGGTGCGGCGGCGGTAGCGCGGGCCGGGTCGGCCGGGAGTGCCGCCGGGCCCGGCCCAGCACCGGCACGATGGCCACGAACAGCAGGAACAGCAGGATCGCCAGCACGGTGAAGAAGATCGCAGCGACCGCGCGCTGGGCGGTGGCCCGCTTGTCGGCGTTGTGCGGGCCCTGCACCGCGTCGGCCACACCGGCCGGCCGGCCGGGCACCACGGTGGCGGCCCGGCCCGCGAACAGCTTCTCCGGCCACGCCTTGCCGAGCGCGGTCAGCACGGTCGGGGCCAGGTCGATCAGCTGGAGGTAGCCGACCCGGCCGGTGCCGGCCGAGGTGAGCCAGCCGCCGTTCCAGCCCTCCCCGGCCGCGATCGCCAGGTGCAGCCGCGAGCCCCGGTCGGTGTCGGACAGGCCGGCCACCAGCAGCAGCGACCGCTCCGGGCGGGCCGCCACCACCCGGGCCAGGATCGCGTCGGCCCGGGCCACCGCGGCCGCCCGCTCGGCGCCGGAACCGGCCACCGTGCCCAGGTCGACGACGCTGAGCTGGCAGTCGGACAGCAGCGGGGCCGGGTTGGCGGGCAGGTCGGCCTGGTACTTGTCGACCCGGCCGAACGGCCGGGCCGCCATGATCGCCGCGCCCGGTCCGACCGCGGTGGTGCAGCGCAGCGTCTCGGCCAGCGCGCCCGGCACCGCGCCGTACGGCAGCCGGTCCTGGTTGTCGCGCACCACGTTGCGCTGGTTGGTGATGTTCGCGCCGATCGCGTCCGGCCGGGTGAGTTCGGGCGCGGGCGGGTCACACCGGCTCCGCTCGGCTCCCGGGCGCGGATAGGCCGCGTAGTTGCCGGCGCCCAGCGTGACCCAGCCGTCCGCCGGGCAGGTGACCCGCTGCGCCGAGCGCACCGACAGCCAGCCGATCGAGCCGCGGGTGGCCTCCTGCCATAGTGCCGGGGTGCGCTGCGGGTCCAGGTCGTCCCAGCGCAGGCCGGGCGCGCCCGCCACGATCACGTAGTCGACCGTGCGGGACGGGGTGCCGGCGGTCGGGCGCACGGTCAGGCCGGTGAGGCTGGCGGCCACCGCGAGCAGAACCAGGGCGTACGGGAGCCAGGCCGCGGCCCGCCGGTCCGGGGTGTTGACCCGGCGCACCCGGCGGAACCCGTCGAGAAGGCTCACCCCCGGGCCGTCACTTCCGCGTACGCCGCCCGTACCGCGTCGACCGTGTCGGCCTCGCCCGGCCAGGTGGTCGCCCGGCGGACGCCGCGAGCGGCCAGGTCGGCGCGCCGGTCCGGGTCGGCCAGCAGGTCGCGGACCGCCTTGTCGAGCGCGTCCACGTCACCCGGCGGTACCAGCACGGCCGCGTCGCCGACCAGCCCGGGCAGCCCGCCCACCGCAGTGGTGACCAGCGGGACGCCCGCGGTCAGCGCCTCCTGGGTGAACAGCTGGCGGGCCTCCCAGTCGCTGGTGACCACCGCGAGGTCGGCGCCGGTCAGCAGGTCGGGCACGTCGCTGCGGCGGCCCAGCAGATAGAACGGGGCGTGCTTCTCGGAGGCGCGCTGGGCCAGCGACATGTAGCTGGGCCCGGAGCCGGCCACCACGACGACCGGCGCCGGGTTCAGCTCACGCCACCGGGCGGACGCGTCGACCAGCAGGTCGTACCGCTTCTGCGGGTGCAGCCGGCCGACCGACAGGATCATCGGCGTCTCCGGCCGCAGCCGGAACTCGGCGCGCACCGCGGCCCGGCTGCGCCGCGGCGGGGTCAGCGTGGGCGCGGCCACCGCACCCAGCCGGGCGTTGCGGGCGCCGAGCGCGGCGGCCCGGGTCACCAGGTCCTCCGAGGCGCCCAGGGTCAGCGTCGCGCCGCGTGCCACGATCCGCTCGACCAGCGCCGACGCCTGCCCGCGCAGGCCCTTGGCGAGCACCGCGTTGTGCCAGGTCACGATGATCGGGACGCCCGGGCGGGCCATCCCGGCGACGAACCCGGCCCGCAGGCCGTGCGCGTGCACCACGTCGATCGGCCGGGACGCGAGCGCGGTGCGCAGCTGCCGGATCGCGCCGGCGTCCTGGGCGCCGGGGTTGGCCGGGATCTCCACCGCGACGAACGGTGCACCGGACGCGCTGAAGCCGAACAGCTCGTCCGTCGCCGCCGGCCCGCAGACCAGCACCTCGCAGCCGGCCGCGCGCAGTCCGCGGGCCAGCGAGGCGACGTGCTGCCCGATCCCGCCGGTGCTGGATGCCAGCACGAGCGCCACCGAGCCGCGCCAACCGTCGTCCACTCGTTCCCTCACTTTCTGCCCAGGCGGCGCACCATCGGGGCCAGGTCGCGCCGGTTCAGTGGGTAGGTCACCGCCAGGAACACCACCAGGACCACGACGCCGCCCAGCACGCCCTGCACCACGCTGCCGCCCAGGGTGGGTGCGGCACCGACCAGGTGTCCGATTCCGGCCACCACGCCCCAGCCTGCGGCCGCGGCGGTTCCCGCGGCCACGATACCGACGGCGGCGGCGCGGCCCAGCCCGGCCAGGGCAGCCGGACCGGCGTGCCGCCGGACGGCGAGCACGAGCAGCACCCCGATCACGGTCATTCCGGCCGCGTTGGCCAGGCCCAGCCCGAGCAGCCGCCGGTCGTCGCCCAGCCCGGCCAGCGCCAGCGCCGTGCCGGCCGCGACCAGCCAGCCGGCCGCGGTCGAGAAGGCGGCGGCGCGGGTGCCACCGCGGGCGTACAGCGCCCGGGACAGCAGCGCGAACAGGGCGTACCCGAACAGGCCGGGCGCGAAGGCGGCGATCCCCGACGAGGCCGGACCCGCGCCGATCAGGTACGCGATCGGCCCGGCCAACGCCACCAGGGCGGCCACACCCAGCCCGGCGGTCAGCATGATCGTGCGCGCGGCGCCGGACAGCGCCGAGCGGTAGGTCTCCTCGTCGCCCTGGCTGGCCGCGGCCGCGAGCGTCGGGTAGGCCGCGGTGGCCAGCGGCACCGCCAGCACCGCCCAGGGCAGCAGAAACACGGTCTGCGCCGCGTTGTAGTCGGTCAGCGCGGTGCCCACCGCGAGCAGGATCGCCACCAGCGTCATCACCTGCTGCGAGCCGACCGTGACCGCGCCGGCCCAGCCGAGCCGCACCGCCTGCCGGGCCTCGTCGCCCGGGAACCGCAGCGCGGGCCGCAGCCGCAACCGCAGCCGGCGCAGCGGGATGAGCAGGCACAGGGCCAGCACCACGACGCCGGCCGTGGTGCCGGCCGACAGGATCAGCTCACCGCTGCGGCTCAGCCCGGCGAAGTCGCTGCGGGCGCCGTCGACCAGGGCGTAGGAGAGGTACGCGCCCATCACGGTGACGCTGGACAGCAGCGGGGCGAGCACCGGCCAGGCGAACCGGTGGTGGGCCTGGAGGACGCCGGTGAGCACGATGCCGATCCCGTACAGCGGCAGTTGCGGCGCGAAGACCCGCAGCATGCCGGCGGCCACCTCGGCGTGCGCCGGTGGCACCCCGAGCAGCCCGGCGATCGGGCCGGCCAGCACCGCGACCAGCACGGCCAGCGGTACGAGCAGGACCAGCACCCAGGTCAGCAGCGCCGAGGCGACCGCGCCGACCCGCTGCCGGTCGCCGGCCGCCACGTGCCCGGCCAGCAGCGGCACCACGAGGCTGGCCAGCGCGCCGCCGGCGACCAGCTCGAACACGATGTTCGGGATGGTGTTGGCGGCGTTGTAGATGTCGGCGAGGTCGTCCCGGCCGACCGTGCGCAGGAAGACGAGGGTGCGCCCGAACCCGGCGATCCGGGAGACCACCGTGAGAACGGTGATGAGCGCCGCCGCGCCGGCAATCTTGGTCGCGGAGGTGGCGGTCACGCGGGCCGGCGGCCCAGCTCGTCCAGTCGCCTCAGCCATGGGGTGTCCTGGATGACCTGGGTGAAGCTCACCTTTTCGCTGGCCGCGGTCAGTGCCGCCAGCGCCGCCAGGGCCGCCGCCCGGCCGGCCGGCCCGGTGCGTGCCACCAGGGCGACGCCGAGCAGCGCGCCCAGCGCGTTGGCGCCCGCGTCGCCCAGCATGATCTCCTCGCCGAGGTCGTCGGGCAGCAGCGCGGCGCCGGCACCGAGCGTGCCGGCCGCCACCCCGCCGCCGCGGCGCAGGGCCAGCGGCGCGCCGATCGCCGCGGACGCCTTGATCGCCCGGCCGGGGCGCAGGTCGAGCAGGTTGATCAGGTTGGCCGTGCCGGCGATGACCCCGGCGCCGAGCAGCACGTCGGTGGTGCGGCCGAGGAACCCGGTGCGCCGGCTGCCGACCAGCGCCGACGCGACCAGGCCGGCCGCGCCCACTCCGGCGATCTTGACGAGGCCGCTGGTGACCCGGCCCTCGCGCAGCGCGCCCAGGTGGCCGGCGAAGCCCTTGGCCGCCTTCTGCTCGGGGCGGTTGCCGACGACGTCGTCGTAGAGGCCGACCGCGCCGGACACCGCACCCGCGGTGACCGCGGCCGCCGCCACCCGTCCGCTGGGCGCGCCGAGCGCGGCACCCACGGTGGCACCGAGCGCGAGCGCCGGGCCGCCGGCCAGGGTGACCGTGCGTCCGTGGAAGTTGGTGCGGTCGAGCGCGGCCGCCTGCGGGTCGCGGCGGATCCAGGCGAGCGCCCCGCGGGCGACGGAGGCGCCGATGCCGAACGCCCGGAAAACTCCTGTGGCCATGGCAGGGAAGTCTAGAGACCGGACGCTACGACGCGGCCTTGGGCACCATCGAGGCGGCGCCGGCAGCCAGGCCGTACTGTCCGACCTGGTTCTGCACCAGCCGCTCGGCGGCAGCCAGCGCGGTCGCCACCTGGCCGTCCACCGTGCTCGCGTTGTCCACCGTGGAGATCTCCTTGACCAGCGTCGGGTCGCCCCGTACGGCCGAGATCAGGTTGCCGTCGCCGGCGCCCAGACCCGCCACCACCAGCGGCTTGCCCTTGAACTGGGTCGCCACCATCACCGCGGACTGGCTCTTCTTCGCGGCGTCCTTGTCCGACGCCGGCTCGCCCGAAATGATCACCGCACCCTCGGCACCGCCGGTCGCCTGCTCGGAGACGGCGATATAACCCCCTCGGGTGTACGCGGTGAGCACCGTCGTCACGTCCTCGGCGCTGGGCGGGGTGCCGCCGCGCTGGTACAGGGCCAGGGCCAGCTGGGCGCTCGCCGTCTCCACGCCGTCGCTGTTCAGCGGCAGCCCGTCGGTGCGGATCGTCGGCTGCGACGACTGGCTGGCCAGGTCGAGCAGCTCGAACGCCATGGCCGGGTCGAAGAACTTGTCCTGCACGGTGACCTGCGCGGTCACCGTGGCACCGGCCACCTTGAGCATCGCGACCACGCCGTCCACATACTCCGACGTGCCGGGCAGCGCCACCACCACCAGCTTGCGGCCGGGCAGCTTGCCGTTCAGCAGGGCCGGGGCGATCTCGGTGGCGAACTCCTGGTTGCGGTTGATCTCCTCGCGGTACTGGTTGATCTGGTCGCGCTTGTTGCTGTTGTCCTTGTTCAGCGCGGCGATCTGGTCCTTGAGGTTGTCCGCCACCGGCCCGTTGAGCGCGGCGGTGCCCACGACCAGGCCGATGGCCAGAGCCAGGAAGACCGCGGTGAGCGACACCACGTGGTACCGGAAGTTGATCACTACGAGCCCCGGGCTTCTAGAAAAGGTGTCCCAGCTGGAAAACCAGATTGTCCCACCACTCGGAAACCACGGTGAGGTACGCCCGTCCGATGGTCGACACGGCCACGGCCGATGCCATCGCGGCCATCGCCGAGAGCACCAGCAGCAACAGCGCCGAACCGGAGATGTTCTGCCGGTAGAGCCGGCTCACCCCCTTGGCGTCCACCAGCTTGCCGCCGACCTTGAGCCGGGTCAGGAACGTCGAGGCCATGCCGCCGCGGCCCTTGTCGAGGAACTCGACCAGGTTGGCGTGCGTGCCGACCGCGACGATCAGGGTGGCGCCCTTCTCGTCGGCCAGCAGCATCGCGAGGTCCTCGCTGGTGGCCGCGGCCGGGAAGGTCAGCGCCGCGATGTCGAGCTGGTGCACCCGCTCGAGTCCGGGGGCCCGGCCGTCCGGGTACGCGTGCACGACCACCTCGGCGCCGCAGCGCAGCACGTCGTCGGTGACCGAGTCCATGTCGCCGATGATCAGGTCGGGGGTGTACCCGGACTCGACCAGCGCGTCGGCGCCACCGTCCACCCCGATCAGCACCGGCTTGTACTCGTGGATGTACGGCCGCAGGACGTCCAAATCGTCCTTGTAGTCGTAGCCGCGCACCACGATCAGCACGTGCCGGCCCGCGATCTTGGTCTGCACGTCCGGCACGCCGACGCCGTCGAGCAGCAGGTCGCGCTCCTGCTTGAGGTAGTCCATGGTGTTCGCCGCGAACTGCTCCAGCTGCACCGACAGACCCTCGCGGGCGTCGGCCATCGCCACCGCCACGGTGTCCGAGTCCTGCCGCACGCCGGAGGCCACCGCCTCGCCGTCCACCAGCACGGTGTCACCGTCGACGGTGACCAGGTCGCCCTCGTGCAGCCGCTGGAAGACCTCCTCGCCGAGATCGTCGACGAGTAGGACACCGTTCTTGATCAGCACCTCGGGGCCGAGGTTCGGGTACCGGCCGGAGATCGACGGCTTCGCGTTCAGCACCACGGCCACCCCGGCCGCGACCAGCGCGTCGGCCGCGACCCGGTCGATGTCCACGTGGTCGATGACCGCGATGTCACCCGGGCGCAGCCGACCCGTCAACCGCTTGGTGCGGCGGTCGAGGCGGGCGGTGCCGGTGATCGCGTCGGGGTCGGCGCTCCTGGTCCGGCGCAAGGTGGGAAGTCGCATCACGGCCATCCTGACATGCCGGATCACACGCCTGGCACGCGACATGCGCGATCTCACCCACAAAAGGGGCAAAGCGCCCCGCTAGTCCGACGACGGCCAGCCTACCTTTTCCGCGCTACCTTTTTTCGCGGGCGGCCACCGCCAGCAGTTCCTCGGCGTGCGCGATCCCGAGGTCGGAATCGGGCAGCCCGGCCAGCATGCGGGCCAGCTCACGGGCGCGTTCGGTCTCCTCGACGATGCGCACCCCGCTCGTGGTGATCGCGCCGCCGGTGTCCTTGGCGACCACCAGGTGGCGATCGGCGAATGCGGCCACCTGCGGCAGGTGGGTCACCACCAAAACCTGATGGGTACGCGCGAGGCGCGCCAGCCGCCGGCCGATCTCGACCGCCGCGGTGCCACCCACGCCCGCATCCACCTCGTCGAACACCAGCGTCGGCGGACCACCGGCCCCGGCGAACACCACCTCGATGGCCAGCATCACCCGGGACAGTTCGCCGCCGGACGCGCCCTTCTGCAGCGGCAGCGACGGCGCGCCGGGGTGGGCCCGCAGCCGCAGCTCGACCTCGTCGGCGCCGTCCGGGCCGACGCCCAGCTCGGCACCGTCGACGGTCACGGTCGGGTCGTCCTTGCCGGCCGGGCGGGGCAGCACCGCCACCTCGACCCGCGCGTGCGGCATGGCCAGCCCGGCCAGCTCGACGCTGACCGCCTCGGAGAACCGGGTGGCCGCTTCGGCGCGGGCCGTGGTGAGCCGCACCGCCAGCTCGCCCACCTGGGCGGCCAGCCGTTGACGTTCCTTGTCGAGCTCCTCGAGCAACTCGTCGGACGTGTCCAGCGCGGCCAGCCGGGAGCGCGCGTTGTCGGCCCAGGCGATCACGCCCTCGACGTCGTCCGCGTACTTGCGGGTGAGGCCGCGCAGCACCGCCCGCCGCTCGTAGATCTGCTCGAGCCGGGCCGGGTCGGCGTCCAGCGAGCTCAGGTAGGCCGACAGCTCGGCCGAGACATCACCCACCAGGGTGGCCGCCTCCTCGATCCGCTGCGCCAGATCGGACAGCGACGGGTCGACCGAGGACTGCGCTTCCAACGTGCGCCGGGCGGTGCCGAGCAGCTGGGTCGCGTCCAGGGTGTCGTCGGCCGTCTCGACCCCGCCGGCCAGCGCCTGCGCCGCGGTGGCCGCCGCCACCCGCAGACCCTCGGCGTGCTCCAGCCGCTGCACCTCGGTGCGCAGCTCGTCGTCCTCGCCGGGCTGCGGGTCGACCCGGTTGATCTCGTCGAGCCCGAGCTTGAGCAGGTCGGCCTCCTGCGACCGGGCCCGCGCGTTGCGCCGCCGGTCGGCCAGGTCGTCGACCACCTGACGCCAGCGACCGAACGCCTCGCGATAGGTCTCCAGCAGCTTTTCGTGCTCGGGGCCGGCGAACCGGTCGAGCGCGCCGCGCTGCTCGGCCGGACGCAGCAGGCGCAGCTGGTCGGACTGTCCGTGCACGGCCAGCACCTGCTCGCCCACCTCGCCGAGCATGGCCACCGGCATGCTGCGGCCGCCGACGTGCGCCCGGGACCGGCCCTCGATCGTCACGGTGCGGCTGAGCAGCACCGAGCCGTCGTCGTCGACCTCGGCACCGGCCTCGGTGATGCGCGTCTGCACCGTGTCGGCCAGCGTGCCGCGCAGCCGCAGCCGGCCCTCGACCACGGCCCGGCCCGGGTCGGCGCGCACCCGGCCGGCGTCGGCCCGGCCGCCGAACAGCAGGCCGAGGCCGGTCACGACCATGGTCTTACCGGCACCGGTCTCGCCGGTGATGACGTTCATCCCCGTCGTCAGTTTCAGCGTCGTGTCGTCGATGACGCCGAGCCCGGTGATGCGCAACTCCTCAAGCACAGCGCAGACAGTAACGGGGCCCACCGACAATTGCCCAGCGCGGTCCTCTCGAGCTTGAGCTGGCCCGCGGCGGAAAACCCCAGACAAAACCGTTGATTAACGTCGATTCCCCCGCCAGCCCTCCACCGGGAGGGCGAACTTGGCGACCAGCACGTCCGTGAACGGCCGCGGCGACAGCCGCACCAGCCGTACCGGCAACTGACCACGCTCGACCGTGACCTTCGCGCCCGGCGGAAGGTCCCAGGTGCGGCGTCCGTCGCAGCAGAGCACCGCGAACGACGTGTACGGGTCGACGGTCACCACGAACGACGACGTCGGAGCGGTCACCAGCGGCTTGCTGAACAGTGCGTGCGCGCTGATCGGCACCAGCAGCAGCGCCTCCACCTCGGGCCACACCACCGGGCCGCCGGCCGAGAATGCGTACGCCGTGGAGCCGGTGGGGGTGGCACACACCACGCCGTCGCAGCCGTACCGGGCCAGCGGGCGGCCGTCCACGTCGACCAGCAGCTCGAGCATCTGCGCCCGCTGCCCCTTCTCGACGCTCACCTCGTTGAGCGCCCAGGAATCGGCGATCAGGCGTCCGTCGTACTCGGCCCGGATGTCGAGAGTGAGCCGCTCGTCCACCGTGTACGTGCCGTTGACCACATCCTGGACGGCCTGGTCGAGGTGCTCGATCTCGGCCTCGGCCAGGAAGCCGACCTTGCCCAGGTTGATGCCGAGCAGCGGCGCCTTGACCGGCCGGGCCAGTTCGGCGGCGCGCAGGAACGTGCCGTCCCCGCCCAGCGCCAGCACGATCTCGACGCCGTCGGCCGCGGTCGGACCGGCGACCGCGGTCACCTCCTCGGGCAGGTCGAGGTCGGCCGCCTCCTCGGCGACGACCCGCACCTCGAAACCGGCAGCCAGCAGGTCCCGGGCGACGGCCCGAGCATGCTGCGTGCTCTGCCGGCGCCCGGTGTGCGTAACCAGCAGGGCCGATCGCATCATTCATCCTCCAAGGGCACATTTTCCGGCGGGGCAGAAGCTACCTCCCCGGAGGGCCCCGCGGCGACCACTCGGTCGATCTCCGCTTGATCGGCGGGCGGGGCGTCCCGGCGGAACCAGACGAAGAACTCGACGTTCCCGCTCGGCCCCGGCAGCGGGCTGGCGGTCACTCCGGACACGCCCAGCCCCAGTTCGGCGGCCGCCGCGGCGACGTCCAGCACGGCCTCGGCCCGCAACCGCCAGTCGCGGACCACGCCACCGGTGCCTACCCGTTCCTTGCCCACCTCGAACTGGGGTTTCACCATCAGTGTCAGATCGCCGCCGGGATCGGTGCAGGCGGCGAGCGCGGGCAGCACCAGGCGCAGCGAGATGAACGAGAGGTCGGCCACGGTCAGACCGACCGGCCCGCCGATCAGCTCGGGGGTCAGCGTGCGCACGTTGGTGCGCTCCAGCACCACGACCCGGTCGTCGTTGCGGATCGGCCAGGCCAGCTGCCCGTAGCCGACGTCGACCGCAACCACCTGGCCGGCGCCGGCGCGCAGCAGCACGTCGGTGAACCCGCCGGTGGACGCGCCGGCGTCCAGGCACCGGCGGCCGGTGACGGTCAGCCCGCGCGGGCCGAACGCCGCCAGCGCACCGGCCAGCTTGTGCCCGCCGCGGGACACGTATTCGGTGGCCGGGTCCGCGCCGGTGACCAGCACCGGGTCGGCCGGGTCGACCATGGCGGCCACCTTGCGGGCGACGGTCCCGCGGACCTGCACCCGGCCGGCCTCGACCAGCGCGGCGGCCTGCTCGCGGGAGCGGGCCAGCTTGCGGCGGACGAGTTCGGCGTCGAGACGAGCACGACGGGCCATCAGCGGTCGATGCTCGCCAGGGTTTCCTGGAGCACCTGGTGCGCGGCCTCATAGGCGGCGATCTGCTCACCGGGCGCCAGCCGGGCGGCGTTGGCGAGCGACCGCAGCGCGGCGTCCACCGCGGGGTGCCCGGTGTCCTCCGGGTCGCGGCCGTCGTCCGGTTCGTCCCAACCCTGCGACGGCGCGGCCGGCG
This sequence comes from Paractinoplanes rishiriensis, assembly GCF_016862375.1. GTDB lineage: Bacteria > Actinomycetota > Actinomycetes > Mycobacteriales > Micromonosporaceae > Actinoplanes > Actinoplanes rishiriensis. The sequence goes on along the minus strand of NZ_BOMV01000095.1, from coordinate 616 downwards.
CCGGATTTTGCGGGCCGGGCTGCGGCGCCGGATGGTATCCGCCCGGCTGAGACGGCGGGCCGGGCCGGAAACCGCCGGGCGGCGGGCCCGGGCGCGGGCCGGGCTGCGGGGAGTGCGGGAACGTCATGCTGCTACGCCTCCGGGCTCTTCGGCGCGGCCTTCCTGGCCGCCTTCTTCGCGGGCGCACGCTTGGCGGACGCCCGCCGCGGGGGCGCCGCTTTCCTGGCCGGTCCGGCAGCGTTCCGCGCCGCGTTGCCGTCCCCCGAGGGCTGCTCCACCGGGTGCACCGGCGCCACAAACGGAAGCTCGGTCGCCGCGGCGGCCTCCTTCACGGCGGCCACCGGCGATTCCGCGGTGCCGGCCGGCGCGGTCGGCTCGGCCGCCCTGGTCTCCTTCGTGGCCGGCGCCTTGCGGGCTACCGCCTTCTTCACCGCCTTCTTGGCGGGAGCAGCGGGTTCCGCGGCCTTCTTGGCCGGCGCAGCGGGCTCGGCGGCCTTCGTGGCCGGACCAGCCCTGTTGACGGGCGCAGCCTTCGCGGGCGGCGCAACCTTCGCGGGCGGCGCAACCTTCGCGGGCGGCGCAACCTTCGCGGGCGGCGCAACCTTCGCGGGCGGCG
>NZ_BOMV01000094.1 GCF_016862375.1 Paractinoplanes rishiriensis | reverse complement strand
CGCAACCTTCGCGGGCGGCGCAACCTTCGCGGGCGGCGCAACCTTCGCGGGCGGCGCAACCTTCGCGGGCGGCGCAACCTTCGCGGGCGGGGCGGCCGGTGCCGCCACAGCCGTCCCAGCCGGCTCAGCCGTTGCGCGACCCGTGTTCGCCGCCGGGGACGCCGGTTTGGTCCCCGCGGTCGGCATCGCGTTCGGTGGCGCCTTGACTGCTTTTTTTGCCACCGCCTTCTTGGCCACCTTGCGCGGCAGCGGCGCCGGCTGATCCAGCCGCGTGCCACCGGTCTCGCCGCCCGGCACATCAGCCGAACCCTTGGCCGCATCGGCGCGCGCCTGCGCCTCCCGCAACTGCTTTTCCAGATCCCGTACGCGGGCGGTCAGCGCACCCACCTCATCGGCGGAAGCCAGGCCGACCGCGCCGAGGGCCTTGTCCACCTCGAACCGGACGATGTTCGTCACCGCCTCGCGGTTGGCCATCCCGGCCGACAGCAGGTCCTCGACCAGGCCCTGGAGCTGCGCCGCGGTCGCGCCGCCCTTGCTGACCAGTTCACCCACGGCCTTGCGGGCAACCGTCTCGGCCTTCTTCCGTGGCGCTTCGGTCAGCCCAAGGGCCAGTTCCAGATACGCCCGCCATGCGTCCGGCATATTTGCTCCTCTCGGGGCTAACGTCGGGTGTCACGCTACCGGGCGGTTCGCCTGAGTCAGTGAGGTACCGTGCGGACTGGTTGGCGGGTGTCGCGAGGAAGGGGGCCCGGGTGGCCACCGTGGACGATTGCCGGCAGGCGCTGCACGCCCTCGCCGCCCGGCTGGAACGTAACGCCGAGGCGCGGGGCAAGCTTGATTTTGAGCGTACGCTCGCCTGCCGTGTCACCGACCTCCCGGCGGCGTTCCACGGACGCCTCAGCGACGGCCGGCTGCTCGACATCGCGGACGGCGACGACCCGAAAGCCAAGATCGTCCTGAGCGCCGCGAGCGACGACCTGATCGCGCTGGTCGAGGGCCGGCTCGACGTCACCCGCGCGCTGGCGTCCCGGCAGATCAGCATCAAGGCCAACCCGTTCGATCTCCTAAAACTCCGGAAACTGCTCTGACCGACTCCTCAACCCGGAACGCCGGCAGCCGAATTCATGCGGTGCCGGAACCCCTCTGGAGGATGAACGGACCCGGATCCCCCTCCGGGAGAATGGGAGCTGTCATGAGCAACGCCGTTTCGCGCGTCAGCACCGGATCCACCTACGCCTCGATGGCCGAGATGCGGGCCCACCACGCCCAGCTCGTCTCGGACATCCGGGCCGGCGCCGACCCGCTGGTGATCGCCGCCGACAAGGCCAAGGTCGCCGCCGCCACGCACCAGCTCACGATCGTGGCGGGCCGCCTCGACGTCTACGCCTAGAGGCCCCAGCCGTCCAGCCGGGCGGTGGCCTCCAGGGAGGCGGAACGAACCCCGGTCAGGGGTACGCCGTCCCAGGTCGCGGAGCACAGCAGACGCAGAGCGGTAACCGGGTCACCGGCGCCGGACAGCGTCGCGGTGTCCCCGTCCCGGTCCAGCTGCCAGCCGCCCGCCCCGGCCGCCGCCAACGGCACGCGGGCCTCCTCGGCCGGCTGGAACAGCGCCGACAGGTCGGCGCCCAGGAACGTGGGCCGGCGGTTCGGCGGGGCGGCCAGGAACTCCGCCGGACCGCTGACCCCGGTGAGCACCAGCAGGCTGTCGATGCCGGCGGTGACTGCGCCCTGAATGTCGGTGTCCAGGCGGTCGCCGACGGCCAGCGGACGCCGGCTGCCGGACTGCGCCGCCGCGGTCATGAACAGGCCCGGTTCGGGCTTGCCGACGACCAGGTCGGGATCGCGGTCCAGCGCGGTACGCAGCACGGCGACCAGCGACCCGTTGCCGGGCAGCGGGCCGCGCGGGCTGGGCAGGGTCCGGTCGGTGTTGGTGGCCACCCAGGTGGCGCCGGCCCGCACCGCCAGCGCCGCCTCGGCGAGGATGCGCCAGCCGACCTCGGGCCCGTACCCCTGCACCACCGCGACCGGCTGCTCGTCGACCGCCGCCACCGGGGTGAGGCCCGCGTCGCGGACCTCGTCGCGCAGCGCGTCGGCGCCCACCACGAGCACCGGCGCACCGGCCGGCAGCTTCTCGGCGAGCACGGCCGCCGAGGCGCCGGCCGAGGTGAGCACCTCGCCCGGCGCGGCCGGCACGCCCATGCCGGTGAGCAGCGCGGCCACGTCGGCCGCGCGGCGCGACGCGTTGTTGGTCGCGTACGCCACCGGGGTCCCGGCCGCGCGCAGCCGCTCCACCGCGTCCACGGCGCCCGGGATCGGCTTGTCGATCAGGTAGACGACGCCGTCCAGGTCGAAGATGACCAGGTCGTAGCCGTCAGCCAGTCGATCGGTCACTCCGGCCGCTTCTCGTCGGCGCGCGCCACGAACTCGTCATCGGCCGCCTTGTCCTCGTCGTCCTTCGGTGCGGCCCCGCGCAGCGGGTCGGTGTTGACGTCGATGGCCGCGACGTCCTCGTCGTCGGTGCCGCCGGCCGGCTCGTCGTCTTCAAGCTCGTCGCCGTCGTCCTCGTACTCGTCGTCGAACTCGCCCGACACGTCGTCCTCGTCCAGCTCGTCGAGGTCGTCATCCTCGTCCTCGCCGGCCTTCAGCGCCGCCCGGGCCTCCTCGTGCACGTCGTCCTCGTCGTCCTCGTCCTCGTCGAGGTCGTCGTCCTGCTCGCCGGCCTGGTCTCGCGGCTCGTCGTCGAGGTCGTCGTCGTCCTGCTCGCCGGCCTGGTCTCGCGGCTCGTCGTCGTCCTCGTCGTCGTCCTCGTCGAGGTCGTCGTCGCCGTCCCGCTCGCCGTCCCGCTCGCCGGCCTGGTCGCGCGGCTCGTCGTCGTCATCCTCGTCGTCGTCTTCCTCGAGGGTGATGCCGTCGAGCTCGAGCAGCCGCTCGGTCGCGTCGGTGAGCTGGTCCTCGTCGACCGCGGCGGCCCGCGAGAACCACTCCCGCGCCTCCTCGCGGCGGTCGGCGGCCAGGAGCGCATCGGCGTACGCGTAACGCAACCGCGCCGCCCACTCGGCGTCCTCGTCCCCGGTCAGCTCGCGCACCTGGAGCATCGCCACGGCCGCGTCGTGCTGGCCGAGGTCACCGCGCGCGCCGGCCGCCACGATCAGCAGCTCGATCGCACCCGACTTGTCCAGCGCCTCGACGTCGGCACCGCGATAAAGATCAATCGCCCGTTCCGGGCGGCCGAGTGCCCGCTCACTGTCCGCGATCTCGGCCAGGTGGGTGTGGCGTCCGGTCATGCGATGGTACGTACGCAGCTCCGCGATCGCGGTGCTCCAGTCCCCCGCCGCATACGCCGCGAGCCCGACCGCCTCCCGCACCACGGCAATCCGCGAGGCGAGCCGCCGGGCCGCGATCGCATGCTGAAGCGCCAGCTCGGAATCCTCGTCGATGATCTGCCCGGCCGCCACGAGGTGCCGCGCTACCTTGTCGGCCATCTCACGGGCGAGCGACCGCAGCTCGGAGCGCACCTCCTGGTCGAGGTCGGTGGCCACGATCTCCTCGGGGATCTCGGGCGCCTGGAACGTAGCGGTCTGCTCCTCCGAGCCCCGCTCCTGCTCACTCCGGAAGCCACCCCGGTCATCCCGGTCGCGGTATCCGCCCCGATCCCGGTCACCCCGGAAGCCGCCGCGGTCACCCTGCGGACGGTCGCGGTCCCCGCCTCCCCGGTGCGCCGGCCGGTCGCCGTAGCCACCCCGGTCACCGCGGAAGCCCCCGCGGTCGTCCCGGTCCCGGTATCCGCCGCGGTCACCCTGGGGCCGATCACCCCGGGGCCGGTCACTCTGGGGCCGACTACTCTGGGGCCGATCGCCCTGGAAGCTGCTGCGCGGACCGCCCTGCTCGCGGTCGCCGCGGTAGCCACCACGGTCGTCCCGGTCGCGGTATCCGCCCCGGTACCCGCCACGGTCGCTCTGCGGCCGATCCCCCTGCGGACGGTCCCCCTGCGGACGGTCACCGCGGTAGCCACCACGGTCGTCGCGCCCCTGGAACCCACCGCGGTCCCGGTCACCACCACGGTCATCGCGCCCCCGGAACCCGCCGCGGTCGCCACCACCCTGGTAACCGCCACGATCCCGGTCACCGCCACGGAACCCGCCGCGGTCGCCGCCCTGGTAGCCACCACGGTCCCGGTCACCGCCACGGAACCCGCCACGGTCACCGCCCTGGTAACCGCCACGGTCTCCACCGCGGAACCCGCCCCGGTCACCCTGGTCGCGGTTGCCGCGGAACCCACCACGGTCATCGCGGTCGCCGCCCCGGAAACCACCCCGGTCGTCGCGTCCCCGGAATCCGCCGCGGTCGCCACCACCCTGGTAACCGCCACGATCCCGGTCACCACCCTGGTAACCGCCACGGTCGCCACCACCTTGGTAACCG
>NZ_BOMV01000093.1 GCF_016862375.1 Paractinoplanes rishiriensis | reverse complement strand
GCCCCGGTAGCCACCGCTCTGCGGACGGTCGCCCCGGTAGCCGCCGCCCTGCGGACGGTCACTCCGGTAGCCGCCGCCCTGCGGACGGTCGCCACCACGGAACCCGCCGCCCTGCGGACGGTCACCCCGGTAGCCGCCGCCCTGCGGACGATCACCCCGGTAGCCGCCGCCCTGCGGACGGTCACCACCTCGGAACCCGCCACGGTCACCGCCCTGGTAACCACCACGGTCGCCCCGGTCACCGCCGCGGAAGCCGCCACCGGGCCGGTCGCCCCGGTCGGATCCACCGCGGTCGTCGCGGCCGCGGAACCCGCCGCGGTCGCGGTCACCACCACGGAATCCACCGCGGTCGCCGCCACGGTCGTCGCGGTGGCCGCCACGCTCGACGGAGGATCGACCACCGCGGCCCGAGTCACCTTCCCGGCCGCGGCCGGCCCGGCGCTCGTCGTCGTCGCGGTTGCGGGAGCCGCCGTCGTCGTGCGGTCCTGTAGTCACGGATCAATCCTTCCAATACGGCGGGCCCGAGTTCGACGGGCTTGCCCAGACACACAAAGCTACTAGGGGGGTGACCCATAAAAGCAATCGAGGGCCGACCCCTTACGGGGTGGCCCTCGACCGT
>NZ_BOMV01000092.1 GCF_016862375.1 Paractinoplanes rishiriensis | reverse complement strand
CCCCGTGCGTCGAGCGCACCACCTTGTCGTGCGCCCACCGGTCGCGGTAGAACACGTCCGCCTGCCGGCCGCCGATCTGATACAGCGAGCGATGGTCCGGCGACACCTCGGCGCGGGTGAAGAACCGGCGGGTGCCGACCAGTGCCTGGGTCAGCGGATCGTCGAGCCCGGCCCCTGCGGATGGAGAGCCGGAGGTTCGTTGCGGAGTGCTGACCATGTCCATCCTCCCGCACCGCCGTGTGGCGGTTGTCGAGACGTCCTGGCGATCTTCACATTAGCGATACCTTGGGCGATACGCAGCGATTGCGTACTGCAAACATCTGTCTGACCACGTCACGGCGCCGATGTCGCCTCCGGTGCGGCGAGCAGGCTGCCGACTCGGGCGCGGACGGCGTTGACGCCGTCCCAGTCGGATCCGCTGAGGCTGGTCAGTGCCGCGGGGAAGACGCCGTCCTGCTCTTTGAGGATGTGCTCGCGCAACACCTCGAGGGTGGTGATCAGCCGGTCGGGCCAGCCTGGGTCGGCCGGGGTGCCGTCGGCCGCCGCGCCGAGCACCGCCTCGACCTGACGGTGTTCCAGCTCCAGCGTGGCGACGTGTTCGGGGAATTCTGCGGCCAGCAGCGGGAACAGGCCCTGTTCTTCCACCGCTGTGTGCGGTGCCAGAACGGCGGCTATCCGGCGGGCCAGACCCGCCATCCGGTCGGTGTCGCCGGCAGTGTGCGCGACTCGGACGTCGCCGATCAACGCGACCACGTGATCGTGTTCGCGGGTCAGGTCACCGATGGCGGTGACCGCCTGGCAGCCGCAGTATTCACACATGCGCGGTCTGCCCCGATGACCCGGCCGCTGTCGACCGGCGAGCCACGGAGAACACGTCCAGCAGCAGCGCGGCGAGCGCCACCATTGCGAGCAGTACCAGCCCGAGGGCGTAGTCGCCGTACTGGCCGTAGATGACACCCATCACCAGCGGCGGCACGAACCCGCCCAGCCCGCCGGCCGCGCCGACCACCCCGGTGACCGAGCCGACCTGCTGCGCCGGCGCCATCTGGGCGACCAACGCGAACGTGGCGCCGCTGCCCGCACCCAGCGCGGCAGCCATGCTCAAGAACGCGATCGTGCCGACCGGCGCCAGCCCGGGGGTGAACGACTGCACCACCGCGCCGGCCACCACGACCGCCAGCGCGGCACCCAATACTTTCGTGGCGGCGAACCGGTCCGACAGCCAGCCCCCCACCGGCCGCATGATCACCGCGAGCACCACGAAACCGGCCATCCTGTTCGCCGCGTCCGCCTGGGTCAGCCCGTACGCGGTCTTCAGATACGACGGCAGGTACACCGAGAACGCCACGTAGCCGCCGAACGCGACCGCGTACAGCGCGGATGCCTGCCAGGTGATCCGCAGCCGCAGAGCTGAGGCGAGCCGCGACGTCAGCGGCGCTGTGGGCACCGTCCGGCCGGGCGCGTCCCGCAGCAGCAGATAAGCCACCATCGCGTATACCGCCAACACGACCGCGGTCAGCACGAACGGTGTCGCCGTGCCCCCCGCGTCCACCAGCTTCACCGTGGTCAGCGCGCTGATCGCCGTCCCGCCCATGCCGGCTCCGAAGACACCGACGGCGGTACCCCGCCGCTGCGGCGGGAACCATGCACTGATGAACGGCACACCCACCGCGAACGCGGTGCCGCCGATACCCAGGAAGAAGCCGCCGGCCAGCAGCGCTGTCAGCGAACCCTGCCCGAACAGGCCGAGGAAGAGCACCGGCACGATCGTGGCCACCGACACCAGCGGGAACATGATCCGCCCGCCGAACCGGTCGGTCAGCGCACCCACCGGAATCCGGCCCACCGAACCCACGACCACCGGCACCGCCACCAGCAACGCCTGCTGAAACGAACTCAACTGCAACGCCGTCGCGAACTTCACCGCCAACGGACTCAGCAACGCCCACGCCCAGAAATTCACCGCGAAACCGACGGTCGCCAGGGCCAACATCAACCCCGGACTACCGGCGCCCCCCTCCCGGCCGGCCCCAGCTGGGGCCACCGGCTGCCGCGATGCGCTCATCGACATCTCCACTGTTTGGTCGGGCCCGGCAGACGGGCCGCAGCTCAGGAAAACAGGTCCGATCAATCACGCGGCCCTCGACCAGAATTCCCGTCCGGGCCGGCCTGCAACAGGGACTTTGTACCCGATCCGGCAGGACCCATCCCCTGCTCTTCGCCGGCCGGCATGGTCGTTGCCAACAAGCCCGACGCCGAGCGGGGCTGGTACTTCGTGCCCGCGACGGCAGGACATCGACGTCAATCTCGTCGGGTGTGCCCGATCGCAGGCACGCCTTAGCACCGAGCTGACTAAGCATTCTCGTCAGCGCCACCTCGCAGCAAGCGCTGCGCAAGTGGGCGAAACGGGATCACCCGCAGGCCACCCAGTCGCCGGTCACCAGTTGTCGCGCTGCCGTGCGTACTGCGGAAGCAGGCTTGTGAGGAGGTTGCCCAGCATGTCGGGGGTCGACGGGCTTCTCGACGTACGGTGCGTCCGAGCGCACCAGCCCGGAGCTGAGGGCAATGTGCCGGGGAATGCCGCTCGCATACACGATCTTGGTCGACGGGTATGCAGCACTCAGGACGCGGGCAAGCTGGCCGGCGGCCTCGCCGGGTAGCGACAGGTCCGTGACCAAGGCGTCGATGCCGCGTTCCTGCTGCTGGCACACCGGCATTGCGGTCGCGGTGCTCGACGCCGTAACGCCCGAAAGCCGCGCACCTGAAAATGTGTGAGCCATCGTGGCCTGCACGTCGATGTCGTCATCGACCACTAGAATCACCGGCTGAGACAACCCGGACAAACTCACCACCCCCGTGCAGGCCAGATTAGTGCCTCCACGCTGCAGCGGCGCACGGGTTGATCAGATGGCGAACTCAGAGGACGTCTGACTAACGAAGTTTGCGTGTTATGAGGTTTTAGCACTCCAGCCCCACTTTCAGGTTCGGAGTCTGCGCTGGTAGTGGCTGGTTTGGGCGCGGTATTGATGGCGGCGTCGCCACCATGACCACTGCCAGATATGATCTTGGTGTGGATCGTGGTGATCTGGTGTGCCAGGAGACGCTCGGCGGTGAGCGTCGACAGCAGCAACTGGGCCACCACGGTGTCGATGGTCGACGCGGCCACCGAGCGGCAGCGTTGGCTGCGGGCGGCGTCGCGGTGACCCATGCAGTCGTAGTAGGCCACCTGGTCGCGGCCCTGATAGCGGGTGCCGACCCGGTGACCGCAGTGACCGCAGCTGATGATGCCCTGACACAGGCGGCGACCCTTCCCGCGGCGGGCGGGCGCCGGCGTTGGTGCGGTTCGCGGCCAGCTTCGTCTCGATGTCCAGGTACTGCTGCCAGGTGAGGTAACCCTCGTGGTGGTCGTGGATGAGGACCTGCCACTGATCCCGCGGCAGCACCCGACTCGAGGTCTTCACCGTCCCGTCAGGACGGACCGTGCGCACGATGCGGTGCTGACCGTAGGCGTAGGCACCCGCGTAGGCGGGATTGGACAGCACCCCCAGCGCCCGGCCGTGAGTCAGCTTGCCCCAGCGCAGCTGCCCGGCCCATACCCCGCCGTAGGCGCGCAGCGGGAACTTACGCCCGGTGAACGCCTGCACCACCCCGTAAGCCGATCCGGTCCTGGCGAACATGGTCAGGAACACCTCGGGCCCCGCGATGCTCACGTGGACAGCGGTGACGCCGTCCACTCCGGCCGTGCGGGCTCCGGCAGAGGGCGGTTGCCGCAGGTGCCGGGCCGAGCGGTGATCGGCTGCCGGCCTCTCGTCCGGCGGGCCGTTGTCAGTGGCGGCCGGGATCGGTGTGCCGGCGCGTGGACAGCGCTGCATAAGCGGCTCTGGCCGGCGTGGTGGCCGAGATGGTGGCCTGGTGCGTGCGCTGTGTGCCACCGGTGCCGGCAAGGCTGATGTCGGGCATGCCGAGTTGCTGGCGTGCCTGGTCGAGGCGGCGGATCGCGGCTTCGGTGACGTGCGACACCGGCTGGTCTCCGTCGATGGTGATCAGTGTTTCGCGGTGGGTGTAGTAGGCCAGTAGTGGGCCTGCGGCCTCGTCGAACACGTCGAGCCGGTGACTGATGACCTGTTCGGTGTCGTCGGTGCGGCCGGTCTGGGCGCCGCGGGCGAGCAGCCGGCGGATCAATTCGGCGCGTCCGGCTTTGAGGTAGAGCGCGATACGCACGGCGGCGCCGAGGGGCTCGGCGACGCGGTAGGCGGCTTCGGCTTGGGCGACGGTGCGCGGGAAGCCGTCGAGGACGTAACCGCCGCGGCGGCTGGCGGCCTCGACGGGTTTGCGCAGGATGTCCATGACGATGTGGTCGGGCACGAGGTCCCCGCGCTGCATGCATTGTTCGACGGTGCGCCCGATGGTGGTGCGCTCGGCGACATGGCGGCGCAGCAGGTCGCCGCTGGAGACGTGCTCGATGCCGTAGTGGCCGGCGATCCGCACCGACTGGGTGCCTTTGCCGCAACCGGGCGGGCCGATCATGAGTACTCGCATGGCTGTTCTCCGTGGGTTCGGGGGGACGCGTCGAGGGGCGGGGTGGTACGCGGGCTGCGGGAGGCGCCGGCGGGGTCATGCTGACGGGGCAGGGTGTGCATCAGGTGTGTCCGCGCGTACTTGATCGCGGTGGGGGTGTCGGGAAAGACCTGTCCGTCGCGGCGCAGCTGCTCGGCGACGCCGAGGGTGCTCAGGACCTGTTCGTGGTCGGGGGCGATGCCGGACAGCAGCACGGTGATGCCGCGTCGTTGCAGCCGGGTGATGGCGGCGCCGAGCACGTGCGCGCCGGTCGCGTCAATGGTGGACACCCGTGACATGCGCAGGATGATCACCCGGACGTCGGCGACCTCGGTCAGTTCGAGTAGGAAGTGGTGGGCGGCGCCGAAGAACAGCGGCCCGTCGAGGCGGTACGCCACGATGTGTTCGGTGAGCAACTGGTGTTCCTCGGCGGAGTGGTCGCCGGCCTCGAGGGGGACCTGCTGCAGCCGGGCGGTGCGGGCGACGGCGCGCAGGGCGAGGACGACGGCCACGCCCATGCCGACGGCGACCGCGGTGACCAGGTCCATCGCGACGGTCACGGTGAACGTCAGCGCGAGGACCAGGGCATCGCCGCGGCTCGAGCGCGCCAGGGCGAGCAGGGCGCTGGCCTCGACCATGCGCACGGTGGTGGCCAGCAGCACCCCGGCCAGCGCCGCGAGGGGGATCCGCCCGACCAGTGGCGCGGCCACCAGCACGATCACGGCCAGGGCGATGGCATGGGTCAGGGCGGCCAGTTTCGAGCCGGCGCCGGCTCGCACGTTGACGGCGGTGCGGGCGATCGCCGCCGTGGCGGGGATCCCGCCGAACACCGGCGTGACGAGATTTGCCAGGCCTTGTCCGAACAGCTCGCGGTCCGGGTCGTGCTGCTCGTTGACGCTCATCGCGTCGGCCACGGTGGCCGACAGCAGGCTCTCCAGCGCGGCCAGGGCCGCGACGGCCAGCGCCGAGGGCACCAGCGCGCCGACGGCGTGAAGATTGAGGAAATCCAATGACGGGGTGGGCAACCCGACCGGCAACGCGCCGATGCGGGCTAGCGACAGGGGCGCCAGCTGGGCGAGACCCGTGGCGGCCGCCACCGCGATCAGGGAAAACGGCAGGCCCGGGCGCCACCGGGCGCCGAGCAGCATCACCGCGGCCACACCCAGCGCGACCGCGATCGGGGCAGGGTGCGGATCGGCGGCGAACCGGACGGCGGCGTCGGCGGCCACCGCCCACACCTTCTCGCCGTGCGCGCCGGTGACCCCGAGCGCGGCCGGGATCTGCTGCAGGGCGATCACCACGGCGATGCCGGCGGTGAAGCCCTCGATCACCGGGGTCGGCAGGTAGCGCACGTAACGGCCGAGGCGGGCCAGCGCCAAGCCGATCAGCACGATCCCGGCCATGACGCCGACCATCAGCACCCCGCTCGCGCCGAACTTGGCGATCACCGGCACCAGCACCACGGTCATCGCCCCGGTCGGCCCGGACACCTGCAGGTTCGACCCGCCGAAGATCGCTGCGACCGCGCCGGCGATCACGGCGGTGACCAGCCCCGCCTGGGCGCCGAGGCCGGAGGTAACCCCGAACGCCAGCGCCAGCGGCAAAGCCACCACCGCCACCGTCAACCCGGCCACCAGGTCCCGGCGTGGGCTACGGCGTACCGCCGCCCAGTCCGCACGCTGCGGTAGCAGCCCACCCAGCCGTACCGTGGCGATGCGGGCGGCGGTGGCAGCACTCACCGCTCACGTCCGTCGGCCTGCAGCTGCACCAACAACCCATCCCGGTCGGCCAACACCGAGCCGAGGATGCGGCGGCCGGCGGCCAACAGGTCCGCCACGTCCGGCGTGCTCAACGCATACATCACCGACGCGCCCTCACGGCTGGACTCCACCAGCCCCGCCCGGCGTAACACCGCCAGCTGCTGCGACAGGTTCGACGCCTCCACCTCGATCTCCAGCAGCAGATCACGCACCGGCTTCGGGCCGTCCTGCAACAACTCCAGCACCCGAATCCGCACGGGATGGCCCAACGTGCGGAACAACTCCGCCTTCGCCTGATACAACGGCACCGACACGCCATCACCACCCCATCACGCCCGCCACCAGCCTTGATGCCAACTTTATCAGTTGCAAAAGTCTTCAAGTCGTGGATGTGGCGACTGTCATGGCAACTGATGACACATGCCGACCCGGGAGCCCAGCGGGAGCCAGGAGCCCCACATCAACTGCTTAGCGATGTTTTTGCGCTCTACCGGCGGGCCAACGTTGGTACCCCGAGCCGCCGGGAATCAGCCGACAGTTGAATGAGCCGATGCCGCAGCACCTCGTCGGCGGCTTCATCGCCGTGGTCAAGGCGAGGGATCACCGCGGCGGTGCCGACCTGCTGGGCATGCTCGGCGTGGGCCTGCTCGATGGCGTCCGGTATGCCTGGGCGCCTCGTACGCGGCGAGGGCCCGGTAGATGCTGACCACGCTCGGGTTGCGGCCCTTGCGCTTGCCGATTGGGATGATCGGGTCGGGCTGGATCTGCTCGACGGTCTCGCCGTTGGCGCGGCTGCGCAGCACGATATACAGCATGTCGCCGGTGATGACCGGCGTCCGGCCGCCTGCTAGCCCCAACGCCGCTCAGTTAGGGCGGGTGGCAGGTCAGCGGCTATGGCTAGCCGCCCCCGTGGGGAGCAGGTTTGGGATGTATCCGGCCATCGAGATTGACCTGCACCTCGCCGACGTTTACCCAGCTCAAGCACCAAGTTACGCTGCGTCTGGGTACGCGTTTCGGAGCCTCCATAGGGGGCACGAACCTGCTCCCCTACCAGGGCTGGACCGACAGGACCTGGAACGCACCCCGTGGGTGACGTTCCGCGGAACCTCGAGGTGAGCGCCCGGCAACGGCTCACAGAGGGCGACAGGAAGCGGTACGCCCTACCACCCGGCGCAACAGCCGAATCTTCAGACACTGCTCTCGAGGGAAGCGAGCCTGCCCGCGACACGTGGAACGGTTGGCTCTGTTCGCGAGTTACTTACGCTCAGCACCATTCGGGTTATCGGCCGTTGCCGGTCCGCCGCGACTGTTGCTGTTGCGTTCTGCCGCGCAGATCGGCCATGCGCAGCAGGGCCCACGGGTCCCCGGAGTCGGCGGCGGCCCGTGTGAACCTGATCGCTTCATCGATGCGGCCCTTCTCGACCAGTAGATCAGCCAACAACCAGGCGCGATATGAATCGCCTGCTTTGAAGCGGGCCTGGATGAACCCGATCGCCTCCTCAATGCGGCCCTGCCCGGCCAGCAGTTTGGCCAACCGGTGGGCGGCGTCGATGTCTCCGGCGTTTGCGGCGGCTCGCCAGAATTCCACTGCCTCGTCGACGCGACCCTGCCTGACCAGCAGGTCGGTCAAGCGGCGCGCGGCCCATTGGTGGCCGGCGTTTGCGGCGGCTCGCCAGAATTCCACTGCCTCGTCGACGCGGCCCTGGCCGACCAGTAGATCCGTCAACCGCTCGGCGGCGTACCAGTTGCCGACTTCGGCGCTATCGCGCCAGACGACGATGGCCTCCTCGATGCGGCCCTGCGTGACGAGCAGATCAGCGCTTTGCCTCACTAGCAGATCTGCGTATCGCTTGGCAGCGTACCGGTCGCCGGCGTCGGCGTGATCCCGCCAAAGGTCGATCGCCTCGTCGATGCGCCCGTGTTCGGTCAGCAGATCGGTCAAGTCGTCGGCGGCCCGACGGTTGCCGGCCTGGACGCGGGCTCGCAAGAAGTCGACTGCCTCGTCGATGCGGCCCTGGAGGACCAGCAGAGCAGTCAACCGCCAGGATGCCTTCTGGCTGGTGATACCTCGGTGGTCGTCGCCCGCGATGGCCCGCCAGAAGTCGATCGCCTCGTCGATGCGGCCCTGTGCGACCAGTAGATCACCCAGCTGTTCGCTGGCGTACTCGCTGCCGGCTGCGCAGTCCCGCCAAAGGTCGATCGCCTCGTCGATGCGGCCCTGCTCGGCCAGCAGGGCGGCCAGCTTTTCTTCGGCCCAGTAGTCACCGGCATCAACGCGAGCCCGCCTCAAGTTGATCGCGTCGTCGATGCGGCCTTGCCCGAGCAGCAGACCGACCAAGTGGGTGGTGCCCAGCCCCAGCCAGTCGTCGCGATCAATGCTGGCCTGCATGAAACTGATCGCCTCCTCCACCCTGCCCTGGCCAACCAGCAGATCAGCTATTTTCCGGGCAGCGCGCCCGTCATCGCCGGCCCGCCAGAGTTCGATCGCCTCGTCGATGCGGCCCTGCTCGACCAGCAGATCCGCCAACAGCTCCTTCGCGTACGAATCGCCCGCATCGGCACGGCTCTGGAGATGCTGGAGACGTGGGGACTGTGCGAGGTGGTCTTCGAGAATGGCGTGCCGGTACTGGTAAATAGTGCCGGTTTTACGAAGTATGCCATTCTGGTATGCGTGGGCGAGAAACCGTTGTAGCCGCCAAGGCAGCCTGCCTTGAAGGGCCAGCCGGGCGTGGGTGAGCCGGTATTGGATCAAAGCCCAGCCTCCAGCGGTAAGGCCGGCGACAGTGCCATAGACAAGCCCGGCGGTGACCCCGATCCGGCCGGCAGGAGCATTGTTGAACGCGGCTGCCACGGTGAACAGGATGCCGCTGGCGAGAGCCTCACGGAGCGTCGCCGCGGCGATGACACGGCGCTGGTGAGCCAGTTCCCTGGTCGGGCGCGACTTTGCTGGTGGAGGTGGGTTCCAGGCCGGTAGGAGTCCGGCCAGCACGAGGTACGCAAGGCCGGCGTAGAGGGCGACGGCCCATTGAGTGGTGATCAGTGCGACGGCGGTCGTGCTACAGAAGGCATAGGCCGTCAGCAGACCGTGTCGGTTGAGACGGCGTCGCCCGGCTTCCGAGTACGCGGTGCGGATGTAAGGCGGATAGCCGTCTGGCCAGAGCGGTCTGAGCCGGCCGGAGGCAGCAACCGTGACGACGGTGATCCCCGTGAGGGCCGGCCGTGCCACACCGATCCCGGCTGCCACCCCGGCCAGGCCGGCCACAACCGTCGCCATCGCTACCGGCGCGACCATGGTCAACGCTTTGGCGCGGACGGTGCGGATCGTCAACAGGTCGGGTTTGAGGTGCCACCAATGCCAATCCCGGGTACCGACTGTTTGCAGTTGGTAAGCCAGGCATTCCAGCCACCGGCGGCGCTGGGCGCGATCGCGATCGGCATACGGGGCGGCCACAAACGCATCCATCAACCGGCCGGTAACCTGCGCCTGTGTATCCAGCTCGAGCAGTTCAGCCGGGCGGCTGCCGGGCGACAGGTAGGCGGTCCGAGCCAACGACACCATCAATGGGGTGGCAAATGACGCGACCAGCGGATCATCGTCCGCGCCCCGATCGGGGCGCCCGGTGACCGCTGCCCTGAGGCGGGCGAGGACCGGCTCCCAGCGCGGCTGGGCGAGTTTCGGATGGGAGAGGTAGGCGATCGCCGCCTCGATGTCGACCGGTGCCAGCTCGATCACCGCGGCGGTGGTCAAGATCGTCTCGGTGACCGCGACGGCATCCTCGTACTCGCTGGTCCGGCACGTCACCACCAACGGCCGGTCCGCTGCCGCGTACTTGTCCAACTGGGCCAGGGCCGTACCGATCGAGGTGGCGGGTAGTTCGTCCAGACCGTCGAGCACGGGCAGCACCCGCCGATGCCTGACCAACCGGCCGGCCACTTGGCGGGGTTCACCGAACGCCCCCAGCACCTCGGGATAGTCCTCGGCCAGTCGGCGGGCTACGAACACACCAACAGGTTCCGCCGGATCCCACGTGTTGATCGCCAGTAAGACCGGCACTGGCTCGCCGGGCGCGCGAGTACGGATCAAGCCCAGGGTGAGCAACAATGCGAACACGCTCTTGCCCGCGCCGGGCTCACCCAAGACGACGAGGTTCCTCCGGGGCAGGCTGCGAAACGCGTCGACGATCTCGTGGTTGATCCGCGGCGCCTGTTCGCCCTGTACAGGTTGCGTCTCGTCAGTGGCGGGAGGAAGGTCGGTGTGCCCTCGCAGCGCATCCTCCGGCCACTGCCGATTCCCGTGAGCGGGCCACACCTCCTGCCGAGACGCCGCCGGCCGGCCGGTCGGAGACCAAGCCACACGCAACGGCGCCGGCCTCGACACCTCCCTCCGCACGGCTTCATCCGACCACTGGTCTGTCAGCGCGGCTGCCAAATGAGCGACCGCATGATCATCCACATCGGCCGCGGGCGGTGTCCGAGCCGGCAATAGCCAGCCGACCCCGAGTGACCCGGCCGCGACCAGCGCAGTTACCGTCCACACCGCCGGTGTCCACCACCGCCACGACTCCGGCGGGTGCACCGTGCCTGTGGCCATGTTGCCCACCAACGCGAACACCAGACCCAACCCGAGGGCCAGCATCGACCAGCGCCGCATCCGGTGCTTCATCTCGGCCCCTCCTGCGATCCGCGGCACGCGCATCGACGAACATAGCGTGACGAGCCGGACCCCGCCGGCCACTCGGCAATCGCTCCGCCGGATCCCGTGCCCGACCACCGAGGTTCAGCAAGACCGATCGTGCCGCCAGGCCCGCCGACGCACCCACCAACGCAGGCGGGACAGGACCGCTGAGGTCACCGCAGTGTCGGCAGACACGCTGTCCGGTGATCCGATATTCCTATATCGGCAGTTCAGCCGCTATGGCCACCCGCCCTTGAGGGGAGCAGGTTTGGGATGTATCCGGCCATCGAGATAGACCTGCACCTCGACCGTATCTACGCAGGTCAGCGACACCGTCTCGCTGCCCTTGGGGGCGCGTTTCGGATCCTCAACGCACGGCACCAACCTGCTCCCCCTCGACGCCCGAGCTGTCAAGCACCGGGCGATCAGCTGCCGCGAGAAATCCGTCAACTGGGCGTGGGCAAGTCAGCGGGCATTCGACCCGCCCGCCGAACCGTGTTGGTCTAGATTTGCCCGAGTGGGTGGCGATGACGTCGAGCGGGCCATTACGCGGCTCGCCGACGATGCGGTGTCGCTGACTCTCGATCAGCGGCTGCGGATCGCGGCGCTGCTGGCACAACCGGCACAGCCGGAGGTGACCCCCGACCTCGGGCCGGCCGCCGACGCACACCGATGGAGGCCGTCGTACTGACCGTCGAGGAGACCGCCGAGCTGTTGAAGGTCGGCAGGACCACGATCTACGACCTGATCAAAGGCGGGCTGCCCGACAGCATCATGATCGGGCGGCTACGCCGGATCCGCTATACCGATGTCATCACCTACCTCAAGCAAACGGCCGCGCGAGAAAGCAAGCAGTAAGCGGCCACGGCCTGGCACTCGGGGATGCCGACCACGACGCTTCGCGTGTGGGGCTCGCAAAGTCGATTACGCTGCCTGCGCGTATTCGTTGATCAACCCGTCGAGGACGGGACGGCGGTCGACCTTGGCGGCGGCCGTCAACTCGGCGACGTCCGAACGCGGCTCGGGTGGCCGTTGGCCCAGCGAGCGGTGGGGCCGATGTTCGTTGTAGTGCCTTGTGTAGTTGGCCAGGACGGCAGTCAGGTGCCGTTCGCCGACAATGAGCATCCGGTCGGTGCACTCCCGCCGAACGGTGCCCACCCAGCGTTCGGCGAACGCGTTCGCACGCGGAGCCTGCGGCGGCGTTCGGATCACCTCGATGCCGGCCGCCGTGAACACCGTGTCGAAGACCGCGGTGAACTTTGCGTCGCGGTCGCGTAGCAGGAACCGCACCGAGTCAGCCCGCTCGTTGAGATCCATCAGCAGGTTCCGCGCCTGCTGGGCAACCCAGGCGCCGGTGGGGTGAGCTGTCACGCCGGCGACGTGCACCCGCCGGGTGGCGACCTCCAGGAAGAACAGCACGTAGACCCGTTTGAGGAACACCGTGTCGACGGTGAAGAAGTCGCACGCCAGCATGGCGTGGGCCTGGGTGGTCAAGAACTGCTGCCAGGTGGGTCCCGTCCGGCGCGGTGCTGGGTCGACGCCGGCCTGGTGCAAGATCTTCCAGACCGTGCTGGCGGCGATCTTGTGGCCCAGGCCGACCAGCTCGCCCTGGATCCGACGATGCCCCCAGGCGGGGTTCTCCCTGGCGAGGCGCAGCACCAGCTCGCGGATGTGCCGGGCGATCGGCGGCCGTCCGGGTGTGGCGTGTGGGTAGGTCCAGTGCCGGGCGATCAGCTGGCGGTGCCAGCGCAGCAGCGTCGCCGGCGTGACGAAGAAGATCGGCCAGCGTGGCCGGGGTAGCAGCCGCGACAGGGCGGCCAGCACGACCCGGTCGGCGGGCTCGAGCTTCGGGCGGTGTACCTGCCGGCGGAGCACCGCGACCTGATGGCGCAAGACGAGCAGTTCGACGTCCTTGGCGCCGTCGTCTCGGGCGAGCTGGGTCAACATCTGCAGTAGCTGGCGCAGTACCAGGTACACCAACGAGGCGGTCACGACCCCGTAGCCTGACAGCCGCCGGGAGTCCCACGCTGCACGGACGCGCACGTCAGACTGCTGAAACGAGTTTGCGAGCCCTACAGGATCTGCTGGTGCTCGGCGGCGGCAAAGCCGGCAAATCGCTGGCGATCGACCGCGTCCTCGACCTGTTCGCCCGGCGGGGAGACGACGCGACGGAGGTTAAGGAGCGGATCAGGGAGACTGTGACGTACTCCAACATCTCGATCATCGAGGGCATCGGCGCCAGCCAGTACGGTATCGGGGCGGTGACCGCGCGCGTAGCCGAGGCGATCGTTCGCGACGAGCACGCGATCCTCCCGGTGGCGTCCCACCACGACGAGTACGGCACGACGATCTCGTTGCCATCCGTGATCGGCCGCCTCGGCGTTGAGCGCGTCATGTGCCCTGAGCTGACCGATGACGAGCGCGCCGAACTCGAGGAGTCCGCACAAGTGCTGCGCGATGCCGCACAGACAGCGTTGGATTCTCTCAACGACAGCCGACCTGCTCCAGGCTGAGCCGGCATCGGTGTGGAGGTGGACATGCCCGGCGATGACCTCGCAGACACCGGAGCCGCCACATGATCGGCGACGCCACGTTTGCGGCCGAGCGGCGGCAGGTCCGGGAGCCGGCGCTCGATCTGGATCGACTCCGCCAGACCGAGTCCGTGTTCGCCTTGGCCAATGGGCACATCGGGCTACGCGCCAACTTGGACGAGGGTGAGCCGCACGTTATCGCTGGCACGTATCTGAACTCGTACTCCGAACAGCGGCCGCTGCCGTACCCGGAGGGCGGCTACGGTTACCCGGAACAGGGCCAGACCGTCGTCAACGTCATCGACGGCAAGCTCATCCGGCTGCTGGTCGACGACGAGCCGTTCCACGTGGCGTGCGACGGCACCGACGCGCGGCTACCGATCCTGCTGTACGACGAAGCGTCGAGCTGACCGCCGGCGGCCCGGTGCAGCGCCTCGTCGTGACGCTCAAACCGCTGCTCCCATCGCCGGAGCAGCCACCGGGCTACACACCGGAACGCGCCGGGCCGACCAGCCGCAGCAGATCCACGAACGGCCCGGCACCGTAGGGCACCGTGGACGCGGAGCCGTAACCGATGTTCCTGTACTCATCGCGAAATCGGAAGGGTGATCCACGTGGCGGTGGCCAGTGTGGTGGTGGGCGTCGACAGCTCGCCGGAGTCCGACGAGGCCCTGACCTGGGCGCTCGAGGAAGGACGGCTACGAAATCTGCCGGTGCGTGTGGTCAACGTCTGGCACCCGACCGATGACCCACAGGAGATTGAGCGCCTCATGGAGCTGCAGTCAGTGGTGCAGCTGCGCGCAGGCCTCGTGGACGAGGTCGCGTCCAGCGTGCGCGCGGTCGTCGAACAGGCGCAGGCCACGGACGTCGCGGTGACCTCCGAGGTGCTGTATGGCCACCCGGTCCGGGAACTGATCCGCACGGCGGACACCGACTCGCTGCTGGTCGTGGGCTCCCGCGGGCGGGGCAGCCTCACCGGTTCCATCCTGGGATCGGTCAGCCAGGGCTGCGCGCAGTACGCGAACGGTCACGTGGTCGTCGTCCGCGGACGCCGGCCGGACCCCGCGGCCGGACGGGTGTTAGTCGGCGTCGACGGGTCCTCCACATCGGTGCAGGCACTGCGCTTCGCCGACCAGGAAGCACGCGCCCGCGGGGCCGCACTTCAGGTGGTGCATGCGTGGACACTGCCGTACCTCGGATTCGCCGGACGATCCGGAAGCCTCCCGCAGGACGCCATCGACGAGTTCGCCGCACGCGCGGGCGAGACACTCCGCGACAGCATGCGGCGCGGGTCGATCGACGCCACGCGGCCCGACGTGGAGATGTGGCTGGTCGAGGGGCTGCCGAACCTCTCTCTGCTGCAGGCGGCCGGAAACGCGGACCTACTGGTCGTCGGATCACGCGGATACGGCGGATGGAAAGGCCTCCTGATGGGTTCGGTGTCCGCGCAATGCGTCACCCAGGCGCCCTGCCCGGTGGCCGTGGTCCGCGGCGGAGACGACAACCCGACCAACGCCCCGTGACGTGGGGAGCCGACGGCCTCGATCCGCACGCGCCGGCCATTCCGAAATGCTTTTCGGCGGTACTTTGGCTTCCCGATGTACGAGGTCGCCGATGCCCTGCGAAGGACGCCGCAGTTCGCACCGCCTTCGCCGGTGGCCGGCAATCATGCGCCCGGGCTCGCCCGTTCCGCTGACCTCGTCGCGTCAGGCTACATCCGGTGACGTGGTGTGCGGCACGACCATGATCGGTCGGTGGGCGTGGTGCAAGGTCGCCACGGCAACGCTGCCGAGCAGGATCTCGCGTACGGTGGATCGTCCGCGCGAGCCCACCACTATCAGCGCGGCCTGACTGCGCCGCGCATGGCGAGCCAAGGTATCAGCCGTGGTCCGCGCACTCGCGGCGCGGCCGCCTTCGGATGCCAACGAGATCACCTCATGGCCGCTGGTGATGGCCGTGTGCGCGGCTTCCTGATCGACGCTGGCCAGGTGCACTTCCCGAGTCGGAAACAGCTGTGCCACTGCGGTGAGTGCCGCCTGCGCACCGGCGGAGCCATCCCATCCGACAACGACGGGCCCGTTGATCACCGCTGCCCGCTCCGCTATCAGCAGCGGGTGGGGCACGACGAGCACTGGTCGTGATGCGTAGTGCACGACCATGTCGGAGACGCTTCCCAGCATCGCTTTGGCGCCGTGCAGCCCGCGAGAACCGACCAGTGCCACGTCCGGGTTGAGCTTTTCGATGAGCTGGGTGAACTGCAGGCCCTCCCCGCCGTAGGCATGTTCGACCAGGGCCTCGGCGTCCCATCCGGCGGCGACCGCGAGCGTGACACCCATCGCGGCCAGCCGACTCGCCTCCCCTGCTCCTTCTCGCTCGATGGCCTCGACGAACTCGTTGATGGCCGCGGTGTCTTTCCACAACCGTCGGCGAAGTCCCTCGCTTGCGAACGGTGGTGTCCAGAGGTGACCGATCCAGGCGTGCGCCCTGGGCAACAGGGACGCGCCGACCTCGATCGCGGCGCTGGCCGGCAATGATCCGTCGTAGCCGACGAGGATCCGGGTGACCTCCGCACGCCCGGTCGTCGACGCTGGGTTCTGTTGTACGGTGCTGGTCATTTGCCGGGCTCCTTATCCTCGATGTGACGGTACGGGCGTCCTATCCCGGCGAATGAAGCCTTTAATCGCGGAGCGACGGCACCAAGGCCTCCGGCGCGGCCAGGCCGTCGTGGACGATCCGCCGATATTGCATGGCACGCCGTCCGGCCTATCCTCACCGGTGCTACGTCCACCGGCGCCGACCGATGTGCGGGCGGCACCGGGTGCAGTAGCGGGCATCGGGCATGGCGCGTAGGCGGCCAAGGGGAATCGACTGGTGACAGTTTTCGCAGAGGCCGTAGGTGCCCTCGGCCATACGTTGCAGCGCCCGTGCTGCGTCGCGGATAGCCTGCCGGGAGGCAGTGGCGAGAACGTCGAGCGTGTGCTGGTCTTCACCGCCGTCCGGGAGCCCTTCAGATACGGCCAGTTCGGCAAGCCGGGCGGTGTGCAGAGCGAATTGTTCCGCGAGCATGCCGCGCAGCAGCTCCAGGGGTTCGTCCGCCACGGCTTCGGTTTGGTGAATCGCGACGGTCATCGGTGTCCTCCAAGGTGTTCGGCGCGCCCATCGTTGTCAGGCGCAGTAGCGACGTGGCGGCCCGGCCGGCGCCGTTGAGCACCGCCGTGCGCGGGGCGCGGCACAATTCACGCCGACGCCGGGCCGGGGCATGCCGCGGAGCCACGCAGCTCGTCGATGTGGCGCCCGACGATGTCGGCGATCAGGTCAACAGCCGCTCCGCGGCAAGATCACCGGTCCAGGTCGCCGGGAGCGGGCCGTTGCCCGCTCGCAGGGTCTTTGCGTTGCTCTACTGCCATTGTCTCCGAGGATCTGCGGCTTGACAGCGGGAGAAGCCGGCGAAGAACACGCCGGGCCCATTGCCGACGCCTGGCAAGTTGATCGTCGATAACACCGGCCGGGCGACGTGGATCCAGTATTCCTGGGGCAGCTTCACGCAGACCCAGATGATCGCCGCCGTCGTGATCCACGATGTGGTCCGGCGGTGGGCCGGACCCCACCGTAGCAGCGTCGCCGTCGCCACGCTGCCGAGCAGGATCTCCCGACCGCGCGCATCGACCGGTCCTGGTGGTACCGGGTGACCGCTCCGCGTAGCGGGCCTCACAGGGCGCCGAACAGTCGTGCGCACCGGGCCCCTCGCAGCCGGTTTCTCAGGTTGCCTGTTGCCGGGCACCGGAAGGGTTACCGCCGGTTGTTCTGCCCGTGACGGCTCCTGCGCTTACCCGACCAGTCCCGCACGCTTGACACAGCGGTTCCGCAGGTGAGGAGGCACATGATGGCGACGCGAGCGGTGACCTCCAGCCCCACCGTCGATGCCAGATTCTCCCGACCGGGTCGCGCGGGCACGCCGCTGCGCCGCGGAGGGTCGGACCCTACGCCACGGGTGTTCGCCGACCGGCGCCGCGATGCCGTTGCCCTGACCTGGGACCTGACGGTCCATCAGCTGTATCAGGCGTTCGGGCGGTGCGTGGCCGCGCCGTCGACCGAGCCGCCAGACGACGCCCGGTCGCAGGAGTTGGCGCGGACTCGCGTCGGCGCGATATGCCGTCGACGACATCCAAGCCGCGCTCAGTCGCATGGCCCGCGGCACATACGGCAGGTGCCAACAGCGCGGCCGCGGCATCACCGCTGATCGTCTGCAGGCATCACCAACCGCTCGCTGTTGTGCCACCTGCCAGGTGTAACAGACCCCCGGTCTCGCGCACGCCGCTGGGCGCGGCGAGACCGTCCTATCCGAGCGTCCGTAGAAATGAGGTCGGCATGTCCGTGTCCACCACGGTGGTCTCCGGCCAGCAACCCTCAAGCGGCCCGGCGGGCGCGGCGCTCGCCGATACCCGGGCGAGCGCCGATGCCTCACCCACCGCGATAGCCGTCAGCCTCGGCAGCGGCCGAACCCATGTGTGGGTGGCCGGCCGCGGCGGCGTGAATTGTCCGAGCGGCGACACCGTCGGCACCTCCCACGCACCGGTACGCCGGGGACGCGTCGCCGACAGATCCGGCTGCATCGATGTGCTGGCAGGGCTGATCCGCCGGTACCGCGACGCGATCCCGGCCGGCCCGGTCGTGGTTGTCTGCCGGCCGGTGCTGGCCACCGCGACGGAGCAGGACATGCTGCGCCAGGTCGCCGCGGCAGTGTTCGCCCCGTCGCGGGTCCTGTTCATCGACACCGTACGTGCGGCGGCCATCGGCGCCGGCGCCGCCGCGGGCAGCCTCATCATCGCCGACATCGGCGCCGAAATCGTCGAGGTAGCGGCGCTGCGGCACGGCAGAGTCCTGGCGGCGCGTCGCACGGACATCGGCACCCGCGACCTCAAACGCGGTGCACCCACCGATGTCCTCGCTCACACCACCATCCGGATGATCGACGAACTGCGCCAGGACCCGGCCGTCGAGACGCTGGTCCCCGCAGCGTTGACCCGCGGACTCATGGTGGTGGGCGACGGCGCCATGACTCCCAGCCTGATGGTGAAGATCGCCGCGAACCTCCGGATCCCGGTGCGGTCTGCGGTCGCACCATGGACCGCCGCGCTCAACGGCGCCGGACTCGCCGCCATGTCCGCAGCCCGTCACCCGGCGACCCGGGCGCCAGCCCGAAGCGCTCCAGCTGTTCCAGACGCTGCTCGAGCACGCCAGCCCGCTCGGCCTCTACGCCGAAGAAATTGACCCCGCGACCGGCGCCCACCTCGGCAACTACCCGCAGACGCTGACCCACGCCGCACTCATTCAAGCCGCCCTCGCCATCCGAGACGCCGGTTCGCCGTTGCATCGCGGCGCCGTCCGGCAGTGCAACCGGCAGCGTCGCAAAGTGGTGCAAACTCACCTGCTGCGGGTACTCGCGCTGGTCGCGATGGAGCCACCGGCCGGCGCCACTGGCGATGAACTGCGGGACAGGAAGGCCGAGGTGTTCGCGGCGATACCCGCGGCCGATCCACGGCACTACGTGCGCGGGCAGTACGACGGGTACATCGACGTGCCCGGCGTCGCGGCGGCTCGGGTACCGAGACGTTCGTCGCGTTGTGTTTGGAGGTTGACAACTGGCGGTGGTCCGGGGTGCCGATCTTCCTGCGAGCGGGCAAGGCGCTGCCGGAGCGGGTCACCGAGGTCCGGCTGGTGCTGCGCCGAACGCCGCGTGTCGTCAGAACGAGCAGGCGGCTCATCTCGGCTCCTGGGGCCAGACCAGCTCGACGCGCACGAGTTCGGGTGCGATGCCGCGCACGGCTGCCTCCCCGAGCAGGCGCAGGTTCCGGGCTTCGACCTCGATGGCAGTGGTGAAGGCGAGCGGGATGTCGATTCCGAGCGGATCTCCGGTGACGAACAGCGCGGTCGTGTCGGCGATGGCGGCGCGCTCGAACGTGCGTTGCAGAGCGTGCAGGTCGCTGGTCGCCGCCCATCGTTCGAGCGCGGCCCGCCATGTCCCTCCGGCGAGCCGGCCCACGGTCGCGACGACCGCTGCCGGCGTAGGCGGCGGCCACGACCGCTGCCAGGGTCGCGGCCGGGATCGTGCCGCCGGCGAGCGTCAAGTCCGCCGCGGGTACGGTGCCCTGAGCGCCGGACGCGATCGCGTCGCGTAGCCGCAGGGCGTCGACCAGGTTGTGCTCGTCGATCTCCCGCTGGCCGAACCGGAGCAGGGTAGCGGCGTCCCTTCCCGCCGAGGCGAGCCGGTCGGCCAGGCGTGCCGCGTGGTCGACGGCGACGTGCCGCTCCAGTGCGGCCAAATCGCCGGTGCGTTCGTACTCGCCCAACGCGGTACGCAGCACATCGGCCTGTTCGCGATCGGGCGTCCGCTGAGCGAGCAGGTCGACGACACCGGTGATCTCCCGCGGGCGCAGAATCTCGCTGACCAGCGGTTCGACGAGCCAGCCGACCGGCACGAACGCGTCCGGTGCGTCGTCGACCGGTGTCTGCGGGCGTGCCCCCGCGCGCAGCACCGAGATGACGTTCTGGATGTCGAAACGGGAGAGCAGGGCATCGACCAGATTCCGGGCGGGCCCGGAGTAGAAGCAGCGCATCTCCTCCAGCGAGGTGGCCAGCCGCGACCGGATCGCCAGGTGGAGGCGCTGGAGTCCGCCGGCTGGCCCCGCCGCCTCGCCGCGCGGCGCGTACGGCGTGTCCGCGAGCGCGTTGAGCAGACCGTCGATGTCCGTTCCGAGTAGGTTTTGGTAGGCGGCGTTGTCGAGCAGTTCACCCTTGCGGGCGTGCAGCCGGGTGTTGCCGTAGTCGAAATCGGCGCGGCGGGTCCCTAACATCAGACGTCCGCCGGTTCTGTTGGCAGGCCCGTGTCCCGCCGCCGGCCGAACCGTCCACGCAGTTCGAGGTCTGCGTTGGCAAGGCGCTCCTCGAGGGTGTTGCGGATGGTCCGGCCGTCGTCACCGGCCAGTTCCAATCCTCCCCAGGTGTCGAGGACGGCGACCACGCGCAGGTCACCGGCCATGGACGTCGCGAGGTCGGCGTCGTGCGGGTCCACATGCAGCTCGCGGGCGTCCGGCAGTGCCGCGCGGCTTTCGTCGAGAAGTGCTCTGAACAGCGGCGGATAGGCGGCGGATCCGCGCAGTCCGGAGAGTTTTTCGCGGACCCGGTCGAGTAGCGATCTGTACGCCTGTTCGCTGGTGTCGAGCAGCAGCGCCTGCCGGCGCTAGTGCACGGTCAGGTAGCGCAGGCCGCCGACGCCGGCGGTGAAGCCTCGGCGCGTGCGACGTGGCAGCCACAGCAGGACACCGGGTGTGAGCTCGACCGTGCCGAGTTCGGTCGCCAGTTTGCCACTGCCGGCCAGGACGTGGATGAGAACGTCGAGGTCCGGTCCGGTGTGGGCGTCGATAGCCCGACCCGGCGGCAGCGCGATGACGTTCGAGTCGAGGTCCCGGCTCACGGTCCTGGAGCTCCACACCGACCAGGCCCCGGCCCCGGCCCCGGTCTTGGACCGGGTACACGCCACTCCGCGTCAACACGGCCACAGCGCCCAGGTCAGACCGGCCCGATCCGCGAGCGTCCGCAGTAACGCAGCGCGACATGCGACACCACACCCGTTCCGTCCGCGGTGACCCGCAGATCCTTCGACCACGCCGTAGACAGCACGCCGGAAATGCGCCCTTGGAGAGAAACCTGTAGTTGTCGCAATCACAGGTTTCCCCTGCCAGAGAGGCACTTTCGTCTATTTGCACGCGGGTCGGACCACAAGCTAATGATCACTGTGAATCACCCACGCTGGCTCGCCGCATTGCCGACTGTCCGTGGCGGTGATGGTCGGATGAGTGGAGGGTCGGCGTTCGTCGCTCGTTCGGGGCGACCCCTACTGTGCGTGTCGGTGATGTCGTAACGTATTCGGGTGGCGTGAGCCCCGTGCTCGCGTTTTGTCGCTCCAGACCCCGGCGGCGCACGTGTGTCCTCATGCGCATTCCGGGGGTCTTGGTGTCAGCGTCGACTCGTCGCAGTGCTCTGCCTTCGTCCGCCCGCCTGCCGGAGTCCGCGCCGCCCGGCCCGCCTGACGGTCCGGACCGGCTGCGATGGCTGATCCGACGGATCGCCGACGATGATCGTGACGCGTTCGTCGAGCTCTTCGACTGGTGTTCAGGTGAGGTGACGCGCCGTTTGCGCCGTCAGATGTCGGACCCAGATCGGGCTGCGGCCATTCTCGCGGGCACCTTCGTCGAGGTGTGGTGGCTCGCCGGCTGCCATGTCGATCCGGACACTGATGTCATCGCGTGGATCGAAGAGATCGCCCAGCGGCGCGTCGCGGATAGCCGGCCAGACGCTGCGTCCTCAGCGTGTCCTGCCGTGCCCGGTTTGGGTTTACTCGGCGTTCGATGGTCGCAGTGCGTCGAGGTGGAACTCGCCGGGTTACTCGGTCGACATCTCTCGCCACCGGCAGGAAGCCCTCACGATGAGGATCCGTGCTGGTGACCTTGAAGATCACAGCGCATCCACCGCCACGAAGTACAGTCCGGGCAGGCGGCTGGTCTCGAGTTGCTCCACCATTCACGCTGTCGGTCGCGATCGTTCACCACACCCTACGGAGGGTCGCTTCAGACTGCGACGGTCTGCCTCTGCTCTGCGACGCTCGGTTCGCGCATCAACAGATGCGAAGCTCACCTGCGACGCGATCGTCGTTTCGCCTTTGCCCGGCGCGGTGACTTGGGACCGCCTTGAGCACCGCAGCGCTCAGAGGGCGGTTTGTGAGCTTTCCGTAGTTCGTCATCGCTCGATGTCGTGACCTTTGAGCTGTGCCGATGCCCGACTGGCAGGCGCGTGGGTTGAGCTGGTCATGGGCGAACGCAAGGCGTATCCCAGTGATCTCACCGACGAGCAATGGGCGGTGGTCGGCCCGTTCCTGGACGCCTGGAAGGCCCGGCATCCGTCGGTGTCGGGGCATCAGGGCCGCTATGAGCTGCGGGAGATCGTGAACTCGATCTTCTATCAGAACCGGACCGGTTGTCAGTGGGCGTATCTGCCGCATGACCTGCCGCCGAAGTCCGCGACCTATTACTACTTCGCGTTGTGGCGTGACGACGGCACCGACCAGGCCATCCACGATCTGCTGCGCTGTCAGGCACGGGAAAAGGCAGGCCGCCGGGAGGATCCGTCCGCGGTCGTGCTGGACACCCAGTCGGTCCGCGCCGCCAACCACGTCCCGGCCGCGACGACCGGTAACGACGCCGGTAAGAAGGTCCACGGCCGTAAACGCGGGCTGGCCGTCGACGCGCTCGGGTTGATCATCGCGGTGGTGGTGACCGCCGCGAGCGTGACCGACACCGTGATCGGCGTCCGCCTGCTGGACAAGGTCGTCGAGTACACCCCGACCGTCACCCGGGCGTGGGTGGACGCCGGGTTCAAGCACGATCTGGGCATCCACGGCGCGCTGCTGGGCGTCGATGTCGAGGTGGTCAGGCGATCCGACACCACGCGCGGATTCGTGCCGATCGCGAAGCGGTGGGTGGTCGAACAGGTCAACGGCACGTTGATGCTGCACCGCCGCCTGGCCCGTGAGTACGAGAGCCGCCCCGAATCGTCGGTGTCACGCACCCTGTGGGCCTCAGCAGCCAACCTCGTGCGCCGGCTGACCGGCACCAGCACACCGTCCTGGCGGTGAGCCGGCGTGAACACCGCGACCATTCTCGACCTGATCGCCGCCCGCGAAG
The DNA here is from genome assembly GCF_016862375.1 of Paractinoplanes rishiriensis. GTDB lineage: Bacteria > Actinomycetota > Actinomycetes > Mycobacteriales > Micromonosporaceae > Actinoplanes > Actinoplanes rishiriensis. Next base: position 68,098 of record NZ_BOMV01000092.1, on the reverse strand, counting down.
CCGCCGCCAGCACTGCCCGCGACGAGTTACGCGAGCAGCAGGCCAAGCTCGCCGCCGAGGTGGCCGCCATCGAGTGCGAGCTGGCCGACCTCGCGACCACCCGCCAGACACTGACCAAAATCCTCGAGAACGAGGTGACCGCACCCGAGCCGGCCGTCATCAGCGAGCCCTACCAGCAGATCCTCGCCGTGTTCACTGCCGACCGCGGCGCCCTGCGCGCAAAAGACGTCTGCCTTGCCTTGGGTATCGGCACCGAACCCAAGGACACCGAAGGCATCCGCGCCAAGCTGAAACGCCTGGTAAACCGGCAAATCCTAACCGAGAGCCAACCAGGCCTATTCATCCTCGCCGAGAAACCGGCATAACCCCACGGACCGCCCTTACCTGCATGCTTCCTCTTGTCTATAGGTAATTTTGTTCTGCTTTGGTGGGTTTAGGCAGAGAGTGAATCGCCTCGCGACTCGTTGGCGAGTTCCGGGTGGTTGGGGGCGAAGGTTTCGTTGTTGGTGGCGGCTCCAGTGGGTTGGGATGTTCGCTCGCTGGCGCTGCGGGTGTGTGGGGTGGCGGGGTGGCAGCCAGCCTTACCTATGGCCGTCGGACGGGATTGTCGTCCGCGACAAGATGATTGATCGGGTGGCCCCCTGCCGGGGTGCGGCCGCTCAGTCTCTCTTGGCCGTCCGCGTGGTTACCGCCTCCGTGGTGGGCGGTGGTGGCGCGGGCTGACAAGGGCGCGGGGGGAGCTGGCCGCGGTGGTTGCCCGTCATCGGTGACGTCGGGCTGCCGGTCCTCGCCGGCCGGTACGGTGCAGCGGTTCAGCGGGCGATGGTCGTGGGCGTCGGCGGCTGGGCGACGATGGTGAACGCGTCGTCACCCAGCTCGGTGAGCAGATGGGTGGCGTGCCGGACGATCCGGCGTGCTTGGGACAGGCAGGCCCGGTTCGCGTCGTACCGGTCCCGCACGGCGGTGTAGTAGTCGTGGCCGGGCGCGCACGCGCGGGCGGAGGTCTTCGCGGCCTCGAACAACAGCCACCGCAACACCGGCGGGCCCTGCCGCGACAGCCGGCCGGGGCTGCGTTTGCCGTCGGAGGAGTGCACGGTGATGTCCAGGCCGACGAACCGGACCGCCTTGCGCGAGGAGGAGAACCGGTCGGCACCACCGAGCCAGGCGCACAAGGCGAGGGAGCTCAGCGGCCCGACCCCGTAGATCTCGTGCATCAGCACCCGGGCGCCGTGGACGCCGCGGGCGGTGGACAGCAGCCGCCGGCGGAGCCGGTCGAGATGATCGGCAAGGGTGTCCATGAGGCCGAGCGCAGTGTTGACCTGCAACCTGCCGGAGACCGTCAGCTGCTCGTCCACGATCGCCTTGAGCCGGGCCCGGTCCCCGCGGACGATCCCGGCCTGCCCGGGCGCAGTCGTGCCCTGGTGGAAACAGACCGCCTGGATCCGTTGCGCCCACGCGGTGTGCTGACCGCGCAGGTCTTGGTAGAGCTCCAACATGGCCCGCCACTCCAGCACCTGCGTGGGTGGGATGTAACACTGCGGCAGCCGCCCGGACGCGAGTAGCTCCCGCAGCAGTTTCGCATCGGCCTTGTCGGTCTTGGCCCGCCGCTTACGGCCCCGCAACGCCGCTGTGTCCGCCGGCTCGGCCAGATGCGCGACCACCCCGGCCCGGGCCATCTCCTCGGCCACGTACCGCCAGCCGGTGCAGCCCTCGAACGCGAAGGCCACCTCGACCGTCGAATCGAACCGGGTCAGCCAGCCGGCCAGCCGCTCCCGGTCCGCCGGGACGATCCGCCCGCGTTCCCACTTCCCGTTCTGCTCGTCCACCCAATCGAAGGTCAACTGCTTCCGATAAATATCGACGCCACCTACGATCGACATAGGAGCCTCCTCACGCTCCGCGACACTCGATGTCCCACGCAGAAATCTGCGTCTGAGCTGAGGAGGCTTCCCCCAACACCTGTTCGTCAAGGCCACGAACGGGGGAAGCTCGACCCAACCCACCGACCGAACTCGGCCGATGCATGTCATCTCTCATGCCGACATGAGTCTGAGCATGTGTACGGTACTCGGCGGGCGAATCGCTGATTTACTGCGTTGAGCTGGTCCGCTGCGTGGCTCAGCCGATAGACGTGTCCCCGCTCACCCGGGCCATGTCCAGTTCGCTACCTCCGGGAGGTCGGCGCCGTGCTCGCGGGTGTAGGCACGGGCGGCCAGCCGCGCGTCGATCATCTCCTGCCGCAGCCCCGCCGCCCGCGGGCCGAGCGAGGACACCCGGTCGATGACGTCAACGACCAGGTGGTACCGGTCGAGGTCGTTGAGCATGACCATATCGAACGGGGTGGTCGTGGTGCCCTTCTCCTTGTATCCGCGCACGTGCAGGTTCGGATGGTTGGTACGCCGGTAGGTCAGGCGGTGAATCAGCCATGGATATCCGTGGAACGCGAAGATCACCGGCCGGTCGGTGGTGAACAGCGTGTCGAACTCGCGGTCCGGCAGCCCGTGTGGGTGTTCGGTCTCCGGTTGCAATCGCATCAAGTCGACCACGTTGATCACCCGGACCCGCAGGTCGGGCAGCCGTTCGCGGAGGATAGCCGCAGCGGCCAGGGTCTCCAGCGTCGGTACGTCGCCGGCGCAGGCCAGCACTACGTCAGGTAGCGTGCCACGCTCGTCGTGGTTGCCCGCCCACTGCCAGATGCCGAGGCCGCGGGCGCAGTGCAGCACGGCGTCCTCGACGGAGAGCCAGTCGGCTTGCGGCTGCTTGCCGGACACCACGACGTTGACGTAGTGCCGCGAGCGCAGGCAGTGGGCGTAGGTGGACAGCAGGGTGTTGGCGTCTGGCGGCAGGTAGATCCGCACGATGCTGGGTTGCTTGTTCATCACCACGTCGAGGAAGCCGGGGTCCTGGTGGGTGAAGCCGTTGTGGTCCTGGCGCCAGACGTGCGAGGACAGCAGGTAGTTCAGGCTGGCGATGGGTCGGCGCCACGGCACCTCCGCGGCGGCCTGCAGCCACTTGGCGTGCTGGTTGAACATCGCGTCGACGATGTGAATGAACGCCTCGTAGCAGGTGAACAGCCCGTGCCGGCCGGTGAGTAGATAGCCCTCCAGCAGGCCCTGGCACATGTGCTCGGAGAGCACCTCGATGACTCGGCCGTGCGGGTCGAGCTTCTCGTCGGTCTTCGCGATCTCCGCCTGCCAGTTGCGGCCGGTGACCTCGAGGATGTCCTGCAGCCGGTTGCTGGCCAGTTCGTCGGGGGCGAAAGTCAGGAAGTTCCTCGGGTTCGCCGCGGTGACGTCGCGCAGCCAGCCGCCGAGCACGCGGGTGGCCTCGTGCTGCGTGCCGCCCGGCGCCTTCACGTCGACGCCGTAATCGCGCCAATCCGGCAGCCGCAGGTCACGCAGCGGGACGCCGCCGTTGGTCGCTGGGTTGGCGCTCATCCGCCGGTCGCCGGTCGGCGCGGCGTCCCGGATCCCGGCGACCGGCCGGCCGTCGTCGTCGAACAGCCCCTCGGGACGGTACGAGCGCAGCCACTGCTCCAAGACGTGCCGGTGCGACTCGTCCGAGCGGGCGGCGGGAAGCGGTACCTGATGGGCCCGGAACGTGCCCTCGACCTGCTGTCCGTCCACAATGGGTGGACAGGTCCAGCCCTTCGGGGTATGCAGCACGATCATCGGCCACGCTGGCCGGCTGTCGTCGCCGCCGTTTCGTGCGGCCTGCTGTATTCCGGCGATCCGTTCCAGACAGTCGTCGAGGACGGCTGCGAACCGCTGGTGCACCGTGGCCGGATCGTCGCCGGCGACGATCTGCGGAGCGTAGCCGTTGCCGCGCATCAGCTGCAGCAGCTCTTCCTCGGGGATGCGGGCGAAGATGGTCGGGTTGGCGATCTTGTACTCGTTCAGCGCCAGAATTGGCAGCACCGCGCCGTCGCGGGCCGGGTTGAGGAACTTGTTGGCGTGCCAGCTGCCCGCCAGCGGTCCGGTCTCTGCCTCGCCGTCGCCGATGACGCAGAAGACGGTCAGTGCGGGGTTGTCCAGCGCGGCGCCGTACGCGTGCAGCAACGAGTACCCCAACTCGCCTCCTTCGTGGAAGGACCCGGGGGTCTCCGGCGCACAGTGGCTTGGCACACCGCCCGGTGCGGAGAACTGGGCGAAAAGCGCCTTCATCCCCCGGGCGTCCCGGGAGATGTGGCTGTAGAGCTCCGAGTAGGTGCCCTCCAGCCAGGCGCACGCGTTCGGGCCCGGTCCGCCGTGACCAGGGCCTGCCACGAACACCGCATCCAGCTCGCGGGCGACGATCTGCCGGTTGGCGTGGACCCACACGAGGTTCAGTCCGGGCACCGTACCGAAGTGCCCGAGCAACCGGGCCTTGATGTGCTCCGGTGACAGCCGCTCTCGGAGCAGCGGGTTGTCCCTGAGATAGATCTGTCCGACCGACAGGTAGTTCGCCGCCCGCCACCAGGCGTCGACGGCCTCCAGCTCGGCCCGGCTCAGCGGCCCCTCGGCGTCGCTCAGCTCGTACGGCTGCGGCGCAACCGTCTCACCGCCGCCACCGGAGTCGAAATCGGCCGAGGTGTCCCCGCCTGCACTCGCCAACTGCGTCATGGAACGACCTTCCCAGCGGCCGAGGCAAACCGCTTGAGGGGCGCGTAGGCCCTCGCCTCCAGCGCCGCCTACCCACAGCGAGCACCGTCAAACGGTGGTACCCGACGGATTGGCATCGGCGCGTATTGCCCGTTCTCCCATTTGACCGGAACGGCGGCAGGGGCCAGGGTGGGGAAGACGACGGAGATCCGTGGCCGCCCGAGGACGTTGCAACGTATCTGCCGGAGGTGGACATGCCTGCGAGGGCTGGCGAATCGATCCACCTGGCGGAATGGCACGCACGGTCGATCGCCGAGGCGGTCCGCGCGCTGGATGTCGATCCCGCCAGCGGGCTGTCCTCGACCGAGGTGCAGCGCCGGATGGGTCAGCACGGCCCGAACCGGCTGGCTGAGGCGCCGAAGCAGCCACGGTGGCGGGCATTCCTACGGCAGTTCCAGGATCTGCTGATCATCATCCTGATGATCGCCGCGGTGGTGTCCCTGCTGGTCGGTCGCGAGTGGGAGACCCCGATCGCGATCGCGGTGGTGGTGTTGCTGAACGCGACGATCGGTTTCGTGCAGGAGTCCAAGGCCGAAGCCTCGCTGGACGCGCTGCGGCGGATGAGCGTGACCACCGCCCGGGTGCGGCGGGACGGGCGTATCTCCCAACTGGACGCCGCGGAGCTGGTGCCGGGCGACGTGGTCGTCGTGGAGGCGGGCGATCGGGTGCCGACCGACGGGCGGTTGCTGTCGGCGACCTCTCTGGAGGTCCAGGAATCCATGCTCACCGGGGAGGCGCAACCGTCGGCCAAATCGGCGTCAGCCGAGGTGGACGAGGAGGCGGCGCTCGGCGACCGGGCGAACACCGTCTACATGAACACCGCCGTCACACGTGGCCACGGTGAGATACTCGTCACGGCGACCGGCATGCAGACCGAGACGGGCCGGATCGCCGGCATGTTGCACGCGGCGAAGCCGGGACCGACTCCGTTGCAGCGCCAGATCAACACCTTGAGCCGCACCCTGGCGATCATCGCCGGCGGCGTCATCGTCGTCGTCGTCGTCCTCGGTCTGATCCGCGAGCAAGAATTCGACGACCTGTTTGTCAGTGCCGTCTCCCTCGCGGTGGCCGCCATCCCGGAGGGCCTGCCCGCGGTGGTGGCGTTCACGCTGGCCATGGGCACCGGCCGGCTCGCCAGGCGCGGCGCGATCGTCAAGCGGCTGGCGTCGGTGGAGACCCTCGGCAGCACCTCGCAGATCTGCACCGACAAGACCGGCACGCTCACCCTCAACCAGATGACCGCCCGGGAGATGCTGCTGGCCGGGCGGCGGTTCACCATCTCCGGCGAGGGCTACTCCACCGACGGGCGGATCCGCACCACCGACGGCTCCCCGCTGCCCGGCACCCTGGACCGGGCGCTGCTGCCCATGGCCCTGTGCAGCGACGCCGTGCTGCGCGACGGCGACATCGTGGGTGATCCGACCGAGGGCGCGCTGATCGTTCTCGCCGAGAAAGGCGGCGTCGACGTCGCTGCCTTGCGCGAACAACGTCCCCGCCTGCTCGACATCCCGTTCGATTCCGACTACAAGTTCATGGCCACCTTCCACGACTGGACCGACGAGCAAGGCCGCAAAATTGTACGGTGCTTCGTCAAGGGCGCACCCGACGTGCTCGCAGCGCGGGCCGACCGCTACCTTGGCGAGTCCGCCATCAAGCCGTTCGACCGGACCGCCCGGGACAGCTACGACGCGGCGAACGCGGACCTGGCCCGGCAGGGCATGCGGGTGATGGCCGTCGGTGTCGAGGACTTCCCCGCCGCCGACTTCAACCCGGCCGACGATCCGAAGGAAATGCTCGACCGGCTGGTGATGGTAGCCCTCGTCGGCATCGTCGACCCCCCACGCCCGGAGGCACGCCGGTCCATTCAGGAATGCCGGGACGCCGGGATCCGGGTGCGGATGCTCACCGGCGACCACGCCGTGACAGCCGCCGCCATTGCCGGCGAGCTGGGTATTCCTGGCCGGGCGGTGACCGGCGCGGACCTCGACGCGATCACGGACGACGCCGAAGCCGCCCGCCGTCTCGACGAGATCGGCGTCGTCGCCCGGGTGTCCCCCAGTCACAAAATCAGGATCGTCCGTGTGTTGCAGGAACGCGGCGAGGTGGTCGCCATGACCGGCGACGGCGTCAACGACGCGCCCGCGCTGCGCAAGGCCGATATCGGCGTCGCCATGGGAGTGACCGGCACCGAGGTGACCAAGGAAGCCGCCTCCATGGTCCTCACGGATGACAACTTCGCCACGATCGTCGCCGCGGTGCGCGAAGGCCGCGGTGTCTACGCCAACATCGTCAACTTCACCCGCTTCCAGGTGTCGACCGCGCTCGGCTTCGTGGTCACGTTCCTGATCGCCTCTTTGACCGGAATCGCCGGCGGGGCACCGTTCACGGCCCTGCAGATCCTGTTCGTCAACCTGGTCATGGACGGCCCGCCGGCCATGTCGATCGGTGTCGACCCGGTCAGCCACGATGCGATGAGCCGGCCCCCGCGCCCCCGCGACGAGCGCATCCTGAACCGCAACCGCCTGCTTCGCATCCTGCTCGCCAGTACCGTCATGGCCGCCGGCACGCTGGCAATGCTGATCTGGGCGCCCGGGCCCGCGCCCGAACTCGGTGAGGTCACGGTCGCCGGCACCATGGCATTCGTCACTTTTGTGCTGTTCCAGGCATTCAACTTGTTGAACGTCCGTTCCGATATGCGCAGCGCGTTCAGCCGCGAGACACTGGAGAACCGGTCGGCGTTCGCCGCCACCGCCGTCGTCGCCGCCCTGCTGGTCCTACTTGTCCAGATGGACGCCATGCACGGACTGTTCAACACCACCGACCTGACATCGGGACAGTGGCTCGCCTGCACCGCGGTGGCTTCCAGCATCCTGGCCGTCGGAGAGGTGCTGAAGGCGGTGCTGCGGGCTCGCAGCCGGCGAGCCCCCAGGGTCGCCGCGTGACCGGTCACGCCACCCCTGTTCCCGGTCGAACCGTGCCGATCCCCGAGGCATTCCTGAAGCGGGGGCCGTCCTTGCCGACCACTCGAACTCGTCCGACAAATCTGCATCCGACAGGGAGCTGAGGACTGCATGCTGACGCCACGTGAGTCCACCACCAGGGAACGCGTCCTACTCGACGGGCTGTGGGGCTTCAGCTTGGACCACGAAGGTCGCGGCCGTGCCGAGCGATGGTGGGCGCGTCCGCTGCCAGGTGACGGTGACATGCCGGTGCCGGCCAGCTTCAACGCGGTACTGCCCGGGCGGGATGCGCACCACTACATCGGCGACGTGTGGTACCAGCGGATCGTCCAGGTGCCGCGCGGTTGGGACGGCGAGCGGATCGTCCTGCGGCTCGACGCCGCCACCCACCGAGCCGTCGTCTGGGTCGGCGACACGCAGGTCACCGAGCACGAGGGGGGTTACACCCCGTTCGAGGCCGACGTCACCGAACACGTACGCGCCGGCGAGCAGATGCGCGTCACCGTCGTGGTCAACACCGAGCTGCACTGGCACTCCATCCCACCCGGTTTCGTCCAAGAGCTGGAGGACGGACGGCTCCTGCAGCAGTACTTCCACGACTTCTTCAACTACGCCGGACTGAACCGTTCGGTGTGGCTGCACGCCACCCCGCGCACCCACGTCAGCGACGTGACAGTGACGACGGCCGAGGTCGACGGGCAGAGCTCGACGATCGGCTATGTGGTCGCGGTGGCCGGCGACGACATGCACTCGGTTCGTATCGTGGTCCGCGACGCGGACGGCGCCGCAGTCGCACGAGCAGACGGCGCTGAGGGTACGGCCCGGATCGAACGCGTCCAGTTGTGGCGCCCCGGCGCCGGCTACCTGTACACCCTCGAGGTCACGCTGCTAGGCGCCGGCGGCGAGGTCGTCGACGTCTATCCACAGCCCTTCGGCGTGCGTACGGTCGCCGTGGACGGCCACCGCTTCCTCATCAACGGCGAGCCGTTCCAATTCACCGGCTTCGGCAAGCACGAGGACTTCCCGGTCCACGGGCGCGGCTTCGATCTCGCGGTCATGGTCCACGACTTCCAGCTGATGCTGTGGATCGGCGCGAACTCGTTCCGCACCTCGCACTATCCGTACGACGAGGCGTTCCTCGACTACGCCGATCGGCACGGCGTCGTGGTCATCGACGAGACCGCGGCCGTCGGCCTCAACCTCGACACCGGCGCCGGCGTCCTCAACCAGGCCGGGCCGATGGACACCTACAGCGACACGACGATCGATGCACCAACCCAGCAAACCCACCGGCAGGCCATCCGCGAACTCATCGCGCGCGACAAGAACCACCCCAGCGTGGTCATCTGGAGCATCGCCAACGAACCCGACACCATCCCGCCAGCCGCCCGAGCGTACTTCGAGCCGCTGGTCGCCGAGACCAGGCGACTCGACCCCACCCGACCGGTCGCCTTCGCCAACTTCATGACAGCCACACCCGAACGCGACGTCATCTCCGACCTGTTCGACGTACTCCTGCTCAACCGCTACTACGGCTGGTACGCGAACACCGGCGATCTCATCACTGCCGAACGGCTGCTCGAAGCCGAGCTACGCCAGTGGGCTCAGCGCGGCAAGCCGATCGTGATGACCGAATACGGCGCCGACACCCAACCGGGGCTGCACAGCATGACCAATGAACCGTGGAGCGAAGAGTTCCAGGTCGAACTCCTGGCGATGTACCACCGCGTCTTCGACCGCATCGACGCAGTCGTCGGCGAGCAGATCTGGAATTTCGCCGACTTCGCCACCCGCTCGGGCATCACCCGCGTCGACGGCAACAAAAAAGGCGTCTTCACCCGGGACCGTCGCCCGAAGGCCAGCGCACACGCCCTGCGCCGCCGGTGGCGTGGCGATGCCTGACCAGGACCAGGGCTGAGTCGAGGCACCGCTGACGCACCGGGGCCGGGACAAGGTCCGCAGCCTCAGCCGAGTGGTAGCTCCTCCTCGAGGGTGTCGAGGACGTGACCGGCACCCGCTTCGCGCAACGCGTCGCGGCCGTAGTGGCCGGTGGCGACCCCTATCGAGGAGCAGCCGGCCACCTGCGCGGCGTGGATGTTACGCGGCGTATCACCGATAACGATCACCTCGGACCGGCTCAGCCGCCGGCCGACGATACCCTCACCCCGCTCGATGGCCCGTTGCACGATGGCCGGGCGATCGACACCGGCACTCGCATACGCACCGAAGGTGAACCAACGGGTGAGGTTGGCACGGGAAAGCTTGATGTGCGCGGCGCCGTCGACGTTGCCGGTCACCAGGCCGAGCAGGTGCCCGGCTCGGCTGAGCTGCCGCAGTTGCTTCTCCACGCCCGGCAGGACTCGGTAACCGGTACTCTCGGCCACGGTCTCCGGCATGTACTCCAGCCGTCGCTGCAGAAGCTGGATGAGTTCGTGTGGAGTCGGCGTGCGATGCAGGACCGCCTCGAACGTCTGCACCCCGACGTCCGGATCAGTCATGCCGGCGTCGGTGAACTGCCCGATGTCGGCGGGAATGCCGTGCAGGTCGGTGAAGGCCCGCTTCCACGCGACCGCGCCGGCTCCTCCAGTGGTCACCAGGGTGCCGTCGATGTCGAACAACAGCAGCCGGTACTCGTTGGACATAGGTGAACCCTACGCCCGATGCTGGCCCTCGGCCCGGCGGCGACGGAGACCACCGTCGACGCGCTGGCGTCGGACGCGCGACCGGACCCGGACCCGCCTGCTCGCCCACACAGCCCCGTGCAGCAGTTCGGGCGAGGGAACAATGCGCATCAGGTTTCCTTAAACCCTCATCGCGTCGTGCCGACCGATGATTGACCCGATCGATCTGGTGGTGGAACCACCGACCGAAAAAGCTCTGGGAACCGCACCGGCTGGCACGACCGCTGACAGCCGCCGCTGGCGGCGGCCGGAAAACGGCGTAACCTCAATCGTGCGATCGGGCTCCACAGCCGATGCGCCCGTCAGTGTTCACGCTGGCGCATTACCGCCCGGACCACGCGGTCATGAACCTCCGAGTTCCGGCGCTGCAGCAGTAGCGCCGTCCTTGCCGGTGCACCCTCGGTGTTCCACAGGAGGCGCGACAAGCATGACCCCGATACCTAAGACCTTGCCCGCCGAGCTAGCGAAAACCCTCGCCACGACAATCCTCCCCGCTGAGGCGACGACATCAACCGGCAGCCATCCCGCGCGGCGAATTGAGGTGGTGTATCCCGCTGTCCCGAACCGCGGCTCGCCGATCGGCGAGCCGGGTCACCGCGCACCGCGCCCGACGGCTCGGCCACGGTCGGGCAACCCACCATGCCCGGTTGACACCTGGCCGCTCTACGCCGGTGACCCGGTCCAGGTCGACGGCTACCGGTTGATAGCCCGCCTGGGGCAAGGTGGAACGGCCGACGTGTTCTACGCCGAGGCGCCCAGCGGCCGACCGGTCGCGATGAAGATCCTGCGCCCCCACGGCGCCCGGCCGGAGGCATGCCTGCGCGAGTTTCGGATGACCTCCGCCGTAGACGCGCAGTGCACCGCACCGGCCCTCGGCCACGGTGTGTCCCCGGCCGGCGCCTATCTGGTGACCGCCCTCCTGCCGGGCTACCGTTGCTGCACCACATTGCAGGGCGGGCGACCGCTCACGCTGCGCCTGTGGAACTTCGGAGCGGCACTCGCTCGGGTCCTCGCCGCGGTCCATGCCCGCGGCCTCGTGCACTGCGACGTGAAGCCGTCGAACCTGCTGGTCCGCGACCACGACGTTCGGCTGATCGACTTCGGGATCGCCCGGTATGTGGGCCAGCCGTGCGGCGGGAATGGGATCGTGGAGTGCAGCCGCGGCTGGGCTGCACCCGAACAACTGAGAGCCGCACCGGCAACCCCGGCCGTGGACATCTTCGCCTGGGGTTGCCTCATGGCCTACCTAACCGCCGGGGTACATCCCTTCGCTAGCAGCAGCGACCAGGAATGGATTTTGCGCATGCAGTCGACCGAACCCGACCTGTCCAGTGTGCCTCCCGGCTTGGCAGACATGATCCGCGCGACGTTGGCACGCAGTCCCCTCGACCGGCCCAGCGCACCCGAACTGGTCACGTTCTGCCTGGCAAACCGGATCGGACAGCCCTCACCGTTGCCATGAAGCCGTACACCGTCTGAGCCCCGGAAGACTGGCGGTCGAGAGGCACCCTGTCGAAGAGCAGCGACGTTGAAAAGGCGTCGCCATGGTGCAGCCGCAGTACGAGCCCCAACACACCGGTAACCCGTCGACGCCGGGAGGCGTCCCGGACGACAGGTCGCTGCCGCCTCCTACCCCACGCTACGCCGAGGCGGAACGAGGCCTTGGATACCTGTACGACCAACGGTTGCCCTCGAACGCACCGCCATCGTCGACTGTGGTTTGTTCAGCTTTCGAACAGATCACAGGCCTGACGACCTGACGCGCCGCCGCCCAGGTGCCTCCGGTGCCGTGATGGGCGCGCGTCGCCCAGCCCACCGGCTCGCCTGTCACCGCTCGCGCAGGTCACGGTGCTGAGTCCCGGTTCGGGCCATTGGCCGCGATCGCCCTCCGAGGGGTGCTGCGCCCGGTCGACATGGTCCGACGCGGCGCGGTCGCTGCTCGTCGGATTCCCGGTGGCGATGGCGGACGCTGCGACGGCCGCAGTCGTCCACGGACTGGTAGGGCAACTGAGGACGGCGACACCGGTGAGTCCGATCAGGCCGAGTTCATCAACAGCGTGGGAACGTTCTCGCTGAACGTGGCCCTGCGGGCCGGGGTGGCCGGGGTGTTCATCTTAGTGACGACCATGCCGCCCGTCGGCTTCGTGCCGGTAGCCCTGGTCCAAGGCCAGCACTGGTTGGCCGGCGCAGTCAGAGCCACAGCTTGCGGTGAACATCGCCAGCGTGGTGATCGTCGCTGCGGCGTCCTTCCCGTCTCGCGCCGCGCGTCGCGCCGGCGATCGAATCAGAGACCGGATCCCGGGTGAATTCGAAGCGCCCATGGCTGCTAGGTCACCGCGAGCAGCTGCGGCTCGCGTCGGGCATAGAGCGCAGGCGCTTTGGCGGTCCAGCCCGGCGACACCCAGCTGGACGCCTGATCTGATCGTCGGTGATGCGGGACCCGCGGAGGCCCCCGGTGTCCGGCGAAATCGTCGTGACCCTTCTACCCCGGTTGGTCGGATGGCGTTGCTGCCGTCGTCTCGGGTTGCCCCGCCCGCGGGGCGGGCACACTATATGGCTATGGCGAAGCTTCGGCTGGCACAAGGGGGATCGGCGGCTCCGTATGCCGGCCCGGACGTGAAACGCATCGTCGTGTCAGCATGACGGCCCCCGATCGGCGGCGCCCGGTGGTGACGCTCGCCGCTCTGTACGGCGCGGGCGGCAGCGTCGTCGGCCCCCGGGTGGCCGAACGGCTGGGCGTGCCGTTGCTCGACCGGGCCATCCCGGATGCCGTGGCCCAGCAAACAGGTCTGCCGCCGGACGCTGTCGCGGACGTCGACGATCAGCCCCGCAGCGTTATGGAGCGGTTGGTGTCCAGCCTCGGCCGCGGCACGACCGTCAACGACAGCACAGCCAGCTCCGTCGAGCATCTTGACCTGCAGGAACGTGCGGTGCGTGCCCACATCGAGGAATTCCTGGCCCGGTCGAGTGTGTCCGGCGGTGTCGCGGTCGGGCGAGGCGGCATGGTCGTGCTGCAGTCGGTGTCATGGGCTCTACACGTGCATCTCGGTGGGCCGCGGGATGCCCGTCTGCGACAACGGATGGCGCTCGAGGGCATCGACCCTGACACCGCCGCACGGCGGCAGCGGGAGGAGGACGGAGCGCGGAGGAAGTACGTGCGCCGCGCGTACGGCGTCGATGGCGACGATCCCGACCTGTACCACCTGATGATCGACTCCACTGCGATCGACCTGGACGCCTGCGTCGACCTGATCGTGGCTGCCAGCCGCGCGCGAGTCGCGGCATCGGCTGACCTCGCACGGAACGTCTGACTTCGGCACACCGGTCCTGCGTTCGGCTGAATTGGCGGCTCCCACAGCGAAAGGGATCGACACATGACAAGCACCAACCCCTGTCACCGATCACCGCCACTGGAGCTGCACCCGACCCCGGCCGACCCCGGCACCCCGACGATCACCCGCCGCCTGGACGAACACGTACGAGATCAACCGGTGACAGCCCCACATGGGAACGTCGATGCCGACCTGCTGCTGCAGGACCGGCCGTTCTGGGAGCCGGCCACGCTGCTGACCGGGTTCAATCCGTCGGTGTGCGTCGGTGTCCCGTGGTGGTTCCTTGACACCGTCGGACGATTCCGGGCAGCCGTGACGGAGACCGCAGGGTTCCCCCGGACGCCCGGCTTCGTCGACCAGACATCCGTCTTCTGCTCCATTTCGGCCCGGCACGGCATGGCCCGTCGCGTCGACGCGGGCTTCCTGATCGTCGAGCGCCGTCCCGGCGAGCCGGAGGCGGCCGACCTTCCGGTTCATCAGGTGTCCAAACAGGCACAGGCGGTGTTCAGGCTATGACCGCACTGTTGTCTCGAACCGCCGGTCACGCACGGGCCGCGGCGCCCGTGCGGCTTCTACACCTCGGCCTCGGCAACTTCTTCCGAGCCCACCAATGCTGGTACACCGACCACGCCTCCGACGCCGCAGACTGGGGCTACGCCGCGTTCTCCGGACGCAGTGCTGACCTTCCGGCGCAACTGGCCGTCCAGGAGGGGTTGTACACGCTGGTCACCCGGGACGTCGCCGGCGACACGTTCGAGGTGATGCGCAGCCTGTCAAGGGCCCACGCCGGCGCCGACCACCAAGCATGGCTCGGGTACTTCGGCTCGCCGCAACTGAGCGTCGTGACGCTCACCGTCACCGAGGCCGGGTACGTGCGCGGACCGGACGGTGGCCTGGACACCGACCATCCCGACGTGCAGGCCGACCTCGCCGCACTGCGTCATGATCCCACGGCGGCTGTGGGGACCACACCCGCTCGTCTGGTGGCAGGACTCGTGGCACGGCGCGCGTCCGGTGCAGGCCCGATCGCGCTAATGCCGTGCGACAACGTGCCCGGCAACGGCGCGATAGCCGAACGAGTCGTGCGCGATATGGCGCAGCTGCTCGACCCTAGCCTGCTCGACTGGTTGGATACGTCGCTGGCGGTAGTGACGACCGCCGTGGACCGGATCACCCCGCGGCCCGCCTCGGACGAAGCACGGCACGTCCGCGACGCAACCGGGCTTGACGACCGCTGCCCGGTCGCGACCGAGCCGTTCCGGGAGTGGGTGCTCAGCGGCTCGTTCCCCGCCGGTCGACCCGCCTGGCAGGACGCCGGCGCCACCTTCACCGACGACGTGACCCCGTTCGAGCACCGCAAGTTGTGGCTGCTCAACGGCGGCCACTCCCTGCTCGCCTACGCCGGCTCCATCCGCGGACACTTCAGCGTGTCACAGGCCGTAGCCGACGACACCTGCCGGCAGTGGCTACAGCAGTGGTGGTCGACGGCGTCCCGGCACCTGAACCAACCGGAAGCCGAGCTTGCCCCGTACCGTCAGGCCCTGCTCGATCGGTTCGCCAACCCGCGGATGCAACACCAGCTCGCTCAGATCGGCACTGATGGCTCTCAGAAGCTGCCGATCCGCATCCTGCCGGTTCTGCGCGCCGAGCGCGCGCAAGGCCGGACACCGGCGGGCCCCACGCTGGTGCTGGCCGCCTGGATCTGCTGCCTACGTGGCCACGGAGCGACCATTGCGGACGTCCACGCGCAAACCATGGCATCCGCAGCTAGCGGTCCGCTCCGGCAAGCGGTGCAGCGGGTGCTGCACGAACTGGACCCGATGCTCGGCGAGGACACCGAGGTAGCCGACGCGGTGCGCCACCAGTGCGAGCAGCTCGCACACGAGGCCCAAGCATGACAGCCGACGCGGCCCCGACACGGGCGGCCGCTGCGACTCGGAGTTCGGAACCGGCGCGGTTGCGCCTCGGCCAGTACCTGGGGTACGCCGCCGGAGACGTTGCCAACAACCTGACGTTCTCGCTGGCCTCTGCCTTCCTGCTCATCTACTACACCGACGTGGCCGGCATCGCGGCGGCGACCGCAGGCACCCTGTTCCTCGTCGTCCGGATCTGGGGCGGGGTCACCGACCTCGTCGCCGGCCGGATCACCGACGCCACATCGTCGCGGTGGGGACAGTTCCGCCCGTACGTGCTGTTCGGGTCGATACCGCTGCTGCTGCTCAACGTCGCCCTGTTCACCATCCCGAGCAGCTTGACCCCGGACGCGAAAGTGGTATGGGCGTACCTGTCATACGCCCTGTTCAGCCTCGCCTACAGTTTCGTCAACATCCCGTACGGTTCGCTGTCGGCCACGATGACGCAACTGCCGGACGAACGCTCCCGACTCTCCACCGCCCGCATGGTTGCCTCCAGCCTCACTATCCTGCTCATCGCGATCGTTGTCTCCCCGCAGATCCAGAATGCCGCGGACCTGCAGACGTCCCTGACCATCATCACCGTGGCGTTCGGCGTCACCGGATTGGTCCTCTACCTGTGGACGTTCTTCACCTCGCGAGAGGTGGTGCAGCGTCCGGCCGGGAAGGTGAGCCTGGGCCAGACCCTCACCATGATGCGCCGCAACCGGCCGCTGGTAGTGCTGTGCGCGTCCACCGTACTGTGCTTGGCTGGCATGTTCTCGCTACAGACAGTGGGTGTGTACTACGCCCGCGATGTCCTGAACGACGCGAGCCTGTTCATCGCACTGACCGTCGCGCAGAACGTCGGCATGATCGTGTCCGCGCTGGCTCTACCAAAGCTCATCGACGCGGTGGGTAAGAAGAGCGGGTTCCTGGCCGGGGGCGTCATCGCTGCCGCCGGCGGCGTCGGACTCGCCCTGGCTCCCGGGTCGCAGGCATGGTTGGGTATCGCCGCCTTCGCCGTGCTGGGCGTCGGTTTGGGCATCACCAACACGCTGATCTTCGCGTTCCAGGCCGACACCGTCGACTATGGCGAGTGGCGCAGCGGCGTGCGCGCCGAGGGCAGCAGCTATGCCGTTCTTTCATTCACCCGCAAAACCGGCCAGGGCATCGGCGGCGCTTTCGCCGCCTACACCATCGGCATCGGCGGCTATGTCTCCGGCGGGGACATCCAAACCGAAGCGGCCGTCACCTCAATCCGCATCGCTGCGGGCGCGGTCCCGGCTGCTCTGGCCATAGGTGCGGTCCTCGTCATGCTGGCCTACCCGCTCACCGAGCGCGTTTTCCGCGACATGGTCGCTGAGACGGCGCAGCGACGAGCCAGCGGGGCCCTCACGGGTGAGGACGCGCTCGGCTCAGCGGGATCGAGATCGGCAGGATCGAGACCGGACGGGTACGGCGACACAGGCTAAGCGCAGCCGTCGCATCAGCTCGCCGCCCGGCATCCGGTCCCCCCGCAGCGCCATTGACAGATCGAACGGCAGCGACATCGACCATAGTCGGCCAGCGGTGACCGCGGCCCGGTCACCGTGTCGCAAGGGTCGACGGCACCCATGCTCGCCGACGAAACAGGAGGGGATGCTCCAGCAACTGAACCCTCGTTCTGTCGACCGGCTACACGACGGAAATCAGGCGAGGAAGCGCGAAGTGACCGAACCCCTGAACGAGGCAAGCGGGCCGGAGGAGATGGGATGACCTGATGGGCGAACGGAACATCGAAGAGGTGGATCTGCTGGTGCTCGGCGGCGGCAAAGCCGGCAAATCGCTGGCGATCGACCGCGCGAGGGCGGGTTGGAACGTTGTCATGGTGGAGCGCGACAAGATCGGCGGGACGTGCATCAACGTTGCGTGCATCCCGACCAAGGCGCTTGTCGGCTCCGCCCGCACGCTGATCAATGCCCGTCGCGCCGCCGAGTTCGGTGTGGATGTCGGCGGCGAACCGTCGATCTCGCTGGAGCGGCTGCGCCGGCACAAGGAGACTGTCGTCGGCGGCATGGTGGCCGCGCACGAGAAGCTGTTCACCGACTCAGGGATGGACTTCGTGCTGGGCACAGCCAGGTTCATCGCCGAGCGCACAGTGGAGATCCAGACCCGCACCGGCCGCACCCGAACGGTGCGGGGCCACGATGTGGTCATCAACACCGGAACCGTGCCGGCCCCGCCCAGGCTTGACGGTGTCGTGGAAGCGCAGGTATGGAACTCCGAGACGATCCTGCACCTGGAGCGCCTTCCCGACACGATGCTGGTGCTGGGCGGCGGATATGTCGGCTGCGAGTTCGCTTCAATGTTCGCGACCTTCGGCACCCGGGTGACCCTGCTCCAAGCCCCCGGGCAGTTGCTGCCGCGCGAGGACCCCGACATCGCCCACCAGGTCGCGGAGATCCTCACGGGTCAGGGTGTCGACGTGCGCCTCGGGGCACGCGCGCAAGCAGTGCGGCGGGAACCCGGGCACGGGGACATCGTCGTCACCATCGCCCGCGATCAGGTGATTCGTGGCCAGGAACTGCTGGCGGCCACCGGCCGATCCCCGGTCACCGCCGACCTCGGGCTCGACACCGCCGGTGTGGCGGTCACCGACCGCGGATTCGTGGTCGTCGATGAACACCTACGCACCACCGCTGAGCATGTGTGGGCCGCCGGTGACGTTGCCGGCAGCCCACAGTTCACCCACGCCGCCTGGCATGACTTCCGCATCCTCAGGACCAATCTCACCGGCGGGCATGCGGTCACCACCGGCCGGCTCGTGCCCTACACCGTATTCCTCACGCCAGAGCTCGCCCGCGTAGGACTGACCGAAGGTGAAGCGCGCGCCCAGGGCCGCCCGGTGAAGGTCGCCAAGATTCCCGTGGCGGCCATCCCGCGCGCCAAGACATTGCACAACAAGGTCGGAACATGGAAGGCGGTAGTCGACGCCGACACCGATCAAATCCTCGGCGCCGCCCTGCTGGGACACGACTCGGGCGAGGTCATCTCCACTGTCCAGGTCGCAATGCTCGGCGGCCTGCCCTACTACCAGGTCCGCGACGCCGTCCTGACCCACCCGACCATGGCTGAGGGCCTCAACCTGCTCTTCGACACCCTCCACGACCAACCACCGCAGCCCCAAGGCACAGCACCGCTGAGTGGTGAGAGCCCAGGCGGATGAACGTTCTAAGCAACGGCAACGAATCAATCCAGAGAGCAGAGGACATTCCATGGCACACGTCAGCATCATCGGAAACGGCAACATGGGTCAGGCCATCTCCGGCATCGTCACCGCCGGCGGCAACAGCGTCGAAGTGTTCGGCCGAGACGACACGCAAAAACCGGTTACCGGCGATCTCGTCGTGCTTGCCGTCCCCTACCCTGCTGTGGCCGACATCGTCGCGCAACGCGCCGGCCAACTCGCCGACAGGATCGTCGTCGACATCACCAACCCGCTGAACTTCGAGACGTTTGACTCCCTGACTGTCGCGTCCGACGGCTCAGCCGCGTCAGAGATCGCCACTGCGCTGCCGCAGTCGCACGTGGTGAAGGCGTTCAACACCACCTTCGCGGCCACCCTGACAGCCAGCCAGGTCGGCCCGCTACCGACGACCGTTCTCATCGCCGGTGATAACCCGGACGCCAAGGCCCAACTGGCAGAGGTGGTCTCCGCCGGTGGCCTGCGCGCCATCGACGCAGGCACACTGCGCCGGGCCCGGGAACTCGAAGCGGTCGGCTTCCTTCAACTCACGCTCGCCGCCAGCGACAAGATCCCCTGGACTGGCGGCTTCGGCGTCGTCGCCTGACAGCCCTGGCCGGCTCAGCCAGACCAAGGCAACCGGGCCTCTTTGTCCGCAGGCACACCCACCCTGATCCTGGAGCATCCTTCGGCTGGAGATCAGATCTGCGTCCGCCGTCACCCGGGCCGCAGATCTCCTCCCGGGCGATCAGCAAGAGAAGACGCGGGCCCTGAGCCGCCGCCCGTCTACTGGTCGGCGCGCGCCGTTTTGAGAGGGTGCATCCGCCTCGGTCCTTGCTCACCAGCGCAAATGAGTAGGTATCAAGCGCTCGGCGTCGCACCCCTGCGCCCGAGGCTTAGCCTTCCCGCGATACGCCTGCGGTCCCGCGTGGGAGACTGGTGGGCGGTCACCGCGGTCGCCCACGACCCGGTCCAGGCATCGCGAAAGCCGCCGCGGTCGGGTATGAACCCGACAGACTCACCCGACGGTGAGCGTCGCCGTGTGCGGCGTGCTGTCAGCGGCGTTGCCCACATAGACGGTGTACTCACCGGGCTTGGTGACGAAGCTTCGCGTGGCGTAATCCCACACGCCGAACGGATGGTTGGTCGCCGCCGCGTCGATCACGATCGTCACCTGCTTCGACTCTCCCGGCTCCAGCAACACCTTCCGGAATCCGACAAGGCGCTTCGGCGGCTGTCCCGGCACCGGCAGCCCGAGATATACCTGTACCACTTCGGCGCCGGCGACCGAGCCGGTGTTGGTCAGTGTCGCCGTCACGGTCACCGTCGTACGCACACCATCCGGGGCGTCCACCGACACGTCCGTGATGTCGAAGGTGGTGTAGGACAAGCCGAAGCCGAAACCGAACAGCGGCGAAATGCCTTGAGCCTGGAACCAGCGGTAGCCGATCTCCAGTCCCTCGGAATAGCGGATCACCGGGTAACCGTCGCCCTCATCCGTGCCCGGGTACCGCTCCGGCCTGCCGGCGTAGAGGGTGTCGTCCTCAGATCGAGGATAGGACGTGGGCACTTTGCCGGAGGGGTTGACCACGCCGAACAGCAGGTCCGCGACGACGTGGCCGTCCTCGGCGCCCTGGTTCCACACCTCGAACAGGGCCGGGGCGTCGTCGATCCACGGCATCAGCACCGGATTACTGTCCTTGAGGACAACTACAGTGGCCGGATTGATGCGCAGCAGCACCTCCAGCATCCGGTTCTGGTCGTTGAGCATGTTGGCGTCCGGCTGGTCGGCGCCCTCGGTCGCCACCAACCCTGCCATCAGCACCACCACGTCGGCCTGCGTGGCCGCGTTCCTGGCCTGGTCGAGGTTGGACAGGTCGTCCGCGACAGTCACCTTGGTCACCGTCGCGGCCGAACCGAGATCCCGGAGCACGTTTCGCATGCCGTCCAGCGGCGGCACGGTGTACAAAGGGAGCACCTTGGACGAGCCACCGCCGCCCAGACACGCCTCATCAACGAATGCGGACTGGCCGATGATGACGATGGATCCGACGTCGCGGTTCAGCGGCAGCATTCCGCCGTCGTTCTTGAGTAGGACGGCGATCTGCGAGCCGATGGCCCGGGCGACAGCGCCGTGGGCGTGCGCGTCGATCTGGCCGGGCTCGTACGGGCGGTCGAACTGCCCGAACCGGAACATCTGCGTGTAGCGGCGCACCAGGGCACGGTCGACGGTCTCGATCTCCAGGCTGGTGTCCTGCAGAGCGGCCTTGACATTCGTCTCGTTGAGCCACTTGGCATCCGGCATCTCGTGGTCCATGCCGGCGTTCAGAGACGGGGCAGCGGAACGGCACGACCAGAAGTCGGACTGGACGTATCCCTCGAAGCCCCAATCGGTACGCAGGACATCGGTCAAGGTGTGCCGGTACTCGGTGGCGTAAACCCCGCGGATGCGGTTATAGGCGCTCATCAACGCCGCGATCCGACCGTCCTTGACCAGCATCTCGAAGGGCAGCAGATAAAGCTCGCGCAGAACGTGCTCGTCCACCTCGACGTTGGTTCGGAACCGTTCGTACTCCTGATCGTTGACGACGTAGTGCTTGCCCATGGCGATCACGTCATGTGCCTGGATGGCCTGGGCCACGGCGACCGCCATCACCCCGGAAAGGTACGGATCCTCGGAGAAATACTCGAAATTGCGGCCGGCAATCGTGGTGCGGTGCAGGCACACGCCGGGGCCTTCGAGAACGTGTTGGCCCAGCGTGGCAGCTTCCGCACCGATGATGTCACCGTAGGAGTGCGCCAGGTCGGTATCGAACCCCGCGGCGAGTCCGATCGTCATCGGCAAGGAGGTGGCCGGCGGGCTGGGCGTACCGTCGCCCATGCCGACACCGACCGGGCCGTTGGTGATCCGGAATCGTGGTATGCCAAGCTCCTCGATAGCCGGCACGTGCCGCTCGACCCGGATCTGGGCGGCGAGCTGATCCATGTCCGCCCCGGACTGAGCCGCCTGCGCGCTGAGGGCGTAGATGTCAATGGTTTCCATGGCGCCGTGCAACTGGGCGATCTTCTGCTCCAGCGTCATGGCCGCCACGAGTTTCTCGGCCCGCTCGCGAAATGACCCGGACCTACCCCGCCACAAAGCTGTGCTCTCGGACATAACCGGTGCCCCTTCAGTGCGCGGACGCGAATATCGACGTGGAGACTCGGCCTCCTACCAAGGCGGCATCAGATACACCCTCATCCTGCGCCTCGCCCGAACCGACGGCAAGCGAGCACGAGTCGTACGCCGTAGCTCTCTCCGTACGGGGCCGCCGTCAGCCGGCGAAGAGCCGGACGGGAAGGCCGGAGACGCCGGCGTCGGCCCGGAAGAGGGACCCGGCCAACGGGTCCTCGCGGCTGTCGACGTTCTCCTGTGAGGTGGTGATGAACAACTCGTCGAGGTGCTCACCGCCGAAAGTACAGGCGGTCACCTTGCTCGCCGGCACCGGCAGTTTCTCCTCCAGCACGCCGTCGGGACCGTACCGGTAGACGGCTCCACCGTTGGACACCGCGGTCCACACGCCGCCTTCGGCGTCGACGGTGAGCCCGTCGGGACGGCCCCCGCCGGGCAGTTCGGCGAACGTACGCCGGTTGGTCAGCCCGCCGGTGCGGTCGTAGTCGAAGACCGAGATCGTGCCGGTCGCGGTGTCGTTGTAGTACGCTCGCGCTCCGTCAGGGCTCCACTCCAGTCCGTTGGATACCGTGACCTGCGTCAACACCACGGCTACGGACCCGTCCGGGGCGAGCCGGTAGAGGGAGGCCGCGCCGGGCGACTGGTCGTAAGCCATCGACCCACAGTAGAACCGGCCGTGCGGATCGCAGCCACCCTCGTTCATACGCACGCCGGCCTCGCTCCACAACTGCGGCAACGCCGTCACAGTCCCGTCGGGATCCTCGAGCGCAAAGCCGCGTGCCACGCCGATCACCGCGCCGCCGTCGCGGCGTGGCCGCACCGCTGCGGCTACCTTCCCGACGTGGCGCCGTTCCAGAGAGCCGTCCTTCCCGAGGCTCATGACGTCCCCGGCCAGCATGTCCACGAACCGCAGGCCGCCCCACCCCGAGTACCACACCGGGCCTTCCCCGTGATACACCACAGGTCCAGTCACTTGCTCCACCTTCATCCCGATTTCCCCCCACCTCGCGTGCGGCTTCCTACCTTTCGTCCGTCATCTCACTACCCAGGCAGACGCCTGCCTCCCCTCTCACCTTGACGCGTGGGGCGGCGGAGCTGACACAGTGAACGGGTGACCTCCCCAGAAGGAATGTCGACCGCAGCCGACGGCGCCGATGCCAGTACGGGTTCCGCGCCCACATTGGTGGTACTCGGCGCCAGCGGTGATCTCACCTCCCGGCTGCTGCTGCCGGCCCTGGCCGAGCTGGTGAACCGGCAAAACCCGAGCATGCGGCTGCTCGGTAGCGCCCGGGCCGACTGGGACGATGATCAGTGGCGCAGCCGGGTCCGGAAGGCCTTCGGCAAAGCGGAGACCACGCCGGCGCTCGAGGCGATTATCCGCACCACGCACTACGTGAAAGCCGACGTCACGGCTTCGGAGGACCTAGACCGCCTGGTGCGAGCATGCTCGGCGGGTCCGCTGATCCTGTACTTCGCTGTGGCCCCCGCGGTCGCCGAGCAAGCCTGCCGCGCGCTGAGCCGCATCGCTCTGCCCGCAACCACGCGGCTGGTGATGGAGAAACCTTTCGGCAGCGACGCGGCGAGCGCGGACGCACTCAACCAGGTCATGACCCATCTGGTGCCGGAGGATCAGATCTACCGCGTGGACCACTACCTCGGCCTGTCCACCGTGCTCAACATCTTCGGGCTGCGCTTCACCAACTTGATGCTCGAATCAGTCCTGGACTCCACGCACGTGGCCAGTGTCGACATCCTTCTCGACGAAAGCCTCGCGCTCGAGAACCGGGCCGGCTACTACGACCACGCCGGCGCCCTGGTCGACATGCTGCAGAGCCACGCCCTGCACGTCCTGTCCCTGCTCGCAATGGAGCCGCCGGCCAGCCTCAGCGCCCGGGACGTGCGCGACAGCGCGGCGGCGGTGCTGCGGGCCACCCGGGTGTGGGGCAACGACCCAGTCGCCAGCAGCTGCCGAGCCCGCTACACCGCCGGCGTGGTGGGTGACCGGGCGGTGCCGGGGTACGTCGACGAGAAAGGCGTCGATCCGGCCCGGGGCACCGAGACCTTCGCCGAGATCGTGGTCGAGGTGAACACCTGGCGGTGGGCCGGCGTGCCGTTCCGGCTGCGTACCGGCAAAGCCCTGCGGCAAATGGACAAACACGTGGTAATCACGTTCAAAGGACCCAGGTGGGTACCCGAGGGCCTGCTCGGCTACGAGCGGCCCGACCGGATGCACATCGGCCTCAATCCAGAGGTATTGCGGTTAGATTTCAACATCAACGGCACCGGCGATCTACGGGTAGTGGATCGGGTCCACATGGGAGTTAACCTTGAGCCGGGCGACCTACCACCCTACGGACAAGTACTCGCCGGGGTGCTGGCAGGCGACCCGACGCTGTCCGTGCGCGGCGACCAGGCGGTGCAGACCTGGCGGATCGTCGAACCAGTGTTGCGGGCCTGGCGCGAGGACGCCGTGCCCCTACAGGACTACCAGGCCGGCAGCGACGGCCCGACCAGGCTGAGCGTCGACTAGACAAGGGCTTTTCGAGGGTGAGGATCGGTACACGACTCACCACGAAGATGGGTCACTCATCCGGCCGCGCCGGGATGGGATCGGTGAACACCAGCCCGGGATCTGCCCCAGCGAACACCATGACGTCGGCCGCGACCATCCGGACACTCCCCTGTGCGGCAGCAAGCGCGGACTGGGCCGACACCCGTGCTCCGTGCTCGACCAGCCACATCGCCAGCTCCACACCATCCTCGGCCATGTTCTGCCGAGTGTCCTGACCCCCCGGATTCTCGGCCACCTCGTCCATCGCCCCGGCCAGGTGCCGAATCACTGCCGCCAGCCTGGCACGCTCGGGCCCGTCGACGGCTGTGGCGGTGCGGGTCAGCATGAGACAGCTGCCTGCGAGAAGATCCAGATGATCCGCGCCTGCTCGCTCAGCCACCACGAGTGCAGCTCGCCGCCGCCAAGCCAGGCCGTGCCGGGTGATGCGGTCGCTGGCGCTGCGGG
Source organism: Paractinoplanes rishiriensis (assembly GCF_016862375.1). GTDB lineage: Bacteria > Actinomycetota > Actinomycetes > Mycobacteriales > Micromonosporaceae > Actinoplanes > Actinoplanes rishiriensis. Next base: position 43,179 of record NZ_BOMV01000092.1, on the reverse strand, counting down.
CGGTACCGAGAGCCGTGAGATCGTCTCGCACGCTCCGCAGCTTCACCGTAGCGGCCATCGCACGCTGTTGGTCCCCGTGCTCGACTGCATCCCCGGTCATCCGTAGACCGTCAGCCAAGCTCGAGAGCACCGCGGCCTCTGCACGCCTCAGAAGCCGCAGTGGCTCCGGAGTGAACAGCACCTGGCTGAACGCCAGCGCAACCGCGGCACCGATGACGGCGTCCACCATCCGGTCCCCTCCACGCTCGGGGTGAACGAGCACGACGACGAGGATCACGCTGACGGCAGCCTGGGCTAGGACGATTCGCGCGCCGTCTACGACCCTGGCGAGCAGGATGGCGGTAAATGTCGCCACCGCAAGGGTCCTGACGCCCCCACCGGCAAGCCAGACCGCTACCTCACCGACAAGGACGCCGATAACTACCCCGGACACCAACCGCACGGCGTTCGATCCCCGCTGGCCCAGCGTAGCGTTCAACCCGACAACCGCCGCGATCGGCGCGAAGAACGGGTCTGCATGACCTGCCACCCGCACGGCAATCAGCCAGGCCACGACCGCGGCGGCACTCTGCTGGGCCAGCGGCCATACGGCCCTGATCCACCGCTGCGACCTCGTCCACACCATCGGATCCACCCCACTGCATCCCCGGCGGCCTACCGCCGCCCCAGAGCCGCCGATTCCGACCCACCGGTGTCACCGAAACCGGACCTTCAGTCCAGCCTGCCCCGCTCTGCTCCAATCCCCGCCGTCACTGCGCCATAGAAACTCCGCCGCAGCGACGAGATACCGCACCATCTGAGACTGCGGCTGCCCGTGCTCACGATGGCAAGTCCAGCCGCAGCCGACCGGTCCCGAGCCGCCGCACTCACCCCTCACAGTCAGCATCGACCTGCCGGCGGACGTGCCCGCGGCCGTTCTGATCGACGCCTCCCACGACGCTGACCTGCTATGCGTCGGCCACCGTGCTATGCCGATGGACCCAGGCAAGGCCGAGGAGTACGTCGTGCGGCTCTACCCGTTCGCGAGCACGTTGCGGCCGGGTCACCGGATCGCGGCGCTGTCCAACAACGAGCCACGTGACTCCCGCATCCATTCAGCTCGTGGTGCCGCTCACCATATAGACCACGGCTGCGCATGCGACGCGATCAGCGTAGCGTCGGTCTCGGCCGGAAGCACTCTCCGAACGTCGCTGGAGGACGCCATGACTGCGGTCGAGCCGCAACCGGTTGTCGCCCGCCCGTGGCCGGTAAGGCGCCAGGTGAGAGGCTCCGCGCTGGCGCGGATACTGCGCACCACCGATGCGAAGCAAATCGGGATCATGTATATGATCACGGCTTTCGCATTCTTCATGATCGGCGGCCTGATGGCGCTGATCATGCGCGCCGAGCTCGGCCGGCCGGGCATGCAGATCCTGTCGCCCGAGCAGTACAACCAACTGTTCACCATGCACGGCACGATCATGCTGCTGTTCTTCGCGACGCCGATCGTGTTCGCGTTCGCCAACTTCGTGGTGCCGATCCAGATCGGCGCGCCGGATGTGGCGTTCCCGCGGCTGAACTCGTTCGCGTACTGGCTGTATCTGTTCGGCGGGCTCATCGCGGTGGGCGCCTTCTTCACGCCCGGTGGTGCGGCGGACTTCGGCTGGACCGCGTACGCCCCGCTGAGCGACAGCATCAACTCCCCGGGCGTGGGCGGCAACATGTGGGTGATGGGCCTGGTCCTGTCCGGACTGGGCACCATCCTCGGCGGGGTCAACATGATCACCACGATCCTGACCCTGCGCGCCCCCGGCATGACCATGTTCCGGATGCCGATCATGACGTGGAACATCCTGGTCACCAGCCTCCTGGTCATCCTGATCTTCCCGTTCCTGGCCGCCGCGCTACTGGCGCTCGGTGCGGACCGGATCCTTGGCGCCCACGTGTACGACCCGGCCACCAACGGCCCGATGCTGTACCAGCACCTGTTCTGGTTCTTCGGCCACCCCGAGGTCTACGTCGTGGCGCTGCCGTTCTTCGGCATCGTCAGCGAGGTCATCCCGGTCTTCAGCCGCAAGCCCGTCTTCGGCTACAAGGGTCTGGTTGCGGCGACCCTGCTGATCGCGGCGCTGTCCATGACGGTGTGGGCCCACCACATGTTCGCCACCGGCCAGGTGCTGCTGCCGTTCTTCAGCTTCCTCAGCTACCTGATCGCGATCCCCACCGGCATGAAATTCTTCAACTGGATCGGCACCATGTGGCGCGGCCAGATCAGCTTCGAGACACCGATGATGTTCGCGCTCGGCTTCCTGGTGACCTTCCTACTCGGCGGGCTCACCGGCGTCCTGCTCGCCTCACCGCCGGTCGACTTCCACGTCCACGACAGCTACTTCGTGGTCGCCCACTTCCACTACGTCCTGTTCGGCACCATCGTCTTCGCAGTGTTCGCCGGCATCTATTTCTGGTTCCCCAAGATGTTCGGCCGGATGCTCGACGACCGCCTCGGCAAGCTGCATTTCTGGTTGACCTTCATCGGCTTCCACACCACATTCCTGGTGCAGCACTGGCTGGGCGCCGAGGGCATGCCCCGCCGCTACGCCGACTACCTGCCCGGGGACGGTTTCACCGTACTCAATTCGGTGTCCACCATCGGCTCCTTCATCCTCGGCGCCTCGACGCTGCCCTTCCTCTACAACGTCTGGAAGTCGTACCGATACGGACAGTTGGTCACCGTCGACGACCCCTGGGGTCACGGCAACTCGCTGGAGTGGGCCACCTCCAGCCCGCCGCCGCTGCGCAACTTCGACCGCATGCCCCGCATCCGCTCCGAGCGGCCCGCGTTCGACGCGAAGTTTCCCGAACTCGCGGCGGGCGGGCAGTCTGCCGCCGGGCCTCCCGAGGGCGGAGCACGTCCGCTGGCCAGCGAATCCGATGGCGGTGCCTCGTACACCGAGGACCGCTCCGAGAACCGCTGACCGCCGGACCTGGCACCCATGGACGTTCCCGAGGGCTTCGACCCCGGGCTCATCCTCGCCTTGAACTTGGCGGGCACGTTCGTATTCGGCCTCAGCGGTGGCTTGGCCGGGGTACGAGCGAGGCTCGACCTGGTGGGCGTTGTCGTGCTCGCTGCGGTCGTCGGGCTGGCCGGCGGCATCATCAGGGACGTGTTGATCGGCACGTCTCCGGCGACCTTCCGGGACTGGCGGTACCTGGCGGCCGCCGCGGCGGCGGGACTGGTCTGCTTCTTCGCCGGCCGCCTTTTGGAGCGGGCCGAGCGCAGTGTCATGGTCTTCGATGCTCTCGGCCTCGCCCTGTTCGCCGTGACGGGTGCAACCAAGGCGCTGAGATTTGGGTTGGGACCAGTGCAGGCAGTCCTCCTGGGGGCGATTACCGGCATCGGTGGAGGGATGCTGCGCGACGTGTTGCTGCGGCAGGTCCCGACGGTGCTGCGTGAAGGGCTGTACGCGATACCGGCGCTGCTCGGAGCCGCGGTGCTGGTCATCGCGCAGCAGGCCGGCAGCACCAACCCCGTCTTTCCCGTGCTCGGCGCTTCCGTCTGCGCCGCTGTGCGGCTGTTCGCATTGAGGTACGGGGTCGACGCACCCACCCCGCCCCACTCCCCACCGCCGACGAAGGAGCCCTCACGATGACCATCAACGGCTCGCCGACGGCGAGTGTTCTCAGCGGCCTGGACGAAACCCGGCCCTGGCAGGAAGCGCTCTACCGGCACCTGCATGAACATCCCGAGTTGTCCCATCAGGAGCACGACACCGCATCCGAGGTGGCGAAACGGCTCGGCGGCTTCGGATACGAGGTTCACCAGGGGGTCGGTGGGACCGGCGTGGTCGGTGTGCTGCCCAACGGTGACGGGCCGACCGTCCTCTTGCGAGCCGATATGGACGCCTTGCCGGTCGAGGAACACACCGGTCTTCCATACGCGAGCACGGTCACCGCGCGCAACCGGGACGGCAACGAGGTGCCCGTGATGCACGCCTGCGGTCACGACGTTCACGTCACCTGCCTGCTCGGCGCCTGCGCCCTGCTGTCCCAGGCCCGGTACGCCTGGCGGGGCAGGGTGGTCGCGCTGTTCCAACCCGCCGAGGAAGTCGGCGATGGTGCGCGGAAGATGGTGGAGGACCGGCTCGCCGAGATCGTCGGCCACGTGGACGTGGCGTTTGCTCAACACGTGCTACCAATGCCGGCCAGCGTGGTCGGCACCCGCCCCGGCCCGGCGCTGTCCGCTGCCGACAGCGTACAAATCACCGTCTACGGCCGAGGCGCGCACGGCTCGATGCCGCACGCCGCGGTCGACCCGGTCGTGCTGGCCGCGATGATCGTGGTACGGCTCCAGACCGTGATCGCTCGTGAGGTCGACCCGACGGATCCGGCCGTCTTGACGGTCGGCAGCATCCAGGCGGGTACCACCAGCAACGTCATCGGTGATCACGCCGTGCTGCAACTGAACATCCGCACCTATAACGACAAGACCCGGGAAGCCATCCTGAACGCGGTGAAGCGGATTGTGATCGCCGAATGTCAGGCGTCGCGGTCGCCCAAGGACCCCGAGTTCCTGCTGTCCGACCGCTTCCCGCCGACGCAGAACGATCCCGTGGTTACCGCAGGGGTGCGGGCGGCTTTCGACGCCTTCTTCGGCGCTCGCTCCCAGGACCTGCCGCTGCAGTCTGCGAGCGAGGACTTCAGCGATATTCCGAACGCGTTGTCCGTGCCCTTCACGTACTGGGGCATTGGTGGAACCGACCCCGCGGCCTACCATCGGGCGGTCGACGCCGGGCGAGTCTCCGAGGACATCCCGGTCAACCACTCCCCCGCCTTCGCGCCGGTCGTCCAACCCACCCTCGACACCGGCACCCAGGCCATGGTGGCGGCCGCCCTGGCCTGGCTGACCTGACCCGCCACGCAACCGCTACACGAACAGGCTCAGGCCGACGTCACGGTCGAGCTGAGCATCCAGTGCGACACCATCGACGAACTCGCGGCGGCACGCGTTACGCTGATCGACGCCGGTGCCTACACCAGCGCGTCGAGCCATGGCGCCACCAAGAGCGTCTACGGCGCCGACCCGACGGCAACGAGTTCGAACTCATGTGGATGCTGCCCCGCGAGGCGGGACGAGTACGAGAACGCCGCGCCTGTCGACCACCTCGACCTGGCGGCTGAGCTGCGCCGGTGGAGCGGCGTGGGGCACGGCCGGCCCGCACGGGGAGTTGCCAGCGGTCAGTTAATCCGACCGGTCGTACAATCGAAGGCGGTGCATTATGAGCATCACCAGCGTAGTAGTAGGTGTCGACGGTTCAGCCGAGGCCGAGCAGGCCCTGATCTGGGCACTTCATGAAGGCAGATTGCGGGGCCTGCCAGTGCGGGCAGTCAACGTCTGGCACCCGAACGGCACGGCCCAGCAGACCGAGCGGCTCGCCGCGTTGACATCCGTAACCGGGCTGCGCGAACGCCTGGGGCGCGACGTCGCGGCCGGTGTGCGGGCGGTGGTCGAGGGTGCCGGGGCGACGGACGTCGCGGTGACCACCGACGTCCGGCACGGCCACCCCGCCCAGGGGCTGATCCGCGAAGCGGGCGTCGACTCGCTGCTGGTCGTCGGGTCCCGTGGACGCGGCAGCCTCGCCGGTTCCGTCCTGGGGTCGGTCAGCCAGACCTGCGCTCAGTATGCGCAAACCCCGGTGGTCGTCGTACGCGGAGATAGGCCGGATTCCGCGACAAAACGGGTGGTGGCCGGCGTGGACGGGTCCCCACATTCGGTACGTGCACTGCGCTTCGCCCACGATGCGGCCGCCCACCGTGGCGCCGAGTTGCAGGCGGTGCACACCTGGACTGTGCCGTATATGGGATTCGCCGGGCCGATGGCGTGGCCGCAGGACGCGCTGGACGAGATCGAAGCGCAATCCGCGACGACCCTTCGGGACAGCGTTCGCCGCGCCGCACTCGACGCTACCCGAGCTCAACTGAAGGCATACCTGGTGCAAGGACCGCCGGCCGCGTCGCTGCTGGAACTCGCCGAGGGCGCCGACCTGCTGGTCGTCGGATCACGGGGCTACGGCGGCTGGAAGGGACTCCTGATGGGCTCGGTGTCCACCCACTGCGTCACGCACGCACCCTGCCCCATTGCCGTGATCCACGACGACGGCGACGCAGACGCGCTCGTGTAATGCGTCGTGCCAATCTGCCTGAAGGTCATCCTCAATCGGAAACGGCGCACACGGGCGAGCCATCTCCGGAATCGTCACCGCCGGCCGCAACAGCGTCGAGGTGTTCGGAGCCGATGCCGACAAACCGGTCACCGGGCGACATGGTCGAACCCGGCCGGAACCGCGCCATCACCCCGAGGCGGCGGCCGTCACGTTCGAATCGGTGAGTCCGCATGTCATCCGGTGCTTCCACGCGGCGGTCATTCGAAGAGCGAGTGCCCATCACCGTCGACGCGGTGGCGAGCTCGCCGCCGCAGCTGGATCACGACGATGTCCACCGCGGCCACGACGGCGAGGGCGACGAACAACCAGCCGAGCGCTATGCCGACCCGGAACAGCAGCACGGCGAAGACCACCGACGTGACGAGTCCAAACGCGGCCAGCAGCAAACGAAGATTCAGGGCACTGTAGGCGTGGCCGACCGTACCGCGCCGGTCAGGCGGTTGAGGTTCAAGCGGCATAGTCCCCGATACCCATCGGTCCCGTCCCGCAATCGTCGAGCGCCACCGCCTCTGCGCCCAGCCAGGCTCCTTCGCCGACGATCCGCTCGGCACGACAATGCCGCGGACCTTCGCCGACACGGCAGTACCCGGAATAGCCGGTGTCCGAAACCACATCCGGTACGAGTTCGACGACAGTCAGCGGGCCCGCTCGAAGGTCGGCCGAATGCACCCATTCAGCGCCGAGCCGTTTACGCCGGGCAGCGAGCGACGCCCGCGCCGTATCAGGCTGCCCGGCACCCGACGGCGCAGCCGACACCAGGACCGACGATTACACTGATTGTGATCGACCACCGGCGCCAACTTCGTCGGTGGCACACAGCCTGCGAAGTCCCAGAACTTAGGACTCCGCGGCACCACCGGCGGACCGGCGGCCGCCGACGGACATGCCGCATCGTGCACGTCGCACGCCCGGAGAAGCAGAGTCATGAGTTTCTCCTCCTCGCGGATCAGCGCTTGGTACTTCTCCGGCAGGCTCTTGATCACGTCGATCTCGGCGGCCAGCTTGGTGTAGATCTTCTCCCGCAGGGCGGGGTCGTCCTCGACCTCCAGATACTGCGTGGCGTGCCGCCGGGCAGCCGACACGGCATTCTGCGCCCGGCCCTTCGGGCTGAAGACCCGCCCAGATGGTTGCGGTCACGTCCATACTCAACTCCCTGCTCGCGGCGGCTTCCCGGCCCGTGTTCCCATGGCGCCGAATCAGGCGTCTTGAACCCGCCGTGCGTGGGCCGCATCGTCAGCCTGCTGCTGTCCGTCACCGTCGGCGCGGTCGGCGGCGAGTTCGTCGACCACGAGAAGATCGGTGCGGACGTGCCGGGAGCGGTAGACGGCTCGGCCGACCATGTGGGCGGAGACGGGTGCGGTCGCCAGTTGGAAGATGCCCACCAGCACCAAGGTGGTGATGTCGATGGTGTTCTGCAATCGCAGCGCAGCGCCGGCAAGAATGAGCAGCAGCCCCAGCACCTGCGGCTTGGTGGCGGCGTGCATGCGGGACAGCAGGTCGGGAAAGCGCAGCAAGCCGACTCCGGCCGCGAAGCTGAGCAGCGCTCCGGAGATCAGGCAGGTGCCGGCGAGGATGTCGACGACGGTCTGGAGGGTCATCGCCTGCTCCACGGGGCGAACCGGGCGACGCTGACCGAGCCGATGAAGCCCAGGATGGACAGGACCACCAGGATGGGCAGCGACGTCGCGTCGCGGGTGTAGGCGGCCTCCGCGGCGATGGCGCACACCACGACGGCCAGGAGCACGTCCACCGCGACGATGCGGTCCAGCGTGGTTGGTCCACGCACGACCCGGACGAGCACGAGGGTCAGCGCCGCGAAGAGCAACATGGACACGGCGATACCAACCACGGTCATGGAAGTCTCTCCTTCGCAAGCATGCTGATCTCGGCGGCGGAGCCGATGGCCCGGACGATGCGGGCCTCGGTCTCGTACACCTGGCGGCGGAACCGTTCCACGGCGTCCCGGTCGGCCACCCCAATGACGTGGATGTACAGCGTCGTCGAGGCCTGGTCGGTGTCGACGATGAGGCTGCCGGGGATCAGCGAGACGGCCTCCCCGGTGAGGGTGAGCACGAGGTCCGACCGGACGCGCAGCGGTACCCGGATAATGGCGCTGCGGGGTCGGTGACCGAACCGGAAGGCCAGCACAGCCAACTGCACGCTGGCCACCACCAGGTCGGCGAGGAACCGCCCGGCGAAACGGAGCAGCCCGACCGGGCGCGGACGCCCGGCGAACGTGACGGGCGGCAGCGGGAAGACGGTCAGCACGACGGCGGCAACGAGGAGCCCGCTGATCAGGTTCGCCCAGGAGAAGACACCCCAGAGCAGCATCCACACGGTGACCAGCGCTGCCGCGGCCACGACGCGGTCACGCCATCGGGACGGCGTGGTGCGGGTTGTTACGGCGTCGGTCATGGCGGCTCCTCGCCGAAGACGGCGTGCACGTACGGTTCGCGGTCACGGAGTTCCGCGGCGGCCCGGGTGGTGAGTTCGTACAAGGGCCCGGAGATCACGGTGAGCCCGGTGCTGAGAATGACAAGCGCGAGCGTGGAGCTGACCATCAACCGCGGCAGCGCCCGGCCGCGAGTGGCGCCGTCGAGCGCCGGCATCTCAGCATGCGGCGCACTCCAGAACGCCAGATTCCAGACCCGGCCGATCGCGTACAACGTGAGCAGGCTGGTCAGCACGCTGCCGGCGACCAGCGCCCAGGCCAGGGCACCGCCGTCTGCGACACCGGCCTGCAGCAGCCCGAGCTTGCCGAGGAAGCCGGAGAACGGCGGGATACCGGCGAGGTTCAGAGCGGGCAGGAAGAACAACACGCCCAGAACGGGCGCCAGCCGCGCGAGTCCGCCCAGCCGGTCCAGTGTCGTGGTGCCACCGCGGCGTTCGATCAGCCCGGCGGCGAGGAACAGCGTGGTCTGGATGACGATGTGATGCACGACGTAGAAGATCGCACCGGACAGCCCGGCGGCCGAGGCGAGCCCGATGCCGAACAGCATGTATCCGATGTGGCTGACCAGCGTGAACGACAGCAGCCGTTTGATATCCGACTGGGCGATCGCGCCGAGGATCCCGACGGTCATGGTCAGCAACGCGGCCACCAGCAGGAGGTCGGCGGCCGGGCCGTCGGGGAACAGCAGCGTCTGGGTACGGATGATCGCGTACACGCCGACCTTGGTGAGCAGGCCGGCGAAGACGGCCGTGACCGGCGCGATCGCGGTCGGGTAGCTGTCGGGCAGCCACGCTGAAACAGGGAAGACAGCGGCCTTGATGCCGAACGCCAGCAGCAGCATGCTCTGCAGGCCCAGTTGCAGGCCGTCGGGCAGCGCGTCGAGCCGGCCGGCGAGCTGAGCCAGGTTCAGCGTGCCGGTCGCGGCGTAGATCAGGCCGATCGCGGTCAGGAAGACCATCGACGACAGCAGACTGACCACCACGTACGTGGTGCCGTCGCGGATCCGGCTGCGCGTAGCGCCCAGGGTGATGAGCACGTAGCTGGCGGCCAGCAGAATCTCGAAACCGACGTAGAGGTTGAACAGGTCGCCGGCCAGGAAGGCGTTCGTGACGCCGGCCGTGAGGATGAGGTACGCCGGGTGGTAAACCGCCACAGGGGTAGCGCCGTCGCCGTCGGCCAAGCCCTGGCCGATCGAGTAGACCAGCACGCACAGCGTCACCGCCGCGGAGACGACGAGCATCAGGGTCGCGAGCCGGTCGGCGACGAGCACGATGCCCAGCGGCGCCGCCCAGCCGCCGACGGCGACCGTCAGCGGTGCACCGGTGCTCGCGAGCACCAGCAGCGCGATCGCGACCGCCAGAGTGCAGGTCAGCACGAGCAGGCTCACGACCCGTTGCAGATTCGGACGCCGGCGGATCAGCAGCGCAACGGCGGCACCCAGCAACGGCATGATCACCGGCAGCGGAACGAGCCATGTCATCGCGGCTCCCCTTGCGTCGCGGCCTCGGGTTCCGGCGCGTCCTCGTCCTCGAGGCCCTGGTCCCGTTCCGCCCGCCGCATGATCCGCCGGTCCTCGACGTCGTCCTGCACGTCGTCATGACCGGTGAGCAACCAGCTGCGGTACGCCATCGCCAGCAGGAACGCGGTCATCCCGAGAGTGATCACAATGGCCGTCAGGATCATGGCCTGGGTCAGCGGATCGCTCATCGCCGGTTCCGCGGTGAGGCCCACGATCGGCGGTCCGCCGTACGTGCCACCGAGCAGGATCAGCAGGTTCACCCCGTTGCCCATCAGGGTTATGCCGAGGATCACCCGGGTCAGGTTGCGTTCCAGCAGCAGTGTGACGCCGGCGGCGAACAGCACGCCGACGATGATCACGAGCAGCAGGTTCGGGCTCACACCAGTTCCTCCTCGCGGGCTATCGCCTCGGCGCGTTCGCTCTGCTCGTGGCGGTCGACCTCGGCGCCCAGGCTGCGCAGGATGTTCAGCACCACCCCGATGACCACGAGGTACACACCGACGTCGAAGACCATCGACGTGACGAAATGGACGTGACCGAGCACCGGAAGGTGCCAGTCCAGCAGGGCACTCTGCAGCACCTCGCCGCCGGCGACCAGGGCGGTCAGGCCGGTGCCCAGCGCGATGAACAGGCCGGCGCCCATGATCACGCCGGCATCGACCGGCGCCGCCACATCCAGCTCGTGCCGGCCGCCGGCCAGATACCGCAACACCAGCGCCAACCCGACGACCAGACCGCCGGCGAAACCGCCGCCGGGCGCGTTGTGACCGGCGAACAACAGGTAGACCGAGAACAGCACGATCGTGTGAAACACCAGGCGGGTGACCACCTCGAGGATCGGCGAACGCAGCCCGGCGTCCAGCGTATGCCCGGCCATCAGCCACACCTGGCCCCGCGGCGGCGTCGGCAACGGCGGGCGCCGCACGCCGCGCCGCAGGCGCCGGGACCCGCCGAAGACGAGGCTGGCGACACCGGTGGCGGCCACCAGCAGCACGGAGATCTCACCCATCGTGTCCCAGGCGCGGATGTCGACCAGTGTCACGTTGACGATGTTGCGGCCGCCGCCGTAGGACACGGCGGGTTCGGCGAAGGCGGTGGAGATCGAGACGGCCTGGCGGCCGGCTGTTGCCACGTACGCCAAACCGGAGATCACCGCGCCGACCGCGACCCCGATGCCGACCTGCAGCCACCGGCTGGCCACCAGCGGCCGCACCGAGAAGTGCCCCGGCAGCCGCCGCAGCACCAGCACGAACATCACCATCGTGCACGTCTCCACCAGGAACTGCGTCAGCGCCAGGTCCGGAGCGCCGTGCAGCACGAAGAGCATCGCCGTCGCGTACCCGGTCACGCCGACCAGCACTACCGCGGCTAGGCGGCGGTTGGCGCGCACCGCGAACACCGCGGCGATGACCAGCGCGACGGCGGGCACGAGCTGCAACGGGTTGTCCCACGGGCGGAAACCGCCCGGAACCGGCCGCCCGGCCAGCAGAGCGGTGCCGCCCAGCAGCACCAGCACGGTCAGGATGGTGCCCAGGTAGATCGGCAGCGAACCCCGCTGGGTGGCGCCGGTGACCTCGACCGCCAGCCGGCCCAGCCCCCCGGTCGCCCGTTCGTAGACCGCCGCCCCGTCCAGCGGCAGCCGCACCCCTCGCCACCACCGCGTCCGCATCGTCACCGCGAACACCGCGGTGCCGCCGGCCAGCGCCAGCGCCGACAGCGCCAACGCGGGCGTAGCACCGTGCCAGAGGGCGAGGTGGTAGCGCCCGGCGTCCGGATAGGTGTCGGCATACCCGGCCAGCAGACCGTCGAGCGCCGACGCGGACAGCCCGGCGGCAAGACCGGCCACAGCGAGCACCGCCGCCGGGGCGAGCAGCGACCACGGCACCCGGCGGACCGCACGCGGCGCGACCCCGGGCTTGTCGGCGAAGGCTCCCCACAGGAAACGCAAGGTGTACGCGACGGTCAGCACCGACCCGGACACGACGCCGGCCAGCACCGTCCACTGCCACCAGTCGCCGCCGAGGAAGGCATCGAAGATCGCCTCCTTGCCGACGAACCCGGCCATCGGCGGCACGCCCGCCATCGAGATCGCGGCGAGCACGGCCACCACCCACAACGCCGGCGCCGCATGCCGCAGACCAGAGAGGTGGCGCAGGTCGCGAGTGCCGGTGGCATGGTCGACGACGCCCACCACGAAGAACAGCGCCGCTTTGAACATCGCGTGGGCCAGCAGCATCATCGCGCCGGCCAGCGCCGCATCTCGGAACCCCGCCCCGAGCGCGACGGCCAGCAGGCCCAGTTGGCTAACCGTGCCGTACGCCAGCAGCAGCTTCAGGTCATCCTGCCGCAACGCCGTCCATCCGCCGAACAGCATCGTCACGATGCCGGCGCCCAGCACGACCGGACGCCACGGCACGGCGCCGGCGAGCACCGGGCTCAGCAATCCGATCAGGAACACCCCGGCCTTGACCATCGCCGCCGCGTGCAGGTAGGCGCTGACCGGCGTCGGGGCGGCCATCGCCCGCGGCAACCAGAAACTGAACGGGAAGATCGCCGACTTGGACAAAGCACCGAGCAGCAGCAGGACCACGGCGGCGGCCAGGTAGCCGCCGTCCGGAAGAGTCACCGCCACCTGCGACCAGCGGTAGCCGTCGGCATGCTCACCCAGCATGATGATGCCCACCAGCATCGCCAGGCCACCCAGCGTGGTGACGATCAGCGCTTGCAGGGCGGCGCGCCGGCCGGCCCGGCTGGTCGGATCGTGGCCGATCAGCAGGTACGAGAAGACGGTGGTCAGTTCCCAGAACACGTACAGGACGATGAGGTTGTCGGCGATGACTAGGCCCAGCATCGCACCGGCGAACCCGACGAAGACCCCGGCGAACCGGCCCAGTCCGGGCTCACCGGCCGGGAAGTACCGCCCACAGTAGACCAGTGCTAGCGCGCCCACGCCGCCGACGAGCAGCACCATCAGCCAGGACAGCGACGTCATCCGCAGGGCAACATCCGCTCCGAGCTGCCCGGCCCACGGGTACACCTCGGCGACCGCGCGGCCGTCGCGCATCGCAGCGGTGTGCGTGAGGGCCCACCCCAGCCCCGCGGCTGGCACCGCCGCGAGCAGGTAGAACGCCCGCAGTCCCATGCTGCGCACGATGCCCGGCGCCACCAACGCGGCAGCCAGGTGAGCGATCAGCAGTATCAGCACGCGCGATCCCCCTCTGCCTCCCGTTGGCCTGACGTACCCTCCGTTCCCGAAGGACAACCCCACCCCCAACGCGTCCCTGCCGCGTGGGCACGGCCGACCCCGACACGGACCGCTGCGCCTGGCGCCCGTCGGTCGCCCAATAGGTGATGAACCCTAGGACGGCACCGGCGGCCGCCCCGATCAGCAAACCGCCCACCACCATGGCAGCCCATGCCGGGCTGTGCAGGAGAAGACCCGGCAGCAGCCCGGTGAGCATGCCCAGCCACGCGCCCAACCCAGTGCCGACCAGAGTGGCCCCGCCCGCGGTCACAGGACCCGCATGGTCGCCGCTACGCACTCCGCCGGGCACCTTGGTGACCATAGCCCTGCACACCTCCTAATAGTTTGTATAACCAAACCATATCAGGGAGGTTGGTTTGCGCCAACCATCTATCGGTGTAGATTGCGTCACATGCGTGATGACGACGACTCGGCCAGACAGGTTCAGGAGGCGTTCACCAGCCTGCTGCGATGGGCACACCGCGGCGACGTACGCCGATCGCTCCTCGGCGCGGCGGCACAGGCGCTGACGCCGAACGACATCACCCTGCTGCGATCGATCACCGAACAAGGCCCCGTCCGCGCCTCCGATCTAGCCGCCTGGCAAGGCGTCGACAAATCGACGGTCACGCCGCAGGTGCGACGCCTCGAAGAACGCGGCCTCATCGCGCGACAGGGCGACCCGGGCGACAAACGCGCCGCGCTGCTCACCGTGACCGACGGCGGCCGGCAGAGGCTGCGAGAGATCGACCGCAGCGGGGTGCGCCTCTTCGAACACGCCCTCGACGGCTGGCCCGCCGACGACCGGCGCACCCTCGCCACCCTGATGCAGCGGCTCCTCGACGAGCTGGCCGACGTGCCGCAGAGGAACACCCTCCGTCGGCCCACCGGCAGCGGAGTTCCGGCGTGATCGGCGACGCCGCCTTCCCGGCGATGGCACGCGACCTGCTGCTGGTCGGCGGCGGCGCTTCGCATCCCGAACTCACCGACGCGCCACCCCGCACCGCCCCAGGCCCCGCCCAAGACAGACGGACAACGGCAGCGCTGAGTAATGACCCATTCCGCGAACCGCTTCCGGCGCCGCCTACGTCGCCACCGCGCTGCGCTGATTTAGCCTGATGCCGGGAGGTCAGGCGGCTGACGCGGCCTTCACCCGGCTGGCGTGGACGATGACGTCCACGCAGGCGTCCAGGCTCAGCGAGCCGGGGTTCAGCACCAAGTCGTACCCGGTCGGCTCGCGCGGGTCCCAGCCGTACAGGCGGATCGACATGTCTGCCCGCAGGTCGTCCTCGCGCCGCTGCCGCTTGGCCGCCCGGTCCATGGTGATGCCGTTGGTCCGTGCGGCCTGCTCGACCCGCCACGGCACCGCAGCGTCGAGGCGCACATGCAGAGCCCCCGGCCAGGTGGCCAGGATGAGCGCTCCGTTGCGACCGACGATCACCGCGCCCGCGCCGGCAGCATCCGTGACCCAGCGGGTGTTGCGCAGCACCAGCTCGTGGTCGTCCCGCTGAACCATCGCCACGGCCGGTCCATCAAGGGCGGCGTACGAATCACCCATCGCGGCGAAGACCCGGGCCAGCAGGCCCTCGTCGTCGCGCTGCTCCGGGGACTCCTCGATCTGTTCGGAGGAGAATGCCTGGGGGTGGAACGCCACCCCGAGCGTGTCGGCCACCCGCGAACCGACCAGATCCGCGCCGGAACCGTAGGACTCGAAGATGGTGACAACCGGCCTGATCGGATGGTCGGACGGGGACACCGACATCGCAGACGACCTCCTCCGGCGCGCCACTCGACCATCCCATCTTCCGCTGCGCCCCGAGCGGCGGCAAGCGGCTCGGCCGTTTCCAGGCAAGGGCAATTTGTTGACCTCGATGCCCTGGAGCGCGCCCAATGGTGGGAGCGGCGATGAGACGACAACCTTGGAGGCTTGGCGTGCTTCGACCTCAAGACACCGCCACCCGGGAGCGCAAGCGGCTCGACGGACTCTGGCAGTTCTCCCTCGACCCGGCCGGCGAAGGCCGCGCCGCGCGGTGGTTCTCCGGTCCGCTGCCCCATGCCCGCGAGATGGCGGTTCCGGCCAGCTTCAACGACCTTGCGGCCGACACTGCCGTACGCGACTACATCGGTGACGTGTGGTATCAGAGCACCGTGCGGGTGCCCCGCGGCTGGGACGGCCGCCGGATCGTGCTTCACTTCGAATCCGCCACCCACCGGGCCACGGTGTGGGTCGGTGACACCGAGGTCCTCTCCCATGAGGGCGGGTACACGCCGTTCGCGACGGAGATCACCGAACACGTCCGCGCCGGGGAGCCGGTCCGCGTCACCGTGCTGGTCAACAACACGCTCAGTTTCCAGTCGATCCCGCCCGGCGTCATCGAGAACACTCCGGCCGGGCCGCGCCAGCGCTACTGGCACGACTTCTTCAACTACGCCGGCATCCACCGGTCGGTCTGGCTATACCAGACCGACCCGGTCCATCTGACCGACGTCACCGTGGTGACCGGCCTCGACGGCGCTACCGGCACCGTCGAGTACACCACCGAGGGCGTCGGTGCGGCCGGCACACGCGTGGTGCTGCGCGACGCGTCCGGCCGGCCGGTCGCCGAGGCCGCCGGGGCGGCGGGCACGCTGACGGTGGAGAACGTCCACCGGTGGGCGCCCGGCGACGGCTATCTCTACGACCTCGAGGTGCAGCTCACCGACGGCGACGGCGCGCTGGTGGACAGCTATCACCAGAGCGTTGGCGTGCGTACCGTGCGGGTGGCCGGCAACCGCTTCCTGATCAATGACGAGCCGTTCCACTTCACCGGATTCGGCAAGCATGAGGATCTCGCCGTCATCGGCAAGGGCCACAACGACGCGTTCATGGTGCACGACTTCGCGCTGCTGGACTGGATCGGCGCAAACTCCTTCCGCACCTCGCACTACCCGTACTCGGAAGAGGTGCTCGACTACGCCGACCGCCGCGGCATCGTGATCATCGACGAGACCGCGGCCGTCGGTCTCAACATGGGCCTCGGCGGCGGGATCTTCGGCTCCCAGGGCTACACCACGTTCAGCCCGGAGACCATCAACGACACCAGCCGGGAGGTTCACGCGCAGGCAATCCGGGAACTGGTCGCCCGGGACAAGAACCACCCCAGCGTTGTGCTGTGGTCGATCGCCAACGAGCCGGAGAGCGACACCGAAGGCGCGGAGGATTACTTCCGGCCGCTGTTCGCGCTCACCCGCGAGCTCGACCCGACGCGGCCGGTCGGCTTTGTCAACGTCATGCTCGCGCCGTACGGGAAATGCCGGGTGTCGCAGTTCGCCGACGTGCTGATGCTCAACCGCTACTACGGCTGGTACACCCACACCGGTGACCTGGACGCCGCCGAGCTGGCCTGGGAGCAGGAGCTACGCGGATGGGCCGGCGAGAACAAGCCCATCATCATCACCGAGTACGGCGCCGACACGTACCCTGGTCTGCACTCGGTCGCCACCCAGCCGTGGTCCGAGGAGTACCAGGTGGACTACCTCGACATGAACCACCGGGTCTTCGACCGCATCGACGCGGTCGTGGGCGAGCAGGTGTGGAACTTCGCCGACTTCGCCACCACCTCCGGCGTGATGCGGGTCGGCGGCAACAAGAAGGGCGTCTTCACCCGCGACCGCCAGCCCAAGGCAGCCGCGTACGCGCTGCGGCGCCGCTGGCGGAAGGACACCTGACCACCATGACCACCACCACTGCGCCCGCCACCGCCCGCAAGCTCCGCCCGCTGCAGTTCCTCGGGTACGCCGCCGGTGACGCGGCGAACAACCTGGCGTTCTCCATGACGTCGTTCTTCCTGCTCATCTACTACACCGACGTCGTCGGGATCAGTGCGTCGGCGGCCGGCACGCTGTTCCTGGTCATCCGCGTCTGGGACGGCTTCGCGGACATCTTCGCCGGCCGGGTCGTCGACAAGACCATGACCCGCTGGGGCAAGTTCCGGCCGTTCTTCCTCTTCGCCGGCCTGCCCGCGCTGCTGTTGAGCGTCGCCACGTTCACCCTGCCCGGACTGGCTGCCGACAGCGGCCTGGAACTGGTTCTGGCCTACCTCACATACGGCCTGCTGGGCCTGGCGTACAGCCTGGTCAATATCCCCTACGGCTCGCTGGCCGCGGCGATGACCCAGCACCCCGGCGAACGCGCGAAACTCGCCAGCTTCCGCATGATCGGCACCGCGGTCACCATCATCATGCTGGCCTTCGTCGTCTCGCCACAGATCCAGCAGTACCGCGGCGACCCCGACGGCTTCCAACGATCTCTTCTGATCACCACAGCGGTCTTCGCGATGGTCGGCTTCGCCCTGTACCTGCTGCTGTTCGCCACCGCCCGCGAGGCGGTCCAGCGCGACGTCCCACACGTCAGCGCCCGGCAGAGCTTCACCACCCTCAGGAGCAACAAACCGCTGGTCATGCTATGCCTGGCGTCACTAGCGTTCCTGACCGCGTTGTTCTCCCTGCAGACCGTGCAGGTCTACTACGCCCGCGACGTGCTCGGCAACGCGAACCTGCTCACCGCCCTGACCGTGCTCAGCGTCGGAGCGATCTTCCTCGTCGCGCCGCTGATGCCCAGGCTCGTCCGCGGCATCGGCAAGAAAAAGGCGTTTCTGTCGTTCGGAGTCGTGGGGGTGCTGGCCGGCATCGGCATCTCGCTGTCACCGCCGTCGACGCCATGGGTGCCCATGACCTTCTTCGGCATCATGGGCATCGCCACGGCCGGCATCAACACCCTCATGTGGGCGCTGGAGGCCGACACCGTCGAGTACGGCGAATGGAAGACCGGAGTCCGCACCGAAGGCATCACGTACGCCCTGTTCTCCTTCACCCGCAAGCTCGGCCAGGCGATCGGCGGCGCGATCGCCGCCTACGCGATCGCTTTCGGAGGGTACGTCGGCGGCGCCCCGAACCAAAACGAGCAGGCGCTCGACGCGATCCGGTACGCCTCCGGCTTCATCCCGGTCGTATTCATCCTGCTCGGAATACTGATCTTCTTCCGGTACCCGCTCACGGAGCAGACCTTCGCCACCATGGTCGCCGAGACCCGAGCCCGCCGCGCGGTCCATTGACACTCGCATGGTGGGACGCCTGCCTCCGGTATGCACTTCACCGTGCTCGCTGAGCCCGTGCATATGCCGAAGGCGCTTGTCGGCTCCGCCCGCACGAGCCGGTTCTTCGCCCCCTCCTGACGCACCCGACCAGGGTGACTCAGGAGCGGCGGAGGGCCATATCCCACATAGTTTGATAGGGCCAACCATTTGGGCTTGAGCCCGACAACAGTTGCTGCCTTGCCTACCGTCCAGCGACTCCGCGGATGCAGCCGCCGGGAAGACCGGCGCGGGTAGTTCTCTCACCCGGAAAGCTCGGCCACGCCGTCGGTAATACCGTCGCTACGTAGGCGGTCGCCGTCGGTCGTCGTGCGGCGGCTTGACACCTGGGGCCCCTCGAAGAGCGCGGACACCGCTTGATAGGCGCGGAGCAATTCCGGGACCCGGGCTCTCATCCGGTCGAACGTAGCGGCCAGTTCTGGAGCCACCGTCACCGGCGTTGCGGCCCGCTCCCCCGGCGTGACTAAGGCATCGGCTGCGTCAAACAGCGTCGGCGAGCGACCAAGCGCGTACAGGCCGAGAGCGGCCGCGCCCAGTGCAGTGCCCTCGGCGCTCGCAGTGACAAGCAGCGGTCGATTCACCGCGGCGGCCATGGCCTCGCGCCACAGGGCGGCGCGCAGCGTGCCGCCGGTGGCACGGACCTCGTGCACCGGAACAATCAGGTCAAGGTGGGCGAGAATGGTCGACATCTGCAGGCACACGCCCTCCACGGCGGCGCGGACGAAATGACCGCGGGCATGATGCCGGCGCACGCCCAAAAATGCCCCGGGAATCGCCGGATCCCACAACGGTGCGCGTTCGGCGAGCAGATACGGCAGCATGATCAGGCCGTCGCTTCCCGGCGGCACTGCTGCGGCCAGGCTCATCACGTCCGTATCGGAGGTCGCGCCGAATATCTCGCCGGCCCAGCGCGCCACGATGCCGCCGTTGCTGACCGCTCCCCCGATGACCCAGTCCACGTCGGTCAGTGCATAGCAGAACAGGTGGCCGGCGTCGTCGACGGCCGGCTCTGGCACGACCGCGCGGATGGCGCCACTGGTGCCCAGGGACAGCCCGGCGACGCCGGGGCTCACCGCGGCGGTGCCCAGGTTGCCCAGCGGGCCGTCGGCGGCGCCGGCGACGACCGGTGTGCCGGGCGGCAGGCCGGTCTGGGCGGCGATCTGCCGGGCGAGTGGAAGGACGGCCGTCGTGGCAACGATCGGGGGCAGCTGGTCGAGCCGCACACCGGCCAGCTCCGCGGCCATCGGGCTCCATTGTCGGGTGGCCATGTCGAGCAGGCCGGTCGCGGAGGCCGACGACAGTTCAGCCACGAGCCGGCCGGTCAGCCGGTACAGCACGTAGTCCTTGAGTCCCGCCCACCAGCGGGCTCGGACGGCCAGTAGCGGCTCGTGGCGGCTGAACCACATCAGCTTGGTCTGCGGCGTCATGGGATGCACCGGCGTGCCGGTCTGACGGTGCAACAGCGTCGCGGTCCCGTCGGCGTGCAGGGCGGCGGCCTCGGCGGAGGACCGCGCATCCGCCCATGTGATCACCGGCGTCAGCGGCGTCCCGGTGTCGTCCACCGCCAGCAGGCCGTGCATGGCGGCGCTGACAGACACGCCGGCCACCCGGGCGCCAGGCGCGGCGGCGACGACTTCTGCGAGGGCCGCCACGACGGCGACGATGATTGCGTCCGGGTTCTGTACTTGCAGACCCGGCGCGGGCTCCAGCAGCGGGTACTCGCGGATCGCCATGCGGCGCCATGCCGTGCCGAGACCGAAGGCGACCACCTTGGTGGCAGTCGTGCCGACGTCCACGCCGACGATGATCTCAGCCGGCGGCTGGGTCATCGCTTGCCCACCATGCCGGCCAGCTCTGCCAGCAGCGCGTCGTCGGTGGCGAGGTCGGCGTCGAGCAGCGCCAGAACTCGGCCGGTGGCCTCGGCCGGTCTCCCGCCCGCCGCGCCGAGCACGGCGTCGGCGGCCGCATCGTTCACCGGTGCGCCGGTACCCCGCAGGTGAGCGATCCAGGCGGCGAGGGCCCGGACCGCGCCGGTGGGCATCCGGCCGGCGGCGCGCTCGGCGCGCAGCACCGGCAGGATCCGGACCGGCAGCTTGAGCGAGCCGTCGGCGGCGATCTGCGCCAGCCGGTGCTGGATGCGCGCGTTGGACCACCGTTCGAGCAGAGCCGTCCGGTACGCGGTGACCTCGTCGTCGGGCAGCCGGAGGTGCCGCGCTGCCTCGTCCCACCACTGCTGCAACCAGCGCCGGCAGTGCGGATCGGCGACGGCCTGCGCAACCGTGTCGTGGCCACGGGCGCTGCCGGCGTACGCGAGCAGCGAGTGGCCGCCGTTGAGCAGCCACAGCTTGCGCCGCTCGTACGGGATGACATCGGTGACGAACCGCGCTCCGGCGGCCTCCCAGGCCGGGCGCCCGACCGGGAATTCACCGCTGAGCACCCACTCGCTGTAGGGCTCGGTGACGACCGGCGCCGCGTCGGCGAGGCCGGTCTGCTCGGCGACGGAACGGATGTCGTCCTCGGTGGTGGCCGGGGTGATCCGGTCGACCATCGTGGTGACGAACGAAACGGTGTCCCGGACCCAGCCGGGCAGGGTTGGGTCGAGCAGGCCGGCGAGGTCGGCCACCACGCGCGCCGTGACGGCTCCGTTGTCGGGCAGGTTGTCGCAGGACACCACCGTGATGGGACCGGCGCCGGCCGCTCGCCGCGCGCTCAGTCCGGCCGCCAGGCGGGCCGGCACGGTGGCCACGGCCGCGCGCGGGTCGGACCGCATCGCCGCGAGGTCCGTGCGCACGTCGGTGCGGGTGGCGTCGAGCCCGCCGTCCGGGCCGCGCAGGTACGCGGCCTCGGTGACGGTGAGTGTGACGATGCGGACCTCCGGCCGGGTCAGGTAGTCGTACCAGGTGTCCAGGTCGGTGCCGGGGTGAGCGGCGACGACGCTGTCGATCACCTCGCAGGTGTCCCCGTCCGCTGCGCGTGTGACGAGGGTGTACCGGCCCTGCTGAGCGGTCAACGCGTCGGCGAGGGCGGACGAGCGGCCGGTGAAGGCGGCGATCCCCCACTCGCCGGCGTCCGGCGAGGCGGCGGTGTACCGGGCCTGATGTGCGCGGAAGAAGTTGCCGAGCCCGAGGTGGACCATCCGCACCGGCGGCGCCGCGGCGGTGCGCGACAGTCGGGCGGCGCTCACAGCTTGAACACCTTGCGAGGCTGGTCGACGACCAAGCCGACCAGGCTGTCGACGGCCTCGTCCTCGTCGAGGCGGTGCTCGGCGACCAGCCGGGCGAGGAAACCGGCGTCGAGCCGGCGCGACATGTCGTGCCGGGCGGGGATGGAGCAGAAGGCGCGGGTGTCGTCGATGAACCCGGACAGCCGGCTCAACCCGGCGATCTCGGTGACCGCCCCGTGAAATTCACGGATCGCCGTCGGATTGTCCAGGAACCACCATGGAGCGCCGGCATACACCGACGGGTAGAAGCCGGCCAGCGGCGCGATCTCGCGGCTGAGCACGTCCAGGTCCACCGTGAACAGCACCAGGTGCAGGTTCGGGTGGGTGCCGTAGCGCTCCAGCAGCGGCTGCAGTGCACGGGTGTACTCGACCGCGACCGGGATGTCGTGCCCGGTGTCCGGGCCGTACCGGCGCAGGGTCGGCGGATGGTGGTTGCGGTGGATGCCCGGGTGCAGCGTCATGACCAGGCCGTCCTCGCAGGACATCTGCGCCATCTCCAGCATCATGTGGCGCCGGAACGCCGCCGCCTCCGCCGCGGTCACCTGCCCGGCGAGCGCGCGGGAGTAGATGCCGGCGGCGTCGGCCGGCTTCAGTGGCGCCGTGACCGCGTCGGCGTGGCCATGATCGGTGGAAACCGCGCCGTGTTCGACGAAGTACCGGCGGCGGCGCTCGAGTGCGGCCAGGAAGCCGGCGTAGTGGCCGACGTCGGAGTCGGCGACTACGCCGAGGCGCTTGACGGCCTCCGCCCAGCCAGGCGCTGCGAGCTCCAGATACCGGTCCGGGCGGAATGTCGGCGCGATCCGCGTCGTGACCGTCGGGTCGGCCGCGAGAGCGGCGTGTGCGGCGAGGTCGTCGGCGGGGTCGTCGGTGGTCGCGAGGAACTCGATGCCGAACCGATCGAGCAGGCTCCGCGGCCGGTGTGCCGGATCCTGCAGCCAGCCGGCGATCTGGTCGTAGAGGGCGTCGGCGTTGGCCGCGCTCGGCCGCTGCGTCACGCCGAAAATGCCGGCCAGCTCGCCGTCGAACCAGAACCGCACCGGCGTGCCGCGCAGCAGATGCCAGTTCGCGCACAGCAGCCGCCACGCGGCCCGGGCCCGGTCCTCGGACAGCGGGCCCTCGCCGACCCCGAGCGACGCCAGCGACACGCCCCCCGCGTGCAGCAGCCGGGTCACGTAGTGGTCCGGCTGGATCAGCAGGCTCGCCGGATCGGCGAACGGCTCGTCCGCCAGCAGGATCCGCGGGTCGACGTGCCCGTGCGGCGACACGATCGGCAGGTCGCGGACCGCGGCGTAGAGCCGTCGCGCGATGGGGCGGACGACCGGATCGGACGGCAGGAGGCGGTCGGGATGCGAGGCGAGGGGTGCGGTCGCGGGGGACATGCCTCCAGCGTCGTCCCGCCAGCCTTCAGTAGCAATCGGTAGCCATGTATTGCCTGCAGGCTTGCTTCGGCCGCCGTCCCAGCGGAGGGTGCAGGTATGACGAACACGATGCTGACGGCCGACCGCATCGGCGGGCCTGACGAGATTCTCGACGACCAGCAGGTTCGCGCGTTCGTGCTGCGGTCGCTGGCCGGCGCGGACCTCGATGGGCGCAGCGTCTGCGTGATCGTGCCCGACGGCACCCGCAGCTGCCCGATGCCGCTGCTGCTGTCCGCGGTGCACCAGGCCCTGCACGGGCGGGCGTCGCGGGTCACCGTGCTGGTCGCACTCGGCACGCATGCGGCGATGGGACCGACCCAGCTGGAGGTGTACCTGGGCAGCCCGTACGCCGGCTTCACCGTGCTCAACCACGAGTGGTGGAAGCCCGAAACGTTCGTGACCGTCGGCGATATCGACGCCGAGCAGGTCGCCGAGCTGTCCGAGGGACGGCTGCGCCAACCGGTGCCGGTGGTGCTCAACCGGGCCGTGGTCGACCACGACGTCTGCCTGGTGATCGGCCCGGTCTTCCCGCACGAGGTGGTCGGCTTCTCCGGCGGCAACAAGTACTTCTTCCCCGGTGTCGCCGGTCAGGAGATCATCGACTTCTCCCACTGGCTGGGCGCCCTGATCACCAGCGCACAGATCATCGGCACCCGCGGCATCACCCCGGTCCGCGCGCTGATCGACCGGGCGGCCGCCATGATCCCCAGCCGGCGTCTCGCGCTGTGCCTGGTGGTCAAGTCCGGCACCGGCGAGCTGCACGCCGCGTCGTTCGGGCCGCCCGAGGCAGCGTGGGCCGCGTGCGCCGACGTGTCCGCCCAGACCCACGTCCGCTACCTCGACGCCCCGGTCCGCCGGGTCGTGTCCGTCGTCCCGGTCAAGTACGACGACATGTGGACCGGCGCCAAGGGTTTCTACAAGGTCGAACCCGTGGTCGCCGACGGCGGCCAGGTCATCGTGTACGCCCCGCACATCACCCGGATCTCAGCGATGCACCCGGAGATCGAGCAGATCGGCTACCACTGCCGGGACTACTTCCTCAAACAATGGGAGCGCTTCTCGCACCACCACTGGGGTGTTCTCGCGCACTCCACCCATCTGCGCGGCGCCGGCACCTACGATCCGGAGCAGGGCGAACACGGCCGCGTCACGGTCTCCCTGGCCACCGGCATCCCCGAGGACGTGGTCCGGGCGGCCAACTTGGACTACCTGGACCCCGCCTCGGTCGACCCGGAGCTGCTGGCAGCCGACCCGGACACGCTCGTCGTCGCCGAGGCCGGTGAAGTCCTGTACCGCCTGCGATAGTGGTCTACTGATGCACCACCAGACGGCACGGCTGACTCACTGATGCGTGCACTGGCAGCCGCCTTCGCGAAATCGTCGATCGTGGGAACACCAGGTGCCTCGGCCAGTCCGGTCCCGTCCACACCGCACGTCCTCGTCCGCGGCGGTCTACACCCACGCTAAGTGAGCTATCCGACGTCCGGTAACCGCTCGAACGGAGACAACCATGATCGACACGGCAGGCGTGACTGACCGGTTCGCTCACATCGGTCGGCTCGGCGTCGCCTTCTCCGGTGGGGTCGACTCGTCGGTGCTGCTGGCGCTGGCCGCCCGGGCGCTCGGCGTCGACCGGGTCATCGCGATCCTAGGTGTCTCGGCGAGCCTGGCCGCCGAAGAGCGCGCCGCCGCCCACCGGGTCGCGCGGCATATCGGTGTCGCGGTCGTCGAGGTGGTCACCCACGAGCAGGATCGGGCGGCGTACCGGGCCAACGGCGCGGACAGGTGCTTCCACTGCAAGGATGAGCTGTTCACGCGGATCGCCGACGAGGTCGTCATCGCGCATCGGCTGGACGCGGTCGCGTACGGCGAGAACGCTGACGACGCCCGCCGGCCGGACCGGCCGGGCGCCCGCGCCGCCGCCGCCCACCGGGTGCTGCGGCCGCTGGCGGACGCCGGCCTCGACAAGGCAGCGGTACGCAGCATCGCCCGCGCCCTCGAGCTGCCGTGTGCCGACAAGCCGGCCGCGCCGTGCCTGGCATCGCGCATCCCGCATTTCACCGACGTCACCCCGGAGAAGCTGCGGCAGATCGAGCGAGCGGAGGAAGAACTGCGCCGGCTGGGTTTCCCAGAGCTGCGGGTCCGCCACCATGGCGAGATTGCCCGCATCGAACTGCCGTCGAAGGACCTGCCGAGAGCTGTCACCGACCCGCTGCGCGGCGCGATCCGCGACGCTGTCATGGCCGCGGGGTTCCGGTTCGCGGCCGTCGACCTGGCCGGTGTGCAGTCGGGCGCGTTCACCCTTCCCCTCGTCCAGGGGCCTCATGCCTGACGACCTGGCATCGTTCGCCGAGCTCGATCTGGACCGTACCGCACGGCGCGGATATCCCGAGGCCGTGTACTGCGAGGGAAAGACACCGGGGCAGGTCGCCGCCATCGCCGCCGCGGTCCGCGACCGGCCGGACGTCGTCACGCTTTTCACCCGGGCTGGTCCCGAACACGCCACGGCGGTGCTGGGGGAACTGCCCGACGCCTGGCACGACGCCGACGCGGCCCTGCTGGCCTGGCCACCGCAGCCGCCCCCGCCGACCGGCGGGCTGGTGGTCGTGGTGGCAGCCGGCACGTCCGATCTGCCCGTCGCCCGCGAGGCCATGCAGACGGCGCGCTATCTGGGCCGGCCAACCGAACTCGTCGTCGATGTCGGGGTCGCCGGCCTGCACCGGATCCTCGCCCAACTGGGCCTGCTGCGCCGGGCCCGCGTCGTCGTGGTGGCCGCCGGGATGGACGGCGCCCTGCCCAGCGTCGTGGCCGGTCTCGTCGCTGTCCCCGTGGTCGCCCTGCCGACGTCCGTGGGATACGGCGCTGCCTTCGACGGCCTCGCAGCGCTGTTGGCCATGCTCAACGCCTGCGCACCGGGAGTCGCCGTGGTGAACATCGACAACGGATACGGCGCCGGGCACCTCGCCGCTCAGATCGCCGCTCCACCGCCGGCGGGTGACGTGTGACCAGCCACCGGCACGTCTGGGTCGACGCGTCCGCCGGCGTCGCCGGCGACATGCTTCTCGGCGCCCTGCTCGACGCCGGCGCCGACCCGCGCGCGGTCCAGCACGCCGTCGACACGGTGATCCCCCACGCCGTCCGCCTCAACCCCACCACGGTCACCCGGGCCGGCCTGCGCGCGGTGCACGTGGACGTCCAGCCCTTGACCGCGGATTTGCCCCAGCGCACCTGGCCGGCCATCCACGACCTACTGTTCCGATCCGACCTGCCGGAGCGTGTCCGCGAACGGGCCAGCGCAGTGTTCGCCCGGCTCGCCGACACCGAGGCCCACGTGCACGGCATCCCGGCCGACGACGTGCACTTCCACGAGGTCGGTGCACTCGACTCCATCGCCGACATCGTCGGCGTCTGCGCCGCCCTGGAAGAACTCGGCGTCGCGACCCTCAGCGCAGGCGAAGTCGCGGTCGGCTCCGGCCGGGTGCACACCGCACACGGCGACCTGCCCGTCCCGGTGCCCGCGGTGGCACACCTCGCGCAGGGCTGGCGGGTACGCGCCGGCGGCACCGGGGAACTGGCCACACCGACCGGCATGGCGACGATCCGCGCCCTGGCCGACCGCTGCGAGGATCTGCCACCCATGCGGATCGACACCATCGGGATCGGCGCCGGTCGTCGCGACACCCCCGGGCGAGCCAACGTGGTACGCGTCCTCGTCGGTGCTCCGACGCCGACTGCGCCGTCCGACTCTCCCGGCGATCCCGCAGTGTTGCTCGAGGCCAACATCGACGACCTCGACCCCCGCCTGTGGCCGGAGATCCTCGCGGCGCTGCTGCGCGACGGTGCCGCCGACGCCTGGCTCGTACCGATCACCATGAAGAAGGGCCGGCCCGCGCACACCCTCAGCGTGCTGTGCCACCCCGACCACACTCAAACCCTGCGCGAACGGATCTTCCGTGACACCAGCACACTCGGCGTCCGCGAGACCGGCCTGCGCAAGCACGCGCTGCCGCGCTCCTTCATCGACGTTGAGGTCGCGGACGGGTCAGTTGCAATCAAGGTAGGTCACCGCCGCGGCGTGATCGTTCAGGTGATGCCCGAGTTCGACCAGGTCGCCGCCCTGGCCCGCCGCCTCGGTCGCCCGGAGCGCCAGGTGCTCGCCGAGGCCTCGGCCGCCGCAGCCGCCGCCGGCCTCGTCATCGGTGCACCCGTACCTGGCCACGCGAGCCCCACCTGAGTTCAAGGCCTCGGAAGGTTGCGGATGTTGCTGCGTGCCAGTTCGACCATCCGGCCCACACCGCCGTCGAGGACGGTGCGCATGGAGGCCAGCGCGAAGCCGCGGACCTGTTCGGCGGTGATCTTCGGTGGGATCGACAGCGCATTCGGGTCGGTGCGCACGTCGACGAGAGCGGGGCCGTCCACCTGCAGCATCCGCGTCAGGGTCGGACCGAGTTCGGCGGGCTCGTCGACGGTAGCCGAGTCGAGCCCGCACGCCGCCGCGATCGCGGCGTAGTCGTTGGTGCCGTGGTCGGTCTCGTAATACGGATAGCCGGCCACCATCATCTCCAGCCGGATCATGCCGAGGGAACCGTTGTTGAACACGACGACCTTCACCGGCAGCGCCTGCTCCCGTGCGGTCAGCAGCTCCCCGAGCAGCATCGCCAACCCGCCGTCGCCGGACATGGCGATGACTTGGCGGCCCGGGTAGGCGATCTGCGCACCCAGTGCCTGTGGCAGCGCGTTGGCCATCGACCCGTGGCGGAAGGAGCCGATGACCCGGCGGCCGGCAGTCGGAGTGAGGTAGCGCGCGGCCCAGACGTTGCACATGCCGGTGTCGACGGTGAAGATGGCGTCGTCGTCGGCGAGGTCGTCGAGTTGCGCGGCGACGTATTCCGGGCTGATCGGCGTCATCGATGCGGTCTTGCTGGTGTGGGCCCGCACGACGTCCTCGAGGGCGGCCGCGTGTCGGTGCAGCATCCGGGCGAGGAACTTGCCCTCCGAGCGCCTGGTCAGAAGCGGAAGCAGGGCGCGGATCGTGGCTCCCACGTCGGCGGCGATCCCCAGCTCGAGGGCCGTACGCCGGCCCAGGCGTGTGGGGTCACGGTCGACCTGGACCGTGTTTCGTTGCGGGAGGAAGCTCTCGTACGGGAAGTCGGTGCCCAGCAGCACCACCAGGTCGGCGTCGTGCATCGCCTGATAGCAGGCGCCGTAGCCGAGCAGGCCGCTCATTCCCACGTCGTAGGGGTTGTCGAACTGGATCCACTCCTTGCCGCCCAGCGAGTGGCCCACCGGGGCCTGAACGGCACCCGCCAGGTCGAGCACTTCCTGGCGAGCCTCGCGCGCCCCGGCGCCGACGAAGAGCATGATCTTCTCCGCGCCGGTGAGCAGCTCGGCGAGCCGCTGAACCTGCTCGGTCGCCGGCGTCTCGATCGGCTTGGCGTACGTCAGCGCGAAAGGGGTGGAGGGATTGGAGGCGGGCCGGGCACTGATGTCCCCGGGCAACGCGAGCACGGCCACGCCGCCGCGCCCCACGGCGGTCTGCATGGCGATCCGGAGCACCCGCGGCATCTGACCGGCGCCGTTGACCATCTCACAGAAGTGGCTGCAGTCGATGAAGACCCGCTCCGGGTGGGTTTCCTGGAAGTACCCGGTGCCGATCTCGCTGGACGGGATGTGGGATGCGAGTGCCAGGACCGGCGCGCCGCTGCGGTGCGCGTCGTACAGGCCCTGGATCAGGTGGGTGTTGCCGGGCCCGCAGCTGCCGGCACATACTGCCAGCCGACCGGTCACCTGCGCCTCCGCGGAGGCGGCGAAGGCAGCCGCTTCTTCGTTGTGGACATGGATCCACCGGAAGTCGCGGTGTCGCCGGATCGCGTCGGTGATCGGGTTGAGGCTGTCCCCCACAAGGCCGTAGATGTGGCGTACGCCGGCGGCGTACAGGTCATCGATGATCTGCTCGGCGACAGTGGTCATGAGGCCTCCTGAGGCGTTGAGACGGCCACGAAGTTAAGGAAACGGCGGGGCGGCCGTTGTCCGCTCGCCCCGCCCGCCGGGCTACCTTCGGCCCTGCGCCTTGCCATCGTGCTTCGAGGGCTCCGGTGCGACCCTGAAGATCGTGCCGTTGGCGTCGTCGCTGACCAGCAAGGCACCATCGTGGGTGACCACGATGCCGGTGGGTCGGCCCCAGACCCGCTCCTCGTCCAGCACGAACCCGGTCATGAAGTCCTCGTAAACGCCGGTTGGCCGGCCGTTGACCATGATGGCGCGAACCACCTTGTACCCCGTCCTGTTCTCCCGGTTCCAGGAGCCGCGCAGGGTGGCAAAGGCGTCGCCGTGGTAGCGCCCGGGAAACGCGTTCTCGTCGTAGAAGACCATCTGCATGGTGGACGAGTGCGCCTGGATCAGGACGTCGGGCACGATGACCTCGTCCTGCAGGTCGGGGCGCTCGCCGGCGTGGGCCGGGTCTTCGTTGCCGCCGGTGTAGTACCAGGGCCAGCCGTAGAACCCGCCGTCTCGAATCCTGGTCAGGAAATCGGGCACAAGGTCGGCGCCGAGGTGGTCGCGTTCGTTGCCCGTGCACCACAGGGAGCCGGTGCGCGGCTGGACGGTCATGCCCGAGCAGTTGCGCAGACCGGTCGCATAGTTGCGGACGTTCCTGCCTTCCGGTTCGAAGACGCGTACCACGGCACGGTTTTCTTCCTCGGCCCACGCGGCGCCGCGCCCGTGGGTCGCCTCCCAGGCCCGGATCTCTGCCGGCGTCTTCTCCGGCATGGCGCCGGCGACATTGGACGCCGAGCCGATCGAGACGAACAGATGTCTCCCGTCCGGGGCAACCGCCAGGTCGCGGGTCCAGTGCCGTTCGGTGGGGATGTCCGCGATGATGACCTCGGCAGGTCCTCTCGCCGTCCGATCGCCGGCCCGATACGGGAAGCGAACGACCTGGTCGGCCGCTGCGACATAGACGTATCGCGGCTTGTCCGGCGGATAGAACGCGATACCGAAGGGCCGATCCAAGCCTTCGGTAAAGACCACCGGCGTAGCCGGCGGGTGACGCAGGGACTTGGCGGCCAAGACCAGGACGCGTCCGCTCCCGCTCTCCGCCACGAAGACGTCTCCGTTCGGGGCGGTCCGCATGACCCTTGGCTGGTTCAGGCCCCTGGCGACCACGCGTACCGCGAAGCCGTCCGGCACCTTCGGCTTCATCCCGCGCGGCGGGTCAACAAGTGTGGGGCTGTTCATGAAGTCCGGGTCTTCCGGGTCGCCGTCGTTGACCGGCGCCGGAAGATCGTCAGGCCTGATCCAATAGCGCGTGCCCGGCTCGTCATCCTCCGCAGGATGGGCGGCGTAGGCGCCAGCAGATATGAATTGGTGGCTGTGCGCAGGTCGAGCAACAGACATGGGCGCCAGCAGAGCCAACGCCGTTGCAGAAGACAGTAGGGATGTTGACGTACGCATAGATTCCCTCCAGGAACTGGATGGTGACGCATGCTTCCGTCGCTCGGCGCGCGAGCGCCAACGATTGATGGCCGTCGCAAGTCGATCCATGGGTAAGGGAAATCGGCGGCTGCCTCCTTCAATAAGGTCAGGCCGCCCCTTCGCCGGGGCAATGCGCGCGCCCGCCGGGATGGTCGACTCAGGTCCGTCAATACTCGCGGGGGCGGGGCTACCCCTATCAGCCGAGTTCATGCGTCCCGGCGGCGACTATCCGTGTGGACCCCACCGGCCCGGTGCGGACCCCGGGCTCAGCGCCGGCGAATCGCAGGGCTAAGTGGTTCGCTCCATAAATCCTTCGGTGGTTATGCGGCCAGGGCCAATCCGGCAGGCTGGTGATCGCAGCCGGGAGGTTGTTGGCGCTGTCCTACTCGTCCCGTCTCACGGCAAAAGGCACCTTCACCCGGGACCGTCGCCCGAAGGCCAGCGCACTGGTCCTGCTCCACCGTTGGCGCGACGAAAGTGACCAACCCGAGCCTTGCACGCCAGCACCGAGAACGAACTCACCCGTCCTTCCGTCCACGAATCACGGCCACTGGGCACTGCGCTTTGTAGATCAGGTGCTGGCTGACCGAGCCGAGCATGAGCCCGGCGAAACCGCCGCGGCCACGGGCGCCGACCACGATGAGCTGCGCTTCACGCGAACGTTCTGTCAGCACCCGGGCAGCCGACCCGTTCGTGAGTTCCTGCCGGATTTGAAGATCCGGATAGCGTTCGCCCAGTCCCAACAGCGACTCCGTCAGCAGGCGCCGCTCCCCCTCCTCGACAAGCGAATCGTCGTAGCTGAGCGGCGGCACATCGCCCGGGCTCAGAGACGTCAATGACTGCCAGGCACGAACCGCGACCAACTCGGCGCCGCGCCGCGCCGCCTCCTTTGCGGCGAACTCCACCGCTCGAGCTGACGCCTCCGACCCGTCCACTCCTACCACGCACGGACCCGCGCGGCGCGACTCTCCACGCACGACCAGCACGGGACACTGTCCATACGTGACGATCTGGACAGCCACGGAGCCGACGATCAGCCCGCTGAAGGCGCCCAGGCCGCGATCGCCCAACACAATCAGGTCGGCGTAGCGGCTCTCCGCCAACAACACCGGGACGGCAGCTCCGGTGATCAATTCGGTCGTGACGGGAACGTCGGGCGCGGCCTCGGCGGCTATGTGGACGGCCTCGTCCAGATAGCGCTTGGCCTGCTCCTCGAACGGAGCCAGCGACGGCGCCGGCATACCCGGCAATCTGCCCATCTTCATCGTAGGCCAGATGAAGGCGTGCACGATGCGCAGTGACCGTTCGCGCAGGGCGGCCTCGGCCGCGGCCGTTGTGACCGCCTCCAAGCTCCTCGGTGACCCGTCGACGCCGACGACCACCGGTGCTCCGGCGACAGCAGACATGACATTCACCTCCGAGGAATTTAGAACGGGCATCCACGGCCTCGCCGCGGGACCTGACTATGGACGAGGGGTACGCGTGGCGTCATTTGCCGCGCAACGCGACTCCCGGCCAGCCTGACACACGTGCCGTGTCAGCACCACCATGCAGGCTCCGCCGAGGCAGGAGCGGATCGGCATTCCCTCGGCGAGCGGTCCGGGCGGCTTACCTGGTGTTGCCGTGACGGTCACGGGCCTTCAACCGTACGGTGGGCATCTCCGGGGCGGGCAGCCGGTCAGCGGCGCAGTCAGCGACCGCGCCGAAGCGCCGCCCGGACATCCAGTCGTCCCGCGCCGCCACGATCTCCTCGTGCGAGCGGCCGACGAAGTTCCACCACATCACCAGCGGTTCTTCGAAGGGCACGCCTCCGAGCAAGAACAACCTGGCCGGCCCCGGCACCGCCACCGGGATCTCAGTGCGGCCCGGGCCGAGGTAGAGCAGCGAGCCGGGCGCGAGATCCATGCCGGCAACCGTCGCTGCGCCGGACATGACCAGGACTCCGTGTTCAAAGGCGGCATCGACCGGCAACCGGTGGTGAACGGCGCCGACGTAGCGCACCTCCGCACCGAGCAGTGCGGAGTGGACATGGGCGGGCGAGCGGGCCGCTCCTAACTCACCCACGACCACGGTCACGGTCGCCGCGTCGAGGTCAAGGGCCGGCAGGGTGTCGTGGTGTTCGAAGCGGGCCGGGCCGTGGCGGGAGTCATCCGCCAGCGCCACCCACAACTGCAGGCCGTGCATGATCGCGGGGTGCTCGGTCGGGGTGAACTCGGAGTGGGAGATGCCGTGTCCGGAGGTCATCAGATTGAGCTGTCCGGGCTCGATCGTCTGATGGCTGCCCAGGCTGTCGCGGTGCTCGATGACGCCGTCGACCAGCCAGGTCACGGTCTGCAGGCCGGTGTGCGGATGCGGGGGTACCTGCATGCCGGGTCGGCCGGTGACGTCGTCGGGACCGAAGTGATCCACAAAGCACCAGGCGCCGATCATACGCCGCCGGCGGTGCGGCAGCAGCCGGCGTACGACGGTGTAACGCCCCAACGGCACGTCGTGACCGGGCAGCAGGACATGGTCCGGCTCGGCGACCTGCGCGACAGTGCCCGGGTACACGGCCTGATCGAGACCCCGCTCGGCAGTCATACCGCCACTGTATGGCCTACACGGCGGGCGCTGCAGGCGCGCACCCGACCGCGGCATCGGTCTGCGGCAGCATGCGCGGGTCTGCCCGCAACGTTGGTTGGCTCCGGGAG
Source organism: Paractinoplanes rishiriensis (assembly GCF_016862375.1). Lineage (GTDB taxonomy): Bacteria > Actinomycetota > Actinomycetes > Mycobacteriales > Micromonosporaceae > Actinoplanes > Actinoplanes rishiriensis. Next base: position 9,828 of record NZ_BOMV01000092.1, on the reverse strand, counting down.
GTGCAGGGCGGCTCTGCCCCCGGCGTTTCGTATCCATGCCGTCTGGCGATACCCGCACCGGAGGGGTCAGCGCAGCACACACCACACACTGTTCGGGTCTAAGCTGCCGGTAGTCGACAAATACAGGCCAGCACCACCGGACGCCGAACGCCGGCCCCGGTTGGCGTCTCGTCTGCCGTAACGGGTCGTTGGGCACAGACGCTCGTGAAAGGTGAGACGGCGTGACCGACAGCAGCAGACGACTACCGGCAGCATCCGCGTCTCCCCCGGACTCATGGCTGGTCGACGTGGCCAGCGCCGCCGCCCGCGACGCCGGCGGCGCACCGGTGGAGTTACTCGGCGACTACCTACCCCTGCTGGCCGACGCCGCGGTCAGCGGTCGCCGTCCCCACCGCGCCGAGCTCGACGCGGTGGGCCGGCTGGGCCGGCAGGCAGCCGAGCAAGGCATCTCGGCCGGACGGGTGGTCCAGCTTTATCTGTCCGCGGCCCGACGGCTCTGGCAGGACCTGCCCGCTGTGGTGCGCTCCCGCGACCGTGAGGCGGTTCGCGCCGCCGCGGCCGCGGTGCTGCACGTCATCGACGACGCGGTGGCAACCCTCGCCGAAGGCTACGCCGTGGCCCGCCGTGACCTGGTACGCCGGGAGGAGACGCTACGCCGCGACCTGATCGACGACCTGCTCCGCGGTGACTCCGACCTGACCACCCTGGTCGAGCGGGCCGAGCCGTTCGGTCTCGATCTCGCCCGTGTACACCAGGTCGCCTTGGCCGCGCCGAGCCGGCGCCTGCCGCACACCGACACCGCGATCAGCGCCCTCGAGTCGGTCGTCTTCAACCGGCTCGGCGACCGCGACGTCCTGGTCGCCACGAAGGACGGGCTGCTGGTCGTGCTCGCCCCCGCGCATCCCGCCGCGACGAACCGCGCCACACCCACCGATAAGCCGCACAACGATCTAGGCCAGCTAATGCACGGTGAACTTAACCGCCTACGCCACGGACGGCCCTGGCGGGTCGCAGTCGGCCGGGCCCACCCCGGCCTCTACGGCATCGCCCGCTCGTACGAGGAGGCTCGTGAGTCGCTGACCATGGCCGGGCGACTCTTCGTGGACAAACCTGTGATCCATGCCCACGACCTGCTCGTCTACCGCGTCCTGCTACGCGACCAGTCCGCCATCGTCGACCTCGTCGGCACGGTGCTCAGCCCGCTGGTGCAGGCTCGCGATGGCGCCAAACCGCTGCTGGAGACGTTAGACGCCTACTTCGCCACCGGGGCAGTGGCCACTGAATCGGCGAAGCGCCTGCACGTGTCGGTGCGCACAGTGACCTATCGGCTCGAAAGGATCAAGACATTGACCGGGTACGACCCGGCCGAGCCGGAACACCGATTCACGCTGCAGGCTGCCGTCCTGGGTGCGAAGGCCCTCAACTGGCCCGCCGAGCCGCTCGCAGGCGCCGGCTGAACCCACCGATGTCGCTCCCGATCGAGGGCGGCCATACCGGACCGATCAGTTCCGCAGATCGCGGCCGGTGACAGCCCTTGGCCGCCAATCCCGACACCGTGCTGCGTAGCCGAACTCCGCCCGTGCCTGGAGCAAGACCGTCAAGGACGTCGGCGACGCCGACCGGTGATCCACCAACCGGACAGCGCACCCACTGTGGTCAATGCGATCACCACCATGATGACACTGCCGACCGCCAACCCGATACCGATCGCGATGACCGTGAGAACAAACGTGATCAGGGCTACCCGCCCGCGCCATCCCCCGCGCGAACGCCGTTGCCGTCCGTCGGTGAACAGCTCGACGAAGTCCGGATCATCGACGCGAAGCTGGAACTCAATGGCGGTCAGTTGGCGCTGCTCTGCGTCCGAAAGCATGGCTGGACTCCATCCGCCGGATGCCCCGTCAACTACAAGTTTATTACCGGGCCGCTGCGCTCCGCGAGTCCGCGGCGGCGGGTAGGCGCGGTGCGGGAGGACGCGCGTGAGTTGCCGTACGCGGACGGCGGTGTTCAATCGGGGCAGTGTCGGCAACACCGGGTGCAGTAGCGGGCGTGCGGCACGGCACGCAGGCGCCCGAGGGGAATCGGCCGTTGGCAGTCCTCGCAGAGGCCGTAGGTGCCCTCGGACATACGTCGCAGTGCGTGTGCCGTGTCGGCGATGGCCTGTCGGGCCGCGACGGACAGGATGTCCAGCGTGTGCGAGTCGTAGCCACCGTGCCCGGGGAGCCGGCCGCGGATGGTCAGTTCGGTAAGCCGGTTCGTCTGGGCGACGAACTTCTCCTCGAGCATGCGACGCAGCAGTTCCTGGGGTTCGTCCGCGATGGTTTCGGTCTTGTGCGCGGCGATGGTCATCGGTGTCCTCCGAAAGCTCGGTGGCGGCGTCAGGACTGGGTGGGGTGGGGTAGTAGTGACATGGCAGCCAAGCCGGCGCCGTTGAGCGCGGCGGCACGCGGGGACGCGCCGCGCTGCACCCGCAGGCGCAGCGCCGTGGACAGCGCAACCCCAAGGTCGGGGCGGACGGCGCCGTCACCCACCAGCAGCATGCCGCGAGAGATCGCGGGCGCCAGGTCTTTCCCGGCCGTGGCACCCCGCAGATCGGCGACACGGCGCGCGACGACCTCGGCGATGAGGTCCACGGTCCCGCCTCGGGCGAGGTCACGGGTGCCGATCTCGGCGCGACGGGCGGCGACGACACGGCCGTGTTTCAGCAACGCGACCTCGGTCAGCTGGGCGCCTAGGTCGGCGATCAACAGTGTGCCGGCGGCGGCACCGCAGCCGATCGCGGCGGCGCGGACGGTGTCGATGAACACCAGCCGGGTGGGCGCAAAGACCGCCTCGAGCACGTGCCGCAGCACGGCCTGATCCTGCTCGCTGGCCAACACCGGCCGGCACGCCGCCACGACTGCCCCAGCCGGTACGGGTTCGTAGTAGCGCCGGATCAATTGCGACAGCAGGCTGATGCAGCCCTCGACGTCGAGGACGCGGCCGCGCCTCACCAGGCTGCTTGTCGAGGCGAGTGCGTCGCCACACGGTCCGGTGATGGTGCCGCGGTGCGCCGCCCATACCCCGACGGTGCTGCTGCCGAGGTCGACCGCGACCGCAGCCGGCGGAGTCGTAGGCGGCGCGCTGGCGGTTCGACGCTGCCCGGCCGGCTGGGCAGGCGAGGCGAGATTCGCGGGCACGGTCACACCACCCCTTTCACGGTTGAGAGAACACAGGAGTGAGACTCGAACGACCGCTGCGCCGTACCTGCCGCCATCGGTATGCCCCGTCGCTCAGATACCATCCTCGTCGCCACACGGCCGCCGTGCAGCGGCAGAACCCGGCCAAGAACTTCCCCCACACCTTGCCGACTACCGGCAGAAACAGGTGGCCGGCGTGCGATCGCACCGGCGACCCGTACCTGCCGAAACACCTCGTTGGCGGCGCCGACTTCCCGCTGGTGCCGCCACCGGTCACCATCAGCGATCCCGCCTGCTACCTCGACCCAGCCTTGCCGGGCACGGGTCGTAGATCCAACTAAACTAGGTAACTGAGATGCGCCGCGGGCAGGACTCCCGGACGCGAGTCTCCCCCATGCTCGGCACCCGCCGTTCTGGAGGTGAAGCAGCCGTCGGTCAAGCGGCGGCGTCGTATCCTGCCGACAGCCGGCAAGCAGGCCAAGGCACGAAGCACGGCCGACAGCGCGAAGGTCGGTTCCGCCGCGGATCCGGAACAGGTCTTACGATCGTCAGCGTGACGGCGCCGCCGTAAAGGACGCGCCGGCCCATCGGAAAGGACATGCGTGATGCGGGTCTTACTGGTCGCGCCTCCCGGAGCGGGCAAAGGCACCCAAGGGGCCTTGATCGCCACACATTTCGGGATCCCGCACATTGCCACCGGTGATCTGCTGCGCGACCACGTGGCCCGGGGCACCGCGCTGGGCCGCGCCGTCCGAGACCACCTCGGTCGCGGTGACCTGGTGCCGGACGAGATAGTCCTGGAGATGGTGCGCGCCGCGTTCGGCAAGGCGAAGACCGCCGGCGGCGGGTACGTTCTGGACGGCATGCCACGCAACATGGCACAGGCGCGCGCACTGTATGAGATCGGCCGCGGCCTGGAGATGACCGCGAACGTGGCGTTGCATCTGAAGGCCGACGACGAGGAGCTCGCGCGGCGGTTGCTGGCCCGGGCGGCCCTGGAGGGTCGGTCGGACGACGCCGAGCACGTCATCCGCCGGCGGCTCGCCCTCTACCACGAGGTGACCCAACCCATCGTCGGCTGGTACGCCTCGCGAGGCATCCTGGTCGCGGTGGACGCCATGCGGCCGGTGGAGCGCGTCGCCCGGCAGATCCTCACCGCCCTGGAGGCGATGCGGCCGCTGGTCGACCACGTCCCGGAACACGCCCGGCGCTCGATCGACCTCACCGGACTGGGCGCGGCGTTCGGCCAGAGCTGACCACGGCATGCCCCGGTGACCGATCAGAGCCGCAGAATCGCGGCCATCGGTGCACCGTCCGGCATACGATCGCGGGGCACGACGTACACCGTACCGCCGTGGCGAAGCGTGGACACTGCCGCCGAACCCAGGTGATCGATCTCGCCGGTGTTGGTGTCCAGCCGAATGACCCCCGCGCCGCCGACGGGCACGCCAGCGCACACGAATAGTGTCTCGATGCGGCCCTGACCAGCCAGAACCCTGATCTCAATAGTGTCGGAGCAGGTGCGTCCGGTGCCCCGTAGGTCCCGATACACGCCGGCGGCGCGGGTCTCCTCGCCACGCAGCAGAGGCTCCGCCAACTGTCGGGCCAGGCGGTGCAGGTGAGCGAGGCTCAGGTCCCGGGCGCTACCGTCGACGCCTTCACCGACCAACCGGGGATAGGTGCTGACCTGGCGGTACAGGGCCTGAGTCGACCGGACGCCGGCCAGCACGACCGGGACGGAGCCGGTGTGCAGGACTTCGCGCAGCGCCCGATCGACCCGGCGGAAATGCTGGAGCACCAGCGCAGTGGTGTCTTCTTCCATGCCGTGGAACACCGCGCGCCCACCGGTGCCGCCGCGATCCGCGACGAAAGCATGGACCTGGGCGCGGCGACGGGGCATGGTCAGCCAGACCGCCAGCGGAAGCCCGTCGAGCGGCACCTCGTCCAGCCGGAATCGAGAGCCCCGCAACAGCCGGATCTCGTCCTGGTTGAGCGCCAGCACGTAGAAGTGGCCACCGGCGCCGAGTAGCGGCAGCAGCGGCCGCAGCAGGAACCGGTCCCCGACCGCCACCAGCTCGGGTAGCCGCACGGGTACCCGGAAGTGCCGGATCCCGTCGGGGCCGAGGAACACCGCCAGGCCGTCGCTTGGTCGCTGCCACCAGGGCGCAGGCTCCAGCAGGCGGCGAGCCGGCAAGAGGATCTCGCCGGCCTCGGCGGCAGCCATACCGTCCTCGCGTAACGTCCGCTCCGCCCGCCGCAGCAGGTTCTTGAGCCGAATCCGGTTGCGGTCGGTCTGCGGTCCGGCCCGGTGCGTCGGCAGGAGTACCGAGATCCGGACCCCACCGCGCTGCTCGGACAAGCTGATCAGATCTTGGGCGCTCAGTAAGTCCATCGTCGCCTTCCCCGTGCGAACAGTGGGTGGCCACTCGGCGGAACATCGGCCGGTGGCAACGTCTGGCCACCCATCGTGGTCGACGGCTCGGCCACCGGACAGGTACCTCACCGCCCCATTTGGGCCGGCCACATTGCCGATCGACGGCAAGATTGCGCGGGTTCGGCAACGAACGGTCGCAGATGTCGCCGTCGACGCCCCTGACCAACCGCAGGTGCGCCGGGCAGGCTCGGAGGTGGCCGGAGAGTCCGGCCGTTTGGTGCACGGAGGTGCAGGACTGTGCGGCAGTGGCGAGTCAGTGACGTGATGAGCGCAAACGTGGTGACGGCCGGACCGGATGCGTCGGTGAGCGAGCTGGCCCAGTTGCTGACCCGCGAACGGATCAGTGCCGTGCCGATCGTCGCCGACGACGGCAGGGTGATGGGAATCGTGTCCGAGGCCGACCTCGTGGCACGCCTCTCCGGCGCCGGCAGACGACGGCGCAAGACCGCGGCCGGAGTTCCACACGCCAGGCAGGTGATGAGCCGGCCGGTGCGTACGGCGGCTGCCGCCGAGTCGCTGTCCACGGCGGCACGGCGGATGCGCAAGTACAAAGTCAAACGCCTGCCCGTCACCGACGAGACTGGGCGTGCGGTGGCGGTGGTGTCCCGATCCGACCTCATGCGTGTCTACACCCGCAGCGACAACGCCATCAGGCACGACGTCATCCAGCACGTACTGCGCCGTACGCTGTGGATCGACTCACAGCAGGTCCATGTCGATGTCAGCGCCGCCGTGGTGACCCTGACCGGCAAGGTCGGCCGGCGCAGCACCGCCGCGATGGTGGGCCGGCTCAGCGGCGACGTACCCGGGGTCCAGCACGTCGTCAATGACATCGCATACGACTTCGACGACAGCGCGCTGGTCCGGTCACGCGTCGGTCGCACCCACCCGTTCAGTGCCGAACCATTCACATCCTGACCTGCGGCCGCAGGCCCAGCGCTCCGAGTTCTTGCCGGCACTCGGCAACGTCAGCCGGCGGACGTGACCGGCGGTGACACTGTCGGCTGCCGCCCCTCGGCGGCCACCATTGAAGACAGACCCGCCGCTTCGCCGGACGGAGCAGGCCACCCGAGCAGGCACTGTCATGGTGCCGGAAGGAGACGTCATGCAGCCGTGGACGGTACGCGATGTCATGACCAACGAGGTACTCGCCGTGGACTACGAGACTCCACCGGCCGATGTCGTCAAGACCATGACGACCTACGACGTCAGTGCTGTCGCCGTCGTCGGCGAGTACGACAATGTGCTGGGCATCGTCACGCGCAGCGACGTGCTGAACGGTATCGATATGCGGCTCGCCGACCGGCCCTCGCGCCTGCCCTGGCGGCGCCCGGTGGTCACACCGGCCTGGATCGCGCGCTCAGCCGGCGAGATGATGAGCGCCCCGGCGATGACCGTCGAGCCGGACGCGACGCTCGCCGAGGCAGGTCGGCGGATGCGCCGCAGCTCGGTCAACCGGCTCCTCGTCGCCGGGCCGGACCAGCGGCTGCTCGGCATCGTCACCGCCGCCGACTTGCTCAAGCTGCACGACCGTCCCGACGAGGAGATCCGTGCCGATGTACGGCAAGCGCTGGCGCCCTTGTCGACCAGCGACATCGCCTTCGACGTGCACGACGGGGTAGCCACCATCGCCGGGACCGTCGCCGACGCCCCAATTGCGGACCTGCTCGGGCCTGTTGTCCGTGCCGTACCCGGTGTGACGGCTATCCGCAACGAGGTCATCATCACCGCTCCGCCGACCCTCTCCGCCGCCCCGGCCGTACGACAGCCGCACCGCCCGCACCACGACTGGTGGCCCACCCGCCGTCCGCAGCGCGAAAGCCGGCCAACGGCCGCACTCGTGGCACGGCACTGAAACGGAAAGACAACACCATGAGTGAAGCACTTCGATGGTCCCTGCTTGCCGGACTCGGCTTAGCCCTGCTGCTGGTGGCGTCCGTACGCGTGGTCATGGAATACGAGCGAGGGGTGGTCTTCCGGCTGGGCCGGGTCATCGCCACCCGCGGACCCGGCCTGACCTTCCTGATCCCGTTCGTGGACCGGATGGTGCGGGTGTCGCTTCGAACCGTCACCATGAGCATCCCGCCGCAGGACGTCATCACCAAGGACAACGTGACCGTCAAGGTCAACGCCGTGGCCTACTTCAACGTCGTGGTACCCCTGCTGTCGGTCACCTCGGTCGAGAACCACGTCGTCGCCACGTCCCAGATCGCGCAGACCACCCTGCGCAGCATCCTCGGGCAGGTGAACCTCGACGACCTGCTGATCGACCGGGACAGCATCAACCAGCGGTTGCAGCTCGTCATCGACGAGATCACCAGCGCCTGGGGCGTGAAGGTCACCCTGGTCGAGGTCAAGGACGTCGAACTGCCGGAAACCATGCGGCGGGCGATGGCCCGCCAGGCCGAAGCCGAACGCGACCGGAGGGCCAAGGTGATCCACGCGGCGGGCGAACTCGAGGCAGCCGACGACCTCGGCCGTGCGGCCCAGGTCCTGGAAGAACATCCGGCCGCCATGCAGCTGCGCGTACTGTCCACCATGGCCGAGCTCACCGCCGAACGGAGCTCCACACTGATCTTCCCGCTCCCGATCGAGCTGTTGCGGCTGGCCGACACGCTGCACCATAAGCTCGCCCACAGCCCGGACAGCGGCACAGGCGAGCCGGCCGGTGCCGGCACCGCCTCAGATCCGAATGCCGCCGTCGCACCCGAGTCGTCCGTTCAAGACCGGCAGCGGCAGACCGACGACGCCCGGGAACTGGCGACGGCAGTCACGTGAACAACCCCTATCCGGATGGTGACTGTGGGCACGGAATCCCTGCCAGCGGAAGGGCGCACATGACCGACGATGATGCCCGCGTGAACCAGCAGTCGACGGCTTCAGGCACCGACGGGCGGTGGCTCGGCGGTGCCTCCGGCCTTCCTGTGCCCTGCTCGGCACAGGCCGCAGCGGCGCGGTGCACAACCCAAGGCCGACAGGTCACCACACAGACGAAATGGCGCTCTGTCCGCCGCCACGTCGGTCCACCCGACAAGGACGGCTCCCCGCGGCGAAGGGCACAGCCATGAACCCGACCATCTCGCGCACCGACCGGGAACCCCTGAGCGACGTGCTCATTGACGCCGCAACTGCGGCTGCACGCTATGCGCCGTCGGTGCTTAACACCCAACCATGGCGGTGGCGCGTACACCCCGACCGGCTGGAACTGTTCGCCGAACGCAGCCGTCAACTCAACGCCATCGATTCCGACGGGCGACTGCTGACGCTCAGCTGCGGCGCCGTCCTGCACCATGCCCGGATCGCACTCGCCGCCCAGGGCTGGACCGCAGCGGTGTTCCGGACCCCCGGCACGTCGACGTCCGGTCTGCTGGCCGTTCTCCACGACTTCGACGACGCTGCGATCACGCCGAAAACGCAGCAGCTGGCACATGCTATGCGGACCCGGCACACCGACCGCCGGCCCCTCAGCGAGCAGCCGCTCGCTCCGGCCGTCGTCCGCGCCATTGCCGCCTGCGCCGACAGCGACGTCCGCGTACACGTCTTGACCGCCGGGCAGGTGCTGGACCTGTCTGCCGCCGCGTCGCGTGCAGGCGCCGTCCTGGCCGCGGATCCACCCGCCAGCGCAGAGCTGGAGTATTGGACGAGCCGGACCATGGGCGACGGCGTCGGGCTGGCCCTGCAGCTGCTGCCGGAGCGCGCCGCGCAAACCACCGTGCCGAACCGCGGTTTCGGCCACCCCGGAACCCTGCCGATCGGCGGCGGCCACGACCGGGCCGCCACCTACGTACTGCTCTACGGCGACGAGGACGATCCGCATCGTTGGCTGAAGGCAGGCGAGACGCTGTCCGCTGTCTGGCTGGCCGCCACCGCGCTGAACGTCTCAGTGCTGCCGTTGAGCGATGTCGTCACCGTGCCCGCCACCCGCGAGGCACTTCGCCGGATGCTAACCGCGCTCGACCACCCCTACCTGACCTTACGGCTAGGCATCGCCGACCCGCCGTCCGGACCGCCACGACGCACACCCCGCCTACCTGCTGCACAACTCGTCGAAGCTGTCCCGCCGGCGCCGGATACCGCCCCGCCGCCGCACGACCACCAGCCACCGCCCCAGGTCGGCGACGTGATGCCGAACGCGTCGACCACCCGGCCCGGCCGGCTCGATCCGGGTCACCGGGCCATGTGAAAGGAAGAGCAATGACGATGCCCATGCCCCGG
>NZ_BOMV01000091.1 GCF_016862375.1 Paractinoplanes rishiriensis | reverse complement strand
AAACCGGTGTTGGAGGATAAGTCCCGCGACCGTCACCCAGCGAGTCGCTCGCCTGCGCCCGCTCGCCGCGTTCGGCGCCGCCAACGCGCTGCCGACGAACCTGTCCGCCTGGGCAGCTGAGCTTCTCCCGCTTTGATGGAGCGGTGGTTACCTGCCTCCGGTCTCAGCGCCGCCCGCTCACTTTGAAGGTCCAGGCGTGGCTGCCAGCCTCGCGTGCAGCGGCGGGCACCTCGATGGTGATGCCGCCGGTGGGGTTTCTGGTCCAGTGCAGCGGGCCGCCCTGATATCCGAGCATGGTGATCTGGTCGCTGTCGCGGATCGGTACCGGCATGATGGTGCTGATGGTGCTGCTCGGGGGTGTCAGCGAGTGTAGGTAGAACGCCTCGTCGGGCCGGATGGTGAACCGTAGGTTGCCATCGGCGGCGCCGTTCGCCCAGTAGGTGGTGTCGTGGATCCCTTCGCCGTTGACCGTCAGCCAGGCGCCGATCTCGAGCAGCCGTTGCCGCATGATGTCCGGAATGGTGCCGTCGGCGCGGGGACCGATGTCCAGTAGCAGGTTGCCGTTCTTGCTGACGATGTCCACGAGGTGGGCGATCAGGTCGTCGGTGGTCGCGTAGGCGGAGTCGGGTGTGGCGGCGTTGTAGCCGAAGGAGAATGGGTCGATGCCCCGGTTGGCCTCAAAGATGCTGGTCTGCAACGAGAACGTCGACGCGTACTCCGGCGTGGTGAAGTCGTAGTCGGGCAGGCCCATCCGGTTGTTCACGGTGACCTGGTCACCGGTCGTTAGACCTTGGTTGAAGTAGAGCTGTAGCACCGACCGGTCGGTGGCCGGGTAGCCGATGTCGCCCCACAGCACCTCGGGCCGGTATTTCGTCACGATCTCCTCGAGCTGCGGCACCTGCAGGTCTCGCTGGTAGTCGGCTACCTCCCGGTAGCCGATGTAGGGCAGCGGCGCACCGGTGTAGGGATTCTGCGGTGCATGCCCCATCCAGGGCAGAGCCGGGTTGTACCACTCCGGCAGCGAGTAGTAGAGCCCGCGGTGCAGCTCGGGCGCGACCGAACGCGCCGCGTCGAACAGCTCGCGCACCAGGTCGCGGTGGGGGCCGAGCTTGACCGAGGTGCGGTCGGTGTAGGCGGAGTCGAACAGGCAGAACCCGTCGTGGTGTTTCGAGGTCAGCACGAAATACCGGGCGCCGGCCTGCTGGAACAGCCGGGCCCAGGCGACCGGGTCGAACTTCGCCGCAGTGAACTTCGGGATGAAGTCGTCATAGGCGAAGTCACGGCCGTAGGTCTGCTCGTGGTAGGCGTAGGTCGCACCGTTCGGGTCGTCCATGTGCTGCCAATACCACTCCGCGTACTCCTTGCCGACCGGCGCCCACGCGGGAACCGAGTAGACACCCCAGTGGATGAAGATGCCGAACTTCGCGCGGGTGAACCAGTCGGGTGCCTGGTGCCGGCCGAGCGAGGCGTCGGTCGCCACGAACGCCGGGATGCCGGCGGTCAACGAGAAGCCCATGGTGCTGCGGACGGCGCCGCCGGTGACCCGGACCTCGGCGTCGACGGCGGTACCGGCCGGCAGGCTCGGCGAGTCGATACCGACCTCGACCCGGGCCTGCCCACCGGGCGCCAAGACCCGAACGGTGGCCGGCACGATGGTGTTGACGCCCTCCGCGGACACGGTAACGGTCAGCGGGGACTGCTCGCTCACCCACTCAGTACCGACGTTGAGGACGGTCACGTCGACGACCTGCGCCCGGCGCCCGCCCCCTAACGGCATCTGCCGGGTCGTCCCGGCCGCCCGCAGCAGACGCACCGCGGCCCCAGCCACCGCCACCGCCGGCTGCAGCGAGAACGCGAAGACGTGCAGGCTCGACACACCCTCGGCGGGCGCCGCCGTGCTGGGCAGCGTGATGGACTGGGCGGTGCGTGCTGGATCCATCCAGACCTGCACGGCGTAAAGGGCAACCGCATGCTGGTCGGTGCCACCGGGGCCGTACCGGTACGGCGCGGTGACCGCGCCGGCATCGCCCGAAAACCAGTCCGGCGCGGAGACCTCCGCGCTGGACGTCGTGCCGTCGGCGTAGTGGACGGTCACGGTGCCGCCCGCCGAGCCGTATGCCGACGCAGCCAGCAGAAACCCGGCGACGTACTGCCCCGCCGGCACGGCGACCGATTGACCCAACGCCACCACGTTGTCGTTCTGACCCGCCGCAGAGGTGGCCGCAATCCGATAGGGCACGCCGTCCACGGTGACCGAACCGGTGGGCATGCCTGCCGCGGGGAAGCCGTGGCCCGACCCGTCCAGGTTCGCGTCGCCGGCGGCGACGCCGATCCCGTTGTTGTCGAACAGGTCATCGAGCGGGACGGGCACCGGATCGGTGAAGATCGCTGCGCGGGCCCCGCCGGGAACCCCGACGATCACCGCGCGCTCGCCGCGACCGTCGTAGCGAGCAACTGACGCCTGTTCATGCGCATACCGAGTCCTCTCATCCGACTCACCCCGCTGGGGAAAGCCACATCTATGGATTCGCCAATCGTGATTGGCAGTTCTTCTTTGTCAGCCCGCTGTGCTACACGGACCCGCCTCTATGCCGTCGTTCGGCCGGCGCGGGTCCGCCAGCCGACACACCTGATCAGCCGATAGCGCAGCCCGATCCGTGGAGACTCACCGTCTGGCTTGCCAGACCCGTACCCGCCCGGCCACCGCCAGCTTCGTGAGGCCCTCGCCGACCGGCGGGACTCACCACGGCACCGGGAAGCTGCCGCCGGTGCCGGGTGCAAGTGCACGACAACGATCGAACACGCCGGCATGGTCCGTCTTGTCCCGGTACCCGTCGATGCCGAGCCGATAGGGAACGCGATCTTCAGGTACGAGGAAACGGTCGGCGTGGCGATGACCGGGTCAAGCCGCCCGCACGGCACCGCCGGGATGCCACCGGAGAGGACTTCAACGGCCTGCCGTTCAGCCCGTCAGGAACGAGTGCGTCTATCCGCAGGTATCTGCGGGCCACCGAGCATCCGCCGTATCGGCAGATATGGATGGCTTGTGGTTAACATGCGCCGAGGATACGAACAACCAACCCTACTGTCGTGGTCTTAGCTCACCAGGTACTGGTATTTTTTCACCATCGACCGCGTGCTGATTCGACTCGACGAGCCGCCCCGGGTGGCCGGCCTGGGTGTCGCCGTGCACGGAATCACGAGCTTGCGCGACGTGTTCGAACTGCCCGACCTGTGGCAGCTGCACCTCTACGGCTACACCGCCGAGGTGACCGTCGGGGAGACCATTCACAGCATCCGGCCCGGCCGGGTCAGCCTTGTTCCACCGGGTACCCGCGTGGTCTACCGCTACCAAGGCCGTTCGGAGCACCTGTACGCACACTTCGCCGATCCCCCCACGGGCACCCAACGCAGCGTGCCGGTGATGCAGGACGCCGGTGCGGACACGCGGCTGCTGTCCACGCTGCTGCGTCGGGCGGTCGCGGCCGGCCCCGACGCACCCGCGCACAGCGCCGCCATGGTGTGGGGAGCGCTGTGGCAGGTGGCCCACCTGACACCGCCCGACCCCGGCCGACCCGGACACGCGGCGGTGTCCGCTGCCATAGGTCACATTGAATCGAACCTATCGGGCACACTCACTGTCCCGGACGTCGCCCGGGTCGCCGGCGTCTCGCACAACCATCTGACCCGGCTGTTCCACACCGAGACCGGCCACACCGTCATCGGATACATCCGCCGCCGCCGCCTGGAACGAGCCCGGCATCTTCTGCGCGAGTCGACGCTGTCGATTCCCGCGATCGCCGCGTCCGTCGGCATCCCCGACCTGCACGCGTTCAACAAGGCATGCCGGCACGAACTCGGCGGCTCGCCTCGCGCCGTCCGCGCCGAATCAGACACGAAAGGACCGATGCCAACAGACCGCCCTACGCCGTAGCCCCTGCAGCCATGGACGCCGGCGTTGCTGCACCTGTGTCAGGACATGGCGAATGCCGACTTGTCAGGGGTGACGAGTGCTGACCCGGCCAGCAGGTGCATCGGAGTAGCTGCGCATTCCACCCCGCGGGGCGTACCGCCAGTCTGGAGAAGGACGGCGTGCACGCCGTGACATCACGTCCCCACGCAGAAACCTGCGTCTGAGCTGAGGAGGCTTACCAAAGCGAGTAGCCATCCGCTCATAGCCGTACCCGCTGGCCGCCCCTGGGTTATCCGATCCGGCCGCCTGCTGGCGATCCTCCGCCGACAGGGGCGCCGTCCTCGGCTCACGCACCACCACGACCGGCGTGCGGCGCTTCGCCCCGGCATGACCAGAAAAATGAACGCACGGCCACCCCGGAACGGGACCCGTCCCGCCAGAACAGGCCCACGCCGACTCGCCACCTGAGCTTCGCATCGACACAGAGTTCGACCCGACACCTTCGACTACGTAGCGTCGTCGAACTGATCGCCGGCCTGCCCCGATCGCCGTCGCCTCGTCCCGCGTGATTGCTGTCGAATTCCCAGTGACGTGATCTCAGCAAGATTCGTTTAGGTAGCGGTATTCGAAGTGGGTGAGGTGTAGGGCTGCCGCGACGACGTCGCCGATTTTGCGGGGGCTGATCGTGCTGTGACGCAAGGATTTCCAGCGTCCGAGCAGGATGGCGAAGCCGCGTTCGCCTTGCAAGCGCAGGCCGCGGAGTAGCCGGTTGACGCTGCGGTTGGCGACGGCGAGGGGTTTGCCGTCGGCGGGTCGCTTGGTCGGGGTTTGATGCCGTGACCTGCGCCTTCGTATCCGGAATCGGCCCGGCAGGGCAGGTCGAGTTCAGCGCGTTCGGCATGCTCGGCATGGCGTCGCTGTTTCGGGGAACCTCAGGCTGACACCGGCCTCCATGGCACGGTGCCCTTTCTCCCGGGCCGCCATAGGGCAACAGCCGGTACGCGGAAGCATGTGTGCGCCAGTGCGGGGAACCCCGGTGCGGGATGCCTGCCAGGGGTGAGGAGATCCGATGACAGACAGTGAACGGCATCGCGAGGAGATCGTCGTCGGGCTGGTGGCGACCCCGCCGGACTATCCGGCGCGGGTGACGGCGCGGCTTACCGCCGAGTTGGCCGGCCAGCTCGGCGAGCGGGTCGACCCGGGCGTGCGGTGGATCGTACGGGAAGGGTGGGGCGAGGTGGCGCCGCGCCGTGACGGCGGCGTTGAGGCGCTGCTTGACGATCTTGCGAGTCGGCGCGCCGAGGACCGGTGGGATGTTGCGATCTGCCTGACCGATCTGCCGCTGCACACCGCGCGGGTGCCGCTGGTAGCGCATGCCTCCGCCAGGCGCCGAGCCGCGGTGGTGTCCCTGCCCGCGCTGGGACTGAGCCAGTTACGAGGGGCCCGCGCGATCGTTCCCGATCTGGTCGGCCGGCTGCTCACCGACGTTCGCGACGAGCGGGTTCCGGCGGCCGGATGGGCACCGGCCGAGCTGGCAAGGCGGGTTGCCGTCATCCGTCGGGTGGTCGGTGCGGGCAACGACGGGGAACAGGGTTATGTCGCCTCGCGGTTGATCGGCCGGGTGCGGCTGTTGATCGGGATGGTCCGGGCCAACCGTCCGGGGCGTGCCCTGCTGGGCTTGTCGAAGCTGCTGGTCGGCGCCTTCGGTACGGCCGCGTTCGCGCTTACCACGAGCACTATCTGGCAGCTGGGGGATGCGCTGGGCGGACTTCGCCTTACCGTGATCATGGTGCTCGGGCTGGCCGCGCTGGTGGCGTGGCTGATCGTTGCGCATGATCTGTGGGAGAAGCCGGACCGGCTGACACCGGCCGAGCTGGCCCGGATGTTCAACCTGGGTACGATTCTCACCCTCACGCTGGCCACGGCGGTGTCCTATGCAGCGTTGTTCGTCGGAACGGTGTTCGCCGCTGCCCTATTGATCGATACATCCGTGCTGGAACGGGCCCTGCAGAGACCGGCCGATGTCACCGACTACCTCACGCTCGCCTGGATCATCAGCTCGCTGGCCACGGTGGGCGGTGCCATCGGCTCCGGGCTGGAGAACGAGGAGACGGTGCGGGCCGCCGCTTACGGCTACCATCCCGAGCCCGCTGGCTGGCGGGACGAGACCGACGGGTAGTTCGCCCACGAGTGGTCCCCACCGCGCGAGTCTTCGCCTCGTCGTCTACCGGCCCGCCCCGGTGGCTCCGGTGACGGTCGCCGCTTCATTGCAGTGCTCGCCCGTCACTGCCAAGACCGCATCGCAGCGGGTCGGGCCGCATTCACTGCATGTGCAAAGTCCCTTACTGCTTCGAAGGCCGGCCTTGGGGATAGGCAGGGACTCCTGAATTGGCGGTGTGCGCCACGACGTGCACTCAGCGGCACGCCCGGAACGTGGCGCGATGCAGCGGCTTTTCGCGCCATCTGCCTGTTTGTGGGCCTCGGGTGCTTAAAGCTTCACAGCATGGAACCCCTGTTTACGCACGACGTGATGACGACGTGTAAACGCACCGTCACCAACCGATGGTGGCCTGAGCCAGAAACCTGCGGGCGAGAGCGGCCGGGCGGTACTTGGCAGAGGTTGAGCAAATCACCAATACAGGTCAGATCGGAACGGAGAAACTATGCGGGAGCTCATGACGAGCGCCATGGCCTTCGTGGCGGAGATCAACCGGATCACCGCTGGGTGTGGCTCCCCCGGAGAGCTGGCGAGCCTGTGGGATCCGTTACGCGAGATCGTGCCCTTCTCGGCGGCCTGGCTGGGTGTACTGGACGGCCGTGGCCACCGTTTCTTGACCGCTGCGGCGTTGGGCCATGACGCCGCGGCGCGGACGTACATCGAGTCGCGAGGGTATCACTCCAAGGTGGAGTCGTCGCGTGTGCTGGGAGACCGTCAGCCAATACGCCTGCGGGTCGGCGGGGGGCCGTCAGCTTTTCCTTCCCCGGAAGGGCTTTGTTCGCCGGCCGGGCAGCACGACGGCCTCGGGATGCCGCTGATCGCTACGGACGGACGACCGGTCGGCCTGCTCATTCTTCTCACCGAGGCCACCGGCCGTCTCAGTGACCCGGACTGCCAGGTGATCGGCGAGGTGGCGCCGATGATCACCGCGGCGATCGACCCGATGACGTCGATCCTCGGTTTGGCCGGTCTGGTCGTCGATGCCCACGCTTCGGCGGTGATCGGCCCGGGCGGTACGGCACAACCCTTGCCCGGGTCACCAGTGCATCCGCTGCTGGTCACCGGCTGCCAGGTGATCGCCATCGCCTCGGATCGCCTGCGGACCCACGGTAGCCCCACTTCCTTCCTGTACCCGTACCTGAGCGACGATACCGACGACTACCTGCGCATCACGGTGATCGCCTGTCCGCCGGTCCCATCGTCGCCGTTTGTCGAGCTCGTGATCGCGTCGCCGTCGGGCGATCTGCACGGTCTGACCCGGCGCGAGCTCGAAGTGCTGGGGTTGGTGATCAACGGATCGACCAATCGGCAAATCGCCTCGACGTTGTTCATCACCCAGCGCACCGTGGCGGCTCATTTGGAACACATCCGGTTCAAACTCGACGCGCCGACTCGCACCGCGGCCGCCGTCCGGTCGCTGGACCACGGCTTGTACCTCCCGCCTCACCTGGCCGGCTCGCGCGATTGACTCTCTCGCGGTGCCAGTTCTGCGGTGGGATGACGCCGATCCGCGAACGAAATCAGACGGCGGGGTCGAGTCGTCCCGCAAACCTGCCGGATCATTCCTGGTCGGCTTCGGGGCCGCTGGCAGCCGGCTGCGGGATATGCCTCCTCCTCGAGTCCTGGCGGCAGGTAGAAGGTCCGGTCGAAGATCTCGCGGCACAGCGTGCGGTGTCCAGCAGAGCGGCGGTGACTTACGCCAATACGGCGGCGAGCGTGACCTTCGCGGTGCGTATCTCGGGGAATGCGGCCCGACCGCGCAAGAACAGCCGTCCGAGGGTGGAGCAGGAAGGTGGCCAGCCGCATCGCTCGTCCTCGTCGGCTCTGGCGGCCGCGTCTGGTGGTGCGCGTTCAGGTGCTGTCGGTCGGCCACGGAGCAGGTGGCCGAAACTGACCGTAGTGACCGCTTGCCAGTTTCGGTGACATCGCGGTGGGTAGCCGGATGAAATCAGGCGCGCCCCGGGTCACACCGCATCGGGACGTGGGACAGGGGTGCCGATGGGATTACGGAGGCTGCCGTGACGCAACTGGCATCCCGGGAGCAAGTGCAAGCACGGCAGGACCAGGTGCAGCGGCGAGGCCGGGAACTCGGGTGGATGAGCCTCGGTTTGGGCGTGGCGCAGCTGGCGGCGCCCGATACGGTGCGCCGGATCCGCGGCGTGGAGGACTCCCGTACATCCCGGACTGTGGTGCCGCTGGTCGGAATCCGGGAACTGATCCACGTCGCCGGACTGCCGCCGTGCAAGCCATCAGCGTTCACCGGAGCAGCTCCGCCCGCAGAGGAGGATCCATGGATTTGACGGCTACGACAACCATCCGCAAACCCGCGTCGGAGGTGTACGCGTTCTGGCGCGATCTGGCGAACCTGCCGACCTTCATGGCGCATCTCGAACAGGTCCGCGCCACCGGTGACCGCACGAGCCACTGGGTGGCCGCCGCCCCGTTCGGCAAGGACGTCGAGTGGGACGCCGAGATCACCGACGAGGCGCCCGGCCAGAAGATCGCGTGGCGCTCGACCGGGAACGCCGAGGTGCCCAACGCCGGAACGATCCGGTTCGTGCCCGCCCCGGACGGGGTCAGCACCGAGGTGTATGTCGTGTTGGTGTACGACATTCCGGGCGGCGCGGTCGGTAAGGCGGTCGCGAAGTACTTCGGCGAGGAACCGCATCAGCAGCTCGACGATGACCTGCGCCGGCTCAAGCAGGTGCTGGAGACCGGCGAGGTGGTCCGGTCCGACGGCGCCCCGTGGGGTAAACGGGCCCGTAAGGAGTTCCCGCAGCGTCCCGCGCAGCCGCTGTCCGACGCCGAGCTCGAGAAAGGGGCGGACGCATGAGGGCGAACACCTGGGCCGGGCGTAACAAGGTCGAGGTCCGTGACGTGCCGGACCCGAGGATCCTCAACAGCCGCGATGCGATCGTGCGGATCACTTCGACCGCGATCTGCGGTTCGGACCTGCACCTGGTCGACGGGTACGTACCCACGATGCAGGACGGCGACGTCATGGGTCACGAGTTCATGGGTGAGGTGATCGAGGTCGGATCCGGGGTGCCGGCGGACAAGCTGCGGGTCGGTGACCGGGTGGTCGTACCGTTCCCGATCGCCTGCGGCGCGTGTGCCGCCTGCGCCGCCGAGCTGTATTCGTGTTGCGAGAACACCAACCCCAACGCGGGTATCGCGGAGAAGATGTTCGGTCACCCGCTCGCCGGGATCTTCGGCTATTCGCATCTGACCGGTGGTTTCGCCGGCGGTCAGGCGCAGTACGCGCGGGTGCCGTTCGCCGACGTCGGCCCGCTGAAGATCGAATCCGACCTGACCGACGAGCAGGTGCTGTTCCTGTCCGACATCCTGCCCACCGGCTACATGGGCGCCGAGATGTGCGACATCACGCCCAGCGACGTGGTAGCGGTGTGGGGCGCCGGCCCGGTCGGCCAGTTCGCCATGGACAGCGCCCGGGTACTCGGCGCCGCGAAAGTCATCGCCATCGACAAGGAACCGTACCGGCTGCAGATGGCCGAACGGGCCGGCCACATCCCGGTGAACTTCGACGACGTCGACGTGCGGTCGAAGCTGCTGGAACTGACCGGC
This sequence comes from Paractinoplanes rishiriensis, assembly GCF_016862375.1. GTDB lineage: Bacteria > Actinomycetota > Actinomycetes > Mycobacteriales > Micromonosporaceae > Actinoplanes > Actinoplanes rishiriensis. The sequence goes on along the minus strand of NZ_BOMV01000091.1, from coordinate 56,205 downwards.
GGACGCGGACCGGACAAATGCATCGACGCGGTCGGCATGGAAGCCACCCACGGCAGCGCGCACATCGCCGCCTACGACCGGATCAAGCAAGCCGTACGCTCCGAGACCGAACGCCCACACGCGCTGCGCCAGGCGATCATGTCCTGCCGTAGCGGCGGCGTGGTCTCGGTCATCGGCGTATACGGAGGATTCCTCGACAAATTCCCCGCCGGCGCCTGGATGAACCGGTCCCTGACCCTGCGCACCGGACAGTGCCACGTCCAGCGCTACATGAAGCCCCTGCTGCAGCGCATCGAACGCGCAGAGATCGATCCGACCCGGATCATCACCCACACCCTGCCACTGGACGAAGCAGAACGCGGCTTCGAAATCTTCAAGAACAAGCAGGACAATTGCGAAAAGGTCGTCCTCAAACCTTGACCGCCGCCGTACCCGGCCGCCGCAGCGGCCGGGTACGGGCGGACTTATGGATCACGTTTCATGCGTTGATCGAGATCAGGTTCTCCACCTCCGTGACACCGGGCGCCGACCATGCGACGCGCTCGGCTTCGCGGCGCTCGGCCCACGAACGTACGCTCCCGGTCAGGATCACCTTGCTGCCGTGGGTGGCGACGTCGATCCGTTTCGCGTCCGTTTCCGCCGTCCGCACCAGGGCGTCCTCGATCCTCTTCTTGAGATCATCGGGCGACGGGCCGGTACGGGGCCGCACGGTGATGAGGTTGCTGATCCCCTTGACGCCGCTGAGGTTCCGGACCACCCGTTCCGCCTCGCGCCGCTGGTAGTCCCAGTCCATCTCGCCGCGCAGGGTGACCCAGCCGCCGGACACCGAGGCCTTCACCATTTCATCGGGTACGAGTGAGTCCATCTCGAGCGCCCGCGCGACGGATTGGGCGAGGTCGACGTCGGTCTGCTCGTCGCTGGGCGCCAGGCGTACCTCGATGTTGTTGACGACGGCCTTGACCCCGCGAATACGAAGCGCCGCGCGTTCGGCGGCCCACTTCTTGCTGAACGTGTCCACCCGGCCGGTCAGCGTCGTCACCCCTCTCCGCACGGCTACGCCGATCTCGTTCGGCGCGACCTCGGCGTCCCATTGCAGCTCGCGAAGTACGGCACGCTGGATGTCCTCATCGGTCTGGGTAGTTGCTGTGCTGGCCACGCGGTCCTCCAGGACTTCTCGATCGTTAACTGTGCGGGCCTGCTCGTGCCGCGGTCAGGCGACGGCCCGTTTCGACCCTTGGCCCGGATCTGATGAATGCGGCTCACCCGCCGCAGGGGTAGAAGCGCGCCAGCTTGTCAGGAGAAGCCGGCGAGCGCGTCACGGACGCGGTCCGCCGTTTGTGCCAAGGCCCGCGGCTCGGCCCACGCCGGATCCCGGGGACCTGCCTCGGCGGCCGCCGCCTCGGCCGCGCGGACCGCCCGGCCCATCTCCCTGCGCTCGTGGAGCGGCACGGTTCTGCGAAGCTGCGGAAACTCGTCGTGTTCCTCACCGCGGGAGTGGGTGGTCACCATGTCGCGCAGCCCGCCGAGCGTGTCGTCGAGATGGCCGTGGGCGGCGGCGCGTACGGCGTCGGACAGTGCGTCGCTGATCCGGCTCTCCTCGTCGACGAGACGGTCGGCCAGGTGGTCGTCCGGGCGCAATCGCCGGATCAGCGGGTGGATTATCCGCTCCTCGGCGATCTCGTGCACTGCGATCAGCTGCGCCAACTCGCCGAACGCCATGCGCGCGTCGTCTCCGGTTGACCTGGCGGCACTGTCGAACATCCGGTTCGTCCGAGCGTGGTGCGCGGTTAGCAGCTCCAGCACGTCCTGCCCACGGTCCGGCCGCGTCCGTCCACGGGACCGGCGGGCAGAGCGGGCGCGTTCCTGCCGGTCCGGGTTGTGAATCCAGGCTGACGTCCGGTCGGTTCGCAGGGTCACCGGCTCGGGCAGGCCTTCGCCTATCACCTCGTGTGCGTCACGGGCGGAATAGCGCCGTAGCATGTTCGAAGCCGTCTGCAAATATGCCAGCTGCATGTGTAGATGGAGTTCCCACATCGGCCTGAACCGCCGGTCGTCCTCCTCGACCATGAACGCGTAGTAAAGGTAACAACCCGCCGACTCCTGGACGACCAGTGCTTCCCAGCCTCCCTGCCAGGGTCGAGGCCGATGCCTGGCTGCCCACCGGTTGGCCCCCTGCACCATCCAGTCGTGCAGCAGGGACAACGGTTGCGCCGCCGGCGCAGAGGGTGTCCGGCCGCGATCAGGCGTGGTGAGCTGCGGGGGCCACAGTCTGTCCACCTCGTCGGCGATTTGACTGGCCCACGGGAGACGTGCGCGGCCGCCGAACTCGGCGTAGCGGCGCAGGCGTTCCAGGTGCTGCCACGCCTGCTGCCGGTAGGCGGACGACCGGTCCGGCTCGGGCTCGTTGCGGGCCGCCCAGCCGGCCATCTCGAACGCCGCCTGTTCACGATCGATCGCGTCCTCCGCTGCGCTGTGCGTCGATGGCCGTACCCCGGCTATGTGCTGCCGCCGCTGGGCGGTCGCGGCGCCCAGACTGCCCAGCGACCGGCGTGCGTCGACGTCCTGGACGCGGTTGGCGAACTGCCGGTCGAAGTGCTCGGCATTCGCCTCGACGGCCGCCACCATGCTGATCCGGCGGAGAGTGGACGGGTCGGTCGCGCGGGTGTCGATCGGTTCGACGTCGAGCTCATGCCAGTGCCGGCCATGGTGGTCGACCGGGATCCCAGAGTGGTCCAGCGGATCGAACACTAGATCTCCTCCGCGTCGCGGGTGGGGCGGAACCGAGCCTCTTCGGACGGACCCGCAATCGACATCGTCGTCTCGGGGCGGGCGAGAACGGGTCACCTGAAATGGGCGGTTTCGCCGACGGGCGGCGCAGGTGCACGCGCCGACGCCCGCCGGCTCGCCCGACCTGCGCCCACGGCCTCCCGCGCGTGTCGAAGTCCGCCGCGATCTGCCCGCCCGATGGCGGGTCGTACTCAGGTCTCCTTGACCTCGATCTGCCGGGGCCGGCTCGCGGCGGCCTTGCCCAGCCGTACCGTCAGGACGCCGTCGTGCAGGGACGCCTCGACCTTGTCCGGGTCGATGTCTCCGGGCAGTGTCGCCGTGAATTCGAACTGCCCGATCCGCCGTGTCTGACGGCGCAGCACTCCCGTGCGGTCCTTCTCCTTGAGCTCGCCGGTGATCCGCAACTCGTTGTCACGCAGCTCGATGTTGACGTCGTCGCGGTTGACTCCGGGGAGGTCAAGCTCGAGCACATACGAGTCATCGGTCTCTTCGATGTCCGCCGGTGGAATCCACACCGGCGGATGCTGAGAGCCGAGAACGCCTACCGGGTCGCGGAAGAAGCTGCTGATGATCTGACCCATCTGGTCCTGAAGCTGTTCGATCTCGGCTACCGGGTCCTCGCGGCGGGCGGGCGTGGAGAACTGCCGATATCGGCGTGGATGCGTGATGGTCACGGTCGGTCCCTTCTATCCGAGCGCGCCCTTCCGAGTGGTAAGGCCGCACTGATTACCGGATCTCCACCATCATCGGCACGGCCGGGGTGAGCCCGCCTCACCAGACGAAGGGGATCTGCAGTTCCTCGCGGAGCGGCTTCAACCTGGCAGTTCTGCCAATCGACGCCGGGTGGGGATGCTGCTGCGATAGAGGGTGAGACGAGGAGAGCAGATGTCACGACGAGTACGGCTCCGGCACCTCCCGGGGCGCTTTGCCACCGGGGTGTTCATAGTCAACTCGGGCCTGTCCAAGCGCCAGGCGGACGACGAGACCGCGGCAGCTTTGCACGGCATGGCGGCCACGGCCTATCCGATCCTTCATTCAATACCGCCGCAACGATTCGTCCGCCTGGTCTGCGCCGGAGAACTGGCGCTGGGGACCGCGCTGCTTCTTCCCGTCGTACCTGCCGTAGTGGCCGGCGCCGCGCTGACGGCCTTCTCGGCTGGTCTGCTCGGCCTGTACCTCCGCGTCCCCGAAATGCGGGAGGCCGGCAGCCTGCGCCCAACCCAGCAGGGCATGAGCATCGCCAAGGACGTCTGGATGCTCGCTATCGGTCTCACCCTGCTCATCGATGGGGTCGAGGACGACGAGTGGTGACCGCGGCGCACCGGTTGCGGGTGGCGTCGATTGGCAATGATGCCAATCGACGCCGTCAGCTGGACACGGTATTGCTGAACTAACGGATGCGCGGGTCCCAGGCGATCTCAGGCCCTGAGGGACCGCGTGGCGCGTCGTCCGACGAACATTTCGCAGCCGACAGGAGGTCCGTGGTGGTCGAGGTCGTACGTGACCGGGAGGGCGTACCGCGGCGGACACGCCGGATGTGGCTGCGTATCTTCCTCGTTGGACTCGCGCTCTGGGTGGCCACGGTGGTGGTCGTCTTTCTGACCGGCAATCCCAACCTGATCCCGACCCTGGTCCTGCTCGGCAGTTTCCTCGTGCCGGTGACGTTCGTCGCGTGGGCGTTCGAGCGCCGGGGGACCGGCGAGCTGACCGCGGGTCTGGTGTTCTCGACGTTCCTGACCGGCGGCGTCCTGGGTGTGCTCGGCGCATCGGTGCTCGAGGCGTACCTGCTGCACCCGTCACCGTGGTTGTTCTTCGGCGTCGGGCTGATCGAGGAAGCGGTGAAACTCGTCGCACTGATGGTCCTGACCCGTCACCTGCAGACCCGGTCGCTGCGTGACGGAATGATTCTCGGCGCGGCCGTCGGTTTCGGCTTCGCCGCCTTCGAATCCGCCGGGTACGCCTTCACCGCCCTCTTCACCGTCGACGGCCTGTCGATCATCCAGCTCGTACAGACTGAGCTGATCCGGGGCCTGCTGGCGCCGGTGGGACACGGCCTCTGGACCGCCATCTTGGGCGGGATACTGTTCGCCACTTCGCGGCACGGCCGTTTCGCCCTTACCGGCAAGCTGATCCTGGCGTATCTCGGTGTGTCCATCCTGCATGGTCTGTGGAATTCGATGCACGGCATCGCGTTGTACCTGACCTTGCTGCTGACCGAGGGCGAGCAGCTGCGCCCGTCGCCGCAAGGCTGGCTGGTCGAGCCCAGCGCGGAGCAGGTCAATGTGTTCTCTCTCCTGGAATGGGTCGGCTTGGCGATCATTTCGATCATCGGGATCGCCTGGCTGGTCATCCTGTGGCGCCGGTCGGCCCGGCTGGACCGGGTCGGCACCGGAATTTGAGAAGGGACAACTCGCATGCCCGTCTTCGGAGTCGCCCGGTTCGAACGGTTCTTCCGGCTCGCCGGCGAACTGGACGTCGACAAGGACGACCTCAAACGTTTCTCCGATTTCGTGGAGAACAAGGTCTACGACCTGCTGCTGATGGGACAGGCCACGGCGTCGGCCAACCGCCGGGATCTGATCGAGCCGCACGACCTGCCCATCACCAAAGGGTTCCAGGAAAACATCCACCAGTTCCGAAAGATGGACGACGCCGTCGAGCTGAAGCCGATTTTGGACCGGCTGGCGACGTATCCGCCGCTGGATCGCCAGCCCAGCGGCGAAACCGAAACGTGGTTGCCCGAGATCGTCGGGGGACTGGGCCTGGCGCTGGCCAAGATCATGAAGGTTATCGACCCCGAGGTGAAGAACCCACAGACCCAGCACTGGCAGAACGCCATGCGGATCTTCGACGAGCTGATGTGAGGACACGATGAGGAGCGCAGCGGAATGACGGATGTGGCGGCGATCTTGAACGCCCATCACCGCCCGATGCCCGGCATCGACGAGGACGCGTTGGTGATCGCCGTACAGGAGTGCCTCAACTGTGCGCAGAGCTGCACGTCCTGTGCGGACGCGTGCATCGTGGACCCGTCCGCGGCGCACTTGAGCAGGTCCATCGGCGCGGCCCTCAACTGTGCCGATGTCGCCACGGCGGTGGTGCGGGTGCTGTCCCGGCCCAGCGCCTACGACCGTGCGGTGAGCGAGGCGGCGCTGCGGTCGCTCATCGAGGCCTGCCGCGTGGGTTACGAGGAAGTCCGGAAGCATGCTGCCGAGAACGAAGCCTGCGCAATTTGCGCCGACGCCTGCCGCAAGTGCGGTCAGGCCGGCCGGCACCTGCTGAGCTCGCTCAGATGAACCGGCGGTCCGCGAAGGATCACGATCAGGGCGGCGGCTGAGGGCCGGTACCGCAGCAGAGAAATCGACAAGAGCCCGGAGGCGGATCATGACCGATACGTTGAACCCCACACCTCACCAGCCGACCACTGACGACCGGTTCAGCACCATCGGCACGGATGTACCCGCGGCTGACAGCCGGCCGGTTGGCGCGGATGATCGCGCGGTGATCGGCGTCTTCGCGGACCTCGACTCGGCGCAGGCGGCCGTGGAGCGGCTCGCCGCAGCCGGCTTCCCGATCGACCGCATCTCGGTGCTCGGCAAGGATCTGCAGAGCGAAACCCGGTTCAACGGGTACGTGACCACCGGGGACATCGCCGGACCGAGTGCCGCGACCGGCGCCTGGGTGGGTGGACTCTTCGGCCTGCTGGTGGGCAGCGCGCTGCTGTTCGTTCCGGGCGCGGGCCCGCTCATCGTGCTCGGTCCCCTGGCGGCCGCCGCGAGCGGCGCAGTCCAAGGGGCGCTGGTCGCCGGGGGCGTCGGCGCGATCATCGGCCACTTCGTCGCGAAGCAGCACATTCCCAAATACGAGCAACTCGTCAAGGCCGGAAGCTACCTGGTGGTCGTGCACGGCGCCGAGCAGGACGTGGCACGGGCCGAGCAGGTTCTCGCCGACGGCAGCGGCAGCGACGTCCAGCGCCACGACAGTTACCGCGGCAGCGTGATCGAGCCCATCTCCCAGGTTGTGGAGGGGATGCGGGTTTTCGACGCGGCCGGCAAGGAGGTCGGCAAGGTCGAGTTCGTCAAGCTAGGCGATCCGGAGGCGATCACCACGCTGGGCGAGGAGACGGACAGCGGTGAACCCCGGGTAGCGGGCGAACTGCGGGAGCGGCTTCTGCGTCTCGGCTTCATCAAGGTCGACCGCAAGGGTTTCCTCAAATCCGACGCGTACGTCGCCGCAGACGAGATCGACCGTGTCCGTGTGCAGGACGGTGCCGTCCACCTGACGGTCACCGACAAGGAAATGCTGAAGGCAGACGGCTGAGCCATGACCGTCGTCTCCGACCCGCACGTCGTCATGATCCGGCCGGTCGTTCCGCAGAGCCCGGACGGCTGCGCCGAATGCCTGCGTCTGGGCAGTCCGTGGGTGCACCTGCGGCTGTGCCTGACATGCGGGCATGTCGGCTGCTGCGACTCGTCACCGATGCGGCACGCGCGGGCGCACGCGCATACCGTGGGTCATCCCATCGTCCAGTCGTTCGAGCCCGGGGAAAACTGGCGCTGGTGCTACATCGACGAGACGTTGGTCTGACGCGAACGGCACATACGGCCGGCGCGGGCCGCGGCTGAGATCACCAGACCGGCGGCGGCTCCGCGCCGGCCGGCAACGGGTCCAGGAAGCTGCTCCGGGCCAGGTCCGGGATGTCGGTCCGGCCGGTGCGGAAATAGTCCTGGTGGTGCGGGTCGATCACCGACGGGTTCCAGGGCGGGTCGCCGGAGTACATCAGGTCGTTGTGGTTGTTGCCGACGTGCCCGGCGTGGGTGTGATGGGGTGCTCCCGGCGGGACGAAGCCCATGGTGTGCAGGATCTCGTGAAGCATCTTGAGCTCGTTGATCTCCGGTGTCACTCCGTCCGGGCTGAACCGGTCCTCCGCGCACACCACCTCGTCGTACGCGCCCTGCAGGTACAGTGCCGCCACCCGGCCGCGAAGTTCCGGTGGCCAGGCGCCGCCGCCGCACGAAATGGTGCTGCTGCCGTCGTACCAGACCGCGTACAGCGTGCGCGGCTCGTGAAAGCCCTGCCGCCGCAACAGGCGCTCGATCCGGTCCCGGACGTACGAACCGCGGTCGGCGATCCGGGCGGCGGTCTCGGGCAGCCGGACCGTGCGCACCGGTTCGTCGGCGAAGCGCAACCGGGCACCGGTCTGCGCGGCGAACCACACCTGCATCGCCGACAGCGAGCGGCTGATCACGCCGTCCTCGCCGAGGCGGCGGTCGGTGCCGTCGCGGGGCAGCGCGTAGACGCACCGGATGACAAACGGTCCCACCGAGTCCAGGTCGTCGCCCGGCGGTAGGGGGAGGCCGTCGGTGCAGTGGTCGAGCGGTCGCCGGTTCATTGCTTCACCATTCCCGACGGCACGCTCGCGAATTCACCTGCCGGAGGGTGAGTTGTGCTCACCCCGGTGCTGATGACGATGACGATGACGGCAGCGCAACACCGCGCTTCGTCCGGTACGGACCCGATCCGTAGCCGTCGCCGCCCCGGAAAGGACCTGGTTAGCGTGACCATCATTGTCCCCGGCCGTTACCGCCGCTCATCCACCGTGCCTGCCCGCCACGGAGACCCGCTCGCCGAGTTCGAGCAGCTCCAAGAGCAGATGGGCCAGATCATCAGCAGCTTCTTCCAAGGAGAGCAGAACCTCGGTGGCGCCCCCCAAGCACCGTTCTGGGTGCCCGCGGCCGACCTCGAGGAAACGGACGACGCCTACGTCCTGGAGCTCGAACTGCCGGGAGTCCGCAAAGACGACGTCAACATCGAGGTGCGGGACAACGAGCTCCGCGTCACCGGTGATATCAAGCAAAAGGAGCGCACGGGGATACTGCGCCGTCAGATGCGGCGGGTCGGGCAGTTCCAGTACGTGGTGGCCCTTCCCGGGGACATCGACCCGGAGCAGGTGGAAGCGTCGCTGCACGACGGCGTACTGACCGTGCGCCTGGGCAAGGCAGCCACCAGCCAACCACGACAGATCGAGGTCCGGGAGAGCTGACAGACATCATCCCACCGCACGGCCACGCCCTCGAGACCGCTGACCAACGAAGAAGGAGGCAGGATGTACGGACCCGTGATCCGTCGCATCGCCCTGCCGGCCGGGGAGAAGATCCCCGTGCTGGGGCAGGGCACCTGGCACATGGCGGAGGTTGGTGAGCACCGGAAAGCCGAGATCGGCGCGCTCCGGCTGGGTCTCGAGCTCGGCATGACTCTGATCGACACCGCCGAGATGTACGCCGAGGGCGAGGCCGAGCGGCTTGTCGGTGAGGCGATCGGCGGACGCCGTGACGAGGTGTTCCTGATCAGCAAGGTACTGCCGTCGCATGCGACTCGCCGGGGCACCCTCGATGCCTGCGCGGCGAGCCTGCGCCGGCTCAAAACCGATCGTCTCGACATGTACCTGCTGCATTGGCGGGGTTCCGTGCCGCTCTGGCAGACGATCGAGGCCTTCGTGGAGCTGAAGGAGCGTGGCTGGATCCGTCATTGGGGGGTCAGCAATTTCGACGTGATGGATCTGATCGACCTGTGGCAGATCCCGAGCGGGACCGAGGTGCAAACGGACCAGGTGCTCTACAACCTCGCGCGCCGCAGCCCCGAGTACAACCTCCTGCCGTGGTGTCGTGAGCAGGATCTACCGGTGATGTCGTACTCACCGTTCGAGCAGGGTGATCTGCTGTCGCATCCGGCGGTGCGCGGTGTGGCGGAGCGCAACGACATCACCCCGGCCCAGGTCGCGCTGGCCTGGGTGCTCCGGCAGCCGCTGGTCTGCGCGATCCCCAAGTCGGGATCGGTCGCCCGGGTACAGCAGAACGCCGCCGCCGCCGCGATCAGGCTCAGTCCCCAGGACCTGACCGAACTGGACCTGGCATTCCCGCCGCCGATCAAGGCCCGCCCCCTCGAAACTCTCTGAGGACCGCCAGGAACCATCGGACCTTCACCCGCCGGTGAGGTGCGCTACCTCACCGCCCGCCTTCCGGTGCGGTGAGGTAGCGCTCGGTGGAGCCGTGGCCTGGGTCTCGTGGCCGTCGAGGTATGGAGCGAGGCCGTAGTGGCCGCGGCTCAGGTGCGCATGAGGTGTTCTATCGAAGGTGGCCTGCGGCGGCGCCACGGCCCGGGGCGGTGGGGGCGTCGAGCAGTTGGATGGCCTGCGGCGCGACCTCAGCGTCGACGAGGACGTCATAGCTCTCGGCGCGCATGCCGGCAACGGAGCTGAAGTCACGCCGGCCGCCGGTGAGGGCGTGGCCGAACAGGCCGAGCAGGCCGCCTGTGACGGCGCCGAAGATAGCCCCGTACAGGGCGAGCAGCAGGCCGGAGATGAGCGGGTTGACCCAATCGAACAGGCCGAACAACCAGCCGAACAGCGCGCCCAGGACGGCGCCGTAGACGGCCGACTGAGCGGCGGCGCCCCACATCGTCAGCCGGCCGGTGACCCGCTCGAAGCTGGACAGTCCGCGGCCGACGATGGCGGTGTGCTGCACGGGAAACCGCTGGTCGGACAGGTAGTCCACGGCCCGTTCCGCCTCGGCATAGGTGGGGTAGGAGGCGACCACGACCTGCCCGTCTGCCGGGCCCGCCGGCGTCGGTGAGGAGGCGTCGGATCGTTTGTCGTACTGCGGTTGCATCATGATCACTCCTTGGTGTCGTTGTCCGGTGACAGTCGTGGACCGGCCAGAACCGACCCCTCGCGCCGGCGGCCTCGGCTGCCTCGGCGGCCGGTTCCGCGTATGGGTGAACGTTGATCAGCGGGAAGTGACGGTAGGAGAACCGCACATCTTGACCATCGGGCTCGCCAGGGTGAAAGCAGGTCACCCGCCCGGGGTGGCTTCTGCCTTCTCCCGGCCGCCGGATCGGCAGATGTGCCAATCGACACCCCCGGGCGGATGCTGATGCGCTGGGGCGGAGGGACAGGTGATCGAGTGCCCGAACGGACGGAGGGCGGAACAGTGACTGTCACCATCGGTCTGGTCGGGGCCGGGCGGCGGGCGGCGCAGGTGCACGCGCCGACGCTGGCCGGCTCGCCCGACCTGCGCTTCACCGGCGTCTGGGCGCCGACGCCCGGGCCCGTACACGAACTCGCCGGCCGGCACCACGTCCAGCCGTTCGATCGCTTCGCAGACCTTCTCGACCAGTGCGACGCGGTGGCTTTCGCCGTTCCGCCACCGGTCCAGGCCGAGCTGGCCACCACCGCCGCGCAGCGCGGCAAGTCCGTGTTCCTGGAACGACCGATGGCCGGCGATATCGCCGGTGCCGAGGACCTGGCCGAGGCGGTGCAGCGCAGCAACGTGGTCTCGCAGATGGGACTGGCCTGGCGATACGCCACGGAGGTACGCCGCTTCCTCAGCACCGAGGTTGGGCGGATCAAGCCGGACGGCGGCGCGGGCCGACTTGTCTCCGGCAGCCATCGCCCCGGCGGATCCGTCAACGCGTGGCGCATCGAGCGCGGCGTTCTCCGCGATCAGGGCGTCGACCTGCTCGACCTGCTCGAGGCCGTACTGGGCCCGATCGTGGGGGTGCAGGCGCACGGCGACCGCCGGGGATGGGTGGGGCTCATGCTCGACCACCAGGTGGGCCGGTTCAGCGAGGCGTCGATGTCGGCGACGGCGGCGCCCGAGATCTTCCGCGCGGACATCGAGATCTTCGGTCCCGGCGGAGAGGCCGCCCTGGATTGCACACGGGCGTCGGGGCCGCACGCGTACCGGACGATGTACCGGGAGTTCGCCGACGCCGTCCGAAGTGGCGGCGCGCCGGCGCTCGGTGCCCGGCACGGCCTGCATCTGCAGCGCGTGCTCGAATCGGCCGACACGGATGTCCTCCTCGGGACGTGACCGACATCGGGCGCGACCGCCTCACAGCAGTCGCAGCTCCCGCGCCAGCCGGACCGCTTCCTTGCGCCGGCCAGCTCCGAGCTTGCGGTAGATGTTCTTCACGTGGGTCTTAACCGTGTTGACCGAAATGCACAGCACCGCCGCGATCTCGACATGCGACAGCGTGCCCTGCAGATACCGCAACATGGTCCGTTCCCGGCTGGTCAACGGTTCCACCAGTGTGCCGGAAACGGCGAACCCGGCGCCCTGGTACGAAGGCAGGTGCGGTCCGGACGCCTCCGCGATCAGCGGGTCGATCGTAGCCGTGAGCGCGGCGACCACCGGCGGGTACGCGGACATAGCAGGCGCCACCGACTCGATCAGGGCCCGTACCGCGTGCCCGCCGGCGGTGAAGCAGCGCCGGTGGCCTTCCTCGTCGGCCACCTTCAATGCGACCCCGAGACCGTGCATGACCTGATCCCGGTGTCCGGTTGCCTTCCCGGCCAGCGCGGCGACCAAACCGGCGAAGGCCCGGCACGTCAGTGACGTTCCGGGATCGGCGCGGGTCAGGTACGGCGCGACGACGGTACTCGCCGCGGCCGGCCGTCCCTCGGCGAGCAGGACGGATCCCTCGACGACCGCGGCCTGGGCCGGTAAGGGCTCCGCGTCCGGCCAGGACGACAGGCGCTCGAGGGCGGCAGCGGGGTCGCCGCACGCGAGTCGAAGTTCGGCCTCCGCCAGGGCAAGGGCGCGCCGGGCGGGCGCCGGTAGGTCCGCAGTGCCGGATTCGTGGTAAACGGCCCGCAGCGCTTCGTGCGCCTCGGTCAGCCGACCGGTGGCCACCCGGATACGGGTCTGCAGGATCGTCCCGCTGAGCTGGATCAACCGGTCGCCGCAGGAGTTGTCCAGGGCTGCGTCGGTGCAGCACCAGGCGTCGTCGAGCCGGTCCCATTGGAAGTACGCCTCGGCCAGCGCCAACCTGCTCCAGCTGAGGTCGGTCAGCTGCCCGAGGCCCAGCCGGGAGGCCAGCTCGAGCGCCTCGCGGGCGGTGCGGACCGCGTCGTGTAGATGACCGAGTGCGGCGTACGAGGCCGCGAGATGACTGGTGGCAATGATCTCGACGTGATCGAGGTCGCGCCGCCGGGCAAGGTTCTGCGCCTCACCGAGATACTGGCCGGCCTCGGTCGTTTGTCCGAGGTGCAGCTTCGCCGCACCCAGGGACAACAGGGCGAGCGGCCGTAGCTTGCCCGCAGCGGAATTTTCCGGAGCCGGTTCGGCCAGGATTTCGGCGGCCGCACAGCACACGCGGTGCAGTTGACCGTCGAGTCTCGCGGTGGCCAGTCGGACGGCCGCCATGATGGACGCCGCGGGTTCGCCCGCGTCCGGGTCGGCCTCGGCCAGGTGCAGCAGATGCCGGGCGGAGGCGGTGTCGCAGGCGTCGAGCCGTTCCGCCGCCATCGCCAGGACCACGTGTGGCGGCGCGTCAGGCCCGGGCAGGGAGGTGACGATGGGCCCCACGTCGAGCCGACGGCTGCCGATCGTGATGTCCGGCCAGTGGCGATGCAGCACGTCGGCCGCCCGCTCCCATTCGCGGGCCGCGAGTAGGTGCCGCAGCGCCTCGACCGGTGGTCCTTGAATGAGGTGCCAGTCGCCCGCCCGCCCATGGGCGCGGCCGACCCGGTCGCGGTCGTGCCGGGAGAGTTCCCGGTACAACACCCGGCTGAGCATCGGATGCAGCCGGTACCAGTCGCCGGGGGCGGGGCACCGGCGGATGAAGGCGCCCTGCCGCTGCAGGTCGGCCAGGACGGCGGCGCCGTCGACACGGTCGGCCAGGGTGTTGAGCAGACCGGCGGTCAGGCGCTCGGCGACCGAGGCCTCCACCAGGATGCGGTGCACCTGGGGATCGAGCCGGGCCAGCACCTCGGCGCCGAGATAGTCGGCGATGAGGTCGATAGCCTCGGCGTCCAGCGGCGCCTGGGCCGGCTCGGCACGGTGCGCCAGGGCGGTGGCGGCGAGCTGGAGACCGGTGGCCCAGCCCTCCATCTGGGCGCGCAGATCCGCGACGGCCAGACGGGGCAGCGTCACCTCCTGGCCCGCGAACAGGCCGGCTGCTTCGTCGACGGAGAAGGCGAGTTCGTCCTCGCCGAGGGTGACGAGCTGCCGGTCCATCCGCCACCGGTGCAGGGGGAGCGCCGGAGTCCCGCGGCAGGCCAGCACCAGCCGCACCGGTGCGCTGCTGGTCCGCACCACTTGCGCCAGATCTGCCAGCGCGTCCGGGCTGGCGACGTCGTTGCAGTCGTCGAGCACGATCGCTAGGGGCGACGACGTGTCCTGGAGCATTCCGGCGAGTTGGGCCGGTCCGTCCGCCGGATCGGCGGTGGCGGCCGCCCCGGACACGATCGGCGTACCGGTGGCGACCGCGGTCGTCAGCCGGTACCAAAATCCGGCTCTGCTGCCGCTGTCCACCCAGACGGCACGGCCCCGCTGGCGGTGTGTCCACGACGCCAGCAGGGTCGTCTTTCCCCAGCCGGCCGGCGCGGATACGACGGTGAGGCGGGTGTGCCGGGCGTCGAGACGGGCCAGCAGGTGCGGCCGCGCGACATGGAACAGCTGGCGGCCGAGTGCGGGCACGCCGGCCGGGCTCGGGTCGGCCGCCGGCGAATTCGGCAGCGGGCCTGAGCGCCACTCGGCGGTCGGTGCTTCGTCGATGGTCGTCATCCGAGCGGCCCTCACCCACGTCGCGGGGTACGTCCTGTCTCGATCCCATCAACGCGGCCGGGGATTGTCGATTGGCAGGACTACCGATCCGTGGTGCGTGGACTGCGCGCGGCGCAGCGGCGCGCCGGTCTCGTTGATGTTGGCAGGTTTGCGGTTCTCGACCTCGGTCACGCCTGGGGCCAACCAGGCCGACGGGATGCCCTGAGGTTCGCCCTCGGACGGATGAGCCGGGCTCACCCCGTCGGGTTGGTCGGCGGCTCTGGGCGGTGGGATTGGCAGATCTGCCAATCGACACCCGCGGCGGCTGCTGGTGCGCTGGAGCTGGCAGAACGGAGCCCCGTGATCCCGCGTGTATCCCGGGCGGCGCAACCCGCGGATATCTCAACCCCGCCCGCAATGTTGGAGGAAAACGTCATGCCTAAGGCAGTCGGCATCGATCTCGGCACCACGAACTCGGTGATCGCGACCGTGGAAGGCGGGCAGCCGACGGTCATCCCCAATGCGGAGGGTTCCAGGACTACCCCGTCGGTGGTGGCCTTCACCGAGCAGAGCGAGCGATTGGTCGGTCAGCTGGCCCGCCGTCAGGCGATTCTCAACCCCAAGGGCACCATCTATTCGGCGAAGCGTTTCATCGGGCGCCGCTTCGACGAGGTGTCCAGCGAGCTCAACACCGTGACCTTCGACGTGGTTTCCGGCCCCGACGGTGCGGTGCGGTTCAAGGTCCGCGACAAGCTGTACGCGCCCGAGGAAATCTCCGCTCTGGTGCTACGCAAGCTGGTCGAGGACGCGTCGAAGTTCCTGGGTGAGCGTGTCACCGAGGCCGTCATTACGGTGCCGGCCTACTTCAATGACGCGCAACGCCAGGCAACGAAGGACGCCGGCCGTATCGCCGGGATCGAGGTGTTGCGGATCATCAACGAGCCGACGGCGGCGGCGCTGGCGTACGGCCTGGACAAGAAGGAACACGAGACCGTCCTGGTCTTCGACCTCGGCGGCGGCACCTTCGACGTCAGCATTTTGGACGTCGGTGATGGCGTGGTGGAGGTCCGCTCCACCGCCGGCGACACCCACCTGGGCGGCGACGACTTCGACCGCCGGCTCGTCGACCACCTGGGCGACGAGTTCCAGAAGAGCGACGGCATCGATCTGCGTCGCGACCCGCAAGCCCTGCAGCGGCTCTTCGAGGCGGCCGAGCACGCCAAGGTCGAGCTGTCGTCGGTCACCCAGACGACGGTCAACCTGCCGTTCATCACGGCCGACGCCAACGGCCCCAAGCACCTCAACATGACCATTACGCGTGCGAAGTTCGAGGATCTCACCAGCGATCTCGTCGAGCGGTGCCTGGGTCCGGTAGAGCGCGCCATGTCGGATGCGAAGGTGACCGCGAACGACATCGACGAGATCATCCTGGTCGGCGGGTCGACCCGGATCCCGACCGTGCAGAAGCTGGTCCGCCGGCTCACCGGCGGCAAGGACCCGAACATGACGGTCAACCCTGACGAGGTCGTAGCGCTCGGCGCCGCGTTGCAGGCCGCGATCATCAAGGGTGAGGTCAAGGACGTCCTGCTGCTTGACGTCACCCCGCTGTCACTGGGCATCGAGACCCAGGGCGGGGTGATGACGAAGGTGATCGACCGCAACACCACCATTCCGGCCCGGCGTACCGAAACCTTCAGCACCGCAGCCGACAACCAGCCCGCCGTGGACGTCGTGGTATTGCAGGGCGAGCGGGAGAAGGCGGACGACAACCGGGTGCTCGGCCGGTTCCGGCTGGAGAACATCCGGCCGGCGCCACGCGGCGAGCCGCAGATCGAGGTCACCTACGACATCGACGCCAACGGCATCCTCAACGTGTCGGCCCGGGACAAGGACACCGGCGCCGAGCAGCGCATCACCATCAGCGAGAGCTCCAACCTGGACAAGGGGGAGATCGACCGGATGGTCCAGGACGCCGAACGCCATCGTGGTGAGGACGCCCGGCTGCGCGAGATGATCGACGCCCGAAACGAGCTCGACTCGGCGGCGTACCAGGTGGAACGTCGGCTGAACGAACTCGGCGAGGCGGTCCCCGTACACGAGAAGGGCCGCGCCGAGATGCTCGTCACCGACGCGCGCCAAGCGATCAAGGACGACGCGCCGCTCGACCGGCTCCGCTCACTCACCTCGGAACTGCAGCAGGTCTATCAGAGCCTCGGCGCTGGTGCGGGCGGCGGCTCGGCGGCCGGTGGCGCGAACGACGGCTCATCCGCGCGGGGCGACTCGTCGGGCAGCCAGGATGACGACGACGTGATCGACGCCGAATTCACGACCGGATAACCGGCGATGACCGATCAGGAACGCGAGCCGGCGGCGACCGGTGCGGCCATGTCGTCCGGCCCGCAGGAACACGCCGCCGGCGGTGCGGCCTCGCAGGTCCGCGACGAGACCGCCGAGCTGCGTGCGCAGCTGGCCCAGTCGGATGAACGCTACCGGCGGGCGGTGGCCGACTACGACAACCTGCGTAAGCGGATGGCGCGGGACGTTAACCGGGAGCGCGAGGACGAGCGGGCACGGGTGGCGGCGCGATGGCTGCCCGTGCTCGATAATCTGGAGCTGGCCCTGAAGCACGCCACCGCCGAACCGGCGTCGATCGTGTCCGGGTTGGAGGCCGTCCGCCAACAGGCGCTCGCCGTCCTGGCCGATCTCGGTTATCCGCTGCGCGCCGACCTCAACGAGGCGTTCGACCCGAGCCGGCACGAGGCGGTGGCCGTCCTGCCGTCCACCGACGCCGCGCCCGGAACGATCCTGCAGATCGTCCGGCCCGGCTACGGCACTGACGAGCGCCCGCTGCGTCCCGCCGCGGTGGTCGTGGCGAAGGATGCCTGATGGCGCCGTCCCGCGACTTCTACGACACGTTAGGCGTCTCCAGAGATGTCAGCGCGGACGATATGCAGCGGGCGTACCGCAAACTGGCCCGGACCTATCACCCGGACGTCAATCAGGATCCGGGCGCGGAGGAGCGGTTCAAGGACATCTCCGAGGCGTACGACGTGCTCTCCGATCCGGAGCAGCGGCGCCGATACGACGCTTTCGGGCCGGACTTCCGCCAGGTCCCGCCGGATGTGGATCCGCAGACCTGGGCCCGCGCGCGGGCCGGTGCGGGGGCACGCGGCGGTGGACACTCACGTCGCGGCGGCGCTCCGCCGGAGGACATGTACACCCGGTCCGATGGCTTCCAGGACATCGACCTGGAGTCCATCTTCGGCGGCATGTTCGGCCGCCGGGGCGGCGGTGGGTTCGGCCCGATTCCGGGCGCGGACCAAGAGGCCGAGATCGAACTGACGGTCGAGGAGGCGTACACCGGCGGGCGTCGGACCGTCACGTTGTCCGGCGTGGACGGGAGCCGCACGCTGGACGTGACGATTCCGCCCGGGGTGACCGACGGCCAGCGGATCCGGTTGAGTGGCCAGGGCGGCCGCGGCGGCGACGGCGCGGCGGACGGCGACCTCTATCTCGTGGTGCGGCTGGCACCGCACCCGCGGTACCGGGTCAACGGACGGGACATCACCGTCACGCTGGCGCTGGCACCGTGGGAGGCCGCTCTCGGCGCGTCCGTCGCGGTCGACACCCCTGGCGGCGAGGCGAAGGTCCGGGTTCCCCCGGGTACGTCCAGCGGCCGGCGGCTGCGGCTCAAGGGACGGGGACTGCCCAACCCCCGCGGCCGGCCCGGTGACCTGTACGCCGAGGCCCGGATCATGGTCCCGCCCCGGCTGTCCGACGAGGAACGGCGGTTGTTCGAGCAACTCGCCGCGGTCTCCACCTTCGACCCGCGGAGGCAGCCATGACCTACCCCCTCGCCCGCGCACCGGGGGCCTCGCCCGGCCGACTGAGCCTGACCGTGTTCTGTCATACCGGCGGAGTGCACCCGGAGATGGTCCAACGGCTGGTCGCGCTGGGCGTCCTCGACGCCGAACGCGACGCCGCCGGAGACCTGTGGTTCGAGCGCGACCAGCTGCCGGCTCTGGCCCGCGTCCGGCGCCTGCGCGCCGGCCTGGGCATCAACTACGCCGCCCTCGGCCTCGTGATCGACCTCCTCGATCGCGTGGCCGCCCTCGAGCGTGAACTTCGTGTCACGACCTCTCGACGCACCGGAGGCAGATCGTGGACCTGAACCGCCTGACCCAGAAGTCGCAGGAGGCCTTGCACGACGCCCAGACCAAGGCGCTGCGGTTCGGCCACACCGAGATCGACGTCGAGCATCTGCTGCTCGCCCTGATCGAGCAGCCCGAGGGGCTGGTGCCCAGGCTGCTCGCGGCGACCGGCGTCGACCCGGACAAACTGCGGGAGCAGGTGGAGGCGGAACTGAACCGGCGTCCCCGGGTCAGCGGACCGGGCGCCGCACCCGGCCAGATCTTCGTCACCCAGCGCCTGTCCCGGCTGTTGGACTCCGCCGAGCGCGAGGCGAAACGGCTCAAGGACGAGTACGTCTCCGTGGAGCACCTGGTGATCGCCATGCTTCAGGAGGGACGGGGCTCCACCGCCGCCCGGTTGCTCGGCGACGCGGGGCTCACCCGTGACCGTTTCCTCCAGGAGCTGACGAACATCCGCGGCAACCAGCGGGTGACCTCGGCGATGCCGGAGGTCGCCTACGAGGCGCTGACCAAGTACGGCCGCGACCTGGTCGCCGACGCCGCCGCGGGCACCCTGGACCCGGTGATCGGACGCGACGGCGAGATCCGCCGCGTCGTCCAGATCCTGTCCCGCAAGTCGAAGAACAACCCGGTACTCATCGGTGAGCCGGGAGTCGGCAAGACGGCGATCGTGGAAGGGCTGGCGCAGCGGATCACCAACGGCGACGTGCCCGAGGGGTTGCGGGACAAGGTGGTGTTCGCCCTGGACATGAGTTCCCTGGTGGCCGGCGCGAAGTACCGCGGCGAGTTCGAGGAACGGCTCAAGGCGGTGCTGTCCGAGGTGAAGGCCGCCGAGGGACGGATCCTGTTGTTCATCGACGAGCTGCACACCATCGTCGGTGCCGGGGGCGGCTCCGAGGGCGCGATGGACGCCGGCAACATGCTCAAGCCGATGCTCGCCCGCGGCGAACTGCACATGATCGGCGCGACGACGTTGGACGAGTACCGCAAGCACATCGAGAAGGACGCGGCGCTGGAGCGCCGATTCCAACCGGTGCTCGTCGAGGAGCCGACCGAGGAGGACGCCATCTCGATCCTCCGCGGACTGCGGGAACGGCTGGAAGTCTTCCACGGCGTGAAGATTCAGGACGCGGCGCTGGTCGCCGCGGTGGTTCTCAGCCGCCGGTACATCTCCGACCGGTTCCTTCCGGACAAGGCCATCGACCTGGTCGACGAAGCGTGCGCGATGCTGCGTACCGAGATCGACTCGATGCCGGCCGAACTCGACGAGCTCACCCGGCGCCTGACTCGCCTGGAGATCGAGGAAGCGGCACTGTCCAAGGAGGAGGACTCCGCGAGTCTGGCCCGGCTGGACCAGCTCCGCAGGGAGCTCGCCGACCTGCGCGCCGAAGTGGACGCGCTGCGCGCCCAGTGGGATGCCGAACGGCAGGCCTTGAGACGGGTTCAGGAGCTGCGCCGGGAGATCGAACAGATCCGGCACGAGGCGGAACAGGCGGAACGCAACTACGACCTGAACCTGGCCGCCGAGTTGCGGCACGGCAAGCTGCCGGAACTGGAGCGCCGGTTGCAGGCCGAGGAGCAGCGGCTGGCCACGAAGCAGAGCGGCAAGCGGCTGCTGCGCGAGGTCGTCACCGAGGCGGAGATCGCCAGCATCGTCTCCCGGTGGACCGGCATCCCGGTCAGCCGGCTGACCGAGGGCGAACGCCAGAAGCTGCTGCGCCTGGACGAGATCCTGCACGAGCGGGTGATCGGCCAGGACGAGGCCGTGCAGCTGGTCACCGACGCGATCATCCGCGCCCGGTCCGGCATCAAGAACCCGCGCCGGCCGATCGGGTCGTTCGTCTTCCTCGGCCCCACCGGAGTCGGCAAGACCGAGCTGGCGCGCACGCTCGCCGCGGCGTTGTTCGACACCGAGGACAACATGGTCCGGATCGACATGAGCGAATACCAGGAACGGCACACCGTGAGCCGGCTGGTCGGGGCGCCACCCGGATACGTCGGCTACGAAGAGGGCGGGCAGCTCACCGAGGCGGTCCGGCGCAAGCCGTACTCCGTGGTGCTCTTCGACGAAATCGAGAAGGCACACGCCGACGTGTTCAACACGCTGCTGCAGGTGCTCGACGACGGGCGTCTTACCGATGCGCAGGGCCGCACCGTCGACTTCCGCAACACCGTGATCATCATGACCTCGAACATCGGCTCCCAGTACCTGCTCGAGGGCATCTCCGACGCCGGTGAGATCAAGCCCGAGGGCCGCGAGCTGGTCATGGGAGAGCTGCGCCGGCACTTCCGGCCCGAGTTCCTCAACCGCATCGACGACATCGTGCTGTTCAAGCCGCTCACCCAGCCGGAGATCGAACGGATCGTCGACCTGATGTTCAACGAGCTGCGCGAGCGGCTTGCCGAGCGCCGGATGACGCTGGAGGTCACCGACGAGGCACAGCGGTTCATCGCCCGCCAGGGCTTCGATCCGGTGTACGGGGCGCGGCCGCTGCGCCGCTTCATCGCCCGCGAGGTGGAGACCCGCATCGGCCGGGCGCTACTCGCCGGGGACGCCCGGGACGGCGCGGTGATCCGGGTGGACGTGATCGACGGTGAGCTGACCGTCACCTACCAGAACGCGCCGGAGGAGTGACGTGGAAAGCAAGGTGATCGAGTGCCCCAACTGCGGGCGCAAGAACCGGATTCCCGCGGCCGCCGAGGGCATCCCGCAGTGCGGCAACTGCCACCAGCCGATGCCCTGGATAGCCGAGGCCGGCGACGACGACTTCGGCGACGTGGCGGAGCGGGCGGACATCCTGGTCCTGGTGGACATGTGGGCGACCTGGTGCGGCCCGTGCCGGCAGGTCAGCCCCGCGCTGGAACAGGTGGCCCGCGACCTGGCCGGCAAGGTCAAGCTGGTCAAGGTCGACGTGGACAGGGCGCCGAAGCTGTCCGAGCGGTTCTCGATCCAGGCCGTACCCACGCTGATCCTGATGCGCGACGGCAAGGTGGTGGCGCGCCGGGCCGGCGCTGCACCCGCTTCGGCCCTGCGCAGCTGGACGGACGAGGTTCTGCGGAGTGCAGCGTGAACCTGAACGAGGAGCAACTTCCCGAGACACCGGATGTCGCCGGCGCCTATCCCCGCCTGTCCGACGAGCAGATCGAACTGCTGAGCCGGCGCGGCGAGAAGCGGCCGGTCCAGCGGGATGACGTGCTTGTCGCCGAGGGCCAGCGCGACCGCGACTTCCTGGTCGTGTTGTCCGGCAAGGTCGCAGTGATCGAGGCGTACGGCACCCCGAAAGCCCGGACGGTCCGGGTACACGGCGCACGCCGATTTCTTGACGAACTCGGCCTGCTCACCGGCCAGCCGTCCTTCGTCTCGATGGTCGCGCAGGAGCCGGGCGAGGTTCTCGCGGTCCCCCTTCCCGCGCTGCACGAACTGGTCCGCGAGGAGTCCAACCTCGGAGACCTGATCCTGCGCAGTTTCCTGGCGCGCCGGGAACTGCTGGTCGGCGACATCACCGGCATCAAGATCATCGGTTCGCGGTTCAGCCCGGACACCCGCCGCCTGCGCGAACTCGCCGCCCGCAACCGAGTGCCGCACACCTGGATCGACCTGGAGGAGGACCCGGGCGCCGAGGAGCTGTTGCGTCGGCTGTCCGTCAGTGCGAAGGACACGCCGGTGGTGATCTGGCGGGACAAGGTGCTGCGCAATCCCTCGAACGCGGAACTGGCCCAATTTGCCGGCCTGCGGCGCTCCGGCCAGGACGAGGCCATGTGCGACGTGGTCGTGGTCGGTGCGGGGCCTGCCGGCCTCGCTGCCGCCGTGTACGGCGCCTCGGAAGGACTCACGACGGTCGTCCTCGACGCTGTGGCCACCGGCGGCCAGGCCGGTACATCGTCCCGGATCGAGAACTACCTGGGTTTCCCGGCCGGCATCTCGGGAGCCGAACTGGCCGACCGAGCCGTGGTGCAGGCCAAGAAGTTCGGCGCCGAGCTCAACGTCCCGGTCGAGGCGGTACGGCTCGAATGGCACGACCGCGACCAGGTCGTGCACCTCGACGACGGAACACAGTTGCGAACCAGGACGGTGGTTATCGCCACCGGCGCACGGTACCGGAAACTCGACGTGCCGCGCCTCGCGGAGTTCGAGGGCACCAGCGTGTACTACGCCGCCACCTTCATGGAGGCGGTCTTCTGCGAGCGGCAACCGGTCTCCGTCGTCGGCGGCGGCAACTCGGCCGGCCAGGCCACGGTCTTCCTCGCCCGGCACGCAGCGCAGGTACGGCTGATCATCCTGCACGACGATCTGAACCGCGACATGTCCAGGTACCTGGTCGACCAGATCGAGCGACTGCCCAACGTCGAAGTGCTGCGCCACACGGAGATCACCGAACTGATCGGCGACGACGGCCGGCTGCGCGCGCTCGGCGTGCGCGACACCCGGACCGGCGACCGGCAGCAGATCCCGACGACGGTGCTGTTCACCTTCATCGGGGCGCAGCCCTGCACCGGCTGGCTCTCGTCCAGCGTCGCCCTCGACGAGCGCGGCTACGTCCTGACCGGAGCGCAGATACGCACCGACGGACCGCCGCCGCTGATGCTCGAGACCAGCCGCCCCGGCGTCCTCGCAGTGGGTGACGTCCGCAGCGGCTCGATCAAACGGGTCGCGTCCGCGGTCGGTGAGGGCTCCATGGCCGTTCGCCTGATCCATGACCACCTTGCCCGCACGTGACGTTCGGAAGGAACCATCATGTTGGAGACACTCAGCCGTCACTGGTGGGCGGTGGCCCTCCGCGGCGTCGCCGCGATCCTGTTCGGCGTGCTCGCTCTCGTCTGGCCCGGGATCACCGTCTTCGCGCTGGTCATCGTCTTCGGCGCCTACGCGCTGGCGGACGGCGTGTTCACGCTGGCCGCCGCGTTCGGCAACCGGGACGGTGACCGCAGACGTGGTAACCGCGCCTGGCTCTTCGCCCGCGGTATCGCCGGCATCCTGGCCGGCATCATCGCGTTCGCCTGGCCCGGCATCACCGCGCTCGCCCTGCTCTGGGTGATCGCCCTCTGGGCCATGGTGACCGGGGTGCTCGACATCGTCGCCGCATTCCAACTCCGCAAGGAGATGCGCCGCGAGTGGCTGCTTGCCCTGAGCGGCGCGTTGTCCGTGCTGTTCGGCGTTCTGCTGGTCGTCTGGCCGGCCGCCGGAGTCCTGGCACTGATCGCGCTGATCGGTGTCGCTGCCATCGCCTTCGGTATCACGCTGCTGATGCTTGGCCTGCGCCTACGCCGGGAGCGGCGCCACGATCCGGCAGCAACCGGCCACCACCACCGGCCTGCCACCACCTGATTACGTACGGTCGGGCCCGGACTTGCGATCAGCCGCTGAACCCGCCATGGGGCCGCCGCAGCGTCCTGCGGACGACCGTGCGGTCGGTGCCCTGGAACTGTTCTTCGACCTGGTCTTCGTCTATTCGATGTCGCAGGTGACGCACCTGATCGAGGAACACCCCTCGTGGAGCGGATTCGGTCACGGTGTCCTGGCACTCTTGGCGATCTGGTGGGCCTGGGTCTGCTACACCTGGCTGACCAACACCTCGGCGGAGTCGGGAGACTTGGCACGGACGCTGATCTTTCTCGCCATGTCGGCGATGCTGGTCGCGTCGAGTTCCCTGGTCGAGGCGTTCGGCGACGACGCAATGATCTTCGCGCTGGCGCTCCTCACGGTGCGCTTGCTGCACGTCGTGTTGCTGATCTACTCGGCGCGCAGGGACACGCGGCGGCGGCGCACCTTCTTGCGACTGCTGTCGATCCTGCTCATCGGCCCGGGACTCGTCGTGCTGGCCGCGACCCAGGATTCGCCCCTGCGAGAGGCGCTCTGGCTCGGTGCGATGCTCGTGGACTTCGGCGGCCCGGCCCTGTTCGGCATGGGCGGCTTCAACGTGCGGCCCGGCCACTTCGTCGAACGCCACGGCTTGATGGTCATCATCGCTCTCGGTGAATCCATCTACCAGATGGGTCGGGCGGCCACTGGCGACCTGCGCAGGGCCGACGTCGTGGTCGCCGTGGTGCTCGGTGTTCTCGTCTCGGCCGCGATGTGGTGGGCGTATTTCGGACTGAAACACGGTGCGGCGGCACGGCTGCGCCGGGCTCCGGCACCCGAGCGTGCCCGGCTCGCCCGGGACGCGTACAGCTATCTGCACCTGCCGCTGGTCGCCGGCATCATCTGGTACAGCCTGGGCGTGGGCGAGACCATCGCCCATCCTGAGGAACCGCTGCCACCGCTATTCGGGTTGGCCCTCTGCGGCGGCGCTGCGCTGTTCTACGCCGGCGAGGTGCTGTACCGGTGGCGTGATCATCACGAGATCGCCACCGACCGTCTGGTCACCTCGATTGTCCTGGTCACGCTCATCCCGATGGCGCCGGTCGTACCTGCGCTGACCATCCTGGTCGCTGTCACCGCGGTCAGCGTCGCGTTCGTGGCGTGGGAGGTGTGGCGGCAGCCGGAGATCGGCGGCGCACGTCCGCAGCCAGACTGATCGCGCTGGGCCGCGGCCGATGCCCGCCGGCGCCGGGCAAAGCCTCGGCGGCTTACCCGGATCCGGGCGCCATATGCCTGCCGGGTCTGCACCGACCGCGCTCATGACTGTTGTCGCGGTGCGTTGCGTATCGTTCGTGGGCCCACGGAGGCGTTGAGTGTTCGGACGGCGACTCGCCGTGCCGCGCGCGGTAGTAGCCCGCGAAGCGGCCCAGATGTGTGAATCCCCAGCGATGTGCAACGGCGGCCACGGTCGTCTGGGCGGGGTCCGCCTGCCGTAGCTCTTCGTGGACGCGGTCGAGGCGGACTTGACGCAGGTACGTGATGGGCGTGATGCCGGCGTATCGCTGGAAGCCTGCCTGGAGCGCCCGTTCACTGACGCCGGTGACGTCGGCGAGTTTGGCGATGGTGATCGGCTGCTCGGGATGGCTGTGCAGGAGGTCGATCGCCTGACGTATCGCGCGGGGCCGCCGAGGCGAGGCGAGGCGAGGCGAGGCGAGCCGGTCCCGGTACGGGTGGTCGCTGGTGAGCAGCAGACCGAGGAGGAGCATTTCCTGCAGGGGTTCGGCGAGGAGCGGGTTCTGCGTCAGGCCGCGGTTCTCGCCGAGAACGTCCGCGGCGAGCATGCGGACCATGTTGGTCCAGGTCAAATGGCACGGTGGCGGGCCGAACTGGGCGGCAGCGCGCCCGACAAAGTCAGCGTGAACGTCTCCTCCCGCCAACTCGCCCGGCCCCGCTTTTGCCACGACCGTCGCCGAAATCTTGGCCGAGGGCCGGCACAGCGTGATAGCGGGGGCGCTCATCCAGATCAGCACCGAACTCGGCATGACCGCGGTCGCCGAAGGCGTCGAGACCGCCGAACAGGCCGACGCGCTCCATCGGCTCGGCTGCACATTGCTGCAGGGTTACTACTTCGGCCGTCCCGTCGCCGAGCCCGATTTCGGCCGGCGTCACACCGCGATCGACGGCGTGACGGCTGACACCGCCGCCGGTCAGGCGCGCCCCGCCCTGGCTGCAACCGCGCGGCAGCTCATAGCCGCTCTACGGGTCAGCACGTGAACAGGGAACTAGCGTTGTCGCACGCGCAGTGGTTGTTCCCCGGGCGTCATTGCCCGGGGAACAACCACCGGAGCGTCAGCCCGGCGTTTGATCGGCATGGGGGACCGATGAGGTGGTGCTCGCGGGGGAGCAAAGCGAGCGAGCATCCGCTCATAGCCGTACCCGCTGGCCGGCCCCTGCCGCGATATCCGATCCGGCCCAGCCGCAGTGCTCGTTCCGCCGGAATCCGACGTTCGACCAGGTCAAAGCATGTATCGCGAAGGCGGTTCGGGTACCGCCCACACAGATTCGCGTTTTCGCAGGTCCGCGTACGGTCGGCAAGAGCACCCTTCTCCATGCTCTCGCTGACCGTCTCGGACGCCGCGTGGTCGACTGCGACGATCCCGCCACCCGAGCTGCGGTTCGCGCCGATCCCGGGCGGTTCGTCAGTGGTCCGGGCCCGATCCTGATCGACGAGTATCAGCATGTTCCGGATCTGCTCAGCGCTATCAAAGCCGAGTTGAACCGGGATCTCAGTCCGGGACGATTCGTCCTGGCCGGATCGACGCGATATTCGACGCTGCCTGAGGCAGGGCAGGCGTTGACCGGTCGTGTCGACATCCTGGACGTGCTGCCCCTGACGCAGGCGGAGATCGACGGGGGAGGCGGCGACTTTCTGGTCAACAGGCTGCTCGACGGCGCTGATGTATCGCCCGGCGCCACGCCGTCCACGACGACCCGGGCCGAATATGCCCGGCGGATCACCTCCGGCGGGATGCCGGTTGCGTTGCGGCGGGCTCCGGGGCGGTCTCGATCGCGCTGGTTCGCGAATTACCTCGATCTCGTCATCGAGCGCGATGTGCTGGAACTGAGCCGGGTACGTCAGCGGGAGATGCTCCCCCGGCTGCTCCATGTTCTCGCTGCCCGGTCCGGTCAGGTATTGAATATCGCCGGCGCGGCTTCGGCTGTGGGGATGGAGAAATCCAGCGCCGAGAACTACCTCAAGCTCCTCGAGGCCGTATTCCTGGTCATGCGGGTGCCGGCCTGGGGAACGACACTGGGCTCTCGGGTCGCCCGTCAGCCGAAGGTCCATCTGGTTGATGCGGGCGTCATGGCGTGGCTTCTCAGCCTTACGCCGGAAAAGATCGCCACTAACGATGCGGCCACCTTGACGGAGTACGGCCATCTGGTGGAGACCTTCGCGGTCGGCGAGATCCTTCGGCAGGTGAGCTGGTCGGATGCACCGGTCACGGTCGGTCACTTTCGCACGTCCGAGGCCCACGAGGTCGATCTGGTGCTGGAACGCGACGACGGGATGGTCTTTGCGTTCGAGATCAAGGCCGGCACCCGCGTCGACCAGTCCGATCTCGCAGGAATCAGAGCGCTTCGCGCCCGCCTCGATGAGCGCCTCGCTACGGCCGTAGTGCTCTACACAGGCACACCAGCTTTCCGATTCGACGACGGCACGCTGGTGCTTCCGTTGGACGCACTCTGGTCGCCGACGTAGTAAAACCAAACGAATGCGAAGCGGCGCAACCCATACGGCGCGGCGCCGACCCCATCAGCGCATCCACCGCACCGTGGGGTCCGGGGGTCGCTCCCGGGTAAGCGGAGTGGGGCGGACGGGACTCGAACCCGTGACCGATCGATTATGAGTCGACTGCTCTAACCCACTGAGCTACCGCCCCGTACCGGCGGCGATCCTAACCCGCCATAACAACCGCAAGCCACCGATCTACGCCGGTACGCGCGCTCCGAGCCATGTCAGCACCGCTCCCGCTGTGCGCCAGCCGCCGGCCAGGGCGCCCTGGATGGACGGGCTGTCGCGGTGATCACCGGCCACGAACAGGCCATCTCCCAGGTCTACCGGCTTGCGGAGTTTGGCCTGGGGGACGCGGGCCGACGGTAGGGCCTCGGGGATGCTGATTACTTCCAGCAGATCCCACGAACTGGTCTCCACGCCGTACAGGCGGGCCAACTCGACGCGGATTACCTGTTCCGAGGCGCCGGACGGGGCCGAGACGCCGACCACCGACGCGGCTATCAGGGAGCGGCCGACTGGTGCGTATTCGGGCGCCGCGTTGCTGACCACCACCGTGTTGGCGATGATCTCGCGGCGGTCGCCGTCGAGCACCAGGGTGGGCTCGTCCAGGGGGGCGCGGTCGGCGCCGAAGTAGAACGTGGTCAGGCCGTGCATGTCGGGGGTGGGCAACTGGGGGAGCAGGGTGGCGGCGCTGGACGGGTCGGTGGCGACGATCACGGCGCGGCAGCGGATTTCGCCGCCGTCGGTCACCACCATGCCGGGGCCCAGCGAGAGGGTGCGGGCTCCGATCAAGAGTTGGGGGTACGGGAGAGGGCCCGCCACGGCCGCGGGCAGGGCCGCCATGCCGGCCGCCGGCACGCCCATCCGGCCGCGCGCGAACGAGCGGAGCACCATCGCGAAGACGTGGCTCGACGTGTCCAGCGAGCGGTCCGCGAAGATGCCGGACAGGAACGGTCGCAGCACCTCCTCGATCATGCGGTGCGACAGGCCGGCCTTGCGCAGCATCTCCTGGGTGGTGGTCTCGCGCGCATCGAGCAGGCGGGACGCGGGCAGGGTGGCGCAGCGGGTCGCCAGCGCCGCGAACTTCAGGCGGTCGCTGAGCGTACCGATGCCGGAATTGAGGGTTTGTGCCACGCTCAGCGGCTCACGCAGCGGGTTGTCCAGGCGGTGCAACTCGCCGCCGCGGCGCACCAGGACACCGGACGTGAAGTAGCGCAGGTCGAGCGAGTCGATGTCGAGCAACGCGGGCACCCGGGGGTACGCGGTGTTGAGCACCTGGAAGCCCCGGTCCAGCCGCCAGCCGTCGATCACGTCGGTGGCGACCCGCCCGCCGATCCGGTCGGAGGCCTCCACCAGCAGCCACTCCACGCCGGCGCGGTCCAGGCGGCGGGCAGCGGCGAGTCCGGCGAGTCCGCCGCCGACAATGACGACGTCCACCTCAACGGGCTGCGACACGGGCTACCTCACAAGGGGACGAACCAGGCAGCCCCAGCCTAACGCCGAGCGCACCGCACGGCAGCGAAACCGCACACCGCCGAGCGCACGCCCCGCACTGAGCGCGCGCTCGGCCCCCCGTTGGCGAATTACCTCGTCGACGCTATCGGCGGGCGGGCCCCGGCACCCCGCAGCGGACCCGCAGTTTGCCCGCAGCTTTCCAGCGTGGCCCGGATCGTGGCGGCCTCGTCGTGGCCCAGGTCGGCGTAGATGGCCAGCGCCTGCTCCAGCACCTCGCGCGCGGCCGTCACCTTACCGGCGGCCAGGTGGGTGTCGCCGAGCCGGGACAGCGTGCCCGCCTCGTTGTAGCGGTCGCCGATCTCCCGGTACAGGTCCAGCGCCCGCTGGTACGAGCCGGCCGCGTCGGCGTACCGCTCCATCCGGTGCCGGATGAAGCCGAGGGTGGACCAGGCGCCCGCCTCGCCGGTGCGGTCGCCGAGCTCGCGGAACATCGCCAGGGTGGGTTCGCAGCAGTCCTGCGCGGCCCGGAGGTCGCCGAGCCGGGCGCGGAACCAGCCCATGTTGGAGAGGGTGACGGCGTGCCCGCGGCGGTGCCCGGCCGCCTGGTAGAGCGCCGACGCCCGCTCGACGTGGTGCAGCGCCTCGGCGTAGCCGCCCTCCAGGTCCCAGATCGGCACCAGGCTGCAGTGCGTGTCGGCCTGGCCGATCAGGTCGCCGGCCGCGGTGTAGTGGTCGAGGGCCTTGCGGATGTGTGCGCGGGCCTCGGCGTACCGGCCGAACCGGGTGGCCGGGCGGGCCAGGCGCTGATGGGCGTACGCCTCACACCGGCCGCCGAGGCGGGCGGCTGCGGGCAGGGCCGCCGTCCACGCCGCCGCCAACTCGTGCCAGTGGCCCTGCCGGTAGAGGAAGGTGTCCAGGCACCAGGCCAGCTGCCAGGCCTGTTCGTCGAAGCCGGCATTCGCCGCATATCGCGCGGCGGAGACGAGGACAGGGTGCTCATCGGCAAGCCATGAGGCGGCAGCAAAGGGCACAAAATCCGAAGGTGGGACCGGCAGCGGAATCGGGTCCCGATGCGGATAGAGCAGCCGGCTCGCCTCGTGCGCCGTGAGCGTGTAATAGGAGAGCAACCGCACCGTCGCCGCCCGCAGGACCTCCGGCGGATCCAGCCGGGAGGCGAGATCGGCCGCATAGGCGCGCAGCAGGTCGTGCATGGCGAACCGCCCGCCGGCCGAGGAGCTGAGCAGGTTGGCTTTGACCAACTCGGCCAGCGGCTCGGCAACGTCGAACCCGGCGAGCGCGGCCGCCGCCGCGGCGGTCTGCGGCGCCGGGTCGCGGCCGAGCAGGCGGAACAGCGCCGCGGCCGGCGGGCTGAGCGTCGCGTACGACCAGGAGAAGACGGTCGCCACCTGGGTGGCCGGGTCGCCGGCGTCCAGCGCGGTCAGCCGGTCGGTCAGCTCGGCGGCCAGGCTGGCCAGCGGGAACCCGGTCTGCGACGCCCGCGCCGCCGCGATGGCCAGCGCCAGCGGCAACCCGGCGCAGGCGTCCAGGATCTGCCGGGTCGCCTCCGGTTCGGAGGCCAGCCGCTCGGCACCCAGCCGGGCCGCCAGCAGCTCGGTGGCTTCCGGGGCGGACAGCAGCTCGAGCCGCATCACGGCCGCGCCGTCGGTGGCCACCAGCGGGGTGAGCTGGTTGCGGCTGGTGATCAGGGCGAACGCTCCGCGCGAGCCGGGTAGCAGCGGCCGGACCTGGGCGGCGTCCCGGGCGTTGTCCAGGATCACCAGGATCCGGCGGCCGGCGATCAGGCTGCGGTACAGCGCCACCTGCGCGTCCGGGTCGGCCGGTACCCGGTCGGCCGGTACGCCGAGCGCGTCCAGAAACCCGCGGACCACCTCGGCCGGCTCCGCCGGTGCGCCGGCCGGGTCGAAGCCGCGCAGGTTCACGTACAGCTGCCCGTCCGGGAAGTCGCCGGCCGCCCGGTGTGCCCAGTGCACCGCCAGGGTGGTCTTGCCGACGCCCGCGGTGCCGGAGACCGCCGAGATGATCACCGCGGCCGGCGCTGCGGTGACCAGGCCGTCCAGGGTGGCGAGATGCCCGGCGCGACCGGCGAAGGCGGCGAGGTCACCAGGAAGCTGGGCCGGCACCACCCGGAGAGCCCCGCCCGCTGGGCCGGCCGCTGGGCCGGCCGCTGGGCCGGCCGCTGGGCCGGCCGCCGGGTCGAGCGAGGGGCCGAGCACGTCGAGCAGCTGCCGCCGGGTGGCTGCCCGGATCGTGGCGGCCCGGCCCGACTCGATCATCTGCACCGTGCGAACGCTGACCTTGGCCCGTTCGGCCAGGTCCTCCTGGGTGAGTAGCAGTGCCTGCCGGCGCTGCCGCACCCAGCTGCCGAAGTCGCCGTCTGATCCGCCAGCCATTCGCCCCAGCGTACTGAACCGATTCAGTTGAGGGGTAGCAGCCCGGCGCCGGGATGATCCACAAAGGAGGCGTAGGATGCTCGGAAACACGAAAATGCCCCGGGTCTTGGACCCGGGGTTCGGAGAAGCTCCCCGAATAGGACTCGAACCTATAACCTGCCGGTTAACAGCCGGCTGCTCTGCCAATTGAGCTATCGGGGACTGCTCGGCGCCGCGACCCTTCCTCGGTGCCGGGGAACAGAGTACATGACCGTCCGGCTGCTGCGCGAAGGGGCTACCCGGCGCGCCACCACCGGGGTAAACGTACGTGGCAGGAGTACCGGGCGGGCAGGATGGGTATGACGCCGCAGAGACGCACGCGCGTCACGAACGGAAGGAGCCGCCACCATGCGCGGAAAGCTGATGTTCCTCACCGGCCTTGCGGCGGGCTTCGTCCTGGGTAGCCGTGCCGGCCGGGAGAAGTACGAGGAGATCCGGTCCAGCGCCCAGAAGTTGTGGGAGAGCCCGTCGGTCCAGGAGGCCGCCGGGGTTGCCCAGGCGCAGGCGACCAAGCTCTACACCGAGGGCAAGGACAAGCTGCAGTCGTCGAAGCTCGGCGAGAAGCTGCACACGACCACCACCCCCGCGAACCGCACCGACACCGCGCCCACCGACTCGCTCACCGGCGCGAACAGCTCGAACAGCAAGCCGAGCACCATCTGACGCACCACGTGACCGGCGGCCGTCCGAAAATCTCTTTGGAGGTACGGGCGGCCGCCGTCACGTCCCGGCGACGTCCGCACCCGGACCGCGGCGCGGCCCGCTGCCACGCGAGGCCATAGCGCGACCATCGCGTGTATCGGTGGTCCACCGTGGAACGTTGACAGGCTTAGATCATCACGATGGGGTGGGTAGCGACATCCTTCGATGATGCAGGAGGCCTGATGTCATCCCGGGTCCGATGGATCGCGGCCACCGCCGCGTTCATGCTGGCAGCCACGCTCGCCCCACCGCCGGCGGCCGCGGCCGCCGCCCCCGCAGCAGTCGTGCTCGCCGCCGGCGAGCACGCCCTCATCCGATTCCAACTCCCGGACGAGGCCACGTTGGACCGCCTCGTCGCGGCCGGCGCGGACCTCGCCGCCCGGCCCCGCCTCGCCGATGGCAACGTGCTGGCCGACCTGGTGGTCGACGACCGCCAGCTGGCCGCGCTGGTCCGCGACGGGGCCCAGGCGGTCCAACTCATCCAGCGCGAGTCGGACGGTCCGCAGCGGGCCGCCGCCGTCCGCTCCAGCCGCACCGCGCTGGCCGCGGACACGCTCCTGTTCCGGCAGGCCTACTGGTGGACCTCCACCGGTAAGACGTTCCTGCAGACGCAGGTGGCCACCACGGCGTCCGACGACCCGAACGTCGAGATCACGGTGACCTGGCGGACCGCGGACGGTGCGACCGGGACGTACCCGCTGATCCGGTTCGTCGACTCGGGGGAGTACCAGTACCACTACGCGCTGCCGCAGCCGGTGCCGGCGCGGCCGGTGCAGGTGACCGCGACCTCCAGCCTCGGCGGGCAGTCCCGGGCCATCGCACCGGGAGCCTGGCCGGGCGCGACACCGCCGGCCACGCCGAGCGGATATCAGAAGGACTTCATCGACGCGTACCTCACCCCGACCGACATCTCCGCCCGGATCCGCCGGCTCGCCCGGCAGTACCCGAAGCTGGTCGAGGTGCTCAACCTGCCGAACAAGACCCAGGGTTACCGGCGGACCGCGGTGGCCTACCTCGGTGACCCGGCCGCGGCCGCCGTGGTGGTCGAGTCGGTGGCCTTCGGTGACCAGGGCATGAACGGTGTCCAGGTGCGCACGGTCGATCCGGCCGCAGCAAATCGGCCGCTGTCCGCCGCGTACCGGGACCGGGTTTTGACCTTGAGTTTGGCCACCGATGCCGGCGGCAAGGTGATCAGCACCACCGACGACGTGGCCGCCTTCATCTCGGCCCGCTATCCGCAGCGGTTCCGGGCGGTGGTCGAGGACGGCTCGACCGGGCTGCCGATGCCGGTGACCGGACCGGTGCGGCTCGACGACGGGCTGAAGGGCACCGAGGTCTCGAAGCGGCCGTGGACCGTGCAGGCACTGCGGATCGGCTCGGTGCGCGACGGTTCCCGGACCGGCGTGCTGGCCTACAGCCAGGAGCACGCGCGGGAGTGGGCGACGCCGCTGGTCACGCTGGAGTTCGCGGAGCGGCTACTGGCCAACTACGCGACCGATCCGGCCACCAGGGCGCTGGTCGACGCCACCGACATCTTCATCATCCCGATGGTCAACCCGGACGGGGCGAACTACTCGTTCAACGACTTCGCCCTCCAGCGCAAGAACCTGGTGAACCACTGCACCGGGGCGAGCCGCGACCCCCGCTACCGGGACTCGTGGGGCGTCGACGTCAACCGCAACTACGCGGTGGGCTCGCTGTTCGACGGTTACGTGGGGGCGAGCACCAACTGCCTCTCCGGTACGCACGCCGGCACCGCCGAGCTGTCCGAGGCGGAGAGCCGCAACGTGGTCGCGCTGGCCGCGGCCCATCCGAACATCAAGTTCTCGATGAACGTGCACAGCTACGGCGGCTACTTCATGTGGTCGCCGGGTGCCTACAAGGCGGCCGGCCGGGTCACCCTGCCCCGGCCGTCGATCGACGAGTCGAAGTACTTCCTGGACAGCGCCCGGCGCATCGTCGGCGCCATCGCGACGTCGCGGGAGACCGTGACCTGGCCGGCCTACACCGGCCCGGTGGCCGACGTGCTCTACTCGGCGGCCGGCAACTCGGCCGACCACCTCTACTACGAACTGGGCATCACGGCCTGGAACTTCGAGGTGGGCAACGACCGCTGGAACGAGGCCACCCAACGCTGGGAGGGTGTCGGCTTCCAGCCGCCGTTCGACGAGGCGCACGCCGAATCGCAGGAGTACGCCGACGGCCTGCTCGAACTGGTCCGGATAGCCGCCGAGGTTGCCGGCCCGGCCTGACCCTATGTAGAGTTCGTACATGCCCAGCCCGCGCCTCACCTCCCCGCGCCTCACGACGTCGGTGCTCAAGGTGCTCGCTGCGCTGCTCGCCGACCCGGCCGCCGAGCATTACGGACTCCAGCTGATGCAGCAGACCGGCCTGCCCAGCGGGACGCTGTACCCGATCCTGGTCCGCCTCGAGCGGGCCGGGTGGGTGCAGTCCCGCTGGGAACAGGTCGATCCGGCGGCCGAGGGCCGGCCCACCCGGCGCTACTACCGTCTCACCGCGGAGGGTGCGGCCGAGGCGGGCGCCGAGGTGGCCCGCATGCACGACCAGATGGCCCGCGCGATCCGGCCGAGGCCGGCGTGACGGGCCCCGGTTCCGCGGCTGTTGTCGCTCGCCTGGCCCACTGGCTGGTGGTGCGGGCGGCGCGGCGCTGGCCCGACGACCTGGCTGACGACATGGCGGCCGAGTGGCAGGCCGAGTTGGCGGCGCTGGCGGCCCACCCGCTCCGGATGCTCCGCTTTGCCGTCAGCCTCGCGGTCTCGCCCGCGGTCGAACCGGACGGGGCCGCCGCGGTCCCCCGGCTCGAGGCGTGGGCCCGCTCGCTGGCCGCGGCCGTCGGGGTGACCCTGTTGGCGGCCGGCCTGTTCAACGCCGTGCATGTGGTCAAGCACGTGG
Source organism: Paractinoplanes rishiriensis (assembly GCF_016862375.1). Classification (GTDB taxonomy): domain Bacteria; phylum Actinomycetota; class Actinomycetes; order Mycobacteriales; family Micromonosporaceae; genus Actinoplanes; species Actinoplanes rishiriensis. The sequence goes on along the minus strand of NZ_BOMV01000091.1, from coordinate 21,106 downwards.
CCGGCATGGGTATGGGCCTGGTGGCCCTGTTGGGTGCGGCCCTCTTCATGGTGGCGGTGGCGGGCCGCTCGCGGGCTCCGGTGCTGCCGCGCACGGTCACGGTCGGCGCGGCGCTGTTCGCGTTCCTGCTGGCCGGCAACCGGATCGCCATCATGCCGTTCATGGGCTGGGCCGACATCCTCCCGGCGGTGCTCGTCTGGACGGCCGGCATGGCGCTGACGGCACATCTGGTCGGCCGCCGGAAACACGCGTCGCTGGTGGCGCTGGCCGGCGGCCTGGTGACGCTGGAGGTCGCCACGGTGGCCGGCGCACTGCACGCGGCCGGCACGCTGGGCGTGAGCCTGGCGACGGCGGCGGCCTGGTTCCCGCTGGCGCTGCTGCCCGGCGGCACGGTCACGTTCGGCCCGGCGTTCCCCGGCGGCGTACACGCTTCCGAACTGCTGCTCGGCAACGCCGCCGCGATGGCCGGCCCGATGCTGCTGGCCGCGGTGTTCGTGCTGGTGCTGGCCCTCCGCCGCCGGCCCGCCCGGCCGCGCTCCGTCGCGCCCCGGCGCGGGCGGGCCGATCTGGGGGTGCCGTTCGGGGTGGTGGCCGCGGTGGCCGCGCTCGTGGCAGCCGAACTGTTTCGCCGGGTGCCGGACGGCGCCATCGGCGTGACGTTGCACCGGCTGATCGACAACTCGACGGTATTCGGGTTCGGCTTCGTCGAACACACTCCCGGCCGCATCGTGCTCGCCCTCGTCGCCGGGCTGCTGGCCGCCCAGGCCGGTGCTGTGCGCCGGGCCTAGCGGTCTTTTCATGGACCCCTATGTAGAGGAGCTACCATGGTGCGCGAACGCTCGGAGCCCACCTGGCTGCCGGCCCTCCTGGTCGCCGTGGTCACCGGTTATGCGGCCCTGGCCCGTCCCGCCGAGGCCCGGCTCACCGACCTGTCTGTCTATCTGGGCGCCGTCACCGCGCTCACCGACGGCACGGGCCTCTACGACTTCATCCGCGGCGCCGCGCCCTTCACGTATCCGCCGTTCGCGGGCCTGCTGTTCGTCCCGCTCACCCCCTTGCCGGTGCTCGCGGTGCAGGCCGCCTGGACGCTGGCCACGGTGGTCGCCGTGGTCCTCATCGCCAGAATCGCCGCGGGCGTTCACCCCGCCGCGCTGGTCGCGTTGGCCCTCATGCTGTCCGCGCCGGTCGCGTCGAACCTGCGATACGGACAGGTCAGTCTCTTCCTGGCCGTCCTGGTGCTGGCGGACGTCATGCGCCGGCCGGGTGCAACGCAGGGCGTCCTGATCGGCGTGGCGGCGGCCGTGAAGCTGACGCCGCTCATCTTCATCCCGATGCTCTGGTGCGGCGGCCGGCGCCGGGCCGCCGTGACCGCCATCGCGACGTTCCTCTCCTGCGCCGCCGCCGCGTGGGTGATGCTGCCGGCCGAATCCTGGCGTTTCTGGACCACCGAGGTGCGCAACGTGGACCGCCTCGGCTACATCACCTCGCTGGGCAACCAGAGCCTGAACGCGGCGCTGCTCCGCTGGGGCGCCGACGACGCGACCCGCTCCGCGCTGGTCCTCCTGCTGGGCGGCCTGATAGTGCTGCTGTCCCTGCACCGGGCCGCCAAACTGTCCCGGGCCGGCAACTGGTTGGCCGCCACGGTCGTGGTGGGCGCCGCCAGCGTCGTCTTCTCCCCGGTGTCCTGGACCCACCACCAGGTCTGGCTGGTCCTGGCGGCGTTCCTGCCGATCCACCGAGCCTGCCGCTGGGCGGTATTGGCCGTGATGCTGCTGCCGGTGACCGCGTTGGGGCCGCCGCTGTGGAGCGACGCCCGCCTGCTCCTGGCGACAGCGATAGCCACCCTGCTCCCCATCGGGACCGAGGCGGCCCGCGACGCTCGGCCGGTTGGCGCCGGCCTGGGCGGGGGCCGCTTTCCCGGCCGAGGACCTGACCTGGTCGGGGCGGTCGTCTGGCGGTGGGTTCGACCTGGTCGGGCGAGTCTTCCGGCGCAGGGCCGGCCTGACGGGGCCGGCTCTCGGCCGGAACATTGCGGTGCGGGCGAGCGCCAGTGGGGGACGTTTGCGGCTAAAAGCATGGGCGGGCGCCGGGGAGGGCGGGAGCCGGAAGGGCGGGAGCCGGGAGGGGCAGGAACGGGATCTGCAGCCGGGACTACGGAGTGCGGTCAGGGGGGATCGGCTCGTGGAAGTAGTCGCGTAGGTGGCGGATCTGGCCGTTGCGCAGGCGGAAGATCTGGACCAAGGACATCGTGGTGCGCCGGCCGTCGGGGGCGTCTAGGACCGTGTCGATTTCGGCTATGAAGACGTCGGGGTCCTGGGTCTCGTGCAGGACGTAGGCGGACTCCGCGACATTGACCGCGCCGGGCATGCCGGACTGGAAGGCGGCTATGCCGTCCCGGATTTCGGTGCGGCCGGTCAGGCGGGCGCCGGGCACCAGGGGCGCCTCGAAGACGCCGTCCTCGGTGAACAGCGCCGCGAACGCGTCGGGATTGCGGGTGATGGCGCCCGCGTACACGTAACTCTCGAAGATTTTGCGGTGTGAAGGGGGCACTCCTCAGCATAGGCGGGCGGCGTGGCCCACGGAGAAAGGGCAAACCGCGCCAGTAGTGTCACTCGGCATGAAATTGCGCGAGGACGAGGTTCGGGTGCCGGCGCCCGACTGCGAGATCCGGACCGTGGTCATCCGGCCGGCGGGGGACGAGCGGTGGCCGGGGGTGCTGCTCTACACCGACATTTTCCAGCTCACCGAGTCGACGCTGCGGACCGCGCGCCGGCTGGCGGCAGCGGGATTCGTGGTGGCCGTGCCGGAGATCTATCCGCGCGGCGACCTTGCGGGGGTGGCGCTGGAGTTCGACGACGCCGGCAAGGCGGCGGGGCTCGGCGGCGCGACGTCCACCACCACCGCGCAGTTCGACTCGGACCGGGTGGCCGTTCTCGACTACCTCGCGGGCCGGGCCGACGTGACCGCACTGTTCGCCACCGGGTTCTGCATCGGCGGGCACCTGGCTTTCCGGGCCGCGTTCGACTGGCGGGTCGCCGCCACCGTCTGCTTCTATCCGACCGGACTGCACAACGGGGCGCTGGGGGCGGACGCCGACGCGGGGTCGCTGGCGCGGGCGGACGAGATCGGCGGGCGGCTGATGATCGTGTTCGGGTCGCAGGATCCGCATGTGCCGGCCGAGGCCCGCGCGCAGATTCTGGGTGCTCTCTACGCGGCCGGGCAGGACGATCTCGAGCTGCACGTCTACCGCGGCGGCGAGCACGCGTTCATGCGTGACGTCGGGCCCCGGCACGACCCGGAGCTGACCGACCTGGCGCTGGCCGAGGCTGTTTCGTTCTTCAAAGGCCGGTAGTCCGGGGCCATGACAGGGTTGCCGCCGGCCGTGACGGAAGAGGCCTATGACGCGATCGCCCGGGACGAGCGCGCGCTACGGCCCGGTGTCGATCGTCTGCTGCGCGAGCTGGGAGCGGATTCGGCTGGTGCCGCGCGTTTCGCTTCCGGTTCGCTTCCCGTGTACGCCGCGGGCACCTGCGTTCTCAAGCTGTTTCCGCAGGTGTATGCGGAGGAGCGGCAGTTCGAGGCCGGGGTGCTGGAGGCCGTTGCCGGCCGGCTGCCGATACCCACCCCGCGGGTGCATGCCACCGGGGAGCGGGACGGCTGGGGCTACGTGCTGATGGACCGGGTCGCCGGGGTGCCGCTGGCCGTGGCCTGGCGCCGGATCAACGTGCTGTCCCGGGACCGGCTGGCCGACGACCTGGGCCGTGCGGTGGCCGCCCTGCACCGGGTGCCGCCGCCCGACCTGGACGACTGGTGGCCGGACGGCTGGGACGCGTTCGTGGCCGCCCAGCGCGCCGGGTGTGCCGGCCGGCAACGGGCTCTCGGCCTGCCCGAGGAGTGGCTGGCCGGCCTGCCCGCGGCGCTCGACGTCGACCTCGGCGCCGGCCCGCCGGTGCTGCTGCACACCGAGTTGATGCGCGACCACCTGTATGTCGAACCCGATCCGGCCGGCGGCTGGCGCTACTCCGGCCTGATCGACTTCGAGCCGGCCATGCCGGGCGCCGCCGAGTACGAGTTCGTCGGCGCCGCGGCGTTCGTGTCCGAAGGGGACGCCCGTTTCCTGGGGCGGATGCTGCGGGCGTACGGCTATCGGGACGAGGACCTCGACGAGGCGTTCCGCGCCCGGATGATGGCGTGGTCGCTACTCCACCTCTACAGCAACATCCCGGCGTGGCTGAAACGCCTGCCGCCGCCGGCCGAGCCGACCTTCCGTTCGCTGGCGGCCCGCTGGTTCGGCACGGGCTGACCGCGGCCCCAGGTGGGCCCCGGTCAGCACCACCACGAGCAGGTCGGCGGCCAGCAGCAGGCGCTCGCCCAGGCCCGCGTAGGGGAGCACCGCGGCGCCGGTGACCAGCGCGGGCAGGTGCGCCAGCCCGTACACCGCGGCCATACCGCCGGCCACCAGCGCGGCCGTCCGCAGCCGCCGGCTCGGTGCCACCAGCAGAGCCACGATCGGGGGTACGGCCACCGCCAGCGGCGCACCCCAGCGGTGCACCACGGTGCTGGTGGTGACCTCGGTGCCGGGCAGGTTCGTCGGGAACACGGCGAGCGCCACCAGCCCGGCCGCCCACAGCCCGAGCAGCACCCGCACCGGTCCGGGCCGGGGCGCGTGCCGGGCCGCGGCGGTCAGGAACCCGGCCGCCGCCACCAGGGCCGCGCACGCCAGGCCGAGCAGCGCCGCCCCGGCCGGCGTCGAGACGGTGTCGCTGAGCATCTGGTGCACGGCGTCCACCGACCCGAACGTGTGCAGGGCGGCGCCCGCCGCGATCGCCACCGCGACCGAGCCGGTCACGCCCGCGCCGGCGGCACCGCTCACGCCGGCACCAGGCGCGCTGCCGGCACTGCCACCTCGCCGTACACCGCCTCGAACGCCGCGACCGTGGCCCCGATGTCGTGCTGCTCGGCGAGGACCCGGCTGCGCTTGCCCATCAGCTCGGCCCGGCTGGGGTCGGACAGCACCGCCACCAGCCGGTCGGCCAGCGCCGCCGGGTCGCCGGGCGGGAACAGGTAGCCGTTGTGGTCGTCGCGCACCAGGTGCGGCAGCGCCGACGCGTCCGCGCCCAGCACCGGCAGGCCGGACGCCATCGCCTCCAGCGAGCGGACTGGTGACTCCGGGATCAAGGGCTTGAGGTGGAGCGCGCTCCAGGTCCTACCGTCGATGGCGACGACAGGAGGACACCCATGGAGAGCAGGGAATTCGGCCGGCTCGGGCGGATCAGCGCGCTGACGCTGGGCGGCGGCGGCATCGCCGGCGTCTGGGGCCGCACCGATCGGGCCGAGGCGGTCGCCACCGTGCGCGCGGCCCTCGACGCCGGCATCACGATGCTGGACCTGGCGCCGAGCTACGGCGTGGACGCCGAGTCGGAGCGGGCCGCGGGTGAGGCGCTGCGCGGGCGCGCGCCGGCCGACGTCATGGTGACCACCAAGGTGGGGCTGCCCGACGACGAGGGGCGCGATTTCGTCCGCCGGATCCGGGAGAGCTTGCGGGCCAGCCTCGAGCGGATCGGGCGGGACCACGTCGACCTGTTCCTGCTGCACAGCCAGATGCGGCCGGACGGCGAGCCGGGGAGCGTGCCGGGGACCGTCTGCTGGCGCGACTACCGGGACGAGATCGTGCCGGAGTTCGAGCGGCTGCGCGACGCCGGCACCATCCGGGCCTGGGGGATGACCTCGGTGGGGCATCCGCAGTGCGTGCTGGATGCGTTCCGGGAGGCACCGCGGCCGGACGCCGGGCAGGTGACGGTCAACGCGCTGGACCTCAACGGGGACATCTGGATGTTCGGCGACCGGGTGCGGCCGGCCACCGACGAGATCATCCGGACCGCCGGCGAGCGCGGGGTCGCGGTGGTCGGCATTCGCGCGGTCGCTGCCGGGTCACTCACCGATGCGTTGGACCGTACGGTGGAACCGTCGCACCCGGCGGCGGTCGACTTCGCCCGGGCCGAGCCGTTCCGGAAACTGGCGGCCGAACTCGGCGAGACCCCCGCGGCCCTGGCCCACCGCTATGCGCTGTCGGTGCCCGGTGTGGCCACGGTGGTGCTGGGCGTCAAGAACCGCACCGAACTGGCCGAGTGCGTGGCGGCCGAAGCGCGCGGGCCGCTCGGCGCCGAGGAACTGGGGGCGATCGCGGCGCTCCGCTGAGCGTTACCGGGCCGGTACCGAACGCTCCGAACTGGACCGTCTCTGGTTGCATCGCATTTGAGGACAACGAAATGCTGCAACCCGAAAGGCACCATCGATGCGCGTCGGTCTGTTCCTCGGTTCCGTTCTTCTCCTTCCCGCCAACGACGTCCGGCACGTCGGCGGGCCGGCCGCGCCGGTCACCGCGTCCCCGTCCGTCGTGGCCCCGGTGCTCAGCAGCGCCCCGTCGACGCCGCCGCCGTCGGTCGCGTCGTCCCGCAGCACCGAGCCGACCCCGGCGACCAGCCGGACCGTCGCGGTGCCGCGGCTCGGGCCGGCCGGCTACGGCGCGCTCAAGCTCGGCATGGGCTACCGGGAGGCGGCCGCCCGAGTCCGAGCCCGCCACATCGGCCGGTTCGAGGCGCGGTCGCTGTTCTCCACCTGGCTGCACGTGGTGATCGCGAACGGCTGCCGGCAGACCTACCGGGCACTGAAGCGGCGGGCCTGGGAGGAGTCGCACGGGGTGCCGCCGCTCGACCGGCCCGACCCGCGCACCACCAGCGTGATCGCCGGCTCCCGGCTGGACTTCCTGGACGCGCTCGACCGGCTCGAGGCGCACCGGCCCGACCTGGTGGCGCCGCTGGTGCTGCGGGACGTCTGCCAGCTGGACTACCGCGAGATCGCCACCCACCTGGGCATCCCGGAGGGCACCGCGAAGTCGCGCATCCACCAGGCCCGCACCGACGTCCGCGGCTATCTGCTGCAGGACGCCCGAACCGGGCGGTGGCCGCGCCGAGACCCACCGACTCGGGCGCGGCCACCGCGGCGGGCTCCGGTGCCGGTGCTTCTAGTTGAACACCACCGGAACCCAGTTCGAGCCGCACAGCCGCACCACCGCGACGGTCTTGGTGACCAGGCGCACCGAGCCCATCCAGGTCTCGTAGACGGTCCTGGTGCGGAAGATGGCGGAGAGTTGACCGCCGGGCAATAGCGTGGCCGGCAGGTACTCGGCGCCGAGATAGCGCGAATTCAGCCATACTTTGATGTACTGCTGCCGGTTCTGAATGCCTTTCTGGAGGTGGATGGTGTGCCGGCCGTCGGTGCTGCGGAGCACAAAATGAGACTGCTGCGGAATCCACGAGGACTCCCGGCAGGACGCCGCCGCGGCCGGTGTGGCGGTGACCGCGGCCCCGCCGAAAGCCAAGGTGGCGGCCAGTACGGCCGCCCCCAACCTCGCTCCGAACCTGTGCATGGCAAGACTTCATCACGCGGGCCGCGCCGGGGCAATGCGGGTAATCCGAAGGGGTGCATGAATGGCGCCGGCGGCCGTGCCGCAAATATCGTCGGAGCGCGAGAAAGGGGCTCCGTTGAAAGCCAAGATAATTGCCCGTACGGCCGCGATTCTCATCCTTCTGGCCGGTGCGCTGTTCGGTGCCGCCCCGGCACAGGCGGCCGGCCCGGTCCGGGTCTGGTTCCAGCCCGGCGCGGACCGGTACACGCCGTCCAACATCTGGTCGTTCGACAGCCGCACCGGCACCGGCTTCCGGCGCGGTTTCATCCCGAGCCTCACCGCCTGGCCGGTGCAGAGCCAGTACCCGTTCAGCTACCGGGTCGACGGCGCCACGGTCACCCTGCGCTGGACCGTCTCCGGCAGCCTGGGCCGGGTCACCACCGTGAACTACGCGTCCGCGACCGACGTCATGCTGGTCAACGTGGACAGCCAGTTGCAGTACTGGTACGGCTGCCGGTCGGCAGGCCGCCCGGCATACGCACAGGCGGCCTGCTGAGTCAGACCGGCAGATTCAGACGGTCAGGGCCTCGCGGACCGCGCCCTCGGCCTCGCGCCCGCCGGCACCCGAGGACGTCACCCGGCCGGCCTCCAGCACGTAATAGCGTTCCGCGGCGGTCAGTGCGAACCCGACGTGCTGCTCGACCAGCAGCACCGACATGCCGCCGCGGGCCGCCACCGCCATGATGGTCTGCTCGATCTCGGCCACCACCGAGGGCTGGATGCCCTCGGTGGGCTCGTCGAGCAGCAGCAGCCGGGGCCGGGTGATCAGCGCCCGGGCGATCGCCAGCTGCTGGCGCTGGCCGCCGGAGAGCAGGCCGGCCCGGCGGCCCATCAGCTCGCGCAGCGCCGGGAACAGGTCGAGCGCCTCGGCCACCGCGGCCCTGCCGTCCCGGCGGCCGTCGGCCACCAGCTGCAGATTTTCCGCGGTGGTCAGGTGCGGGAAGCTCTGCTGACCCTGAGGCACGTACGCCATCCCGCGCGCGACCCGCTGGTGCGGCGCCAGCCGGGTGATGTCCTCGCCGTCCATCCGTATCATGCCGCGCCGCGGCTTGAGCAGGCCGGCCGCGGCGCGCAGCAGGGTGCTCTTGCCGGCGCCGTTGTGGCCCAGCACCGCGGCCACCCCGTCGGTCGGCACCTCCAGGGTGGCGCCGTGCAGGACGATGCTCCGCCCGTAACCGACGTGCACGTCGTCGAACTGCAGCATCAGGCCTCCTTGGCCGCGTGTCCGAGATAGACCTCCTGCACCCGCGGGTCCGCCTGTACCTCGGCGACCGTGCCCTCCGACAGCTTCCGGCCGGCGTGCAGGACGGTGACCGTGCGGGCGAATCGGCGCAGGAAGTCCATGTCGTGTTCGATCACCACCACGGTGCGGTCGGTGGCCAGCCGGCCGAGCAGTTCGCCGGTGGCGTCCCGCTCGGACTGGCTCATCCCGGCCACCGGCTCGTCGAGCAGCAGCAGCCGGGCGTTCTGCACCAGCAGCATGCCGATCTCCAGCCACTGCTTCTGGCCGTGCGCCAGGGTGCCGGCCAGCTTGTCGCTGACCGCGGCCAGCCCGACCGTCTCGAGCGCCTCGGCCACCTCGGGCGGCACCGCCGTCCGCTTGCGCAGCAGGGACAGCGGACTGCGGCTCCAGCCGGCCGCGATGTCCAGGTTCTGCAGGACGGTGAGCTCCTCGAAGACCGCGGCGGTCTGGAACGTCCGGCCGATGCCGAGCCGGGCGATCCGGTGCACCTTGCGGCCGAGCAGCTCGTGACCGTCGAAGGTGACGCTGCCGGTCGCCTTGACCAGGCCGGTGACCGCGTCGACCAGGGTGGTCTTGCCGGCGCCGTTCGGGCCGATGATGAACCGCACGTCGCCGGCCGGCACCGCCAGGTCGACCCCGCCGACCGCCACGAAGCCGTCGAAGACGACCCGCAGGTCCTTGATGGTGAGACCGCTCATGAGGAGCCTCCTGGTGCGGGTCCGGCGGGTACCGGTTCGGGTTCGCGGGCCACCGGCGCCGGCGGCGGCAGCTCGGCGTTCCGGATCCGGCGGCGCCGCCGCATCCGGACCAGCGAGGCGATGCCGCCGGGCAGGAACACGATCGGGAGGATGAACAGCAGGCCCTCGAAGTAGATCCAGGCCGAGGGGGCCCGCTCGGAGAGGGCGGTACGCGCCCAGGCCACGAAGACCGCGCCGAGGGCCGGCCCGACCAGGGTCGCCCGGCCGCCGACCGCCACGCCGACCACGAACTCGATCGACGGCACGATGCCGACCAGCGCCGGCGAGATGATGCCGACGGCCGGCACGAACAGGGCGCCGGCCAGACCGGCCATGCCCGCCGCCACCACGTACGCGAATAGCTTGACGTTGGCCGGGTCGTAGCCGAGGAACCGCACCCGCTCCTCGCCGTCGCGGACCGCCACCAGCAGTTCGCCGTACCGGCTGCGCATCAGCTGCCAGGCGATGCCGAGCATGGCCAGCAGCGAGCCGGCCACGATGAAGTAGATCATCTTGCGGTTCACCGGGTCGTTCAGGTCGTAGCCGAAGAAGCCCTGGATGTCGGTGAGGCCGTTGGTGCCGCCGGTGGTGCCCTGCTGGCCGATCAGCAGGATGGCCATGGCCGCGGCGAGCGCCTGGGACAGGATCGCGAAGTACGCGCCGCGCACCCGGCGCCGGAAGATCAGCAGGCCCAGCAGCAGTGCCACGAGCATCGGCAACACGACCGTGGCGACCAGCGCGAAGACCGGGTTGGCGAACGGGCGCCACCACCACGGGAGCGCGTCGAGTTGCCCGTACAGCTGCATGAAATCCGGCAGATTGCCGGGACCCGCGTCGGCCAGCTTGAGATGCATGGCCATCGCGTAGCCGCCGAGACCGAAGAACACGCCCTGGCCGAGGGCGAGCATGCCGCCGCGGCCCCAGGCCAGGCCGATGCCGACCGCCACGATGGCCATGCAGAGGTATTTGGCGAGCAGGTTGAGCCGGAAGTCGCCGAGGAGGAGAGGCGCGATCGCGAAGAGGACGACCGCGGTGGCCCCGAAGCCGGCCAGGGCCCGCAGTCCGGTCCCCGGCCCGAAACGTTTGCTCATGCGAGGCTCCTGGTCCGCAGCGTGAACAGGCCCTGCGGCCGCCACTGGAGGAACACGACGATGGCGATGAAGACGATGACGCTCGCGACGCTGACCGTGGTGGTGTACTCCACCATGGACTGCAGGATGCCCAGCGCGAACGCCACGATCACGGTGCCCTTGAGCTGGGCGATGCCGCCGACGACCACGACCAGGAACGCGTTCACGATGATGTTGGTGCCCATCGTGGGTCCGATCGGGCCGATCAGGGTGAGCGCCACCCCGGCGATGCCGGCCAGGCCGGAACCGATGAAGAAGGTGAGCCGGTCGACCTTCGGGGTGGCCAGGCCGGAGACGGCGGCCAGGTCGCGGTTCTGCACCACGGCGCGGATCCGGCGGCCCAGCGGGGTGGTGCGCAGCACGACGGTCAGCACCGCGACCGCGCCCAGCGCCAGCACCAGGATGAAGACCCGGCTGCTGGCGATCACCAGGCCGCCGGGCAGTTCGATGCTGCCGGTCAGGAAGTCGGGGGCCTTGGTCTGCACGTTGGGTGCGCCGAAGATGTCCCGGGCGGCCTGCTGCAGGAGCAGGGCCACACCCCAGGTGACCAGCAGAGTGTCCAGCGGGCGCCCGTACAGCCGGCGGATCAGCAGTACCTCCAGCAGCACACCCATGGCCCCGGCGATCACGAAGGCGACCGGCAGGGCGATGAGCAGGGACGCACCGGCGTTGGTGAACACCTGCTGGAGCACGTACACGGTGTAGGCCCCGGCCATGATGAACTCGCCGTGCGCCATGTTGATCACGTTCATCTGACCGAAGGTCAGCGACAGCCCCAGGGCGATGAGCAGCAGCACCGCGCCGATGCTCACGCCGGTGAAGAGTTGACTGAAGAGGACCGTCACAAGCGTGCCCTTCCGGCGATACGGGGTGGCGGCCCGTTGTCCGGCCCGCCACCCGTGTTGATCAGGACAGTCCGGTGGCCCAGGAGTAGCTCTTCAGGTACGGGTCCGGCTTGATCGGCTCGCCGGAGTTCCAGACCTCCTTGATCAGGCCGTCGTCACCGATCTTGCCGATCCGGGCGGTCTTGAAGACGTGCTGCGTGGCGCCGTCCACGGTGACCAGACCCTCGGGGGCGTCGAACGTGATACCGCCGGCCGCGGAGGCCGCCTTGACCTTCTCGACCTCGAACGACTGCGCCTTCTCGACCATCGCCTTCCACAGGTAGACCGAGGTGTAGGCGGCCTCCATCGGGTCGCTGGTCGGCTTGTCGGCGCCGTACTTGTCCTTGTACGCCTTGACGAACTTCTCGTTCGCGGCGCCCGGCGTGGTCTGGTAGTAGTTCCAGGCCGTGAGCTGGCCGGCCAGGTACTGCGTGCCGATGCTCTTGACCTCTTCCTCGGCGATCGACACCGAGACCACCGGCATGCCGTCCGCGGTCAGGCCGGCCGACTTGTACTCCTTGAAGAAGGCCACGTTGCTGTCGCCGTTCAGGGTGTTGAAGACCGCGCTGGCGCCGGACGCCTTCACCTTGTTGACGATCGTGGAGAACTCCGTCGAGCCGAGCGGCGCGTAGTCCTCGCCCAGCACCTTCATGCCGTTCGCCGCCGCGTACGCCTTAATGATCTTGTTGGCGGTGCGCGGGAACACGTAGTCGCTGCCGACCAGGTAGACCGACGTCTTGCCCTGCGCCTTGAGGTAGTCGAGGCCGGGGACGATCTGCTGGTTGGTGGTCGCGCCGGTGTAGTAGATGTACGGCGACTGCTCGAGTCCCTCGTACTGCACCGGATAGAACAGCAGCGCCTTGTTCTTTTCGAAGACCGGCTTGACCGCCTTGCGGCTGGCCGACGTCCAGCAGCCGAAGATCGCGGCGACCTTGTCCTGGCTGATCAGCTTCTGCGATTTCTCGGCGAAGGTGGGCCAGTCCGACGCGCCGTCCTCGCTGACCGGCGTGATCTGCTTACCGAGTACGCCACCGGCCGCGTTGATCTCGTCGATCGCCAGCTTGAGGGCGTCCCGGACGGTGACCTCGCTGATCGCCATCGTGCCGGAGAGCGAGTTGAGCAGGCCGACCTTGACGGTGGGTCCGGCGGTGTCGACCACCGCGCCGGCAGCGGAGGCACTTCCAGTCTCGCCGGTCTTGGCCCCGCAGGCGGTCAGGGCGGCAGCGGTGATCGCCGCCACGACGACGGCCGCGACCCGGCGTCGGAGAATCTTGGACATGAAACCTCCTTGCTCCGTTACCGGAGCATCTTCGGGGGAATTCGGTATTGACCGCTACGAATAGAAAATGGCAGCGAAACGGCGCCCCTCGGCGGTTCTCGCCCGGGTCGCACCGCCGACCAGGCAACAATGCCGGTCGATGGGGTACGCACAGTCTCCGAGCACCCGATTTCCGGTCTGTTTCGGAAGGCTTAATTAATCGTTTCCGTCGACAATCGATGGACCGTCCGGGAAAACGAAAAAGCCGACCTCAAAGGGGTCGGCACGAATTGCGGGAAGGCGGCGATTACTTCCTCGTGGAAGTATCCTCGATGGAGGAGAGCCGGTCTGTCAAGGCAGCTGGGCCACGACGTCGAACTCCACCCCGCGGGCCTGCGCCAGGTAGATCCGCTGGCGCACGTGGCGCTCGTGCAGGCGGAGCAGGCCGCGCGGGCCCTCATAGGACACCGACTCGGCGCTCGCCCCGATCTCCCGTACGTCCAGGGTCCGGGCCCGCTCGATCAGCGCGGCCAGCAGCAGCACACCCTCGTAACAGGACTCGCCGAGGCTGCCCAGCGGCGGTGCCTCGGGGCCGAACCGGGCGGCGTAGCGGCCGTGGAAGTCCAGATTCTCCGGGGTGACCATGGCGGCGAAGAAACCGGCCGTGCTGTACAGGTCACGTGCGGCCGCGGCGCCGCCGGCCAGCAGCATGTTCTCGTCCATCAGGGTGCTGAGCCGCACGCAGCGGGCGTCCAGGCCGGCCCGGGCGAAGGACCGGTTGAACCGCACCGCGTCGTTGCCGACCAGCAGCATGAGGACGGCGTCCGCGTCGGATTCGGCGATCCGGCGCAGCACCGGGCCGAAGTCGTGGGTGCCGAGTGGCAGGAACGTCTCGCCGGCGATCCGCACGTTGTTCGCGGTCGCGTAGCGCCGGACCGCCCGCGCGGTGCGCCGCGGCCAGACGTAGTCGTTGCCGACCACGAACCAGCGGCGCAGCCCGCGCTCGGCGGCCAGCAGCCGCATCGCCGGGAACAGCTGGCGGTCCGGGGTCTCGCTGGTGAGGAACACGCCCTCGGTGCGCTCGCCGCCCTCGTAGAGCGCGGTGTAGACGTACGGCACCCGGTCGGCGATCCGCGGCGCGATGGCTTGGCGTACCGACGAGATGTGCCAGCCGGTCACCCCCTGCACCGCGCCCAGCGAGACCAGCGCCGCCACCTCGGACGCCACCCGCTGCGGCGCCGCGCCACCGTCCACCGGCAGCAGCACCAGCTCCTTGCCGAGAACGCCGCCGGCCGCGTTGACCTCCTCGCCGGCAAGCTGCGCGCACAGCTCGGCACTCGGCCCGAAGATGCCGGCCGGCCCGCTCAACGGCACCACCAGCGCCACCCGGACCGCGTCCGCGCTCAGATCGAGCAACTCCGGGCGGGTCATGGCCGGTAGCATGGCAGCACCCACGGGGATCTAGGGAGCGCTATGCGTCGATCCGCGGACCTGATGCAGTTGCTGACCCGAGCTGAGCGCCTCCTGGCCCGCAGGCTCGCAGCCATCCTCGAGACCGAGGGCCACAGCCTCGACACCTGGCGGGTGCTGACCCTGCTCGCCGACGGCCGCGGGCACTTCATGACCGAGCTGGCCGACCAGGCGTTCCTGCCGCCGGCCAGCCTCACCCGGCTGGTCGACCACCTGGTCGAGGACAATTTGCTGTACCGCCGCGTCGACGACGTGGACCGGCGCCGCATCCGGGCCTACCTCACGCCCCGCGGCCTGCGGCTCTATCAGCGGGTCGGCCGCGAGGTGCAGGACAGCCTGGCCGGCCTGCCGGTCGACGAGGACGACACGGCCCGGCTCGAGGGACTGCTCACCGCCCTGATCGACGGCCTCGGGGGTCACTCAAGGGCGGCGGTCACAGTACTGTAGGTGACCGTGGCGGAGCTCTATTCTCGACGGTCGTTCCTGGCCGGCGTGCTCACCGCGGGGATGCTGTCGACCTCCGCGGGATATTTGTTCACCCGGCAGGAGTCGATCACCCTCACCCTGGCCACCGGCGACGACGACACCGGCGGCCGGGACCTGCTGATCACCATGTGGAACAAGCTGAACCCGCGCACCCAGATCGTGGTGCGCGAGGTCAACAGCTCCACCCAGGACCAGTTCCAGCTGTTCAGCCAGACCCGGGCGGACATCTTCAACCTGGACGCCATCCACATCCCGAAGTTCCGGGCGGCCGGCCGGATCGTGCCGTTCGACCCCGGCAACGACATCACGCTGCTGGCCCCGGTGCGGCGACTCTGCCAGCAGGAGGGCACCGACAAGCTGTGGGCGGTCCCGTTCAACACGGACGTCGGCATGCTCTACCGCCGGGTCACCGACAAGCGGCTGGCCGAACCCGAGCCGTCTCTGGTGTCGGTACTGCGGCGTCCAGGCACGCTCAGCCTGGCCGGGCAACTCGACACGGTCGGCACCCAGACCGACGAGGCGTTCGTGTGCAACGTGCTGGAACACGCGCTGGCCCAGGACGACGCGATCCTGGATGAGAACGGGGTGCTCTCGTACGGGCTGGGCCAGTGGCGCAACGCACTGGCCCCGCTGGCCGAGGCGGTGCAGCGCCGCCGGCTGGTCACCGCGGCCGGCGAGGACGACACCACCCGGGCGTTCCAGCGCGACAACCTGCGCTACATGCGCAACTGGCCGGTCGACTTCCCCGCGGTGGACCGCGCCGAACGCGCCGAGACGCACACCGCCGAGATCCGCCTGGGCCGCCTGCCGGTAGGCATCCTGGGCGGCCAGAGCCTGGCCATAGCCGCCGACAGCGAACACCGGGCCGAGGCCGAACGAGTCATCCACTTCCTCACCGACACACCCGCGCAAAAACTGCTGGCCACCTACGGCTTCGCCCCCACCGGCGTCGACGCCTACATCGACGCCGATCTCCAGGCCGCACTGCCACACCTCAACATGATCCGGTACGCCGTGGAAGGCTCCCGCCCCCGCCCGATGCACCCCGACTACGCCGATTTCTCCCGCCGTTTCGCCGACCACACGAGGCGCTACCTGCACGCCAACGAGCAGTTGACCCAGCGCTTCATCCAGGACATCCAGGAGGCGCTGCGATGACGGGCTGGGACATCGAGGCCTGGCAGTTGTCCATCCTGGTGACGGCCGCAATAATCCTGGTGGAGACAGCGGTGAACGCCCTGCTGCGCCGCCGCCTGAGCATCGCGGTACACCGCCACTTCCGAACCGGCGCCCTGGCCGCCCTGCTGATCCTCACCGTGATCGTCTTCGTGACAGCCCTGGGCCCGTCCCTGGCCGACGAACTCTCCAGCGTCGCCGCGGCCGTCGCTGCGGTGGTGGCGCTGTGGCTGACCTATCGCTCTTACCATTCCCCAAGAGACAAAAACCTTGGCGGTACGGCCGCCCCGGCGTCCCCTGACACACCGCCGCCCTCCGCCCAGCGCATCCTTGCACCGCCCACCCCACCGGACGCCGGGCCACCCGAGCCAGACCACACACAGCCCGTCCCATCACCGACCGCCACGACGGCCGTCCCGCCGGGCGCTGCGTCGGCTGGCCCGCCGGCTGCCGCGCCGGGCGCTTCGCAGGCCGCTGCTCCGGCTGTTCCGCCGGTGCCCCGCCCGAGGTCGATCGCTCCCGCCCAGCGGCTCCGCCGGCTACTCCTCGGCCGAAAGTCCCAACGACGCGGCTGACCCGCCCCCGAACTCTCGCCTCGACGCCCCGTTCCTGCTGAGCGAACGCGCCGACGATCGACGGGACGCCCCTCCTGGCTCCGCTGCCCTCGGTGATGGCGTCAAGGTCACTGGGGGCGGCGGGGCGGCCGGGAAAGAGATCTTGGCGCTGCGGGTGATGGTTCGGCGTGGGAAAAAGTTGCGTCGGTGGGTGCGGGATTGGATCGTGCTCCAGAATCGGCAGTATGGGTGATTTGCGGATTGTGGTTTGTGGCGGGGCGGTCGCTGCGGGGGTTGGGCGGCTCATTGACGAAGCGGTTGGGCGCGGGTGGTCGGTGGATGTTACGGCTACCCAGAGTGCGCTGGATTTTCTCGACTCGGCGGAGATTGCCCGGGCCAGTGGGAAACCCGTGCGGACCGTGTACAAGTTTGCGCCGGACGGGAGCCGGGTGTCGCCGCCCGCGGATGCGCTCATCGTGGCGCCGGCCACCTACAACACGATCAACAAGTTGGCGCTCGGGATTGCGGACACCTATCCGCTCAGTTCGGTGGCCGAGGCCATCGGGCGTGGGGTGCCGACCGTGATCGTGCCGGCCGTGAACACCGCGCTGGCTGCGCGGCATCCGTTTCAGCGGGCGATCGCGTCGCTCCGGGATGAGGGCGTACGCGTGCTCTTTGGTCCTTCGGACAACTGGGAACCGCTGCCGCCGGGGCAGAACGGTGACCCCAACAGGTTCCCGTGGCGGCGGGCGCTGGACCTCGCCGAAAGTTTGACAACTGTGGACACCCGCGTTCCGATGAGGTCATGACGCGACGGGCGCTGGGATTCTTCGCGGTTACCGTATTGGCCATGACCGGCTGGGGTGCGCGGGCGGAAGCGGGGGACCCGATCGGACGCCAGGTCGCGGCCATGTCGCTGGCCGAGAAGGTCGGGCAGATGGTGGTCTCGTACGTCTACGGCGAGAGCGCCATCCAGCCCGGCGCGGCGGACGCCGCGGCCAACCAGGCCATGTACGGCGCCGACGTGAGCACCGGCGCGCAGGCCGTCGCGAAATACCACCTCGGCGGCGTCATCTACTTCACCTGGAGCCGCAACCTCGCCAACCCGGCCCAGATCGCCGCCCTCTCCAACGGTCTGCAGGCCGCATCCCGCATTCCGCTGCAGATCAGCACCGACCAGGAGGGCGGGGTCGTCAACCGGATCGGCGCGCCGCTGGCCGTCTCGCCGGGCAACATGGCGCTCGGCGCGACGTTCGACCCCGCGACCGCCGAGGCCGCGGCACGGGTGAGCGGCACCGAACTGATGGCCCTGGGCATCAACACCGTCCACGCCCCGGTCGTCGACGTGAACACGAACCCGAGGAACGCGGCCGACGGCGTCCGAGCCTTCAGCGACCGCACCCGCCATGTCTCCAATTTCGCCGGTCAGGCTATAAAAGGGTACAAGTCGGCGAGGATCGCGGCGCAAGCCAAACACTTCCCCGGCCTCGGCGACACGACCGTCAACACCGACAACGGCGTGGCGATCACCCACGAGACCCGGCAGCAGATCCTGGCGACCCACGTTCCGCCGTTCCAGACGGCGATCCGGGCCGGCGCCGAAGCGATCATGGCCGCCCACATCGTCGCCCCCGCGCTCGACCCGTCGAACAGGCCCGCCAGCCTGTCCCGCCCGATCGTCACCGGCCTGCTCCGCGAACAACTCGGCTTCAACGGCGTGGTGATCACCGACGCGCTCGACGCCGCGGCCCTCGACGATTACCCCGAGGACCAGGTCGTCCTGGACGCGGTCAACGCCGGCGTCGATCAACTGCTGATGCCCCGCAACGTGCCGCACGCCATCCAGACCCTGCTCGACGCCGTCGCCGCCGGGACCGTCAGCGAGCGCCGCCTCGACCAGTCCGTCCGCCGCATCCTCAAGGCCAAGACCAACATCGAGAGGTACGCGCCGGAGCAGCCCACCGTCGGTACGCCCGCACACCAGCAGGTGATGGCCGACGCCGCGGCCCGCTCGATCACCCTGCTCCGCGACCGGGACCTGCCCTTGATTCCCGGCCAGCACGTCCTGGTCACCGGCTGGGGCGTCAGCACCACCACCAACCTGGCCGCCGCCCTCGGCGCCACCCGCCTCTACACCGGCTCACCCACCCCGGAGCTGATCGCCCAGGCCGTCACCGCCGCCCGCGCCGCCGACGTCACCGTCGTCACCACCTTCAACGCCTGGTCCGACACCGCCCAGCAGAACCTGGTCGCGGCGCTGCTGGACACCGGTAAGCCGATCGTGGTCGCGGCGGTCGGCGCCCCGTACGACATCGCCTCTTTCCCGCAAGCCACCACCTACCTGGCGGCATACGGCTATCAGCCGGTCACCGTGACCGCGCTGGCCCGGGTGCTGCGCGGCGAGGCAACCGCGCCGGGCCGGCTGCCGGTCACGGTCGAGGGATTCTTCAAGTACGGCGACGGTCAGCCGACATCCCGCTAGGCCACCGGCGCCGCACCGCCTAGCCTGACGGGCGATGGACCTGCTGGAACGCTCGGACGAGCTCGCCACCCTGGACCGCCTGCTCGCCGAGTGCGCCGCCGGCGGCCGGGTCGCGCTGGTCAGCGGCGAGGCCGGCGCCGGCAAGTCCAGCCTCGCCACCGCGTTCGCCCGCGCCGCCGGCCCCCGCGCCCAGGTGCTGTGGGGTGCCTGCGACCCGCTGCTCACCCCCCGCGCGCTCGGCCCGCTGCACGACATCGCCCGCGGTCTCGGCGGCCGGCTGCGCGAGGTGCTGCGCGACCGGCAGACCGGTGGCCCGCGCGGTGAGGTGTTCGACCTGTTCCTCGAGGCGCTGGACCGGCCGCCGCAGGCCGCCCGCCCGGTGGTCGTCCTCGAGGATCTGCACTGGGCCGACGAGGCCACGCTCGACATGGTCGCCTTCGTCGGCCGCCGGCTCGCGCTGTGCCGGGCCCTGCTGCTGCTCACCTACCGCGACGAGGAGATCGGCCCCGATCACCGGCTGCGCGCCGTGCTGGCCGGGCTGCCGCGCGGTCTGGCTCGCCGGGTCAGCCTGCCACCGCTGTCCCGGCAGGCGGTCGCCGAGCTGGCCCAGCGCGCGGGCCGGTCCTCGCCGGACGTGTACGCGGTGACCGGCGGCAACCCGTTGCTGGTCAGTGAGGTGCTGGCGGCGCCGGCCGAGGGGGTGCCGCCGACCGTCCGGGATCTGGTGCTGTCCCGGCTGGCCACGCTGAGCGAACCGGCCCGTGAGCTGGCCCGGCTGGTCTCGGTGGTGCCCGCGCAGGCGCCGGTCGACCTGCTCGGCGACCGCCTCGCCGCGGTCGACGAGTGTCTCGCGGCGGGCATGCTCGCCGCCGCCGGCGACGGCGTCGCCTTCCGGCACGAACTCCTGCGCCTGGCGGTGGAGGAGTCCCTTTCGCCGGTACGCCGGGTGGCCCTGCACGCCGAAGTCCTGGCCGCGCTCGCCGGCCACGAGGGGGTCGACCCGGCCCGGCTCGTGCACCACGCCCACCACGCGGGCGACGCCGCGGCCGTGCTGCACTGGGCGCCGGTGGCCGCCGAACGCGCGGCCGCGCTGGGCGCCTACCGTCAGGCCGCGGCGCACTACGCGGTGGCCGTCCCGCTGGCCGCCGACCGCCCGGCGGGGGAGCGGGCCGAACTGCTGGCGGCGTACTCGCTGGCCGGTTATCACGGCGGCCTGGACAGCGCCGAAGTGCTGGCCGCCCGGGAGGCCGCGCTGACGCTCCGCACCGAACTGGGCGACCCGGTGCGGATCGGCGAGGACCTGCGCTGGGCGTCCCGGCTGAGCTGGTGGCACGGCCGCACCGACGAGGCGTGGCGGCACGGGCACCGGGCCGTCGAGGTGCTGGAGACCGCGCCGCCCGGCCCCGAGCTGGCCGCCGCGTACAGCAATCTCTCCCAGCTTTTCATGCTCGCCATCGACTACCCGGCGGCGATCGGCTGGGGCACCCGCGCGGTCGAGCTGGCCCGCCGGATCGGCGACCTGAACGCCGAGCTGCACGCGCTGGTCAACATCGCCACCAGCCGCCAGCACCAGGGCGATCCGACCGGCGCCGAGGAACTGCGCCGGCTGCACGACCGGGCGGCCGCCGCGGGCCTCGACGACCACGCCGCCCGCGCCCTGGTCAACCTCGCCACGGTGGCCGCCGACCAGTACGACTTCGACCTCGCCGAGAGCGTCATGGAGCGGACCGTGCCGTTCCTGGTGAGCCGAGACCTGGACGGCTATCTGCGGCACCTGCTCGGCCACCGGGCCCGGGTCGAGCTGATCCGCGGCGACTGGCCGGCGGCCCGCGCCGACGTGGGCCAGGCGCTGGCGGGTCCGATGACCGGCGCCGGCCAGGTGCCGGCTTTGGCGGTACGCGCGACGCTGCGCGCCCGCCTCGGCGAGGAGGACGCGTACGCAGACGCCCGCCTGGCGGCAGACCTGGGTTACCGGATCGGCGAGATCCAGTTCGCCGGCCCGGCAGCCATCGCCCTGGCCGAGATCCACTGGCTGGACGGCGACGTGGAGCTGGCGGCCGAGGAGGCCCGGCGCGGGCTGGCCCTCGCGGATCGGGTCGGCCACCGGTGGTTCCGCAGCGAGCTGGCGTTCTGGTTGTGGCGTTGCGGCGGCGATCCGCGAAACGCGGAGGGCACGCCTTATGAGCTGCTGATCGCGGGGGAATGGCGGGCCGCCGCC
>NZ_BOMV01000090.1 GCF_016862375.1 Paractinoplanes rishiriensis | reverse complement strand
GGCGGGCCGCCGCCGCGGCCTGGGCCGAGCGGGGCTGCCTCTATCCCCGGGCCGAGGCGCTCTCCTGCGGCGACGCCGAGGCCGCCGCCGAGGCACTGCGCATCTACGACCGGCTCGGTGCCGTGCGGCCGGCCCGGCGGCTGCGGGCCGAGCTGCGCGAGCGCGGCCTGCCGGTGCCGCGCGGGCCGCGGACAGCCACCGCAGCCGATCCCACCGGGCTGACCGCCCGCCAGCAGGAGGTGCTGGTGCTGCTCGCCGGGGGGCTGAGCAACGCGGACATCGCGGCCCGCCTCACCCTGTCGCCCAAGACCGTCGACCACCACGTCTCGGCCGTGCTCGGCAAGCTCGGGGTGTCGTCGCGGGGCAAGGCCGCCGCCGCGGCTAGGGAACGCGGCCTGCTCGGGCCGGCAACATAGGGAGCATTCCCCATGTGGCCGGCGGCCGGGTTTTCTAACGTCGTTGGCATGACGGAACTGGTACTCGAAGGCATCAAGGCCAAGCAGCAGATCACCTGGGCCAGCGGCGACTACGGCGCCGTGGCCGCACACATTCATCCGATCGCCGAGGAACTCGTCCAGGCCGCCGACCTGTCGGCCGGCTGGCGGGTCCTGGACGTCGCGGCCGGCAGCGGCAACGCGGCGATCGCGGCCGCCCGTTGCGGCTGCCGGGTCACCGCCACCGACTACGTGTCGTCGCTGCTCGACCGGGCCCGGGAGCGGGCCGCCGCGGAGCACTTCACGCTGGACTACGAGATCGCGGACGCGGAGAACCTGCCGTACGCGGACGGCTCGTTCGACGCCGTGGTGTCGGTCGTCGGTGCGATGTTCGCGCCCGACCAGGACCGGGTCGCGGCCGAACTGACCCGGGTCTGCCGGCCGGGCGGCACCATCGCGATGGCGAACTGGACGCCGGAGGGCTTCATCGGGCAGATGTTCCGGACCGTGGGCCGCCGGGTTCCGCCGCCGCCGGGCATCCGCGGGCCGGTCGAGTGGGGCAGCGAGCCGCGGATCCGCGAGCTGTTCGGCGACCGGGTCACCGACCTGCGGGTGGTGCCGCGCACCTTCGTGTTCCGCTTCGAGCGGCCGGAGGCGTTCACCGACTACTTCCGCACCAACTACGGCCCGACGCTCAAGGCGTTCGAGGCTCTCGGCTCCTCCGACGGGGTTGTCCGGGGTTTTCCGCCGCGGGTGGACTCAGCGGGCGGCAAATTGCTTTATGACGACCTGGTGTCGCTGGTGTCCGAGAACAACATCGCCACCGATGGCACCGTCAAGATCCCGTCGGCGTACGTGCAGGTGCTCGCGACCCGGCGCTGATCAGCCGGTCTCCTCGGCGGGGGTGGGCAGCAGGTTCGGCGTGGCGGCGCCGAACCGGCGCGGCTGCACCCCGTCGAGGGCCGCGGTCACCGCGGCGACGCTGTCGGTGGCCAGCTTTTCGAATTCGGCCCGCATGATCGGGGTGGCCAGCTTGGCCAGCCCGTGCATCTCCCACTCGACCCGGTAGGTCACCTCGGTGCCGCCCGGAACGGACCGGACCGTGACCGTGTCGATGCACGTCGCGCCCTCGCTGCGGCCCTGCAGCACGATCCGGCCGGTGCCGGCCTCGAGCAGCGTGTACGTCAACTCGGCGGTCACCCCGAAGAACTTGCGGGCGTGCCGCCACTGCGCGCCGGGAGCGATCGGGCCGCCGCCGATCCGGCTGGTGCGCTCGGCCGACGGGTCCCAGTCCTGGGCGTTCGCGAAGTCCCGCAGGTAGTCCAGCACCGCGGCCGGGGCGGCAGTCACGGCAAACGTACGCTCCACGACGATCATTGGTCCCCCACGGCGTCGGCGTGCTGGTCCAGCGTAATGGCAGCTTCTGATCAGTGCCCGTGTTTCGCCCGTGCGGTCGGCAAGCTATCGACCATCATCGAAGTTTTGCACGAACCTGCGCTGCCATGGCGTCTCGACCGCGCGCCGGTGGTAGTGCTCCCGGACATACCCGACAGCCTCCCGTGAGGGCACCCCGTCCAGCACGGCGAGGCAGGCCAGCGCGGTGCCGGTGCGCCCGCGGCCGCCGCCGCAGGCGATCTCGACCCGCTCATCCTCCGCGCGTTCCCAGGCTTCTCGCAAAACCCGGATGGCGTACGCCCGATCGGCCGGGAGCCGGAAGTCGGGCCAGCGCACCCACCGGCTCTCCCACCCGAACTCGGGCGGCGGCGCCCCGAGCAGGTAGACGCCGAAGGTCGGCGGGTGCCCGGACGGCATCGGGTGGCGCAGCCCGCGCCCGCGCACCAGCCGGCCGGACGGCAGTCCCAGGACGCCCGTCTCGCCGGGTAGCCAAAGGAGGTCGTTGCGCATCCGGCCATCCTGCTACAGTCCAGCCATGTTCACCTTCAGCGAGCGACGCCGGCGTTCCGACGACCGCCGCTGAGTTCTGCTTTTCCACCGGCGGGTCGATCCCGCCGGTGACGCCTCGCAACCGGTCGACCCGCCCTCGTGCGTACACGTCGATGGGGTTGCCCGATGAATCTCGAAGCTCTGCTCGCCGACCGGCTGGCGACCGCTTTCCACGCGGTCGACGGAGTCCCGGTGGACCCGGCCGTGCGGGCCTCCCAGCATGCCGACTTCCAGTCCGGGGCCGCGCTGGCACTGTCCCGTCAGGTGGGCCGGCCGCCGCGGGAGATCGCGCAGGACGCGGTCGCCCGGGCGGATCTGGCCGGACTGGCCACGGCCGCGGTGTCCGGGCCCGGCTTCGTCAACCTGACCGTTGCCGACGAGGTGCTCGCGGCCGGCGTCGAGGCCCTGGACGACCGCCTCGGGGTGCCGCCGGTGGCCAAGCCGGAGCGGGTGGTCATCGACTACTCGGGGCCCAACGTGGCCAAGGAACTCCAGATCGGCCACCTGCGGTCGACGATCATCGGCGACGCGCTGGCCCGGATCTTCGACTTCCTCGGGCACGACGTGGTGCGGGCCAACCACCTCGGCGACTGGGGCACCCAGTTCGGGATGCTGATCGAGCATTTGGTCGAGTCGGGCGGCGACGCGGCGGGTGAGAGCACGCTGGCCGACCTGACCACGTTCTACCGGGCCGCGCGGCAGAAGTTCGACGGCGACGACGACTTCCGGGACCGCGCGCGGCGGCGGGTGGTGGCGTTGCAGAGCGGCGACGAAGCGACGCGGCGGATGTGGCGGCGGCTGGTCGCCCTGTCCGAGCGGGATTTCATGACCACGTACGCCCGGCTCGGCGTGACCCTGTCCGCGGGCGATTTCGTCGGCGAGAGCTCCTATCAGGACGTGCTCGCCGACGTGGTGGCCGAACTGGATGCGAAGGGCCTGCTCACGGTCAGCGACGGCGCGCTGTGTGCGTTCCCGCCGGGCTTCACCGGCCGGGACGGCGAGCCGTTGCCGCTCATCGTGCGCAAGAGCGACGGCGGTTTCGGCTACCCGGCCACCGACCTCGCCGCGGTCCGCCACCGGACCCGGGACCTGGCCGCCGACCGGCTGCTGTACGTGGTGGGCGCCCCGCAGCGGACGCACTTCCGGATGGTGTTCGCGGTCGCCCGGCAGGCCGGCTGGCTGACCGGTGACGACGTCGCCGAGCACATCGAGTTCGGTGCGATCCTCGGCACCGACGGCAAGATGCTGCGCACCCGGGCCGGCGAGAACATCCGGCTGTCCGCGCTGCTCGACGAGGCGGACGCCCGGGCCTCGTCCCCGGCGGTCGGCATCGGCGCGATCAAGTACGCCGACCTGGCCGCCGACCGGCGCTCCGACTACGTCTTCGACTGGGACCGGATGCTGGCCAGCACCGGCAACACCGGCCCGTACCTGCAGTACGCCACCGCCCGGGTCGGGTCGGTGTTCCGGCGTACCGACACGGAATGCGGCCCGGTGCGGCTGACCGAACCGGCCGAACGGCGGCTGGCGCTCGCCCTGCTCGGCTTCGAACCGGCCCTGACCGCCGCGGCCACCCTGCGCGAACCCCACCGGCTCGCGGTCCACCTGCACGATCTCGCGGTCGCGTTCTCCGGCTTCTACGAGACCTGCCCGATCCTGCGGGCCGAGGCGGCCACCCGGGCGAGCCGGCTCACCCTGGCCGACCGGACCGCCCGGACGCTGCGGGTGGGTCTGGCGCTGCTCGGTATCGATCAACCGGAAACGATGTGACCGGCATCGACGGCTACTGTGCTCTGAGTGCACCCACAAGGTGCGCGTAACGAGTCTGAGAGGTTCGTGATGACCCATTCCGCCGGCGTATCGCGGCGTACCGTTATCGCCGCGTCGGCCGCCGCCGCGGCCGCGCCCCTCGCGATCCCGGGCACGGCCGAGGCCGGAGGCCGCCCGGGCGAGAACTACCACCTCACCGTACTGGGCACTTCGGACACCCACGGCAACGTCTACAACTGGGACTACTACAAGGACGCCGAGTACGACGACAGCGCCCACAACGACGTCGGCGTGGCCAAGCTGGCCGCGCTCGTCACCAGGCTGCGGGCCGAGGCGACCGGCGCCACGCTGGTGCTCGACGCCGGTGACACCATCCAGGGCACGCCGCTGGCCACCTACTACGCCAAGCAGGAGCCGATCACCACGACCGGCGAGAAGCACCCGATGGCCCGGGCCATGAACGTGCTGAAGTACGACGCCGTGACGCTGGGCAACCACGAGTTCAACTACGGCCTGCCGCTGCTCAACCTGTGGATCCGGCAACTCGGCTTTCCCGCGCTCGCCGCCAACGCCGTCAACGCGACGACCGGGCGACCGGCCTTCACCCCGTACGTGATCAAGAAGGTCTCCCCGGGTCGCCACGCTCCCACGCTGCGGGTCGGCATCCTGGGCCTGACCAACCCGGGCTCGGCCATCTGGGACCGGGCCAACGTGGAGGGGCGGATCGAGTTCCTCGACATGATCAGCACGGCCGCGAAGTACGTGCCGATCATGCGGGCCCGCGGCGCCGACGTGGTGTTGATCTCGGCGCACGGCGGCGACAGCGGCACCTCGAGCTACGGACCCGAACTGCCGATCGAGAACCCGTCCGCGCTGATCGCCGAGCGGGTGCCGGGCATCGACGCGATCCTGTTCGGGCACGCGCACGCCGACGTGCCGCAGCGGTTCGTGACGAACACCGCGACCGGCGCGCAGGTGCTGCTGTCCGAGCCGTCCCGGTGGGGCCAGAGGCTCACCAGGATGGACTTCGACCTGGTCCGTGAGCGCGGCCGGTGGCGGGTCACCACCAAGGCGGCCACCACCCTGAACACCAACACGGTCGAGGCCGACCCCAGGGTCCTGGCCGTGGTCAAGGCCCAGCACGACAAGACCGTGGCGTACGTGAACCAGGTCGTGGCCCGGTCCACCGAGGTGCTGTCCGCGGCGACCTCGCGCTACCAGGACACCCCGATCCTCGACTACATCAACAAGGTGCAGACCGACACGGTCGCCGCGGCGCTGGCCGGCACCGAGTACGCGAGCCTGCCGGTGCTCTCGATCGCGGCGCCGTTCAGCCGGACCGCGGTCTTCCCGCAGGGCGACGTGCGGATCAAGGACGTGGCCGGGCTCTACATCTACGACAACACGCTCGAGGCGGTCGTGCTCACCGGCGCCGAGGTCAAGGCGTACCTCGAATACTCGGCGAAGTACTTCCGGACGCTGGCGCCGGGCGACCCGGTCGACCCGGCGACGATCAGCGACCCGGCGGTGCCGGACTACAACTACGACACCATGTCCGGCGTCGACTACGACATCGACATCAGCCAGCCGGTCGGATCCCGGATCACCCGGCTCCAGATCGGTGGCGCGGACGTCGACCCGGCCGCGCGGTTCGTGGTCGCGGTCAACAACTACCGGCGCTCGGGCGGCGGCAACTTCCCGGGCATCGTGAAGACCCAGGTCTACAACGCGCAGCAGGAGATCCGCCAGCTGCTGATCGACTGGGCGCAGGCCAAGGGCGCGATCGACCCGGCCGACTTCTTCGTGCCGAACTGGCAGCTGGTCCGGGCCGGCGTGCCGATCGAGTTCTGACGGGTACGCCCGCGGGCCGGAACCGGCCCGCGGGCGTACCGCTCACTTCACCTGGCGCCCGTTGCCCTGATCGTCGGCAACGACCCGCAGACCGGCCTTGCGGCCGCCCTCCAGGGTGACCGTGCAGGTGTACGGCCGGAGGCCGTCGTCGCCGCGCTCGGCCGTCGGCGTGCAGTCTGCCGCGGTCGCCGCCGGTCCGTTGGCCGGCTTGCTCTGCACGATGCTGCTCTCCAGCGCCTTCTCGGCGGCGTCCTCGCGCACGACCAGGTACAGCGGGATCAGGGCGGAGATGGCCATGATCACCCCGAGCACCGTGCTGACGACCATGGTGACACCGAAGGCGATCCAGTACGGCTGCTTGCTGTTTCCGGTCCAGGCCGCCCGCTTGGCGCGGCGATGTGCCGAGATCGCCCCGAACAGGCCGAACAGGAACGTGAAGACGGCAACCGGGATCCAGGACGGCGCCTTCGGCCGGGCGGCGGCGCGCATCAGTTCCGGGTGCAGCACCATCAGGCTGCCGTGCGGCAGCGGCAGCGGCGCCGGACCCGGCATCGCCGCGGCCGGTTGTTGCGAGGGCTGGATCCCGGCCATCGACTCGAACCCGGGCATCGGCTGGAACCCGGGCGGTTGCTGCCCGCCGGGCTGCTGGTGGCCGGCTGGTGCCGGGTAACCCGGCGGAGCCTGATAACCGGGCGGGCCCGGTTGGCCGGGCGCGGTCTCGTAACCGGGCTGCGGTGGCGCTTCGGACGCCGTCGCGGCCCACGGCGGGGACGTCGGGTAGCCGCCGAACTGCGGCGGCTCGTGCGGAACCTGAGTCGTCATCGTGCGGGGCCTTTCGCGGGAAGCGGCCCGGTGGCTCCCACCGTGCCGGCCGCCCCCATCGGCGGAGCCCCGCCCGACCTGAGGTTAGTTTTCGGTTGCTTTGTGCACCGCCACCTGCAACTCGGTGACCCACTTGTCGAACTCGCCGGGCGGACAGTCCAGATACACCTCGCGGGCATATCCGGCTCCGACGGTCTGGTAGCCGTTGTCGTCGATCCAGGTGGCCAGTTTCTGCCCGGTGCGGAACGCCTCGGACATCGAGCCCTCGTGCAGCGCCGTGGCCGCCTGCTCGACCGCCGGCAGGTCGACCACCTCGAACCCGGGGTCGGTCAGGTCGGCCGCCGCGATCGGGAACGCCGCGTGCACCGTGATCGTCTCGTCGCCCGGCCCGGTCGGCGCCGGCCGGTAGTAGGCGATCGGCGACCCGGTGATCGTGACGCCGGCCCGGTCCATCAGCTCCATCAGCCGCGGGTACAGCGGGGTCAGGTTCTCGGTGATCGAGGCCGGGTCGTCGTAGCTGGTCGCGATGCCGGACAGCATCGCGACCCGGACCGACGGCAGGTGCTTGAGAACGACGTCTCCGGTGTCCATGTGCCCTTCGCTTTCGATCATGCGGAGACGCGCGTCGACCTGGGCCAGGCGGGCGTTGTCCCGTTCCACCTGCGCCTCGAGCTCGGCCCGGCGCAGCCGCAGCATGCCGCGCAGCTCACCGGAGTCGACCTTGTCCTCGATCATGGCCTGCACCTGGTGCAGGGTGAAGCCGAGGTCCTTGAGGGCGACCACCCGGTTGAGCAGCCGCAGCTGGGCCGCCGTGTAGTAGCGGTAGCCGCTGTGCGGGTCGACGTGGGCGGGACGGATCAGGCCGATGGCGTCGTAGTGGCGCAGCATCCGCACCGACACCCGGCCCAGGCCGGCGAAGTCTCCGATAGTGAACATGGTCCTCGTACCCTCTGGCCTGACACGGTGTCAGGGTCAAGTGCCGGCGCCGGCCGGTGGGGGGACCGTGGTCGGATCGGTGGTGGGCGGCGTCGTCGGTGGCGTGGTGGGCGGCGTCGTGGGCGGGGTGGTGGGCGGCGTCGTGGGCGGTGTGGTCGGCGGGGTGGTGGTCGTCGGCGTGCTGGTCGGCGACTCCGAGGCGGTCGCCGTCGGGGACGCGGCCGGGCGGGTCGCGTTCGGGCGCAGCGACGGCCGGTTGCTGCTCACGCTCGGCAGCGGCAGCGGCGCGACGCTCTCCTCCACGGTGGCGGTCGCGGACGGCACGTTGATGCCCTGCTTCTCGACGTTCTTCCCCTCCTTCCCGCGCAGGAACAGGGCACCGGCCAGGCCGATTGCCAGCAGCACCACCACGCACACCGCGACCAGCAGCGCGGTCTCGCTGCGCTGCGGTTTGCGGGACGGCGTCGTCGGCGCGAACGGCAGGTCGCGCGGGGCCGGGACGGCGCGGGTCGGCGCCGGCGGGCTGAGCGGGGCGACCAGCGCGGTGCCGGTCATCCGTTTCCAGTCGAGCGGCCCGGCGGCGGCGTACGCGGCCTCGGCGAACGCGGCCGCGGTCTCGAACCGGTCGGTCGGCTGTTTGGCCATCGCCCGGGCGATCAGCTCGCGCACCTCCGGCGGCACGTGCGGCGGCAGCGGCTCGGGCTCGTCCTCGAGGTGGCGCATGGCGACCTGGAGCGCGTTGTCGCCGTCGAACGGCGGCTGGCCGACGATGCAGTGGTAGGCCACGGCGCCCAGCGCGTAGATGTCGGTGGCGGCCGAGACCTTGCCCTTGGCGACCTGCTCGGGGGCCATGTAGAGGGCGGTGCCGACGATCGCGTTCAGCTGGGTGACGCTGGTCACGGCGTTGGACCGGGCCACGCCGAAGTCGACCAGGATCACCGCGCCGGTCGGTTTCACGATCAGGTTGCCCGGCTTCACGTCCCGGTGCACGACGCCGACCTGGTGTGCGGCGTGCAGCGCGTCGGCCGCCTGGGCCACGATCGACATGGTCTCGATCACGCTGATCGGCCCCTGGCGCACCCGGGCGGAGAGCGGCTCGCCCTCCACGTACGCCATCACGAGGTAGGCGACCCGCTCGTCGTCGGTCTGGTCGGCGCCGGCGTAGTCGTAGACCTCGACGACGCCGGGGTGCCGGAAGGACGCCATCATGCGGGCCTCGCCGTAGAAGCGGGCCGCGAACTCCGGGTCGGTCAGCATTGCGGTCTTGAGCACCTTGACCGCGATCACCCGGCCGAGGACAACGTCGGTGCCGCGCCAGACGTCGCCCATGCCACCGGTGGCAATGCGCTCGTCCAACCGATACCGGTTGCCCAGGAGGTGTCCTGCAGACAGCACCGACGGACCTTATCTAGTCAGGTGGCCAAGCCGCGAGGGGCGAGACCGCAAAGCCGAACGTCGCTCAACTGTACAGAGGGGCGTCATCTAGCGGGGGGCGAGCGGAGGCACCCTGCGGCCCGCCGCCGAGTCGCTGATCAGCTGGGACAACCGCCGCTCGCGGGTGTCGGCGCGCTTGGCGCTCACCACCCAGTGCGCGGCCGCGCGGCGGTAGGACGGCGACTGCGCCGAATACCACTCCCAGGCCGCCGGGTTGTTCCGGAAGAGCGTCGTTTGTGCCGGTTCCAGGTCGACGCCGTCCGGCTGTTCGTACGAGTACGCCGCGACGCGTTCGGGCTTGCGCTCCTCGAACGCCCGCCGGCCGGCCGGACGCATCAGGCCGCGCTCGGTCAAGTCAGCGATCTTCGCCACGTTTATGGTGCTCCACACGCTGCCCTTGCGCCGCGGCGTGAAGCGCACCTGATACCGCTGGTCGTCGATGCGGCGGCCGACGCTGTCGATCCAGCCGAAGCAGAGCGCCTGCTCGATCGCCTCGGTGTGCGACACGCCGGTGCGGCCGCTGCCCTTCTTCCAGTACCCCAGAAAGAGCTCGGGCGCCGTCTCGTGGTGCTGCTCGAACCACGTCCGCAGATCGTCCGCGGTGTCGAAGAACTGCGCGTCCATGGGGCCACACTAGGACCGCCGGGCGGCAAAGGGCTCCGCCCGGCGGCTGGCATTGTCCGGCTACTCGCCCGGTGTCACGATCACTGCGGTCTGGGCGAGTTCGCGCTCCTCCTCCTCGGCCTGACGCTCGAGTGCCGCCCGGGCATAGCTCGCCGCGGCCCAGCCGAGCGCCACGCCGACCAGGCCGACGCCGACGATCAGGCCCCACGGGCGGCTCGGCTTGCGGCCGGCCAGTACGTCCAGCGCGGCCGACGCCCGGCTCCACGCCTCGTCCGCCCGCCCGCCGGCCTTGCCGGCCAGTTCCTGGCTCTTCGCCCCGGCCTTGCCGGCCGCGTTGGACGCGTGTTCGCCGGCGGAGGTCACCGCGGACGACAGGTAGTCCCACGCCTGCGCGGCGGTTCGCTCCGCCTTGGTGCTGCTCCGGAAAGACATGTCTGTTACCTCCTGTACACCCGCTACCCAGTCAACCTGCCCATGTGCGCCATGAGGCAAACGTGTCCGCTGTGGACACCATCACGTTTTGGAAACGACTGGACAGGCCCCGGTAGTCTTGACCCGGTTCACACGAGCCACTCAGCTGGTTAACAGGTTCGAGCCCTAGCCTTTCGGCCAGTCGCACCGAGCCTTTTGGGGGTAGTCTCGACTGCCCCCGGCGAAGGACCGTGTGACGCAGCGCACTACGCTGCGTCCCGGTTCGCGCACAGAGGAGCAGACGCCCGGACGTTCCGGGCGGGTGGAGGGAATTGGCGTGACGCTGTCGATAATGACGTCGACGCTTGCCGACGACGTGGTGGAGGTTTCACCGCACGGTGAGATCGACGTCGAGAACGCGTATGAGATCCGGGAGACCGTGGCGACCCAGCTCGCCGAGGCACGTCTCTCCCGCATCGAGCTCAACATGCAGCACGTAACCTTCATCGACTCCGTGGGCATCAGCGCCCTCGTAGCCGCCTTCCAGCTCGCGGCGGTCAGCGAGGTCAAGCTGATCGTCACGCGGCCAAGCCGGTTCGCGCACCGCCAGCTGTGGGTGACCGGGCTGCTCGGCCTCTTCGGCAACCCACAGCCGCACGGTGACGGCGCCGACACCCAGGAGCCAGCCGTCTCCGGAGCCTGATCCTCAAAATTCATATCGCCGGCGAGTGCACCGGCACCGTCTCCAGGTTGAATCGCACGTCTGCCGCCTCCACGGGGGCGCGCAGCGGCGTGACCACGGCGAAGTGCTCGGCCAGCGCGGCCAGGTCGGTCTGCGGCTCGAGCAGCTCGTCGGCGGCCTGGACGGCGGTCCGCACGAATCCCTCGCCGGCCTCGGCGATGCTCATCTGCACCTGACCGAACTGCGCCAGGGCGGCCCGCCGCAACCCGCGGATGCCGTCCAGGTGCAGATCCGGCACGTTCAGGTTGAAGACCGTGCCGGCCGGTGTGTGCAGCAGCGTCGGCAGCAGCCGGGCGGCCAGCTCGGCGGCGCTGCTCCAGTGCCGCTTCTCGTCGTCCTCGCGGTCGATCTGGGCCATGGCGGCGCCGCCGCTGCGGCTCGACGCCGCCCGGGGCGAGAGCACGTCCAGCGAGACGGCCAGGCCGTGCAGACCCGCGTAGGAGCCGGTCAGGGTGGCGCCCACGGTGCCGGAGTGCACCACCGCCGAGCCGGCGTTGGCGCCCCGGTTGATCCCCGACAGGATCACGGTGGGCACGTCGCCGAAGGCTTCCCGCAGGGCCAGGAGCACGATGTACGCCGGGGACGCCGCCACCGCGTACGCCGGAATGTGCTTGGCGCCGGGCAGCTCCCGCTTGTGCAGAATGATCTTGCCGTGCTCCTCGATCGCGGTCATCGCCGCGCTGCTGCCGCTCGACTCGGCGATCGGCGCCGCGACCACGACGTCGTGGCCCTCCCGCGCCGCGGCCCGGGCGAGATACCGGATGCCGGGGGAGTCGATGCCGTCGTCGTTGGTGACCAGAATTCTCGTACCGGTTGTCATCGCGCCTTCTTGATCGGGGTGAGCTTGACCCGCTCGGTGAGCACCTGCACCGCGTCGTAGTGCCCGGTTCCGAGCCCGTGCCGGGTGACGTTCAGTGCGCCAGCGGCCGCCCCGGTGCGGACCGCCTCGCTCATCTCGCCGCCGCGGGCGAGCACCGCGGCCACGCCCGCGGTCATCGAGTCGCCGGCGCCGCGGCCGTCGGTGGGGGTCAGCTTGGGGGTGCCGACCCGATAGATCTCTTCGTTGATCAGGGCGAGCGCGCCCGCGTCGGCGCGCGAGACCAGCGCCGCCTCGGCGCCGTCGTCGTGCAGCTTGAGCAGGGCGTCGGTGAGGGCCCGCTCGGAGTCGTCCTTGGCGAGCCCGTCCGCGATCAGTTCCTCGTGGCTGACCTTGACCACGGTGAGGCCGGCGTCCAGCACCGCCTTGAGGTGGTTGCCGCACAGGTCGGCGATCACCCGGCAGCCGTTGGCCCGCAGGTCGGCGGCCAGCCGCCGGTAGACCTCGGCCTTGATCACGGAGGGGTGCGCGGGCCCGCTGAGCACCGCGATGCCGGCCTTGAGCCCCTCGGCCAGGGCCAGGTTGTAGAGCTCGTCCAGTTCGTGGCGGCTCAGCGGCGCTCCGGGCCGCTCGGCGATCTCGCGCCGGCTGCCGTCCCGGCGGTCGTGCACGTACCAGCCGCTGCCCGTCTCGCGGGGGATCGTCCGCAGGGACACGCCCTTGAAGTCGAGCAGCGGCTTGAGGACCCGTCCGACCTCACCGCCGACCGCGGCGCAGAGGACCACCTCGGCGCCGAGCGAGGTGATCATGCGGGTCTGCCAGATGCCCTGACCGCCCGGATGGACGTGCAGTTCGGGCTCTTCGTGCTGTTGCTCGATCGTCACAGTGAGTTGGGGTGCTGGCGCGAAGACCATGACCCGAGCATCGCTCATATCCGACATTGTCCACTTTTGCGGACGCCTATCAGGGCGAAATCCGCGAAAGTCTCACAGCCGCCGGTGCGTCAGAGCTCCTGCGCCTCGCTGGTGAGTTCGACGACCGCCGCGGTCAGGTCGGGCCGGCTGCGCAGCAGATCCTCGAGCCGCACCCGCCACTTGCCGGACTCGACGTCGCTCGCGTGCCGGTCGCCGCCGGTCTCGACCAGTGCGGTGAGCAGGCGTTGCCGGGTGTCCGCGTACTGGCCGTAGACCTCGCTGCCCAGCCGGTTGAGCACGTGCGCGGCGAACTGCTCCGAGTGCGGGCTGCCGGCCGCGCGAACGAACGCCCGGGCCCCCTCCCACGCGACCTTCGGCTGGTGGATGACCGACTGCATGACTGTATCCCTCCGTGATGACATGGCCACCAAGCGTATGAGGAGGTGCCGAGGGAACGGCGCTGGTCAGAACACTCGGTGACGGGTGTGATCAGCGTGCACCCTGAGCCGTGATGATCGCCATAGCTAAGTGATCACCAACCGGCCGGCGTGCAGCGTCCGCCCGCCCCCACCGGCTCGACCTGGAGAGTGGCGTGCTCGATGTCGAAGTCGTCGTGCAGCGCCTCGCGAGCGACGCTCAGCACGTCGCCCAGTTCCGCGCCGGCGTCCAGGCGCAGGTGGGCCGAGGCCACATCCATACCCGAGGTCAAAGTCCAAACGTGCAGATCATGTACGTCGCAGACGCCCGGCACGGCGGCCAGGCGCTCGCGGACCGCGGTGATGTCGACGTGTTCGGGCGCGGCCTGGACCAGGATCCGCACCGCCGAGCGGCCCAGCGCGAACGTGCGCGGCAGGATCATCAGCGCGACCACGACGGCCACGATCGGGTCGGCCGCCGCCCAGCCGGTGAACGCGATGATCAGCGCCGCCAGGATCACCCCGGCCGAGCCGAGCAGGTCGCCGACCACCTCGAGGTACGCGCCGCGGACGTTGATGCTCTCCTTGGCGCCGCCGCGCAGCAGGGCGAACGCGACCAGGTTGACGATCAGGCCGCCGGTGGCCACCACCAGCATCGGCCCGGCCGGCACCTCGGGTGGCTCGCTGAACCGGAGCACCGCCTGCACCACGACGTAGCCGGCCACCAGGGTGAGCAGGGCGGCGTTGGCCAGCGCGGCCAGCACCTCGAGGCGGTACAGCCCGAAGGTGCGGTGCGAGTCGGTGCCGGCCCGGCCGGCTGCGGTGATCGCGGCCAGCGCCATGCCGATGCCGAGCACGTCGGTGAACATATGGCCGGCGTCGGAGAGCAGGGCCAGCGAGCCGGTCAGGCTGGCGGCGACCGCCTCGACCACCATGAACCCGGCCAGCAGGCCGGCGGCCCACCAGAGGCGGCTGCGGTGTTTGGCCCCGGCCCGCAGAGCCTGCGTGCCGTGGTCGTGCCCGGCTCCCATGCTGTCAACCCTCCGTCGGCGACCCGCGCCGAAGCCAATGTATGCGTACATCGCTATGTATGCAAGCCGAACTGGTTCGGCACTTGTGGGGTATGAACTCATTGACAACCCCAATTGCACCGCCTGGAAAGGATCTCTCCGTGTCCAGACGTACTCTCGCGATTGTCGTATCAAGCGTGCTCGCACTCACGCTCGGCGCGGCGCCCGCGGCCGCACATTCCCCATCCGGGGTACTCGACCAGGTCGCGCTGCCCGCCGGCTTCCAGCCCGAGGGCATCGCCATCGGTGGCAAGCCGTACGCCTACTTCGGGTCCCGGGTCGACGGCGACATCTACCGGGTCGACCTGCGCACCGGTGCCGGCAAGGTGCTCAGCGAGGGCCCCGGCACCCAGTCGCTCGGCCTCAAGATCGACGACCGTGGCCGGCTGTTCGTGGCCGGCGGTGGCGGCGGTGACGCCCGGGTCATCGACCTGCGCAGCGGCGCCGTGCTGAAGTCCTACGTGTTGCAGACCGTGCCCGCGTTCATCAACGACGTCACCCTCACCGGCGGCGCCGCGTGGTACACCGACTCGCGTAACCCGGTGCTGTTCAAGCTCCCGCTCGGCAAGCGCGGCGCGCTACCCGCCGCGGCCGTCCCGATCCCGCTCACCGGCGACCTCGTCTACACCACCGGCAACAACGCCAACGGCATCGCACCCACCCCGGACGGCCGGGCGCTCATCGTCGTGCAGAGCAACACCGGCCAGCTGTTCCGCACCACCTACGACGGCGTCACCACCGAGATCGACCTCGGCCTGACCGAGGCCGGCGAACCCGAGAACGTGCTCAACGGCGACGGCCTGTGGCTGCGCGGCCGCGACCTCTACGTGGTGCAGAACCGCCTCAACACCGTCACCAAGCTCCGCCTGAACCGGGACGGCTCGCAGGCCACCGTGGTCTCCCGCACCACGTCGCCGGCCTTCGACGTGCCGACCACGATCGCCGAGTACGGCAAGCGGTTCTGGCTGCCCAACGCCCGCTTCACCACGCCGGCGGAGCCCACCACGACCTACAACGCGGTGAGCATCCCGATCCCGTAGCGGCTCTGCTCATGGGTGCCAGTCAGGGGTGCCAGTCAGGGGTGCCAGCGCGGATCCGTCCCGACGGTGGTCAGGCGCTGGGTGGCCCGGGAGAGTGCGACGTACAGCGTGCGGATGCCGGCCGGATCGCGGGTCAGCGAGCCCGGCTCGACGAGCACCACGGCGTCGTACTCCATGCCCTTGGCCTCCAGCGCCGTGACCACCTGGACCCGCTCGGGAAGCCCGGCCACCCACCCGGCCATCTCCTCCCGGCGCGGCACCGGCGTGATCACTCCGATCGTCCCGTCGACCTCGGTGAGCTGTTTCTCGGTCACCTCGCGGACCACGTCCGCGAGCGCGGCCGGCTCGGCCACCAGGTCGACCGGGTCGACGCCGGTGCTGCGGACGGCCGACGGCAGCGGCAGGTCCGGCATGATCGTGCGGATCACCGACGCGGCCACCGCGAAAATCTCGGCCGAGTTGCGGTAGTTGGTGGTCAGCGCGTAGCTGTTGCGCTTGCGCGAGCCCAGCGCACGGTCGCGGGACCGGTCCAGCTCGGCCGGGTCGCCGGCCCACGCGGTCTGCGCCGGGTCGCCCACCACGGTCCAGGAGGCATAGGAGCCGCGGCGCCCGATCATCCGCCACTGCATCGGCGAGACGTCCTGCGACTCGTCCACCACCACGTGCGCGAAGTCGCGGTAGTCCTCGTCGCGCTGCACCTGCTGGGCCCGGGCCGCGGCCTGCCGGTCGGCATAGGTGCTGACCTCCTGGATCCCGTCCCGAACGTGGAACGGGTTTTTGGTCTTGCGAGCCGGCTGCCGGGGCCGGCCCATCAGCTCGTCCAGCTCGTCGAGCAGCGCCACGTCGGCGATCGTCGGCCCGTGCTCGCCCAGCCCGTCGAACGAGCCCTGGAGGGTGCCGATCTCCTCGCGGGAGAGCAGGCCGTTCGCGTACCTACGAAGCCGGCCCGGATTGGCCAGCCAGCGCAGCACCCGCATCGGGGTGAACCGCGGCCACCAGGCCTTGAGGAACTCGCGGAAGTCGGTGCGGTCGGCCAGTTCCGCCTCGAACTCGCGCTTCTCCGGCAGACCGGTGACCTTGAGCTGGCGGGCCTGCTGCCAGAGCGCGTCGAAGACCCGGTCGAAGCCGGTGCCGCGGACCTCGTTGCGCCGGGCCCCGCGGGGCAGCGCCCGGCGGCGGAGGTCGTCGAGTTGCCGGGCGTCCAGCCGCAGCAGCGCGCCGCGGTAGAGCAGGCGCAGCTCGGTGGGCCCGTCCGGCACGGCGTCGTGCGAGGCGCGCTCGAGCACCCGCCGCATCCGCAGCGAGCCCTTGATCGCCGCGACCGGGCCGGGGTCGACCCGGGTGGCGTCGTAGCCGGGCATCAGCGAGCCGAGCGAGCGCAGGGTCGCGGTGTCCTCGCCGAGCGAGGGCAGCACGGTCGCGATGTACTCGACGAAGACGCCGGACGGGCCGACCACCAGGATGCCGCCGCCGGCGAAGCGGCTGCGATCCGAGTAGAGCAGGTACGCGGCGCGGTGCAGCGCCACCGCGGTCTTGCCGGTGCCCGGCCCGCCGGTCACGATCGTCACGCCGGACGCGGGGGATCGGATCGCGTCGTCCTGCTCGCGCTGGATGGTGGCGACGATGTCGCGCATGCCGTGCCCGGTCGCCTTGGACAGGCTGGCCAGCAGCGCGCCGTCGCCGACCACCCGCATGTCCGGCGGCGCCGAGTCGGGGTCGAGCAGGTCGTCCTCGATGCCGGTGACCCGCTCGCGGCTGGACTGGATCATCCGGCGGCGCACCACGCCGAGCGGTTCGGCCGCGGTGGCCCGGTAGAAGGCCGCGGCCGCGGGCGCCCGCCAGTCGACCACCAGGGGCTGCGAATTTTCGTCGCGGATGCCCATCCGGCCGACGTAGTGGGTGGCCCCGCCCCGGAGGTCGAGCCGGCCGAAGACCAGGCCCTCGTACTCGGTGTCGAGGGCACGCCGGCGCCGGGCCGCGTGGTAGACCATGGCGTCCCGCTCGACCAGGGCGCCGAACGTGCCGACGCCGGCCAGCTGGTAGCCCTCCTTCTCGGCGCGCGAGGCGTCCCGGCGTAGCTCGGTGAGCCGGGCGTAGACCCGGTCCACGTGCTGCTGCTCGACCGCGATTTCCTGTTGCAGGACGGTGGGATCGCTCAAGTCCGTGGATCTCCCTGTTTCCGCGCCCCTGTCGGAAGGGGGCAATCGAACTTACTCCTCCGCCGCTGGCTGCGTCTAAGCGGGTTCTTGACAGCGCCGCGCCGGCGTGAATACTTAAGCAAGTGCTTAACCATCCTCCAGTGCTCGACCGGGTCTATGCGGCGCTCGCCGACGGCACCCGGCGCACCATGGTCGACCGGCTCAGCCGCGGCCCGGCCACGGTCAAGGAGCTGGCCGGGCCGCTGACCATGTCGCTGCCCGCCGTCCTCCAGCACCTGCGCGTGCTCGAGGAGAGCGGCCTGGTGCGCTCGGAGAAGGTCGGCCGGGTCCGCACCTGCCGGCTCCAGCCTGCCGTGTTGCAGGCCGCCGAGCAGTGGATCGCCGACCGCCGGGCCGGCTGGGAGAGCCGCCTCGACCGTCTCGAAGAGTTCCTAACCACAGAGGGAGACCAGACATGACCGACCGTTCGGCCGTGCACGACACGTTCCGGATCGAACGCCACTTCGACGCCGCGCCCGCCCGGGTGTTCCGCGCCTTCGCCGACCCGCAGGCCAAGGCACTGTGGTTCCACGGGCCGGCCGACATGAAACGGGAGGAGGACACGTTCGACTTCCGCGAGGGCGGCCGCGAGACCCAGGTGTCCGTCCTGCCGGACGGCACCCGGTTCGGGTTCTTCGTGACCTACGTCGACATCGTTCCCGACGAGCGGATCGTCTATACGTACGAAATGAGCATGAACGGGCAGCGCATCTCGGTCTCGGTGGCCACCGTCGAGGTGCGTTCCAGCGCGAGCGGCGGCACCGACTTCGCGGTCACCGAGCAGGGCGTCTACCTCGACGGGCTGGACACGGTGGCGCAGCGCCGGCAGGGCACCGAGGACCTGATGGACAACCTCGCCAAGTCCCTGGCCTCGTAGGGCCTCAGGCGGCCTGGTCGTACTGGTTCGCCTTCCGGGCACGCTTGGCGCGGCGGCGACGCTCCTCCGGTGTGCTCGAGGCGGCCCGCTCGACGATCCCGGCGAGCGCGGCCGACACCTCGGCGTGCCGCTCCAGGATCAGCATGTGGCCGGCGCCGGGAAAGACGGTCAGCTCGGTGCCCGGCAGCGCCTCGGCGATCGACTGGGCGCACGGCGGCGGGGTGAGCCGGTCCCGGTCGCCGACCAGCACGGCGGCCGGCACGTCGCCCAGCCGGGCCAGCGTGTCGAGCCGCTGCTGATCACCGATCGAGCTGCGGAAGCCACCGATGCAACGCAGCGTGGTGCGGCCCACGCTCTTCATGGTCACCTGGAGTGCGGCATCCTCGTACTCGTCGCCGAACAGAAGCCAGCGCAGGGCCGGGCGCAGGGCGGGGAGCAGCGCCCGGTGCGGCCGCCAGGCACCCGAGTGGGCGAGCAGCCCGGCACCGAGAGTCTCGCCGGCCCGCATCAGCGTGGCGAGCCGCGGAGGCAGGCCGTACTTGGTGTGGGTGTGCCCCTCGGCGGTGGTGGAGACGAACAGCAGGCCGGCCACCCGCTCGGCGAACTCGACCGGGTAGTGGTCGGCGTACTCCATGATCGTCATGCCGCCCATCGAGTGGCCGGCCAGCACCACCGGACCGTTGCCGGCGTATCGGCGCAGCACCTCGGCGAGGTCGTCGCCGAGCTGCCCGAGCGTCGCCGAGCCCAGCCGGGTCGATCCGGACCGTCCGTGACCGCGCGTGTCGTACGTGATGATCCGGGGCTGCCGGACGCCGAGCCCGCGCAGCGCCGCGATCTGCTGGTGCCATGTGCGCCGGTCCAGGCACCACCCGTGCAGCAGCACGACGGTCACCTCGGCATCGGCCGGACCGAACACTTCGACGTGCAGGGTCACACCGTCGGCGAGAGTAAGTTCCGAGCGCTCGGACATGGGCACCTCCGCAACTTTCACGGCCCCGTTGTACCCGCGGGTAATAAGCATCACTCGCGATCGAGCCTTTTGCCACTGGCGGCAGCGGTTTTCTGCCCATTCGTCGTGACATTCGCACCTTGCGCTTCTAACCCGCACCCACAGTGATGGCTCGTTGACCCCGGAACGTGAGTTGCCTCGCACTCACTGTTCACAGGGCCGAACTCGGCGAGAATCTCTCGTATGACGACCGACCCGTCGGCGGCAGCGGCCACACCGATCACGGACGCCGCAGACGCCCTCGCTGAGCTGGTAGCCGGCAACAAACGCTTCGTGAGCGGCCGCCCCGAACACGGCCACCGGGTCTCCGCGGCCGCGGCCGCTTCCGGCGGCCAGCAGCCGCACGCCGTCGTGGTCGGCTGCATCGACTCCCGGGTGCCGCTGGAAGCGATCTTCGACCAGACCTTCGGCAACATCTGCGTGGTGCGCTCCGGCGGCCACGTGGCCGACCGCGCCGTCCTGGGCTCGGTCGGCTTCGCCGTGCTCAAGCTCGGCGTACCCCTGATCATGGTGTTGGGCCACAAACGCTGCGGCGCCGTCCAGGCCACCGTCGAGGCGGTACGCGCCGGCGACCACCCCGGCGGCGACATCGGCTACCTGGTCGACCAGCTCGCACCCGCGGTCCGCCAGGTCGACATCGAGGCCCCCGACGCCGCCGAACAGGCGATGCGTGCCCACGTAGCCCGCACGGTCGCCCGCATGCGCGAGATCGACGGCGTGGCCGAGGCGGTCCGCGCCGGCCGGGTCGACGTGGTGGGCGCGGTCTACGACCTGGACACCGGCTGGGTCGATCTCCTGAGCTAGGAGAAGTACGCCCGGAGCCGCTCGGCGTAGGGCAGGCGCTCGGCTTCGCTCACAAACTCGGGGTAGGGCCGCGAGCCGTAGAGGTTGTCGCCCGCATACCGCGGAAAGACGTGCACGTGGTGGTGCCAGGCGTCCTGGTTGCCCGCGGGCTCGTTGTGCTGCCGAACCGACGTCCCGTCACACCCGTACGTGCTCCGAATGGCGACCGCGACCTCCTTGACCAGGTCGTGCACGGCATGCCCCTGGACCGCCGGCAAGTCATACAGGTTCTCAACATGCCCGTTCGGCACAACCAGGACATGTCCGTGGTTTCCGGGCCACCACCGAGGCGACACCAGCGCGGTAGCCAACCCACTGCGCCGAACTACATCCCGCTGCGTATTGACCCACCCATCGTCCCCACCCGCTACAAGCAGACAAAACGGGCAGGCGTAGCCATCCGGCTCATGGTTGTACACAGCGCCCCTCCGCGGTAGCCAGGGCTGCCGACCATAGCCTCTCCATGCCGCCGCCCGCGCTCCCGAACTTGGGCGATGCCCGAGCCGGGCGTCGCCAGAAGCCTGCCCGATAAATGCGCGAATAAGCTGACTTGAGAGACGTGCGCGGTCAGTGCTGGAGTGGGACGGCATTGCAGGAGTGCGCTGCTCCGACCCGACCGACCAAATTGCCCGATCTCGTCGCACTGAGGGCGCTTGGGGTGAGGTGGTTTCCGCATCGGCGCGGGGCGGAAGCGGGTGGATGCGGCCCGCCCAGCGCGCAGGTCACGCGTACATTCAAGGTCTTTTGGGGGGTTGATGCCCGAATGATCTCGGTGCGATGTTGATCAGTGGGTGCGAAAAGGGCGCCTCGCTGCCGACGGCAGCTAGACGCCCTTGCCGGAGCGTGCGGGGTCAGCCCTCGAAGACGCCGGCGTCGACGAGGCGCTTCTCGGTGTCGCCCCAGCCGTGCTGAGGGTTGGCGGTCTCGAGTGCGTTGAGCTCGGCGCGGATTTTGGCGCCGTGGCCGGCGGCGGCGAGGATGCGGATCTCCTCGACGAACGCGTCCGAGTCGGTCTTGAGGTGCGCAGTCTTGCCGTTGGTCAGGTTACGCACGTAGGCGAAGCGGCCGTTGGCGAGAGGGATCAGGTACTTGTACTCGCCAAGCACGCTGAGAGCACCACCGGCTCCCTGGCCGGCGCGGACTGATGCGCGGGCGGTCTTTGAGGTGTTGCTCGCCACGGCAGTACTCCTTGAGAAAAAGCAGAAAAAAGGCCGTGGCAACTCTACACGACGGCCCGCGGACCGTGCCGTCGGAGCAGGTCCGGCCGTTGGGCAGGGTGTGCCACTACGGCAGTTCCGATGTCGATGTTGCCGATTCTCTGGCGCACCATCAGTACCAACCGGCATCATGGGACACGATCAACCGCGGTCGAGGTCGTAGGGGAAGACGCACCTCGGTCTCCGGGAGGTCACCGTGCCAACGTGTGGCGTCGTATACGTCCACTCGACCCCACTTGCCGTGTGCCAACACGTCGAGTGGGCGATCGCGCGCGTCCTGACAGCGCCGGTCAACCTGCAATGGACCGCCCAGCCGGTTGATCCCGGCATGCGGCGGGCCGAATGCAGTTGGACCGGCCGGGCCGGGACCGGCGCTGAGCTGGCTGCTGCCCTCCGGCAGTGGCCCATGATCCGTTTCGAGGTAACCGAGGAACCCAGCGCGGGCGTGGACGGCGAGCGTTTCATGCACGTGCCGGGGCGCGGGTTGTTCCACGGGATCATGGGCGCTTCGGGGGACATCCAGATCGGCGAGGACCGGCTGCGCTCGATCATGTCCTCCGCGCGAGCGCCGGAGGCCCTGTCGCATGCCCTGGAAAAGGCGCTCGGCACGGCGTGGGACGCCGAGCTCGAGCCGTACCGGTACGCCGGCGACGGCGCCCCGGTCACGCTGCTGACCCGGGTCGGCTAGATCGGCGGGTTGAGCCGGCCCGCAGGTGAAGACTGCCCGAATCTTTGCGGAGATCCGGCTGGGCTGCTTCGATGGCTGGCGTGATGAGGAGACTGCTGGTCGTACCGCTGCTCCTGGCCGCCGGCGCGTGCGGGAAGGACCAGCCCGCGCCGCCCGCCGTCGCGCCGAGTCCCGCCGCGACGGTGCCATCGTCGGCGCCCGCCTCGGTGCCGGCCGGCGACCCGGCCACCCAGGCTGCCGCGGCCGTCGCCGGCATGAACGACACCACGCTGGCCGGTCAGGTGCTGATGCCGTACGCCTACGGCAGCGACGCGACCACGGTGGACAAGACCTCTGCGGCCGGCAACCGCAGCCTGGCCGGTGTGGACACCCCCGCCGAGATGATCACCAAGTTCCACCTGGGCGGGCTGATCCTGGTCGGCTTCACGGCCCAGGACCCGACCGGCTCCACCAACCCGACCAGCAACGTGGAGAGTCCGCCGCAGGTCCGCAAGCTCACCGACGGCCTGCAGCAGGCGGCCCGTACGCTGCCCGGCGGCGCCCCGCTGCTGATCGGCACCGACCAGGAGTACGGCGTGGTCACCCGGATCACCAACGGGGTGACCGCGCTCCCGTCCGCGATGGCCGTCGGCGCCGCGGCCCAGCCCGCCCTCACCGAGGCCGCCTGGCGCGCCGCCGGAGCGGAGCTGTCCGCCATGGGCATCACCGTCGACTTCGCCCCGGTGGCCGACACCCTCGGGCCGCCCGCCAACACGGTGATCGGCTCGCGCGCGTTCGGCAGCGACCCCCGGGCCAACGCGCAGCAGGTCGCGGCCGCGGTGCGCGGCCTGGAGGGCGCCGGCGTGGCGGCCGCCGTCAAGCACTTCCCGGGGCACGGTCACACCAGTGGGGACAGCCACGAGGGACTGCCCGTGGTGGCGCTCAACCGGGCGCAGTGGACGGCCCAGGACCGGCCCACCTTCCAGGCCGGTGTGGACGCCGGTGCCGGCGTGGTGATGTCCGGCCACCTCGACGTGCAGGGACTCGACAAGGGCGTGCCGGCCACCTTCTCCCGCAAGATCATGACGGACCTGCTGCGTACCGAGATGAAGTTCACCGGCGTGGCCGTCACCGACGCCATGAACATGCCGCCCGCCAAGAAGTGGCCGGCCGGCGAGGCCGCGGTCCGGGCACTGAACGCGGGCAACGACCTGCTGCTCATGCCCCCGGACATCACCGCGGCCCGGGACGGCATCCTGGCCGGCCTGAAGGGCGGCTCGCTCAAGCGGGAGCGCCTGGTCGAGGCCGTCACCCGCATTCTCACGCTGAAGTTCCGGCTGGCCGCCACCGCGCAGCCGGAACTCGCCGTGGTCAACTCGGTGAAGCACCAGCAGGCGGTCGGCGCGCTCGGTGCCGCCTCGGTCACGGTGTTCCGCGGCCCGTGCTCCGGCGCGCTGGTCGAGGGTCCGGTCACCGTCACCGCGGCCGGCGGCCGCGAGGTGGCCAGGATCAACCTGGTC
The DNA here is from genome assembly GCF_016862375.1 of Paractinoplanes rishiriensis. Taxonomy (GTDB): domain Bacteria; phylum Actinomycetota; class Actinomycetes; order Mycobacteriales; family Micromonosporaceae; genus Actinoplanes; species Actinoplanes rishiriensis. The sequence continues at coordinate 15,177 of NZ_BOMV01000090.1, read as the reverse complement.
CGTGCTTTGCAAGCGGCAGGCGTCCAGGTCCAGGCCGCGGGTGGCAAGGTCATCCACCTGGTCGGGTACGGAGACAAGTCCGTCGACCTGGATCCGGCCGCGGCCGTGACGGTCATGATGGACACCCCGCACCTGCTCGCCGCGGCGAAATCCCCGGCCCTGGTCGCCACGTATTCGTCCAGCAAGCTGTCGATGACGGCGCTGGCCGCGGTGGTCGCGGGCAAGGCAAAGGCGCCGGGGAAGTCACCGGTGGCGGTGACGGGCTTGCCGCGCTCGGCCTGCGGCTGAGGCAGGGGTCTCGCGGACAATCCGTTAGCGGCGACAAATCTGCCGAAACGGATATATCTACTATGCCGAATAAATCAGGCGGAGTGGGCGGAGTGCGGCCGAGCGGGGGTGCGGCCGAGCGGGGGTGCGGCCGAGCGGGGGTGCGGCCGAGCGGGGGTGCGGCCGAGCGGGTGGGGCGGAGTTGGGGCGTGATCAGAGCGGGATGTTGCCGTGTTCGCCGCGGGCGGCCGGAGCGGCGGCCAGCGCCTCGGCGATCCGGCGGCGGGTGTCCTCCGGTTTGATCATTTCGTCAACCACGCCGATCTCCAGGGCCCGGCCGACGCCGCCGGCCACCTCGGTCTGCTCCTGGACCAGCCGCTCGCGCAGCGCTTCGCGTTCCTCGGGCGGCGCGGCGGCCAGTTGCTTGCGGTTCAGGATGTTCACCGCGGCGCCGGCGCCCATCACCGCGACCTCGGCCTGCGGCCAGGCGAAGACCGCCGTCGCGCCGAGCGCCCGCGAATTCATGGCGACGTACGCGCCGCCGTAGGCCTTGCGGGTCACCAGCGTCACCCGGGGCACGACCGCCTCGGCGAACGCGTGCAGCAGTTTGGCGCCGCGGCGCACCACGCCGTCCCACTCCTGGCCCAGCCCGGGCAGATAGCCGGGCACGTCCACCAGCACGATCAGCGGCACGCCGAACGCGTCGCACATGCGCACGAAGCGGGCCGCCTTCTCGGCGCTGGACGCGTCCAGGCAGCCGCCCAAGCGCAACGGGTTGTTGGCGATCACGCCGACCGTGCGCCCGCCGAACCGGCCCAGCGTGGTGACCACGTTCGGCGCCCACCTGGCGTGCAGTTCCACGCCCGGCTCGTCGAGCAGCGCCTTGACCACCGGCTTCACGTCGTACGCCCGGTTGGCCGCGGCCGGCATGGTGGCGCTGAGGTCGTGGCTGCCGCCGTCCAGCACGTCGGGCACGCTGATCCGGCCCTGGTGACCGAGCAGGACGGTGAGCCGGCGGGCCTCGGCCAGCGCGGTCTCGTCGTCCTTGGTGGTGATGTGCACGACCCCGGAGCGGCGGCCGTGCGGTTCCGGGCCGCCGAGGCGTTCCATGTCGACCTGTTCGCCGGTGACGCTGCGGACCACCTCGGGGCCGGTTACAAAGATCCGGCCGGCCTTGCTCATGATCACGATGTCGGTGAGCGCCGGCCCGTACGCGGCGCCGCCCGCCGCCGGGCCGAGCACCACCGAGATCTGCGGTACCCGGCCGGAGGCCCGCACCATGGCGGCGAAGACCTGGCCGACCGCGTCGAGGGCCACCACGCCCTCGGCGAGCCGGGCGCCGCCGGAGTGCCAGAGGCCGAGCACCGGCACCCGCTCGCGTACCGCGGTGTCGATCGCGTCGACGATGTGCCGGCAGCCCACCAGCCCCATGGCGCCGCCCATCCGGGTGGCGTCGGTGGCGAAGGCGATCGCCGGGGTGCCGTCCACCTCACCGCGCGCGTACAGCACCCCCGATTCATCCCGAAGGGCCTCTGGTTCTCCGCGCCGCCAGGCGTCGGTGGCAGCAGAGTCGCGGGGTGCCAGTAGACGCAGGGTGCCGCGGTCGAACAGGGCCCGGAGGCGAAGCTCCGGGTCCCGGTTGTCGACGGCGGCCGCGTCCAGGCCCGATGAGGTGGCGGTCACGGCAGCTCCTGATCTAGGGGCGGGTGAAGATCAGCGCCACGTTGTGGCCGCCGAAGCCGAACGAGTTGTTCATCGCCGCGCGGATCTCCATCTGGCGGCTCTTGTGGGCCGCCACATCGAGGTCGAGGCGCTCGTCCGGGTCGTCGAGGTTGATGGTGGGCGGCACGACGCCGTCCCGGATGGCGAGGATGGTGGCGATCGACTCGACCGCACCGGCCGCGCCGAGGAGATGCCCGGACATCGACTTGGTCGAGGTGACCACCGGGTGGTCGCCGACCGCGGCCTTGATGCCCAGGACCTCGCCCATGTCGCCGACCGGCGTCGAGGTGGCGTGCGCGTTGACGTGGGCGATGTCGGCGCCGGTCAGGCCGGCGTCGCGGATCGCCTTGGTCATCGCGCGGATGCCGCCCTTGCACTCCGGGTCGGGCTGCACGATGTCGTAGCCGTCCGAGGTGATGCCGGCGCCGGCCAGCCGGGCGTAGACCCGGGCGCCGCGGGCGGCCGCGTGGTCGGCCCGCTCGAGCACGACCGCGCCGGCGCCCTCGCCGAACACGAAGCCGTCGCGGCCCTTGTCCCACGGACGGGATGCCTTTTCCGGCTCGTCGTTGCGGGTCGACATGGCCCGCATGGCGGCGAATCCGGCGAACGGCAGCGGGTGGATGACCGCCTCGCTGCCACCGGCCAGCACCACGTCGGCGCGGCCGGAACGGATGATGTCCAGGCCGAGGGAGAGTGCCTCGGCTCCGGTCGCGCAGGCGCTGGCCATGGCGTGTACGCCAGCCTGAGCGCCCAGTTCGATGCCGATCCAGGCGGCCGGCCCGTTCGGCATCAGCATCGGCACCGTGTGCGGGCTGACCCGCCGCGGTCCGGACTGCTCCAGGATGTCGTCCTGGTCGAGCAGTGACTTCGCACCGCCTATTCCGCTGCCGAAGCTGACCCCGAGGCGCTCCGGGTCGAGACCCGAGCCCTCCAGGCCGGAGTCGGACCAGGCCTGCTTCGCGGCGATCAGCGCGATCGCCTCGGAGCGGTCGAGCCGGCGCATCCGCACCCGCTCGATGACCTCGGACGGTTCGATGGCGAGCTCCGCGGCGATCCGGACCGGGAGCTGGGCAGCCCACTCCTGGGTGAGCAGTCTCACCCCGGAGCGGCCCGCGAGCATGGCGTCCCAGGTGGACGCGACGTCCCCGCCCAACGGGGTGGTCGCGCCGAGCCCGGTGACGACGACGTCTACGTTGCTCATGTCAGTGGTTCGCCTCGATGTAGGTCACGGCGTCGCCGACGGTCTTCAGGTTCTGCACCTCGTTGTCCGGGATCTTGACCCCGAACTTCTCCTCGGCGGCCACCACGACCTCGACCATGGACAGGGAGTCGACGTCCAGGTCATCGGTGAAGGACTTCTCCTCGGCGACGTCGTCCGGGTTCACCCCGGCGACCTCCTCGAGGATCTCGGCGAGGCCGGAGGTGATCTCTTCGCGAGTTGCCATCTTCTTGGTGATTCCTCTCAACTGGTGGGGAGGTGCTCCGATCAGGACCGACCGCGCCTCAGGGGCAGCGGACGACCTGGCCGGCGTAGGTGAGGCCGCCGCCGAAACCGAACAGCAGCACGGGAGCGCCCGAGGGCACCTCGCGACGCTCGATCAGCTTGGACAGGGCCAGCGGCACACTGGCCGCCGAGGTGTTGCCGGACTCGACCAGATCCTTGGCGACGACCACGTCCGGCCCGAGGCCGAGCCGCTTCACGATGCCGTCGATGATCCGGGTGTTGGCCTGGTGCGGTACGAACGCGGCCAGCTCGGACGGCTCGACGCCGGCCCGGCGGCACGCCTCGATCGCGAACGGGGCGAGCGCCGTGGTGGCCCAGCGGAAGACCGCCTGGCCCTCCTGCTTGATGTACGGCTGCCAGCCCTCGATCTTGAGCACGTCGCCCTTGTCGGGAGCGGAGCCCCAGAGGACCGGGCCGATGCCGGGCTGCTCGCCGTCTGGCACCGCGGTCAGCACCGCCGCGCCGGCACCGTCGCCGAACAGCACCGCGGTGGTGCGGTCGGTCCAGTCGGTGACGTCGGAGAGTTTTTCGGCGCCGATCACCAACGCGTTGCGGGACGCGCCGGCGCGGATCGCGTGGTCGGCGGTGCCCATCGCGTACGAGAAGCCGGAGCAGGCGGTGTTCAGGTCGAACGCGGCCGGCGCGGCGATGCCGAGCCGGGCCGCGACCCGCGTCGCGACGTTCGGGCAGCGGTCGATCGACGAGCAGGTGGCGACCGTGACCAGGTCGATGTCGGCGGCGGTGAGGCCGGAACCGGCCAGTGCCTTTTCCGCCGCGAAGGTGGCCATGTCGGCAACGGTCTCGGCGTCGGCGATGCGCCGTTCCGCGATGCCGACCCGGTCCTTGATCCACGCGTCGTTCGTGTCGATCGTGCTGGCCAGGTCGTCGTTGGTGACGACTCGCGAGGGCTGGTAGTGCCCCATCGCGACGATGCGGGAACCCGCGGTCATCGAGTTGCTCCTTCGGTATGCCCGCCGATCCGGGCGATGGGCTGCCCCGGCGCGACCGGGTCGTCGTGGTGGGCCAGCCACTCGGTGAGCGCGCCACCCGCGTGCGCGGTCAGTTCGACCTCGCCCTGGCGGGTCACGACGTGTCCGATGACCTGGCCGGCCCGGACGTCCTGGCCCTCGTCGAGGCCGTCGGCCGGCCGGAACGTGCCGGCGTTCGCCGCGACCACGACCCGGAACGACGGGACCGGCTCGTGGCTCGGGGTCACGCCGTGCCGGGCGATCAGGTCGCGGGCCGCGGGCAGGTCGTCCGGGGTGTTGAGGGTGACGATCTCGGGGGCACCGTCGCCCTTGAGTTCGCGCTTGATCAGTCCGGCCAGCGTGCCGGCGGGCGGCAGCTCGATGATGCCGGTGACGTTCAGGTCTTTCAGCGTGCGCATGCAGAGGTCCCAGCGCACCGGCGCGGTGACCTGGCGGACCAGCCGCTGGAGCACCTCGCGCCCGTGCACCACGGCGCTGCCGTCCAGGTTGGAGAGCAGGATGCGAGCCGGGTCGGTGGTGGTGACGCCGCCGGCAACCGCGGCCAGTGCGGTCTCGGCGGGGGCCATGTACGGCGTGTGGAAGGCACCGGCCACCTGGAGCGTGATGACCCGCACCTTGGCCGGCGGATCGGCCGCGAACTTGGCCAGCGCGTCCCGCCCACCGGCCGCCACGATCTGCCCGGCGCCGTTGCGGTTGGCCGGATGCAGCCCGTGCTGCTCGATCGCCGCGAGGACCTCGCCGGGGTCACCGCCGAGGACCGCGCTCATCCCGGTCGGCTCCAGCGCGCAGGCCGCGGCCATCTCCCGGCCGCGCACGCCGGCCAGGGTGATGGCGGCCTCGGCCGGCAGCACGCCGGCCAGGGCGGCTGCGCCCAGCTCGCCCACGCTGTGCCCGGCGACCAGGCCGACGTCGTGCATCGGGAGGTGGTCGGCGGCCAGCAGCGCGGCCGCGACCAGCAGGGGCTGGGTGCGGGCGGTGTCCCGGATCTCGTCGGCGTCCGCCTCGGTGCCGAGGTGGCGCAGGTCGACGCCGGCGAGGGCCGACCACCACTTCAGCCGGGCGTCGGCATGCGGAAGATCGACCCAGGGGGTCAGGAAGCCGGGCTTCTGAGAGCCCTGGCCGGGCGAGAGTACGGCGAGCACGGTTTTGACTCTTCCGGATGGGTCGGTGTTCCGCGGTTGACGGCGGCAACGAAACCCTACGACTACTGTTGTGGGGTTTCTACAAAAGGGGGGTTAACTTGTCTAACTTCAGCCCCATTTGATACCACCAGCCTAGCGTGCCAGGCGCTGGTGATTTAGCTCGCAGGATCGAGTCGCCCGATGGTCAGTGCCAATCGGAGTGCGAACGCGTCCCGCCCGTCCAACGGCGACAAACCGGTCACCTCGGCAACCCGCTTGAGGCGATAGCGGACCGTGTTGGGGTGCACGAACAGCTCGCGAGCCGCACTCTCGAGTACCCCGCCGGCGGCGAAGAATGCGTCCAGGGTCTCCAGCAGTCCGCCACCGGCCCGGGACAGTGCACCGTAGACGTCGTGCCGTAGCGTCCGCCGGGCCTCCAGGTCGCCGGCCAGGGCGCGTTCGGGCAGCAGATCGTCGGCGGTCACCGGATTGGGTGCACCGGGCCAGGCGGGCGCGGCGCGGAAACCGGCCAGCGCGGCCCGGGCCGACTCGGTGGCCTGGTCGAGCGACGGCACGGCCGGGCCCACCACGATCGGCCCCGCGCCGAAGCTGGGCGCCAGCGCGCCGGCACTGGCCGCCGGGTCGGTGGCGCCGCCCATCACCACCACCAGCCGGTCGCCGTGCACCCCGCCGATCACCTCGAGCCGGCCCCGGCGCGCGGCCCGGTAGACGGCGTGCAGCACCGCGGTGATGTCGCCGCCGGGGGAGCGGCCCACCACCACCGCGACCGGTGGCTTGTCGGCCCAGCCCAGTGCGGCCGCCCGGCTTGCCAGCACGTCCGAGGAGTCGCCGCGCAGCAGGGCGTCGACCAGCATGGCCTGCAGCCGGGCGTCCCAGGCGCCGCGTGACTCGGCGGCGCGCGCATAGACCCGGGCGGCCGAGAACGCGATCTCCCGCGAGTACCGGAGGATCGCCTGGAGCAGCGCCTCCTCCTCGCCGGGCGCGGCCAGCCGGTCCACCTCGGACTCGGCCACGTCGATGGTCGCCTTGATCAGCTGGACCGCCTGGGTCAGCGTGATCGACCGGGCCAGCGCCCGGGGCGCGGCCGCGAACACCTCGTCGGAGATCTCCTGGGTGGTCTCGGCGACGGTGCCGCCGGAGCGCAGCCACTCGACCAGCGAGCGGACGCCGGCCTGGGCCACCAGCATGATCCAGGAGCGCTGATCGGCCGGCAGCGCGCGGAACCAGGGCAGGGTCTCGTCCATCCGGGCCACGGCCGAGGTTGCCAGCCCGCCCGCGCTACGCTCGATTCGGCGCAGAGTGGCGGCGAGCGGGGGTTTCGCCGGGCCGGCGGTCTCTGCCACGCAGACAGGGTGCCACGCCGCCGGTCGGATACCCGAGCGCCGCCGGGCGTGCCGGACGGCGCGTTTCTCCAAGATCGCAGGTAAACGGGCGGATCCCACTCGCTAGATGTCTGTTTTATGAAGTTTTGGGGTCTTTGGGGGGAGTAGCGGTGCGCCCCTACCGTGATTTCGGTCGGTGACCTGGCATGGTGTCGCCTAGCGTTGCCCGGCTCACCGTCCCGGACGGTAATACCCGGCCCGGCGCTGCCGATCAAAGACCGCGTGACGATGGGGGGTGGCGAGATGCCGGAGCCGCAGGACGGGCCGCTGTGCGCCGACAACGATCCTGTGCTCGACGACGCGACGCCGCCGCCGATTGCCGAGGACGAGGCGGGGCCCGGGCCGAGCCGGATGGGGTGCCTGACCGAGCTTCGCGGCTGGGCCGGTGCCCACCTGCACGGCGCGGTGCGTCCGCGCCGCCGGGCCGCCGGTCGCGGCCGCCCGCCCAGCCGCTGGTGCTGAGCCGCTGGTGCTGAGCCGCTGGTGCTGAGCCGCTGGTGCTGAGCCGCTGGTGCTGAGCCGCTGGGTTGGGCCGCTGGGTTGGGCCGCTGGGTTGGGCCTGGTGCTGAATCCGCTCACCCGACCGGGTGAGCGGTCCGGGCGCGTCTCGGCGCCGGGGACCGCCCGGCCGGTACCGGTTGTGCGGTGGACGACAAGCGGCGGCAGATCCTGGACCAGGCCCTGGCGCTGGTCGACGAGCGCGGCCTGGCCGCCATGTCGATGCGAGCGGTGGCCGAACGCGTCGGTCTCACCTCGATGGCGCTCTACCCGTATGTGGGTGGCAAGGACGCGCTGCTCGACGGTCTCGTCGACCTGCTGCACCTGGAACTGGGCACCGCGGTCGGCGCCGATCCGGCCGAGCTGGACTGGCGGCACCGGCTGCGCGCGGCCGGCCGGGCCGTGCGCCAGCTCGCGTACGCCCACCCTGGTGCCTTCCCGCTGCTGCTCAACCGCTCGGCCGCGGGCGCGTCGGCGTCCTGGCTGACCGCCGCCCTGCGCGGCATCCTGCACGACGCCGGGGTGGCCGACGACCGGATTCCCCGGCTGGCGCGGATGATCTGCGCGTTCCTGCTCGGCTACGCGACCGGCGAGGTCACCGGCGGCCTGCCGGCAGCGGCGGGCGGCGAGACCGGATCCCGGGAGTTCGAGGCCGACCTGGAAGATCTGGTACGCCTCGTCGAGCTGTCCGTTCGGGGAGTGTGAGGCGGTTTCGTCCCGCTGTCACCCAACATTCGCCTATAAAGGTGCCATGTCCGGCGACGACGAAGGGCTCCGCGAGTTTGTGATCAGCCGGCTGCCCCACCTGCGGCGGTCGGCGTTCCTGATGTGCGGCGACTGGGATCTGGCCACCGACCTCACCCGGGACTGCCTGGCCCGGGTGGTGGCCGACAGCCGGCGCGGTGCGGTGGCCGATCCGGACGTCTACGCGTACGCGGATCTGATGGAAGCCTGCCGCAAGCGGAACCGGCGGCGGGAGCACGTCTTCGTGGCCTCGGCCGGCGCCGAGGGCGTCGCGGCCGAGTCGATCCTGCTGCTGGACGCGCTGCACAAGCTGGCCCCGCGATGCCGGGCGGTGCTGGTGCTGCGCTACTGGGACGGCTTCGACGTGGACGCCACCGGGGCGATGCTCGACCTCGACGACGAGCGGGTGGCCGCCTACGAGAAGGCCGGTCTGGCGGCGCTGGAAAAGCTGCTCACCGACTCGGAAGCAGCGATGGCCGGATGAGCGTGCAACTGGGCAAACTCCTCGAGCACGTGCTGGACGGCGAGCCGGCGCTGGGCGACGAGGTGGACGAGGTGTTCCGCCGGGCCGACCGGCTGCGCCGGCGGCGTACCCGTGCCTTGATCGCCGCCGGTGCCGCCGCGGCCGTGACCATCGCGGCCGCCGGATATCTGCTCACCACCACCCTGCTGCCGGACACCACCGAGCGGGCGCCGGTGGCCGGGCCGCCCAGCGCCGTGCCGGTGCCGTCGGCCATCGCCGACCCGGTGCTCGCGATCGTGGCGCCGCTGGTGGACGACCAGGGCATGCACATCTTCCCGAGGCCGCCGGAACGCGGCAACGGCTGGCGGCAGTACTCGGTGGTGGACGAGGAGGGCAAGCCGCGCGGCACCGTGGAGATCGCCGTGTACCCGGCGCCGGAGGACCTGTGCTTCCCGGTGCTGGCCGCGCCCGGCAAGTGCGCCCGCACCGAGTGGGCGCCGCGCGGCATCGAGTACGTCCGCTACGACGACGACCAGGACCTGGACTGGCAGGTGCATCAGACCATCGCGCGACGGATCTCGGACGGCCGCACGGTCGCCGTGATGGCCACCGGGGAGCGGGGCACCGACGACGCGGACGCGGGCAAGCCGGCACTGACCGGTGCGCAGGTCGAGGAGATCGCCACCGATCCGCGGCTGGCCGGCGCTTTCGGGCCGAACGAGACCTGTACCGGGCCGTCGTCCGGAGCCTGCCCGGTGTTCCGGGTGCCGGTGCCGGTCGAGATCGACTAGGACCGGCCCTAGATCCGGCGGCGGATCAGGTAGGCGATGCCGGCCAGGCCGCACAGGATGACGATCAGCACGGCGCCGTTGAGCAGCAGCACGCGGCGCATCTCGTCGAGGAAGTTGTTCATCTCGGTGGCCGGGTCGATCGCCTCGGTGCCGATGTCCACGCCGACGCCGCCGCCGATGCCGCCGGCCACCACGTCCGGCCGGGCCTCCAGCGGCACGCCGCTGACCCGCAGCGTCTCACTCATGGTGAGCCGGCCGTAGAACCAGCCGGCCGCCTTCTTACCGCTCGGCTGGTTGGCCGGGCGGTAGGCGCGAGGGCCGCCGGCCGCCATCGGGTAGAGGTCGTAGACCTGGGTGGGCACCGTCTTGATCATGACGGTGAGGACGAACTTGGGGCCGAGCGCGTCGGCTTTCGGAGCGACCGCGTGCGGTTTCGCGCCCGCCATCCAGTTGACCTCGCCGAGCAGGTTGTCGAACAGGCGGGCCTGACCGGACTGCTGGACGACGAGGGTATCCTCGATGCCCTTGCCCTCGATCTGGATGCTGGTCGGTTTCGGCAGAGGCTTGGGCGCGGCGGTCGCCGCCGCGGGGCCGGTGCCGAGCGCAAGCGCGACGACGACGGCTACCGATCCGGCCGCTTTGGCCAACCGGGTTATCGCCTCTGGAACCATCGTCCGGCCTCCCCGCCCCGTGGTGGACATGGCTTCGCGCGCTGCTGGTCGTGCCGCGACGGTGGATCGCGACCGGGCCACGCGCTCTAGCCTCCCCGGACAGACGCCCGGGCGCATCTCGAGCCGGACGAATTGAAGCCATCTGGGGATGACTGACGAGACGACAACGACCTTTGATCAGCGGCCGAATACTACCCACCCCGGGCAAGCGGCAGGGAAGTCGGTCACCCGCCTGGCTAAATTCGTTACCGTAACGACGAGTAACGATGGACGACCGGGCAGCAAGTGCGATAAAAACGAAAAATTCGGTACGGGGGACATGTCGCCCACGTACCGAATTAGACGGTTCGGAAGTTAGAGAGCGGCGCGGGCGGCCCGCAGCCGGGCCAGCGTGCGCTCGCGGCCGAGCACCTCGATCGACTCGAACAGCGGCAGCCCGACCGAGCGCCCGGTGACCGCGACGCGTACCGGCGCCTGGGTCTTGCCCAGCTTGAGCTCGCGGGCCAGGCCGACCTCCTCGAGCGCGGCCTTGAGCGGCTCGGCCGACCAGTCCGGCAGCGCCTCGAACGCGGCCACGGTCGCGTCCAGGATCTCGGCGGCCTCACCCTTCATCGCTTTGGCCCAGGACGCCTCGTCGCGGGCCGGCTCGTCGAGGAAGAGGAAGTCGACGTACTCCACGATCTCGGACAGCACCGCGATGCGGGTCTGCGCGAGCGGGGCGACCTGGGCGAACACGTGCGTGTCGAAGGCCGCCGGAGCCCACGGCGGGGCCGGGATCGTGTCGGTGCCCTGCAGCCAGGGCGCGCACACCGCGGCGAACTCGTCCGGCGCGAGGGCGCGGATGTAGTCGCCGTTGAACGCTCGCAGCTTCTTGACGTCGAAGAAGGCCGACGCGTGGTTGACGTCCTCGATGCGGTACTCCTGCTCGATCACCGACCAGGGCACGATCTCGCGGTCGCCGGACGGCGCCCAGCCGAGCAGCATCAGGTAGTTGCGCATGGCGGCGGCCAGGTAACCCTCGTCGCGGTAGGTCTCGAGGGCCACCTTGTCGCGGCGCTTGGACAGCTTCTGCCGCTTCTCGTTGACGATCACCGGCACGTGCGCCCAGACCGGCGGGGTCGCGCCCAGCGCCTCCCAGAGCAGCTGCTGCTTGGGCGTGTTGGGCAGGTGCTCCTCGGCCCGGATCACGTGGGTGATGCCCATCGCCAGGTCGTCCACGACGTTGGCCAGCAGGAACAGCGGCGAGCCGTCGGCGCGGGCCACCACGAAGTCCTCGAGCAGCCGGTTTTCGAAGGTCGGCTTGCCGCGCACCAGGTCTTCCACCACGGTCTCGCCCCTGTCCGGGGTGCGGAAGCGCAGCGCGCGGCCCTCGCCCGGCCCCAGCGCCCGGTCGCGGCAGAAGCCGTCGTAGCCGGTGTGCTGGTTGCCGGTGCGGGCGATCACGTCGTCCCGCTTGCAGTCGCAGTAGTACGCGCGGCCCTCGCCGTAGAGCCGGGTGGCGGCGGCGGTGTGGTCGGCCGCGTACGAGGACTGGAAATGGGGTCCCTCGTACGTGCCCCGCTCGATGCCGATCCAGTCCAGCGCCGAGATGATGCCCTCGGTCCACTCGGGACGATTGCGGGCGGCGTCGGTGTCCTCGATCCGGAGCACGAAGACACCCCCGTGCTGCTGGGCATAGATCCAGTTCTGCAGCGCCGAGCGGGCGCCGCCGACGTGGAACATGCCGGTCGGGGACGGAGCGAAACGTACGCGAACAGTCACCCGACCAGAGTACCTATGGGACCGAACGGATTTTCACCACGGCTACCGCTCCGAGCAGGGTGACCAGGGCGGTGAGGCCGAACAGCGCCGGGTAACCGCCGAGGTGGGTGACGATCGGCGCGGCCAGGGCCGGGCCGAGCACCTGCGGGGCGGCCGAGGCGATGTTGATGACCCCGAGGTCCTTGGCGCGGTCGGTGGCGGCGGGCAGCACCTGGGTGATCAGCGCGGTGTCGACCGCCAGGTAGACCCCGTAGCCGGCGCCGAACAACACCGCCGCGACCTGGGCCACCGGCCAGGTCGGCCAGATGCCCAGCAGCAGGGCCGCGATCGCGATCAGCACGCCGGACCAGATCACGAAGATCTTGCGGCGGCCGAGCCGGTCGGAGAGCCAGCCGCCGAGCATCGCGGTCGAGATCATGCCGGCCGTGTAGAGCAGGATCATGATCAGCAGGCCCTCGTCCGGCTTGGGCAGCTTGACCGCGTCGGACAGGAAGTAGAGCAGGTAGAGCGTGCCCAGCGCGTTGCCGAGCTGGACCAGGAACCGGGTGCCGAAGGCCCAGGCGAAGTCCGGGTGTTCGCGGAGATTCAACTTCCAGCGGGTACGCGTGACCGGCACCTCGGCGAGCGGATCGTCCGGGGTGATCATGACGAACGGTGCCACCAGGACGACCAGGCCGAGCGTCATCAGCAGGTAGCCCGGCCCGGTCTCGGTGACCACCGCGGTGACCAGGATCGCGCCGAGCACCAGGCCCAGCGCCTGTGGCATGCCGATCCAGCCGGAGACCAGGCCGCGCTGCGAGACCGGCACCCGGTCGGGCACCGCGGCGGTCAGCGTGGCCAGCATGATGTTGAGACCCAGTTGGGCGCCGGCCCAGCCCAGCGTCACCCACAGCAGGTTCGGTGCGTCGGCCAGGGCGACCAGCGAGATCACCGCGAGAATGCCGCCGCCCACGGTCCAGCAGTGCCGCCGGCCGTAGGTGCGGCCGAACAGCCGCAGCCGGGTGCGGTCGGAGAAAGCGCCGGCCAGTGGGTTCACGATGATCGCGACGAGCGCGCCGATGCCGGTGACGACGCCGAGCCAGGCCTCCTTGTGCGACCCGGCGAGTGCGGCGACCTGCTCGGGCAGCAGCACCTGGATGGGCGTGAAGAAGGCCATCCAGAGACCCAGGTTGGCGGCGAAGAGAAGACCGATCCAGGAGCGCCGGACCGGTACGACGGGTTCGGCGAGCGCTGGCACCCCGTGGGCGACGGCCATCCGGCCTCCCTAACGCGAATTTTCCTCGGAGGTTAAGGGATACATGGCCCTTCCGGGAAGGGGCGGCGTAGGGTGGTCGAAATGGGCAAGATCGTGGCGGTGGAGTATGTGACCCTCGACGGCGTCTTCGAGGAGCCCGCCTGGAGCGGTCCCTACTTCAACGACGAACTCGGCAACTGGCAGGCCGCCAACCTGCGCGAGGCCGGCGCGCTGCTGCTGGGCCGCCGGACATACGAGGGCTTCAAGGCCGCCTGGCCGCAGATGGAGGCCGAGACCGGCGACTTCGGCGTCCGGATGAACTCGATGCCCAAGCACGTGGCCACCACCACGCTGACCGAGCCGGAGTGGAACGCGACGTTCCTGGCGGGTGAGCTGGCCGACGCGGTGGCCAAGCTCAAGACCGAGCCCGCCAACCTGCTGATCAACGGCAGCGCCTCCCTGGTCAACTACCTGACCCGGCACAACCTGATCGACGAGTACCGCATCATGATCTACCCGGTGGTGACCGGCGAAGGACGCAAGCTCTGGGACGAGGGCACCAAGGTCGCGCTGAAGCCCACCGACACCTGGCAGACCACGACCGGGGTCCAGGTCGTCACCTACGTGCCCGCCTGACCGTGCCCGCCTGACCGTGAGTCCGCCGGCGGCCCGCCCTGAGTCGGCAGGCCGCCGGCGGCGGGAATCAGCTGTCGCCGCCGGTCTCGCCGACCGGGGCCGCCGAGACGTCGTCGATCGCGTATTTCTTGGCGGCCTCGGCCGGGACGTGCGCCGGCACCTTGCCGCGCAGCGCGAGCTGACGCAGCGTGGCCACGGCCACCGACTCGCCGTCCACGTGGAAGTGGCGGCGCAGCGCGTGCCGGGTGTCGCTCATGCCGAAGCCGTCGGTGCCCAGCGACGTGTAGTCGTTCGGCACCCAGCGGGCGATCAGGTCGGGCACCGCGCGCATGAAGTCGCTGACCGCGACGACCGGGCCCTCGGTGCCGTCCAGCTTCTGTTCCACGTACGGCTTGCGGGGCTGGTCACCGGGGTGCAGCAGGTTGTGCTCCTCGGTCTCGACGGCGTCCCGCCGCAGCTCGGTCCACGAGGTCACCGACCAGACGTCGGCGCCTACGCCCCAGTCCTGGGCGAGCAGCTGCTGGGCCTTGAGCGCCCAGGCCATGCCGGTGCCCGACGCCAGCAGCTGCGCCTTGGGCCCGGTGGTCTCCGGCGCCGGTGAATACCGGTAGATGCCCTTGAGCAGGCCCTCCACGTCGAGGTCGTCCGGCTGCGCGGGCTGCACGGCCGGCTCGTTGTAGATGGTGAGGTAGTAGAAGACGTTCTCCTGCCGCTCGCCGTACATCCGGTGCAGGCCGTTCTCGACGATGTGCGCGATCTCGAACGCGAACGCCGGGTCGTACGCCACCACGGCCGGGTTGGTCGCCGCGATCAGCAGCGAGTGCCCGTCCTCGTGCTGCAGGCCCTCGCCGTTCAGCGTGGTGCGGCCGGCCGTGGCGCCGAGCAGGAAGCCCCGGGTCATCTGGTCGGCGGCCGCCCACAGCTCGTCCGCGGTCCGCTGGAAGCCGAACATCGAGTAGAAGATGTACAGCGGGATCATCGGCTCGTCGTGGGTGGCGTACGAGGTGCCGGCCGCGATGAAGCTCGCCGTCGACCCGGCCTCGTTGATCCCCTCGTGCAGGATCTGGCCGTTGGTCGCTTCCTTGTACGACAGGAAGAGCTCCCGGTCGACCGAGGTGTAGGTCTGGCCGTGCGGGGAGTAGATCTTCTTGGTCGGGAAGAGCGAGTCCATGCCGAACGTACGTGCCTCGTCCGGAATGATCGGCACCCAGCGCGCGCCGAACTCCTTGTCCTTCATCAGGTCCTTGAGGAGCCGGACGAAGGCCATGGTGGTGGCGATCTTCTGTTTGCCGCTGCCGCGCTTGATGTCGCCGAACGCCTTGGAGTCCGGGATCGCCAGCGACTTGGCCTTGGTGCGCCGGGTCGGCACGAAA
>NZ_BOMV01000089.1 GCF_016862375.1 Paractinoplanes rishiriensis | reverse complement strand
GTGATCGGCAGCATTTTCCCGCGGCGGGAAAGCCCAGAGGAGAACCCGAATTGACGTCCTTCGTCGTGGTCGGCGCCGGGTGGCGGGCCGAGATGTACTGGCGGCTGGCGGCTTCGCTGCCGGACGTGGAGTGCCTGGGTGCGGTGGTGCGCACGCCGCGCGAGCTGCCGGTGCCGGCGTTCGCCTCGCTCGACGAGGTGCGACCCGACTTCGTGGTCGCCGCGGTGCCGTGGGAGGCCAGCCCGGCCACCATCCTGGCCGCGGTCGAAGGCGGGCTGCCGGTGCTGGCCGAGACCCCGCCCGCGCCCACCGCCGACGGGCTGGCCGCGCTGTGGCGGGCGGCCGGCGGCAGCGGGCTGGTGCAGGTCGCCGAGCAGTACCTGATGGTGCCCGCACACGCCGCCCGGCTGGCCGCGGTGCGGTCCGGCGTGATCGGTGAGGCGTCGCAGGTGCAGGTCTCCTCGACCCACCAGTACCATGCCGTCTCGCTGATCCGCGGGTACCTCGGCAGCCTCGGCAGCTTCGGGCCGGTGACCGTGCGGGCGAGCCGGACGACGGCGCCGCTGGTCGACCCGCTGACCCGGGACGGCTGGACCGGCGACCCGCAGCCGCGGCCGGCCACCACCACGATCGCCACCCTCGACTTCGGCGACGGGCGCTCGGGGCTCTACGACTTCACCGACAACCAGTGGCACAACCAGCTGCGGTTCCGCCGGATCCTGGTGCGCGGCTCGCACGGCGAACTGCGCGACGACGAGGTGGTGCGGCTGGTGGCACCGCGCACGATCGTGCGCACTCCCCTGGTCCGCCGGCAGACCGGGTACGACCTCGACCTGGACGACTTCGACACCGACACGATCACGCTCGGCGACCAGGTGCTGTTCCGCAACCCGTTCCCGGGACAGCGCTGGAACGACGAGGAGATCGCCATCGCCACCCTGCTGCGGCGCACCGCGGCCTGGGTCCGCGGCGAGGGACCGGCGCCCTACCCGCTGGCCGACGGGGCGCACGACCACCTGATCGCGCTCGCCATCGAGGAGTCCGCGGACACCGACCGGGCGGTCACCGTGGCCGGCCCGCCCTGGCTCTGACCTTCCCGACCTGAGAGAAAGGGCTCAAGGCTGAGCGCTTCCGCCCGATCAGTTTTCGGACGGCACTATCGCCGTCCCGCCGCCGATCGGAGTGTGCATGACGACGCGAGCCGCCCGCGCCTGCTTCGGCGGGTGGATCGTGCTGCTCGTGGCCGTCTACTACTCGTCACCGGACAGCCACCTCTACACCTGGGCACTGCTCGGCTACTCCAGTGCCGTCGCGGTGCTGGTCGGCGTACGCCTCAACCGGCCCGCCCGCCGCCTGCCGTGGTATCTGATCTCGGCGGCGCTGGTGTGCTTCACCACCGGCGACACCTGGTACAACCTGGTCCTCGCGCTCGGTGACACACCGGACTTCCCGGGCTTCGCCGACCTGTTCTACCTGATGGTCTATCCGCTGCTCACCGGCGCCTTTCTGCTGTTCGTGCGACAGCGCTCGGGTGGCGGCAGCAACCGGGACGCGCTGCTCGACGCGCTGGTGCCGACCGTCGGCCTGGGCCTGCTCTCCTGGGTGTACTGGATCGCGCCGTTCACCCGCTCGCACGAGCTGACCGTCGCCCAGAAGATCGTCTCGGTCGGCTACCCGTTCGGCGACGTGCTGGTGCTGGCCATGATGCTGCGCATGCTCACCACCTCGGGCCGCAAGCCCCGGGCCCTGGTGGCCGTCGGCATCGCCATGGTGGGCCTGCTGATCTCGGACATCTTCTACGGCCAGTCCCAGCTCAACAGCGACTGGTCGCTGGGCGGGCCGGTCGACCTCGGCTGGATCGTCTTCTACGCCACCATGGGCTTCGCCGCGCTGCTGCCGTCGATGCGCGGGCTGACCGAGCAGACCGGCACCGGCGGCGTGGACACCAGCCCGCACCGGATCATCTGGATGGCCGCGGCCGCCATGATCGCCCCGGCCGTGCTCTACATCGAGTGGTTCAACGGCCGGGACATCGAGACCATGCGCGACGGCGTGGTCGACGCGCCGGTCATCGCAGCCGCCGCGGCGGTGATGTTCCTGCTGGTCCTGGCCCGGGTGAACGGACTTGCGCTGGCCCAGCGCCGGGCCCGGGCCCGGGAGCGCGCGCTGCGCGAGGCCGGTGCCAAGCTGTTCTCGGCCGCCACCATCGAGGAGACCGTGCAGGCCGTCGAGGACGCGGTGGCCACCCTCATGCCCGCCGACCGCCCGTACGTGCTGGACCTGGCCACCGACCTGCCGGACGGCCCGGACCGGGGCGAGATCCGGCTGGTGCCCGCGGCCGACCTCCCGCCCGGCGTGTCCGCGCACGGCTTCGACACCGTGCTGTTCGGGGCGCTGCCGCTGCCCGGCGAACCGCCGACCCACGCGTACGGCCTGCTGGCCGCGTCCGGCGATGTGCTGCGCGACCTGGCCGGCTCGCTCGAGACGCTGTTCGCCCAGGTCGAGGTGGTCGTGGAGCGGATCGGCCTGACCGGCGAGGTCAACCGCCGGGACAGCGAGGCCTACTTCCGGACCCTGATCCAGAACGCGTCGGACGTGATCCTGATCGTCGGTGACGACGACGGCATCCGCTACGCCAGCCCGTCCGCGGCCACCGTGTTCGGTCACCCCGACCTGGCCGGCACCCCGCTCGCCGCGCTGGTCGCGGTCAGCCACCACCGGACCATGCACGAGGTCCTGGCCGCGGTCCGCTCCGGCCGGGGCACCCAGGACGCCCCCGACCTGTCCGCGCTGTGCGCCGACGGCCGGCTGGTCCAGGTCGAGGTGGACGGCCGCGATCTGCGGCACGACCCGACCGTCCGGGGGCTGGTGCTGACCATCAGGGACGTCACCGAGCGCCGCCGCCTCGAGGACGACCTGTCCCACCTGGCCTTCCACGACGGCCTCACCGGGCTGGCCAACCGGGTGCTGTTCCGCAACCGGCTCGAGCAGGCCTTCGCGGCCGCCGAGCGGGACGGCAGCACGCTGTCCGTGCTCTTCGTCGACCTCGACGACTTCAAGGAGGTCAACGACACCCTCGGGCACGCGGTCGGCGACGAGTTGCTGGTCACCGTCGGACAGCGGATCGCGGCCATCCTCGGTGCCGGCGGCGCGGGCACGGCCGCCCGGATGGGCGGCGACGAGTTCGCCATCATGATCGAGCGCAGCCGGGCGGCCGAGGCCGAGGACGTGGCGTCCCGGATCGTCGCGGCGCTGGCCGTGCCGGTCGAGGTCGCCGACGGCCTGGGCGGCACCCACATCATGAGCGGCGCGGCCAGCGTGGGCGTGGCCGCCAGCACCGACGCGTCCAGCGCCACCGAGCTGCTGCGGCACGCCGACCTGGCGCTGTACCAGGCCAAGGGCGAGGACAAGGGCACCTGGCAGCGGTACCGGCCGGAGCTGCACAGCGCCATGGTGCAGCGCCTCGAGACCCGGGCCGCGCTGCACGAGGCGATCGAACTCGAGCAGTTCACGCTCATGTACCAGCCGATCGTCGACCTGGAGACCGGCCTGGTCTCCGGCGTGGAGTCGCTGGTCCGCTGGCAGCACCCGCAGCGTGGGCTGCTCAGCCCGTACGACTTCATCGAGGTGGCCGAGGAGAGCGGCACGATCGTCAGCATCGGCAGCTGGGTGCTGCGCGAGGCGCTCGCCCAGTTCGCCTACTGGCGCCGGACCGAGCCGGCGGCCTCGCTGGCATACGTGAGCGTGAACGTCTCGGCCCGGCAGTTCCGCACCCCCGGCTTCGTCGACCACGTCCGGCAGGCCATCGAGGACGCGCACGCCCGGCCCGAGTGGCTGCTGCTGGAGATCACCGAGAGCCTGGTGCTGCGCGACGCCGACCAGGTCTGGGCCGACCTGCGGGTGCTGCGCGCCATGGGCGTGCGGATCGCGATCGACGACTTCGGCACCGGGTACTCGTCGCTGAGCTACCTGCGGCAGATGCCGGTGGACGTGCTCAAGCTGGACAAGTCCTTCATCGACGACATCCTGGACAGCGAGCAGCAGCACATCATGGTGGACACGATCGTCTCGCTGGCCCGCAACCTCGACCTCGCGGTGGTCGCCGAGGGCGTCGAGGACCTGGGTCAACGGACCGCCTTGGCCCGGATGGGCTGCCCGTACGGCCAGGGCTATCTGTTCTCCAAGCCGGTGTGGCCGGCCGACGTGATGCCGCTCGTGCACAACGTACGAGCTCTCGTCTGAGGGGTTTTGACGGATATTCACTAGCGGCGGCGCCCGGCACGCGGCAGGGTCAAGGGCGTGCTGGAAAATCCCGTGTGGGCCGCCCTCTCCGGGCCACAGGCCTGCTATGCCGAGGCGTCCGGCGACGCCGCCCGCTATCAGTCCGACATCTCACCGTTCGCCGCCCTCGCCGACAACGGCGACCCGGCGGCCTGGCGTGACCTGGCCACGCTGACCGACTACGCGCTGCTCACCGGCCCGTCCATCACGCCCGGCCCGGGCTGGGAGATGGCCGTCTCGGTGCCCGGCGTGCAGATGGTCGGCCACGGCATGACCGGGGTGGACGACCCCGAGGCCGTGGTCCTCTCCGAGACCGACGTACCCGAGATCCTCGACCTGGTCGAGCGGGCCAAGCCCGGCCCGTTCCGCAAGCGCACCATCGAGCTCGGCCGCTACCTGGGCATCCGGGAGAACGGCCGGCTGATCGCGATGGCCGGCGAGCGGTTCCGGCAGCCCGGCTGGACCGAGGTGAGCGGCGTCTGCACCGACCCCGAGCACCAGGGCCGCGGGCTCGGTGCCCGGCTCACGCTGGCGCTGGCGGCCAGCATCCTGGGCCGCGGCGAGCTGCCGTTCCTGCACGCCGCCGCCGACAACGACCGTGCCATCCGGCTCTACGAGCGACTCGGCTTCGAGCCCAGCC
The DNA here is from genome assembly GCF_016862375.1 of Paractinoplanes rishiriensis. GTDB lineage: Bacteria > Actinomycetota > Actinomycetes > Mycobacteriales > Micromonosporaceae > Actinoplanes > Actinoplanes rishiriensis. The sequence goes on along the minus strand of NZ_BOMV01000089.1, from coordinate 110,379 downwards.
ACGACGTCATCTTCGCCTCCTACCGCTATGTAGGCTGACCTGTTCGGACGTTGACACGCTTCGATGGCTTCGGAAGCGTCGTTGGCATGTCTCGACTCCGCCCTCTGGCCTGGTCGGCCGCGATGCTCCTCGCGGCCGGCGCAGTGCTGACCGCCGTGCCGGCCGGCGCGGCCACCACGCCGACACCCAGCCCACCACCGGCCAGCCCCACCCCGCCCAGCCCCACCCCGCCCAGCCCGACGCCGCCCAGCCCGACGCCGCCGTCCGAACCACCGACCTCACCCCCGCCCGGCTCGCTGCCGCCAACCGGACCCGCTGACCTGCGCGTCACGAAGGCGACCACCACCTCGGTGACCCTCGCCTGGAGCGCGGCCACGCCGGGCAGCTTCCCGATCGCCGGCTACGACATCAGCCACAACCGGGCGTTCGACGACATCATGCGGTTGCAGAAGGTCGGCAACGTCACCACGGTGACCATCACCGAGGGCATCCGGGCCACCGGCAACTACAGCTTCCGGATCATGGCCCGGGACACCGCCGGGGGCTGGTCCACCACCGGCTCCAGCGTCAGCGTGGTCACCCCCGCCTCGGACACCGCGGCCGACCAGACCCCGCCGTCGCGGCCCACCGGCCTGGTGGCCGCGAACAGCCCGGAGGGCATCGCGCTGAGCTGGTCGCCGTCCACCGACGACGTCGGCGTCACCGGTTACGACGTCTATGTGTTCGACGGCCTGTGGTACTCGGCGCTGTACACCACGGTGTCCGGCACGACCGCCACCGTGCGCCCCATCCCCGCCATGTCCAGCCTGTACGTCCGGGCCCGGGACGCGGCCGGCAACCTGTCGGCCGAGTCGAACGCCGTGCGCTCGCCGAACGTCAGCAGCCCGACTCCCCCGCCGTCCAGCAGCCCGCCGCCGGCCCCGATCTGCTCGGTCGTCTACCGCAACAGTTCGCAGTGGAACGGCGGCTTCGTGGCCGAGATCCAGATCCGGAACAACACCGGCGCCCCGATCGAGAACTGGACGTTCGGCTTCCACTTCGGCGGCGACCAGGTGGTGCAGAACGCCTGGGGCACCGGCACGTTCACCCAGGCCGGCCGCACCGTCACCGCCACACCGGCCACCTGGACCCGGGTGATCCCGCCGAACGGCACCGTCACCATCGGACTGCTGGGCCGGTGGACGACCAGCAACGCGACGCCCACCGGCTTCACCCTGAACGGCTCTCCCTGCAGTTAGGTCAGGCGGCCGGCCTCACCACGTGATGCCGGCCGCCCAGTTCAGCAGTTCGGTGCGGGCCGCGGCCAGCGCGGCCGCGTCCACCGGGCGGGTGTCGGCCGCGCCCACCACCAGCGCGACGTGCACCGTGCCCGCCGCCGAGCCGGACGCGTCCAGCAGCAGCCGCCGGGCACTGGTCGCGCCGGGCTCGGTGGTCGCCGCGATCCGGCCGGACCCGGGCGGGCCGACCACCGTGCCCAGGTCGCTGACCACCACGGTGCGGGCGGCCGGGAACGTGCCGGGCAGGTGCAACTCGGTCGGCGCCGCGATCGCTGCGGCCGGTTCGCGCCACACCAGCACGCCGTACTGGCGGCCGGACACCAGCGCCGCGATGGCCGGCAGCCGGGACGGGACGGTCAGCCACGCCTGCTGGGTGCCGGCCCCGGCCAGGCCGCTGCGGGCCAGGTCCTCGTAGCCGAAAGCCAGGGTCCGGCCGGCCACCGCGGCCGGGTAGAGCCGGTCCAGCACCCGGCGGTCCAGGCGCAGCGCCCCGTTCGCGATCACCGAGTGGTCCTCCTCGTTCCAGCCGTCGCCCTCGGTCTGCACCTTGTCCGGGTTGCCGTTCATCAGTTCGGCGTGCCGGCCACTGTAGATGTCCCAGTGCCACTGGGTGCTGGACAGCACGGTGCCGGCGCCGGCCGCACCGTTCCAGAACGAGGCACCGGACAGCCGGGAGTCGAGACCCTGGTACATGGCGCGGACCATCCACGGCGTACGGGAACTGCTGCCGGTGCCGGTCAGCGCGTTGCCGAACTCGGAGACGAAGGCCGGTGTGTTCAGCGCGGCGGCGCGGTCGCGGATGCGGTTCATGGCGGAGACGTACGTGCCGTCGCGCGCCGCGGACGGGTCGAGCGTCATCCGCGCGCCGTCGTAGTAGTGGCTGTTGAAGACGTACCGGCTGCCCAGCGGCGCGATCGTGGACAGGCCGCCGGCCTCGCCGAAGGTGGTGTTCCAGAAGACCAGCGGCTCGGCGTACAGCGGCCGGTCGGCCCAGCCGGCACCGTCCATCACCTGCCGGAACCGCTGGTAGAACGGCAACAGCCAGGTGGCCTCCCAGGTGGTGCCGGACGCGCCGTCCAGCCCGCCGTCGAACGGCTCGTTGAACGGGTCGACACCCAGCATCATCGCGAACGACGAAGCCGGCAGCCGACCGGCGAGGTAGCTCAGGGCGCTGCGGGCCTGGGCCAGGTAGGCGTCCTGGACACCGTTGCGGTTGCGCCAGAAGTCGTACATGGCAGCGCGTACGGCATTGTTGTTGAGCATGTTCTGGCCCCACAGCAGACAGATGCCGCAGGACTCGGTCGGATAGTCGACGAGGTCGATCACCCATTTCGGGGCGCCGTCGCCGGTGTACCAGCTGTCCGCATGGAACAGATGTGCGGAGTAGAGATCCTGGTGCCAGTCGAGCAGCACCCGGATGCCGCGGCTGGTGAACTGCTGGATCTGCGCGGCCGCGCGGTCCAGGTAGGCGGTGTCGATCCGGTCCCGGGCCGGCTGCACGCCCTCCCAGGCGATCGTGAAGCGGATGGCGTTGGCGCCGGTGAGTTCCCGCATCGCGGCGGCCGACGTCGCCGCGTCGGCGGTGGACTTGAACGGGAGGAAGCCGGTCTCGCGCAGCTTGGCGCTGCCCGAGACGTTGAAGCCGCGCAGGGTGACCTCGCGGCCGTGCTGGTCGAGGAAGACGGGAACGGCCGCAGCGGCCGCCGCCGGTTGGGGGGCCGCCAGGCTCGCACCCAGCAGAGTGAACACGAGTAACGCTCGCATTACCGTCATGGATAGACGGTAATCATTTGATTACGTGATGCGGTAGCCCACGCCGGGGGTCGTGTTGATGACGCCCGGGTCGCCGAGCTTGCGGCGCAGCCGTCCGATCGTCACGGTCACCGTGTTGGTGAACGGGTCGGCGTGCTCGTCCCACACCTGCTCCAGCAGATCTTCGCTGCTCAGATACCCGGGTGCGGCCCGCAGCAGCGATTCGAGGACGGCGAACTCCTTGACCGAGAGGGCCAGCGGGCGGCCGGCGCGGGTGGCGGTGCGGCCGACCGGGTCCAGTTCGATCTCGCCGGCCCGCAGGATCCGGGGCCGGGCGGCGGGCTGCCGGCGGGCCAGCGCACGGATCCGGAGCACCAGTTCCGGGAAGTGGAACGGCTTGGCCAGATAGTCGTCGGCCCCCGCGGTGAGCCCGCGCACCCGGTCGTCGGCCGAGCCCGCCGCGGTCAGCATCAGCACCATGGCCCGGCCGTCCCGCGCCGTGATCATCTGGCAGAGCGTGTCCCCGTGCAGTCCGGGCAGATCACGATCCAGAACCACGACGTCGTACGCGTTGACGTCCAGTTTCCCGGCGGCCTCCAGGCCGTCGTAGGCAAGATCGACGGCCATGCCCTGATCGCGCAGGCCCTCGGCGACGACCGCGGCCAGGGCGCGGGCGTCCTCCACCACGAGCACCCTCATCGCGGCACCTGCACGGTCGCGATCAGGCCGCCGCCGTCGCGGGCAGCGAGGTCGAGGGTGCCGCCGTGCGCCTCGGCGATTGCCGCGACGATGGAGAGGCCGAGGCCGGTACTCTCGCCGGTGCGGTCGGGGCCGAGACGCTGGAACGGGCGGCCGAGCCGGGCCACCTGCGCGGGGTCGAGGAGCGGGCCGGTGGACTCGACGGTCAGGGTGGTGGCGCGGACGGTGACCCGGATCCGGCCGCCGGGGACGTTGTGGCGGAACGCGTTGTCGACGAGGTTGCCGACCATCCGGGCCAGGAGGACGGGGTTGCCCCTGACTACCGCGTCGCCCGGGGTCAGGTCGGCGTGAATTTTGACGGCGGCGGCCCGCGTGTCAGCGATGGTTCGCCTCCTGCCGAACATTTCCGATTTGTCCGTTAGGGCGCCAGTTTCTGTCTCGGCGGGTTTGTCGGTTACGGCGGCGAGGGCCAGGTCGGCCAGGGAGACCTCGGTGCGGTCGTCCAGGGCGCCGTGCTGGGCGCGGGCCAGCAGCAGGAAGCCCTCCAGCAGGCGGTCTACCTGGTCCAGTTCGGTGCGCAGGCGGCCGGCCAGCCGGTCGGTCTCGGGCGGGATCGGGCCGGGCTTGGCGAGCGCCACGTCCAGCGAGGCGCGCATGGTGGCGAGCGGGGTGCGCAGCTCGTGCGAGGCGTCCGCGACGAACCGGCGCTGCGCCGCGAACGACTCCTCAAGCCGGCCCAGCAGGTCGTCGATGGTGTCGGCGAGCGCCTTCACCTCGTCGGCCGGGCCGGTCACGGCGAGGCGCTCGTGCAGGTTGTCGGCCGAGATCCGGCGGGTCGCCGCGGTGATCACCCGGAGCGGGCGCAGCACCCGGCCGGCCAGCAGCCGGCCCACCAGCACCGCGAGCACCAGCATCACCAGCAGCGCCAGGGTGACTCCGGCGAGCAGCTGGCGGTTGCGGATCTCGTCCTGCTCGGCCAGCATCCGGCCCACCTCCTCGCGGGTGGGCGGCTGGCCGTACGGGGTGGCCCGGGTGGTGTTGCGCAACCCGAACGCGGCGACCAGGACGAGAAGCCCGGCCGAACAGATCAGGAACATCGCGCCGTACAGCAGGGTGTAACGCAACCGGACGCCCATCCGCCCAGCATGCACGGCCGGGCCTAACAGCGGCATGACGTCGCGCGGACCTGTGTGTAGCCTGTCAGGCCCATGGGGGACACACCGTCGTACCGTGAGTCGAATCGCGCCCGGTTACGCGAGGCGCTGATCGCTGCCGCCCGCGACCTGACGGTCGCCCGCGGCTGGGACGGCGTGCGGATGGTCGACGTGGCGAAGGCGGCCGGGGTGAGCCGCCAGACGGTCTACAACGAGTTCGGCGGCCGGGGCGGGCTGGCCGAGGCGATCGCGATCAGCGAGGTCGACAGCTTCGTCGGGCGGGTCCGCGACGAGCTGCGGCGGCACGGCTCCGACGCGTACGCGGCCTGCCGCGCCGCCAGCGTGCTGACCCTGCGGGAGGCGGCCGCCAACCCGCTGGTCCGGGCCATCCTGACCAGCGGCCGGGGCGGCGCCGACGAGCTGCTGCCGTTCCTCACCACCCGCTCCGACATCGTGCTGAACGCGGGCGTCGCGGTGCTGACCCAGTGGGCCCGGGAAAGCCTGCCGGCGACGCCGCCGGAGACGCTGGCCCGGGCCGTCGACGCCGTGGTGCGGCTGACGGTCAGCCACATCATGCTGCCCCGGGACACGCCGGAGGGCACCGCGGCCACGCTCGCCGGGATCTTCGTACGCCTGCTCCATTAACTCGCCGCCCGATGTTAATCGCACGCTCAGCCATTGGACGATCACGCACAGCTACGGTCCAGCCATGGACCGACGTACTCTCCTGCGCGCCACGGTAGCCGGCGCCGGCGGCCTGGCCCTGCCGTTCACCGCCTGGCCGGCCGCCTACGCGGGACCCGCACAGACCGCCACCGGACCCTACGGACCGCTACTGCCCGCCGACGCCAACGGCATCCAGTTGCCGGCCGGCTTCACCAGCACCGTGATCGCCCGCTCCCGGCAGACCGTACCCGGCACCTCGTACGTCTGGCACGACGCCCCCGACGGCGGCGCTGTCATCCCGAACGGCAGCGGCTGGGTCTACGTGTCCAACGCCGAGGTCAGCTCGCCGGCCGGCGGCGGCGCGTCCCGGATCGCCTTCGACAGCACCGGCAAGCCGATCGGCGCGTCCCGGATCCTGTCCGGCACCAACAACAACTGCGCGGGCGGCAGCACGCCGTGGAACACCTGGCTGTCCTGCGAGGAGGTCACCCTCGGCCGGGTCTTCGAGACCTACCCGCTGGGCGGCACCGCGGTGGTCCGCCCGGCGATGGGCCGCTTCAAGCACGAGGCGGCCGCGGCCGACCCGGTGCGCAAGGTGATCTACCTGACCGAGGACGAGACGGACGGCCGCTTCTACCGGTTCGTGCCCTCGGCCTGGGGCAACCTGTCGGCCGGCACGCTGCAGGCGTTCGTGGCCGGGACCGCCACCTCCGGCACGTTCCGCTGGGTCACCGTGCCCGACCCGGACGGCTCCCCCACCGCGACCCGCCACCAGGTGTCCGGCGCCAAGGTGTTCAACGGCGGCGAGGGCTGCCACTACGCCGGCGACAAGGTCTGGTTCACCACCAAGGGCGACAACCGGGTGTGGCAGGTCAACCTCACCGCGGGCACGTACGAGCTGGCGTACGACGACAACCTGGTGAGCGCCGGCAGCGCCCCGCTCACCGGTGTCGACAACGTCACCGGCAGCACCTCGGGCGACCTGTACGTGGCCGAGGACGGCGGTTCCATGGACATCTGCGTGATCACCCCGGCCGGCAGCATCTCGGTGTTCCTGCGGCTCACCGGCCACGGCTCGTCCGAGATCACCGGCCCGGCGTTCACCCCGGCCGGCAACCGCCTGTACTTCTCGTCCCAGCGCGGCACGTCCGGCTCGTCGTCCGGCGGCATCACCTACTGCGTGACCGGGCCGTTCCGCACCTAATCTGGGAGGCATGATCGCCAACCCGGGACTCCGCTTCACCGATCACACCGTCACCGTGCCGCTCGACCATGGGCGGCCCGGTGCCGGCACCATCGAGGTCTTCGCCCGTGAGGCGGTGGCCGCCGACCGGGCCGGGGACGACCTGCCCTGGCTGCTCTTCCTCCAGGGCGGGCCGGGCGGCAAGTCGCCGCGGCCGGTCCGGGCCGAGAGCTGGATCGCCCGCGCCGTGCGGACCCACCGGGTGCTCCTGCTCGACCAGCGTGGCACCGGGCGCAGCACCCCGCTGGTCGGGCGCACGGTGCGCGGCATGTCCGGCGCGCAGCTGGCCGCGTACCTCAAATGGTTTAGAGCGGACAGCATCGTGGCCGACGCCGAAATCCTGCGGCAGCGAGTGGCCGGCGGCGTCGCCTGGGACACGCTCGGCCAGAGCTACGGCGGCTTCGTCACCATGACCTACCTGTCCCAGGCGCCGCAGGGCCTGCGGCACTGCTTCGTCACCGGCGGGCTGCCGGGCATCACCGCGACCGGCGATGACGTGTACGCGCGCACGTATCCGCGGGTGGCGCGGCGCAACGCCGAGTATTACCGGGCCTACCCGGAGGACGCGGCGGCGGTGCGCCGGATCGCCGACCACCTGACCGCGGAGGATGTACGACTGCCGGACGGCGACCGGCTCACCGCCGAGCGGTTCCGGTTCCTCGGCAACCTGTTCGGAATGAGCTACGGCTTCGCCCAGGTGCACTGGCTGCTCGACGAGGCGTGGCACGGCGACGAACTGTCGGACACCTTCCGCTACGAGGTCATGCGGCTCACCGGCTTCATCGACACACCGCTGGCCGCGCTCCAGGAATTCACGTACGGCCAAGGCAGTGCACCCACCGGATGGGCCGCGGCCCGGGCCATCGGACGCTACCCGGAGTTCGCGGCCGGCGCCGACCCGCTGCTGTTCACCGGCGAGATGATGTACCCCTGGATGTTCGAGCAGATCGCCGCCCTGCGCCCGTTCGCGGGCGCCGCCGACATCCTGGCCGCCACCACCGACTGGCCCCCGCTCTACGATCCGGAGAGGCTGGCCGCGAACGAGGTGCCGGTCTGCGCCGCGGTCTACTTCGAGGACCTGTACGTGGATGCCGGCCTGTCGCTGGACACCGCCGCCGCGGTCGGCAACGTGCGCACCTGGGTGACCAACGAGCACGAGCACGACGGCCTGCGCACCGGCGGCGAACAGGTGCTGGGCCACCTGATGGACATGGCCGCCGGGCTGCGCTGAGATGTCCCTCCTCTTCCGACCGGCGACGGGCGCCGACGCCGACCGGGTCGCGGCCCTGCACACCGACAGCTGGCAGCGGCACTACCGCGGCGCCTACACCGACGACTACCTCGACCGGGCCGCCGCGGACGACCGCCGGCAGGTGTGGACGGCCCGGCTGGGGACGCCCTCGCCGGCCACCGCGACGATCCTGGCCGAGCAGGACGGCGAGCTGGCCGGCTTCGCGCACGTAATCTTCGACGACCACGCGACCTGGGGCAGCCTGGTCGACAACCTGCACGTGGTGGCCCATCGGCACCGCGGCGGCATCGGCCGGCAGTTGCTGTCCCGGGCGGCCGCGGCGGCGGTGACCGGTGCGTCCGCCGCGGGCGTCCACCTGTGGGTGCTGCGGCAGAACACGGCGGCGCAGGCCTTCTATCGCGCATGCGGCGCGGTGTGCGTGGAGACCGGGGTGGCATCGGCACCGGGCGGCGATCCGGCGCATCTGCGCGGCGCTCCCGAGAAGCTGCGGATGGCCTGGCCGGACGCCGCGGTGCTGGCAGCCGGCGCGGGCTAGCTCGCAGGCCCGGAAGGGCGGGCCGACGACGACCCAGCGACACGTACGTGATTGTCGCGGGCTCACTCTCCTTGCGAACCATTTGCAGTTCGCAATGTTCTGGGTATGGCGCCGGGAAGAATGCGATGATTCAGCGAATTCTGGAGAACACCGGGCTTAACGAGCGTGATCGCGCTTTCATCAACGCCCAAGAAATCTGGCATTATTGAGGACTGGCTTCCCCGCGGTCGGCGGGGAGATAATTGGCCATGACACAACTCTCATTGTTCAGCCGGGTTGAATTAGCCGCAATGCGCGTCCACGCAAAGTCTGGCGAGCGGAGTTCGCCTGCCGATATCCTCCGGCGCGACCAGCAGCGTCGCCGCGACCATGGCAAGGCGCGACGCCACGCCGCGCGTATTTACCAGACATTTCAGCAGTCCTGCAGCGGTGAAATGCCCCGCATTCCGGGAGAGGCGGGCTGCGGGCCGCAGTAAGGGCTGATTCGCGGTCGGCTCGCGCAGGCTTTAAGATCGGCGCGGTGACGCGACATCTTCTTGTGCCGGGGCGTGGGATTCCAGGGCCGGAGCATTGGATGCGCCGGTGGGCGGATGCACGTCCCGGATATCGGTGGGCGCCCGAGCCTCCGAAGCCGCCGCTCGTTCTTCGGCAGCGGGTCGCGGCGCTGGATGCGGCGGTCAGCGGATCGGACGAGCCGGCGATACTCATCGCGCACAGCGCCGGCTGTATCACCACCGTGGTGTGGGCGGCTCGCCATACCGGACCGGTGCGCGCTGCCTTGCTGGTCACGCCGCCGTACATCGACGGGGCTGAGCCGGACGAGCCCGGCGACGTTCCGTGGGTGGTGCCGCGTGGCCGATTGCCGTTTCCCGCGGTGCTCGTCGCCAGCCGGACCGATCCGTATACGTCCTTTGCACAGTTCGAGCAGTTCGCTGCGGACTGGGGTGCGGAGCTGGTCGACGCCGGCGACGCCGGCCACCTCGACACCGCCGGCGGCTTCGGTCCGTGGCCGGACGGCGAACGGCTGGTCACTGAACTGGGAGACCGATGACGCGAAGCCTCAAGTGCTCTGCAGGATCTCGCCGGCCGGGCGGCTGGCGCCGAACCGGGCCGGCACGGCCGTGCAGATTGCGATCACGCTCACGGTGCCGAGCAGCACCGCGGTCAGCTGCCACAGTGGCGGTACGGCCAGCGGGTCGTCGTCGAGGATCTGGGCCAGGCCCAGGCCGCCGGCCACGCCGAGCAGTGCCCCGGCCAGCGCGGGCAGCAGCTGCGCCGCCGACAGGCCGGCGCTCACCTGGGCCGGGGTGGCGCCGAGCGCCCTGGCCAGCGCCGCGGGCCGCCGGGTGTCCAAGGTGGTGGCCCAGGTCAGGCAGATCGTGTTGACGATTGCCTGCACGGTCAGCATCAGCGTGACCACCAGCAGGCCCTGGGTCACCGCGATCCGTGGGTCGGCGCCGGGTGCCGCCTCCGCGAAGCGGTTCGCCCGGACCGCCAGCGCGCTCACGATCCCGGTGACGGTCACCGCCACCGCGAAGACGCTCAGCCACGTGCGGCGCGGGCGGCGGGCCGCGATCCGGATGCCGAGCAGCAGCGGCACCGGCAGGCGGGCGGAGAGCGCGATCAGGCGGCCGTTGCGGGTGGGCGGGCGGGCACTGTCGGCGAGTGCCTCGATGGTGCCGGTCCGGGCTGCCCGGACGGCCGGGACGAAGGTGGCCAGCGCCGCGATGCCGACGGCGGCCGCCATCACCAGGGCGATCGTGGCCGGCGTGAACGGCGCAGGGTCGGCCCGGCCGAGCAGGCCGGCACCGGGTTCGGTGAGCAGCGGGGCGAGCAGCCGGCCGGCGGTCAGGCCGGTGCCGGCGGCCAGCACGGCGATCACCAGGTGTTCGGCCAGCAGCACCGCGGCGACCAGGGCCGGGGTGGCACCGACCGCCTTGAGCAGGCCGACCCGGCGCACCTGGTCGGCCATCCGCCCGCCGACCAGCACCACGATGCTGGCCAGCGCCAGTAGCACCAGCAGCCAGCTGCCGACCAGCAGGCTGAACCGCTTGGCCTCGAACACCCAGGCGTTCGCGCCTTGGATGTCCTGCCAGGTCACGGGCGCCATGGCGGTGGTGTCACCGGCCGCGACGTGCGCGGCGGCGAAGGCCGGCGCGGCGTCCGGGTCGGCGAGGCGCAGGTTCAGCAGATAGCCGAGCGGGCGATCCGCGGCCAGGGCCTGCGTGTCCGCCTCGGTGAGCCAGATCAGGCCGGCCGGGCCGATGAAGAAGCCCTCCTGCCCGGCGCCCGCGGTGCGCGGCTTCGTGACGTTGCCCGGCCGCGCCGTGCCGTCCGGCGGCTCCGGTATCGCCGGGTGTGCGGATCCCCAGAAGCACGGCGAGAGACAAAATTTCGGGTACGGGGTGGCCGCCGCGCTCACCGCGACACCGGCCACGGTGAACGGGCGCCCCCCGATGTCGATCCGGTCGCCCACCTCCGCGCCGATGGCCCCGGCGAAGCTCGCCTCCAGCACGGCGCCGCCCGGTGCGGCCCAGTCGCCGGCCGTCAGACTCGGCGCGTCGACCGGGGCCGACCTGGTGTCCCGGCCCTGCAGCCAGGCGTGCACGCTCAGGCCGTCGGTGGTCACCCTCCGTTGGGTGTACGGGTATGGCCCGCTGGACGCTGTCACGCCGGGCTCGCCGGCGAGCCGCGCCAGCTGGGCCGGGTCCACCGTGGCGCCGGGCCGGGGCGCGAGCCCGACCTGGACGTCCGGCCCGGCGGTGGCTGCCCGGGTGCTGTGGTACGGCTCGTCGGTCACCCCGCGCAGCATCAGCCCGAGGCTCAGCGTGGTGGTGGCGGCCGCGATGGCGAGCAGCAGCAGCGCCGCCTCGCCCGGCCGTTTCCGCAGGTCGCGCAGGGCCAGCCGGCAGATCACCAGGATGCGTCCCATCGCTCAGCTCTCCAGCCCGGCCAGCCGGCTCAGCCGCACCCCGGTGCCGTGCGTCAGCCGGGTCTCCTCGACGAACACGCCGTCCCGCATCGAGATCAGCCGGTCGGCGGTGGCCGCGACCCGCGCGTCATGCGTGACGATCACCTGGGTCTGTCCCTCCGACCGCAGTGACTCCAGCAGCCGCAACACGTCCACGGTGGCCGCGCTGTCCAGGTTGCCGGTCGGCTCGTCGGCCAGCACCACCAGCGGCGCGTTGCTCAGCGCCCGGGCCACCGCCACCCGCTGCCGCTCGCCGCCGGAGAGCGCCGCCGGCAGCCGGCCGGCCAGGTCGGCGAGCCCCACCCGCTCGAGCAGCTCACCGGCCCGGCGGCGGGCGCCGGCGGGCGGCTGACCCGCCAGCAGGGCCGGCAGCTCCACGTTCTCCACCGCGGTCAGCTCGTCGACCAGGTGGAAGGCCTGGAAGACGAAGCCGATGGTGGACTGCCGCAGCTTGGCGAGGGCCCGCTCGCTCAGGCCGTCGACGCGCCGCCCGTTCGCCCAAACCTCGCCGGCCGTGGGTCGCTGCAGCCCGCCGAGCAGGTGCAGCAGCGTGGACTTGCCGCAGCCGCTCGGCCCCATCACGGCCACCGTCTCGCCCGGCGCGACCTCCAGGTCCACGCCCGCCAGCGCGGGCACCAGCCCGTACGTCATATGGAGGTCGTGCCCCCGCAGCACCGCCCTCATGATCGCTGCCCACCCCAGAACCGCGCACACGCCTCCAGCCAGTGCAGATCGGCCTGCAGGCGAAGGACCACGCCCTCCAGCAGCAGCCCGGCCACCGACCCCGGCGGTTCGGCGAGCGCCGCCCGCTGCACCGCGGCCAGTTCGGCGAGCACCGCATGCCGCTGCCCGTCCACGATCCGCGCCGGATCACCCAGCCTCGCCGCGGCCGCCGCGACCAGCTTGAGGTGGAACTCGGCCGGCGCCGGCTTCGGCCAGCTGGTGTCCGCCAGCCAGCCGGCCACCCGGTCGCGGCCGGCGCCGGTCAGCGAATAGACCTTCCGCTCCGGGCGGTCACCCTGCCCGACCCGTTCGGCACCGACCAGCCCGGCCCGCTCCAGCCGGTTGAGGGTCACGTAGACCTGACCCTCCTTGAGCGCGTCGGCCAGTGGCCCGAGCACGAGCTGCAGGTGAGCGCGCAGCTGATAGGCATGGCTGGACTCCTTGGCCAGCAGCGCGAGCAGCACCTCCTGCACCACGCCGAGCTGGACACCATGCGACGGCTCCGCCGCAGCCACATTTCCGGGCACGGACACCCTCCCTAACCGTTAGGGATAAGCTAAACCGTTAGGGGTGCCTCGTCAACGCCCGGCTGGAACCTCGCCTGCCGGTTCCCGATAATGACCGTCCTCCCTCGAGAACCTGGAGCGTCGCCATGAAGTACACGGTGTCGATCGAGATCGCTCTGCCGCTGGAGAAGGTGGCCCAGCTGTTGGCCGACCCGGCACACCTGCCGATGTGGCTGCGGGGCCTGGTACTGCACGAGCCGCTCCACGGCACGCATGGACACGTCGGCACCAAGTCACGGGTCGTGCTGCAGACGGGGCAGCAGCAGTTCGAGGGCACCGAGACCGTCACGCGCCGGGAACCGGAGGACCTGAGTGCGATCCCGAGCGGCAGCATCGTCCATTTCGAGCGCGAGATCGTCGGCAAGGGCATGTGGAGCGCCGCGCGCGAACGGCTGACCGAGGCCGGTCCGGAGAAGACGCTCTGGACGAGCGAGAACGAGTACCGGTTCAGCGGCGTGCTGATGCGGCTGGTGGGACTTCTGATGCCGGGCGCCTTCCGCAAGCAGTCGCTGCAGCACATGCAGGACTTCAAGGCGTTCGCCGAGCAGGGCAAGGACGTCCGCGAAGAAGCGGAGGGCTGACCGGCTGACCACTAGTAGCGGAACTTGTGCCGAGCGCTGCGCCGGTTGACCCGGGCCGGTAACTCGTCCAGGTTGTCGCCATGGGACCGCTGCTCGTCCGGCTCATGGCCCTGGGTGAAATCCCGCATGGTCACCACGAAGCCCTGGACCAGCCGGTCCTCGCGCAGGTCGCGGTACGTGGCCTCGACCAGCACCTGGCTCTCGTCCGCCCGCAGCAGCGAGCAGTACACCACCCCGTCGCCGGAGCCGCGGAGGGCCTGACGCAGCTGGTCGCGATCGTCCGGATGCACCAGATCGTCGAGGGTGGCCAGCGGCGGAAGATCGTCGGTGCCGAGCAGCTCGCGCAGCGACGGACTGGCGTACCGGATGCGCTGGTCCTCGTCGATCACCACCATGATGTCCGCGCTGTTCCGGATCACCGCACGCAGATAGAGGTCACTGTCGCGGCGGCCGACCGCCTCCACCAGGGAGACGCGGTCCAGCGCGAGCGCCGCCTGACCAGCCAGCACCTCGAGGGTGTCCCGGGTGGCGGTGAGGGTGTCCCGGCGGCCCACCAGGATCAGGGCGCCGCCGCTGGGCCGGGCGACGGCGAGCGGCTCCAGCCAGAGCGGGCAGACCAGCGTGACGTAGTCGCGGTCCGCGCCCTCGATCCACCAGCTGCGGGACGGCGGGCCGGCGCCGGGGCCGGGCACCGTATCGGGCGTGAACTGGCGGTCGTCGACGGCGAATTCGGTGCTACGGAGCGCCTCCGGCGGCATGAGCTGGGCGATCGCGGCTCGGACGGCCTCGTCCACGGCCGCGGTGTCGGCGGCGGCGACCAGCGCGGCGCTCGCCTGCCGCAGGCCGCGCTCACGCGTCAACGCCTGGCCGTTCAGAGTCACCGAGTCGGTCAGCCGCGTGATGGTCAGCAGAAGCGTGATCGCACCGGCCACGGCGATCACCACGCCGTCGCCGACCGTGCCGTTGACCGCCTCGATCAGCAGGACCACCGGCGGCGTGGCGACGGAGATGCCCAGCAGCGCCGCCCAGTGCCCGCGCCACGGGCTCGGACGCGGCGCCGCGGGCTCGGTCAGCCGCACCATCGACGGGTGCAGCGCGGCGGCGCCCCAGGCCAGGTAGAGCACCACGAACCCGGACTCGCTCAGCCGGCCCGGCCACAGCGGCTGCACGATGTCACTGACCAGCACACCCACCGCACCGATGACCAGCAGCGCGGCCGACAGATTGCGGCCCACGGCGACCAGCACGCGGGCGACAACCGCGAGGAGCAGCAGGGCTCCGATGACGTACGCCCCGGAGATCTGTCCGATCCGGCCCGCGTCGCCGACGACGAACACCCAGACCACCAGCAGCGTCGAGCACCCGAGTGCGAGCAGGTCGATGAGCCGGGCCCGGTCGACGAGAATCGCACCGATCCGGGTCAGCTGCAGCAGACCGCAGGCGACCAGCACGAACATGGCGTAGAAGCAGACGTCGGCCACGCCGGGCCGGCCCAACGCGGTCAGCACGTCGCCGGCGGTGCTCGCCACGATGGCGCCGGCGAGCAGCAGCCAGGGACCGATCCGGGCCGGTCGGTGACGGCGGACCCCGTAGGCGATGGCGGCCGCGCTGCCGAAGCCCAGCACGGCCCATTCGATGGCCCTCAGCACGCCTAACTAGTACCAGTGGGGTCGCTGTGTGTCCATGTCGCTATCTACGTAGCGCTATGACTCGCGGCATTGGCACACTTACGGGTGGAGCAGAACGCGGCTATTGTTCCGTAGTGGTTATCTCCTCGCACCTGGCCCGGCTGCGGGCGATGATCGGCCACGAGTTGATTCAACTACCGTCGGTGTCGGTCATCGTGGTTGACGATCGGGCGCGGCTCCTGCTGGTGCGTCATGCCGGGCACCGGGACGGGTGGGCGGTGCCCGGCGGCGCGGTCGACATCGGCGAGTCCCCGGCGCAGGCGGCCGTACGGGAGATCCGCGAGGAGACCGGCTTCCAGATCGGCCGGCCGCGGCTGCTGGACGTGCTCGGCGGCGCCGACTACGAGGTGACCTATGCCAACGGCGACCGGGTCGCCTACGTCACCGCCGTTTACCAGGCAGGCATCGCCGGCGGGACGCCGGTCCCCGACCGGGAGGAGATCAGCGAGCTGGGCTGGTTCACCCCGCGGGAGCTCCCCGGCACGGAACTCAACCGGTTCGCCCGGGCGTTGTTGCGGGCCACCGGCCACCTCGCCACCTGACGGCACCGCCGGCCATCGCCCGGGAGTTGCGCAGCCTCGCCGGCGCGTGAGCCGGGAATATCGATGTCCCCGGCCGGCGACCTGCGCTACGTTCGCCGCCATGCTCTTTCGCCTGGAACAGCCCGGTGACCATGACGCGGTCGGTGAGCTGCACCGCGCCGCCTTCGGCGACCACGGCACCGTGGTGGCCGAACTGGTCGGCGCGCTGCGCCGCGACGACCCGGCAGCGCTGTCGCTGGTCGCCGAGGAGGACGGCGCCGTCGCGGGGCACGTCATGTTCAGCCGGGCCTGGCTGGACGCGCCGCGGCGGATCGTGCCGGTGCAGACCCTGAGCCCGATCGCGGTGGCGCCGCAGCGGCAGCGCCGCGGCCTCGGTGGCGCGCTGATCCGGGAAGGGTTGAGCCGGGCCGTCGTTCCGCTGGTGTTCCTCGAGGGCGACCCGCGCTACTACTCGCGGCACGGCTTCCGGGCGGCCGGCGAGCTCGGTTTCCGCAAGCCGTCGCTGCGGATTCCCGATCCGGCGTTCCAGGTCCATCCGCTTCGGGGGTACGAGGAGTGGATGACCGGGACCTTCGTCTATCCCAGCACCTTCTGGGAGCACGACTGTGTGGGGCTACGCGATCCGGATGCTTAGCTGCGTGCCCAGTTCGCGGAAACCGAGTGCCAGCGCCACCCGCCGGGAGTCCGCGGGGCGGGCCCGCCACTGCGGCAGCAGGCCGGCGGCCAGCGCGTCGGCCACCGCCGCGGCGCCGACGATCTTGGCCAGGCCGCGGCCCCGGTGTCCGGGGACGGTGAGCACGCTGACGTGGGCCGTGTCGCCCGGCCAGCGACGGTGTCCGGCGGCGGCCGTCAGCCGGTCGCCGTCGCGGACCACAAAGGCCGGTGAGGTGATGTCGGCCAGGCCGCATTCCTCGGCGTCGGCCACCGGCACCGCGGTGAGCAAGGTCCACATCGCCGGGTCGGCGGCGGCCAGCACCTCGAAACCGCCGTCCGCGGGCGGGCGGAACTCCGCCGCGCCGCAGTAGGCGAGGGTGGCCGGGCCGAGCACTTCGGCCAGCGGTATCCGGCCGGCCAGCACCGCCGGATCGGTCCAGGCCGCGGCGGGCAGTCCGGCCAGGGCCTGCCGCACGACCGCGGCGGTGGCGTCGTCGGGCGCCGTCAGTATCGCCTCGTCGCCGAGGGTCACGATGCCGGCCCAGCCGGGCGGGCACAGCGCCGACCGCGGCGACACCGCGACGCCCGGGATCGAAGCGCCGAAGGACACGGGCACACCGGCCAGCCGGACCCAGAGCTCGCGGGCTCGGCGCAGGACGTCATCGACCATGATCATCATGATGGCACGGCGCGGGCACCCGAACCGGCTCAGATCAGCGCGGCCGGCAGGTCCGAGGGAGCGGACCAGAAGCCTGCCCGCAGGCCGGGCACGACCTTCGCGCGGATCTCGGCCTCGGTCATGCGCTCGCCGACCGCCTCCTTCACGGCGCCGACCACGAAGTCCTCCTTCTTCTGATCCGGCTCAGGGTTGAGGCCCTTGATCAGGTTTTGCCGGACCGATGTGACCGCGTAGCCGGCCAGCAGCAGCAGGGCCACCACCATGCCGGTCGACAGGACCACCTGGGTGGTCCCGGTGACCAGCGAGGAGACGCTCAGGGCGATGACGATGACGAGGCCGCCCGCGGCGCCCACCGCGATCATCGCGGAAACGAGCAGGCCCACGACGAGGACCTGGCTCCGGTCATCCCGCACCGCCTGGAGCACCAGAGGGGCCACGCCCACCAACGCGACGGCCAGCGCGCTGCCGATGGTGATGACCGACAGAACCCCCGGCGTGTCCTCGCCGGTGACCGACTTCAAGAGGTCGGCGGTGCCGAACAGCCCCGTGAACACGGCGGTGACCAGCGTGACGTTGGATGCCCAGCTCTCCTGGAAGCTCCACTTCGCCCCCAGACCCGGCAACGGTCTGAGCCAGGACACCCATTCGCCGGCCGGTTGACCCGGCAGCTTCAGCTTGATCAGCTTGTACGACGCCCATCCCGTCACGACTACGCCCAGGCCGCCCAGCAACGACCACAGGAAGAAAACCATCAGTCCCCAGTCGGGGTCGGCCGCTTTCGGACGCTCCGCTGACACGAGGAAGGAAGAGTCACCCACCGCGAGGGTGAGCGCCACTGTCTTGCCTTCCGGGAAGTCGCAATTGTCGAAGGAGAACTGAACTTCCTGCATACGCGCGGCGGGCACCTCGGCCGGATCCGCGGAGGCTGTGCATCGCTCCCCGCCCTCGGTCGTGGTGAGAGTGACCCGCTCGGCCTGCTCCGTGAGGTTGATCAACGAGTACGACACCGTGTCGGCGTCCTCCGACATCGTCGCCTCGCCGGAACCCAGGATGAAGCCGGCCGGCGCGGCGTCCGCGGTGGCCGGGAACAGCACCGAACAACTGACAGCGACCAGGGCGGTAACGACGAGACGCTTCATGGCATGGCTCCAGCTCGGGTGGATCACCGGTTATCGGAGATATGTTGCGCCGCTTCCCGCGTGCGCAGCGCGTCGTTGGCGCAGGTTGCGCCGTGCACCACGATTTCCTGCGCCATGCCCTTCAAGTGCGCATGGAGGATCGTGGCGGAACCGTCCGCCCAGGTCTCGAGAATGCGTTCGCCGCCGCGCCGGGCGGCCTGCGGGCCCACGTACACCGTGCTCGGTCCGGCCAGGTCGCACAGCCGGGCGGCCACCGTCACCGCGCGTCCCCACACCCCGAAGCTGGCGGATTGCCACGGCGGGCTGACCAGCACCTCGCCGCACTCGACACCGGCGTGCGCCGGCAGGCTCAGGGGTGCCTGCCTGCTGGCCAGCACCGCCATCAGGCCGGCTTGCACCGCGCACGTCACCTCGTCGTCGGCCGCGGCCCGGGCAGGCGCCGAGCCCAGGCCGAAGACCGCCATGAACCCGTCGCCCAGAACCTGCTGTATCAGCCCCCCGTATTCGGTGACCAGCAGGGCAAGCTCGTCCAACATCGGTGCCACGCGCTCGTAGACGGTCTCCGGCGGCACGGATTCCACGAGAGCGGTGAACCCGCTCAGGTCAACGAAGAGTACGGCGACGTGCCGCCGCACCAGGCCGGTTCGGTCGTGAGTCGACATCAAGGCTTGCATCGGTCCCCCTCGCCCGTCGTACGAGTGATGGAGTCCGGGGAATGGCGCGCTGATACACATCGGCGCCACATCTGCCCGAACGTCGAGCAGGACTGGACTGGACGCGTTCCGAGGGCTGGGAGGCTGCTCACGCGGCACCGTACGCGGTGAAGGTGCACCAGTTGACGTACGCGGCCGGGTTCTGCCGGTCGAGGCCCTGCCGGGCCTCGAACAGCGCTCGCGCAAGGGTGCGCCCGGCCCGCAGTCGTTCGTGCAACAACACCATGAGGTCGGCAGCGGCGACGTCGGGAACCGCGGTGACGCTGGCGACGACGCCGGCCGTACCCCGGGCGAGGACCGCGCTGACGAAACCGAGTACCTCGTCGCCGGCGTAGCTGACGTCCGCCCCTGACTCGCACGACGCGAGCACCAGCCGGTGCGGTGCCACCGCTCGCGTCTCCAGCTCCTGCAACGTGAGTGGTCCGTCGCTGAGCGACAGGGACGAGAACAGCGGATTGTCGGCGCGTAGCTGGCCGTGACATGCCAGATGAGCCAGGTCGGCACCGTCGAGAAGGCGGAGGACGGCCCCAGCGGTGCTGGCCGGCGGCGTGAGCGCGACCGCCTGCGGATAGAGCCGCCGCAGCCGGGCGATCTCGGCGGTGGCGCCCGGCAGATCCGGCCCGGCGACGAGGACGGTCGAGTGATTCCGGGCGGTCCCGGTGGTCGCCTCGAGGCTGCGTGCCCAGAGCCGCGCCGACGGCGCGAGGGAGACCGGCGCATCGTGCAGCGCGGACCACGGCGTGCTGTGCAGGTCGCCCGCCGGCACGACCACCAGTTCGGCGTCGCCGGGCAGGCACAGCGGGGCCAGCAGCATCGCGCGGAGACGGTCGAGGCGCAGGTCGGCGCTGAGCCGTGCGGCGTGCCACGAGGACTCGGACCGCGGCTGCGTCAGCCGCCGCAGCGCGAAGAACAAGGCCCGGGTCTGATCGAGGACGGCACCGACCGGGCCGAGGCGCACCACCCGGCTGCGGCGCGATTCGACGGCCACCGCCACCAGTTCGTCACCGAGCATGCCGTACTCGACCAGCACCCGGCCGCCGAGCGAGTCCCGCAGCCGGGCGGGCACAGCGGTCACGTGCGCGCGGTCGGCGGCGAAGCTGCTGCGCCACGTCGCCCGGCGGATCCGGCCCTCGATGGCCACCTGCCGGGTGAGCAGCGTGCCCAGCACCTCGCCGGTGTGCCCGCCGTGCTGGCCCAGACCGCCGAGCTCGGCGTGCACCGCCCGCAGTTCGTCGAGCTGGTCCTGCAGGTGGCCGAGATCGGACGGCTCGACCGGCAGCAGCGCCGCCGCGCGGGTGCGTTCCATCCAGGCGAGGACCTGTCGTGCGCCGCCCCGGTTCATGGTGACCTCGAGGCCGAGCTGCCCGAGCTCGGTGCCGTGGCCGGAGGCCAGAGCACGCAGCTCTGCCGACGGCAGCGCGATGCGGTGCCGGCTGAGATCGTCCAGCCCCGTCCGGCAGTGCGCGAGCACCTCGTCTGCGCGGCCGAGCAGCCGCGCCGCGAGCGCCGCCGCCAGCCGGCCGCGCAACCGGATCAGGATCGGGCTTCCGCGGGCGAGGTCGGCGGCGCGACGGAACAGGCTGACCGCCACAGCGGTGCGCCCGACGCTCGCCGCGACCCGGCCGGCGAGGAGGTGGGCGTGCACCGTGGTCGCCGAGATCCCCGCGGCCTCGAGCGCCCGGCACACCCGTCGGGCATGTCGCAGGTCGGCAACGCTCGGCGGGTGTGCCATCGTCCGGATCTCGAGGTCGACCAGGGCCGCGCGCGCCTTCCAGGCCGCGCGTCCTTGCCGGGCGAAGCTGTGCACCGCCGCCGCCGCGGTGCGTTGCGCCTCGTCGAGGTCGCCGGTGAGCATGGCGAGCTGGGCCACCCGGAGCTCTGCTTCCGCGCCCATGAGCGGAACCTCGTTCTGCCGGAACACCGCGGCGGCCAACCGGGCCGCCTCGGCCGCCTCGGGTACCAGCCGCAGATCGATCAGCGCATCGGCGTATTCGACGTACTGCTCCCCCAGCGGCAGCCCGGCGGCCTGGAACGCCCGGGCGGACTCCTCGAACAGCCGGAGCCCTTCGGCCAGCCGGCCGGCCTGTACGGTCGCCCAGGCCCGCGTCTCGGCCACCATCGCCACCAGTGCCGGACCGACCTCGCCAGCATGGTTCGCCGCTTCGTGGAGCCGGCGCATGCCTTCGGTATGCCGCCCGCGTAGCACCTCGATGATGGCCAGGTTGTTGGCGGCGATCGCTCGAATGCGCTGCGGCACGCACCGGCGTGCCAGCAGGTTGCGGTAGGCCGCCGCCGCGGCGGCGGACCGGCCGACGTTCTGATCCAGAACCGCCCGCTGGAAGGTCAGCTCGGCGAGCCGGTCGGGGGCGACGGTATCGGCGGCGACGTCGAGGTCACGGTGGGCGGCGCCGAGGCGGCCCAGCTCCTGGTTGACCGCGGCGCGGCTCATCAACACGTCGGCCAGCGCCTGGTCCAGGCCGTGCCGGCGGGCGAGCCGGACCGCCTCGTCGAGCAGCCGCTTCGCCTCGCCGTCGGCAAGCCGGGCGCGTTCCGCCCAGGCCAGCGCGCGGATCGCCAGCACCAGAGCCTCGGAGGGACCACCGCGGCGCACCCTTCGCACCAGGGCGGCAGCGACCGGCCGGAACCGCTTGGGGTCTGCCACTACCGCCTCATGCACACGCCGAGCGTGATTCACGAGATCGATTGAAATATCCACATCGCGCATGCAATCAACTCCCCTCCATCGATTCGAAAAGATCGGGGATCAATAACGCGTTTGTGCATTTGGTGGCACGTCCCGGTACCCGGCCATCGACAGCGTACGTAGCACGCCCGGCCGCCTCAAACGATTTGGCAACCGATCATCAACAGCGCAACAAGCCGCCGAAACATCTGATTTATAGGCGGCACCGCGTTGTCAGTCAGCCGACAGATGGTGGCATTGGCGCGCGGTATCACCAAGGGGCCCGCTGAACTCCGTTGTCATAGGAGCAGTGGTTCCGGTGCTCCGTCCTTCGGCGGAAGGAGAGTTCGTGGGAATCGTGTACGGCGACCTGGCCAGCCTGGTGCGGGGCACCATCGACGGCGACGAGGAGGGCTGGAACCAACTGGTGCGCCGGTACGCCGGCCTGGTAGCCGGTGTCATCCGGCGGCACCGGATACCCGACGCTGACCTCCAGGACGTCAGCCAGCTCGTGTGGCTCCGCTTGATCGAGCATCTCCGGCAGATCCGGGAGCCCGCCGCCCTACCGGGGTGGATCGCCACCACGACGGGCCGCGAGTGTCAGCGGTGGCTGCGCGCCAACAGCCGGAGCCTGCCGGTCGATCCCGAAACGATGAACCGGCTGGAAGCCGCCGACGACCGCGTCGGCGACTCGCTGCTGCACGCCGAGCGGCACCAGGTGCTCGCGGACGCTCTGACCGAGCTGGAACCACAGCAGCAGGAACTGTTCATGCTGCTGGTCGCCGATCCACCGTTAACCTACGCCGAAATCAGCCGCATGATGCACATTCCGATAGGGAGCATCGGGCCGACCCGCAACCGGATCCTCGACAAACTCCGCACCAGCACGGCCGTCACAAATTATTTGCAGGCCAACGATGATGTCGCACCGACGGGGGGTGGACGAGATGCTTTCGCGGGATTGGAACAACGATGACGCATTCATGGACGACCTGAGCGAGAGCCTGCGGCCCAGCCCGGTCGAGCAGCGGGTCATCGACGCCGCGTCCGGACTCCTGGCCTGGCGGCTGCGGGCCGATGACGACCTGGCAGCTCTGCTCTACGACTCGTACCTCGACGAATCCGCCTCGATCCGGGCCGGGACGCACGGCGAACCGCAGACGCTGGTCTTCGGCCACGGACCGGTCCAGATCGAAATCGAGGTGAGCGACGGCGGCATCGAGGGCCAGCTCATACCGCCACGACCGGGCGTCGTCCGGCTCTGCACGATCGCCGGGACGCGGACCGAAACAATCGTCGACGAGGTCGGATGTTTCTCGTTTCCGCCGGTGCATCAAGGACCGATCCGGCTCGAGTGCGTGATTAGCGGGGGCAATTACCTCACCGAATGGATCAGTGTCCGTGCGAGCCGCATCGGGGGAGACGCCTTCTCCGAAGGCCAATGACATCGTCCAAGAGAGGGTGAAAGTGACATGGGCAACGGGTACTACTTCGATGGCGATTATCCCGAGCAGTATGAGGACCAGATCGACCACCTGCAGGACCTTCTGCGCCGTCAGCTCCACGAACTGGAGAAGAACGATCCGGCCCAGGACGCCGCTACCATCGGCTTTCTGCGTGGGCGCCGGAGCAGCCAGCGCGATCTGGTGCAGATCGAGATCGCGAACCTGGAACGCCCCCGGGTCCTGGTTGCGAGCCGGGAGGTCATCCTCGACGCCGCCGAGTGGTCGAAGCCGGAGGTGCAGGACGAGGGCCGCAAGGCCGGATTCAACGACCACGGCGGAGTCTGCGGGCGGTTCGTGCGGCTGGTGAACAGGCGCACCCACCGGAGCGAGGCCGCGGACCGGATCACGAAGCAGGGGCAACGGAACACGCTCGCCGTGACCGCATCGGTCGGCAAAGGGATCGGTGGGCCCGATCCGGTGTCCAACCCGTTGCCCGCCGAGTCGAGGACCTTCGAGAGCTACCGCGAATCCGCTCCGGCGGCGGCGTCCGACCGGTCGCCGATCGTCGCCGTCATCGACACCGGCATCCCCGGCGATGCCCAGGACGGGCTGCCCACGATGATCCGCAACGACGGATGGCTGCACGACGTGCCGCGTAACGACACCAACCGCGACCTTCTCGACAGTCTGCCGGAGCGGGACGGCTACCTGGACTACCAGGCCGGCCACGGCACGTTCGTCGCCGGCGTGGTGGCGCGGGTCGCGCCCCGGGCGGAGGTCCGCGTTTACCGCGTGGCGGACACCGACGGCTTCGCCGACGACATCGCGGTCGCCGACGCCCTACGACGGGCGGTCGCGGACGGCGCAACCGTGATCAACCTGTCGCTCGGTATGGTCACCTGCCACGACGTGCCCCCGCCGGCCCTCGCCGAGGCCGTCCGGGAGGTCACCGCCACGGGTGACGTCGTCATCGTCGCCGCGGCCGGCAACTTCGGCGACGACACGAAGTGCTGGCCCGCCTGTTTGCCTGAGGTGATAACGGTCGGCGCACTTGTCGAATCGGAGGAAGTCGGTGAGAACGCCCCGGCTGGGCGCACCGGGAAGTTTGAGACGGCCCGATGGTCGAGCTGGGGTGACCACGTCGACTTCTGGACGGTCGCCGAGGGCGTGCGGTCGACCTTCGTCACGGGATGCGAATCGCCGCTGTTCGACAACCAGCCGGCGGTCTTCCCGGAGAACGCCTGGGCGCTGTGGAGCGGCACGTCCTTCGCCGCGCCACAGATCGCCGGCGCCATTGCCCGCATCCGGTACGAGCTGGGTAAGACGCTGCCCGAGGCGGTCGACTTCCTCCGCGTGCAGGGGGCAGCGGTCAGGGACGTGGACGGGAATGTCAAGGCCGGCAAGGGATTGCGAATCCTGTCCGGAATTCCGGTCCCGCGAGACCGGGACGCCTAGCCGGCGTTCAGTGCGCCGTCCGGGCCCAGCGCCAGAATGGCCAGCTCGCCGCGGTGGTCGGTGGCGGTGAGCCGGTGCCGGTCCAGGCGGGTGAGGGCGGCGATGCCGTACGCGAACTCGCCGATCAGCCGCGGGCCGGTGGGCCGGGCCGTCCAGTCCAGCCCCCAGGAGTAAAGGCGGAAGTCGTACGAGGCGGCGACCACCACCGGTGCCTCGGGGGTGCCGAGCACGGCCACCGCCTTGACCGGTTCGGGGGCGTGCAGGGTGATGGCGCGTTCCCCGGTCAGGTCGCCGTCGGACAGCACGTGCACCCGGATGGTGCGGTGCGCGGCCGACGCGACCAGGCGGTCGTCCACGGTGGCCACCGCGGTCACCCGGCTGTCGTGCTGCCACAGCGGCTGGCGGGTGCCGGCCGGGCCGATCGTGACGATGCGGCCGGTGGCCGAGACCACGCCGTCGCGGAACGGGGCCACCGGGTCGGCCGGCTGGGTGCTCGGCGGCAGCCCGGCCCCGGCGCCGGTGGCCAGGTCGAGCAGGTGCGGGCGGCGGCCGAAGGTGGCAGCCGCGATCGCGCTGCCGCCGACCGCGAGCGAACGCGGCCACAGCCGGTCGTCGGTGCGGCGCCACTGTGGCCGGCCGGTGGTGTCCAGCGACAGCAGTGCCGGGTCGTAGGTGGCGGCGATCAGGCTCCGGCCGTCGGCCGACCAGGTGACGCCGCGCAGCGGGGCGTCGCCGAGCCGCAGTGAGCGCACCGGAGCCAGGCTCGCGTCCAGCAGTTCCAGCGAGCCGTCGCCGCCGGCCAGCGCGAGCGTGGTGCCGTCCGGCGACCAGGCGCAGTCCTCGACCGTGGCGGTCGGCAGGTAGGTGATGCGGCCCGGGTCGCGCCACAGGTCGCGGACCGCCACCAGGCCGTCGGCGCCGACCGTGGCGACCAGGCCGTGCGGGCTGACCGCGAGCCGCACGCAGTCGTCGAGTTCGCCGAGGTAGCTCTCGTCGAACGCGTTCCAGACCGCGGCCCGGCTGTCGTCGATGAGGCAGAGCAGGTGCTGGCCGTCGGGCATCCAGGCCACGCCGGTCACCACGCCGGGGTGTCCGGCCAGGACCTTCATCTGCGACGGCGGCCGGTCGTCGACGACCCGCCACACCCCGACCGTGCCGTCCGCGGCGCCGGTGGCCAGCAGGTCGGCGGCCGCCGGGTTGAACGCCAGGGCGGTGACCGCGGAGCGGTGCCCGAACTCGGTGAGCAGAAACGGCCGGGACGCGTCGCTGGTGTCCCAGACGATGACGCTGCGGTCGTGTGACCCGCTGGCGAGGCGCCAGCCGTCGGCGCGGAAAGCTACGCAGCTGACCGGCGCCGCGTGCGCTGGGCCACTTGTTCCGTCGGTCACGCGAACAATGCTGGACACCAAGTCGACCCGAGTCAATACAGTCGACATGAAAGATCAAGATGTCCAATGCATCGACGAGATTCAGGATACCGGGGCCGGTTGGAGCAGGTCGGGGCGGCGGTACGGGGCACGGCCGGGCAGTGCCTCGGCGGGCCGCGGAGGCTGCGCCGCGACCGCCTTCTCGATCGCCGCGCGCAGCCGGCCCTCCTCCTCGGCCCGGTCCCGGTACCACGCGGTCCCCCACACCCGGTACAGGTTCCAGCCCAGGTCGCGCAAAACCTCGGCGCGCAGCCGGTCGCGGTCCCGGGCCGCCGGGCAGGCGGCGTACATGGCGCCGTCGCACTCGATGCCGAGCGCGTACACCTCGCCCTGCTGTCCGGGGTGGCAGACGCCCAGGTCGATGCGGTAGCCGGCGGAGCCGATCCGGGGCCGCACCCGGTAGCCCCAGGACTCGACGGTCTCGCGCACCGACGTCTCCAGCGGTCCCTCGGCGCCGGCCACCGCCGGCTCCGCGATGCTGCCGCGCTCCGCGAACTCCAGGTACGCGGCCAGATGCCGGGCGCTCTCGTGGGCGTCCTCGGGGATGTCCCGGGCCCGGATCGAGGTGACGATCTCGACCCGCTGCCGGGCCCGGGTGATCGCCACGTTCAGCCGCCGCCAGCCGTTCGGGCGGGTCAGCGCGCCGAAGTTGGTGCTCATCCGGCCGTGCTCGTCGTACCCGTACCCGATCGAGAAAATCATCACGTCGCGCTCGTCGCCCTGCACCGACTCGAGGCTCTTGACGAAGAAGCCGTGCAGACGGTCGCCGTCCAGCCCCTCCAGCCCGGCCCGCTCCAGGGCCGCCTCGATCGCCTCGGCCTGGGCCACCGAGAACGTGACCACGCCCAGCGACAGGTCCGGCCGGGTGGTGAGGCTGCGCACGATCCGGGCGGCCACCACCTCGGCCTCGATCGGGTTGTCCCGCCCGGCGCCGCGGCGGTAGACGCCGTCGGCCGGGATCAGCTCGACCCCGCTGTCCGGGCCCTCCGCGTTGGCGGCCGGGAAGGTGATCAGCCGGCCCTGGTAGAAGGCCTGGTTGGCGAACGCGATCAGCGCCTCGTGCCGGCTGCGGTAGTGCCAGGACAGACCCAGGCCGGGGAACGCGCCGCACGCCTTGGCGAGCTCCAGGATGGACTGGAAGTCGGTGACGTCGGTGCCGGCCTCCCGCGAGTCCACCGTGGTCTCGAAGAACGAGGTGGGCGGCAACTGCTTGTCGTCGCCGGCCGCGACCAGGGCCGCGCCGCGGTAGATGCAGTTGATCGCGTCGGCCGGGGTCACCTGGGAGGCCTCGTCGAACAGCACCACGTCGAAGGTGAGGTCCGGCGGCAGGTACTGGCTGACCGCGAGCGGCGACATCAGGAAACACGGCTTCATGGCGAGCACCGCGGTGCGGGCGCGCGCGATGAGGTCGCGTACGGCCAAATGTCTTGCCTCTTTCATGCCCTCCCGGCGCAGCAGGCCGGTCTCCTCGGCCGGCAGACCGGCCGCGCGGCGGGCGGTGAGCACCTCGGCGATCCGGCGCGGCGCCGACGCCACCAGGTCGGCGTCGCGCTGCCGGAACTCGTCGACCAGGTGGCTGCGCTCCTCGGCGCGCACCGGGTGCAGCCGTGCGTCGCGGTGCAGGATCTCGTCGGCCCAGGCGCGCAGCAGCGCCCGCTCCAGCGCCGGCCGGATCTGCTCGGCCGGCACCTGCTGGGCGGCGCAGAAGTCGACCGCCATGTCCAGGCCGAACCCGGCCAGTTCGGCGCGGGCGGCCAGGTGGGTGAACCACTCGTCCTGCCCGCTGCTGTCCGCCCGCAGCCCGGCCAGCAGCGCCTCGCCGCGGCCGTAGTCGTCCAGCGCGGCGGCCAGCGCGGGCCGCCGGTTCGCGGCGAATGCGCCGGTCACCGCGTCCCGGGCCTGCTCCCAGGTGGTGACCCGGGCGGTCAGGTCACCGGGCGGGCGGGCGGCGGCCAGCGCGGACGCCTGCGCCGCGGTCAGCGGCCGGTCGGCACCGGTGGCCAGCCGGCGGGCCGCGGCGGCCCACTCGACGGCGGCGGCCGCGGCGGACTCGTCCACGTCGTCGGCGGCGTCCGGCAGCGCCTGCCGGGCGTCCAGCACGGCCTGGCGCAGCGCGGCCAGCCGGCGGGCCGTGGCGAGATCCAGGGCCCGGCCGGTGGCCTCGTCGAACGCGGTGACGTACCCGGCCGCGGCGGTCAGCGGTTCCACGTTGGCGCGCAGCCAGGCGGCGGCCTCCCGCACGTTGCCCTGGGCCAGGTCGGGCCGGGCGCCCGCCTGCCACCGGGCGATCGCGTCCTGCACCGCGGCGGCGGTACGCAGCAGGCCGTCGTCCGGGTGCTCGGCGCAGACGTGCCCGACGACCGCGGGCACGGCCTGCGGCGGGGTCCAGCTCAGCACGTCGTTCGCGACCTGGAGGGCCTCCTGGACGGCCCCGAAGTCGGTGGCCTCACGCCGCCAGTACCGGCCCAGCGCGGCGGCGTGCTCCCGCTCCAGCGCGGCCAGGTCGTGCCGCGCGGCCCGCCAGGCGATCGCCGTGCCCAGGTGGGACACGGCGTCGGCCGGCGACACCGAGGGCAGCGCGAGCGCGGCCACCGTCTCGTAGTCGCGGCGGTACGCGCCGAACAGCTTGCGCCACCCGCGGTGCACCCGGGTGAGCCGGTCGGCGAGCTGCTCCACCGGCTGGTCCACCACCGTCTCCCGGAAGAACCGGCGGGCCTGCCCCTCGGCCGCGGCCAGCGTGTCGAGGCCCCGGCGCAGCGCGGCCGCGGCGGCGGACACCCGGGCCGGCGCGCCGGCCTCGAACCAGGACGCCTCCGGCCGGTGCGGGCGGCGGCCCAGCTCGGCGATCGCCACCGCCCGGGACACGTCGGCGAAGGTGACCGCGGCCGGCAGGGTGAGCGCGTCGGTGACCCGGGCCAGGTCGCGCAGCCGGTCGTCGAGCATGGCGGCGTCGGCGGCGCAGCGGGCGGCCAGGGCGGCGGCCGCCGCGGCGGTCAGCGGCGCCGGGTCGACGGCTTCCGGCCGCAGCTCGGGCGGCTCCACGACCGGCAGGTCGCGCGGCTCGGGCAGCTCGTCCCAGTCCACGCCGGCCGCGTCCCGGCAGGCGGCCCGGCACTGCCGCACCCCGGCCAGCCGGCGGCTGCGGTCGGCCGCCGCCCGGCGCACCGGCTGCAGGGTCGGCGCGGTCAGCCAGTCGTCCGCCACGCCCGCGGGCCGGTTGGCGGCGGCCTCGGCGAGCGCGGCCAGCGGGCCGGCGTCGGACGGGCGGGTGCGGCCGAACGCGGTGGCCAGTCCCGCGTTGCGCCCGGTGGCCCGGGCCAGTTCGCGCAGGGCGTGCTCGGCGCGCTGGAGCCGGCCGTCCAGCGGGTCGCGGTCCTGGACGTCGCGCCAGCCGAAGGCGTCGCCCTGCGCGGCCGGGCGCCAGGAGCGGGCCAGCCGGTCGGCCGCGTCGCGCACCCGGGCCAGCGCGCCGGGGGTGGGCGCCACCGGGTCCGGCGCGGGCGCCACCGGCACCCCGGACAGCCGGGCGCACCGGCCGAGCAGCTCGTGCAGGCTGATGCCGAGCGGCTGGCGGACCTCGTTCATCGCCGCCGCGTACCCGGACAGGCGCTCGCGGACCTCGCGGCTCTCCCCCGCCGGACCGCCGGGCGGCAGGGCCGGCGCCTCGTCGGCCGCGGCGGCCAGCACCCGCGCCACCTCCTTACGGGTGGCCTTGTGGCTGTGCAGTTCGAGCAGCCAGCCGTCCAGACCGGCGGCGGCCAGCCGGTTGCGCACCACCTCGAGGGCGGCGGCCTTCTCCGAGACGAACAGCACCCGCTTACCGGCGGCGAGCAGGCAGCCGATCATGTTGGCGATGGTCTGCGACTTGCCGGTGCCGGGCGGCCCGTCCAGCACGAAGCTGTGTCCCGCGACGGCCGCGGCGATGCAGGCCCGCTGCGAGGCGTCGGCGTCCAGCACCAGCGGGACGTCCTCGGGCGGGGCCAGCCGGTCGATGTCGGCGGGCGCGATCGGGGTGAAGCCGGGTTCGGCGTCCCGGGCGGCCAGCGCGCGGATCAGCGGGTGCGCCAGGATGCGGTCCTCGTTGTCGTGCAGGTCCCGGTACATGGCCTCCTTGTGGAAGCTGAACGTGCTCAGCAGCACGGTCTCGTCGGCGTGCCAGCCGGTCCGGCCGGCGACCGCCGCTCGTACCCGGGTCAGAAATTCCCCGAGATCCAGCGTGACCAGCGAATCCACCGCCGGCAGCTGCACGCCGAGCAGGCGCATCCGCAGCACCAGGGCCGGGTTGACGACCGGGTCGTCGTCGCGGGCCCGCAGCCGGGGCAGGTCGGCCGGCCCCTGCGCGGTCAGTTCGACAGGCAAGAGCAAAATCGGGCTGGTGTACGAGGTGTCGTCCTCATCCTGCCAGTGCAGGGTGCCGATGGACAGGTGCAGCGCGTCCACGCCCCGGTCCAGGAAGTCCTGGCGGCTCTTGCGCATCAGCTTGCGCAGCACCGGCCCGAGCGCCGCCGGGGCGAGGCCGGTCCGGAAGAACTCGCCCTCCCCCGCGAAGCCGTGCTCACCGCCGGACCGCAGTGCCCCGACGATCACCGCCGGCGGCGGCCCCGCGATCTCCACCATCCCGGTCTCGGACCGCCGGAAGTTGATCAGCCGGTTCCCCGCGTCCAGGTTGACCAGGCCGTCGCGCCATGAGCGCAGGGCGGCGCGTACCTCGTCCTCGGGCGTCATGCCCCGATTTAACCTGGTTTTTCAACCTCAGAAGTACGTTTCCTCATCACTCTTGCGGTAGTCCCGGATCTCCCCGAACCGTCCCGAGGCCGCCAGCCGCACCCAGCCCGGGTTGCCGAGGAGGATGCGACCGAGCGCGACCAGGTCGAACTCGCCGTCCTCCCGGCGGGCCGCCAGCTCGGCCAGCCGCGCCGGGTCGTGGTGCAGCCCGACCGACCCGACGGTGATCGTGGGCAGGCCGGTGAGGTGCTTGGCCCAGCCGGCGAGATTGCGCCGGTCGCCGTCGAAGGCCGGCTCCCAGAACCGGCGCTGCGAGGCGTGCAGGACGTCGGCGCCGGCCGTCACGAAGCTGTCCAGGACGGTGGCGAGCTCGGCCGGCGTGTCCGCGATCCGGGCGCCGAAGTCGCGCTCCTTGAACTGCGAGAACCGGACGACCAGCGGCATGCCCGCCGGCATCTCGTGGCGGACCGCGCGGATCACCTCGGCGGGGAACGCGGCCCGGTTCCGCACGGTGCCGCCGTACCGGTCCGTGCGGCGGTTCGACAGCGGCCAGAGGAACTCGTCGAGCAGGTAGCCGTGCGCGGCGTGGATCTCGATCGCGTCGAAGCCGGCCCGCACGGCGGTGCGCGCGCCGCCGGCGTACGCGTTCAGCAGGATTTCGAAGTCCTTGCCTTTCATGCTCATCGGAGTCCAGGCGTCGCGGCCGCGCTCACTGCCCTGATGCCAGAGTTGCGCCGCGATCCGCCCGCCGGCCGCGTGCACCTCGCTGGTGACGAGACGCCAGCCCTGCTCGGCCGGGCCGCGGGTCAGCCGCGGGACGTCGGTCTCGTGGCCGGCACTCGGGTGGTCGACCAGGATGCCCTCGGTGATGATCAGCCCGACGCCACCCTCGGCGCGGCGCCGGTAGTAGGCGGCCACCTCGGCGGTCGGCACCCCGCCCGGCGAGTGATACCGGGTCATCGGCGCCATCGCGAACCGCCCCCGCAGCGGCAGTCCGGCGATCGTCACGGGCTCGAGGAGGCTGGTCAGCGGTGCCATCGTCGCGGTCATGCCGGTACGGTAAAACCTCACACGGATGTCAGGGGCAAGCGTTCTGTGACACGGGAGACATCGATGCGGATCGGGGATCTGTCGGCGGCGACCGGGGCGAGTGCGCGCTCGCTGCGGTATTACGAGGAGCAGGGCCTGCTGGCGAGCGATCGCAGCGCGGGCGGGCAGCGGCACTATCCCGACGATGCTGTGGAGCGGGTGGCGCTGATCCAGTCGCTGCTGAGGGCGGGCCTGAACAGCACGACGATCCACGACGTGATGCCGTGCATCACGGACGAGGCGATCCGGACTCCGTGGCTCGCGGCCCGGTTGCGGGACGAGTTGGCGCGGGTGGAGGAGCAGATCGAGGCGCTGCACCGGACGAGGGAGATTCTGGCCGGCTTGGTGGACGAGTACGCGGTTTCCTGACAATGCCGCTCCGGGCGGTGCACGACCCGCCGCCGTCACATCGCGAGCGTCGGGAATTGCCGCTTCCAGCGAAGACCCGGCCCCACAAGATCCGAACGAAACCGCAGTGTTGTCGAATCCCGGTGCCCGCCGAGCGCCATCCCCCAGGATCGAGACCAAGGACGCCCGCCACCGCGATCTTGTGCAAATCCGGCACCCCACAACACTCAATTCCACACGGTCGAAATAGGGAGCAGGCGCCGCCGCGATCATGTTGACTTCTGGTGCCTGCAGAACGGGACTTCGACAAGATCGCGACGTGGCATTCCGGGAACCGCTGGCGCTGCACGAAGGGGACGACCCCGCGGGCGCTGCGGGATCAGGACATGGCCGGGGACCGGTAGACCGCGCCGACCCGGAAGCCGTCGAGCCACTCGGTCAAGCGGGCCGCCTCAGTGGCCAGCGCCCGGGACTCCGGCCCGGACACCGGCTCCAGCAGCCGCAGCTGGACGACGCCGGACGGGTTCTGGACCCAGCAGCCGACCACCCGGCCGTCCACCCACGCGGTCGTGCCGGCGTTGCCACGGGTGTCGAAGAGCTGGGCGCGATGTGGGCCCAGGTAGAAGTCGCGGCCCTTCCAGCCCATCACGGTCGGGTCGAGGACCGGCAGCAGGGCGGCCCACGGGGGCGGCGAGCGGACCGGGTCCAGGTCGTCCGGCAGCAGCCAGCCGGTTTCGCCGCCGTCCAGGGACACCGGCTCCGCCGCCAGGGTGGCCAGTGCCGCGCGTACGGCTGCCTTGGTGGAGCCCAGCCACCACACGATGTCCTCCTCGGTGCCGGGGCCGAACGTGTGCAGCCAGCGCCGCACTATCTCGCGGTAGCCCTCGTCGGGGGTCAGGGACGGTGGGACGGTGCCCAGCCAGTGCTGCATCAGGGTCCAACGCGGGCGGGCCGTGTGCCAGCCGCCGGTGTTCTCGCCGCGCACTATGTCGGCGGTCAGGCCCAGGTTGTTGAGGACTCGGTAGGCCGGCCACATGTCGGTGGGTGGCTTGTCCAACAGCGGCGCGGCCCGGCGGATCTCCGGAGTGGTGCGGCCACCGCCGGCCAGCGCCGCCAGTACCGCGGCGCGGGCCACGTCCAGCCAGTCCGGGTCGCAGCGCAGCGCGTGGGCTCGTTCGAGGGCGGCGCTCCGGGCGGACGCGCTCGGCCACACGGCCGGCAGCAGGTCGCGCGGGAACACGAACAGCGTGCGCCGCATCGCCAGTTGCTTCACCAGCGCGCGGTCGGTGTAGAGCGCGCGGTCGAGATCGGCGGGCCGGAAGCCGGCGACGCGGGCCCAGCAGGACAGGTAGACCGTGGCCGGCTCGGTGGCGTGCAGGACGGTCATCGCCGTGGTGGCGGCCGCCGGGGTCGGCGCGGGCACCGCCAGCGCGTGCCGGACCGCCAGCCGGGCCCGGCGCTCGTCGTCGGACACGTGACGCACCGCGCAATCGTTGCAGAAAAACCGGAAGCAGCCGAGGATCTCCGGCATGCCACGCCACCCGGTCGCGTCCTGGATGACGGACCTGCGCCGGATGCTGAACGAGTGGGACTTCGCCGGCACCGGCGCGGACGACGAGTACGACTGCCTGGTCGGGCCGCTGCTCGCCGAGCTGGCCGACGGCGCGGACGCGGACGACATCGCCGACTTCCTGGCCGACGAGATCGAGGACCACTACGGCCTCGACCCGGACCACGTGGACGTGCCCGCGTTCGCGGCCCGCGCCGTCGGCTGGTGGGCCGACCGGGCGCCCGCTCTGGACACCGGGTCGTAAGATCCGCCCCGAAGGACCGCGGGGACGGGGGTCGGCGATGCGGGGGCACGTCGGTTGGTGGATGGCGGCGGTAGCCGTGCTCTCGTTCGGCTGCGCGTCCCCGGGGACGGGGACGGGGGCGGCGACTCCGGCGGAGGGCAGCCCGTCGCCATTCCTCCTGCCCACCCCGGCCGGGCCGGGCGACGCCGCGCCCAACCACGCCGACAACAACGCCTGGAAGCAGCGCGCCGAACTGACCGCCGCGCAGAAGCGGGCCGGCGAAAAGCTGGCCGGGCAGCTGAAACCCAGGCTGGAGAAGCTGCGGAAGGCCGGCGACTTCCGGCCCACCGAGACCCGCGAGGTGCTCCTCGATCTGGGCGCCGACCCGGACACGCTGATCGTCACGCCGATGCGGGTGCCGGAGTGGTGGACCGCGAGCACCCCGCCGGAGGGCGCCTTCTTCGCGGTGCAGTCCGCCGAGTTCGGCTGCCTCATCGGAGACGTGCGGCCGGAACGCGTGCTGGTCGAGGTCCGCGGCGCGAACCCGGAGTTCGGCTGCGTCGAGCCGCACACCCATTGACTCCCGGCGATAGCTTGGCGGCATGCGAAAAACTCTGTCCTGGCCGGTGGCTCTGATCGCCACGGTCGCAATCGGACTGACCGTCGCGCCGGTGCCGGCGGCGAGCGCCGCGCCGGTGGCCGCCAGCACCACCACGGAGCGCGACCGCAAGCTGCGGGAGCGGATCGCGCAGCTGCTGCCGGCCAACCACCGGGCCCGGATCGCCGCGCTCGAGGACCGGCTCAACGTCACCGACGGCGACCTGCGGGAGCTCGCCGAAAATGTGATCGACCCGGACGACTACGTCTGCGAGGACACCGAGCTGTTCCGGTGGCTGGACGCCAGCATCGCGGACTGGACCGCCGACGACGTCGAGAACGTCCTGCTCGTGCTCACCCTCAACCTGGTGTTCCTGGACGCCCTGCTGTTCCCCGAGCCGGCCCGGGAGCGGTTCTTCGGCATGGACGGCGAGTACACCGGCAAGCTGCAGCGCTCGTTCCGGACCATGAAGCGGTTCTGGGACATCGACGGCTCCGGCATCGAGCTGGTGCCGGCGCACGGCAGCGTGCTGCTGGACACCGCCCGGATGACCCGGTTGCTGACGCTGGCCCTGGAACTGCCCGAGGCGGAAGCGGCCGAGGTGGCCGCCGCGCTCGCGGTCATCGTCGACCAGCCGCAGTACGACCACGGTGACCACCCGCTGTTCACCTTCAACGCGTTCGCGTACGACTCGCTGGGCGAGGAGATCCCGGGCGTCGGCGTGCCGACCAACAAGGTGCTGATGGGCGACGGCATGCTCGAGGGTTTCCGGGCCATCGGGCTGTCCGACGTGGCGCCGAACGCGGTGCTCGGGCACGAGTACGGGCACCACATCCAGTTCCAGCGCAACCTGTTCGAGTCGCCGCTGACCGGGCCGGAGGCGACCCGCCGCACCGAGCTGATGGCGGACAGCTTCGGCTCCTACTACGTCTCCCACCGCAAGGGCGACAACCTGCGCTGGCACCGTTCGCGCAAGGTGCTCGAGACGTTCTACAACATCGGGGACTGCTTCTTCGAGGACCCGAACCACCACGGCACGCCCAACCAGCGGATGCGCGCCGCCGACTGGGGTGCCGACCTGGCCGTCCGCTCGCGCGGCGTACACCCGACTTTGAAGTTCGCCCGCCTCTTCGAAAAGAAGCTGCCGGTGTTCGTGGCACCGGACGCCGGATAACTACAGCCGGATAGCTACAGATAGTCCGTGCGCTGGAGCCGGGACGTCCGGCGGCGGTACTCGGCCGCCATGCCCGGCCAGTTGGTGACGATCCGGCCGGTGGCGTTGCGGTACCAGCTCTGGCAGCCGGTCCACACGCTGCCGGCCAGCCGCCGCTGGATCTCGGCGTCGTAGGTCGCGGTGAGTTCGGGGCGCACCTCCAGGGCCGCCCCGGACCCCGCGATCCGCCGCACCGCCTGCACCAGATAGGCCGCCTGCGTCTCGTGGAAGTAGAGCACCGAGGTGTTGCCCGTGTTGGTGTTCGGGCCGTAGATCAGGAACAGGTTGGGAAAACCCGGAACAACAAGGCCCAGGTACGCGTACGCGCCGTCGCGCCATCGTTCGGCCAGGGCGACGCCGCCGCGCCCGGTGATGGTCATCGGGGCCAGGAACTCGGTGGCCGCGAAGCCGGTCGCATAGACCAGAACGTCCAGATTGTGATCAGTGCCGTCGGCAGTGCGGACGCCGCCCGCAAAGAGTGAAACGATCTTCTCGGTGACCAGCGAGACGTCCGGGCGGGCCAGCGTCGGCAGCCAGTCGCTGGTGAACAGCACCCGCTTGCAGCCCATCGGCTCGGCCGGGGTGATCCGTTCCCGCAGCCCCCGGTCGCGCACCTGCCAGCGCCGCTGCGCCGTGGAGACCCCGCGCAGGAACGCCCCCGCCGCCCGGCCGCCGATGATCGCGTGCCCGGTCACGATGGTCATCGCCCAGGTGAGGGCCCGGGGCAGCCGCATCAGCGCGGGCACCCGGCGGTAGGCGAGCCTGCGGGCGGCGCCGTAGCGGCGGTTCGGCTTGGGCAGCGTCCACGGGGCGGTGCGCTGGAACACGGTCACGTGCGCGGCCCGGCCCGCGATCGCCGGCACCAGCTGGATGGCGCTGGCCCCGGTGCCGATCACCCCGACCCGGCGGCCCTCGATCGCCAGGTCCGGGTCCCACCGGGCAGTGTGCAGGGCGGTGCCGGCGAACGAGTCCGCACCGGGCAGGCTGGGCATGGCCGGCCGGCTCAGCTGGCCGGCCGCGGGCACCAGCACGTCCGCCACGTATTCGGTGCCGCCGGCGGTGGCCACCCGCCAGACGTTCGACGCGTCGTCCCAGGTCGCGCCGGTGACCTCGGTGCCGAACCGGACCCGGGAAGTGATGCCGTGCCGGTCGGCGGTGCGTTCCGCGTACGCCAGAATCTCCTGGTGCGGCGGGAAGCGCCGGGACCACTCGGGGTTGAGCGCGAACGAGTACGAATAGAGCGGCGCCGGCACGTCGCAGGCGCACCCCGGGTAGACGTTGTCCCTCCACACCCCGCCGACCCGGTCCGCCTTCTCCAGCAGCAGCACGTCGTCGAACCCCGCACGGACCAGCGCGACGGCGGCGGCGATCCCGCCGAGCCCGGCCCCGATGATCACCACGCGCGGGTTCATGCCGCCGAACGTAGCAGCCTATTGGCATTGTGCCAATAGATCAGGATGCCTCCAGCAGCAGGCGCGCGCAGGTGCGCGGATCGTCCGCGAACGGCAGGTGCCCGCAGCCGTTGAGGCGTACGTGCCGGGCGTGCGGCAGCACCTGCCGGGCGCGCTGCGCCTGCCGGATGGGAAGCACCAGGTCACGGTCGCCCCAGGCGATGGTCACCGGCAGCCCGGTCGGCTCCTCGGTGAGCCGCCAGCGCCCCAGCCGGCGGCGGGCCTTGGCGAAACCGGGCGCGGCGATCAGGGCCCGGGCGTCGGCCACGCAGTCGTCCGGCGACAGCTCGGCCGGCTTGCCGTAGAACAGGCCGCACAGCGCGGTCCGGCCCGGCCGGGTGCGCATCAGCGCGGGCAGCGCCGGGCCGAGCGCGGTGCCGCCGGCCCGGGCCGCGGTGACCACCGCCCGGCACCAGGTGGCCTCGGCCCGGGTGAAGAACCCGACCGGCGAGAACGCGACCACCGAGCGGGCCAGGCCGCGCCGGCCGAGTTCGAGCGCGATGCCGCCGCCCAGCGAACTGCCGCCCACCGCGGGCCGCTGCACGCCGATCTCGCGCAGGAAGGCGGCCACCCGGTCGGCCAGGTACGGCACCGAGCCCGAGCCGCCGTCCGGCGGGGTGTCACCGAACCCGGGCAGGTCCAGCGCGATCACCTCGTGCTGTTCGGCGAGCCGGTCGAGCAGCGGCGACCACACCTGCCAGCGACTCCCGATGCCGTGGATCAGCACGATCGGGCTGCCACTGCCGCGGCGGTGGTGGTTCACGGACGCCTCCATTTATCGACACTTATTGACAGCCCGCCAACAACGATGTCACCGTACGCCATGGCGCATGACTTCGACGTCGTCATCATCGGATCCGGCTTCGGCGGCAGCGTGAGCGCGCTGCGCCTGACCGAGAAGGGTTACCGGGTGGCGGTCCTCGAGGCCGGCCGCCGGTTCGCGGACGACGAGTTCGCCCGCACCTCGTGGCGGCTGCGCCGCTATCTCTACGCACCGGCCATCGGTTGTTACGGCATCCTGCGCCTCACCCTGCTCCCCCACGCCATGGTGATGTCCGGCGCCGGGGTGGGCGGCGGGTCACTCGGCTACGCGAACACACTCTACGAGCCGCCCGACGCCTTCTTCAACGATCCACAGTGGTCAATGATCACGGATTGGAAACGCGAGCTCACCGCGGCGTACGACCAAGCCAGGCGGATGCTGGGGGTGACCACCAACCCGGTCGAGACGGCGGCCGACCGGGCCTTGCGCGCGGTCGCCGACGAGATGGGCGTCGGCCACACCTACCGGCCCACGCCGGTGGGCGTGCTCTTCGAACGGGACACCGCGGACCCGTTCTTCGGCGGCGCCGGCCCGGCGCGCAACCCCTGCACGCTGTGCGGCTCCTGCATGACCGGCTGCCGGGTGGGCGCCAAGAACACGCTGACCAAGAACTACCTGCACCTGGCCGAACAGGCGGGCGCCGAGGTCCGCCCGCTCACCACCGTCACCGACGTGCGCCCGCTGGCCGGCGGCGGATTCGCCGTGCGTACCCGCAAAACCGGCGGAATCACCCACCGCAACCTGACCGCCGGCCAGGTCGTCTTCGCCGCCGGTGCCCTAGGCACCCAGCGGTTGCTGTTCCGCCTGCGCGACCGCGGCCGCCTGCCGCGCGTCTCCCCCCGCCTCGGCGAACTCAGCCGCACCAACTCCGAGTCGATCCTCGGCGCCCGGACCCGCCGCCGGGACGCCGACTTCAGCCACGGCGTGGCCATCACCTCCTCGATCCACCCCGATCCGGCCACCCACATCGAGCCGGTCCGCTACGGCCCCGGCAGCAACCTGCTGGCCCTGCTGTCCACCGTGCTGATCGACGACACCGGCGGCCGCTCCCGGCTGCGGGCCGGCCTGCGCGAGCTGATCCGCGACCGCCGCAACCTGCGCCTGCTGGTCAGCCCGCGGCGCTGGTCCGAGCAGACCATCGTGATCCTCGGCATGCAGCCGCTGGACAACTCGATCACCCTGCACACCCGCCGCGGCCTGCTGGGCCGGCGTCTGCGGAGCCGCCCCGGCGTCGGCGAGCCCAACCCGGTCTGGGTGCCGGCCGCCCACGACGTGGCCCGCCGGGTGGCCCGCGAGATCGACGGCGTCCCGCTGGGCGCCGCCACCGAACTGATCGGCCGCCCGGTGACCGGCCACTTCATCGGCGGTTGCGCGATCGGCGCCGACCCGTCCCACGGCGTGATCGACCCGTACCACCGCCTCTACGGCCACCCCGGCCTGCACGTGATCGACGGCGCCGCGGTGGCCGCCAACCTGGGCGTCAACCCGTCCCTGACGATCACCGCCCTGGCCGAGCGGGCGGTCGCGATGTGGCCCAATCACGGCGATCCGGACCCGCGTCCCGCTCTTGGAGACCCGTACCGGCCGGTCGCCGCGGTACTCCCGAACCATCCGGTGGTTCCGCCTTCTGCGCCGGGCGCGCTGCGTCTCTGATTTGGCGGTACGCCCGCCGCCGGCGTGCCTGGAGGCCTGACCGATGTGGTGGGTGGCCCGGCGCCAGCATCGCGCCGAACTGCTGACCGCCGCGGCGCCGCAACACGTCAATCACATATCCATCCTGTCCGGTCTATTACTCCGCACGCCGGTCCGCTCCCGTAACATGACTCGCCGCTCGGCTTCCCTCGACTTACCACTCGCTCCCCGGCCTCGGCCGCGAGTCCTTGGAGGACGAAGGTGTCTAACCTGACCCATAAGTTGCGCGCCGCGCTGCTCGTCGGCGCCCTCGCGATGCTGGCCGGTCTGGCCGCGCCGGCCACGGCCAACGCCGCCGGCTCGTCGGACCCCACCAACGAGGAGGTGCTGAGCTGGGAGCGCACCACCCCGGCCAGCCTCCCGGAGAACTGGACCAAAGCACCCCGGAAGAACGCCAACGACAAGCCCGTCCCGGGCGTCAAGGGCCCGAAGACCCCGCCGGCCCCACCGCGACCACGCACCAAGGCTGGCTCCTTCGCGCTGTGCCCCGGCTGCACCTTCCACGACGGCGGCGTGGACGGGCACACCGGCACCCTGCCGACCGGGTTCTACGCGAACCTGGAGGTGGAGGCGCCGGTCCTGGACACCGCCGCCTCGGACAACTACACGCTGACCGAGATCGCGGTGGAGAAGAGCGTCAACAGCGCACGGCAGATCGTCGAGTGCGGCTGGGCGGTCAACCAGAGCGTCTTCGGCAACACCCAGACGCACCTGTTCGTCAGCGCCTGGGTGAACGGCTCGTTCCTCGGCTGGGGCACCGGCTTCACCGACAACGCCGCCAACACGACCCACAACCACGGCACCGTGCTCAGCACGAACGTGTTCCAGCGCTGCGGCATCCAGTACTTCAACGGCGACTGGTGGGTGTGGTTCGGCACCACCACCGGCGTCGGCGACTGGGTCGGCTACTTCGCCGGCTCGAACTGGACCGGAGCATCACCGACGGTCACCACCTTCACCAACAACGACACCAGCCACGCCGTCGGCCAGGTGAACGCGGACAACGACCCGACCTGCACCGACATGGGCGACGGGGTGATCGGCTCGGCCTCCAGCGGCGCGTACATCGCCTCGACCTCCAACGTCGGCGGCACCACCTCGGCGATGACCTGGTCGGAGAGCCCGGCTTACACCGGATTCGACGTCGCCGGCCTCAGCGCCCGGACCGCCCGGTACGGCGGCCCCGGCTGCTGACCCGGACCTGACGAAAGCAGCGCGGCCGCCGGTCCTCCCCTGGGCCGGCGGCCGCGTCGCTCGTCTGTCCGCGGCCCGGCGAGGCTTCAGCCGGCGGGGGACAACAACTTTTTTGAGTGACGTTCATATTTTGCGATGACGGTCGCTGCGGTCGGATATCGACAGGTGCCGATGATAAGGTCCGACAGTTCGGTCAAGGTCAACTTGTCGCCGCCTGACGCAGCGAAGGGAAGCACACCCCCATGCCTACCTGGAAAGGAGCGCGGCGGGCCGTCCTCGGTGCCGCGCTCGGTCTCGGACTGACCGTCGCGGTCCTGACGAACCTGCCGGCCGCCAGCGCGGCGGTCGGTGACGGATCGCCGTCCGATACGAACATCAGCTTCGTCGGCCGATGGAACACCTCGAACGCCAGCGCCTACGTGCCGTACTGGGCCGGCGCGTACCTGCGGGTCGGCTTCACCGGTAAGACGGTGAAGCTCAAGCAGCGCAACACCATCCAGCTGTGGGCGAGCATCGACGGCAAGCCGTTCACGTCGTTCACCGGCTCGGGCACGATCAACCTGACGCCCACCGCGCTGGCCGCCGGCAACCACACGCTGATCGTCAGCTACCGGCAGGTGGCCGGCTCGTACACCGGCGACGCGGTGTTCCAAGGGCTGGTGCTGGACTCGGGCGCGAGCACGTTCAAGGCGCCGGCCCGCAGCA
This sequence comes from Paractinoplanes rishiriensis, assembly GCF_016862375.1. Taxonomy (GTDB): domain Bacteria; phylum Actinomycetota; class Actinomycetes; order Mycobacteriales; family Micromonosporaceae; genus Actinoplanes; species Actinoplanes rishiriensis. Next base: position 68,904 of record NZ_BOMV01000089.1, on the reverse strand, counting down.
AGCTGGTCGAGTTCGTCGGTGACTCGATCACCGCGGGCGCGACCAGCAGCCAGCTGGCGGTCACCGACTACGCCTTCGTGACCGGCGAGCGGCTCGGCGTCGACCACACCCAGATCGCGATCGGCGGGATGTGCCTGGCCGAGACGACCGACGGCTGCTGGGCGCACGAGACCCGGTACTGGATGTCGTCCGGCGGGCAGGTCGGCACCGACCAGTGGAACTTCGCCCGCTACCGGGCCGACGCGGTGGTCATCAACCTGGGCACCAACGACCGCAGCCACGGCGTGACCGGTCCCGACTTCCAGGCGAAGTACACCACCTTCCTGCAGAACGTCCGGGCCAAGTTCCCGGCCGCGAAGCTGCTCGCGCTGCGTACCTTCATCGGCCGCTATGCCGCCGAGACGCAGGCGGCGGTGCAGGCGCGCAACGCCGCGGGCGACGCCAACGTGTTCTACATCGACACCACCGGGTGGCTGCCGGCGGACGGCCTGAGCGACTCGGTACACCCGAACGACAAGGGCCACCTGGCGATCTCGGACCGGCTCGGCCCGGTGCTCACCGAAAAGCTGAGCACGACGACACCCCCGACCACCACTCCGACTACAACCCCGACTACAACCCCGACCACGAGCCCGCCGCCCGCGGCGGGCGCCTGCACGGTCACCTACGCCAAGACCGGCGACTGGGGCACCGGCGCCCAGTTCGACGTCACGATCCGCAACACCTCGGCATCCGCCGTCAACGGCTGGACGCTGCGCTGGAGCCTCCCCGCCGGCCAGCTGATCAGCCAGTCCTGGAACGCCACCGCCAGCCAGTCCGGCACCACCGCGTCGGCCGTCAACGCCGCCTGGAACGCCGCGATCCCGGCCGGCGGCTCGGCGAGCTTCGGCCTCATCACCACCGGCAACCAGGGCGGCGCGACCGGTTTCGCCCTCAACGGCACCGCCTGCACGGGAGCGTCCGCATGAACACCACCCGACGGCGTCTCGCCGTGAGCGCCACCGCCGCCCTGGTGGTCCTGGCCGGCATGTTCGGCATCACCACCGCCCGGGCCGCGGCCGCCGGCTGCAGCGTCGACTACAAGATCACCAACCAGTGGACCGGCGGCTTCGGCGCCGACGTCACCATCACCAACCTCGGTGACCCGGTGAGCGCCTGGACCCTCGGCTGGACCCTCGCGTCCGGGCAGGGCATCAGCCAGGCCTGGAACGCGAACGTCACCGTCACCGGCAGCGCGGTGAGCGCCACCAACGCCGGCTGGAACGGCTCGGTCGGCACCGGCGGCAAGGCGGGCTTCGGCTTCAACGGCACCTTCACCGGCAGCAATCCGGTGCCCACGTCGTTCACCCTGAACGGCACCGCCTGCACCGGCGCGGCGGCGACCACCACTCCGCAGACCCCGTCGCCCACCCCGTGCACCGGCCCGAGCACGCCGGCTCCCACCCCGAGCACCCAGCCGGCCGTGAAGATCTGGATGGCCGGCGACTCCACCATGGCCAACGCGAGCGCCTGCCCGATCGGCTGGGGCAACCAGTTCGCGCCGTACTTCAACACCAGCGTCACCGTGCAGAACAGCGCGGTCGGCGGCCGCAGCATCCAGACCTGGCTCTACGAGGGCAACGTCACCAGCACCAAGAACGCGGCCGGCGAGTGCACGCTGAGCTCCACCGCGTACAGCTCCCGCTGGAACGCGATGCTGGACGCGAGCACCGGCATGAAGCCGGGTGACTACCTGTTCATCCAGTTCGGCATCAACGACGGCGACACCAACTGCCCCCGCCACGTCGGCACCGCCCGCTACACCGAGTTGCTGAACGTGATGGCCCAGGCCGCCAAGGCCCGCGGCGCCAAGCCGATCTTCATCACCCCGGTGGCCGCGATCCGGTGCAGCGGCAACTCGGCCGTCGGCAACCGCGGCTTCCTCACCGAGACGAAGAACGCCGCGACCGCCAACGGCGTACCCCTGATCGATCTGCACACCCGCAGCGTCGCGCTCTACAACTCGCTCGGCCTGTGCCCGAACAACGGCGACTACACCACCGGCGCGGTCGGCGCCTTCTTCTGCAACGACCACACCCACTTCGAAGCCGCCGGCGCCCGCCAGATCGCCGGCCTGATCGCCACCGCCCTGCGCGAGCAGAACATCCCGCTGTCCGCCTACCTGAAGTAACCGCCCCGCGGGGGAGCCTCCGTGGCTCCCCCGCGGGCGCTCAGTTCGGACGGAAACGGAACTGCTGGTGGTAGCCGTTGTTGCAGTCGTACTGGACGGCCCAGCCCCACGAGATGTCCAGGCACCTGTTGCTCCATCGGTTGATCAGCTCGTAGTAACCGCCGTCGGTGAGCACCAGCCGCCAGTGCCGGTTCGTGCCGGCGTAGCCGCACGGCTGATGGTTGACGTGCGCCCAGTTGTCCAGCGCGGCACCCTCGACGTCCAGGCACGTGTCGTAGGCGACGGTGCGCACGTAATACCACTGGCTGGCCGGGTAGGTCGGGTAGAGCGCCCACCGCTGGTCGACCTCGGTGCCGCAGGCGGCGGTCCGCGCCTGGCTGCCCTTCGGGATGAACCCGGTGAGGCAGTGTCCGCTGTGCCGCGCGACGATCTGGTGTGTCGCCCACTGCGGGAGCGGCGTGGCAGCAGCGGCGGCGTTCCCGGCCGACAGCAGGGCCACGACGGCGAGCAGGGTCACGCCGATCTGACGGACACTTCGCACAGTTCTCTCCTTTGCAGATGGATTCCGGTTCCGCCCCAGACGAGGGCCAGTCCCGCCGCCTGGACGATCTGGCCGGCGAGATTGCCGGCGGTGAGCACCACGACCGCGGCGACCGGCAGCGTCAGGCTGCCGATCAGCGGCAGGTACCGCAGCGGGGCCGGCCAGACCCGGGCCCGCAGGATCCAGGACAACGGCCTCAAACCACAAAAAGCCTTGGCCGTACGCCCGGCGCCGAGCGCGCCGGTCGACCACGCGGCGGACAGGAAGCCCGCGAGCCCGGCCTGATAGGCGAACCCGCCGAGGATCTCGAGGGTCTCGGTCTGGCCGATCTCGGGACGCGCGACCAGCAGGGTGGTCGCCCAGGTAACAGCGCCGGCGGCAAGGACCAGGCCACCGGCTTTCGTCGTACGTGTCATGGCAGGCACCGCAAAAGAGTGGGCGGCGGCAGCGGCCGGGCGCATCGGCGGCGCCGCCGATCCTCGTCTCGGCGGCACAGCCGATCCGGTGCCGGGAAAACCGCCGTACGTTGATCCGGTGAAGTCACCCGCGGATCTGGCCGCCGCAGCGGCGCTCCTGGTCGTCGGCCTGATCGACGCCGCCATGACGTCGCCGGAGGTCGCCGACCGGGGCCGGCAGGCGCTGCTGACCGTCGCCTACTGCGCGCCGCTGGCGGTGCGGCGGCGCTGGCCCGTGCCGGTGCTGGCCGCCGTGACCGCGGCCGGCCCGCTCACCGTCGTGGTCAACCGGGAGGGCGGGCTGATCACGTACGTCCTCGCCCTGATCGTGGCCGCCTACACGGTGGGACGGCACTGCGGACCGATCGCCACGCTCTGGGGCCCGGCCCTGACCATCGGGCTGAACGGGGCCTTCTACGCCCTGGTGGTGGAGGACAGCGCGTTCTCCGACTACGCGGCCAGCGCGGCGGTGTTCGGCGGGGCGTGGGCGGCCGGCTACGTCATCCGGCAGCGCGAGGCGCACATCGTGCACCTCGCCGACGAGGCCGAGCGGCTGCGGAGGCACCGGGCCGAGGAGGCCGACCGGGCGGTCGGTTCGGAACGCATCCGGATCGCCCGTGAGTTGCACGACATCGTCACCCACCACCTCACCGTGATCAGCCTCAAGACCCAGGCGGCGGTCAACCGGATCGGCAAGGTGGTGTTCTCGCGCACTCTGGACGCGGCGCCGTGGGTGGGACGGCGCCGCCCACGTGCGCTACGCCGTCGGTCGCTGAAGGGCCGCGCGTACCCGCTCGGACAGGGCCGGCCACAACGCCGGAGCCGCACCGATGGTCAGCTCGGTGGAGAATTCCTCGCCGTGACCGCCGAGGACCACGCCGGCCTCCCGGGCGATCAGGGCGCCGGCCGCGATGTCCCAGAGCTTGGTGTCCAGGGCCAGGCCGCCGTCCAGCCGGCCGGCGGCCTGGTACGCCAGGTTGAGCGCGGCCGGCAGCCGGCGGATGTCGCCGGACAGCGGCAGCAGCTCGCGGATCACCCGCCCGGCGCGTTCCTTGGTCTCCGGCCCGGGCTGGAAGCTGACGCCGACCAGCGCCTCGGCCAGCGGCGGCCCGCTCGACGCCGTGATCTTCGCGCCGTTCAGCAGCGCCCCGCCGCCGTCGACGGCGCTGAACGTCTCGTTCGCGACCGGCTCGTGCACGACCGCCATCCGGGCCTGCTCGCCCTGGTAGAGCGCGATGCAGACCGACCACGGGCCGGTGCGGCTGATGTAGTTGCGGGTGCCGTCCAGCGGGTCGACAACCCAGGTCCAGCCACTCGTGCCGGGCCGGCCGTGGCCCTCCTCGGCCTGCACGGCGTCGTCCGGCCACGCGGCCCGGACGGCGTCGACGATGAGGCGCTCACTGGCGATGTCGACGTCGGAGACGACGTCGTTGGCGTGCGCCTTGGTCGCGCCCACGACCAGGGTGTCGCGCCGCTCCAGCTGCAACCGGCCCGCGCATACGGCCAAGCTGGCGGCGAGGTCGCCGGCCGCAAGAAGATCTCGTTCCATCACCCACCGAGGCTAGCCGAGCTCCTCGGCCAGCCCGACGATGAGGCCCTCGGGGCCGCGCAGGTAGCAGAGCCGGTAGAAGTTCTCGAACCGGGCCACCTCGCCGACGAGTTCGGCACCGTGAGTGCGCAGCCGGGCGATGACGTCGTCGAGGTCGTCGACGGCGAACATGACCCGGCGGATGCCCAGCGTGTTGACCGGCGCGTCGGCCGGCTCGCTGCGGACCGCCCGCGGCTGGTGGAACGTCGTCAGCTCGATTTTGCCCTGGCCGTCCGGGGTGCGCAGCATCGCGATCTCCTGCCGGACGTCGCCGATGCCGATGACCTGTTCCACCCAGCGGCCCTCGACCGGGCCCCTGCCCTCCAGTTCCATGCCGAGCTCGACGAAGAACGCGATGACCGCGTCGATGTCCTCGACGACGATGAGAACGTTGTCCATCCGGCGGATCGTCATGCCGGGTCTCCCTCCAGTGGTTGAGCAGCCTTCCACCCGGGAGACGGAGCTGCCGCGCGGTTCTCGACATCCACCACGCCTGGCGGCGGTCAGTGGCGGCGCAGGGTGGCGGCGGGCGAGATCCCGTACGCGGCGCGGTAGGTCGCGACGAACCGGCTCTGGTTGCTGAAGCCCCACCGCATGGCGACCTCGATGACGCTGGTGGTGGCCGGATCGGCGGCGCGCAGGGCCTGGTGCACCGCCTCGAGCCGCACCCGGCGCAGGTAGGCCATCGGCGTGGTGTTCAGGTGACTGCGGAAGGCCAGTTGGATGGCGCGGACGGTCACGAACGCGCTGGCGGCGATGTCGGCGACGGTGATCGTGCGGTGTGCGTTGTCGTCGATGAACGCGATCGCCCGCCGCAGCGCCACCGGGTTGGCGTCGTGCCGGTCCTCGATGGTCGGGTCGGTCAGCCGGTTGTTCGGGAAGACCGCCAGCGCGGTGGCCACCAGCAGCCGGGCCGCGCCGTCGGCGATCAGCGGGTACGCCTCGGCCCGGAGATCGGTGAAGGTGGCCCGGACGAACGCGTGGGTCCGGCCCCAGATCCGGGCGGCCTGCGGCGACACCGGCACGTCGCTGGTGAACCGGACCGGTGCCGGCGTGCGGCCCGGCGCCGTCTCGGCGATCCGGCCGGGCAGGTCCGGGTCGAGGACCGCCGTGGTGAAGTCGGTCCCCTGGCAGACGGCCGTGTACGCGTGGTCGTGCGGCACCGGGATGAAGGCGTCGCCCGGCCCGTAGCCGCGCTCGTGGCAGCCACCCGGGTAGACGACGCTCCCGGCCCGGACGTGGCAGATCACCACCACACCGAGCGGGTTGGCGCGCAGCCCGAAATCAAGGCCGAGATTGATCTGGTCGAGCCGCACGCCCGGCGTGATCGGGGTCAGGTCCAGGCGGAGCCTGGTGTCGCCACGGTCGGCGTCGATGCGGATGCCGCCGCCGTAGCTGTCCCCGAGGATGTGCTCGGCGAGCTCGATCTCCGTAGTCTTGAAGACCTGGCCCACGACGACCCCTATCTGTTGAGGGTTTCGCCGGGTGACACGCCGAACCGGCGACGGTAGGCGAGGACGAACTGGGCCGGGTTGGCCCAGCCCCAGCGGCCGGCGGCGGTTTCCACGGTGAGGCCGCCGCGCGGGTCGGCCGCCGCCAGATCCTGGCGGGCGCGTTCCAGCCGGACCCGGCGCAGGTATCCGGTCACGGTGGTGTCGAGATGACGGTGGAAGGCGTGTTGCAGCCGGCGCGCGCTGAGCCCGGCCGCCACGGCGATCTGCGCCGTCGTGATCGGCTGGTCGGCGTGCGCCTCGATGAACTCCGCGGCGGCGCGGACCGCGGCCGGCGGCACCCAGCCCGCGCCGCGCAGGTAGAACGCGGACATGGCGGTGTTCGGGAACGTCTCCAGCAGCGCCGCGGCCGCAACCCGGGTCATCTCCTGGATCACCAGCGGGTGGATCTCGCTGGCGCCGGAGCCGACCAACTGGTCACAGAGGAACCGCGAGGTGCTGGTGAAGATCTGCTGCTGGTCCGGCGACAGCGGGCCCATCGACTCGAACCGCAGCTCCACGCCCGGCATGTCAGCGTGTTCCGCGGCCAGGTCGGCCACCGCCTCCCAGGGCACCTGCACCATCGCGAAGTCGCAGTCGTCGCCGAAGAACGTGAACGGCTCGTCCGGCGGCACCAGGAACACCTCCCCGGCGGTGAAGGTGTGCGAGTCCCGCCCGGTGGCCAGCTCGCCGCACCCGCGTAGCGCGGCCATCCCGATCGGGCGCCCGTCCGGCGCCGATTCGGTGGTGTGCCACTCCGCACCGGACCAGTTGAGCGCCGCGACGTTGAGCGAGCCCGCCATCGCGGTGCGCATCGTGGCGCTGACCAGCGCCGGATCGGGACACCGGAACCAGGCCCGGTGCGGCACGTAGACCCGGGATATCAGGTCGACGACCGCGTCCATCTCGCGGGTCGCCGTCTCCACCCGCTCGACCGGCACCATCCCGGTGCTCACGCTTTCGCCCGTCATGCGATCTCCCGCGAGTCTCGCGCGACGTCAAACACTCCTACCGCCAGACCCTACTCAGCCGGCGCGCTCGACGCGTCACCCGGAAGAAGGGTTCAGCCGTCCGCGCTGCGCAGCCGGTCGAGGCCGTCGAGCAACAGGTCCACGGTGAACTCGAACTCGGTCTGGCTGTCGCACCAGCCCAGCACCGGATCGGTCGCCGCGTGCATCTCGGCGTGCATCATCGCCATCAGGTGGGGCACCACCGCCGCCATCGCCGCGAGGTCCGCCTCGGCCGACTCGGGTTCCAGGGCGCCGCCGGAGGCCGCCGGGCTGAAGGTCTCCTGGGCGAAACCCAGCGGCAGGCTCCCGAACGCGTGCAGCGCGCGATGCGCCAGCCGGTGCGAGAACCCGGCCCCGGTCAGCGTGCCGACGATGCGGTCGTAGTACGCGTACAGGCCCATTGGGATGGACCGGCGCGTGCCGAGCAGGCCGGGCGCCCACGGATGGCGCAGCATCACCTGGCGGGCGGCCAGGAACTGGCCGCGCAGCGACGCCCGCCAGTCGTCAGCGCCCACCCCGCTCGCCGCGGCGCAGATCTCGGCGACCACCGTCTCGGCCACCCCGTCGAGCAGGGCCTCCTTGGCGGGCAGGTGGTGGTAGAGCGACATCGCCTCCACGTCGAGGATGCCGGCCAGCCGGCGCATGGTCAGCGCGTTGAGCCCGTCCGAGTCGGCCAGGCCGACCGCCGCGGCCAGCACGCGTTCGCGGGTCAGCGGCGGCCGGGACGCCCTGGTTGCCATCCCCACACCTTACAACGTATGGTTCCCTTACAACGTAAGGCTGGAGGAGCCGCCATGCATCCACTGGTCCGCACCGCCCGCATCACCGGGCTGCTCTACCTCGGCCTGGCCGTCTCGGGCGCCCTCGGCTTCCTGATCACCCGCCCCCGCCTGTTCGCCACCGAGCCCGCCGGCACGCTGGCCAACCTCACCGCCCACCCCGCCCTGGCCCGGGCCACCGTCGCCTTCGAACTGCTGACCGTCCTGACCCATGCCCTGGCCGCCGCCTGGTTCTACCGCCTCTTCCATCGCGCCGACCGTTTCGCGGCCGCCGGCGTGGCCGCGTTCGGCCTGGTCAACGCCGTCACCGTCCTGATCAGCACGGCCCTGCTCGGCACCGCCGCCGAGATCGCCCGCGACCCGTACGGCGACGCCGCCTCGACGGTCCAGACGCTCTTCCAGGTCAGCGGTCACCTGTGGACGGCCGGCGCCCTGTTCTTCGGCCTGTGGCTGATCCCGATGGGCTGGTGCGTGCTGCGCTCCGGCTGGATGCCCCGCCAGCTGGGCTGGATCCTAGTGGGCGGCGGTGTCGGCTACGCGCTGAGCACCTTCCTCGGCTACCTGGCCCCGGGCGCGCCGCTGGTCGCCGACCTCCTGGTCATCCCGGCCACCGCCGGCGAGTTCTGGATGATCGGCTACCTGCTGATCCGCGGCGTCCGCAAGCAGGTGCCCGAGGTCGTCCTGGCAACGGGTTGACAAACCCGCACGGCTAACCGTTAGATGTCATAGCTAACGGTTAGGGGGAACCATGCAGCAGGAAGTAGTCCTGGCCATGCTGGCCAAGGAACCCACCCACGGCTATCAACTCCGCGCGCGCCTCCGCGACGCCCTCGGGCCGCTGGGTGAGGACATGAACGCCGGCCACGTCTACGTGACGCTGTCCCGGCTGGAGAAGGCCGGTTTCCTGGCCACCGAAGCCACCGCCGAGCGTTCCGACCGTAAGGTCTACGCGCTGACCGCGGCCGGGCAGCAGCGGGTCGCCGAGTGGATCGCGGACGTCGGCTGGCCGCGGCCGGATCTGGCCGAGTTCCATCTCAAGCTGATCGCCGCGGCGGCCGCGGGGCTCGCCGATCCGGTCACCATCGTGGACACGCAGCGCCGCGAACTGCTGCGCCGGCTGCGGGAGGCGCAGCGCGCCGCGATGGCCGAGCCGGCGCACTCCGACGCGGCACTGCTGCTGGAGGGCATCGTGCTGCGGCTGCAGGCGGACCTGCGCTGGCTGGAGGCGTGCGAACAGAACTGGACCCACCGAAGGAGCGCATCGTGAGCACGCTGAGCGGACGCGGGCTGCGCAAGGAGTACGGCCGGGACGCGGGACTCGTGCGCGCCGTGGACGAGGTCGACGTGGAGATCGCCGCGGGTGAGACCGTCGCCGTGATGGGGCCGAGCGGCTGCGGCAAATCCACCCTGCTGCACCTGCTCGGCGGGCTCGACCGGCCCAGCGGCGGCGAGGTGTGGCTGTCCGGCCGGCGCATCGACAACGCCGGCGAAAAGGCGCTGGCGCGGCTGCGGCGTACCGAAATCGGGTTTGTCTTTCAGGCCTTTCACCTGATGGAGGAGCTGACCGCGATCGAGAACGTGGAACTCTCGGCCCTCCTCGCCGGGCGCTCGCCACGGGCCGCCCGGCGCCGCGCCGTGGAACTGCTGGAGCGGGTCGGGCTGGGCGAGCGGGCCGGTTTCCTGCCCTCGGCATTGTCCGGCGGGCAACGGCAGCGGGTCGCCGTGGCACGCGCGCTGGTCAACGAGCCGACCGTGGTGCTGGCCGACGAGCCGACCGGAAACCTGGACAGTGCCGCCACGCTGGACGTGCTGAACCTGTTCGAGAGCCTGCACCAGGCCGGGCAGACGCTGGTCATCGTCACCCACGACGCCCGGATCGCGGCCACCGCCGACCGGCTGATCTCGATGCGGGACGGCGTGCTGGTGGACGAGACCCGGCTCTCCGGCGGCACCTCGGGCCGGCTCGGCGCGCTCGCCGGACTGGAGGACTGACCGGTGGGCCTGCTGCTGCTCGTCTGCCGTCTCGCCGCTCGCGACCTGCGCCGGCGCGGCGTCGAGACCGCATTGTTGCTGCTCGCCGTCCTGGCCGCCACCACGACGCTGACCCTGGGGCTGGTCCTGCGCGACGCGGCCGCCGATCCGTACCAGACCACCCGGGAGGCCACTCGAGGCCCGGACGTGGTCGCCTTCGCTGACGCCGCCGAGCTGGAAAAGTTGACTACCGCCGCGGGCGTTGCCGAGCACAGTGGCCCGTTCCCGGTCGCCGGGGCGAAATTCCAGGCATTTGGCCGTACGTCGGACGTGCAGGCGATCGGCCGGGACGCGGCACCCGCCACCGTCGACCAGCCCGCGCTGACCGACGGCGACTGGGTCAGCGACGGCGGCGTGGTGCTCGAGGCCTCCTTCGCCGCGGCCTACCGGGTCAAGGCGGGCGACCCGATCGCCCTGAACGGCCGGTCGTTCCGGGTCGCCGGCGTGGCGGTCACCGCGGCGATGGCCCCGTACCCCGCCTCGACCTGCCTGGTGCCCACCGGTTGCGTCAGTGGCGCCGTCACCGGCAAGCAGCTGCCGCCGGACCTGCTGAAGACCCCCGGCCTGATCTGGCTGACCCGGGCCGACGTGCAGCGCCTCGGCGCCGTCACGGCCGTGCTCAACCTGCGGCTGGACGAGCCCGGCGGCGCCCAGGCGTTCGTCGAGAGCCGCTCGGAAAGGATGGGCCTGACCACGTCGTCGGAGATCCTGGCCGAGGCCACCGAGCTGGCCCGTGACTCGCAGATCCTGCTGCTGATCGGCGCGTGGCTGCTCGCCCTGCTCGCGGCGGCCAGCCTCGCGGTCCTGGTCGGCGGCCGGATGGCCGACCAGACCCGGCGGGTTGGCCTGCTCAAGGCGGTCGGCGGCACGCCCGGCCTGGTCGCGGCGGTGCTGCTGGCCGAGTTCGTGCTGGTGTCCCTGGTCGCCGCCGCGGCCGGCCTGGCACTGGGCGCGCTGACCGCTCCCCTGCTCACCGGCGACAGCGCCGGCCTGATCGGCAGCGCGGGCACCCCGTCGCTGACCCCCGCCACGGTCGCGGTGGTGATCGCGGTGGCGCTGGCCGTGGCCGTTGCGGCGACCGTCGTGCCCACCCTGCGCGCGGTCCGGTCCAGCACGGTCAGCGCGCTGACCGACGCACCCCGCCCACCCCGCCGGGTGGGCTGGCTGATAGCGGTCTCGGCCCGCCTTCCGGTCACGCTCCTGTTGGCCGTACGCCTGGCAGCCCGCCGCCCGCGCCGGCTGGCGCTGGCGGTCCTGGTGGTCGCCATCACGGTCAGCGGCGTCTACGTGGCCCTGATCCTGGACGGCTTCCTGACCAGCGACCCGCAGGCCACCGGCTACGTCGAGTCCCAGGTGGCGGTGCTGCGCCGGGTTCTGGGCGTCTGGATGATCATCCTGCTGGCGCTGGCCGCGGTGAACGCCGTAGTGATCGCCTGGGCCACGGTCCTCGACAACCGGCACGCGTCCGCGCTGACCCGAGCCCTGGGCGCCACCCCCGGCGAGGTGTCCGCGGCCCTGGCCGCCGCCCAGGTCCTGCCCGCCGTGGCCGGCGCGATCCTGGGCGTGTTCCCGGGCGGCGTCGCCCTGTTCGCCGCCATCATGGCCATCACCGGCGGCGACGGCGACCGGGCCACGGCACCGTCTCTGTGGCAGCTGGCCGCGGTGGCCCTGGCCACCGTGGTCGTAGTGGCCGGCCTGACCGCGATCCCGGCCCGGCTCGGCGGCCGCCGCACGGTGTCCGAGACCCTTTAGTCCGAACACGCCTGACGGGCCTTCCCGCATGAGGGGAACAGCCGGTCCGCTGATTGTCCGAAGTGTTCGGCTGCCAGGGCTCGGCCGTTCGGCCGCGTGTCAGGGTTGTCGCGGTCGGTGATGATGGGACGGTGGCTAGGCGGATTCCCCGGCTACGGTCCGGGACGGTCGCGGCGTTCGCGGGGGCCGGCCTGCTGCTGGCGCTCGTCGCGTTCCTGCTCAATGAGGGACTCGACCGCGCCGACCAGTGGTCCAGTGTGCTGGCCGGAGCGGCGGCGCTGGTCAGCCTGACGATTTCGGCATATGGGTGGGCATCCGGCGGGTGGGCATCCGGCGGGCGGGCGCGGGCCGAGACGGTGCCGGTCGCGACGCCCTGGGGCACATTCCGGGTGCGGGCCGAGGTGCCGCGGCTGATGGCGGCGCAACTGCGGGCGGCGCAGTCCGTGCCGTACCGGGTGCCCGGTCAGGCCGGGCTGCCGATGGCGGCGATGTACGTCCGGCAGGACCTGGAAAGCCTGCGCGGGCCGGCCGGCGCCGAGCCGGGTGAGCTGGCCGCGGTGGAGCGCATCGAGGAACGCCGCACCGGGCAGACCCGGCTGCGGGTGATGCCGGCCGCGCGGCCGGTCGAGCAGGTGCTGGGCCGGCACCGGCATCTGCTCGTCGAGGGCGGGCCCGGGCTCGGCAAGTCGAGCCTGGCCCGTGACCTGGCGGGACGGCTGGCGCGGGCGTGGCTGCCCGGCGACGGCGACGGTACGCCGGCCGCCACGCCGGTGCTGCCGCTGCTGGTGTCGGCGCGCGCGCTGAGCCGGCACCGGGCACTGTCGTGGACCGCGGCGCTGGCCCGCGCGTACGCCGACGGGCTGGGCCAGCACGCCGACGAGGTGCCACCGGCCGACCTGCTGTCCACGGTGCCGGACGGGCTCACCTGGATGGTCATCGTGGACGGTCTGGACGAGGTGACCGGCACGCAACGGGAGGCGCTGGTCGACGTCATCGCCGAGCGCATGGCGCAGCCCGGCCAGGCCTACCGGATCGTGCTGCTCAGCCGGCCGCTCGGCGGTGCGGTCCGGCAGCGGATGCTGGGCGCCGGCGTCGGGATGTACACGCTGCTGCCGTTCAGCCGGACCGCGCTGCACGACTTCGCGGCCACCGCGTTCGCCACCACCCACGGCGACCAGCCGGCCGATCTGACCGCCCGGTTCCTGCGCCAGCTGCGCGCCGCCGACCTGGACGAGGTGGCGGCCATCCCGCTGCTGGCGACGATCGCGCTTACCGTGTTCGGCGCCGACCCGGGCCGGGGCCTGCCCCGCACCCGGTTCGGCCTGTACGAGCAGTACATCGCCATTCTGGCCGACGCCAGCGGTGGCCGCCGCCGCGACCTGCGCGCCCGGCTCAGGCAGCGGCTGGCCGGCACACCGGGCGGCCCGGCCGGGGTGGAGGCGGTCTTCGACCACGTGCAGTCCCTGGTGGAGCACCTGGCCCTGGTCCAGGTCGGCACCGAGGACTCGCTGCTGCGGGCGGCGTCCGACTGGTGCCGGGACGCCGGCCTGACCGGCCCGGCCGCACCGTGGGCCGCCGACCTGGTGGCCGACGTCCTCACCGGCACCGGCCTGCTGACCCGGCGCGGCACCGACCTGGCGTTCGTGCACCACACGTTCGCCGAGCACTTCGCGGCCGACCACTTCGCAACCGGTCTGCCGGCCGCCTTCGACCATCGCGACCCGGTGTGGCGCACGTGGATCGACCGCGGCCTGAACGGCGAGGATCTGGCCACCGCGGTGCTGGTCCGGTGGACGTGCCGGTCGGGGTCACCGCGGCTCGTCGACTGGCTGCAGCGGGGCTCGCAGACCCAGCAACTGCTCGCCGCCACGCTGATCGCCGACGGCGCGTCCGCCACCGAGTCCCAGGTGGCGGCCTGCCTCGAATACCTGGGCCTGCGATGGGCCACCATGGAGGGCAACCCGCACTCGGTCAAACTGCTGCGCCGCCTGCCACGGACCCCGGCGGTCCGGAGCTGGGCCCGCGAGCACGCGAACGAATCGCGGCACGGCCCCGAGTTCCAGGCGATCGCGGCCCGGGTCCTCGCCGACGACCCCGAGGTCGGCCGGGCGGACGTGGCCGCGGCCCTCCGGCGGCGGCTGGCCACGGCGCTGCTTCCCGTCGAGCGGACGGCGCTCGCCGAGACCCTGGCCGCGCTCGGCGAGCCCCACCAGCCGGATGCCGTACGGGCGCTGACCGCCGCGCTGCGCGATCCGCTGGCAACGGCACAGGAACGCACGACCACCGCCGAGGTACTGGCCTACCTCGGCGAGGCCGGCCGCGCGGCCCTGGACGACGAGTACCGGGCGATGACGGCTCGAACCGCGCTGCGACCGATCGACCGGGCGGCGATCGCGCGGGTGCTCGCCGAGGTCCGGCCGGACCGCCGCGAGGAGGCCGTGACCACCGTCCGGGCCGCGCTCGACGACCCCGGCACCTGGCGCCAGGACAGACTGCCGATCGCCCAGTTGCTGGCCGAACTCGAACCGGACAGCGGCGTCGCCAGGGAAGTGCTCCTGGCCACCGCACACCATCCCTACCTGGACTATCAGGAGCGGATCGAGGCGGCCCGGGCCCTGGCCGATCTCGGCACCGAGGAACGCCGTTCCGCCGGCCGGGCGCTGCTGGCCATCGCCGCGGTCGCGAATAAGGACACCCCGTGGGTGCGCGGGGACGCGGCCCAGCATCTCATCGATCTCGGCGCGGAATACCACGCCGCGGCGGCGGAACTCATCGGCCGGGTCCTGCGGGATCCGGCTGCGAACGCGTGGCGCTACCGGCTCTCGGCGGTAGCGCTCCTCCGGATGCCGGCCGCATTCCGCAACGACGTGCTGGCTCAGCTTCCCGCGGACCACGTCCCCCTTCCGGAGGACAACCGGGTCTGCGTGACCATCGCCCGAGCCGTGCTCGACCCCGCGACAGCACCGGTGGCGGCAGCGACCCTGCGCGGCGTCGCCGCGGACCCGTTCTCCTGTGAACGTGCCCGGCACGAGGCCGCGGTCATGCTCGCCGGCCTCGGCCCGGACGAACTCGAGGACGCCTGCGCCGCACTGACGGCCATCGCCCGGCGCGGTCCCGACTTCTGGGGTTACGCCGGCGTCTTCTGGCTGGCGATCGTGCGGCCGCAGATGCAGCCGGCCGCGGCCACGTGGCTGCGCAGGTCGCTCAGCGTCCCGCAGACGTCCCCCGGCGCCAAGGCGGTGCCGGCCCGCATGATGCTCGAAATACTTCCGGCCGAACGCGAACTCGCCGCCGCGACCTTGCTCACGGCCCTTCACTACGGACCGCTGCCACTGCACGAACACGAGGCCGGACCCGGCGCCCTGGCCGTGCTGAGCCGGGCGGCCCACCACCGGATGCTGGAGGTCCTCACCAGGGTCGCCACGGACGCCACGCTGAGTTCGCTGCACCGCATCCGGGTCTGCGGGGCGCTGGGCAGGCGCGGACCTGCCGAGCGCCGGACCGTGCTGCGGGTGGCCGGCAGCATCGCCCACGATCCGCACGAGCCCGCCCCCATCCGGGTGCTTGCCGCCGGTCTTCTCGGGCAGGCGCCCGCAGCGCGAGCGAGCGCCACCACCGCGTTGCAGGCGATGCTGGCCGACCCGCACACCCCGGCCCGCGACCGCATCGCCGCCGAAGCCGCCTGGGACCGGCTCGACGTCGACGGCCCGGATCCGGCAGCGGGCCGCCCGCACCGGATCGCCGCCGTGCAACAGATCGTGGACGATCCGGGTGCCCGGCCCGACGCGATCGTCGAGGCATACGAATGGTTCTGCCAGGTCGGTGCCGGATCTCGGGCCTCGGCGGATCTGATCGTCGAGCTGATCGCGGAGATACCGGACGGCGATCTGGTGTACCGCGCGGTCCGGCATCTCAAGGAGACCGCTGCCGCAGCCGACCGCGAGCGGGCCGTCGAGGCGCTGTCCGCACGCCTCGGCGATCCCTGCGTCTCGGCCGCCGACATCCATGCGGTCGCCATGGGTTCGTTGCTCGTCGCGCCGGAACACCGGGTCCGGCTGGAGCGGGAGCTGAGCGACGCACTGGTGCGGTGCCCGCTGCCGGCCCAGGTCGCCGGTCTGCTCCGCATCCAGGATTTCTCCGGGTTGCAGCTCAACAGCACCGTCCGGCGCGGCGCCACCGAACATCTGGCCGGGCTCAGCCGATCCGCCCATGACGACATCGATGTGCGGGTCGGCGCCGTGGCGGAACTCCATCACGCCGGGATGCACCACGAGGCGGCTGCTGCCGCAGCTCTGCTCCAGCATGACCCCCGGCTCTCCGCCCAGCGGAGATGCGTGCTGCTGTCGGCGCTCGCCCGGGTCCAGCCCGAGGGCACCGAGGCGGACCCACGGCTCACGGCGTTGGCACTCGGCGAGGAGTTTCCCCTCGACACCCGCCGCCGCGCGGCGCTCGTGGCAGCCGATCGTCCCGGCTGGCGGGCCGGGCTCCCGCCGGCGTCCACCGCCTGCACCCGGCTGGTCCTGGCGTTCGTCGACTTCCGGCTCGACCCCGCGGAGCCCGCGGTCAGTGTCGCGGTCCTGCGGGGGCTCGCTGCCGAGGGCCCGCTGCATCTGCGATGGCACGCCGCGTGCGTCCTTGCCGAGATCCACACCGGCCGGGCCCTCGCCGCCTCCGCCCTCGCCGCCCTGCTGCGCCGGCCGGACCTCGGCGTGCCGGACCGGTGCCGGATCGCCACGCTGATGGGACAGCTCGGACCGGCCGCCCGCGATCAGGCCGCGGCCGGCCTGGTCGCCGTTCTCGCAACATCCGGCCTCCGCGCCGCCGAACGCCGCGCCGCCGCCACCGCGCTCGCCGGGCTCAGCCCGGTCTACCGCGACGTGGCCGCCGCCCACCTGCTCTCCGACTCGTCCCGGGGGAAACAGCGTGCCCTGCCGTCGCTGGTCGCTCTCGCCGCCCTCAGCCCGGTGTACCGAGCCTGGGCCGTGAGGATGCTGACGGCGGTGCTGGACGACCCGGCCGCCGGCCCGGCCGACCGGCTGGACGCGGCGCTGGCCCTGTCCACCGTGTCCGGGCAGCAGTTCGACCACGGCCTGTCCGACGACGCGGTGCCGCTCCCGCTCCGCCTCCGGGCCGCCGGCCGGTTGCTCGCCGGCCGCCTGCCGGGCTGGCGCAGCGCCCTGCCGCTGCTCGAACGGGTGGCGGCCGACCGCTGCGTCCCGCTTCACCTGCGGCGGCAGGCAGCTCAGGTACTCCCCCGGCCGGCGGCCGGCGTGCTCCTCGAGATTTGCCGCGGCCCGGAGGTGCACCCGCACGACCGCCTCGAGTCGGCGATGTCGTTGTGCGCCGCCGGCCGGCACCAGCAGACGGCCCTCGAGACCCTGCGTGACCTGGCCCTGAAGCCGGACGTGCCGGCCCGGCTGCGCTGCCGGGCGGCCACCGAGGTGTACCGGCGGTCCGCGGCCGGGGCAACCGAGATGACCGCGGTGCTGCGTGAGATCCACCGCGACGAGACGCTGCCGGCGATGGTCCGCGCCACGGCCGGCCGGGACCTGGCCCGCCTGGATCCCGGGACGGCCGCGGAACTCCGCCGGGATCTGGCCGGATCTCCGCCCGGCATGCGGATCGCCGCGGCGTGGGCACTCGGTCAGGCGGACGACCGGTCCCGCCAGGAGGCCGTCGAGCGCCTGGACCACCTCGCGGCCGATCCGGCCACGCCGGCCCGTCAGTTGAGCAGAATCGCCCACCTGCGGCGGTCGATCGAACGCCTCAGCGAGCTCACCGGGATCCCCGACGACGGCTGGGCCGATCTGCGCTGAGAAAGCCGCCGGCCCTGAGCTGCCGGCGAAGCAGCTCAGGGCCGGGGAACGGGCGCGAGAACGGCGGGGGCTGTAACGCCGTGCTCAGCGGGCCCGGGTTACCTCGGAGGTAAGTCCGTGCCGACGCGGTCGACATGTGTAGTGGTCCGCCGGTGGGCAAAAGGTTGCCCCGCCCTCGAAGAAATTTCTCGAAGGCGGGGCCCGGACTTGGAACAGGGTCAGCGCGCGGCGCCGGCGCGGCGCTTCGTCCAGACGTCGAAGGCCACGGCGGCCAGCAGGACGGCGCCCTTGACCAGCATCACCTTGTCGGACTGGGCGCCGATCAGGCTCATGCCGTTGTTGATGACGCCCATGATCAGGCCGCCGGTGATGGCTCCGACCACCTTGCCGACGCCGCCCTGGACGGCGGCACCGCCGATGAACGCGGCCGCGATCGCGTCCAGTTCGAAGTTCTGGCCGGCGATCGGGTTGGCCTGGTTGAGCCGGCCCGAGAAGATGACGCCGGCCAGCGCGGCCAGCACGCCCATGTTCACGAAGATCCAGAAGACCACCGATTTGACGCGTACGCCGGAAAGGGTTGCCGCCTGGAGGTTGCCGCCCACCGCATAGATCTGCCGGCCGAAGACCGACTTGTTGGCCAGCAGCGAGTAACCCAGCACCAGGGCGGCCAGCAGCACCAGCACCCAGGGCAGGTTGCGGAAGCGGGCCAGCTGGATGACCACGAACATGACCACGACGGCGGCCACCGCGATCTTGATGAAGAACAGCGGCAGCGGGTCGACCGCCTGGCCGTAGGCGAGCCGGCCGGCCCGGGCCCGCCACTGGCTGACCACGATGCCGGCCACCGCGACCACGCCGATCAGCAGGCTGAACAGGTCGGCGCCACCGAGCACGCCCAGGCCGATGTTGCCCAGGTAGCCCTCGGTGAAGCCGTTGGCCAGGGTGCGCACCTCGTCCGGGAACGGGCCGATGCCCCGGTTGCCCAGGATGGTCAGCGTGATGGCCCGGAACAGCAGCATGCCGGCCAGCGTGACGATGAACGCGGGAATGCCGAAGTACGCCACCCAGTAGCCCTGCCAGGCACCGATCGCGCCACCGATGATCAGCGTCGCCACCAGCGCGACGGGCCACGCGATGTCGTGCTGCACCATCATCACCGAGGCGACCGCACCGGTCGCGGCCACCACCGAGCCCACCGACAGGTCGATGTGCCCGGCGATGATCACCAGGATCATCCCGATCGCCAGGATCAGGATGTACGAGTTCTGCACGATGATGTTGCTGATGTTCTGCGGCGCCAGCATGTCGCCGCCGGTGAGCACCGTGAACAGCAGCACGATCAGCGCGAACGCGATGTAGATGCCGCTCTGCCGCAGGTTGAGCGAGAACCGGCCGCGGCCGGTGCCGTCGGGGGCGGCGGGCGTGGTGTCCAGGGCGAGATCGGCATTGGTCGGTGCGACGCTCATTTGCCTGCCTCCTGTCCGGCGGTCATGAGGGTCATCAGGCCCTCCTGGGTGGCCTCGGCGCGGGGCACCTCACCGGTGATCCGGCCGGCCGAGAGGGTGTAGACGCGGTCGCAGAGCCCGAGCAGTTCGGGCAGTTCGCTGGAGATGAACAGCACGGCCTTGCCCTGGTCGGCGAGCGCGTTGATGATCGTGTAGATCTCATATTTCGCACCGACGTCGATGCCGCGGGTCGGCTCGTCGAGGATCAGCACGTCCGGGTCCGTGAAGATCCATTTGGAGAGTACGACCTTCTGCTGGTTGCCGCCGGAGAGCTTGCCGGTGATGCTCGAGACGCTCGGCGCCTTGATGTTCATGCTCTTGCGGAACTCGTCGGCGACCTTGTACTCCTCGTTGTCGTCGACCCAGCCGCGTTTCGCCAGTTTGCCGAGCGCGGCGGCGGACACGTTGCGCTTGATGTCCTCGATCAGGTTGAGGCCGTACCGCTTGCGGTCCTCCGTGGCGTACGCGATGCCGTGTCTGATCGCCTCCTGCACGGACCGCAACCGGATCTCCTGGCCGTCCTTGAAGATCCGCCCGGTGATGTTCGCGCCGTAGGCGCGGCCGAAGATGCTCATCGCGAGCTCGGTGCGGCCGGCGCCCATCAGCCCGGCGAGTCCCACGATCTCGCCGCGCCGCAGGGTGAGGTTGGCGTTGCGCACCACCAGCCGCCCGTGCTGGGTGGGGCTGTGCACGGACCAGTCCTCGATCCGCAGGATCTCCGCGCCGATGGTCGGCTCGTGCGGCGGGAACCGGTGGTCGAGGTCGCGGCCCACCATGCCGGAGATGATCTTGTCTTCGGTGAGGCCCTCGACGTCGTACGTGGTGATGGTCCGGCCGTCCCGCAGAATGGTGACGCGGTCGGCGATGGCCAGCACCTCGTTCAGCTTGTGCGAAATGATCACGCAGGTGATGCCCTGCTCGCGCAGGCCGCGCAGCAGGTCGAGCAGGTGCGCCGAGTCCTCGTCGTTGAGCGCCGCGGTGGGCTCGTCGAGGATCAGCAGCCGGACCTCCTTGGACAGGGCCTTGGCGATCTCGACCAGCTGCTGCTTGCCGACGCCGAGGTCGAGCACCTGGGTGACCGGATTTTCCCGCAGGCCGACCCGCCGGAGCAGGTCGGCGGCCGCGGCGTTGGTGCGGTTCCAGTCGATCATCCCGCGCTTGGACTGCTCGTTGCCGAGGAAGATGTTCTCGGCGATGGACAGATTCGGCGCGAGCGCCAGCTCCTGGTGGATGATCACGATGCCGCGGTGCTCGCTGTCGCGGATCCCGGAGAACCGGCACGGCTCGTCGGAGAAGGTGATCTCACCCTCGTAGTCGCCGTGCGGGTAGACGCCGGAAAGCACCTTCATCAGGGTGGACTTCCCGGCGCCGTTCTCCCCGCAGATCGCGTGGATCTCGCCGCGGAGCACCTCCAGGTTGACGTCCGAGAGCGCCTTCACGCCCGGGAACGTCTTGGTGATGCTCCGCATGCGGAGGATGGCCTCGGTCATGACCCGAGCTGGGCCTCGGTGTAGTACCCGGTGTCCACAAGCTCCTTCTTGTAGTTGGTCTTGTCCACGATCACCGACTGGAGCAGCATCGACGGCACGACCTTCACGCCGTTGTCGTAGTCCGTCGTGTTGTTGGTCTGCGGGGCCTGGCCCTTGAGCACGGCGTCGGCCATCTCGACCGTGGTCTTGGCCAGCTGCCGGGTGTCCTTGTAGATGGTCGCGTACTGCTCGTCCGCGATGATCGACTTGACCGAGGCGAGCTCGGCGTCCTGGCCGGTGACAACCGGGTACTTCTGCGCCGCGGTGCCGTAGCCGCTGGACTTCAGCGCGGACAGGATGCCGATCGAGAGGCCGTCGTACGGCGAGAGCACGCCGTCGACCTTGACGTCGCCCTTGTAGGTCGAGGTCAGCAGGTTCTCCATGCGCTTCTGCGCGGTGGCCGGGTCCCAGCGCAGGATGGCGACGGTCTTGAAGTCGGTCTGTCCGCTCTTGACGGTCAGCGTCTTGTTGTCCAGGAAAGGCTTGAGCACGCTCATCGCGCCGTTGAAGAAGAAGGTGGCGTTGTTGTCGTCCGGCGAGCCGGCGAACAGCTCGATGTTGAACGGGCCCTTGGCGCTGCCCGGCGTCCCGTCCGCGTTGAGCACCTTGAGGCCGACCAGCAGCGAGGTCGCCTGCTGCACGCCGACCTTGAAGTTGTCGAAGGTGGCGTAGTAGTCGACGTTCGGGCTGTCCCGGATGAGCCGGTCGTAGGCGATGACCGGGATCTTGTTGGCCTTCGCGTTCTCCAGCTGCGTGGTGATCGCGGTGCCGTCGATCGACGCGATGATCAGCAGCTTCGCGCCCTTGGTGATCTGGTTGTCGAGCTGCTGCGTCTGGGTCGGGATGTCGTTCTCGGCGTACTGCAGGTCGACGGTGTATCCGAGGGCCTCGAGCTGCTTTTTGACGTTGTCACCGTCGGAGATCCACCGCTCCGACGACTTGGTGGGCATCGTGACGCCGACGAGCGCGCCCTTGTTGTCGCCCGCCGCGGGCGCCTGGTCGGCGGTCTTCTCGCTGGAACCGCACGCGGCCAGCGCGGCGACAAGGGCGACGGCGGAGGCGACTGCCCCCATCCGGTTGAGTCTCATAGCGCGTAACTCCTTCGCTCGGGGGGCAGCAGCGTGCGGTCGAGTGTGAACGCTAACAACAGGCCTGTCAACGGCCGTCGGCAACGTCGGCGACATGTAGAGGAAACTTAATATCGATGCTTAGCGCAACCGTTAGCCGAGACCCAATTGTTATCGATAACAGCGGGTATCCCGGCGCGTGCTAGATCTCGAACCTATCGCTTTCTAATTCCGGAATACCGGAGTAGCGTAGGCGACATGAACGCCGACGAGATGGCACGGGAGCTCGCCAGCCTGGGCCGCCGGGTGGCCGCGCTCGAGGCCACCGCCCGCCCGCCCGCCGTCCCCGCCATGCTCGACCAGCATCTCGACGCCGACACCGTGCTCTACGCCGGCCTCGGCGGCTGGGACGGCCAGACCCTGGCGTGGCAGGTCGTCCGCGGCTGGGACGAGATCCGGTCCGCGCCGGCCGACGCCAGCGCCGGCGTGCTGGCCGCCCTGGCCAACCCCACCCGGGTCCGCATCGCGACCGAGTTGCTGCGCCGCCGGCTCACCACCGCCGAGCTGGCCCAGCGGCTCGACCAGCCCTCCCCCGGCCAGCTGTTCCACCACCTCAAGGAGTTGCTCGCGGCCGGCGTGGTCCACCAGCCCGAACGCGGCACCTACGCGGTCCGCGAGCAACACGTGATCCCGCTGCTGTCCGTGCTGTGCGCGGTGCTCGACCTGCGCCCGTCGGTGCCCTGGGAGGACTCATGATCGAGCCGGTGGAGCGGTTCCGGGCCCGGTCCGGCGCGCCGGGGGTGGCCGTGGCGCTGGTGCCCGCCACCGGCCCGGTCGACGTGGTGGCCCGCGGTGAACGCGTCCGCGGCGGCGACGACCCGGTCACCCCGGACGACCGGTGGCACATCGGCTCCTGCATGAAGGCGATGACCGCGGTGACCGTGGCCCGGTTCGCCGAGCGCGGCGAGCTGGACTGGTCCGCGCCGGTGGCGTCGCTGTTCGACGGGGACGCCGACGCCGGCTGGCGGCAGGTCACGCTGGCCGACGTACTGGTGCACACGGCCGGGATGCCGGCCAACCCGACAGCCGACCGGATGCGGGCGGCGCTGACCGATCCGGCACCGGTGACGGCGCAACGGGCACTGCTCGCGGCGGACACTCTGGCGCTTCCGCCGTCGGAGCCGGGGAGGTTCCGGTATTCCAATCTCGGCTACACGCTGGTGGGGGCGGCGCTGGAGCGGATGACCGGAAAGCCGTTCGAGGACGTACTCACCGATGAGGTACTGCGGCCGCTGGGCATCACCAGCGGTGGTTTCGGGCCGCCCGGTGACGGGCAGCCGCGCGGGCACCGGGCCCGGTGGCGGGGCTTCGGTCGCGGCCCGGCGATCGAGCCGGACAGCACGTCGCTGACATACCCGCCGGACAACCCGCCGCTGCTCTCCCCCGCCGGCCGGCTGCATTCGACCCTCGGCGACTGGGCCCTCTTCATGCGCACGTTTCTCGACCAACCCGGCCGCCTGATCGGGCCGGAGTCGATCGAGCGGATCTGCACCCCGCCCGCCGGGGTGGCCACCCAGCAGGGCATGGGCTGGTGGATTCCCACCCGCGGGCCGTTGCTGGACCGGGTGGCGTACGTGCAGCAGGGCTCGAACACCCGCTGGGTGGCCACCGCCGCCGTGTCCCGCGACCGCAGCCGGGCCGCGCTGGTCGCCTGCAACGACGGCCGCACCCGGATGTTCGGCAGCACCGTGCGCCTGGCGCTCGACGTCCTCGATTCCTAGAGGATGGCGTCCAGCCCGGCCTCGAACAGGTCGTCGTCCGGTGCGGCCCGGCCGGTCGCCTCGGTCAGCGCCGACCCGATCACATAGTTCGCCAGCACCCGGGTGATCACCGTGAGCCGCCGTCCCGCATAGCCGCCGCGGGCCAGCGCACTCTGCAGGAACTCGGTGCGGGCCAGCACGTTCGGACCCACCACCGGCCGGCCGATCAGCCCCGGCGCCCACGGGTGCCGCAGCATGGCCAGCCGCCACTCCCGGAGCAGTCCTCGAGCGTCGTCCCGCCAGTCCGCGCCGGCCGCCGGGAGCGGCACGTCACCGAAGATCCGGTCAACGGCCAGATCCAGTACGTCGTCCTTGGTCTTGACGTGCCAGTAGAGCGCCGTGGCGGTGACCGCCAGCCGGCCGGCGAGGCGGCGCATGGTGAGCCCGTGCGCCCCGCCCTCGTCGAGCAGCGCCACGGCCGTCGCGACGATCCGCTCGGTGGTCACCGGTTCCCTGTCCCGCACGGCTCCACCTTAACGGTGTTAGGTTGGTGCTCGTGGCCCACATGCGCATCCAGGTGGACAGCGACCGCGGCACCGCCCGCCGGGTCCTGGCGCTGCACCGGGCCGGCAAGGCCCACCCCGAGTCCCGCGACGCCGCCCGCGCCGAGGTGTGGCGGCTCGGGCGCACGCCGGCCGGCGAACCGGTCTTCGTCGGCGTCACCAACGGCGAGCCGGTCCGCCTGATCTACGAGATCGAGGTCTACCTGGACGCCGGGTAGACCCGGCGGCGCTTCCAGGCCACGTCGAGGCCGATGCTCACCAGGATGACGCCGAGCAGGGTCACCATCGAGGCGGGCGCGTGGATGAGATCGGTGAGCACGAACGTCACCAGGACCACACCGGCCGTGGCGACCGCCAGGATGAGCATCACGACGCTGGCGCCGGTGTCGGCGCGTACCCGGAAATGGGCGGCGGTCACCAGGATGAAGATCAGCAGGGCCACCGCGCTGCCGATCGAGGCGATCGCGGTCAGCTTGAACAGCAACGCCAGGGCGAGACAGATCGCGGCCTGGATGAGCAGGCCGTTCGAGGCCCGCCCGGTGGTCCGGGCCATCACCGGCGGGAACTGGCCGGTGGCCGCGAGCCGGTCGCTCAGGCCGGCCGCCGGATAGAGGCCGGCGTTGGTGGCACCCGCGGTGGCGAAGATGGCGGTGATCGACATCAGCCAGTAACCGGCGGTGCCGAGCGAGGGCTCGGCGGCCACCGCGAGGGCGGTGCCACCCGAGGAGATCACCTCGCCGACGGTCAGCGTGCCGAAGACGCCGACCGCGATGGCGACGTAGATGACCGTGGCGATGGCGAGCGCCAGGAACATCGCCCGGGGCAGTTGGCGGGACGGCTGGGCCAGGTCCTTGGCGGTGAACGTGATGATGCCGAAGCCCAGGAACGCGAAGAAAGTGAGCGCGACGCTGGACACGATGTCGCGCACCGGCGGATAACCGGACGGCGCCAGCAGGTCCGGCGTCATGTTCGTGAGGGTCACCACGGCGAACAGCACCAGGATGCCGAGCACCACGTACACGATCACGGTCTGCGCCCGGGCCACCAGCGTGGAGCCGACCACGTTCACCACGGTCATCGCGACGATGACGAACGCGGCGAAGAACTTGGCCCAGCCGGCGCTGCCACCGCTGAACATGTCGCTGGCGTAGCTGCCGAAGGAGACCGCGACCATCGCCGTGACGATGGCGTTCGCGGTGTACGTGAGCCAGGCCGTGACCCCGGTGACGTGGCCGTCGCCGAACCCCTTGGCGACGTACTCGAGCAGGCCGCCGGCGCTCGGATAGCGGGCGCCGAGCCGGGCGAACGAGTAGCCCTGCAGCGCCGCGACCGCCCCGGCGATCAGGAACGACAGCCAGACCGCGGCACCGGCCACCTCGCCGGCGGCGCCGAGCAGGGCGAAGATCCCCGCGCCCACCATCGACCCGACCCCGATGAACGCGGCCTGGCGCACGGACAGGTATGTCGTTGTCATCGCGGCCTCCCGGTAACGTTCTAACCGGTGGGGCAGCCGGGTCACGTCATCCGCAGAGGATGTGAATCCGGATACTGGTGGCGCCCGGCCGGGTGTGCAGCCGCACCAGGTCGCACAGCTGGTTGACCAGCAGCAGGCCGCGCCCGCTGGGCTGCCGGGCCGGCGGCGGGACCCGGCCGGCCATCGGGTCGGCCAGGTGCCCGGTGTCGTCGACCTGGCAGGCCATCAGGCCCGGCTCGGGCCAGACGGCTATCCGGCCGCCGCCGCCGGTGTGGGTGATGGTGTTGGCGGCCAGTTCGTGCGCGGCCAGCATCAGCTCGGCGGCCCGCGCGGCGGACAGCACCCCCGCTGACTGCCGGCGCACGAACGCGCGCACGTCGGCCAGGTCGGCGCCGGTGGCGTACGGCATCGTGGCGGCGCCGTCGGGCGGTGGCGGCAGCGGCACGTTGTACCGGGCCGCGGTGCGCAGCGGCTCCTCGTAGCGGTCGTTCGGCATCCGGTTGCCGTGCTCGATCAGGACCGGGTGGGTGCGCCGGGCGTCGTCGACCATGGCGGCGTCCAGGCAGCTGGTGTCGTACGGGCACAGGATGGTGGCGTCCCGGCCGGCGAAGGCGACGTTGATCAGCGCCTCGTGGGTGGCGCACGCCGGGTATTCCAGGGCGGAGCGCCCGGGCCACACCGGTTCGCCGACGATCGAGACGCGGGTGTCGGCGTGTTCCGCGGCGAACTGGAGCAGGACCGACGGGATGATCCGGCCCGGGTTGCGGCCGGACTCGCTGATGTCGGCGAACGCGACCCCGGCCTCCTCGCCGGCCAGCGCAGCGCGGAGCAGGGTCAGATGGTCGCCCGGCACCGCCACCAGCACCCGGTCGCCATCGGCGCGGGCGGCGCGGACGAAGCCGGTGGTGCCGGCCAGGTATTCGTCCGAGGTGCGGTACAGCAGGGCGGGATGGTCGAATGTGGACGCTCTCACAGCGCCTCCACGATGAGGTCCGGCACCTCGCCGGCATGGTGGAAGTCGAGCAGCCGCAGCACGGCCGGGGAGCAGCCGACCAGGCGGATCCGGCCGGCGCCGCTGTCGGCGGCGGCCACCAGGATCCGGACCGAGGCGGTGTCGGCGAAGGTGAGGTCGGTCAGGTCGACCGTGACCTCCGGCCCGCCGTCGTCGAACAGGTGCTCGACCAGGGTGGTCAGTGCGATCCGGTTGGACAGGTCGACCTCGCCGGACAGCCGCACGCCTCTCGGGTTGCGGGTGCGGGCGATCCGCAGCGAGGTGCCGGGGTCGTAAGCCGACCCGGTCGAGGCCGCGCCGTGGTGGGCCCAGGAGAGCCGGCGCAGCTCCAGAGGATCGAAGACACGGCGGTCGTACGCGCACACGCCGGCGACGTGCCCGCCGAGGAAGACGGTGTTCACCTGGGCCTCGTACCACGGCAACCGGTCCCGGCCGGGTATGCCGCGGGTCGCCCAGGTCATGTCGCCGACCACCCGGATGCCCAGGTAGCCGGCGGCCAGCGCGTCGGCGATCTGCCGGTGCCACAGCGCGATGGTGGCCTCCGGGTCGAAGTGGCCGCAGGCCAGGTACGAGCTTTCCGCGGACTGCACGATAAGCTGCCCGGCCGCGGTGGCCGGGCCGGTGCCGATGCCGTGCCGGGTCAGGCCGGCCAGCACGCTCGCCGGGTCGTCGCCGCAGTAGTGCACCTGATGGCGGGCCTGGAGCCCGGCGCGCACGAACCCGGCGATCGCCTCCATCCGGACGGCGTCGTCGTCGACGGCCCAGCAGACATGGTCACCGAGGGCGACCCGGTCCAAGAGCGGTAACCCGCCCACGATCCTCCCTAGTCATCGCCCCAGCGGGGTGCGCTAACACGGTACGCCGCGCCGGGTGCACCGGCGCTACCTCGGGAGAGTGACCGGAAAAGGCTGGCACATCAGGTCTTCGACACGTACTCCGGATTGGCCGCGGCGAACTCCGCGACGGTGTCGTTGCGGGCCGCCCGCAGCAGGGCCAGGCTGTCGTCGCTGAGCACCTCGACGCTGCCCACGCCGGGCACCTGCCGGCTGTTGAACTTGCCCTCGTTGGTCTTGAGGGTGACCAGGTCGTCCGGGTTGATGCCCTTCATCGCGAACACCCAGTCCTCCAGCGAGATGCCGCCGGAGTCGACCGTCATGGTCTGCCCGAACGCCTTGACCAGGCCGGGCAGCTTGGTCGGCGAGGCCAGCCCGTCGTCGATCGCCTGCTTGATGATGGCCTTGAAGAACAGCTGCTGGTTGCGCTGCCGGCCGTAGTCGAAGTCGCGGTTCTCCAGCAGGTCGCGCTGCCGCACGAAGTCGAGCGCCTCGGTCGGGTTGAAGCAGCGGTCGCCCTTCTCGTAGAAGTTCGCGGTCACGCCACGGACCTTGGAACGCACCGAGCCGTCCTTGTTGAGCACGTACGGGACGGCGAACTCGCCGGTCTCGTTGTCCACCCCGCGATGCACCGAGGTGACGTTCTGCTCGACCTTCATGCAGACCTTGCCGAGCACGTTGACCACGTTGCGGAAGCCCTGGAAGTCGATGATCGCGCCGGCGTCCGGGGTGATGCCGGTCAGGTCCTTGATCGTCAGCGAGAGCAGTTCGAAGCCGCCGGACAGCGCCTCCGGTCCGGTCAGGCCGCGGCTGCCGAAGAAGAACGCGGAGTTGATTTTGTTCTCACCGCCGGCGAACCGCTGCGCGCCGTTGTCGTACGCCGGAATCTCGACGAAGCTGTCCCGGGGCAGCGAGATCAGGTAGCCGGACTGGTGGTCGGCCGGAATGTGCAGCAGGATGATCGAGTCGGAGCGGGTGCCGGCCTTGGGCAGCGCGTCCTTCCGGGCGTCGATGCCGACCAGCAGGATGTTCTTGGCACCCTTGATCGACGCGCGCTTGGCCTGTGACCGCGAGGAGCCGAGCAGGGCCTGCTGCGACACCGAACTGGTGGCGGCGCCGACGGTGACCTGCAGGGCCACCACCGATCCGCCGGCCACCACGGCCAGCAGGGCACCGAGCGTGACGCACCACCGGGCCCAACTGGGGGTACGGCGGCGGCGATAGCGCACGGCGGGTCGTCTCCTCAAGATCATCTTCCTTTCGCCCGGCGATCCGTCCCTAACCAACACGGATCCGGCGGCCCGGCAGATCGGTGCTGCCCGATAAGAGTTCGGTGTGAACTTTCTGGCAGCGTCCGCGCCGCCGGTAATTAACCCGTACGCCGCCCGGCGTCCCTAACGTCCCGGTCCATGTTCTCCGCACCGGACGTCAGCGTCGTCATCCCGACGCGCAACCGCCCGGACCTGGCCGTCCGCGCCGTCCGCAGCGCCCTCGCGCAGACCCACGAGGCCCTCGAGGTGGTCGTGGTGGTCGACGGCCCGGACCCGGACACGCGCGCCAATCTGGCGGCGGTCGGTGACGAGCGGCTGCGGGTGATCGAGCTGGCCCGGCCCGGCAAGGCACCGAACGCGCGCAACGTCGGTGCCGGCAACGCCCGCGGCCGCTGGACCGCGCTGCTGGACGACGACGACGAGTGGCTGCCCACCAAACTGGAGCGCCAGCTGGAGCTGGCCGCCGCGGCGAACCGGCCGTCGCCGGTGGTCGCCAGCCGGATGATCAGCCGGACGCCGCGCGCCGACACCGTGCTGCCGCGCCGGCTGCCCGCACCCGGCGAGCCGCTCAGCGAATACTTCACCGTCCGGCGTGGCCTGTTCCACGGCGACGGATTCATCCAGACGTCGACCATCCTGGCCCCGACCGAGCTGTTGCGCCGGGTGCCGTTCACCGTGGGCCTGCGCCGCCAGCAGGAACTCGACTGGGCCCTGCGCGCGGTCCGGCACGACGACGTGGAACTGCTCTACGCCGACGAGGCCCTGGTGCTGTGGCACCAGGACGAGGACCGCGACCGGATCAGCCTGGCCAACCCGTGGCAGGACCAGCTCGCCTGGCTGCGCGGCAACCGCGACCTCTTCACGCCGCGCGCGTACGCTGCGTTCACGATGAGCGTGCTCAGCTCGATGGCCGCACCGACCCGCAGCACCCGGGTCTTCCGCGAGCTGCTCGCCGAGGCCCGCACGCACGGCCGCCCCGGCGCCCTCGACTACCTGACCTTCGTGCAGATCTGGACCCTCCCGCCCGGGCTGCGGGCGCAGGTCCGGGACCTGGTGATGGGCCGTCCGGTCGATGCCCGCTGACCCCCGGGTCGTCATCTGGCGCAGCGCGCTGCTCGGCGGCTCCGAGACGTTCGTGCGCAACCACGGCGACGCGCTGACCCGCTGGCAGCCGGTCTACGTCGGCGCGACCCGGACCGCGTCGCCCCTGTCCCGCGCCGCCGACCTGGTCGCGTTCCCCTCTCCCCGGTCTTTTCTGCGGCTGCGCCTCACCGGCAGCTCACCCCGGCTGGGCAGGCTGCTCGGCACGACCGGCGCCCGCCTGGTGCACGCCCACTTCGGCGGCGACGGCTGGCTGGTCAGCAGGGAGGCGGCGCGGCTCGGCCTGCCGCTGGTGGTCACGGTCCACGGCCATGACGTCACCAGGCAGCCGGCCAGCCCCGGCCTGCACGGCCTGCGGTACCGCCACCACCTGCGCACGGTCTTCCGCCGGGCCGCCGTGATCATCGCGGTCTCCGAGGTGATCCGCGACCGGGCCGTCGCGTGCGGCGCCGACCCCGCCAAGGTCCGGGTGCACTACACCGGCGTGCCGGTGCCCGCCGAGGTGCCCGACCGCCGCAAGGAGTGGGACGTAGCGTTCGTCGGCCGCTTCGTCGAGAAGAAGGGCGTCGACGACCTCCTCGCGGCCCTCGCTGCGCTCGGTCCCACTCGGCCCCGGACCGTCCTGCTGGGTGCCGGGCCGATGCTTTCCACGATGCGGGCGTACGCCGCGGCACTGGGCGTGGACGCGACTTTCCTGGGCGCGCAGCCGCCCGAGCAGGTGACCCGGGTGCTGACGGCGTCCCGCTTGCTGGCCGCACCCTCCCGCACCGCGCGCGACGGCGACACCGAGGGCCTGCCCACCACGGTCCTGGAGGCGGCCGCGCTGGGCCTGCCGGTGGTGGCCACCACCCACAGCGGCATCCCCGAGGCGGTCACCGACGGCGAAACGGGCCTGCTGGGTCCGGAGGGCGATCGCGCCGCGCTGGCCGCCAACCTGAGCCGCCTCCTGGCCGACGACGTGCTCCGCAAGCGCCTGGGCAGTCAGGCCCGCACCCGGGTAGCCGAACGCTTCAACCTCACTGTCCAAAGCCGCCAGTTGGAAGCCCTCTACGACGAGCTCACCCCAGACTCGCAGAACCGCCCATGATCGGGAAAATTCCCATCGCTCTCCCAGCCCTCCCAGCCCCGGCCAGCCCCGGCCAGCCCGGCCCTCCCAGCCCAGCCCCGGCCCTCCCAGCCCAGCCCCGGCCCTCCCAGCCCAGCCCCGGCCCAGCCCAGCCCTCCAGCCCGGCCCTCCTTAAGGCGAGTAAGGCCGGGGCATATCCGATAAATGCGGCTTTGAACGGATGCCATTGGGCTGCCGGGTTCAGATCTTGGCGATCCGCGGTCATCCGGAACAGCAGATCGACAACATCGCGTCGCGGACGAGCGCCAGCGGGACGTTTGCGGCCAAAGGCGTCGGCGGGCGCTGTGCCACCGGGCGGGACCTGACATCGCGACTGCACCGCACCGTGACGGAGACTCGGCCGGCGGGCAAACTCGTCAGGATTGCGACCCGGCGCCGCTCCCGCGTATCGGACGGGAGACTGGCAGGAAGCGACCCGTCAGGCCCGCCGATTTCGACCGCCCGGAGACACCATATGCGCATTTTGATCCTGACCACCGGGTCTCGTGGCGATGTCGCGCCCTTCACCGGGCTGGGGCAGCGCATTCAGCGGGCCGGCCACGAGGTCGCGCTGGCCACCCACGACCGGTTCGGGGAGCTGGTGCGGGCCTGCGGCCTCGAGCATCGGACGCTGCCCGGTGATCCGGTCGAGCTGTCCCGAGCGCGGACCGCGGCACCCTCGCCGGAAGCGGCGGCCGAGGTCTTCGCCGCATTCATCGACGAGCTGGGCGACGGGGTGCTCGCCGCCGCTGAAGATGGGGCCGACCTGCTGCTCACCGCGTTCGGGCCGGCGCCACTCAGCCGGGTCGTGGCCCGCGGGCTCGGCCTGCGGTGCCTCGGCGTCTACCTCGCGCCGGGCGTGCCCACCCGCGAGTTCCGCCGCCGGGCTGGCCGCCGGCCGGCGACAACCTCGCGGCGGGCCGGGCGGCACAGGCCCGGACCGGCGAGCTCTACGCCGGCGTGCTGCGCCGGTTGCGGGCTCACCTGAACGCGCCCGATGCCGACGACGACGCGACGATCTGCCACGGCTTCAGCCCGGAGGTCGTGCCGCGGCCCGCCGACTGGCCCGCGAACGTGCACGTGACCGGGTACTGGTGGCCGGCCACCCCGCCCCGGTGGGAGCCGCCGGCGCTGCTGGCCGACTTTCTCGCGGCCGGGCCGCCGCCGGTGTTCCTCGGCTTCGGCAGCATGACCGCGGACCAGCTCCACGACGTCGCCGGCACCGCCGTGAAACGGGCCGGGGTGCGCGCCGTCGTCCAGGCCGGCTGGGCCGGGCTCGAGGCCGCCGGAGACGACACGCTGCTGGTCGGCGAGGTGCCACACGAGTGGCTGTTTCCGCGTACGGCTGCCGTTGTCCACCACGCCGGAGCCGGCACCGCCGCGGCGGGCCTGCGCGCCGGAGTGCCCGCCGTCCCGGTGCCGGTGCTGGTCGACCAGCCGTTCTGGGCGGACCGGCTGCACCGCCTCGGGGTGGCGCCGGCCCCGCTGCCGATCCGGGAGCTGACCGCGGAATCGTTGGGCGACTCGCTGCGTACCTGCCTGAAAAATGAGACCTACCGCGACCGCGCCGCCCAGCTCGGCCACCGCATCCGCGCGGAGGACGGCGCGGGCGCCGTGCTCACGTTGATGCGGTAGCGCCGGGTTGGCATCGAGGGCGTGATACGCAGACCGGGTGAATTCCGAACCGCCCTTCTGTGAGCGAGGGGAACCGGACCCAGGCGCGCAAGCGGGTCAGCGCCGACCTCCTCCTGGTCGACCCGGTCTACAAGCCGGGCTGGGACCTGCCGGGCGGAATGGCCGAGGCCGGCGGAGGCTGCCACTCTCCTGCCGGAACGGGTCTGGCGCCGCCTGGAGCGGGCTCTGCTGATCTAATGGCGTCCTGTGGACGAGCAGACGGCGAAGCAGCTGCGGGTCATCCGCGAGGTCACCGGGCTCATGCGGGCGCACGACATTCCGGCATGGCTGTTCGGCGGGTGGGGGCTCGACGCGCGGATCGGGCGGATCACGCGGGCGCACGGTGACGTGGAGTTCTGGGTTGAGCGGGTGCACGCCGAGCGGTCGAAAGCGCTGCTCGTCGAGGCCGGCGCCGAGGCTCTGCCGACGCAGCCGCCGGAGGAGTCCTGCGAGTTCACCCTGGGCGGCGTCGCGTTCAGCACCGCCTACTTCGACCGGCACCCGGACGGCTCGTTCAGCCAGCCGCTGGGACGGTTCGCCGACTGGCTGTTCCCGCCGGGGTCCTTCGGGGACGAGCCGGTGCCGCTCGACGGCACTCCGGTGCTGGCCATGAGCGTTCGCGGCATGCTGGCCATGAAGGAGCAGTTCCCGCAGCTGCGCCACGGCCGGCCGTGGCGGCCCAAGGACATCGCCGACATGGCGGTGCTCCGGGAACTGGCCGCCGAATAGGCCGTCAGGCGGAAATCGCGTCCAGGTCGCGGACGGCGTAGCGGTGGTGCTCCCACTCCTCGTCCATGATGATGTGCAGGCACGCCAGGGTGGTCTCCGGATACTCCGGATTCCACGGGTTGCGGCGCAGCACGGTCAGCTCCTCCGGCGTGACTTTCGCCAGGTAGTCGCGCACCATCGCGACCCGGTCGGCGCGCGCCTCCAGGACCTCGGCGTACGACGGTGTCTCCGTGCTGAAGACCGCCAGGTCGTAGCCGTCGGTCTCGTATTCCGCGTGCGGCTGGCCGATCGGGTGGTAGGGGTGCTCGATCTCGAGGACCGCGCCGCGCAGCCAGGTGTCGGTGGCCATCACCAGGTGGCGCAGGGTCTGCGCGAACGACCACTCGCCGCCCACCGAGACGTCGACCGTGCCGGGCGGCATCGCGGCCACGCGGTCCAGGGTCGCCGCCCAGGTGCGCTCCAGCGCGGCCCAGGCACTGCGCAGGCCGGCCGGGTCGGTGGCCTGCCGTTCGGCGCGGCCGGGGAAGCGGCGGTTGAGCTCCGCGTCGACCAGCGGGAGCACGTCGACGCCGTTGACCCGCAGCGGCTCGCCCTCGAACAGCCACGGCGACTCGATCTCCATGCCGCCCACCAGGACGGAGCGCAGCACGGCGCCGGACAGGTCGGACCGGACGAACCGGGCGCCGCGCAGGTCGGCGTCGGCGAACTCGCGAGACATGAACTTCCCCCTACGTGCGGTGCATTCCGGACGCGGATCGTCCGGAAGCCGGATTACCGTGATCGGCCATGGACATGCTGACGGACGCGCAGATCGCCGAGAGTAGCCTGACCGACTGGCGCAAGCTGGGGCAGGGACTTCACGCCCGTTACCTGATCGGGGACTTCGGCGCGGGGGCGCGGTTCGCCACCGCGGTGGCCGAGGTGGTCGGTCACCTTCCGCGGGTGACCATCGGTTCCGGGTACGTGGACCTCAAGCTGATCAGTGACGACGCCGTCTACCGCGACGACGCGGGCGCCGCGCACCGGGTCGAGTGGGTGACCCGCAACGACGTCGAGTCCGCCCACCGGATCACCGAGATCGCCGCCGAGCACGGCCTGACCGCCGACCCGGCCGGCATCACGGTCGTCGAGCTGGCCCTGGACACCGCGCACGCCGCCACCATCGCCCCGGTGTGGGCGGCACTGCTGACCGGCAGCACCGACGCCCGGGGCCGCGGCACGATCGGCGACGACGTGCGGGACGCCACCGGACGCGTACCCATCCTGTGGTTTCAGGACACCGACGAGCACGACGCCCCGCGCCAGCGGTTCCACCTCGACGTCTGGGTGGCACCCGAGGTTGTCGCGGAGCGGATCGCCGCCGCCGTGGCAGCGGGCGCGACCGTGGTCGACGACAGCCACGCGCCCTCCTTCACGGTGCTCGCCGACCAGGACGGCAACAAGGCGTGCGTCTGCACGACGCCGGTGCGGGAGACGTAGACCCGGTCGCGGCAGCGACCACGAGGCTACTTCCGCCAGGCGCGCCGCAACGCGCGCAGCAGGCCGGTGACGGCCCGGCCCGGCGCGGTCGCCGCGAGGATCGCGTTGAGCTGCCGGGTCCGCCTCAGCTCGGCGTCGCGGGCGGCGATAGTCCGCCGGTGGAACTCGTGTTGGCTGCGCGCCTCGGCCAGCTCCCGGGCGAGCCGGTCGCGGGCCATGGCCAGTTCGCGGACGCCCGCCGGCGCCGGCTCCCCGCCGGGAACCCGGTGCGGCTCCACCTCGCGGCCGGTCATCCCGGCCAGAAGCGCGGTCAGCTCGGCCTCGTCGGCGGGTGACGGCCACAGGTGTACGTCACCGGCCGCGATGACCGCGGCCGCGAACCGGCGCAGCGCCCGCAGCGGCTCCCCCGCCGGTGCGAGGCCGTGCAGGTGGCCGTCGGCGTCCACCACGATCCGGTCGGCCGGCACCCCCGCGACCGGGCTCGCCTGCCAGGTGGTGAGGAGTTCCCGCACGGCCGGCAGCGCCCGTCGCCGGCACGCGGCCAGCAGCAGGTCGGCCAGGGTGCGGCCCAGCGGGACGGGGGTGCCGCCGCCGAGGACCCAGCGCCCGGCGGCATCACGGCGCACGACCGATGGCCCGGGCGCGATCAGCGCCGCCGGGCCGGGAGGGCCGCCCCCGGCCAGGAAGATCCAGCCCGGCGCGAGTTGCGCCGCGAGGTCGTGCCGCAGCGCCCCGACGGCCAGCCGCACGGGATCCGTAAGCACCGCCGGACCTGCCGAAAAAGCCGCGCCGACCGTGGCCTCGAGGAAGCCGCGCAAGCCCACATCCCCCAGGACCGCGTCCGAGAGCAGCACCGCCGGCTCCCCCACACCCGGATAGACGGCGTAGTCGCGGACCACCGGCAACCCGGCCGCGGCGAGGCGGGCCCGCAGCCGCCCCGGCGTGTGCGGCTCGTCGCCCTCCGCCCAGTCCGCGTCGGCGGGCGCCGCCGGGAGCGACACCAGCCGGTCCAGCCCGAACGGATTGGGCACCGTGAGCAGCAACCGCCCACCCGGGCGCAGCACGGCCACCAGCCGCGACAGCGTTTCGTCCCCGGTGCAGTCCGCGGCCTCCGCCGACCCGAGCCGGCCCAGACCGTCGAGCGCCACCACGGTGTCGTACGCCGGCACCGTGGCCAGCTTGTCCAGGCTCCCGCAGCAGATCGCCCACCCCGCCCGGGACGCGTAGCGCTCGGCCAGCGCCTCGGCGTCCGCCACCCCGCGCACCAGCAGCGTCACCGGCGCGGCCGGCAGCGCGTCGAGCAGGTCCGGATCGTGCGGCCCGGCCACCAGCGTCCGGCCGGTGACCCCGGACAGCAGTGACCGCAGCGCCGCTCCCCCGGCCGGCGCTGGGCCGTGGGTGCCGTCCAGGTCGGACCAGACCAGCATCTCGCCGCCGATCAGCTCGACCGTCATCAGGCCGCCACCCCCACCGGCATCGGCCAGCGCAGCAGGCGGCGCAGTTCGGCCGGCGGCAGCAACCGGTCGGCGCCTAGCTCGTCGACGGCGACGGCGCGCGCGACCTCCGGGTCGACCCGGGTGCCGTGCAGGGCGGCCCATTCGCGTTCGATCCGGCGCTGGCCGCCGAACGCCGAGCGCTCCCCGGCCAGCCGCATCGGGTCGCCGTACACCGCGGGCTCGCAACCGGCCAGGATGCCGTAGAGCACCGCGCTGCACAGCCGGTTCGACGCCACCCGCGCGTGCCGGCGCTGCTCGGCGAGTTGCCGGTGCAGGAAGCCGGGGTCGAGGTTGTGCCACCAGCCGCCGCGGTAGCCGTGGCAGATCACCCGGAAGCCGGCCTGCTGGTAGCGCTGCCGCAGCCGCGGGGTGCGGTACTCCTGCCAGTACAGGCACACCGTGACCGGGCCCGGCTCGGTGCGCCGGATCTCGGCGATCAGGCCGTCGTGGTCGCCGACGACGTGCTGGCCCTCCCAGCCGTGGAACGGGTAGTAGATCGTGCCCTCGCGCGGGGCGGCCGGCGGCAACGGCTCCATCGCCAGCAGATACGCGAACGGCGCGCCCACCACGTACAGCTGCCGGCGGCCCAGCGACCACGCCCGCCGGCGGGTGCGCTCGGACCAGAGGAACGACGGGATGCCGGGCACGTACTCGTGGTCGGGCGCCAGGCCGTCGCCGATGTTCCAGCCGTGCTGCAGATAGCCGTGCAGGCGGGGCGGATCGGTGTCGTCGAGTCCGCAGTAGCGCGCCAGCACATGGGAGTGGCCGTAGTAGTGGTTGGCATGATGCACGCCCCATCTCACCGCGGACAGCCGTCGGCTCGGGAAACGGGCGGTGTCCGGCGGATGCTATCTTTGACGGCAGCAGGGCCACGGATGTTGGCGCATCGCCCCCGAGGTCCCTTTCTTCCAGCCGAGAGTCACTGACCCGGCCGGTTTTCCCCACGCCGCGTCAGTCGACCCGGCCTTCTGAGGAGTTCCTCAATGACCCAAACGGCAACACGTACGCCCAAAACAGGTGAGATTCGCGCGGTCGACGCGATGCTGGACATCGTCGACGACCGGGCCTGGCTGCGCGCCGACGGCTACCTGCCCGGCCGGGCCGACATTCCGCTCGCCGGCGGCCAGACACGGGGACTGCGCCGCGGCGACCGGGTCACCGGCTTCGCCCGTATCCCCGCCCCCCGCAAGCCCGCCACCCTGCAGGTCGAGGCGGTCAACGGCCGCCCGCCGGGACGGCGGCCCGACTTCTACCAGCTCACCTCGCTCTACCCGGACCGGCGGCTGCGCCTGGAGACCGAGCCGCACCTGCTCACCACCCGGCTGATCGACCTGGCCATGCCGATCGGCAAGGGGCAGCGGGCGCTGGTGGTGGCGCCGCCCAAGGCCGGCAAGACCGTCATCCTGCAGCAGATCGCGAACGCGGTGGCCCGCAACCACCCGGAGTGCCACCTCATGGTGGTGCTGGTCGACGAGCGGCCGGAGGAGGTCACCGACATGCGCCGCTCGGTCGGCGGCGAGGTGGTGGCCGCGACCTTCGACCGGCCGCCGCAGGACCACGTCGCGGTCGCCGAACTGGCCGTCGAGCGGGCCAAGCGCCTGGTCGAGCAGGGCGCGAACGTGGTGCTGCTGCTCGACTCGATCACCCGGCTGGGCCGCGCGTACAACCTGCTGGCGCCGGGCCGCGGACGCACGCTCTCGGGCGGCCTCGACTCGACCGCGCTGTACCCGCCGAAGCGGTTCCTCGGCGCGGCCCGCAACCTCGAGGAGGGCGGCTCGCTGACGATCATCGCGACCGCACTGGTCGAGAACGGCTCGGCGCTCGACACGCTGATCTTCGAGGAGTACAAGAGCACCGGGAACGCCGAGCTGAAGCTGGACCGCTCGCTGGCCGAGTCGCGGATCTGGCCGGCCATCGACCTGTCCGCGACCGGCACCCGGCACGACGAGACGGTGCTCGGCCGGGCCGAGTCGGCGATCGTGGCGCACGTGCGCCGCGCGCTGTCCGGTCAGGACCGCCGCGACGCCCTGCAGTACCTGCTCGGCCAGCTGCGCGAGAGCCCGACGAACGCCGATTTCCTGCGCCGGGTGGCGCTGACCGTCAGCCGCTGATCCGCAGCCGGCCGGGCTGGTAGGTGACGATGCCCTCGGCGTCCAGGTCGTAGGTGGCGGCGGGACCGTCGCCGGTGACCCGCAGCCGATTTTCGCCGAAGCGCTGGAACGTCGACGGCGCCGGCACCACGGTCAGCCACGGCAGGCGGACCCGGGCCACCGGCACGGTGACCGGGCCGGAGTCCAGCCGCAGGTGACGCAGCGCCCAGCTCAGGAAGATCGGCGAGTCGGCCAGCAGCAGCACGCCCACGCCGGCCAGCCGCGCCGGGTCGTCGATGCCGGCCGCCGGACCGCCGGGTTCGCCGGACTCCTCGACGCCGGCCGTCCAGCCGGCGTCGGTGCGCGACAGCGCCAGGTTGCGCCGCCAGCCGCCGCCCTCGCAGGTGACGGTGAGCGCTCGCACGCGCCAGTCGGCATCCAGGTCGGCGTGCCAGCGGGTGGCGAACGGCTGCGAGCCGCCCACCACGGCCGAGCCGGTGACCACCGACGGGGCCGTGCCGTCGCCGAGCACGAGCTCGGTGCCGACGGTGCCGGTGCGCTGCCAGACCAGGGGTCCGGACGACCGCCGGGTGGCGGCGGGCCGCTGCGCGATGCTGAGTGCCAAGGGTCGCTCCCGTCCTCATCGACGGTGCCCGGCTCCGGGCACCCTGACACCATTGCACTATGTAACCTTTGCCGCCACTTCTCAGGGTGGTTAAGGCGGCGGGAATTTGCCGGTATATCCGGCGGGCCGGTGCCGCTGCGGCACCGGCCCGCCGCCGGTCACGGTGCGGGGTAATCGGTCACGAACACCGGCACGCCGATCTTTGTGGTGTCCGCCGCCTCGCCGACGCCGTTGACCACGTGGTCGATGGTGCCGGCGCTGAGGTTGACGGTCATCACGTGGTGCAGCCGCACACCGGGCCGGTCGGGCACCTCGAAACCGTTCTCGGTGTGGATCGACGGGTTGTTCTGGTTGAACACGTACACGCCCGCCCCGTACAGCCGATGGTTTTTGACCTTGGCTCCGACCTTGTAGCCGGCCCAGCCCTCGACGCTGCCGTTCATCCAGTCGGCCTGGGTGGGCGGGTCGTACGGCAACTCGTTCTGGTAGAGCACCACCGTGCCGCGCTCGCCGTTCCAGACCGTGTTGTACCGCTGGAAGTGCTCGACGAACAGGCCGGTCGCGGTCACGTCGTCACCGTTGATCACGGCACCGTAGCGGCCGGTGTTGGTGCGCCAGCGCTGGGTGTCACCGTTCACCCCCTCGGTGAAGCCCTCGACGCCGTGGTCGCCGCGCCACACCCAGGTGTGGTCGATCAGCACGTGGTCACTGTTGATCTCGAGTGCGGTGTCCACCTTGCCGATATGCGGGCCGCCGACCCGGAAGTACACGTCGGACAGCGTGGTCGGGTTGGCCGGGTTGCTGAAGCCCAGGCCCTTCTTCGTGCCGACCTGCAGCAGGTTCCGGGACTCCTTCAGGCCGGCGTCGATGGTGACGCCCGCGATGATCGCGCCGGGCACGTCGGCCACCTTGAGCGGGGTGGCGCCGTTGACCGCGGTCAGCGTGGCGTGCCCGATGCCGAGCACCACCTGGTTGGGCCACCGCACCTGCAGCGACTGGGCGATGTCGTAGACACCCGGCGTGAGCAGCAGATTCTTGCCGAGCAGCAGCTGCATGTTGATCAGCCACTCGGGATCGGATGGCTTCGCCACAAAAAAATCCTTGAGCGGTACGGTGCGACCGGGCGTCAACCCGTTCGCCCATGAGGTTCCGCTCGTGTTCCGGTGCGCGGAGGGCACGCGTACGGCGTAATTGCCCTTGGGGTCCACGAACAGATACGGCTTCTCCCGGCTGATCGGGGTCGTCGCGAGGGTCGTGTAGGGCGGGTCCGGGAATGCGGCGTCGTCCGGAGCGCCCTGGACGCCGGCGAACACCTGGTTCCAGACCGCGTTCGACCAGCTGTCCACCTTGCTGTTGCGGGTCAGCCACTGCTGCTGCGAGCCGTTGACCGTGGCCGGCAGGGCCGAGTCGGCGATGAAGCCGCCGCTGGCGTACTGCGGACCGGCGGTGCAGTAGTCCATCAGCGAGAACGTGCCGCCGGTGACGTTGAGCCGGCGTAGCGAGACGGCCTGCGAGACCGCCCAGAAGTTCGCGCCGGACCGGCAGCCGTCCTGGCCGGCGCCGTTGATGTTCAGCGACAGGTTGGACAGCGTGCGCCAGAAGTTGACCAGCGCGAGGCAGTTGCTGGTGCCGCCGTCGAGCAGGCACCGGTTGTAGACCTCGATCTTGCCGTTGATCACCACGTCGGCCGGCGAGGCGCCCAGGCCGGAGATCTCGGTGTAGTAGCCGACCTTGAACTGCAGCGGCTTCTCGGCCGTGCCGTAGGTGCCCGGCTTGAACAGGAAGGCGTACCGGTTGGTGCCCATCTCGGCGTCGACCTGCCGGGCGTGCGCCGCGTCGAGCTTCGCCTGGATCTCGGCGACCGGCATGCTCGGGTCGAAGACGGTCACGTTGGAGCCTAACGCCGGCCCGGCTGGTCGGCTCCCGGGTGCGGCGGAGGCGGGGGTGGTGCCGGTCAGCGAGCTCACGGTCACCACCGTGAGGCCGATGGCTAACATCCGCCCGAACTGCCGGCGGACCGTCCGCCCGGCGCGCGTCGTCATGCTAAGGGGTCCTTCCGTCACGGTCAGAAACAAACTCGAGCACAGCAGGCAATAGACGCCACGAGCATGTCAAGCGCGGTTAACCGCGCTTCGGACATCTCGGCGGTGTTCCGGAACCGAGAGTGCCCGAACGCCCTCGGATCACAGTGTTTTCGGCCGCCCGCTTCGGTGCTGTACTGACGGGGTGACAGCCGACCTCGCCGCCGTGGCGCGCCGCGCCGGCGTCTCCCCCGCGACCGCGTCCCGGGTGCTGTCCGGGCGCGGGCCGGCGTCGGCCGCGAGCCGGCAGCAGGTGCTCGCGGCGGCCGCCGAACTCGGTTACCGGCCGCACCCGGTGGCCCGGAGGCTGGCCCGCGGCACCGGCACCCGGGTGGTGTTCGGATTCCGCGACCGGCGCACCGACGTCCTGTCCGACCAGTGGGTGTGCCGGGTGGTGGCCGCGGTGGCCGAGGTCGCCGACCGGCACGGGCTCGGGGTGTCGCTGCGCCGGCTCCCGCTCGACTGCGGGCCGGACCTGGCCGAGATCGCCGCGGATCGCAGCGTGGCCGCGCTGGTGCTGGCCGGGCACGACCGCTCGGTGCGGCCGGCGATGCGCGGGCGGGTGGCCACCATCGGCGCGGCCGTCGACGGCATCCCGGGCGCCGACGTGGACAGCGCGGCCGGGCTGACCGCGCTGCTGACCCACCT
Organism: Paractinoplanes rishiriensis; assembly: GCF_016862375.1. Classification (GTDB taxonomy): domain Bacteria; phylum Actinomycetota; class Actinomycetes; order Mycobacteriales; family Micromonosporaceae; genus Actinoplanes; species Actinoplanes rishiriensis. The sequence continues at coordinate 27,230 of NZ_BOMV01000089.1, read as the reverse complement.
GCACGCCCAGGGCCGGCGCCGGATCGCGCTGGTCGGCGGGCAGCGCTGGCTCGGCGCGGCGCGGGCACCGCGGGACGCGTACGCGAGCTTCGTGACCGCCGCCGGCCTGCCGTCCCGGACGGTCACCGGCGATTTCACCGCCGCGCGCGGACGGGCCGCCGCCCGCCGGATCCTGGACCGCTGGCCGGACACCGACGCGGTGGTCGCGGTCAACGACGCCACCGCGCTGGGCGTGCTGGCCGGCCTGGCGCAGGCGGGCGCCGCGGTGCCGCACGACATCGCGGTGACCGGGTTCGACGACCTGCCGACCGCGGACGCCGTCCGGCCGGCCCTGTCCACGGCCACCCACCCGGTGGAGCGGATCGCGGCCGCCGCCTGCACGGCCGCGCTCGGTCTCGCCCCCGGCGCGGGCCTGTTCCCGAGCCGGCCCGTGCTGCGCGAATCCGCCTGAGGCTTGCGCTGCAAGCGCTTCCACCGCCTAGCCTCGATCCGTGCCTCAGATTCGCCCCTACCGGCCCGCCGACCTGCGGACCGTCTACGACATCTGCGTGCGCACCGCCGACGCCGGCGGGGACGCGCGCGGCAAGTTCTCGTCCGACGACCTGTGGGGCGACCTGTTCGCCGGCCCGTACGTCTATCTCGAGCCGGACCTGGCGTTCGTGCTCGACGACGGCGGCCGGGCGGTCGGCTACGTGGTCGGCACCGCGGACACCGCGACGTTCGTGAGGCGGTACGCGGCCGAGTGGATCCCGCTGCTCGGCGACCGTTACCCGGTGCCGCCGCCCCCGCCGCGCACGGCCGAGCAGGACATGGTCGCGCTGCACCACGATCCGGGGCGGATGCTGGTGCCGGGCCTGGAGGGCTACCCGGCACACCTGCACATCGACCTGCTGCCGCCGTACCAGGGACGGGGTCACGGGCGGCGGTTGATCGAAAGCTTTGTGGGGGCGGCGGAAGCCCCGGGCGTACACGTCTGCATGCTGACCGCGAACGTGCGCGCCCGGGGCTTCTACGACCGCCTCGGCTTTCAGGAACTGCCGATTCCGGACCCGGTGGTCACCTACCTGGGGCTGCGGACCGGGACCTGACCCGCCCTCAGCACGTGGAGTGGGTCGAAGCGCTCGGCCACCGCGGCGAGCCGGGCCAGGGTCTCCGGGTCGTAGGAGCGGGCCAGCCGCTCGGCGCCGGTGCCCGCGGCCAGGTTGGGCAGCGCACCGCCGGTGGCCCACGGCCCCATCGCCGCGCGGACGGCGGCGGCGTGCTGCGGCACCCCCTCGATCATCGGCACCCCGATGGTGATCAGGGTGAACGCCGCGTCCCGGTGGCACAGCGCGCTGTCCGGCGCGGTGGCCAGCGCCCCGCCGAGCTGGCGCACCTCCACGATGACCTGCGGCGAGCCGGCCTCCGGACCGGCCACCGCGAGCAGCGCATCCACGGCCTCGGCGGGCAACTCGCGCAGCAGATCGGTTTCCTCGTACGCGGGCAGCGGGTCGACCGGGTCGGCGTGCACCATGCCGATGGCCGGGTACGGGATGGTCTGCACCGCGTCGATCAGCGGCAGGGCCGCGGCCCGCATCGGTGCCAGCGCCGCGGCGCCGTCCCCGGCCGTCCCGGTCCAGCCGAACCGGACCGCCACGGTGAACCGGCCGGCGAGCGGCTCCGGCACCCCGGGCAGCGGCGGCAGCTGGAGCAGCGCGACCGAGGTGGTTCCGGTGGCCGGCAGGTCCGCGCACCACAGCCGCCAGGCCTGTAGCACGGCGGCCGCGTCGGCGCCGTCGAAGTAGAGCGCGCCCGCGTACAGCTCGGGCTGCTCGACCAGGTCGAACTCGAGCGCGGTCACGATGCCGGCCGCGCCCTTGCCGCCACGGACCGCCCAGAACAGGTCCGGCTCGTCCTCGGCGGTGACCCGGCGCAGCACGCCGTCGCCGGTGACCAACTCGGCCGCGCGGACCCGGTCGGAGGCCCAGCCGTAGGTGCGGGCGACCGGGCCGAGCCCGCCGCCGGTGGTGTAGCCGACCACGCCGACCGCCGGGGCCGAACCGCAGAGCGGGGCCAGGCCGTGCGGGGCCGCCGCGTCGAGCACCTGCTGCCAGCGCACGCCGGCGCCGACCCGGGCCCAGCCGTCCGGGTGCACGACGCACTCGTCCAGCCGGCCGGTGTGCACCAGCAGGGCGCCGTCGAGCGCGTCGGCGATGCCGTGGCCGGTGGCCTGCACCGCGACCGCGAGACCGGCCGCGCCCGCATACCGGACCGCCTCGGCGACGTCCTGCGCGTCGAGGGCCTGCACCACCACGGCCGGCGTGGGCCGGACGGCGAGGTTGAATCCGCTGGTCAGGCTGGCGTACAGGTCGTCACCCGGTAGGGCGACGGCACCGGTGAGCCGGCCTCGGAGGGTGTCGAGGTCCGGGACGTACGTGGTCATTTCGGGGTGTCCTTCCCTGGCTGCGGTTGCGATGCCGGAACTCTGCCGGGCACCCCTTGTTAACGGCTTAAGGCCTACCTTGAAGGATTCTTGGACCGCGCCGCGGGGATTTGCCAGGGTGAACCCCACCCGGGTGCCCGGTGGCCGCCTCCCACCGGTCCGGCGCCTCGGCGAGCCGGGCCGGCCGATTCGCTACACTCGCGCGGCCGATGCGCTCCCGGGGGAGATGGTTTCGATGTCCACTTACGCACTGGTGACCAAGGCCGGTGCCGCGGACGTGACCGGCGCGGTCCGGGCCGGCCGGGTGGGCGGCTACGTGGCGCCCGACCTGCTGGGCACGATCGTGCTGTTCGACCCGCCGGACCGCACCTCGGCCACCACCCGCCGCCTGCTGCGCCCCGCCGCCGAACTGGTCAAACGCACCGGCGTCCCGGCCTGGCTCCTGCTCGGCGACGAGGAGATGTCCGAGGCCGTGATGATCTCGGCGGCCGGCCCGCACCACCTCAGCTGGGTGGCCGGCTGGGACCCGCCGGCCGACCCCACCGAGTATCTGGCCCACCGCCAGTCCTGGGACGCACACTGCGCCGAGGTGGCCACCGCCTACGGCGCACCCCACCGAGCCACCGAACTCAGCATGGTCCGCAACGACCCGATCCCCGGCGAGCCGCCGGCCCCGCTGGGCGACCTGCTGCGCCGTGTCTGCGCCGTCTTCGGCCTGCCGGACGTCGCGGTGGGCCGCTCCCTGCTCGACAGCGCCGAACCGGGCCTTTTCGACGCACACCGCGTGGACGTCGCCCCACCCAGCGGCGTGTGGCAACGCCTGTTCGCGCGGACCTGACGTGGACCTGTTCGTAGTCCGAGCCACCGCCCACCGCATCACCCAACTGACCCGCGCCCCAGCCCAGCCCGCAGCGCCAGCCCAGCCCGCAGCGTCAGCCCAGCCCGCTGCCCCAGCCCAGCCCGCAGCGCCGGCCGGGCAGGCCGGGCAGGCCGGGCAGGCCGGGCAGGCCGGGCAGGCCGGGCGCCGCCACGTGCTGGAGCCGTTCCGGATCCTGGCCGAGGCGGACGGCTGGTGCCGCCTCGACCGCGACCCCCGCGAGGTGGGCGCCGCGACCCGCACGGTCGCCTGCGTCCTGCGGCTCGAGGGCGACGCGTTGCGCGTGACCGCCTACTCTCCCGACGGCACGCTGGCCGGTGACGACGACGCCCCACGCCTGGCGGGTCTCCCGGACGGCACCGACCTGATGCGTCGCGCCCGCACCTTTCGCGACGCCCGCTACAGCCCCAAGGCGCGCCTCGCCGACGCCTGCCGGGCGCTGGGTGTGCCGCTCGTCCTGATGGAACCGGAGCCGACCCGCCCGCACGTCACCGTGCCGCCCACGATGCCGAACGTCACCGGACCGAACATCACCGGACCGAACGTCACCGGACCGAACGTCACCGGGCCGGGCGGCGCGGTGTCACCCAACGCCGTGTCTCCCACCGGCGTCGTGCTGGTGCGTGCTCCGGTCGCGACCGCGGCCGCCGACGCGGCGCTGACCGGCCAGTCTGCCTGGACTGTCTCCCTGGCTGCGGACTCCCTGGCTGTGGGGTGGAGCCTACACCTCTGGGACGGGGCCGGCCGCCCCGTGCCGCCGGTCGCCGCCGCTGACGCGCTGGCCCTCAACCGGCCCGCGGTGGCCTGCTGGTGGTCGCCCGAACTGGCCGGCTTCGTGGTCGTGCACCGCAGACCGGTGGCCGCGCACGAGTGGGGCGGCCGGGCACCGGTGACGCCGGAGAGCACCGCCCGGGCCGGCCGCGCACTCGCCGGCGATTTCGGCGTACCGGATCAGGCTGTCCATGTGACCGCCCTGTTGCGCCGCACGGACCGCAACCCCACCGATGCGCTGGCGGAGTTGTTCGCCCTGCTGGGCCTGCCCAGGTTTGCCCTCGCCACCGGCCCGGAGCTGGTCACCTGGGCCGCCGCCCAGCCGCACGCCGTGCACACCGAGCGCCTGGGCATGTTCGCCGCCGTCCGCCGATCGGTGCGCGCGGCACCCGCGCCCAGCACCGTCTCCCTCCGGCGTCCACTGTGGTACCGCCTGGTCAACGGCGCCGTCGCCGTGGTCATGGCACTCGCCACCGCCGGCTTAGTCCTGCTCTGGCGCGAGGGCGAGATCAACGGCTGGTGGGTCGTGCTCGGCGCCGTCACCACGCTGAGCTACGCCTGGGGCCTGCGACCCGCTCGAAGTCGCCGCCCGTCCGATTGACGCACGACCCGCCCGGTGTACCAGGTGCCGTCGTCGCTCGCATACCGCTCCCGCACCTCGATGCTGTCCGCCGTGATCCGCAGCTGGCTCCACGATCGCGGCACGTTCCGGATGCGCAGGCTGGTGGCCGTCCCCGCGATCACCACGAGCGGCCGCCCGTCGACGGTCTGCACCTCCGGCACGTGCGTGTGCCCGGCGAGCACGACATCCACTCGCGCCTCGGTCAGCGCGCGGGCGAGCCGGCCACGCCCCACCAGCGCCGCCGCCCCGGTGGCGAAGGGCGGATGGTGCAGCGCCAGCACACGCACGTCGCCCTCGGGTGCGCCGCCCAGCACCCGTACCACCTCCTGGGTCTGCCGCGCCGAGACGAACCCGCTTTTCCACCGCCACCACGGCATCGAGCGCAACCCCATCGCCGTGAGGCCCAAGACGTTGGCGATCGGCCGCGGCGAGACGTCGATCCAGCTTTCATAGCGGCCGTACGGCCGGAGCAGGCGCTCCGGGCTGACCAGCGGGACGTCGTGGTTGCCGGGCACGACGAGCAGCGGGCGGGGCAGCCGCGCGAGCAGGCGCCGCACCTGCCGGAACTCGCGGTGCCGGGCCCGCATCGTGCAGTCGCCGGTGACCACGGTGAGCGACGGGCGGCAGGCGGCGACGTCGGCCGCGATGCTGGCGACGGCCGCCGGTTCGTGGGCACCCAGATGCAGGTCGGAGAGGTGCGCCACCACCAGCATCAGGCGTCCGCGAGCGCGGCGGACGCCTGCGGGGGCCGGCCGGTGGCGAACGCCAGGCGGCGCAGCCGGGTCCAGTCGAGTTCGGGCGGCGGCGACGGCACGCCGGGGCGGTGTCGCGGCACCCGGACCCGCAACGCCGCGGGAACGACCGTGCAGTGGACCGGGGTCGGCAGGACGACCGCCTCGCCGTCGATGCCCACCGGCAGGTCCGGGGCGTCGGCGTCGATCACGACCTCGGTGGAGATGCGGCGGGTGAGCGTGCCCGGCCGCCCGCCGAACATCAGCGCGGCCGCGTCGGCGGCACCCCGCACGTGGACCGCGAGCAGCCCGAGCACCCCGCCGTCCATCCGGAAGCGGCGTCCCATGCCGGCGACGTCGTCGGTCGTGCCGTAGGGGTTGTTGCTGACCAGCACCGCCTGCGGTCCGTCCAGCGCGGTGTCGCCGGCCTGGACCCGCAGGCGTGGTCCCTGATGGCCGATGAGCAGATCGGGCAGCAGTTCCAGGGTGGTGCCGGCCTTGGCGTCGCGGTATTCGGGCCGCTGCACGATCGCCGCGTACGCCCCGAACGAGGCGTTGTTGACGAACGTCCGCCCGGCGATCCGGCCCAGGTCGACGTGCACCTCGACGCCGTCGGTGAGCGCGTCCAGGCAGGTGGACGGGTCGTCCCGGTCGAGGCCGAGGTCGAGCGCGAAGTGGTTGCGGGTGCCTGCCGAGATCACCAGGAACGGCAGCCCCGCGTCCGCCGCCACCCCCGCCACCAGTGCCTGGGTCCCGTCGCCGCCGGCCACGCCGAGCAGGTCGGCGCCGTTGCGCACCGCGTGCCGGGCGACCTCGGCGACGTCGGTTGGTCCGGAGATCACCAGGACCTCGGCCCCGAGCGAGTGTGCCTTCGCCACCAGCCCGAACCGCTCGACCTTGCCGCCGCCCGAGCGCGGGTTCATGATGAGGAACGCGCGCCGCGGCGCCGGGGTCGGGTACTCCCGAGGCTTGTTGACCCCGGCCAGCGCGGCCCGCCCGGCACCCACCATGAGGAGCCAGAGCAGCACGAAAACCACCACGACCCAGATCAGCGACGCCCGCGCGTAGAGCACGCCGACGGTGATCGGCACCGCCACCACGACGACCGCCGCGAGCCACCGGACCAGCCCGCGATGGCTGAGGAACCACCACACCCCCGCGAGCATGGCCACCGTCCCGCCGGCCGCGACCAGCAGCAGAACCACGCTGGCCCGCACCCCCGCGACGGCGAGTACCAGCACCACGGCCGCGACCGCGGCCAGGAAGGCGAGGCGCGCAAGCCAGCGCCGCCCCGACGAGTACGCGACCGGATGCAGTTCATCCACCGGATGCTCCTAAGAGGGCGATACACACCTCCCGCCAGCCTCACTTCCGCACCCACCGGCCGTCATCCCTCGCAACGGATGACCCGGCCGGTCAGGGCCGGCGGGCGCGGATGATCGCGGCGTGCATGCTGTCCGCGTACGCGCCGGTGAACTCGACGCTGGCCTCGGTGAACCCGGCCGCGACGAGCCCGTCGAGGTACTCGGTCCGGGACAGCGCTCCGGCGATGCAGGCGGACCAGTCGCCGACCACGCCGCGCTGCTCGGGCGTGAGGTGGTCCTCGGCGACCACGTCGGAGATGCCGATCCGCCCGCCGGGCCGCAGCACCCGGTGCATCTCGGCGAACACGGCAGGCTTGTCGGCCGACAGGTTGATCACGCAGTTGGAGATGACCACGTCGACGGAGGCGTCCGGCAGCGGAATGTCTTCGATGTGGCCCTTATGGAACTCGACGTTGGTGGCGCCCGCCTCGGCGGCGTTGCGACGGGCCAGGTCGAGCATCTCGTCGGTCATGTCGAGGCCGTGGGCCTTGCCGGTGGAGCCGACCCGGCGGGCCGAGAGCAGCACGTCGATGCCGCCGCCGGAGCCCAGGTCCAGGACGGTCTCGCCGGGGTTGAGGTCGGCGACCCGCAGTGGGTTCCCGCAGCCCAGGCTGGCGCGCAGCGCGGCTTCGGGCAGCTCGCCGCGCTCCTGGTCTCCGTAGAGCTGTTCGTTGCCGCACTGGGCGCCTTCGGCGGCACGGGTGGCGGCGTCGGCATAGCGGGCGCGGACCTGCTCGCGAATGGCCGCTCCGTCGCCGCCGGCGGTACCGGTGGCGGTGCCGGTGGCGCAGCAGCTCGCGGTCACGGGTTCGGTCATGGCGACCTCCTTGTTGATTTTGACGGCTGTCGAATCCGCTCCAGCCTGCCTCACGGATTCGACATCTGTCAAACTCGACGGGTGTCGAATCCAAAGGTGCCGCCGGTGACCGGGTCCCGGATGCTGCGCGCCGATGATCGCGGACCCGCTCACCGAGCCCGACGCCACGTCCCTGTGCGTGTGCGAGCTGACCGACACGTTCACCCAGTCCGCCCCGACCATCTCGCACCACCTCAAGGGCCTGCGCGACGCCGGCCTGGTGACCAGCGAACGGCGCGGCGTCGACGCGGTCCGCCCGATCCGCGACGAGATCCGCAAACGCGTCGAGGGCCCGCTCGCCAGCCTGCTCCCGGCCTGACGAAGACGGTCGCTGCTGGGGGCGTCGGTTATGGTGGCGGCATGGGTTGCTTCGCCTGCATGGAGATTCGCACCGCCGCCTAGCGGCGGTATCGCGGTTGCCGTAGACCGCGGCCTCACTGCTGGCCCGACCGGGTCAGCGCCGGGCGTACCGCCGGACCAGTGTCCGCCGGCAGCCAAGTCCCGCATGTCCCGTCGTGCTGCCGGATCGTCCTGCGTGATCCGGAGATGACGTGCGGCTCGCAACCCCCAAGCTGTTTCTGATGGTCGGACTTCCCGGCGCCGGTAAGACCACCCGGGCCGCGGAGCTCGCCGCGAAGCACCGCGCGCTGCGGCTGACCCCGGACGAGTGGATGATCTCGCTGTTTGACGGGTCGCAGCCGGACGGCAAGCGCGACCTGCTGGAAGGCCGGCTCATCGCGCTGGCCCTGCAGGCACTGCGCGTGGGCACCGGCGTCGTACTCGACTTCGGGCTGTGGAGCCGCGACGAACGGTCGGCACTGCGCTGGCTGGCGGCATCGGCCGGAGCGGCCTGCCACGTCGTCTATCTGCCCGTCGGCGAAGAGGTCCAGCGCGCCCGGATCGCCCACCGCCAGGCGACCGCGCCGCACACGACCTTTCCGATGAGCGCGGCGGACATCGGCGAATGGCGGACGCGGTTCGAGGCGCCGGATGCTGCCGAACTGGGCGGCGACATCCCCGGCCCGCCGGCGGGATGGCCGGGCTGGCCGGAGTGGGCCGCGGACCGATGGCCCTCGCTCGAGATCAGTGGGCCAGGCGCAGCAGCAGGCTGACGACCAGCACCACGGCGCCGGCCGCGAGCAGCACCCGCGGCAGCAACCGCGTCGTCGCCGCCTCGGCCCGCGCGGCCGCGCGCAACTCCTCGACCGGACGCTCGGAGACACCGCACGCCACCCCGCCGGTCGTCAGCATCAGGCCGTGGCCGGTGTGCCGGGGACGGCCCAGCACGGTGATCGGCTGGTCCACCGGCAGTCGGTATTCGGTGATCCGGTAGAAGTCGCCCCGCCGGTCGCGGATCCGCATGCCGGCGGCCTGCAACCGGGCGACCTCGTCCCGGCACCGGCCCTCCGGGACGTCGTGCCACTTCAGCAGGCCGGCGGCGAGTCCGGCGTGGATGTCCTCCTCGTACAGATGGCGGTCGAGGAGCCGCGCCGCGACCTCGACGCCCCCGACCGCGAAGGACGCGGGCTCGTCCCACCGGTAGTGGGCGGTCGGGCCCCTTGAACCCGGGTTTTGCCGGACGTCGACCCGGAACCAGGCACATTTCTCGCCGGACAGCGGGCCCACCAGCTCCGCCAGCGGGCGGACCCGGCCGGTGTGGATCATGACCCGGCCGGTGTGGGTCATGAGATGCGGCGGGCCCGGCGGTGCCGTGCCGAGCGCCCGGGCCAGCGCACCCCGGTGCCAGCCGATCAGCTGGAGCACGCCGCCGAACGCCAGCAGCCCGAACGCCGGCCAGATCAGTGCGGCACCGTCCACGCCCCGAGGGTAGATCCGCCGGTCAACGCAGCTGCTCCGCCAGCCGGTCGAGGCCGCCCCGGATCAGGCGGCCGTAGTCGTTGTCGCCCAGCACCCCGATCCCCGCCTCAGCCTCGTGCAGGTGCTTGCGGGCCCGGTCGAGATCGCCCAGCCGGCGGTAGCAGTCGGCCAGGTTGAGGTGCAGCGACGGGTACAGGCCGGCCACCGTCATCGGCACCCCGGCCTGCGCCAGCTGGTCGTCGGTGACCAGGCCCGCCGCCGCCAGCGCCCGCAGGTCCCAGACGAGTTCCTCGTTGACGTCGTCCTGGACGTCGGCCATCGAGTGCGCGAGCACGCAGACGTGCAGCGGATCGCCCTGATCGGCGCCGATCTCGTCCCAGACCTGCGCGAACAGGTCGCGCGCCGCCTCCCGCCGGCCCTGGCCGTGGTGCAGGTCGACGGCCTGGGCGATGCGGGCCATCGTCGGGTCGGCGGTCATCGGCGGTCCGGCATCCTGGTGATGAGCGGCAGGGCCAGCGCCACCGCCGCCAGCACCGTGTAGTCCTGCCCGTTCGCCTCGTACAGCGCCGCCGTCAGCAACGGTCCCACCACTCCCCCCGCACTCCGGGCCACGATCATCGCGCCTTAGGCCGCTCCCGCGTCCGGCGTACCGAAGTGGTCGGCCGCGGTCGCCGGCATCGTCCCGAAGCCGCCACCGTACGCCAGGTGGATCAGCGCCGCGAACAGGCTGAACAAGACGAACGCCGCCGCGTACGGCAAAATGCGAAGCACAGGGCCGGCAGGCCCGGCATGTCCAGGAACGCCTTCATCCGGCCGGTCCGGTCGGACAGCCACGCCCAGAACACCCGCCCGGCGCCGTTGCCCAGGCCGAGCACGCCGACCAGCGTGGCCGCGGTCGCCGCCGTCACCCCGGCGATCTCCTGCGCGGCGTCGGACGGGCTGATGGCGCCCGGCTTCCCGCCGCAGAGGTCAGCTACCTTCGAGGCGTTCCCTCTGCGGAATGACGGTGTACTTCGGATCGCGCGCCGACGCCATGCCGCCCTCGAAGATGCCGAACCGGGTCACCGCGGATGCGGCCAGCAGCGACGCGCCGGACAGCGCCGACAGCACCCGGCTGTGCCGCCCCAGCCAGGCACCGGCCACCCCGGCCGCGGTGAGCGTGCGGCCGAGTCGCAGCAGCCGGCCGGCGCGACCGGTCGCGTACGGCTCGCTGAGCAGGCCCTTCGTCGTCTCCACCCGATGCGCGCCGTAGAGCTCGAGGGCCGCGCCGAGCACCGCGAGCCGCCGGGCCGGTGCGGCGGGGGCCGCCAGCAGTCCGACACCGGCTCCGCTGGCCAGGGCACTGCCGGCAAAGACAAAGGGCAGTTCCGGGTACGCCGCGTGCCAGCTGGGCGTCGCGGTGTCGGCGAGCAGCACCGCCGTGTAGGTAGCCAGCGCGGGCGCTACGGCCGCCGCCAAGTAGCCGGCCGCGGCACCCACCGGCGGCAGCGCCCGGCGGGCCAGCCGCCAGGGCAGCACCGGCGCCGCCTCGGCCGCGGCCGCGGCACCGGCCGCCACCCCGAACGCGGTCAGGATCCAGGTGCCCATCGACATCGGCGAGGTCGGCTTGGCCACCCGCAGCATGTGGTGGAAGCGTTCCGGCCGGCCCAGATCGTTGACCAGGAAGTATCCGCTGGCGGCCAGCGCACCGAGCGCCGCGACCCGGCCGGCCCGGCGCATCGCCGGGCGGCGGGTGGCCTGCCCGCCCGCGGCCAGCAGCGACGACCCGGCGGCCAGGCCACCGGTGAACAGGTATGCCGGGATGTCGTGCTTCCAGGGCGCCGCCTTGACGATCGGCCGCCCGTAGTAGCTGCGGAAATCCGCCTTCGGCACCATCGACCGGTCGCCGCCGCCCTTGGGACTCATGTCAATGCTCCGCTGCGCTCCGCATTGCCAAGAGCCAGGACACTGAGCCTGTTAATTCGCTCGCTCCGCTCGTTCATGGGCGCCGCCCCAGGAAAGCGACGACCACCGAGGCCGCCATGGTGAGTGCGGCCAGTCCGGCCTTCTTCCACATGTCCGGCAGATCCTTCGTGGTGACGACGGGGTCGGGCGGCAGACCGTACACCTCGGGCTCGTCCAGCAGCAGGAAGAACGCGCCGTCGCCGCCCACGCCGTCGTCCTCGCTGTGGCCGTACAACCTGGCCTCTTCGACGCCGTGCTCGTGCAGCGTGGCCACCCGCCGCGCCGCCCGCTCGCGGAGTTCGCCCAGCTCACCGTACTGGATGGACTCGGTCGGGCAGGCCTGCGCGCACGCCGGGGTCAGGCCGTCGCCGATCCGGTCGTAGCAGAGCGTGCACTTCCACGCCCGCCCGTCCTCCTCGCGCCGGTCGATCACGCCGTACGGGCATGCCGGAACGCAGTAGCCGCAGCCGTTGCAGATGTCCTCCTGCACCACCACCGTGCCGAACTCGGTCCGGAACAGCGATCCGGTCGGGCACACGTCCAGGCAGCCGGCGTGCGTGCAGTGCTTGCAGACGTTCGACATCATCAGCCAGCGGAAGTCCGGCCGGGCCTGCGGCGCACCGGCCATGGCCAGCGCGTCGACCCCGGGCTGCTCCACGAAGGCCACCGCCCGCCACGAATTCGCGGTGAGGCCACCGGTGTTGTCGTAGGACTGCCCGAGCAGGTTGAACCCGTCGTCCGGGATCAGGTTCCACTCCTTGCAGGCCACCTCGCACGCCTTGCAGCCGATGCAGACCGAGGTGTCGGTGAAGAACCCCATCCGCGGCGGCGCGTCCACGTGCCCGGCGTCGACGGCCGGGTCGATCGGGCCGAAGAAGCTACCCATGGCCGCCCTCCCCGGTGAGCCCGGCCCGGTGCCGGTACTCCGCAACGTACGCCAGAAGTGACCTGCCCGTCGGCCGGCGACCGGGCTGGATGTCGCAGGTGCCGACCTTGCTCTCCTGGATCAGCACGTTCGGATCCAGGACGATGCCGATCAGGTCGTTCGCCGCGTCGCCGGTCACCAGGCCCGCACTGCCGAAGTGGTACGGGAGCCAGAGCTGGTGCACGATGCGCCCCTCGATCCGCAGCGGGGTGAGCCGCTCGGTGACCAGCACCCGGGCCTCGATCGCGGCGCGCGCGGTGATCACGTGCGCCCAGCCCAGGTGTTCCAGCCCGCGCTCGGCCGCCAGCTGCGGCGACACCTCGACGAACATCTCCGGCTGAAGTTCGGAGAGGTACGCGAGCTGCCGGCTCATCCCGCCGGCGGTGTGGTGCTCGGTGAGCCGGCTGGTGCTGAAGACGTACGGGAAAACCTCGGCGTGCAGCTCCGGCGGGCTCGGGTTGATCGGGTTGTCCGGCCGGTCGTACACCTTGCGGGTGGGGTTGGCCTGCTGGCCGTAGAGCGGGTTGCGCACCGCCGACTCGGCCGGCTCGTAGTGCGTCGGCAGCGGTCCGTCGATCAGGCCGCTCGGCACGTACAGCCAGCCCTTACCGTCGCCCTGCATGATGAACGGGTCGTCGCCGGAGATGGCCGCCACCCCGGACGCGCCCGGCGGCGGCCGGTACGACGGCGGCTTCGTCTTCTCGAAGTCGGGCACGTCCGGCCCGGTCCACTCGCCCGCCTCGGGATCCCAGTAGACGTACTTCTTGCGCTCCGACCACGGCACACCGTCCGGGTCGGCGGACGCCCGGTTGTAGAGCGTGCGCCGGTTCGCCGGCCAGGCCCAGCCCCACTCGGGCGCCACCCAGTTCTGCTCACTGCCCGGCTTGCGGCGCGCCGCCTGGTTGACGCCGTCCTTGAAAACGCCGCAGTAGATCCAGCAGCCGCCCGATGTGGAGCCGTCCGCCTTCATCTCCGCGAACGTCGACAACAGGCGCCCGCTCGCCAGGTCGTACCCGTTGATCTCCTTGAGCACGTCCTCGCCGCTCGGTTCGTCGCCGCGCCCACCACCCAGCTCATAGTCCCAGGTCAGGTTGAGCAGAGCCTGGTCGCGCCCGCGGTCGGAGCCGGCCAGCTTCTCCCGCAGGCGCCGCCCCAGGTGGTAGAAGAACCACAGCTCGCTGCGGCAGTCGCCGGGCGGCTCGACCGCCTTCTCGCGCCACTGCAGCAGGCGCTGGGTCTGGGTGAACGTGCCCTCCTTCTCCACGTGCGAGGCGGCCGGCAGGAAGAACACCTCGGTCTTGCACCGCTGCGGGACGATCTCGCCGGTCTCCACCTCGGGCCCGTTCTGCCAGAACGTGGCGCTCTCGATCAGGTAGAGGTCGCGCACCACGAGCCAGTCCAGGTTGGCCATGCCGAGCCGCTGCGCGCGCCCGTGCGCCGAGCCGACCGCCGGGTTCTGGCCAAGCAGGAAGTAGCCCTTGATCTTCCCGTCGATCATGTCGAAGACCTGCCGGTAGGTGCCGTGGTCGCCGGTCAGCCGGGGCAGCCAGCCGAATCCCCAGTCGTTCTCCGGCGTCGCGTTCGCCCCGAAATACGACTTCAAAAGGCTGACCGCGTACGCCTCGGCGTTCGCCCAGAAGCCCTTCTGACCCGGGTGCCGGATGTCCTCCACCCAGTCGGAGAACGTCGAGTGCCGCTCGTGGTGCGGCATCGGCAGATAGCCCGGCAGCAGGTTGAAAAGGGTCGGGATGTCGGTCGAGCCCTGGATGCTGGCGTGCCCGCGCAGCGCCAGCACACCACCGCCGGGCCGGCCCATGTTGCCCAGCAGCAGTTGGATGATCGCGCCGGTGCGGATGTACTGCACGCCGACGCTGTGCTGCGTCCACCCGACCGAATAGACCAGCGCGGTCGTCCGCTCCCGGCCCGAGTTGGCGGTCCAGGCTTCACAGACTTCCAAAAACTTGTGACGCGGTACGCCGCACAGCCGCTCGACGACCTCGGGCGTGTACCGGGCGTAGTGGCGCTTGAGGATCTGGTAGACGCAGCGCGGGTCCTGCAGGGTCAGGTCGCGGGGCACGTCGGCGGGCACCGGCGGGCCGTGCGACTCGTGCTGAAGTCCACCGGCGGTCTCCCGGCCGACCTGCGACTCCTCCTCCTCGGCGCCCTCGTGCTCCTGACCCGCGTACATCCAACTGCTCTGGTCGTAGGTCTGCGTCTCCGGGTCGTAGCCGGAGAACAGCCCGTCCAGGTCCTCGGTGTCCCGGAAGTCCTCGCTGACCAGCATGGACGCGTTGGTGTACGCGAGCACGTACTCCCGGAAGTCCAGCTCGTTGGAGAGGATGTAGTTGACCACCCCGCCGAGGAACGCGATGTCGGCACCGGCGCGCACCGGCAGGTAGGTGTGCGCGAGCGCGCTGGTCCGGGTGAACCGCGGGTCGACGTGGATGACCTTCGCGCCCCGGTTCTTGGCCTCGACCACCCACTGGAACCCGACCGGGTGCGCCTCGGCCATGTTGGAACCCTGGATGACGATGCAGTCCGCGTTAGCCAGATCCTGGAGGAAACTGGTGGCCCCGCCACGGCCGAAGCTGGTCCCCAGACCGGGAACGGTGGCGGAGTGTCAAATACGCGCCTGGTTCTCGATCTGGATCGCCCCGAGCGCCGTGAACAACTTTTTGATCAGGTAGTTCTCTTCGTTGTCCAGCGTCGCCCCGCCGAGGCTCGAGATGCCCAGCGTCCGGTTGAGCGGCCGGCCGTCGGCGTCGTCGTCCTCCCAGGAGGCGTCCCGGGCGGCGAGCACCCGGTCGGAGATCATGTCGAGCGCGGTGTCGAGATCGAGGCGTTCCCATTCGGTCCCGTACGCGGGCCGGTAGAGCACCTCACGCTGCCGCCGGTCACTGGTCACCAGGCTCTTGCTCGCCGAACCCTTGGGGCAGAGCCGCCCGCGCGAGATCGGACTGTCCGGGTCACCCTCGATCTGGACGACCCGGCCGTCCTTGGCGTAGACCCGCTGCCCGCAGCCGACCGCGCAGTACGGGCAGACCGAGCGGGCCACCACGTCGGCGTCCTCGGTGCGGGCCGACAGCTCGCGGGAGCGGGTGGACTGGGCGGCCGCGCCGCGACCCAGCGGGTCGGTCCCGGTCAGCTGCCGGTATACCGGCCAGCCCTCGATCCAGGTCCGGACGCCCACGAATCCGACCCTAGCCCACGGTCCGCACGGCCGCACCGCGGGCGGCTACCGGTTCGCCGGCCGCTCCCGCTCCCGCTCCCGCTCCGCCGGCCGCTACCGCTCCGCCGGCCGCTACCGGTTCGCCGGCCGCGACGGGAGCCGGTCCCGCCAGCCTCGCCAGCGCCTTCCGCAGCTCCGCCGGGTCGTCGCCGGCCCAGCCCACGTACCCGTCCGGGCGAACCAGGACCAGCGACGGCCCGGCGGCATCCCGCCCGGCGTGCGCCACCACCCGGTCCTGGAAGCCGGTCAGATCGGCCGCACCCAGCAGGACAAAACGCCCGTCCCGGACCGGAACGTCGATCCGGCGCCCGACCAGCGGGTGCTCACCCCGGGCGGCCGGGTATTCGAACCCGGTCCCGGTGAGCCGTCCGAGGAACCGCCGCCGGACGGCCGGCACCGAGAGCGCCGTGCGGGCCACCAGCCCGCGGAGCAACCGTCCCACGGCCGGCTTGATCATCGCGAGCCGGATCAGGGCGCCGCTGGTGCGCAGGACCGTGCGGCCGACCGGGTGGCGCTCGGCCTGGTAGGTGTCGAGCAGGTCCACCGGGGCCCCGCGCAGCACCGCGGCCAGCTTCCAGCTGAGGTTCGCGGCGTCCTGGAGCCCGGTGTTCATGCCCTGCCCGCCGGCCGGCGAGTGCACGTGCGCGGCGTCGCCGGCCAGGAACACCCGGCCCACCCGGTACGACGGCACCTGCCGCTCGTCGCTGTGGAACCGGGACAGCCAGCGCGCCTCGTACATCCCAAAATCCGTGCCCAGCGCGCGGCGGGTGACCGCACGCACCTCGTCGAGGCCGAGCGGTTCGTCGTCGGCCACGATGTTCCGCCGGTCCCACACGAAGACCCGGTAGTACCCGTCGCCGAACGGCGCCACGAACGCGAACGCGTCACCCACCCCGTTGACCGCCAGGGTCTCGGCCGGCGGCTCGGTGACCCGCACGTCGGCCAACATGATCGACTTCAGCACCGACTTGCCCGGGAACGGCTGGCCGACGGCCTGCCGCACGGCGCTGCGATAGCCGTCGGCGCCGACCAGGTACGCGGCCCGGTAGCGGCCCGCCGAGGTCACCACCGTCACTCCGTCGCCGTCCTGCTCCAGGCCGGTCACCTCGGCGCCGTGCACGAACGTGACGCCCGCCGCCCGCGCCCGCTCCAGCAGCAGGTTCTCCACGTGGTACTGCGGCGTGACCAGCAGATACGGGAAACGGCTCGGCAGCCCGTCGAGCCGGACCTCGACTTTCCCGAACAGCCGCAGCCGCTGCACCTGAGCCCCGGTCCCGACGAGCCGCCCGGCCAGCCCGCGCGCCTCGAGTTGCTCAAGCGTGCGCGCATGCACCCCGAACGCCCGCGACAGGTTCGAGACACTCCCGTCCCGCCGCTCCAGCACGGTCACGGCCACCCCGGCCTCCGCCAGGTCGCCCGCAAGCAGCAGACCCGTAGGTCCGGCCCCGACCACGATCACCTCAGACATGACGCCCTCCGTCTTTTGCCAACACTTGTTGACTTCCACGAAACCACCCGGCGCGGTCGATGTCAACAGCTGTTGGCCAACACATGTTGGCAGACGGTTGTCACGGCGGCTTCACCAGTCTTGACGGTTCGGCCACGATCCAGTCGAATCGACGTGTGGACGTGCCCGGGTCTCAGCCGCACAGCGACGAGGCGGCGGCCCGGAGCGCGCGCGAGGGCAATCTGCCGGTGCCGGCGGAGCCGGACCGCGTGGTTCTGACGCCGCCCGCGCCCGATCAGGGCTTCTCCTCGTGGCACACCGAGCACGACTGGCGCACCGCACCCCCGGTGATCAGGCTGCTCGACGCCGCCGTGAAATCCGGCATCGACCCCACCAAGCTGTTGTTCGACATCGCGCCGGACGACCCGGACGGCACCGCGCCGGCCGTCGCGATGGTGGCCGACAACGACCGGCACCGCGCCGCCGAGGTGATCGCCTACGTCGCCGGGAAGGGCCGGCACAAGGGCCACGAGCTGCTCCTCAGCACCGCCCGGTTGCGCCCGTTCGCCGTGCTCGAGCTGGCCCGCATCCTGCACGACGAGCACGGATTCCGGGGTCAGGACCTGGTAATTCCGGCGCTGTACGGGTGTCACGCCGCGCGCGACGCGGTGCACCGGCGACGGAACGACCCGGACGCCCGCCGCGACGCCGAGATGCGCCGCCGCAACGCCGTGGCCGACACCGCGTACTTCGTCGTCGAGATCTATCGCGACCGCCGCCAGGAGGAGCTCGCCGACGTCCTGGTGCAGGCGTTCACCGGCTCGGAACGCGGCCCGGACTGGTTGACGAAAGTGGACAGCGCCACGGCCTTCCACGCCACCTGCGACGTGCTTGAGGAGCTGCTCGGCAACCCGCGCCACCGCCGGGTCGGCGCCGACCTGCTCCAGCTGATCGGCAAGGCGGCCGGCCAGATCGCCACCGCGATGCTCACCGACGTGATCGCGTACGACGGCGGCCGGCTGCGCCACGGCCGCACCGGCGAGCCCAACCTGGCCCTGCTCACCGCGGCCGCGCCGGCCCTGACCGCCCGGTTGTTCCAGCGCTGCATGTGGGACGCCACGATGGACCGCCGGCAGCTGAACGCGCTGCTCTGCCAGCTGTACCGGGAGCGCCCCGCCGAGGCCGTCGCACTGGCCGCGGCCATGCTGGAGCGCAGCATCCCCGACCTCACCGTGATCGTCGGTGAGACCGACGAGGCGCTGGACATCGCCGGACTGCTGCTCGAACTGTTCCTCCAGCGCCCCCGCGCCACCGTCGAGCTGCTGCGCAACTGGCTGGCCCGGGCCGGCTACATCCGGCTGGCCTGGGAGGACCGCGTCATCGACGCCGAACTGGCCCCGGTCGGCGGCATCACCCAGGCGATGCTGCACACCGACCCCGACCGCACCGTCGCGCTGCTCCGCGACCTGGCCACCCGGCTACCGCCCCGCCGCCCGATCAGCCTCCTGACCGGTCTCGACGAGCCGCTGCTCTCCCGCACCCGCGACCTGCTGCGCCGCCACGCCGGCGACCACTGGAACGACCTGCGCGCGTTCACCTGACCTGTACGAACCCGGTATCCCTCGACAACGGCGTACGGAGTTGACGATGGCGGTCGAGACGCTCCTGCTGCGGGTGGCCAGCACGATCGCCACCGTCGGCGGCAAGGCCCTGGTCGCCGGCCGCCGCTCCCGGGCCGAGCGCCGGATGACCCTGGTCGAGCTGGCCGGCGCCCGCGGGCTCGGCCTGCTCCCGCAGCGGCGTCTGCACCGGCAGCTGGAGCAGCTCGCCGAGACCATCGCGGACCGGCTGGCCCCGATCGCCGAGGCTGAACTGGCCGCGATGCCGACGGCCGAACGCAACCTGGTCCTCGAGGGCGTCGCCGACGCGCTGGAGGCCACCGAGTTCACCGACGAGGTGCTCTTCGAGACCAACCTGGACGAGGCCGCGCTCGTCCGGCTCACCGCGCCCGCGGCCGGTGAGGTGCTGGCCAGGCTGGCGCTGAGCGAGGCCGGCACCGCCTTCTTCCACCGACTGATCCGCGAGGCCGTCGCGCACCTCACCGAGGTCGTGGTCACCCTGCCCAGCTTCCACCAGCGCAGCCTGCGTGAGCTGCTGGCCCGCGACAACGACATCATCGGGCTGCTGCGCCAGGTGCTGGAGCAGATGCCCCGGCACGCGGCGCTGGCCGGCGGCGACACCCCGGCCGAGCTCGAGATCGACTACCGGCGCGAGATCATCCGCAAGTTCGACCGGGTGGAACTGTTCGGCGTCACCGTGGCCGGCCCGACCCGCCGCTACCCGCTCGACGTCGCGTACCTCGGCCTGCCTTTGTCGGGGAAATCCGTGGCGGAGCAGCGACACGTCTACATCCGTGGCGACGCCGGCTCCGGCAAGACGACCCTGCTGCGCTGGCTGGCCCTCAAATGCGCGCGCGGCGAGCACGATGGCGCGCTCGCCGCCTGGAACCGCACCCTGCCGATCATGGTGGAACTGCGACGATTCGCCGAACGGGACCTGCCCGGCCCCAGCGAGTATCTGTCCGGCCTGTCCCGCTCGCTGATCGAGCGCCTGTCCGGCCCCTGGGTGCACGAGCTGCTGCGCACCGGCCGTGCCGTGCTGCTGATCGACGGCGTCGACGAGTTCCCGGCCGACCGCCGCCCGGAGCTGCACGCCTGGATCGCCGACCTGGCGCACGACTATCCGCAGGCGCGTATGGTCGTCACCTCCCGGCCGGCCGCCACCCCCGCGGACTGGCTCGCCGGCCTGGACTTCGCCCCGTCCGACCTGCAGCCGATGTCCCGCCCGCACATCATCGCCTTCGTGCGGCATTGGCATGCCGCGATCGCGCTCGAGCTGAGCGGGCAGAAGACCGCCGAGGAGATCACCGCATTCCGGTACGCGATGATCGCGGCGATCGATCGGAGCCGGCCGCTGCGGATGATGGCCACCAACCCGCTGCTCTGTGCCTTGCTCTGCGCGCTCAACTGGGACCGCCGCACCCAGTTGCCGCAGCGGCGGATCGAGATCTACCGGGCTGCCCTGGAGATGCTGCTGCGCCGCCGCGACCACGAACGGCAACTGTCGCCGCGAGTCGACATCGCTCTCGAGTACGACCACCGCCTGGCCATCCTCCAGGACCTCGCGTACTGGTTCACGCTGAACGGCTGGACCGACGTCGGGTCGGGCCGCCTGCGGTCCAAGCTCACCGCGATCCTCGACAGCATGCCGCAACTCAAGGTCAACACCGATGAGGTGTACGCCTACCTGATGACCCGGTCCGGCGTGCTGCGCGAACCGGTGCCCGGCCGGATCGACTTCATCCACAAGACGTTCCAGGAATATCTGGCCGCGGTCCGGCTCGTCGAGCAGGACGCCATCGACAGCCTGTTCCGCTACGCCGAGCGCGACGACTACCACGAGGTCATCGTGATGGCCGCCGGCTGCGCCCGGCAGCACGAGGCGGAACGCCTGATCACCAGGCTGCTCGACCTGGCCGGGCGCCCCCGCCTGACCCGGGCGCGGCGGGCCCGGCTGCGCCTGCTCGCGGTCAGCTGCTCCGAGGTCACCTCGCGCATCTCCCGCGAGGTGGCCGGCCGGATCCTGCACAACCTGGGTGAGCTCGTGCCACCCACGACTCCCGGCGCGGCTCGTGTCCTGGCCGGCCTGGGCGAGGAGATCCTGCCAATTCTCCCGGACGGCTCCCGGGACCTCCCGCCCGCCGCGGCGGCGGCGACCCTGAACACGGCCGCGCTGGTCGGCGGTCCGGCGGCGCTGCGCCTGATCGCCACCTTCCGCGCCGACCGGCGCGCGGCGGTGCACCGGGAACGCCTGGCCGCCTGGTCCTACTTCGACCCGTCGGAGTTCGCCCGCGAGGCGTTCGGGCCCAACCCGGACGGCTGGCGGATCACGATCCAAGACCCCCTGCTGCTGCCCGGCGTGCGGCACATCGGCGACCTCGGCGCGGTGCGGTGCGAGTTCACCGGTGCGGTCCCCGCCGAAGGGCTGGCCGAACTGCCCCGGCTGGAGTCACTCACCCTGCGAGCGAACCGGGACGGGCTCCCGCTCGGTTTCCTGGCCCGGGCGGCCGGCCTGACCGGGCTCGTCCTCGAGCAGTGCACCAGCCTGCGCGACTTCGAGACGATCTCCGTCTGCCGCAAGCTGCGTCACCTGGCCCTGCGGGAGTGCGGCCTGGTGATCCCCCGGACGTTCTTCCGGCGCCTGACCGAGCTGCGCGCGCTGGCCGTCGAGGGCGAGATCGTCGACCCCGGCAACCTTCTGCAGGGCCTGGCTCACCTGCAGCGCCTCGAACTGTCCGCGGTCAGCTCGCATTTCCACTCGTTCGGCCAGCTCGGCGTCCAGTCCCCGCTGGCCGCCCTGAAGCTGGCCCGCTGCCCCGGCCTGCGGCGGTTGGAAGGACTCGCCGGCCTGCCGCTGCGCGCTGTGTCGATCGTCGGCTGCCCCAACCTGGAGAGCCTGGAGTGGGTCGGCACGCTCCGCGGCCTGCGCACCCTGCAGGTGCGCAACCTGGACCATCTCGACGACTTCAGGTTTCTCGGAGAGCTGTCCGCCCTCGAGACGCTGACGTTGGAGAGTTGCGGCGCCGGCCGGCTGGCGTTCCTGCGCGGCGCTCCCCGGCTGCGCGAGCTCACGATCGTGAACACGAGCGACATCCCCGACCTGGCCACCCTGGAAAGCCTGCCGGAGCTCCGCCGGGTCCGCGTGGATCTCCGGAAGCATCTGGGCCCCGACGCCGACAGTTACATCGCGGCACTGCACCGCCGCGGCGTCGAGGTGACCACCGACGAGGACGCCGAGTCCGCGGTCGATCCCGGCGACTACGACCAGTGGTACCAGCTGGACTACTGACCGCTCGGCAGGGTGGGCAGGATCGTGCGGCTGCGGCCGTGCCGTGGATACGCCTCGGCCGCGGCGGCCAGCCGGACCGCGTGGTCGCGCTGCTTCTGCCAGTGCCCGTACAGCGCTCCCCGCAGCGACAGCCGGTCCACCTCGCGGATCGTCTCCGGGTCGACGTCGCCCGGCGGCGCGTCGCGCCACGGCGTGCCCGGTAGCGGCATGAAGGTGTGCGCGTGGATGCGGGCACCCAGGTCGGCCAGCTCGCGTGCCAGCCCCAGCGACGCGTCCACGTCACCTCGGTCCTCACCGGGCATGCCGAAGATCATGTCGACGTTGATCCGGAACCCCTGCTCGATACCGAGCCGGGCCGCGCGCTTGACCTCCTCGGCGCCGTGGCCCCGCTTGGCGGCATCGAGGACGCGATCGGACCCGGACTGGGCGCCCACGATGATGTTGTTGTTGTCGCAGTACTTCCTGACCAGGCGAAGAGCCTCCCGGGAGACGTGCTCGGGGCGGATCTCGCTGGGGAAGCTGCCGAAGAAGACGCGGCCGTTCGGGCCGATGCCCTCGCGGCAGGTGGCGAGCAGTTCTTCGACGGCGTCGAGGTTGGGCTACTCCGTCTGGCTCCCGTAGCTCAGCGCGGTCGGGGTGATGAAGCGGACGTCACGCAGCCCGCGGGCACGCCTACGCTTCCGCAGGCACGGGCCACTTTTGTCGGGCTCAGGATTTGAACCTGCGACCCCTTGTACTGGCTACAAGGGTTTTCGCGGTGTGGTCGATGAAGTCGGTCAGTCCAGGGATCTCGATGTCGCTGATCACGAACGTGGTGGGAGGTCGCGCCTCGTTGTCATCGATCTCTCACGTCGTTGTCAGCGGGTGATCTCGCAGGACTGTCAGCGAGGATGACCGCCCAGTAAGTTGATCGCGCGTACGGGCGCGTTCAGGCGACGTCAGGCGCTTGGTCGCATGCCCCCTCGGCGAATGTGCGCGATGCCTGCGCCTGGGTTTGACCTTGACCCTGGGTCAGGGTGCACGCTGAACGGGTGAGCAACTTCAACTCCGCCTGGACCGGCATGGTGCCGGTCGACGACACTGCGCTGGCCGTGACCGACACCGGTGGGCCCGGTCCTTGCGTGATCTACCTCAATGGCCAGTTCGCCAGTCAGGCGTACTGGCGGCGGGTCATCGCTGAGCTCGGTGGCGAGTACCGGCACATCACCTATGACATGCGGGCCCGCGGCCGATCGAGGCGTTCGGCCGCGGCCGCTTCATTCGAGACGCATGTCCGTGACGTCGGCAGCATCCTTGCGGCCAGGGGTGTGGACCGGGCGATTGCGGTCGGCTGGTCCTACGGCGCGGCGGTCGCGGTGCACTGGGCCGGCCGGAATCCGGACCGCGCCCTGGGGGTGGTGCCCGTGGACGGCGCTTACCCGCACGACTACCCCGACGCTCCTCCGGAACGGGTCCGGCAGTTCTGGCGCCGGATGCGCTGGCTGCTGCCATTGCTCTCCAGGCTGGGCATGGCCGCGAAGATGTCCGCCGAGCAGCATGCCCAGAGCAACATCGAGCTCATCGAGATCAGCGCCGCTCTCGGCCCGATCCTGGACGGTGTGACCGTCCCGGTCCGGTACGTCGTCGCCACGGGCGCCAACCTCGGGGGCGGCCATGATGAAATGGAAAGCGCGCGCGCCACCCTCGACCCGGTGCTCGTCCGCAACCCGAACATCACGGTGAGTGCGAAGGTTGCCAGTAACCACAGCAAGATCGTGCGCAAGGACTTCCGCGCGGTCGCGGACGCGGTTCGCGAGCTCGCCGGCACGCCACGAGCACGGGGCCGGCAGAGCGGATGACGGACGGCGTCACGATCGGCCAGGCGGCGGCATTCGCCGGTGTCACGGTGAAAGCCATCCGGCACTACCACCAGCACACGCTGATCGACGAACCCCGCCGCGACAGCTCCGGCTACCGGCGCTACGGATCGGCCGACCTGCTGCGGCTGGTCCAGATCCGGACGCTGGCCGCCGCCGGCGTACCGCTGGCCGAGATCGGGGCGATGCTCGACGCCGATCCTGGCCGGTTCGCCGACGCACTCGTTGACGTTGAACGGCGCCTCACCGACCGGATCGACGATCTGCTTGCGCGGCGTGGGACGCTGCGTCGGCTCGCCACCGGCGACCGGGCCCTGCTGCCCGATCGCGCTCTCGCCCTCCTGGACAGGGCCGCCGATCTCGGCTTGACCCCGGACGACGTGGCGACGGCCCGGGAGGGCCTGGTGCTGATCAAAGCCCTGGTGCCGGAGGGCTTCGACGACTACCTCTCCCGGATCGAGCGCGCCCTCGACGACCCTCGGTACGGGTCCTTGATCAAGCGCATGTGGCGGGCAGCCGAGTGGGAGCCGGACGACCCCCGCATCGACGAACTCGCCACGGCCATCGCCGACCACTTCCTCGCCCATCCGGCACTGCTGCCCGTCCCGGCCGGACTCCGGGCCCGCACCGACAGTGCGAGCCGGTACAGCCTGCTCACTCACCACGGACACGAGCAGAAGCCGGCCTGGACCCGGCTGACCGCGTTGATCGAGACGCGTCTGCGCTCGGCCGGCATCGACATCGCGGACCAGACTCCCTTGACTGAACTCTGAAATCGCATCCTTGGCTTCCACCGCGTAGCGCGAACGACGCCTGGCTTACCTGCGCCGCGATCGCTCACAACCTCACCGCGCCGCCGGTCATCCCGCCGCAGGCGCCGGGTCGGTCGCCCGCCAAGCGACCATCCGGACCCGGATCATCAACGTCGCCGCCCGGACCGCGCGCCGGGCCCGCATCATCCACCTGCGGGCCGAGGCTGCGACCGACAACCTGATGTGTGCACCCGGACCAGCACGTGCGATGCCGTGGGCGTCCGGCGGAGGAGTTCTGGCTTTACCGCGCCGTGCGCAGCGTTCGTACCGCGGCTAAAGAGACGTCGCGCAAGGTGCCCGCATTCGGGGCGTCGTTCCAGTGGTCGGTGGCAGCTTCGAGTGCGGCCAGGGTCGCGAGGGCTTGTACCCGTGCGTCCAGTCTGTCCGCTCGCCCGGCGGGGAGCGCCTCGACGAGTTGCTTTGCGCGGGCGCGGGCGCGGATATGTGCTGCGCCTGCGATCGCCGGGATCTCGTTGGCGAGGCGGATGCGAACCCGGACGTCCCGCTCGGTGTCTTCCGCGCGCTCTGCGGGCAGCAGCTCGAGGACGTGTTCGACCGCCGCGGGGATGTCGTAGCCGGTGCGGATCGCCGCGATGATGGCGTCGGTCAGCTCGCCCTCCGAGGGGTCCTGCAGGACCAGGTTCTCCTTCGTGGCGAAGTACCGATAGACCGTTATGACTGAGACGTCGGCCTCGGCCGCGACCTGCTCGACGGTGACGGCGTCGAATCCATACCGCTCGAACAGGTCGAGTGCGGCGGTCTGGATGCGGCGCTCGGCCTCTCGTCGTTTGCGGGCCCGCAGTCCATCTTTCTGCACCGTCGGGTCGCGGTGGTCTCTTGTTTCCATACGTCTATGCTACCTGCTATCTTTTGATAGTGACTATCAATAGTTTGGTGCGTGGACATTGTGAGGATGGCTTCGGGCCGGTGGGGGATCTCTTCGCCGACTTCCTGCGGTCGGGGCGGGATATCGGTGCGTCGCTGGGCGTCTATCGGGGTGGCCGGCCGGTGGTGGAGATCTGGGGCGGTCACGTCGACCGCGAACGGACCCGGCTCTGGGAGCGGGACACGGTGACGCCGATCGCCTCGATCAGCAAGTCGCTGGTGACCGCGGCTGTGTTGCTGCTGATCGAGCGTGGCGTCATCGACCTGGAACGGCCCATCGCTGAGTACTGGCCTGACTTCGGGCAGGCGGACAAGGCCGAGATCCCGGTGCACCTGGTGCTCGCGCATCGTTCCGGCCTCGCCGCCCTGGACCGGTCGGTGAGCAATGACGATGCGGTCGCGCTGGACACGGTGCTGCGCCGGATCGAGCGGCAACGGCTGTGGTGGAACCCCGGCAACCGGCACGGATACCACGCAGTCACCTATGGCTACATCCTCAGCGGGCTCGTGAAAGCCGTTACCGGACGTACCGTCGGACGATTCTTCGCCGAGGAGATCGCCGCCCCTTACCAACTCGATCTCCACCTCGGCCTGCCCGTCGACCAGCACGACCGGGTCGCACCCATGCTCGGGCCCTCCCAGAGCCAGGCGTTCCGATCACTGCTCAACCCGATGTGGCTGTCCTACGCGCTCGGTGTGCTCGACCGCCGATCGGTCTCCTACCACGCGACCTTCGGCGGCAGCGACGCCGGCTTCAACGACCACGCCGAACTCACCCGCTACGAGGTGGAGGACGGCTCCGCCGGCGGCGTCGGCAGGGGCATCGCCCTCGCCCGCCTCTACGCGGCGCTGATCGGACCGGTCGACGGGCACCAGCTCATCTCCGCCGATCTCATGAACACCGCCCGCCAACCGCAAGCCAGCGGACGCGACGAGGTGCTCCGGATGCGCACCGACTGGGGCCTCGGATTTCAGCTCCCCGGCGGACCCATGTGGCCCAGCGTCGGCGTCGCCGGCCTGTTCGGCCACACCGGAGCCAGCGGCTCCCTCGCCTTCGCCGACACCGAACACGAACTCGCCTTCGGCTACACACCGAACTACTGGAGCGAACTCAGCCACACCGGCCGGCAGCCGCAATTCCGATTCACGGCGCTCACCGAAGCCGTCTACGCAGCCGCTGGCATCCGGCGATGGCCAGCACGCTGATGGTCCCCGATCTTCTCCGAACCGGCGCGATGGTGCGGACGGCAACGCACCTCACCACTCTCCGGACGGCAGCAGGGCGCTTCACTACTGGACTCCCCTGGCTCGTGGGGCCGCCGCCGATTCCCAGTTGACCGTCGCCGCCTTGGCCCCAGCAATAGCCTTTGCTGTCGCTGCCCAGCCCACACGAGTGGTTGGTACCGGCGGTGAGCTGGGTGAAGGTCACCCCAGGTGGGGCGTCCACCGCCACCGGTGTCAGCTGGTCCGCGGTGTTGCCGTTACCCAACTGTCCGTAGGATCCCTGCCCCCAGCAGTAGGCCGTGCCGTCGCTGCCCAGCCCACACGTGTGGTACCCGCCGACGGTGACCTGCACGATCTGGGCGTCCGGCGGTTCAGCCACGACCGGCTCAGCAACCACCACTACGGTCAGCATCACCGCCGCGGCCACCACCGACATGCCTGACATCACAACCGCCGACCCGGTCGCGAGTAGCGGCTTCTACCAGATCTTGGGCTTCCGCGAGGAGATGAACCTGGGCTGGGTGGTCAACTTGGTCTCG
>NZ_BOMV01000088.1 GCF_016862375.1 Paractinoplanes rishiriensis | reverse complement strand
CAACGCCGTGGCCGGCTCATCAGGACCGGTGGCGCAGGGCGAGCGGGAAGGTTCCCTCGCCGACGCCGGTGAGCGTGCGAGTGTACTGCCTCAGGTAAGTGTCGAGGAACGGCGACCGGTCACCCTGGGTCGGCACGTCGAACCGCGGGTTCTCGAACGCGAGACGCAGCCGCGCGCGGGTGATCTCGATCGTGTTGCCGCTCGGGGTGTCGCGCCAGTTCCCGCTACCGATCGTCCCGATCTGCACACCCAGCTGGTGGCCCACCTCGAAGGTCCAGTCGGTGGACTTCAGGTCGAACGCCAGCCGGCCCGCTCGTTCGATCAGCGCGACGTTCTCGTCGAACATCACCGCGGTCCCGTCCGGAGCGACGTCCCACAGCCGCACCATGACGTTGCCCGGCACGCTCGCATGCAGCGTGATCCGCGGGGTCGCGGTGATCCGCAGCCGGGACTCGACCGGCGTGGACCAGCTGAAATAGCTGTGCGCGTCGCCGGCCGCCGGCATCGGCGCGAGGCGTGGACCGGCGGGCGGGGCGGGATCGGTGAAGTGTTCCATGTCCCATTGCTGGCCGGCCGGCAGGTTCAGGGTGGAGGCGATGCCGTCGTCGACGTACGTTCCGTCGGACAGGGCCGCCGTGGTCGATGAGGACGGCGTCGGCCAGGTCGGCTGGGCGCGCCACGCGCCGGTGTTGTCCTCGACGGCGTAGGCCGGGTCGTGCACCGCCGTGCGGATGCCCTTCAGGTAGCGGTCGTAGAAGCGCATGACCTCGTCGAAGAACCCGGCGCGGCCCATGAGCAGCTGGCCCTGATCGTTCGTCTCGTTGCCGCGGACGTGCTCCCACTGCCCCAGCCAGCCACGCTCGACGCCCTGGTGGTTGTCGAGGAATTCCTCCATGTCCTCGGGCTTGGTGTTGTTCTCGATGAAGCCCTGCGTGACGAAGAGCGGGGTGTTCGTGCCCCTGGCCTGGGCGGCAAGGTTGCGGGCGCGCCAGTAGGCCGAGTCCAGGTCGGGATTGTTGTTGTTCGTGAGGTTGTCGGCGAGGCACTCGGGGTGGCTCTGCTCGTACGCCGCGTTGTCCCGGTAGCGGGCGGTGTCGTCGGGCAGCGGCGCCATCGTGGCGATGCCGTTGTAGGCGTTCGGGGTGAGGGTCACATTGGGCCGCGAAACCCCGTTGCTGAACAGGTAGTTGTACATGTTCCACACCGGTTCCTGAGCCACGACGGCCTTCAACGCCGCCAGGCGCAGGTTGTTGCCGACCAGCCCGGTTACGGCGTCGTACGACTTGCCGTACATGCCCACCTTACCGGTCGACCACGGTTGAGTCGCCGCCCACTGGATCGCGGCCTTCACGTCCGCCTGCTCACCCGGGCCGACCCAGTCGAGGCAGCCGGTGCTCCCGCCGAAGCCACGCAGGTCGACCATGACATAGGTGTAGCCGCGGGCGAAGAGGCCGGTGCCGCTGGTGAAGTCGGCGAAGCGGCTGGACGGGCCGGTAATGGTCCAGCCCTCCGGTCCGGTCTGGCCCGCGTGGCTGAAGTACGAGCCGACGGCGAGGATCACCGGCGTCCTGGCGCGCGAGGGCAGGTGCGCCGGCCGCAACACATCGGCGTGCAGCTCGACGCCGCTGTTGTCGGCGGAGGGGAAGTAGGCCTCGGTCCACACCGCACCCTCCGGCACGCGGGGATTCTCCTCGTGGGTGACACCTGCCGGGGCGCCGGGCGGCGAGGCAGCGGCGGCGGTCGCCATCCCACCCACCGCGAGGGTGGCAACCGTGATCAGCGTGCCGGCGACGACTGTGGTCCGTCCGCGTAGGCTCACTCGACCTCCCAGGAATAGATCACCATCTTTCCATTCCTGACGCTAGCGTGCCGGAGTTCCTTTTTGGAGTGGACGGGGTCGACCGTTTGCCCCATTGAGCAGCGTCGATACCTTTGCCAGGATGGCGCCATGACGACGGGGCGACGGCTGTTCTCGGCACTGTCCGTAGCGGCGCTGGCGGTGGCCGGAGCCCTCGACGCCGCACCGGCGACCGCCACGCCGACCGGCGCCGATCCGGACACGCCGTGGCGCATGCGGCACTGGCCGCAGACGCAGCCGTGGCAGGTCGACGAGGCGGTCGCCCTGGGCGGCCCGGCCGGCACGCCCCAGCCGATCGACCCCCAGCGCTACGAGCTACCGGACACCATGACCTGGGCCGACTACCGGCCGGTGCCGGGCACCGACTGGGCCGACCCGGCGGTGCGCGGCTCGGAACGCACCTTCAACGGCGCCCTGGTGCTGGTCGACTACCCGAACCAGCCGTTCGTGGTCACCCAGCCGGCGAACTCCACGATCTACGGGAACCCGTCCGGCGTCCAGAATCTGGACCGTTCCGACGTGCCGGCGTTCTATCAGGACTTCCTCAACCGGCCCGGCGAGCTCAACCGGGGCCACACCATCCACGAGTACTGGATGGAGGACTCGAACGGGCGCTTCGGCATCGACTTGAGCGCGTTCGGCGTCTACCAGATGCCGCACGAGAGTCACGAGTACGGCATCGAGAACTCCATGCAGCGCGGCCTGGGCTGCCCGGGCGACGACGTGTGCGGGCGTGATCTGCGGGCCGACGCCCGCGCGGCCTGGATCGCCGCGGTCGGCGAGCAGGAGGCGGCCTCGTACGATTTCGTGTTCTTCCTCTCGGCGGGCCAGGACGAGTCGGCCGCCTGGCAGGAGTTCGGCCCGATGAAGTTCACCACTAAGGAGGACGTCAGCGAGGAGTTCGGCCCGCCGGACGAGTCACTGCCGAACTGGAACGCGACCCGCTACGTCGAGTGGACGTCCTGGCAGGCCTCGGCGAACATCTGGCCGAACGCCACCCAGGGCAGCTCACTGCAGGCGGAGAGCTCGGGCATGTCGACGTACGCGCACGAGTTCAGCCACATCCTCGGCATCGGCGACAACTACAACAACCCGTACTCCGTACCGGCGCGCCGCGACTACAGCGGGCCGTGGGAGATGCTGAGCCGCGGCACGTTCAACGGCCCCGGCGGACCGCACAGCCGGTGGCTGATTCCGGGAACCGCGGGCTCCTCGATGGGCTCACAGCACATGCTGCGCAACAAGATGAAGCTCGGCATCGTCGACGACGCCGCGGTGCTGAAGCTGTCCCGCGACGCACTCGCCCAGTCCGGCGTCGTGGTGACGCGAGTGACGGCGCGCGCGGTCGACCCCGGCGGGCGCCGGCTGGCCGGCATCAACGTGACCCTGGACGGCGGCGACCACAGCCCCTCCTGCAACCCCGCGACGGATCCGTACTGCGACGGCGGCGGGTACCACAACTACACACTCGAAGTGGTCGACCGGATGGGCTTCGACTCGTTCACCCCGGACTCCGGCGTGCTGCTGGCCAAGACGAAGAACGCGGACGCCGCGCCGTTCATCTGGACCATCGACGCCAACCCGCAGGACATCGACAAGGTCGACTTCGTGCTGCCAGACGGCACGCCGCAGAAGATGACCATCGGCGACTACCGGCAGCTCTCCGACGCGCTGTTCCACGCCGGCACCGGCTCGGGCAGCCTGTTCGAGTACGAGGACACGGCCAACCGGCTGCACTTCTACGTGCTTGACCGGCAGCGGGACCGGCACGGCGTGCTCTCGTACGAGGTCGCGGTGCGCTCACTCGACGGTTCCGGGCCGTTCGCCCGCGGTGTGCGGGCCTCGTCGGCCACCGCTCGCCCCGGGCCGTCCGGCTGGGCTCGGTGCACGATTCCGATCCGCAACACCAGCCGGGACGCCGACGTCTTCCGGATCTCGGCGCCGGGGGCAGTGCTGCCCCGGGCAGTCGTCGGGGTAGCGGGCCGTCAGCCGGCTTCGGTCGAGGTCTACGTCAAGGGTGTGCCGGCGGTGGCGGTCGAGGTCAGGTCGGAGAGCGACCCGGGCGCGACCGCCGTGACCTCCTGCACCGTGCGACCGTGACGTCCTGGTCACCTCCGAGGTCCGCCCGAGCCAGGTGCGGGCCCATGGGGAAGCGGCCTTGGCAATACGGTCGCGCGCACCGGCAATCAGAAATCAGCGAGGGGTATGTCCACTCGCCGCCATCGCGGCCCTCCTCGCCAGTCCGGGCGCGGCCACGGCCGGATACACCTGGTCCAACTGAGTGACCCTGCGGGAGCGCCCCACTGGCGCTCCCCCAGCAGGCGGCGGGCAGTCCGGGCAATCGCCGGGTCTTGCAGCGAATCGACACGTAGTAGTTCAGGTTGCTTCGGGCATCGACAACGCCATCCTCGGACCGCTGCGCGCCAAGCGCGTCGCCGTCCTCGACCGGATCACCATCGCCATGGGCCGGCAAGGCACCCGCCCGCAAGGCCTCGACACACTCGCCGACTGCACCGTGAACCAAGCCTCCGACCAGCAGACCCCCAACACACCGGCTCAGCCGAGCAGCGCTTCCGCGACCTTGTACGTGTCGTCATCGTGCTCGCTGAACCATCGCAGCGCGGCGAGAAGATACTCGATGTCGTAGTCGCCCATGCCCATCGAGCCGAGGACCGCCGGCGCCTCCTCCACGCTCAGCTCATCGATCGCGATCGGCAGCCCGGTCGCGTCGCGCAGCGCCTGCTCGCGTCGATGTTCAGGACCAGGCCGTCGACCTGCTGGCCCGGCGGCACGTAGTTCGGCTGGCATCTTTTCATCCAACTGCGAGAACGGTCGCCACGCCGTGGAATCCGAGGCGACGTTCCCGAACGGGCCGGCCTCGTTACGCAGCACCGCCGGATGGCGTCACTGCTTCGACGTGGTTGCGGTCTTCTTCGCTGATGCGCTTTAGCTCGCTGGCGGGCCCGGCGTCGACTTGACCAACTTCCTCGGGTACGTGTGGCGGAATGTCTGATCGTCGTGTTCGCGGCGGCGCTGTCGGGTCGGGCACCGGCCCGAGGCGGGGTGGGGTGGGGGCGGCACTGGCCTCATGACGGGC
>NZ_BOMV01000087.1 GCF_016862375.1 Paractinoplanes rishiriensis | reverse complement strand
TAGTCGACGATCGCGAACCTGCGGGTGCCGATAATGCCATCCGCGCTGTTCAAGCGGCGTGCTCGTACTCGTGGAGGAGTCCGCCGAGCCGGTCGAGTCGACGGATACACAGACATGCTAGAGCTGCTGGTTCGGTAGTTGGGTCGGGTAATGCTCGTTGGGGTCGTGCGTTGGCGATGCCTCGGTGTGGCCGGTGTTCGTTGTGGTGGCGTTCGTACTCGCGCAAGGTGTACAGCAGACGCGGCTGGTTGAGGATCAGGGTCCGGTCGAGCACCTCGTGACGGCAGGACTGGATCCACCGCTCCATGATCGAGTTCATCCGGGGCATCCGTACTCCGGTGCGCACCACCTCGATCCCGGCGTCGGCGAGGATCATGTCGAACAGGGCCGGGTACTTGCCGTCACGATCACGGATCAGGTATCTGGCCTGGCATCCGGCGTCGTCGAGGTCCATGACCAGGTTCCGGGCGGCCTGCGCCACCCAGGCAGCGGTCGGATGGGGCGTGACGCCGAGGATCCGGACTCGGCGGGTGGCGTGCTCGATCATCGCGAGGACGTACAGCCGGGCGCCGGTCAACGTGACGGTCTCGAAGAAGTCGACGGCGACGAGCGCCTGGGCCTGGGAACGCAGAAACGTCGCCCACGTGCTGCTCGTACGCTCGGGTGCCGGATCGACTCCGGCGTCCTTGAGAATCTCCCACACCGTCGAGGCGGCGACCTGCACGCCGAGAACGAGCAGTTCGCCGTGGATACGACGGTAGCCCCAGCCGGTGTTCTCCGAGGCCAGACGCAGCACGAGCGTGCGGATCGAGCGGATCGTTCGTGGCCGTCCGGGCCGGCGGGGTCGCGACCGTCGGGCATGCCGGCGCGCGATCAGATCACGATGCCAGCGCAGCACGGTCTCCGGACGCACCACCAGCCGCAACCGGTGCAGCACCGTTCGCGGCAGAGGGTGCAGCAGAGCCGCCAGCCACGCCCGGTCCGTGGGGTTGAACCGGGCCCGTTCGCCACCAAGCTGCCGTTCGAGCACCATGATCTGGTGTCGCAGGGCGAGGATCTCGGCGTCCTTGTCACGGTCGCTCATCGGCAACAGCCGTAGCAGAGCGAATACGTTGGTCACACCGAGGTAAGCCAGTCGAAGCAACACAACCGGTCATCCTCGCGGAACACTCCGCAGATAACATCGCCGAGGCCCGGTCGCTGAGACCAGCCTCAGGCCGGACCGCACATGTCGCCGACCGAGTTGGCCTTGACCAGGGCGGATGAGGTTTTCGGCACCAGCAACGTTGGCGACCTTCGACACACAACGCGATGACGGCACTACTTACTGCAGCAGCACCGGCTTCAAAAGCGGCTACCGATCAACGCGCGGAATGAGTGCAAGATAGAGGCCCTCGCCAGAGGGCTCCCATACGCCGGTATCATTGAGGACGTACACCGGAAAAGGTCCAGCAACCACTTCTTCCTTTGGCCATCTTAATTGGCATATTGAGGCACGGCCAGATTCAACGAATCCGGTTGCGACTTCCCTGGAAATTACGAGCCTCTGCTCGTTGCCAATTTCCGAAAACATGCCGGACCG
The DNA here is from genome assembly GCF_016862375.1 of Paractinoplanes rishiriensis. GTDB lineage: Bacteria > Actinomycetota > Actinomycetes > Mycobacteriales > Micromonosporaceae > Actinoplanes > Actinoplanes rishiriensis. The sequence continues at coordinate 107,742 of NZ_BOMV01000087.1, read as the reverse complement.
AAACAGTTCTGAGAACTCGTATAGGCCGACCGATCCCACGTCAAGAAGATCACTAATTTCCTGCGTGAGCCACTCCTGAGCTGTAGCCATGTCAGCATCCCCCTCCGAGCGTAGGGTTGCCCGCCAGGGGCACCTTGGCCTTCGCGCCGTTCTGCGAGACCTGTACATAGGGGCCGTGCGTGAGGGCATCAGGCCGGTTCCCAGCAGTGTAGCCCGGCATTACCCGAATCTGTCGGCCAAAGTTTTTCGGGTCCTTGTAGACGACCCCGCCGCCGCTCGCACTCGGCACCCTTTCCCAGGTATCCGGAATTGCTGCCTCAATTTCAGCGGCCGACATCCCACGGAGCGAATTCGGGTCGAATGCATTTGGGTCACCCCAAGGAATTACGGCACCGCCGTCGTTGTGCACGAGGACGGGGGTGTTGCCTGCGAGCACATAGTACGTGTGGATGTCTGCGACGGTGAGGTCGTGCATTGCTTGGGCGCCGGTGTAGTTGCGTACGGCGCTGACCGTGATGGGGGCTTGGTTGACGCTGGTGAGAACCTCGCCTGCCTTCAGGTCCGCGGCGTTCATCCAGGCGTGCTGTGTTTTGCTCCAGAATTTGTGGTGCCAAGTTGTCTCGACCACTGCCTGCGATCCGTCCGCCTCCTTGATGGTGAGGCTGGTCAGTTCGCTGTCGTTGTTGAGATGGAGGGCGGTGATCTTCTTGGTCGTCGTCTTACCGGATTCTGGATCGGTGGTGACGACAACGTCCCCGACTTGCACGTCCTCGATGGCGCGGCGGAAGCCGTCGGCAAGAAGAACGAGCGTTCCCGGCGCGAAGCTGTTGCAGGAGGACGCTCGGGGCTGACCGGGTCGGGGACCTTTGGCGCCCATCGCGCCGCTGCCGTCTCGGCCGCCGAACAGGATACCGCTGTCTTTGGCCGCAGCCAAAGCTGCCCCGAGCGGGCTTTCGTGTCCGGTGCATGAGAATCCGGGCTGCTTACAGAGCAGTTGGGCGAAGAGTACTACGTCGAGAACGTCGGCGCCCTGGCAAGTAGGAGCGCCCTGCATACACTCTGGGCGCGGCATTCTTTTGACGCCGCCCAGCCAGTGGGGACGCTGCCATTCGCGAACCGTCGCCAGCCACCCGTTGGTATAAGTCTTCCAGTCGGGCGCGGCTGTGACCGCAACCCCATATCGCACTTTTGCCGGCTGTCCCTTGCCGTTTCGGCCGTCGCCCTCTTTGCCGTCGGATCCCGGCAGCGGCGTCAGCGTTCGGCAGTTGCGCCGTTCCTCTTCGCAACCGGCCGGCTTGAGACCGGTCGGATCGCTGAGCGTGATGGGGTTGTTGTTGGCGTACGAGTAGCCGTTCCATTGCTGTGGGTCGGACAGGTCCTGGATGGGGTCGACCGATATGAACCGGCCGATGGTCATGTCGTACTCGCGGGCGCCGACGTGCAGCAGGCCGGTGCTGCTGTTCAGAGTCTTGTTTAGGAAGCCGCGGTTGTCGGGGACCGTGATGGTCGCGCCGCGGCGGTCGCCGTACGGGGTGTATTGGCGCCACGTCGGTATCTGCGCCGTGCTGTCCAAATACAGCGTCGGGGTGCCGTGCCGGTCGGTGAATGCGAAGGAGTAGGACGAGGTGGCTCCGGTACGGATGACGGTGCCGCCGCCGGGCAGGGCGTAGTAGCGGGTGCCGGTGACCGTGTTGGTGGCGGTGTTCCGGACGAACTGCTGGGTGCCCAGGTAGAGGGTGACGCTGCCAGGATCCTTCTGTAGCAGTAGCTCACCGTCCGGTCCGTACACGTTGCTGCTCGTCGCGCCGGCGGCGGAGACGGTGTTGAGCTTGCCGGTGTCGGTCCAGGTCAGCGTCTGGTTGCCGTTGCCCGCGTTGCGGCTGGTCATGTATCCGGCGGCGTCGTAGGCGTAGCTGGTGCTGCCGGTCGTGGCCCCGGTCGTGATGGTCGAGGTCAGGGTGTGCGGCTGGTCGGCGCCGTTCTCGTCGTACTTGTAATCGGTTGTGGTGTCGGTGCCGGACGGCAGGGCGTGCTGGATCTGGCTGGTGCGGTTGCCGAGCTCGTCGAAGACCCAGCTGGTCCAGTACGCGCTGCCCCCGCCGATCGTGTTGCCGACCATGCTGCGGTTCGCCGTGGTCGGGTTCGTCGCGCACGAGTCGGTGGCGGTCCACGCGGAGGTGAGCCGGCGTAGTTCGTCGTAGCGGAAGCACTGGGTTTCGCCGATGTTGTTGGCGGCCAGGCGGGTGTCGGTCTGCCGGGTCGGGTTGCCGGCGAGGTCGTACGCGAATTCTTGCTTGGCGACGTCTCGCGGCGTCGTCACCTGGCGGGTGACCTTCCGCCCGGTGATCAGCCCGGTGTGTTCGTCGAAGGTGTTGGAAATGACGGCGAGGTTGGTGCTTGCCCCGATCGTCTGCTGTTCGACGCGCCCGTACGCATCCTTGTTGACGGTCTGCACGTACCCGCCGAGCCCGCCCAGCGAGTTCGGCTTGTCGAAGGCGTCATATTGGTGCGTCACGGTCTCCTGCGGGAGTCCGTGCTTGAGCTGGTACTGCTCCTTGCCCAGCAGGAAATTGCCGTCGGTGTAGGTCCGAAGAACCGTGTACGCACCGGCGAGGGCACCCTCAGTGGGAGGGATGGTGACGACTTCGCCGGTGGAGTCACCTCGAACGGTGAAGCCTCGGACCTGGAACTTGTAGGGCTGTCCACCCGAGAAGGACGTCGCCGTGGTCAGGTGGCCTTTCGGGTAGGTCATGTTCGCAACGGCGTTATTCGTGTTGTCGTACACCAGGGCCGTGAGCTGGTTGCTGGCCGATTGCGAAGCGGTCGGTGCGGCGAATGTGGCGGTCTGACGGTTGAGTTCGTCGTAGGTGGACGAGACGGTCTTGCCGCGTGCGTCGGTGGACTGCAGCAGGTTGCCGTTGCCGTCGTAGGTCAGGTCGGTGGTGCTGCCGGCGTCCGGGTCGGTCTTGCCTACCAGTTGCCCGAGCAGGTTGTACTGCCTGGTCCAGGGGTTGTTCTGGACGTCGGTGACGCTGTTCTGGTTGCCGCGGGCGTCGTAGCCGTAGGTGGTGTTCACGGTGGTGCCGCCGGTGACGGTGAACGTGCCGGTGAACGTGTCCGATGGTGTGTTCAGCGTCGGCCGGGCGGTGTACTCACGCAGGCTGGTCGTGCGGCCTAGGGGATCGGTCAACGTGGTGATGACGGTGCCGCCGGTGGGTGGGATGACGGTGGTCCGGTCGCCGTTGTGGACGGTGACGGTCTTGGAGACTGTTACGTCGTCCTTGGCCTGCTCGACGATAACCGCGCGGCCGAGGCCGTCGTACGTGTTGATCGTCTGGTTCGGCACCTTCCTACCGATATCCTTGGCATTGGCTGGAGGGCCGACCGCCGGTGTGGTGGTGTCGTCCCACCAGCCGTTGTTGGTCCCCGCAATCCAGCCGCGGCTGTCGTAGAACGTGTCGGTGACCAGCCTGCCGCTCTGGTGGGTGACCGCTTGGGTCTGCCGTGGGCGCAGCATCGCGTCGTAGAGGGCCACGGTCTTGATGTAGCCGTTAGCGTCGTTGGCGTTCTCCGAGGTGACGGCGCTGATGCCGGTGTTGGAGATCCGGTAGGTGAACTTGTGGTTGGCCGGTGCTGTGGTGGGGCGGCCGTGCAGCCAGGCTGCGGTAGTGCGGCCGAGGGCGTCGTATTGCTGGCTGCTGACCAGGTCGTTGATGTCCTTGGCGCTGGTGACTAGGCCGCGTCGTGGGCTGACCGTGGTGGAGGTGGTGTGCCCGAGAGGTTTGGTGATCGTGGATCCGGTCTCGAGCTCGCCGATCATGCTGTATGAGGTCTTGGTCAGGTTGTTGTTGCCGTCGTAACTGTGCAGCTTGCGGCCGTAGTCGTCGTAGCTGGCCCGCGCTGTGGTTTGGTAGGTGTAGGCGCCGTTGGTGTAGTCCGCGGCGGCCTGCGTCATGGTCAGATCACCCTTGGTGGGCGCCGCGGTCTGCGGGAACGTGGTCGACCAGTCGGGGTCGTCGTAGAACATGCGGGTGTGGGAGACCACCTGAGCCGGCCGTGACACCGTTGCCGGCGGTGTCAGCGTGTTGAGAGCGCTGGGCACCGAGGCCGGCGTGTTCTGGCTGAAGCCGCCGCAGGCCACCGCGACGGTTTCGGTCTGGGCGATCAGGCCCACGACCCGGCTGTTGCTGGAGGTCGGGGCGTAGGTGTTGGTGGTGCAGCGGTCGTAGGCGGCGTTGGCCGGGACCGTGTGGCTGTAGCTGGTCTTGAGCACTCCGAAGGTCGGCGAGTCGACGTTGGTGTCGTAGGTGCTGTCTGTCTGCTGGTAGCGCCATCCGGCGCCGGCGCCGGTGATCCGCTGCTTCTGCACCGTCAGCGCCGTCTCCACACGTTTCGCGGTCAGGGCCGGCAGGCCGTCGCGGGCACGTGTGGCGGTGGCTGCGGAGATCCAGTACGCGCGAATGGTGGAGCTGTCGACCGGTCCGCTCTCGCCCTGATAGGTGATGGACTCCAGGGTGTTGCCGGCCAGTTCGTCGTGGTCCTCGTGTACGCCGCCGAGCGAGTCGGTGACGTTCACGACGGTGCTGTTGTTGTTTTTGGACATGCCGCGGTAGAAGACGGCTTCCGTTTGGGTGCGCCGGTCGCGGTCGCCGTCGCCGACGAAAGTCTGGACCTTGGCGTAGCCGCGGAACTCGCCGTAGGTGCGGTGTTTGGCTTTGACGGTCTCGTCGTCGTCGTAGTGCCAGGCGGCCCCGCCGAGGTAGGCGTAACTCGTCGCGGCGAGTGGTGCGCCGCCGGTCGGGTCGTCGGTGGTGACCCGGGTGACGGCGTAGGTGTTGAACCAGTCAAGGATTGGCTCGGTGTAGCCTTCGGGCGTCCAACGGATCGGGTAGCACGACTTGGTGTTGGTCGCCGGGTTCAGGCCGCTGGTGGCACCGCACGGCTGCGGCAGCTCGTACCCGACAGTGATCACCGACCCGGACTCGGTGGTGATGCTCTGCAGGCGCTGCCGGTAGTAGGCCGGCAGCCCGTCGGAGGCAGTCACCCGGTTCTGCAGCTTTGTCCCACTGAACGTCACCGGCGGCAGCGTGATGGGACTGGCGCCGGGCGCGCCGGTGGTGTCGTGGCCGGTGCGGACGATCGAGGAGAGCCACAGCGTGGGCGAGGTGCCGTCGCCGGTCGCTGGCATGGTCTGGGTCAGCGCGTAGGAGTCCACCGGCTCGTGTTGGCCGCTCGCCGAGCTGTACTGCTTGGTGGTGATGGAGGTCAGCCGGACCGTGGAGAAATACGACGGCGCCCACGCCTGACAAGTGGCGCCGCTGTCGCAGATCAGGTCGTAGGGTACGTCCGGCCAGTTGGCCTTGGTGCTCTCGTTCAGCGGCTGGCAGGTGCCGGTCAGGCAGCGGTTGCCGGTGCCGAAGACGACCTGGTTGGCGACAGTGCCGTAGGCGCCGCCGTCACGGAAGCCGTAGTCGATGCGCTCGAGATAGCTGTCCCGGACATAGGCGGTCGCGGTTGCGCCCTGGTTGCGGCCGTAGTGGTTGGTGGCCCGCTGGTAGTAGTAGGCCATGGCGTTGCCGTGCGCGTCGGTGACGTAGTCCAGGTTCCAGCGGCGGGCCGTGGTGCACATCGACTGCTCGAAGCCGGCCGCGTTGTAACAGGGATCCCCCGCGTGCGGTGAGTACACCGGCACCGTGTCCACCGAATTGGTAGTCGCCTTATCGGCGGTCCAGCCAGGCAGCCGATTACGGCCAAACTGGTAAACCGACCCGTCCCGGGTGGTCACCGTCCAGTAATCGGCTGCCGCGGTGCCGGACCCGTTATTGCTGCCCGTCACTCGGGTGACGACCTCGCCGTCGTCGGACTCGGGCTTCCAGACGTTCTTGGTCTTGTCGAAGACCAGCGTCGACGAGGAGCCGTTCAGCGACAGCGTCAGGGTAGGCCCGTTGTAGCAGAGATCGTCGGTCTTCTTGGGTGCGGCGGACCCGCCGGGGTTGTCCTTGCAGGAGGCGAAGCTCTGCTCGACGTAAGACTTCGGTGTGGACCAGCCGTCACCCACCCAGGACGCCTGCGCCTGGCTGGCAGCGGTCTGCCCATCGACAGCGCTGGAGTCATACTTCAGAGCCACCGTGGGAGCCAACCCACCCGCGGCCGGCGGCACCGCTACGGGGTAGCTATAGGTGAACGAGCCCGCACCGTTGCCACCCGACCAGGAGCCGGACGCCTTCAGGTCGCTGGCGGCGTAAGTACCTCCGGGCGCGCCGTCCGTACCGGGAGCGGCGGCAGCGGCAAGGACAACGCTCTGCGTGTTCGCGGTGAGGCCGACCTCGGCGGATATTTCGTGGGTGCCGCGGTCGTTGGTGGTGGCGAGCGGGGTTGCCGTCCGGCAGGAGGCCACCTCCGGTGTGCTCAACGCGCAGGTCGGCAGTTGCACCAGTCGCAGCCGGGAACTGAAATTGCCGCCGTACGCCTCGGCGAAGCCGCCGTAGTCGATCCCGACCCGGGTCCGTCCCGCTCCCTGCTTAGCCGTCACCTTGACGAGCACCCCGGCGACCCCGGAGCGTTGGGCGGTCGTCTGGTCGAGAACCTTCACCTCGACCTGTGACGGTCCGGCGTCGGTTGCGCGGCTCGCCCAGACCGGTGCCGCTGCGGCGCGCGTCCTGCCATTCTTGAGCTTCAGCTGCGCGGTCGCGGCCTTCGGCCAGCGCGTGGCGCGCGGCCGGTAGTTCTTCTTGGCGGCGTCCTTCGGGGTGGTGAACCGGTACGGACTCGGCTTCACCCCATCGACGGCAACACCTGGCGACGGCTTCGAAGGCCCGGCGTCCGGCGGCGCCGCCGCGGCGGGCGTTGCCGCCACCACCGTCACCAGACAGGTCACCGCCATCCCGAACGCGAGCCACGCCCGCATCCTCGCCGACCCGGTCCGGCCCCCGCGAACAGCCACAGTCGATCGCCGCCTTTTCGTTGTGTGGCAACACAATAGGCACCAAGATCTCCGTGCCCGCGGGAGGACTCTCGCACAAGACGACAACCTTCGATGACCCGCACAAGGTCACGCTTCGACAACAATCGATCACAGAAAGTGGACTATCCCGGTGATTCGGCGCCGGCAGGGGTGTCGACGTTCGCCTATGCGCCCGTAGGGTTCACGACCAGTAAGTCCCGATCTTGAGAACGGAGACGCGAACGTGCGCACGGGGGGATTTCTAGCGGCGTGCCTGACGACCGGCGCGGTGTGTGCTGCCACCTTCCTCACGCCGAGCGTCGCGGCTGCGGCGCCCGATCCGACCCCGAGCCCAACCTCATCTGCGATGACCGTCGAGCGGGCGATCATGCAGGCGCACCGGACCGGCCAGCCGGTCGAGGCCACCGCATCGGCCAGCGAAACCACCACGGTCACCGCCCAGCCGGACGGCAGCGTGACGCTGACCCAGTCGGCCGTGCCGACGCGCAAGAAGGTCGACGGTGAGTGGCGCGACCTCGACCCCGAGCTCGTTCCCAACGCCGACGGCAGCTGGTCACCGCGGCTGGCCGGCGCCCCGCTGCGCCTATCCGGCGGTGGAGACGGCCCGATGGCCGTGCTCGGCGCCGAAAAGCTGAACATCGCCCTCGGCGCGCCGGCCGCGCTGCGGCCCCCGACCATCGCCGGTCCGACCGCCACCTATCCCGACGTCTTCCCCGGCGTTGACCTGCAGGTCACCGCCAAGGCCGCCGGCGGATTCTCCGAAGTCTTCGTGGTACACGACGCCGACGCCGCGAAAGACCTCGCCACCATCAGCCTCCCGCTGACCACCACCGGCCTGACCGTGGCGGCCGACTCGGTCGGCAACCTCACCGGCAAGGACCCGGCCGGCCGTACGATCATCACCGCGCCCGCCCCGGCCATGTGGGACTCGACCGAGCCGACCACACCCACCCGCACCGACACAGCGGGCATCGCCCGGGACACCGCGACCGGCCGGCCGGCAACGTCAACCAGCGGCGGCCCCGGAGCCGCCGCCCGCCGCGCACCGATGGGCGCCGCCGTACGCGACGCCCACCTGCACCTGACCCCGGACCGGGCCATGCTGACCGCCAAGACCACCCGGTTCCCGGTCTACCTTGATCCCACGTTCAACTGGGTGCCGGCAGCAGGAACCTTCAGCGGCTGGTCCACCGTCGCGAAAGAATTCCCCACCACCAACTATTGGAAGGACACGCCCGATCCCCGCGGTCGCATGCAGTCCGGCAACTCGGACGATGTCACCTCACGCACCTTGATCAACTTCGGCATCCCGGTATCTGCACTCGCCGGCGGAACGATCAACACCGCACTGCTGAAAATCACCGAGACCTGGTCCTGGTCGTGCATCGACAGCCGGGTCAACCTGTACGCGCCCAGCGCCGTGCTGGCCAGCTCCAACGCGACCTGGAACTACTGGGTCAATCGGTTGGGCTCCGTGGTCGACCACAAGACCGTGGCGAACGGCCATAGCTCGTCCTGCCCGAGCGCTGCCATCGCCTTCGACGTCAAAGACGAAGTCGTAGCCAATGTGACGTCCGGCAAGAAGACTCAGACCTTCGCGCTGGCCGCACACGACGAGTCCGACCACAACGGCTGGAAAGAGTTCCTCGAGACCAGCCCGACGCTGGCCATCACCTACAACCACGAACCGAACAAGCCGAGCGGTCTTCGCACTTCGCCGGCCACCTCGTGCACCGCGGGCAACTCGATCGGCGAAGGTCCGGTCAGCCTCTACGCCACCGTGTCCGACCCCAACCAGGGCGCTGTCGGCGTGACCTTCAAGCTGTGGAAGGAAGGCTCCTCCACACCACTGGTCACGACCAATCCGCAGAACTCGTACTACACCTCCGGCCGGACCGCGGTGCTCAAAGTGCCGGCCGCGACGCTGGCATCGGCAACACCAGCCGGCGGCACCGCCAAGTTCCTCTGGCAGGTCCAGGCCACAGACTTCGGCCTACCCAGCGACTGGTCCGCGACATGCAATTTCGTTTATGACCGGGCAAGGCCAGGAGCCCCCGGCATAGACACCCCTGTTGAAGGCTCCGCGACCATCGGGCAGTCGATCACCATCCCCGTGGCCCCGCCCACCGGCACCGTTCCGGTCACTTACCTCTACCAGCTCAACGGCGGCCCGTACGGCACGATCAACGCCACCAGCGGCGCCGCGGAAGTCACCGTCACCCCGACCCGCTTCACCAACACCCTGACAGTCACCAGCCGATCGGCCGGCGGCAACATCGGCGACACCGCCGCCGTCACCTTCAACGCCAACCCCGCCGAAACCGCCATCGACGCCGACCTCGACGGCGACAACCTCACCGACCTGCTGACCATCGGAGGCGGCAACGGACTCGCCGCCGGCCTATGGCTGGCCCCCGGCAAAGGCGACGGACGGGTCGCGCCGAAGGCCACCAACGTCGGCGCCCACGGCACCGGTATCGACACCCCGGGCCAGATCGGCGGCCCCACTCAGTTCACCGGCCGACAGGCCATCACCGGCCACTTCAGCGGCACAGGCATTCAGGACATTCTCGCCTACAACCCAGCCGACGGAAGAGCCGCAGTTCTGCGGGGAAACGGCGACGGCTCCATCATCCAAACCCAGCTCTCATCGACCTTCAGCTACCTCAACTCCACCACATTCCGCTTCACCGACTTCAACGACTTCCAGGACATCAACCAGCCCCAGCAGCTGGTGAACGCGGGCGCCCACAGCACCGTCTTCCCTGACCTGATCGGCATCAACAGCAAACCCGACGGCAGCCACCTGCTCACCTACTACGCCAGCGATTCCGGCGTTCTCGGCATCTACAACGGTTTCGCCCTACCGAACCAAACCCCCACCGGCGGCACCGACTGGAACACCTGGACCCTCGCCTCCGCCCAGACGAGCACCGGCACCGCCCTGTTCCTCTGGCAGGCCGCCACCGGCAAAATCTACCTCTGGAACAACGTCCTGCTGAACACCACCACCGGTGCCCTGGACTTCACACCCCACCTGCTGTCCACCAACTTCCACACCGGCCAGACTCGTAGCCTCTACGCCGCCGACGTGAACAGTGACGGCACCGCAGACCTATGGACCGTCGGCGCAGGTGCCGCCGCCACCGCGTGGCTGGTCTCCGGCCTCAACACCGGCGCCGCGACCGGCACAGTCACCGCGCAGACCAACCAGACCGTGCTGACCGGCACCCACGCCTGGATGCTCAACGACCACGCCGACGAGGACACCTCCCTGATCGCCGACGCCACGCATCCGGCCAAGGACAGCATCGGGACCCTGAACGCGACCGGCGGTGCCCGCTGGAACAGCGGTGACCTGTTCGACCCGAACGCCAAGTTCACCGGCACGGTCGACCTGGCCACCGCGACGACCGCCGTGGACACCAGCAACGACTTCACCGTCGACCTCTGGGCCAGACCCGACGCGGCCGGCGGCGTAGTGGTGTCCCAAGACGGCGTGAACACCAGCGCCTTCAAGGTGTACGCCGAAGCCACCACCAGCAGCTGGCGATTCGCCATGAGCTCCGCCGACACCGCCACGCCCACCTGGACCTACGCCAACGCACCCAACGGCAGCTTCAACCCCGGCGTCTGGACCCACATCACCGCCAGCTTCAAGAAATCCACCGGCGTACTCGACCTGCACCTCAACGGCAAAGACGTCGCCCGCGCCGTGCACCTGAGCCCCTGGAAAGCCACCAAGAAGTTCCGGATCGGCGCCACCCAAACCCCGGCCGGTATCGCCGGACACCTCACCGGCCAGGTCGCGCACGTGCTGACCTTCAACCAGGTCGTCATCTACGACAACGGTAACCGGGCCATCCGCGACTTCGACGGCGACAACAAGAGCGACGTCCTCGCCCGGCACGCCGACGGCACGCTGCGTCTCTACCGCGGTAACGGCGCCGGCGGCTTCAGACCCGGCTACGCCACCATCGCCATCTCCTGGGGCAACATGAGCGAAGTCAGCGCCCCCGGCGACTTCAACGGTGACGGCAGACCCGACATCATCGGCCGCTACTCCGACGGTGTCCTGCGCCTCTACCCGGGCAACGGCGCCGGCGGTCTGATGGGCGGCTGGACGCAGATAGCCACCTCATGGGGCGCGATGAGTGAAATCTTCTCCCCCGGCGACTTCAACGGCGACGGCAAACCCGACATCATCGGCCGCTACAGCGACGGCACCGTCCGCCTCTACGCCGGCAACGGCACCGGCGGCATCGCCAGCACATACACCACCGTCGCCACCGCCTGGGGAAACATGAACGACATCCTCTCCCCCGGCGACTTCAACAACGACGGCAAACCCGACATCATCGCCCGCTACAACGACGGCGTCCTACGCCTCTACCTCGGCAACGGCACCGGCGGCATCAACTCCAGCACCTACAACACCCTCGCCACCGGCTGGACCAGCATGAGCCTGCTGTTCTCACCCGGCGACTTCACCGGCGACACCCACCCCGACATCGCCGGCCGCTACACCGACGGCACCCTCCGCCTCTACCTCGGCACCGCCACCGGAACCCTGATCAGCACCTCCTACAAACAAATCGGCACCGGCTGGAACAACATCCCCTGGGCCTCCTGACATCAACAAACATCGAGCCCGCGCCGTGTACCGCGCGGGCTCGACCACATCCTCCAGGCTGCGGTGGGCGGCCGTCACCTGGACCGCAGCCTGCTGATCGTCGCACGGCGGAGCACCACCGCCGGCTACGACATGGTCGAGGGCGACCCAGGGAACGCCGCCGGTCCTCGCGCCGTCGCCCGTACAAGCACACCGTCGCCATCCTGCGCGAGCCGCCGCCGGCTCGAGCGTGCGACCGCCGCCACGACTCCGGGTACATGTTCACCCGATTCCGGAACTCACCGACCGAACCGCTCTACCCGTTCCCCGCGCGTGCACCAGCCGCAAGCCGGGCACCCAGGCCGTCCGGCGTGATCCGTGCGTGATCGACGATCCTGGCGTGGGCCACCCCTGCCCGACACCAGCTGGCAGCGACCACACGCGGAAGACACCCGAAAGTGGAAGCAAACAGTGGATACCAGCACGGCCAAGTAGAAGCTGACACAAATGGAAGCGGACTCTTAATCCGCGGGTTGTAGGTTCGAGTCCTACGCGGCGCACCACCAACAAGCAGGCCATATAGCCATCGGGCTATGTGGCCTTGATCTTTGTGGGACGTCGGTAGGACGTATGCGGAGCAGCCGCACGGTGTGCCGGTCCTGCGCGACCGGGCGGCGGTCCCGCGGATGGCGGCGTTCGGAGCCGAGCGCCAGGGGTCGCCGAGTCGCCGCCCGCGATGCCGATGCCGATCACCACGCGTCGCGGCCTGTACGGGTCCGCCTCGTCGGCGGGTTTCGGGAAACGACATTGCGCATTTGCGTTGCGCAACTGCGCAACGGCACACCGTGATAGCCGATACGGCGCCCAGAATAGATCGCACGCGATCTACAGGGGGTGACGGGATGGTTGCTCAGGTGAATTTGGAACGATCCACCGTGCTGGTCACCGGCGCGGCCGGCTTTGTCGGCAGCCACATCGTTTCCGGACTTGTTGCACGAGGGGCGGCGGTGGTCGGGGTCGATGTCCGCGCAGCTCCGGCGCATCTTTGCCCTGCCATGAAATTTCACTGCGAAGATTTCGCCGACGACAGCGTGCTCGGCATGGTCGAGGCCGGGCACTTCGACGCGGTGGTGCATCAGGCAGCAATCAGTTCCACGCTGGAGGACGATGGGGACCTGCTGCGCGACGTCAACGTCGACCGGCCGATGCGGCTGGCGCAGAGATGTGCAGTCGCCGGCATCCCGTTCGTTTATGCGTCGTCGTCCAGCGTGTACGGGCGCATCCATCATAAAGGACCGATCACCGAAAACAGCGTCGACGACCGCGCCCTCTGCAGTGGGCCGTTGAATGCCTACGCCCGTTCGAAATTGCTATTCGACTCCCAGCTTGCGACCCGGGCGCCTGCCGGGCTGCATTGGGTCGGGCTCCGATACACCAATGTCTTCGGTACCCGCGAGCGACACAAGGGCCCGATGGCTTCGATCATCTCGCAATTGCTGCGTACGGTGGCGACCAACGGCACACCGACGTTGTTCGCCGACACGCTCGACGCCAGCCGCGACTACGTCCCGGTTCAGCGGGTGGTGGAAGTGCTTGAGCGGGTCCTGGAGGTCCCGGTTCCCGCCGGCACCTACAACGTCGGGTCCGGCTGCCCGGTCAGCTTCGCGACGCTCCTGCGCTGGTGCAGCGAGTTCACCGCGGCGGCCGGCGTCAACGTCCGGCTCGTGCCCAATCCGATCGCCGACCGATATCAGTACTGGACGTGCGCCGACCCGCGAAAGCTACAGCTAGCCACCGGCCTGTCCGCGTTGGCGGTCGAGGACGTGCGGGCCGCTGCGTCCGATTTGTTCCACGCTTTCGAGTCGATGCCCGACGCGTGAGGACGGCGCCGCATCAACCCCGACAGTCACTGGACGCGACCGATCGATTGCAATAAGTGTTGACAGGCATGCGATGGGGGCTGAGAGTTGCAGGAGCCACCTGCAGTTGATGCTCGGGCCGGCCGGTCGGAGCGAGATCGCCAGGAGAATCTGTGCCGGATGTCGCCTTGCCCACACGTGAACGGACTCTGATCGCTCTTCTCGCGGCTGGCTTCAGTGACGCATCGGCCGCGCGCAAGCTCAAGATCAGTCGGAGGTCGGTGACCTACTCACTGCGCAATCTGATGGATCGCCTAGGAGTGGACAACCGCTTCCAGCTGGGACTCGCGCTGGGAGCGCTCGGCGTAGCAAAACCCTATCGAGAGGTGCCGGCGAGGGCCTCGTCCAACGACTGCTTCGGTGGGTCGGCGCACGCCCGGAAGTGACAGCGCATTCTGGCTTGGTGGAAATCGGCGGATTCACGCCCGATCCCGTGGAGATTGCTTTTGTCGATCCTCGGAATCACCATGGCCTGGCATTCGAGCGGCCGGGCACCGCTAGCATTGACCGGTTACGATCGGCCGATGGCCCAGGGCCTTCCGGTCTTCACGGTGTTTCTGGCCTCCCCGGGTGATGTGGTGGAGGAACGCGCGATCGCGCGGGACGTGGTGCGGCGGCTGCAGTTCGATCCGTTCATTCAGCGGCACTGTTCGTTGCGGCTGGTCAGCTGGGACGAGCCGGCCGCGCCGGTGCCGCTGCTGGCCTCGGAACACCCGCAGCACCTCATCGACGACGTGTTGCCCCGGCCGGGTGAGTGTGACGTGGTGGTGGCGATTCTCTGGTCGCGGCTGGGTAGTCCGGTGCCGGCGTCGCCGCATCCTTCGGGGACGGCGGCCGAGATCGACGACGCGCTCGCGGGGCGGCCGGACGTACTCATCTATCGCAAGACCGCGGAGCCTACGGTGGCGCTGGGTGCGCCGGACATCCTGGAGCGCACGCGGCAGTACGCAGCGGTCCGGTCCTACCTGGCCGGGCTCGCGGAGAGCCTCGCCGCGCGGGGGCGGGGCATGTTTCAGGAGTTCGGGTCGCCGACCGACTTCCGGACGCTGCTCGACGCGCACCTGCGGCGCCTGGTCGAGCGGCGGACCCGCAGCCGGCCCGCGGCCGAGGCCGGGCGCGCGGAACGGCGCTGGGACACGTCGCGGTCGCCGTACCCGGGGCTGGTCGCGTTCACCACGGCCGACGTCGACTGCTTCTTCGGGCGCGACCGGGAAGTGGACGCGCTCACCGCGCGGGTGCGGACCACCCCGCTCACCGTCGTGCTGGGTGCCAGCGGCTCGGGCAAGTCGTCGCTCATCGGCGCCGGCCTGCTGCCGCGGCTCGCGGCGCTCGACGGGCCCACCCGGTGGGTGACGCCCACGTATGACGTCGAGCGGCATGTCTGGCACGGGCCGCGGGTCACGCCGACCGGAGTGGGCGCCGACCCGGCCCGGTGGCCCGCACCCGTTCCGGACGTCGGCGGCCGGGCGCTCGTCTTCGTCGACCAGCTGGAGGAGATTTTCGGGCCGCCCTGTGCCGGCTACCGCGACGCGTTCCTCGACCACCTCGTCGCGGTCGCGGACCACGGGCCGGCCACGGTCGTGGTGAGCCTGCGCGCCGACTTCCTCGGGCACGCCCTGCAGCACGAAGGGCTGGCCCGGCATCTGCAGGCCGGCAGCTTCCTGCTCGGACCGCCCGACCTCGCCGCGATCACCGAGATCATCGGCCGGCCGGCCGCGGTGGCCGGTCTCCGCTTCGACCGGGAGCTGCCCGAGCAACTGCTGATCGACGCCCGGCGCGAGCCGGGTCGCCTGCCGCTGCTGGCGTTCGCGCTCAACGAGCTTCATCAACGCCGTTCCGACGACCGGCTCACCGCGGCCGCGTACGCGGAAATCGGTGGGGTCGCGGGAGCGCTCGGACGGCTGGCGGAACGCACGTTCGGCGCCCTCCCGGAGGGCGTGCGGGCCGAGTTCGGCGCGGTGCTCGGCCGGCTCGTCGCGGTGGACGAGGTCGGTGGGCCGGTACGGGCGCGGGCGTCGGTGGCGGCCCTGTGCACGACGGCGGAACGCACGGCCCTGGTCGACGCGCTGATCGCGGCGCGCCTGCTGGTCGCCGATGCGACGCACGTGGAACTGGCGCACGAGGCGGTCTTCCGGGGCTGGCCGCGGCTCGCCCAGTGGATCGACTCGGTGCACGAGGACATGCTCACCCTGCAGCGGCTGCGGCGGGCCGTGGCCGAGTGGCTGCAGAGCGGCCGGGACACGGCCTTCCTCTGGCCGCAGCCGCGGATGGACGCCACCCTCGCGGCGGCCGGCCGGATCGGGGCCGAGCTGCGGGCGGACGAACGCTCCTTCCTGCGGCCCGAGGCGGAGCGGCTGTGCGACGAGCTCCGCCGGTCCGGACTGGGTCACCGGCGCCGGCAGGAGATCTCGGTGCAGCTGGCCCGCCTGGGCGACCGGCGGCCCGGCATCGGGGTTGCCGCCGACGGCCGGCCGGACATCGAGTGGTGCCGGGTCCCCGGCGACCAACCACTGTGGATAGCGAAGCATCCGGTCACGGTCGCGCAGCTGGACGCGTTCCGGCGCAGCCATTACCGGCCGGACGTCGACGGCGTCCCGACCGGGCTGGAGAAGACCGCGCCGAACCTGCCCGCCACGTGCAGCCGGCGGGAGGCGATGACGTTCGTCAGCTGGGCCAACAAGGGCCGGACCGCCGGCGGTCCGGTCGTTCGGCTACCGACGCGAGCGGAGTGGGAACGCGCGGCCGGCGGTCGCACCTATCCCTGGGGCGACGACTGGCGGGACGACCACGCTAACACGATCGAGAGTGGACTGGGAGGAACGCTGGCAGTGGGCATGTATCCCGCAGGGGCGGCGCCGTGCGGCGCGCTCGACATGGCCGGCACGGTGTGGGAGTGGTGCGACGACGAGTCGGCTCCCGGTCACCGGGTGCCGGACGATCTGCACCTGCTCAAGGGCGGCTCGGCCTGGGAAAAGGCGGCGACCTGCCAGGTCACCGGCGGCCGGCGGATGCGCGGCGACGTGGCCCGGGACGACGCCGGGATCCGCCTGGTCCTGGTGGGTACCCCGTGAGTCACCCGCTCGTTCCGGCCGGGCGGACCACGCTCGTTCCCGGGCGACTCGACGCCTCGGTCTTCCAGCATCACGCCGATCCGGACATCGCCCTCTGGGTCTTCACCACGCACGGATTCGAGGCGCTCGGCGGACGCGAGCTGGTCCTCTTCGTACGCCGCCACGGGAACGCCCACCCGCAAAGCCCCTTCCAGATCTTCTCGGTGATATTCGACCAGGTTTCCCGGGGCGCCAGCGTCAACCCGGACACGTTGCTGACCCTGGGCGGAAACCTCGACCTCGATCCGCGCGTGGGCGGCCTGCTCTGCCTCGACTTCCGCGATGACAGCCGCCAACGCTTGCCGCGCGCCGACGCGTACGGCCATCAGACTTTTCCGATTTTGCTTTTGCCACTGCTCACCGAGGAGGCCGAGGCCACCCGGATGCTGGGACAGCCGCGCATGCTCTCCCAGCTCAGCCGGGCGACCGACTGCTGGCCCTACCCGTGGTGGTTCGAGCCGGGGCGCAAGCCGGCGCTCACGATGACCCCGCCGGCAGGCCGGAACCCCAGCATGCTCGCCGGGCTGCCGCTCGACCGCGCGCCGGTCTCCTACCTCGAAGCGCTCCTCACCGGCCCGCATCTCGACCTGCGCCTGCCGATCGAGGATTGCGACCGCTTCGTGGAACTGCTCTCCGGCGGACGCGACACCATGGTGCTCTTCCCGTGCGCGCTCAGCCCCGCGGCACACGGCCGGCTGGTCTGGGAACCCGGTCAGGACCACATCGGGGCGCAGGCCGAGCCGGGCCGGACGGTGGGACACGGCGAAATGCGGTTGGCCGGCAACTTCCTCGTGCTGGCGCACGGCGACGTCGCCGACGAGACACGGTTCCTCGAGGACGGCTTCGCGGTCATGGTGGCCGGGCCGACCTGGCAACGGCTGATCGACGCCCTCCGCGCGAAGAAGCCGGTGACCTGGCGCGCTTCCGGGTACGTGACGGAGGTGAGCCTCGACCTCCACCGCCGGACCCACACCTCCCCGTTCGTCGACACCGGACGGGAAGACTTCATGACGTATTCGCCGGACCAGCTCTATCCGCGAGCGGGCGAACGCCGCCTGCGCAACGCGGAGCTCGACCGGACGGTGCTGCTGACGGATCAGCGGACGATCGCGGCGGCGGTTACCGCGGAGGCGCTTGCGGCTTACCTGCACGAGCTGGAGCTCGCGGTGGACGACGAGTTGGAGGGGGTCGAGCACGGGTGCGAGGAGATCGCGGTGTTCGTGCAGTTGCCGGTGGGTGTCTCCATGGCGGCGCGGCCGGATGTGCTGCCGGTGAGGGTTGGCGAGCGGCTCGTTCGCCGGCTTGACGAGGTGCCGGCGCCGCCGATCGAGGGCGTGATGGTGCAGCTTGAGGTCTATTTCCGCTGCGGGCGCGGTTAGCAGGAGACGGCCACTGTGGCGCATCGCCCGGCGGTGCCGCAACCGGCCGAGCTGCCTAACCCGCTTGCCGAGTCGCTCGGCCGGCTCGAAGATCTCGTCCTGCGTGCGATCGATCCGCCGCTGAATCTCCAAGGCATGCCGGCAACGCCGGTGCGGGCCAGGCTTACCGAGCTACGCCGCACCTACCGGCGAAGTGGCTGAGACCAGGTCGTTCAGCTCGCAGGTCGGGACGGCGATCCATCCCTCGGTGCGTGCCGCCTCGCGTTGCTCGGGGTCGGGTCGGCGGATCTTGCCAAGGGCGGCGGCGCGGGCGGCGAGAGCCGCGATGACCGCATCGAAGGCATCGTGACTGATGCGGCAAAGTTGGTCGAAGCCGCCTAGGTCCAGCCAGGGCGCGGCTGCGGTCAGTTCCTCGACGAGGAAACCGTAGTCCGCCGTACGGCCGGGCGTTTTGTAGCCACGGTGAGTCAGTCGCCATCGGCGTAACGCGGCGGCCGGATAGACCTCGACCACCACGCCGTCACCGCATCGGTCCACTGGCTGTCCCTGCTCACCAAGCCGAGCCAGGAGGGCGGCGCAACGGAACGCGGCGTGCGCGATGCGGTCGGCGGAGACGCTGAGTGGGCGCAGCCCGGCTTCGGCGTGGACGACCTGGTCGATCAGCCGGTACGCCCGATCGCGGCGGCGTCTCGCCACTCGACGACAGCGATCGCGGTCCGGAGGTCCTGTGCGGCGAAGTCCACGCCGAGGGTCAACACGGGTGATGAGCGTAGCGCGGTAGGCCTGCTGAAGGTGGGGCTTGACCTCAACCAAGGTTGACGTTCGACCATGGCCGCCATGGACAACCGGATCACCGTCATCGGTACGGGGGCGATCGGCGGGGCGGTGACGCGCCGGTTGCTGGCCGCGGGGCGTGACGTCGTCGTCTGGAACCGGACCGCGGCCCGCGTCGCCCCGCTCGTGGCGGCCGGCGCCCGGCCGGCGGATTCGATTGCGGCGGCCACCGCCTCGAGCCGGCTCGTACTGCTGACCCTCACCGACTACGCCGCGGTCCGGGAGTGCCTGGCTCAGTTTGACGGCCACCGGCCCGGTCTGACCGTCGTCGCCCTGTGCACCGGCACCCCGCACGACGCCCAGCAGGCGGCCCAGCAGGCGGCCCGTTACCTCGACGGCGGGGTGCAGGCCGCGCCCGAGGCGATCGGCACCGCGTCGGCCACCTTTCTGTTCAGTGGCTCCCGGGACGCCTTCGACGAGCACGCCGCGACGCTCGGGCTGCTCGGCAGTGTCCGGTTCGTCGGTGAGGCGCCGGAGGCGGCCGCGATCTGGGACCTGACGCTCTTCGGCGTCTGGTACGACGCCCAGCTCGGGCTGCTGCGCGCCCTCGAGACCGTGCGTGCGGCAGGCGTGGATGTCACGGATTTTGCGGGTACGGCGGGCAAGCAGCTCGGGTACGTGGTCTCCGCGGTCACCGGGACCGCGGCCGAGGTGCAGCGCGGCGTCTACCCGTCCGGGCCGGCCACCCTGCCCGAGCACCTCACGGTCATCCGGCAGCTTCTCGAGCACCGGGCCGGCCACCGCCTCGGCGACGGTGGCCTGGCGGCGGTGGCGGCCCGGATCGAGACGCTCGTCGCGGCCGGCCACGGCTCGGACGGGCTGACCGCGACGGTGTCAGAGGCGGGCTCCGACTGCCGGGTTACCGCGGGGACGCAGGAATGGTGAGTGGCGGATGGTGCCGTTGGGGGCGCGCGGACCGGTGATCACGGCCGGGTCGGTGCAGACCAGTTCCCAGGTACCGCCGATGTCCCACGAGTTACCGGTGCCGGTGGAGGCGCCCAGCAGCAGGTCGGTCGCGTTGGCCAGGGCGAGGTTACCGGTCAGCGTGGATTGCGAGTCCTGGACGTCGATGCCGGTGCCGCCGTTGCGCCACGCGGTGTTGCGGTCCAGCACCATGGCGCCCGGGTTCGCGTTGTCGATGAAGCCGCCCTTGGCGTTGTCGAACGCGATGCTGTTGCGGACGACGTGGGCTGCCGGCAGGTCCTCGTCGCCGCCGCCCAGCTTGAAGCCGTTGCCGTCGCCGGCGAAGTCCGGGAAACCCCAGCGGTCGACGCCGTTGCCCCAGGCCACCGAGTCCTCGATCACGATCGGCGAGAGGAACTCCCAGGCGTCGAAGCCGTCGTCGACGTTGTTCCAGAGCCGGGCGCCGCGCACCACGTTGCCCTCGCCGGAGCCTTCCTTGATCGCGAGTCCGTCCGCGCTCTCGCCGTTCTTGCGCGGATCCCGGTTCCCGTACGCGTCAAGATTGATCACTTGATTGCGGGCCGACGCCGCCTGGATGTGCAGGCCGCTCTCGTAGTTGTCCCGGGTGATCAGGCGGTCGAAGACGTTGTCGTTGCAGTCCCGGCAGAAAATCCCGTACGGGCCATTGATGATCTCCAGATTGACCACCCGCCAGAAATCCGCCTCGATATGCAGCACGCCCCGCTCCAGGTTGGGAATGCTGCCGTTGAGCGGTGCCGGCGTGTGCGGCAGTTCCTCGCCGTCGATGACGGCTTTCTCGCGCCGGTACGAGGTCAGGGTGTACGGCGTTTCGGCCGTGCCGTCCTTCATGATGCGGATGTTGCGGACGGGCGCATAGGTGCCGGCGCGCAACGCGATGGTGTCGCCGGGCTGCGCCAGGTCGACGGCCGCCTGGATCGACGCCAGCGGGGCCTCGACCGTGCCCGGATTGGTGTCGGCACCGCCGGGCGCCACGATCAGGACGCTGCCGGCCGGGGCTGCCGACGCGGGCGCGATACCGCCGAACGCGACCAGCGCGCCCGCCACGGCACCGGAGAACAGCCACCTTTGCGCCTTCACCACGACGACCTCCACTCAGGAATGCGCTTTCCTGGAAACCTATTGACTCATATCGATGCAGTCAACTTTTCTTCATCTTCCGTCCGGGACGCCGATTGGAGAGGATCGAACACCGCACGCCGGTGAAGGAGGCAGCATCATGCAGCGCGCGAGGCTGTGGCTCCGAGGCAACGCCCTCGCGGCGTCCGGTGTGCTCGTCCTCCTCGCCGGCACGGCGTGGCTGCTCATCGGGCTGGCGCACGAGTGGGCGTACCCGGTCATCGGCTGGTTGCCGGTCGTGGTGGCACCCGTGCTGGCCCTGTACGCCTGCTGGCTGGTCGCCCGCAAGGCGTCGCTGGACCCCGGCACCCGGCGGTTCTGGCGGCACATCACCGTCGCGATGGCCTTCTACGTCCCCGGCAGCCTGGCCAACCTGGTCGACGCGGTCGGCGGGCCGGAGCCGTCCCAGCGCATCGGCCCGGTCGCG
Source organism: Paractinoplanes rishiriensis (assembly GCF_016862375.1). Taxonomy (GTDB): domain Bacteria; phylum Actinomycetota; class Actinomycetes; order Mycobacteriales; family Micromonosporaceae; genus Actinoplanes; species Actinoplanes rishiriensis. The sequence continues at coordinate 86,436 of NZ_BOMV01000087.1, read as the reverse complement.
CTCGTCTGCTACCTCGGCACGCTCGTGGTGGTCATGTGGGCGCTGCTGCGACTGCCGTCCTGGCAGCGCACCCGCGGCGACTGGATCCGGTTCGGCCTGGACACGTGCGTCGTGCTGGTCACCAGCGGCGCGTTCGTCTGGCACTTCTCGATCCGCGACCACGAGGCCTGGCAGGTGCAGACCGGCTCGACCGGTCCGGTACTCGCCATCATCGGGGTCGCGTTCGTCGCGGTCATCACCTTCGTCAAGGTGGCGTTCGCGGGCGCCGGCCGGCTCGACCGGCGGGCCCTGCACTTCCTCGCCCTGGGCGCCACGGCCAGCACCCTGGTCGGTGGGCTGACGCCGTTCCTCAGCGACCACCCCTACCTGTCGACCACCATGATCTCCATTCCGGTGTCGTCGCTCGGCGTGCTCCTCGCCGCGCTGCGGCAACTGAGCAGCGACGGCCGCCTGCCCCGGCCGCGGCGGCAGCGGATGAGCGTGGTTCCGTACGTCGCGGTGGCCGGCATGGCGATTCTGCTGCTGTCGACCAGCGAAACGGGCGGCACCGAGTCGACCATCCTGAAGTGCGCCGCGGTCACCATCACGTTCCTGGTCATGGCCCGGCAGATCGTCGCGCTCCGGGAGAACCGGCGGCTCCAGCATCAGCTGACGCACCAGGCCACCCACGACCCGCTGACCGGCGTCGCCAACCGCGCCCTGTTCGAGCGGCACGTCGAGCACCTGCTGGCCTCGAACGCGAAGTTCCACGTGGCGCTGCTCGACATCGACGAGTTCAAGGCGACCAACGACCGCTTCGGCCACCACACCGGCGACCGCCTGCTGGTGATCGTCAGCCACCGCCTGACGGCGGCCGTGGGCCCCCGCGGCATGGTGGCCCGCCTCGGCGGCGACGAGTTCGCGCTGATCCTGCCCGAGTCGGACACCGCCGGCGTCGAATCGGTGCTGACCGGCATGGTCACGGTGCTGCGCGAGGCGCCGCAGCTGAACGGCGCCACGATCGGCAGCGTCGCCAGCATCGGCGTCACCGCCGGGCAGCCCGGCGACACCCCCGAGGACCTGCTGCGCCGGGCCGACGTGGCCATGTACGCGGCGAAGGGGCTCGGCGGCGACCGCTGGCACTGGTTCGACCCGGCGATGGACGAGATGGCCCGGGAAACCGCGCGCCTCAACGCCGACCTGCGCCGCGCCCTCGCCGACGACGAGTTCTTCCTGCTCTACCAGCCGATCGTCGACCTGCCCAGCCACCGCCCGGCCGGCGTCGAGGCGCTGCTGCGCTGGCGCCATCCCGAGCGCGGCCTGGTGGCCCCCGACGTCTTCATCCCGCTGGCCGAACGCAGCGGCCTGATCGTCGAACTGGGCCGCTGGGTCCTGGAGAACGCCTGCCGCCAGGCCGCCGAATGGCAGACCAGGTACGGCGGCAACGCCCCCGCCAAGGTCAGCATCAACGTGTCGGCCCGCCAGCTGGCCGAACCCGACTTCGTCGAGACGGTGGACGAGATCATCTCCCGCACCGGCGTCGACCGCAGCCGCCTGATGCTGGAGGTGACCGAGACCGCGGTACTGGCCCCCGGCCCCGGCCTGGAGGCGATCCACCGCCTGCGCGCGAACGGCCTGCGGGTGGCCCTGGACGACTTCGGCACCGGTCAGTCGTCGCTGAGCCTGCTGCTGAACTGCCCGGTGGACGTGCTGAAGGTCGACCGCTCGTTCGTCTCCGGCAACGCGGCCGACCACGCCGGCGCGGTAATCGTGGAAAACCTGATCGGCTTCACGAATGGCTTGCACATCGAGGCGATTGCCGAAGGCGTGGAAACGCGGGAACAGGCGGGGCGGCTGTTCCAGGCGGGATACCGGCTGGCGCAGGGCTATCTGTTCGGCCGCCCGATGTCCGCCGAGGACATCGAGGCCCAGTTGGACGCGACAGCCGGGACGATCGTGATGTCCTGAGGCGGGGCCGCGAAGCAGAAAGCCGCCCGGCAGAGCAACGCCGGGCGGCGTACGGGAAACCGCAGTCGACTGTGCGGGAAACGGAAGCTCAGGTCAGTCCTCGACGCGGAAGCCGACCTTCAGGCGAACCTGGAAGTGGGCCACGTCGCCGTCGACTACCTGGCCTCGGATCTCCTGGGTTTCGAACCATTCGATGTTGCGGACGGTCTGGGCTGCCTTGCGGATCGCGGTGCGGATGGCGTCGTCGACGCTGGTGGGGCTGCTGCCGACGACCTCGCTCAGGCGGTAGACGTGGTTGCTCATCGGGGTGTCTCTCCTCGGGCTCGGGGGTGGCCGGTCCCCGCTAGCGAACCACGCGGCGCGCCGGGATCGCGGGGAACGGCGTCAATTCACCCAGGGCTGAAAGGTCTGGTGCGCCGTTCTGGATCAGCCAGACAGTGGGCGCCATGAATTTCCGACGAAAGCTCCTGGCCGCCTCGGCGGCCTCGGCCCTGGTGGTCACCGGGCCGCTGCCCGCTCGCGCGGCGCCGGATCCGGGTGGCACGGATCCGGCTGGCACGGATCAGGTTGTGCAGGCCGTGCCGGAGAAGCAGCGCACGGCCGTGCTGGGCCGCGGCTGGAAGTCCTCCGGCGACCTCGCCTGGCAGCTGTCCGGCGACGCGGACGGGTTGCACGTGCAGACCGCCGCGGAAGCGGACGGCTACGCCTGGCGGACCACGGCCACGCTGGCCGAGCCGGGCATCGAGACCGACCTCTGGATCGGCAACGCCTGCGTCACCGGCTCCGGCGACCGGGCCGTGGTGGCCTACGCGCCGCGCACCTTCACCAACCGGGGGGTGCTGTTCGACCGGGGTGCGTTCGCGGCCGTGGTCGACCTGCGCACCGGCTCCGTGCGCAAGCTGCGGGCGCGGGTCAGCCTCGCGTACTTCAACCCGTCCTGCGGTACCGGCGAGGAGGCCGTGCTGACCCAGGCCGGCGACCAGGACCTGGGCCGCACCCGGCTGCTGCGGCTGAACGCCGCGACCGGCGCCGTCACCTCGAAGATCGAGGTGCCCGGCCAGCTGACCTCGGCGGTGCCCACGCCGGGCGGGATTGTCGCGGCCGATGCGGGTGCGGTGGTACGCGTGGAAGCCTCCGGCAAGCGGCGCATCCTGGCCCGCACCTCGTCGGTCCCGTTCCGGCTGGCCGCCGACGCGGACGGCGGGGTGGTCTATCTCGAGCAGACCGGCAAGGACACCACCGTGGCCCGGCGGTTGGGGCGCGACGGGGGCACGCCAGCCACCCTCACCACCGGTGCACTGTCCAAGCTGGACGTCACATCCGGCCGCGGGGGCCGGGTGTACGTGACCGGTGCCGCCACGAAGGCCGAGGCGGGCACCGTCACGCTGCTCGACGCCCCGGCCGGCACCCGGGTGTCCACCGAGGGTGCGCTGGCCGTCACCGGGGTGTCCGCCGACCGGAAAGAGGTGAGCGCCCGGGCACTGCGCACCGGGCGTACGGTCACCCTCTCGGCCGTGACCACCGCCAAGCCGGAAGCGAGCCGGGACCTCAGCCCCGCGCTGCTCGGTGATTCCACCAACCCGGCCGACTTCGCCGAGCGGTACTGCTCGGTCCCCCGCAACGACCCCAAGAACCAGGCCATGCAGCCCAAGCCGCGGCAGGTGGAATGGGCCGTCGACCAGGCCGTCCGCAACGTGCTGACGGTGTACCGGCCAGACAACTGGAAGAACCTCGGTATGCCCGCCTACACCCCGCAGGGCATGTTCCCGCCGATCCCGCTCAGCGGCGGCGGCAACGTGCCGGCGCAGGTGATGCTCGGCATCGCGGCGCAGGAGTCGAACCTGTGGCAGGCGGCCCGGTTCGCGGTGCCGGGGGTGACCGCGAACCCGCTGATCGGCAACTACTACGGCGTCGACATCTACAACGGGACCGAGGCCGACGACTGGACGATCCGCTGGGACAAGGCCGACTGCGGCTACGGCGTCACCCAGGTGACCGACGGCATGCGCCTGGCCGGGCGGGAGAAGCCGGGCGAGACCGCGCTCCCCCACCACCAGCAGCGGGCCGTGGCGCTGGACTTCGCCGCCAACATCGCGGCGGGGCTGCGGATCCTGCAGTCCAAGTGGAACCAGACCCGGGACGCCGGGCTGGTCCTCAACAACGGTGATCCGTCGAAGATCGAGAACTGGTTCTACGCGGTCTGGGCGTACAACAGCGGGTTTTATCCCGAGTCGCAGGCGGCGGCCAACAACGGCGCGTGGGGTGTCGGGTGGGCCAACAACCCGGCCAACCCGAAGTACCCGGCGAACCGCGGCTCGTTCCTGGAGACCGACGACTACAAGGACGACTACGCGGATGCCGCCCGGCCGCAGTTGTGGCCCTATCCGGAAAAGGTGATGGGCTGGGCCGGGCACCCGGTCGAGGTGCTGGAGGCGCCGGACACGCTGGTGATCGGCTACCGGGCGGCCTGGTGGAACGGCGGCGCGGTGAACGGGCCGATCAACCGGCACCACGTGCGGCCGCCGCAGGACATGTTCTGCGACTTCAGCAACAACTGCGAGTTCGGCTCCACCTGGCTGCCGGACGCACCCGAGGTGATCGGCGAGCCGGCCGGGCCGTGCAACCACCGCAACTCCAGCGGAAAGATCGACCTCAAGTGCTGGTACCACAAGGCCGTGGGCTGGAAGGTGGACTGCGCCCTGACCTGCGGCAACGAACTGGTGCGATTCGATCCGGGGTACGCCTACCAGGAGGACGGCACGGCTTACCCGCCGAGTTGCGACCTGACCGGCCTGCCGTCCGGCTCCCGGGTCATCGACAACCTGCCGAACCAGACACCGTCGGTCCGGCCGAACTGCTATCTGTCCGCCGGAAACAACGGTGACCTCAAGTTCGACTACATCACCGACTCGCACGGCCAGTATCCCGGCAAGATCGACACGCATCAGCTCGGGATGGGGCTCGGCGGGCACTTCTGGATGACCAACAGCCGCCAGCGCACCGCGCCGGACGGGCTGGTGTTCAGCGGCACCTGGCGGTTCAACCAGGCGTACCAGGGAGTGGGCCGGGTCTGGGTGCATCTGCCGCACCTGCACAACGGCACGACGTACGCGCAGTACGCGGTCGGCACCGGATACGGCGACCGGATCCGGACCATCTCGCAGAAGGGCACCGGCAACCGCTGGGTGAGCCTGGGCGTGTTCCCGTTCGACGGTACGCCGCAGGTACGCCTCACCAACGTCTCGCCGACCGGCGACGGCAGCCAGCGGGTGGCCTTCGACGCGGTCGCCCTCCAGCCGCTGACCAGCGTGCGCACCGTGTCGACGCTGAGCTGGAACCTGGCCGGCGCGGCCCAGAACGACGGCGACTTCTACGTGGTGGACCGGCTCATGGCGGAGGTGACCCAGCGGCGGCCGGACGTGCTGCTGCTCAACGAGATCTGCGACGGACAGTTCGACAACCTGTCCGCCAAGCTGGCCCAGTCCGGCTGGCAGATGCACGGGAACTTCCAGGTGACCGGGTCCGGCACCAACCCGACCTGCTTCAACGAGAGCGGCGGTGACCTGGCCGAGGGCATCGCGGTGTTCGTCCGGGGCACCGTGACCGGCACCCAGAACTACCGGTTCCGGCTGGACAACAGGCTGGTGCTGACGCCGTCTACCGAGGATCTCGGCACTCGCGGGGTGGCGTGCAGCATCGTCCGGTTCAGCACCGCCGACAAGGACGCCAAGGTCTGCGTCACGCACCTGGAGACCGGCTATCCGGCCAACATGTCGGCCGCGTACCAGGCGCAGGAACTGGCCCGGGTGTTCGGGCCGGAGGCCCGGCAGAAGCCGTTCATCCTGGGCGGCGACACCAACATCGACACGCTGCCGGCGAACGACCACATCGGCGCCGTCTACAGCGAGCCGCTGGGCACCGGCGAGTTCAACGAGGTGGAGCAGGCTCGCGCCTGCATCGTGGCGAAACCCTGCGAGGAGTTGCAGGGCGGCACCGACACGTTCCTCGGCGGCGGACCGGACGCCGAGCAGAAGAAGCTCGACTACGTGTTCGCCGACCGCTGGCACTTCGCCATCCCGGTCGGCCGGGTGGTGGTGAACGAGAACGTCGGGCTGTGCGGCGAGCAGCGGAACAAGCCCTGCTCGGACCACAAGCTCATCTACAGCGAGCTGTATCTGCCGGCCGGCTGAGATGCACGCATCGTCTACCGTGGATATCCAGACCAACACGGGGAGTGATGAGTTGTCTCGACATACCGTCCCGTACCGCATCCTGGTCCTGGTAGCCGCGGTGCTGCCGCTGGTCGCCGTCTCGGCGGCGCCAGCGGTGGCCGGTGCCCGGCCCGGTGACTGGCCCACCTGGCAGGGTGATCTGCAAGGCTCCCGGCACAACGCGGCCGAACACCGGATCACTCCGGCCACCGCCGCCGAGCTCAAGCTGAAGTGGGCGTTCGCGTATCCGGCGACCGGCGCCCCGGTCAAGAGCCAGCCCGCGGTCGTCGGCGGCGTCGTCTACTTCGGCGGACCGGACGGCAAGTTCTATGCGCTGGACGCCCGGACCGGGCGGACGCGGTGGACGTACGACCTGAACGCCGGCCGCGCCTTCGTGCTGGACGGGCCCGCCGTGGCTCGCGGCAAGGTGTACTTCGGTGACAGCCGGGGTTACGTGTACGCCCTGGACCAGCACACCGGCCGGCTCCGGTGGGCGAAGGACACCGAAACCCATCCGGCGGGCCTGCACACCAGTTCGCCGCTGTACTACGACGGCAAGATCTACATCGGGGCGTCGAGCGGGGAGAACACCGGCGACGCGAACACGCCGTGCTGCACGTTCCGCGGCCACCTGGACGCGCTCGACGCCGAGACCGGCGAGTTGGCCTGGCGCTACTGGACCGTCCCGGAACCGGTGCAGGTCGGCACCTGGCCCAGCGGCGCGGCCCGCTGGGAACCGTCCGGTGCCGGCGTCTGGAGCTCACCGGTCATCGACCCGGCCACCCGCACGCTGTACGTGGGCACCGGCCAGAACTACACCGGCAGCGCCGGTGACTTCGACTCGCTGCTGGCGCTGGACGCCCGGACCGGCGCGGTGCGCTGGAAGCAGCAGGTCACCGACGCCGACACCTGGCGCAGCCTGTGCAACGAGCCGGACGCCGAGGGCTACTGCCCGGGCCTCAAGGACGGCAGCGCGCTCGACTACGACATCGGCGCCACCCCCAACCTGTTCCGGGTGGGCGGCCGCACCATCGTCGGCGTCGGCCAGAAGAGCGGCGTCTACCACGCGTTCGACGCCCGCACCGGGCGGGTCGAGTGGCGCCGGCAGCTGGGCGTGCCGCTACCCAGCGGCGGCATCTCCGGCATTCAGTGGGGCAGCAGCTACGACGGCCGGCGGCTGTACGTGGCGACCTACTTCGCCGATCCGGGCACGCTTTTCGCGGTCGACCCGGCCACCGGCCAGGTGCTGTGGCAGACACCCAACCCGGCCGACGGTTGCACCACCGGCGGCGCGGCCCGGTTCCCCGAGGTGTGCACGCTGGCACACACGCCGGCGGTCACCACCAGCCCCGGGCTGGTCTACGAGGGCAGCAACGACGGCAAGATGCGGGTGTACGCCGCCGGCACCGGTGACGTGCTGTGGGAATTCGACACGATCCGCGAGTTCACCGGTGTCAACGGGCGGACCGGGTTCGGCAGCGCGATCTCCGGCAACGGCGGCGCGGTGGTGTCCGGCGGCATGCTCTACGTCCAGGCCGGCTACTACCCGTTCTATCCCACCGAGCACGGCAACGTGTTGCTGGCGTTCGGCCTATAGGTCCGGGGTGTCGGCGGGGGCCATCAGGCGCAACGCGTTGGCGTGCAGCCCGATCCGCAGCGGCGTGTGTCCGCACGGTTCCCCGTCGACCTCCACCCGGGCCGGGCGGTCGGTCTCCACCCACAGCTCGCCGGTGGCCAGGAACGGTTCGTCGCCGAGCGTGCGCCGGTGGCCGGTCGCCGCGTTGCGGGCGGTCTCGCGCAGCAGGCCCAGCCGGGTGCGGCCGCCCACCGGGTAGGCCACCAGCAGCCGGTCGTCGGCGTGCGCGTCCGCGGTGATCGGCCGGCCCGCGTGGAAGCCGCCGTTCGCGACGTACAGCTGGTAGGTCACGAAGACGTGCTTGCGCTCGTCGGCGCGCACCACGGCGCGCAACGGTCGCTGCCGGAGCAGAAGGCCAAGAGCGGTGAGCGGGTACGCGAAGCGGCCGAGCACGCGTTTCAGCGGCCGCGGCGCCTTGAGCATCACCTCGGCCGACAACCCGATACCGACGTGGTTGGTGAACAGCATGTCGCCGGCCTCGCCCAGGTCGACGTCGATCACCTTGCCGTCCACCAGGGTCGCGACCGCCTCGTCGAGGTCGAGCGGCGTGTGCACCGTACGGGCGAAATTGTTGGTGGTCCCCAGCGGCAGCAGACCGAGCGCCACGTCGCGATGCGCGAGCAGCCGGGCGGCGGTGCTGATGGTGCCGTCGCCGCCACCCACCACGAGCAGGTCCGGGCTCAGCGCGAGGGCGTCCTGGAGGCGGTCCTCGAGATCCTGCGGACGGTCGATCCGGTACGCGCCGAGCAGGTCGAACCGGCTCGCCACCAGGCGTTTGCGGGCCGCCTCATACAGCTGCTGCCCGCGCCGGGAGTGGGCGTTGACCAGCAGCACCACCCGCTTGTCGCGCCGGATGGCCTCGGTCAGCTCCTGCTTGGTCCGCACCGGCCCGACCCTACCGGTGGCAGCCAGGGCCTGTCCTATGCGTCGCCGCGCGCCGGTTCGGTCTCGCTGATCGGCAGCACCGGCTCGGGGTGATCGCAGGACCGCGCGACCGTGCCCGAACCGCAGCAGCACGACTCGTCGGCCCGGCCCGGCAGCGGCACGCCCAGCGAGATCGTCTCATCGTCGCGCGGGAAGCCGGCCGCCATCGCGGTCTCCGCGGCCACCCACCAGAGATCACGGCAGTACGGCACGAGGATCTGGTACGCGAGGTGCACGGCGTTCGCGATGTGCAGCTTCACCGGCGACTGCGACCCGGTCGGCTCCAGCGACAGGCGCGGGCGGCCGTCCCGCAGCGGCGGCGCGGCCCGCCAGTAGGCGCCCTGCGACTCGGCGTTCGGGTGCACGACCTCGCACAGCATCGCGTACATGTAATCCAGGTTCTTGGCGAACTCGACGTTGCCCCGGGACACCCGGTCGCGCCGCGCGGTGCCGGCCAGTTCGTCGTAGAGGTGGTTGCCGAGCCGGGCCTGCCACAACTCGGCCCACAGCGGGGTGTCGGTGGCGCCGGCGACCTCGAGCACCGCCTCCGGCGAGCCGTGCACCGGCCGCCACGCGTCGAGCAGCTTGGCGTGCCCGTCCACGGTCACGAACGAGATCTCCAGCAGCATCCGGGCGGCGCCGGCGGCCAGTTGCAGCGACCCGTGTTCCAGGCAGTCCAGCGCGGACGCGCCGAGTTCGACGCCCTGCACCAGGCGCTCGGCCCGGTGCGCCACCACGAACGAGGCGAACGACAGCGGGTCGTGCAGGTGGAACTGGTCGGTGCCGAGATGGATGAAGGTCGAGGGCAGCGGGTGACTGGTGAAGTCGTGCAGCAGGAAGTCCACGAACCGGTCCAGCTTCTGCAGCTCGATCCGGGTCTGCGGGCCGACCCCCGCGGTGTCCCGCAGCGCCGGCTCGATCACGCTCGACCAGGCCACACCGTCGGATCGTCGCAGAAGCTGGATGCCGCGAAGCGCCCTGGGCCATCCCCTACGCTCGTCCGCCACGTGCCCGAATTTACCCGCAATAAGCAGCGGGGGCCGCCGTTTCCGGCGACCCCCGCTGTGATGCTGGTGCTGACTAGCTGGCGTACGTCTGGAGCTCCGCGATCCGCGGGGTGCCGGACGCACCGGTGATGTCGAACGTGATCTTCTTGGCCGACGTCGAGGCGAAGCTGATCGCGCTCGGCGAGCCGCTGCCGGAGGCCAGGACGGCACCGGTGTCACCGTTCAGGACTCGCCAAGCGGTGATCGAACCGCCGCCGGAAGCCTGCACGATGTTGACCCGGGACACCGAGGTGGCGGCGCTCCACTTGACCGACACGTAGCCGGTGGAACCGTTCGGGCCCCAGTAGGTGGACGTGTTGCCGTCCCGCACGTTGCCGTAGCTGGTGCCGCTGGCCTTGCTCGAGCCGTCCGCACCCGCGCTGAGGCTCAGGTTGGTGCCGGTCGGCGGGTTGGTCGGGCCGGTGGTCGGCGGCGTCGTCGGACCGGTGGTCGGCGGCGTCGTCGGGTTGGTCGGCGGCGTGGTCGGGTTCTGGGTCGGCGGCTGGGTCGCCGAGCAGTTGCCGTTCGAGGTCTTGATGCCGGTGTTGGCACCGGCGGTCGAGGACACGATGCTCGGCGTGCAGGAAGCGCCGTCCAGCGAGTACGAGTACGGGATGCTGACCGTGGTGGTGGACGCCATCGCCGGGCCCGCCGGGAAGCTGTCGCTGCCGGCGGCCGACCAGGTCACGTTGTCCAGGATGTTGCCGGCGGTCTGCCAGGTGCCGCGCTGGTCGGTGTAGAACGTGCCAAGAACGTCCTTGGAGTTCTTGAAGTAGTTGTTCTCCACCTTCGCCCGCGCGCCGGCCCGGGAGTTGATGCCCGACTCGATCAGCTGCACGTACGAGTTGTTGTAGATGTGCGCGATACCGCCCCGCAGCAGCGGCGTACGGGAGTCGATGTTCGAGTACAGGTTGTGGTGGAACGTGACGAAGCCGTTCGCGGTGTCGCTCTCGCTCGACCCGATCAGGCCGCCACGGCCCGAGTTGCGCAGGATGCTGTACGACAGCGTGACGTACTGGGTGTTGTCCTTCATGTCGAACAGGCCGTCGAAGCCCTCCGACTCACCACCGGACGCCTCCAGGGTGACGTGGTCGACCCAGACGTTGCGGACGGTGCTCTCCATGCCGATCGCGTCGCCGCCGTTCGAGGTCGGGGAGCCCGACTTCTTGACGTTACGGACCGTCACGTTCTGGATGATGATGTTGCTGGAGTCCCGGATGTGGATGCCCAGCTGGTCGAACACGGCGTTGCCGACACCGAGGATCGTGACGTTGCTGATTTCCTTCAGCTCGATCTTGTCGGCCGCGGTGTTGCAGCTGTCGCCGGAGACCTTGGTGGTGTTGCCGTGGTTGATGGTGCCGGTCACCTCGATGATGATCGGGGTGCTGCTGCTGGCCCGGTTGCACAGGGCCGTGTGGATCGCGGTACCGGTGCTGGCTCGCACGGTGGTCCCGCCGGCGCCGCCCCGGGTGCCACCGTTCTGGGTGGCGTATCCGGTGGCGCTACCGACGGCGGCCGAGGCCTCCAGCATCGGCAGGACAACCGCGATCGTGCCCCCGGCAGCGGCCGTGGCCACCGCCGCCAACAGTCGCAGTGCGACTGGTCGTCTCATCCTCTTCTCACCTTCGTCTTCGAGGGGTGACGGCCCGCCACCGTGGTCCACCGCGCGTTCCTGCCGCGCGTCCTGCCGGATTCCAGAGCGGGCCATGCCGAAAGCGCGCTCACACCCACCGCAAGGGTCACAAGGACCGGGCTGACTCGCGGCGTTGGAAAGCGCTTTCCACTGGGAGAATAGGGAGCCTTCGATTTTCCTGGCAAGATTCTGTCCGGATTACGGTGTAATGCCTGGCGTAACTCCGACGTAACTTCTGTTTCCCCACCACACCCCGTCGCGACCCGACCGCAGCCCGCAGCGAACCCCCACCGCGACCCCGCCGCCACCGCCCGCCGCGCCGCCACCGCCTCGCCACGGCCCACCGCCCGCCGCGCCACCGCCCGCTGGCGCTCGCCCACGACGCGATGTTGTCGATCTGCGGCGGGGAGGCCGGGAGTTCGGAGGCGCGTCAGCCGGGGACTCGGCTCCAGGTCTGCCACAAGCGGCTGTACGGGCCACCCGCCGCCAGCAACTCCTCGTGGGTGCCCTGTTCGGCGATGCGGCCGTGGTCCAGGACCACTATCCGGTCGGCGGTGGCGGCCTGGGTCAGGCGGTGGGCCACCACCAAGGTGGTTCGGCCCTCGGTGGCGGCCATGGCGGCGTTGTCCAGGTCGCGGGCTCCGGCGCTGCCGGCCTCGGCCGTTGCCTCGTCCAGGATGGCCACCGGCGGGTTGGCCAGCAGCAGGCGGGCCAGGGCCACCTGCTGGGCCTGCGCCGCCGTCAAGCGGTGGCCACCTTCGCCGACGTGGGTGTCCAGGCCGTCCGGCAGAGTGGGCAGCCAGCGGGTCGCGCCCACCCGGTCCAGGGCCGCGTGCAATTCCTCGTCGGTGGCCGGCGGGTGGGCCAGGCGCAGGTCCTCGGCCAGCGGGCCGGCGAACACGTGCACCTCCTGGCTGATCAGGGCGATCGAGCGGCGCGTCCGGATCGGGCCCAGGTCGGTCAGGGTCTGGCCGGCCAGACGCACCACGCCGTCCGAGGGGGTTACCACGCCGGCGGCTATGCCGGCCAGGGTGCTCTTGCCGGCGCCGCTCGCTCCCACCAGCGCCACCCGTTCGCCGGGGCGCAGGTGCAGGCTCACGTCCCGCAGGACCACCGGGCCGTCCTCGTAGCGGTGTGCGGTCACGGTGATGTCCAGGTCGCCCGTCCGGACCGGGTCGCCGACAGCCGGCGGGGACTCGGGCAGGGCCGCCACCCCGACCAGGCGGGCCAGGCTGGCCATCGCCTGGAGCACCGAGTCGGCTTCCAGCATCAGCATGCCGATCGGGTTGAACAGGCGGTGGAAGTAGAGGGCCGCCGCCGTGGCCGCGCCGACCGTTGCCGCGTCCTCGCGTACCAGGAAAAAGCCTGTCACCAGGACCGCGGACAGGCCGATGAACTCGGCGCGGTTGATCCGGGAGCCGAAGCGGGTGTAGACGCGGAAGACCTCCAGCGACAGGTCGCGGGCCACCGCGGAACGGTCGGCGATACGGGCTACGTGGGCGTCCTCCATCCGGTACGCGCGGACCGTCGCGGCGCCGTGCAGCGCGCCCGCCATGGCCTGCGCGCGCTCGCCGGTGGCCACCCGCTCGCGGGCGTAGAACGGCACCGACTGCGGCAGGTACCAGCGCAGCGCGAGCGCGTACGCGGGCACCGCCACCAGGCCTGCGAGGCCGAGTCGCCAGTCGAGCGCGAACATGCCGGCCGCCGTGAGGGTGACCGCGAGCAGCGAGCCGATCAGCGGGGGTGCGGCGTCGGTGATCGCGGAGGTGACCACCGAGACGTCCTCGCCGGCGCGGGAGACCAGGTCGCCGGTGCCGGCCCGTTCCATGGTGCCGGACGGCAGGTGCAGCACCCGGTCCAGCACCCGCTCGCGCAGGCGGGCCAGCACCGTTTCGCCCAGCCGTGCGGTCAGCGCCGCGGCCACCGCGGTCAGCGCCCCGGCCAGGACGGCGGCACCCGCGATGACCGCGGCCGTGTTGACGACGTCGGCCGTCGTGGCGCCGGCGATCACCTGGTCGACCAGGCGGCCCAGCATCCACGGGGCGACCAGGCCGCTCGCCACCGCGACCAGTTGCAGCACCGTCGCGGCCACGCCCAGCCAGGGCAGTCGCGCCAGTTCGCCGCCCAGCGTGCGGGCGACCTCGCGGTTCGTCGCGATCGGCAGAAGGACGCGCGGCTCGGTCATCGCAGCACCGCCGCGCGGTAGCGGGCGTCGTCCGCGACCAACTGGTCGTGGGTGCCCTCGGCGACGATCCGGCCGCCGTCCAGGACGGCCACCCGGTCGGCCGCCCGCAGCAGCGCGGGGCTGCTGGTGACCAGCACCGTCCCTCGTGGACCGTCCCTGCGGGCGGCCGTCACGCCCTCGGCGACCAGGGTCTCGGTGACCGCGTCGATCGAGGTGGGGGGGTCGTGCAGGACGAGCACGGGCGGGTCGGCGGCGAGCGCGCGGGCCAGGCCGATGCGCTGCCGCTGGCCGCCGGACAGGTTGGCGCCGCGTTCGGTGAGGGTCCGGTCGAAGCCGTCGGGGTGCGCCGCCACCACGTCGTCGGCCGCGGCGACCCGGATCGTGCCGTGGTAGTCGTCCCGGGGCACCCGGCCGGCGAGCAACCTCACCAGGGCGTCCGCGTCCCTCGGGTCGTACGCCAGCACCCCCAGGATCTCCCCCGCACCCAGCCGCAGCCGGACCGCCTCGAGGCCGTTGTACTTGATCTCGTCGAGAGCGAGGCGCTCGCCGGCAGCGGGTCGGTGCCGTGCCTGGTGAGCGGTGCCGAACCCAGCACCCGGGCGACCCGGCCGGCCGACGCCCGGGCCCCGGCCAGCAGTTGCACGCACCAGCCGAGGGTCTGCACCGGCTCGGCGATGAACTGGGCGAGGCCGACCACCGCGACGAGTTCGCCGACGGTGAGCCGGCCGGTCAGCGCCAGCCAGCCCGCGATGCCCGCGACCGTCGCCAGGAACAACCCGTTCACGCTCGTGGTGAGTCCTAGGTGCAGGCCCTTGGTGTTGGCCGCACGCAGGGTGACCCGCAGGGCGTTACGGCTCGCGGTGGCATATCGGCGCGCCGCACTCTCCTGCGCACCGATCCCGCGCAGCACCCGCAGCCCGGTCACGAAATCGACGGCCAGCGCGGTGGTCTCGGCCAGCGCCTCCTGCTGCGCCTCGCCACGCCGGGTGAGCACGGGAGCAAGTCGCTGCAAACCCCATACCATCAGGGGTACGCCGAGCAGCACTCCGACGCCCAGCCACAGGTCGATGACCAGCAGGGACACCGCGGCCACGGTCACCGCGGTGAGCGCCGCCGCGGTCATCCCGGCAGCCCGCACCACCAGCACCGACAGCTCGGCGTCCGAGGCCGTGACCGCGAGCAGCTCCCCGTCGCGCATGCCGGAGCTGTGCCCGCGCGGGTCGAGGGCGCGGCCGGCGATCTCCACGCGCACCAGGTGGGCGTCGTGCTCGACCGCGGCGTAGGCCTGCCGGGCACCGAACAGGTAGGCGAGGGCGAGGACGGTGAACAGCAGCGCGAGCGCGCCGAGCGAGATCAGCAGGGCGGTGGTGTCCGAGGTGGCGACGGCGCGGTCGATGACCACCCCGATCGCGACCGGCCCGGCCGGCTGCCGGCGCCGACGGTTACGGTGCCCCCCGGCTCCCGGCGCCGGTCCACCATGGGCACCGTCCGGCAAGCGCAAGACGGCGTCCCGGGCAATCACACTTTTGGTGGCTCCCCGTACCCGGAAGATGACGAAATGCTAGCGGTCCAGCGGGACCAGCGCAGACGAACCCTGCGAGTCTGGCTCGCATCCATTCGTCCGCGGGGGTCCACATGAGCGAGGTCGCGATGGTTCCGGTGTGGACCACCGACTGGCCGGGACGCGATACGCGACGTGTCAGCGAGACGCTGGCGGCCGGCGATCGCCTGCGTCACCGGATGACCGGCTGGTTCGCGCTGTGCCGGGCCGAGCGCCGGTTCGACCGGTTCGCGGCCCACTTCGACTTCCTCGAGCCGCTGCTCGACGAGATGGCCGCCCGCCTGCTCGACGACGCGGCGGCACCGGTGCCCGGCACGACCGGCGCCACCTACGACCGTTGCCGCGAGGTCGAACGCGGGCTGGCCGTGGTGGCCCGCCTCTTCGCGTGGTACGCGGACAAGTACGAGCAGCGGTGCGACGGCCGGCTGGGGCCGGTGCTGGCCGCCGCCGACGAGGTGGTGCGGTCCTGCTGGGCCGAGCCGTTCGCGAAGGTCGGCGCCGCCCGCCCCACCGGACCGCTGACGTTCGTCACACCCCAGTACGGTGCCTGCGCCACGATCCGGGCCGCGGTACCCCGCACCCTCAAGATCGACGCTGCCGGCATCGTCCGGGAACTGGTCGGCATGCTGCCGGTGCCGACCGTCGCGCTGCCGGACACCGCGGCCGAGGGCGGTTGGTGGCTGTCGCTGGTCGCTCACGAGGTGGGTCACCACCTGGAGGCCGACCTCGACCCGAGGCTGGCCGAGCGGACCGCCGGCGTCGTCGATCCATCGTGGAGTTCCTGGTCCAGTGAGCTGTTCGCCGATGTCTTCGCGGTCCTGGCCGTCGGCGAGGCGGCCGGCTGGGCGGTGCACGAACTCGAGTACACGGCACCCGCCGCGTTCTTCGCGACGCCGGTCGCCGGGACCGCCTATCCCCCGCCGGCGATCCGGCTCGCGGTCATCGGCGAGGCCGTACGCCGGCTGGGCACCGGCACCTGGCCGCCGGCGGCCGACGAGATGGGCGACTGGCTGCGGGCGGCCGCGGCGGACGACCCGGCCATCGACACGGAGCCGGTCGCGGCCCACCTGGCTCGGGCGGCCGCCACCGTCGACGCCCTGCTCGACATGCGGGTTGGCGAACGCCGGCTGGGTGACCTGATCGACAACCGCGTCGGCTGGTTCGCACCCGGCGGCCGGATCGCCGAGTGGTCCGGCGCGCTGCTCAAAACCTCCAGCCTCTTCCCGGTCGGGCTGAGCGAGTCGGCGCGGCTCGCGGTCCTGGCCGGAGTTCGCGCGTACCGGACCGAGCTGGCCCGGGACGCGGACGCCGACGCGCTTGCCGATCTGCACCGGCGGCTCGTCGACGCGGTTGCCACCGCCGGGCCGGACGGCACGCTGGCCGGCGAGGACGACCTCGGTGCGGCCGCCGGACCGGCCGCTCGACGATGCGCCGACCGGGTTCTTCGATTCGTCAGGGAGAGCTCGTGACACTTCCCCGGATCCTGGTCGATGTCCGAGGCACCGGCGAGGACTGGTCGGTCAGCGTGCACCGGGACGACGAACCGCTCACCTATCCGATGCCGGGCCGGAGACTGCCGGACGGGACGCTCGTGCCGGTACCACCCGATGCCGACCTTCCCGAGCTGGCCGCGCTGCTCGACCGGGTCGGTCGCAACGCCACCGACGCCGAGGACGTGCGGCGCTACGGCCGCCTGCTGTTCGACTGCCTGCTCGGCCCGGCCTGGGCGGCGATCCGCAGCCGGGCGGACGTGATCGCGGCCCGCGGCGTCGAGCTGGCGCTGCGGTGGCCGGCCAACCAGGCGGCGTTGCACCCGCTGATGTGGGAGGCGATGCACGACGGCGTCAACCACCTGGCGGGTCATCCCGACCTGCTGGTGGCGATCACCCGGATCGTGCCGGTCGACGTCACCGAACCCCCGGCCGAGCTGACCCGGCCGCCACGGATGCTGCTGGCGGCGGGGTCCCCGCTCAGCGACCCGGTGATCCGGTCCGGCGCCATGTTCGTGGGCCTGGTCCGCACGCTGGAGACCTTCGGCATGTGCGCGCCCCGGGTGGACGTTAACGTCACCGCGCAGCAACTGGGCGAGGCCTGCGAGGCGTTCGAACCCGACCTGGTGCACCTGGTCGCGCACGGGCAGGCGACCGGTGAGGGCCCCACCGTCCACCTAGGATCCGGCCTCACGGGTGGCGGCCAGGTGGATTCCAAGCAGCTTCTCGCCGCCCTGACCGGCGGCGGCCGGCCGGCCGCGGTGATCCTGAGCGTCTGCCGGTCCGGTGCCGGGCATGCGGCGACCGGCGCCCTGTCGCTGGCGTCCGAGCTGGTCGCCGGCCAGATCCCGGTCGTGGTGGCGATGACCGGCGAGGTGAGTGAGACCGCGTGCCGCCTCTACACCACCAAGATGCTGGAGGCGATGCGCGAGGGCGCGCCGCTGGTCGCCGCGGCCGCCCGCGGCCGGCGCGCCGCGCTGGTCGGCGCCCGCTCGTCGATGCAGCGGCTCGACTGGGCGATGCCCGCCCTGTTCCTGGCGGCGAACGTCGCGCCGGACACCAGGCTCATCGACCCCGACCGGGCCCGCTGGATCGGCAAGGTCGCGGTCGGCCTGGAAATGCTGAAGGAGCCGGTGTTCATCGGGCGTACCGCCATCCTGGGCCGCATCGACCGGGCGTTCCCGCCACAGGCCCGGCCCACGGCCGGCTTTCTCACCGTGGGCCGCGAGGGCCCGATCGCCGAGCTCGGCGGCACCCGGCTGCTCCGCGAGATCGGCCAGCGGCTGCTCCGCCGCGGTCACCTGCCCGTGCTGCTCGGGCCGTTCAGCCAGCATGCGCCGAGCACGCTGCGCGACGTCGTGGTCGAGGTGGTCACCAAGATGATCCAGTACGCCGAGGAGACCGGCGTACGGCTGCCGCCCTCGCGTCTGCTCGGCCTGCACACCGCTTCCGGCTGGGACGCCCTGTCCAATGCGGACGCCGCCGACGCGTACTACACCGCGATTGATGCGCTCCGCCGCGAGTGCGACGCCGACCTCATGCCCGAGCGGACCCGCAGTGACCTGCGCACCGATCTCTACGCCCTGGCCCGGTCGATGGCCGGCCTCGGCCCGCCGTTCGGCGAGCACACCACCCCGGTCCTGCTTGCCGACGAACTGCACCGGTGGGAGGGCGTGGTGCGCGACCTGCTGAAGCTGGTCCGGCCGAGCGGGCTGGGAACCGCCGACGAACCGATCCCGGTGATCGCCACCGCCTCGCTGCTGGCCGGCGACGGCGAGGCGGTCAAGCAGTTCGTGCAGACCGGCCTGCGCCAGCCCGGCTACCAGTTCGAGACGCTCGACGAGCTGCCCGGCGACGAGGCGGCGCTGGGCTTCCAGTGGGTGTTGCTGCGCCCGTGGGGTGAACATCCGGCGTTCGTCGTGCCGGACGCCTCGAAGGTGGACAACCTGACCAAGATCCTTCGCCGGCTGGACGGGCGGCCCAAACACGTCGACGAGCTCCTCTACCAGTTCGCCGGCGTGTGCACCGACGTCGGCGTGCTCGAGGAGGTCCACGACGACAAGATCTACGCCGACCACGCGGAGTCGTACGCATGAGCTTCCCGACCGATCTGGAACTGGACCGGCTGTTCGCCGACGCCGTCGAGCGGGCTCGTAAGAACCGGCTGGCCATGCTCGACTCCGCCGTCCTGGCCCGGCTCGCGCTGCTGCCGGAATGGACGGTCGGGCTGTCCACCGCGGTCGGCCTCGACATGTCCGGCTCGCTCGGGCTGGCCGCGTTGACCGAGGCGGGCCTGCTCGACACCCGTGCGTCGGTCGAGGTGGGCGGCCGCCGCGGCCAGGCGTTCTGGCTGCGTACCGGCGAGCGTGCCGAGGTCGGCCGGCACCTGCGCGGCCAGCGCGGCAGCCTGCTCCTGCGCGACCTGCGGGAGCTGGCCGACCGGGTCAGCCGGCTGGACGCGGTGACGATCGAGACGCACAAGCTGAAGCCGTGGCTACGCGTCGTCGAGGAGTTCCTGGACGACCGCAGCGGCCTGGGCCTGGTTCGCACGGTCGACCGGCTGATCGAGGAGCACAGCCTCCCCGACGCGGTGACGCTGGTCGCGGCCGCAACGGTGCTGGGCGACATCCTCGGCGGCCCGCTCGCCGACGCCGGCCGCCGGGCGCAGTGGCGAATCGATCGGGCGCACCGCACCGAACGCGACGCGATCTACCTCGAGCACTACGTCAACCGCGAGGAGGCGGAGGCGGCCGTCGACGAGTTGCTGCGCAACGGCGCCCAGCACTGGGCGTTGCACCTGCGCGGCGACGGCGGCGTGGGCAAGACGATGCTGGTCCGCTACCTCAGCTCGGGCCAGTTCCTGGCCCGGCACGGCCACGAGCGGCCGGTGGCCCGGGTGGACTTCGACCACCTGCCGCCCCGCTATCCCAAGGACCGGCCGGGCGAGTTGCTGCTGGCCCTGGCCGCGGAGCTGCTCGGCTACGGCGAGACCCGGGCGGCCGGCGAAGCGCACCGGCAGTTGGTCGCCACCGCGGACGAACTGCACGAGGAGCTGAGCCGCTCGGAACGGCTCGACCATCGCATCGCCGAGCTGGAACGCCAGGTGGTCGACCGGTTCGTGAAGTTCCTGCGGGAGCTGCCGGCGCCGCCGCTGCTCATCCTCGACACCTGCGAAGAACTCGCGAAGCTGTACACCGCGGGCGCCTCGGCGCCCGCCATCGACCGCACCTTCGAGCTGCTTGAACAGGTGCACTCCCGGTACCAGGGCCTCCGCGTGCTGCTGGCCGGTCGCCGCCTGCTGGTGCCGGCCGACGATCCGTTGCGGCAGGCCGCCGAGCCGCGGCTGTCGCCCCGCCCGTACGTCCGGGTGCTGCCGCTGCGCGGCTTCGACGGGTCCGAGGCGCGCCGCTACGTGGACACCCGGTTCGCCGGCGGGGACGACCGGCGCCGCGCGGTCGCGGTCCTCGACGCGGTCGCCCGCACCAGCGCGGACGGCCGATTCAACCCGTTCGACCTGCACGCGTACTGCGAATGGGTGCGCAACGACCCCGGCCTCGACACCGCCGAACTGGCCCGGGCCAGCGGCGACCCGTACGTGGAACGTCGCATTCTCGGCCGGCTCGGCACCGGGCCGGCCCGGCAGGCGTTGCCGGTGGCGGTCGCGTTCGGCCGGTTCGACATGGCCCTCGTGGCGCCGGCGCTGGACCGGCTGGGTGTCGACACCCGGGCCGCGTTCGACGCGCTGGCCGGGCAGGAGTGGGTGAACACCGTCTCGGTGGGCCCGACCGGCACCCCGGACCTGCTCGAGGTGGACCCGCACCTGTGTGGCCGGCTGCGCGCCGTATTGGCCGAGCAGGACCCCGTCGACCACCGGGAACTGGGCCGCGACGCCGCCTCCGTGGTGCAGCGCGGCGGCCTGGGCCGGATTCCGGCCGAGACCGTGGAGGCGACCCTGCGCCTGCTGCCCGCCGACGAGGTGAGCTCGTTCTGGTCCGGGCTGGACCGCCGGATCGTCGCGGAACAGGAGTGGGCCTGGTCCGATCAGATCAGCACGCGGGCCGCCGGCGCCGAGGCGGAGATCCGGCCGCGGGGACCGTCCATTCTGGCCGCCGTCTTCGCCACCCAAGCGGTCGCTCGCCTGCACACCGGTCTGGCCGCCGACGCCGCCGCGGTGTGGGAGGACGTCGCGAGGTACGTCGACCGGCACCCCGACGAACTCGAGCGGGCCCGGCTGTCGGCCCGAGCGGAGCTGAGCCGGCTCGGCACCGGTGAGGTCGCGACGGTGCCGCCCGAGGTGCTGGCCGCCGCGCCGACCGCATCCGTGGTGGCCGCGCTGGAGGCGGTGGCCGGCACCGCCCGGTGGGAGGCGGCCGATGCGCTGATCGAGCACCTGCACGACGTCCTGGACGACCGGCACGACCCCGCCCTCGAGGTGGCGGTGCGGTTGTGCCGGGTGGTGGGCGGGCTGCAGCGCGACGAGCCGGTCGGTGCCGCGGCGGCGGAGACCGTGGCCACCGCCGAACGGCTGCCCGGCGAGAGCCGGGTCGCCTATCCGGACTGGCTGGTCCCGGAGCACCTGCTGGACCGGTGCCGGCTGGCGCTGTTGCTCTCCTCGATCGCCGAGCCGGACGTGCGACCGGACCAGGCGGTGCTGGACCGCTGGTGTGCCGAGGCGAGGCCGCGGGCGCACGCGATCGACCCGGACCGGCTGCTGTCGGCGATCTGCACCCTCACCGACGAACCCGCCGGCGACCTGGCGATGCCGTACGTGCCCGGTCGGGTACCGGTGCACTGGCTGCACGCTCAGGTGAGCCCGCTGGCCGTCGCCGTCTCGGAACTGCTGGACCTCGATCAGGCGCTGCAGTTCCTGGGCACGCACATCGCCGCCGCCGTCCTGGCCGGCGACGACCCCGACACGGTCGATCAGTGCCAGCTCGCGGTGCTTCGCCGGTGCCGTGCCGACCGCACCGCCGCCTACCTGCCCAACATCGGCGAGCTGGCCCGGCGGGGCTCCCGGCATGTGCGCGCCGAGACCTGGCTGGTGCTGACGCTCGCCGACGGCACCGTGCCCAAGGCGCCCGAGGCGGCCGGCAGCTACTACGGCTGGTGGCGCACCTACACCAAGGACCGCCGGGACATCCGCCCGCCGGCCGAGGGCGACCTGTTCCCCGGCAGTGCCCGGGCTACGCTGCTGGATCGCAAGCTGCTGATCCGCACCGGGAAACCGGTGGACGCGCGGCCGGCCGGCACCGCCGCGTTCCTGCTGCCCTACGTGCTCGAGGAGTACGTCCGCGGCCACCTCGCCGAGCATCGTGCCGCCCCGGACCTGCCGGCCGGGCTGCCCCGGCGGCTCGCCGACCGGGCGGTCGTCGCGGCCGCCGAGGTGCTCGCCCTCCGCGCCCCGTCGGTGGCCGGGCCGATCCTGGTCGAGGCCGCCGAGAACATGACCGAACGCGCCCCGGCGGCGGCGTGGCGCGCCGCGGTGCTGGCTCGTCTCGCGCTGGGCCGGTCCGCGGTGGCCAAGCCGTCGGCCCGCCGCCGCGCCTCGGCCGTCCTGAGCGGCCTCGAGCGGCACGGGCCGGTGGAGAAGGCGCGAGCCTGGCAGGTGCGCCGCACCGCCAAGGTCGGTCAGGGTCTGCTCCGGCGCACCAACCGGGTCGAGGTGACCGGCCGTTCCACCGGCCTGCTGAGCCGCTGGCAGATCATCCTCGGCGCGGTCACGCTGCTGCCCGCGGCCGCCGGCGTCGTGGAATCCCATCGGACCGGGCTGCTGGGCCCGCTCCTGGTGGGCGTCGTCGGCCCGGTGGCCTTCCTGTTCTTCTTCCTGATGAGCCGGCTCGTTCTGCGGGTGTCGAGCATCGGCCTCTACATCCGCGAGACGGAGGGCGAGCTGATGCTGTCCTGCCGGCCCTCCACCGGTCGCTACTCCATCCCCCCACACCGGTGGCGCCTGTCCAGGCACCGGTTCGACCGGCACACGCTGGATCTCCGGAACCCGTGTCCCAACTTCGGCCGGGCTCTTCGCGGCACCGGGCGCACGGCGATCAGCCTGTCCGTGGACGAGGGCTCGGCGCTCTGGGCGGAACCGTGGGAACAGCTGTTCAGCAAGCACGCCGAGGCCGGCCGCGCACCCGACCTGCTGTGGCACCGGATCGTGCAGGCACGCATGAGCCCGGCCCAGCACCGGACCGGCACCCAGTACGCCGGACCGCTGCACCTGGACCCGAGCGGCTCCGCACCGCACCCGGCCTGTCCCCTCGTGCTGCACCTGGTCGGTGCCCCGGTACGGACCTCGGGTGGGACCTGGTTCGGGATCGACGACGGCTCCGCCCCGTCCGACTCCAACGGTCGCGGGCAGACCCTGTTGCTCAGCCTCGACGACGAGGTAGAGGCCGGCTCGGTCGTGGTGCTGCAGGCGTCACCGGTGGACGGCCCGGCGCAGACCCTCGACGACGAGCGCGGCGCGTTCCTGGACTGCGCGCGCACCGCGATCGACGCCGGCGCCAACGCGGTCTTCGTCGTGCCGCCGCTACCGGACGAGGTGGCGACGATCGTCGGGCGGGCGATCAGCGAGGACGCCACGCACTGGCCGGCCGTGCCGACCCGGGATCGTCTGGTCAGCCTCACCGCCCGGCTCAAGGTCATGGTGGCGAAGCACGAACCGCCGGCGGTCCTGTCGGCGGACCGGCCCGTCCACGACCTCCTCCTCATCACCCGCCGTTAGGGAGCAGCCATGTGGCAACAGATCAAATCGGTGTTCGTCGCCGACGCCTCGCACGTGACCGTGGAGTTCGCGCCGCTCGCTGACGCGGTCCCGCTGGTACCGCAGCAGGGCTACCTCCGGGTGTGGCTGGTCGAGGGCTACCTGGCGAGGGCGCGCACCTGGGGCAACGACCACTTCCCCGCCCTGCACGGCGGCGCCGCCCTGAACTTCGCCGGTCAGAGCATGACGGCGTTCGCCCAGTTCAACCGCGCGCCGGAAGCGATCACCGCGCCGGGCGCGCAGCTGAACTTCGCGCTCACCCCGTCGCTGCCGTACGAGGGCGGACCCGTCGAGGTCGAGGCGGCGCTGTTCCGCACCACCGCGAAAGGCCCGCTCGGCGCCGCGGCGGACCTGGTCGGCGCGCTGGCCCCGCTACTCGGCCCGCCGCTGGCCGCGGCCGCCACGCTGACCGATCGGGTCTCGACCGGTCTCGACGTGATCATGAAACAGGCCGACGACGGGCCGGTGCTTGCGGTGCACCAGAGCTTCACCGCGGTCCGGTCCGGCTATCTCGTGGTCGCCAACACCCCGCCCGGCACCTTCGGCCGGGTGTCGTTCCCGGACGGGTTACTGCACGCGGACACCGGCGCCGGCCCGCAGCGGCCGACCGGCACCGATTTCCTGGTGCTGCACGTCGACTGCCGCACCGAGCCGGAACGGTGGCGCCTGGCCCACTTCGACGAGCTGGTGCGCGCGGCCGGCACCGCGTACCTCAACAAGCAGTACGACACGTTCAAGGCGTTGCGCACCGAGGCCGTGATCGCCGCTTGGAACTGCACCGACTTCGTACCGGCCGACCGGCGCCGGATCGCGAAGTTCCTGGCCGAGGAGATCGACGAGGTGAAGGAGCTGGGCGCCGTCGCGCGCACCGCCCAGGCCCTGGACGACGCGGCCGCCGAGCGGATGCCGAGCCGCAAGGACCCGGAGGTCGGCACGCTGCGCCTGGACGACCTGCTGTGAAAGCCTGCTGTGAAAGACGGTCTCGTGGTCAGTTGCGCCAGGTGTCGGTCAGGGTGACCGCGCCGCTGCTCGGGACCGTGGCGGTGCGGTTGCTGCCGGATTCCCAGGTCACCGAGCTGTCGGCGTTCTTGCGGAGGTACTTGTACTCGAAGCTGGTGCCGGCCGGCAGCGACACCGTGCCGCGCCACACCGGGTAGGCGGCCGAGGACAGCGCCACCGCGTTCGCCGGGGACCAGTTGCCCAGGCTCGCGTGGTTGCCGGTGACGAAGATGTTCTGGCCGTACGTGGTGGTGGCGTTGACGCCGAACGTGGCGCCCGCACCGGCCGGCGGGTTGCTGGTAGGTGCCGTCGTCGGCGTCGTGGTCGGGGTGGTAGTGGAACCGCTCGCGCCGACGTAGAGGGCGATCGCGTCCGAGGCGGGCACCGTGGCGGTGAACTGGCCGGCCGCGTTCACCGCGTACGACGTGCCGGTGCACCCGCCGCTGCTGGTCGGGTCGCCGTGCTGGACGTCGCAGTAGGTGCCGGCCGGCAGCGACGTCTGGAAGGTGCGGGTCAGCGGGCTGCCCTCGTGGTTGATCACGACGTAGCCCTTGGTGCCGCGGCCGAACGCGATCTGGTCGGCGTTGTTGGTCCACCAGTTGGTGACCGCGGTGCCGCTGACCGCGTTGCGGAAGCGGACCATGTTGCCGATCTGGCGCCACGCGTGCTGGCACTTCCAGCCGTCGGCGTAGCAGGCGTTGACCGTGCCGTTGTTCGGCGGCCCGGCGTCGTGGTTGCTGAACTCGTAGCCCGAGTTGACGTCCGGCGCGCCGTACGGCCAGGCCAGCGTGAAGACCTGGGCCAGCGTATAGGCGGAGCCGTTCTTGTAGCTCAGCGTGTCGCCGCCGCGTTCGGTGTCATGGTTGTCGACGAAGACGCCGGCCTGGTTGCTCGGCAGGTAGCCCCAGGCGGTGCCGATGTTGCTCAGGTACGCCAGGTTCTCGTTGAGGAAGATCCGCTTGAGGTCCCGGGCGAAGCGGAACTCCTGCACGTCCCCGGTGCCGGTGTACTCGGTGGGCGACACGGCCTCGCCGGCGCCGAAGATGACTTCCTGTTTCCAGTACGCGCCGGTGTTGCTCAGCCGGGACTTGATGGCGGCGAGGTCACTGGCCGCGATGTGCTTGGCCCCGTCGATCCGGAAGCCGTCCACGCCGAGCGACGCCAGGTCGTTGAGGTAGCCGGCGATCTTGCCGCGCACGTAGTCACTGCCGGTGTTCAGGTCGGACAGCGAGACCAGCTCGCAGTTCTGCACGTTGGCGCGGTCCTGATAGTTGTTGATCGACGTCCGGCAGGAGTGGAAGTCCTGGTCGGAGTAGAGCCCCGGGTAGTTGTACTTGGAGTAGCCGGAACCGCCGGTGCCGGTGCCCGAGCCGGCCGACATGTGGTTGACGACGGTGTCGGCGACGACCTTGACCCCGGCCGCGTGACACGCGTTGATCATCGACGAGAAGGCGGCGCGGTTACCGAGCCGGCCCGCGATGTGGTACGAGACCGGCTGGTAGGACGTCCACCACTGGCTGCCCTGAATGTGTTCCTGCGGGGGCGAGACCTGCACGTAGCCGTAGCCGAGCGGGCCCAGCGTGTTGGTGCACTCGCGGGCCACCGAGGCGAAGGTCCACTCGAACATCACCGCGGTGACGTCCTTGTTGCCGGGCGGGGCGGCCAGGGACTCGGGGGCGGTCGCAACCTGGGCGACGCCGAAGGCACCCAGGCCGAGGGCGACGGTGGTGGCGGCTAGAACGGAGGCGAATCGGCGGCGGGGGGATCGGGGGTCCACATCGATCTCCTGGGGGGATGGAAAGACCGGAGGTTTTCAGCAACAACGTTGAAACTTTCTGAAAACACTTGCGACAAAGATAGGTACCGGTCAGTACCCCGTCAAGAGGTCAGAGCTCGACGCGCTGTTCGGTGTTGCCGATGCGCAGGGTGGCGTGGGCCGGCCGGGCCGGAAACGCTCGCAAATGCGGTTCCATCGCGGCGAAGAGGTCGGACGCGTCCGGGCCGAAGGCGAAAAGCCGGACCTCGCCGCAGTCGATCAGGTTGCCGTCGAACTCGCCCGCCTGGGCCGCCTCGATGGCTCCCACCAGGCGATCCTCCAGCGCGGCCACCGCGTCCTGGCCGAAGCTGGCGCCCGGCTGGTTGAAGGTGACGATCACGGTCTGGTGCGACGAGCCCACGACCTTGCTCCTAGCGATCCGGCGTCGGAATCCGGGGAGGGACGTCCATCCCGGAGCCAACCACATCCGGCGGGTGGATCAGCGCAGGATGCCGAAAACGACCCCGGCGATCACCGCTCCGATCGTGGTTCCGGCGATCACCTGCCAGGTCGTGTGGTCGCGCAGCCGCACCCGCGACCAGCCGACCGCGGCGACCAGCACGGCCGAGGCCAGCAGTAGCGGCCCGAACGCCAGCACCAGCACCACCCCGGAACCGGAGGCCACGCTGGCGTGCACGCTCAACTTCCAGAAATGGTTGACCGCGGTGGCGATCACCCCGCCCACGAACGAGGCAACGATCAGCGCCACCAACTCGCGCGGCGCGCCCAGCACGATCAGCAGCAGCAACCCGATCAGCACCGACACCAGTCCCAGGCTGAGCGGCTTGGTGCGCTGTTCACGGACCCCGATGTGCCGGTCGCTGAGCCTCCCTCGCCACACCGCAATCAAGATCATGCCGTACGGGATCAGCGCGCAGAACGTGCTCGCCAGCAGTCCCCACCGCAGGCCCTCGACGACCGTCGGTGCGGCGTGCACAGCGATCACGAACGGCAGCGTGGCGGCCAGCACGGCCGGCGCCAGCGCCTCGGTGAGCAGCCGGGCCACCCGGGTCAGCGGGTCGGCAGGGGTCCGGTCGGCAGGGGTCGCGTCGAGCATCGGCTCACATCCTGCCCTACCGGCCTGTCACGCTGAGGGGATGGCACCGTGGCCGCCCGCCGAAGTGACCCGCACGGCCCGCGACCGGTTGCTGCCCGCCGGCGCGGTGTGGGCCGGCTTCCACACCGAGGACGTCACCGCGCACAGCGACGCGCTGCTGGTGCTGTTCCGGTGGCGGGACAACCCGAGCCGGTTCGGGATCCGCTTCCGGTTCCCCGGTGACGCGCCGGTCAGCGAGTGGACCGGGTTGCCGGTGGACAGCTGCCAGGCGTGGGCCGACGACCTGGCCGGGCTGCTCACCGAGGAGGTACTCACCGGCTTCGTGGCCCGGGCCCGGCGCCGGCCGCGCGACGACTTCATCGAGTTGCTGTGGCCGCAGCGGACGGCGAGCCTCGCCTTCTACCTCACGGCCGTGGAGCACGGCGCCGGCTGGCCCGAGCAACTCGCCCACCCCGCCGCACCGGCCCGCCGCGCGCACGGTCCGGGACGGCTCATCGGCTGGTTCCAGGCCGTCACCGACGACGAGCGCAGCGCGTACCTGGGGCAGGCCGTGGTGACCTGGGAGCCGGCGGCGTCCCGCACGGCCCGGTTGGATCTCGTGCGCGTGGTGGCGGACGCGCCGGCGGACGTCTTTCCGGAGCTGGCGCGCCGCGCCATCGACGAGGCCGCCAACCACGGCGCCACCCGGGTGATCACCGATCTGCGGAGCAAAACCCTGATCCGGTACGGCTTCCGGCCGGTCCCCGGCACGGCGGAATATGCCGTCGAGACTAGTTCTGCCCGCATTTATCCGATCGCCTGAAGTTTTTTGGATCGGGTGTCGATCCGGCGCGCGGCCGTTCGACTGGCAGGTGAGAGGGTCGATCGGCGATCCCACCGGCGAGGAGAACGACAATGGCGAAGTACATGCTGATCATGCGGGCCACCGACGAGACCTGGGCCAACATGTCCAAGGTCTCGTTCGACGAGATGCTCGAGACGATGGGCCGCTTCAACGAGGAGCTGATCAAGGCCGGCGTGCTGCTGGCGGCCGAGGGCCTCGACGACGCGTCGCAGGGCGTGGTGGTCGACTTCAGCGGCGAGACCCCGGTGGTCACCGACGGTCCGTACGGCGAGACCAAGGAGCTGTTCGGCGGCTTCTACCTGCTCGACGTGGCATCCAAGGAGGAGGCCGTGGAGTGGGCCAAGAAGCTGCCGGCCTTCCCGGGCAGCAAGTGCGAGATCCGCCGGGTCCCGACCATCGACGAGTTCCCGCAGGACAACGAGTGGATCATCAAGGAGCGGGCCTGGCGTGAGCGGACGGGTCAGCTCTGATGTCCGCGGCCACCGACGGCCCGCCGAGCCCCGACTCGGCGCGGCGGGCCGTCGAGGCCGTCTGGCGGATGGAGTCCGCCCGGATCGTCGGTTCGCTGGCCCGCTACACCAAGGACTTCGCGCTGGCCGAGGACGTCGCCCAGGAGGCGCTGGCCCAGGCGCTGGTCACCTGGTCGCGCGAGGGCGCACCGGCCAACCCGGCGGGCTGGCTGCTGGCCATCGCGAAACGGCGGGCGATCGACAGCTTCCGCCGCCGGGCGGCCCTCGACGAGCGGTACGCGATGATGGCCGGCCAACTCGGCGAGGGCGAGGCGGCCTCGGGCGGTGACGCGCCCCGGAGAGCGCCGGACGACCTGCCCTGGGACCCGGACCAGATCGACGACGACGTGCTCGCGCTGATCTTCATGTCCTGCCATCCGGTCCTCTCCCCCGAGGCGCGGGTGGCCCTGACCCTGCGCGCGGTCGGCGGCCTCACCAGCGAGGAGATCGCCCGCGCGTTCCTGGTGCCGGTGCCGACCGTCCAGGCCCGGATCACCCGGGCCAAGAAGACGATCGCGGCGGCCGGGGTGCCGTTCGAGCTGCCACCGGCCGGCGACCGCAAGCAGCGGCTCGGCGGCGTGCTCAGCGTGCTCTACGTGATCTTCACCGAGGGCTCGACCGCGACCAGCGGCGACGCCCTGCTGCGTACCGACCTGGCGGCCGAGGCGATCCGGCTGTGCCGGATGCTCTCCGCGCTGCTGCCCGCCGAGCCCGAGGTGTACGGCCTGCTCGCGCTCTGCGAGTTGACCGCCGCGCGGTTCCCGGCCCGCACCGGGCCGGACGGCGAGGCGGTGCTGCTGGAGGACCAGGACCGGCGCAAGTGGGACCGGTCGGCGATCCGGCGCGGGCTGGCCGCGATGGGTCAGGCCGGCGCGATCGGGCGCGGGTTCGGGCCGTACGGGCTCCAGGCGGCGATCGCGGCCTGCCACGCCTCGGCCCCCTCGGTGCCGGAGACCGACTGGGAGCGGATCGTGCTGCTGTACGAGGCGCTCGGCCGGGTGGCGCCGTCGCCGGTGGTCGAGCTCAACCGGGCGGTGGCGGTCGCGATGGCGAGCGGGCCGCTGGCGGGGCTGTCGATCGTGGACGAACTGGTCGCCACCGACCGGCTGGCCGGCTCGCACCTGCTGCCGAGCGTGCGTGGCGAGTTGCTGGCCCGGCTCGGCCGCAGCCGCGAGGCCCGGGCCGAACTGGAGCTGGCGGCCCGGCTCTGCGGCAACGTCAAGGAGCGATCGGTGCTGCTGCGGAAGGCGGCCGCGCTTCCGGAGTGACTCCCGGGGCGCGGGCCGCCGCCCGGGCCGCCCACACCGCCATGACCAGCACGATGCAGATCTCGCTGAACAGCAGCACGCGTTCGACCGCGCCCAGCGGGATCAACCGCCACCAGCGCACCCCGGTCCACGGCTGGATCAGGAACGCGCCCACGATCGGCGAGAAGGCCAGGAACGACATCACGCCGAGCAGCGACGTCCAGCGGGCATGCCCGCGCCAACGGTCGTGCCGGCGCCAGGCCCGGGCGGTCAGCAGCGCGGCGAACGGCAGGCTGAGGAACGCGAGCACGCTGGCCCACCGGTGCACGGTGCCGCTGTAGCTCGGGCCGACCGCCCAGTTGTGCTTGGGGAAATAGACGATGGCGGCCAGCGCGACACACCACAGCAACAGCGCGAACACCCCGCCGGACCGGGCCGGTGCCAGGCCGGCGCCGATCAGCGCCACCATGATCGCGACCGAGCCGGCGGCCAGCACCAGGACCGCCACGTTGAACACCGTGCCGTGGTCGGAGTGCGCGTACTCGCTGATGGTGCGCCGGTAGGGGCTGATGGCGGACGACGGCGGGATCACGTGCAGCGCGCCGATCAGCAGGACCGCGGCGGCCACCGCGACCATGCCGGTCAGCGCCAGCAGCCGGGGAATGCTCATCCCGGCCATGCTGCCACCGGAGTCTGGGTAAACCCTTACAACTTGCCATCCTCCCGTACGATCCGGCATGTCAAAGATTTTTGACTCAGATACGTGGTGGTGGTTGATGGGCCCCAAGCCCACTCGGGTGACCAATCAGATCCGGGCCCTGCGCGCGGAGGCCGGCAACATGACCCAGGCCGACCTGGCCCAGCGTCTCGGCGTCACCCGGCAGACGGTGATCGCGATCGAGCAGGGCCGCTACTCCCCCTCGCTGGAGATGGCGTTCCAGATCGCGCGGATCTTCGGACGGCCGCTCGACGACGTCTTCCACTACGACGACAGCCGCATGCAACCGATCCACCGTCCGGGCGCGACTAGCAGTTGACCAGGGCGCCTCAGGGGGAAACGGATGCGGGCGGAGCACGAGCGGGAGTACGTCGAGTACGTGACCGGGCGGCTGTCGCGGCTGCACCGGATGGCGTACCTGCTCTGCTCCAACCGCCACCAGGCCGACGACATCGTGCAGGCCACCCTCACCTCGCTCTACGTGCACTGGCGGCGCGCCTCGGCCGCCGACAACCTGGATGCGTACGTGCACCGGATTTTGATCCGTCGCTATCTCGACGAGAAACGCCGGCGCTGGTCCCGGGTGCTGCTCGGGGACGCGTTACCCGACCTGCCGGCGCCCGCGACCGGCGGCGTCGAGGACCGGGACACCCTGATGGCGGCGTTGCGGGCGCTGCCGAAGGGGCAGCGTGCCGTGATCGTGCTGCGGTTTCTCGAGGACCTGTCGGTGGAGGCGACGGCCGAGGCCCTGGGCTGTTCGGTGGGAAACGTCAAGAGCCAGACCTCGCGTGGGTTGGCCACCCTGCGCGCGGCCTGGGTCACGGAAGGAACGAGGAACGGTTCGTGAACGAGCAGGAACTGCGGGAGCGGTTCGCCACGGCGGAGGTGCCGCCGAGTCGCCTCGGGGTGGACTCGGTGCTCCGGGCCGGACGCCGGCGTGTGGTCCGCCGGCGCTCCGGTCAGGCCGCGGTGGGTGTCGCCCTGGCCGTGACGGTGCTGGTGGGGGTGCCCTCGGTGCTCACCCGGAACCGGGCGCAGCCGCCCGAGAAGCCGGTGCTGCCGGTGGCGCCGGCCACCCCGGTGGCTTGCCAGGCCAGCAAACTCCCGGCGCCTGCCGGGGTGGTGGGTGTCACGGTCGAGGGGGTGGATCCGACCGGCCGGTACGTAGTCGGCAACGGCACCGTGGGGCAGGACTTCCGCCCGATCCGGTGGGCCGACGGCAAGGCCGAGGCCATGCCGGTCGGCGGGTCGGCGTCGCGGCAGGCGACCGCGGTCAACGCCGAGGGCGTGGTGGTCGGGCTGATCTCCGATGGCAAGACGAGCGAAGTTTTCCGGTACGAGAACGGCGGGTACACGGCACTGCAACTCCCCGAGGGCGACATGCACCCGTTCCCGGAACCGGCGGTCAACGCCGGCGGCGACGTGGTCATCAACGTCAAGCCGAAGGGCGGCGGGGACAGTTACGCCGTCGTGTGGGAGAGCGGCTCGCCCTCGTCGACCCGGCTGCCGCTGCCCGAGGGCGCGCAGGTACACGACATCACCGATGACGGCACGGTCGTCGGCGCCATGTACGAGGACGGGCAGGCCGTCGCCGGGTACGCCTGGGACCAGCAGGGCAACGGCCGCAAGCTCGAGGTGCCGGACGGCCAGACCGCGGCCGCCTATGCCGCGCAGGACGACGTCGCCGTCGGCGGCCTCTGGCCGGACGAGGCCGCGACGCGGTGGGACATCCGGACCGGCAGGCTGATCACCCGGGTGGTGGACCGGGAGGCACTCGGTCCGGCCACCGCGACCAACGCGGACGGCTGGATCGTCGGCGAGGGGGCGGTCCACCGGGGCAGTGAGCGGCTCGTCCTGCCGGTGCCGAAGGGTGGCACCGCCAGCGCCCAGGCGGTCTCGGACACCGGGCTGGTGGCCGGTCACGTGACCGGAAAAGACGGAAAAAACCTGGGGCCGTACGTCTGGCAGTGCTGACCGGCGAACCAAGCCGCCTCTCCGGACGTACAGAGGAGTGCCGCCTCGGCACGGGGTCGTCCGGATAATTCCGTTTTCCGTGCCGAACGGTGGTCTCGCGTACCGCAAACGGACAGGCTTCTCCCGGGCAACTCTGAGAAAACGCTCCTACAGTCGAAGGATGCACACTGTGGCGGTCGTGCCGTGATCACGTCGCTCGGTGTGGAGGGTGACCAGGCACCGCCCCCCGCGCCGGACGAGCCGAAACGCCAGTGGTACACGCCTGAACTGCGTCGTCGTGTGCTGATCGGCGCCGTTGCGATCTGGGCCGTGGCGATCACCGCGGTCGTGGTCGTCCGCGACGGGGGCGGCGGGCAGTCACCCAGCGTCACCGCGGCCAAGCCATCACCGTCCGCATCGGACGGTCCGCTGAGCGTTGCCGAGGTCTACCAGACGCTGCTGCCCTCGGTCGTCCTGATCCAGACCAGCGGCGGCGGCTCGGCCAACGGTCGCTCGATGGCCGAGTCGGCGACCGGCACCGGCGTCATCGTGAACGCCGACGGCACCATCCTCACCGCGGCACACGTGGTCAGCGGCGCGAAATCGATCAGGGTGACCTACACCGACGGCACGTCCGCGGCCGCCCAGGTGGCCAGCGCCGACGCCAAACAGGACATCGCCACCCTCACCCCGGCGAAACTGCCCGAGACGCTGGTGCCCGCCACCCTCGGCGGCGGTGCCGGCATCGGCGACGACGTGGTGGCGATCGGCAACCCGCTCGGCCTCACCGCGAGCACCACCAGCGGTGTCGTCTCCGGGCTCAACCGGGTGATGTCCCGCGACGCCGGCGGCGACGTGACCGGGCTGATCCAGTTCGACGCGGCGGTCAACCCGGGCAGTTCCGGCGGGCCGCTGCTCAACGACCGGGCCGAGGTGATCGGCATCGTGATCGCCCTGGCCAACCCGACCGAGGCGGGCACCTTCATCGGCATCGGCTTCGCCGTCCCGATCGGGGCGGCCCTGGGCGCGGGCGAGGGCACCGGCCAGGCTCCCCCGCTGTAGATCATCGACACACCGAAGGACGGCTCATGAACTGGACCGACGCACCGCCCGCCTCCGCCGGCCCGATCGAAAAGGTGCTCTACGAGGTCAAAAAGACCATCGTGGGCCAGGACGTGCTGCTCGAACGCCTGGTGGTGGCGCTGCTCGCCCGGGGCCACATCCTGGTCGAGGGCGTGCCCGGCCTGGCCAAGACGCTCGCGGTGAAGTCGCTGGCCCAGGCCATCGGCGGCGACTTCCACCGGGTCCAGTTCACCCCCGACCTGGTGCCGGCCGACATCGTCGGCACCCGGGTCTACCACCAGCCGACCGGCGAGTTCCAGGTGCAGCTCGGGCCGGTCTTCACCAACCTGCTGCTGGCCGACGAGATCAACCGGGCGCCCGCCAAGGTGCAGAGCGCGCTGCTCGAGGTCATGCAGGAGCGGCAGGTCACCATCGGCCGCGAGACCCATCCGGTGCCCAACCCGTTCCTGGTGATGGCGACCCAGAACCCGATCGAGAACGAGGGCGTCTATCCGCTGCCCGAGGCGCAGGTCGACCGCTTCATGATGAAGGTCGTCATCGGCTACCCGAGCGTCACCGAGGAGTTCGTGGTGGTCGAGCGGGCGCTCGCGCCCGCCGCCGTGATCCAGCGCATCATCGACCCGCACACGCTGGTGGGGCTCCAGCAGGAGGCCGATCGGGTGTATGTCGACCCGTCGCTGATCGAGTTCGCGGTCAACCTGGCGCACGCCAGCCGGGAACCGGCCCGGGTCGGGCTGACCGACCTGGCCCGCTACGTCCAGTTCGGCGCGAGCCCGCGGTCGTCGATCAGCCTGGTGCTGGCCGGTCGCGCGCTCGCCTACCTGCGCGGCCGCGAGTACGTGGTGCCCGACGACCTCACCGACCTGGCCCTCGACGTGCTGCGGCACCGGCTGGTGCTGTCCTACGAGGCGCTCTCCGACGAGGTCACCCCCGACCTGATCCTCGCCAAGATCATGGCGAACCTGTCCATCCCGGAGCCGGCCGGACGGGGCCGCTGACCCATGACGGCTCCCGACCGGCTGCTGCGACGCCTCGAGTGGAAACTCGGGCGGCGCCTCGACGGGCGTCTCCAGGGCGCCTATCGCACGGTGTGGCACGGCACCGGGATCGACTTCACCGACCTGCGGGCGTACGTGCCGGAGGACGACGTCCGGCACATCGACTGGAACGTCACGGCCCGTCTCGACGAGCCGTACATCCGGCAGTACACCGAGGACCGCGAGATGACCGCCTGGCTGGTCGTCGACCGGTCCGCCTCGATGAGATTCGGCCAGGCGGCGGGCAAGGAGTCGACCGCCACCGAGCTCGCGGTCAGCCTGGCCCGGCTGGTCGGGCAGGGCGGCAACCGGGTCGGCGCCATCCTCTACGACAACCACCGCCAGCAGGTGATCCCGCCGCGCACCGGCCGCGACCAGACGCTGCGCATCGCCCGCGAGCTGATGCGTCCGCCGTCCCCCGGCCGCCAGGGCGCCACCACCGACCTGGCCGCCATGCTGCGGCTGGCCGCGGTCACCACGACGCGACGGCGCAGCCTGATCTTCCTCATGTCCGACTTCATCGGCGAAACCGACTGGGACCGCCCGCTGGCCATGCTCACCCACCGGCACGAGGTGGTGGTGATCCGGGTGGTCGACCCGGCCGAGCTCGACCTGCCCGATCTCGGCCTGATCCTGGTCGAGGACGCCGAGACCGGCGAGCAGTTGCTGGTCGACACCAGCGACCCGCTGCTGCGCGACCGGCTGGCCGGCCAGGTGAACGAGCGCGAGGCGGCACTCGCCGGTGCCATGCGCAAGGCCGGCGTCGACGCGCACCGGATCACCACCGACCAGGACCTGCTGTCCGCGCTCGTCGACATGGTCCGCCGCTCCGGACGGAGGCGCCGGTGAGCTTCCTCTACCCGCTCATCCTCGCGGTGGCCGCGCTGATCACGGCGGGCGCGATCGCGTTCTACGTGGCGCTCCAGAAACGGCGCAACGTCGCGCTGCGAGCGGCCGGCTTCGGCACCCTGGCCGGCGGCGGGTCCCGCCGGGCCGCGATCCGCCGCCACCTGCCGTACGCGCTGCTGCTGGCCGCCCTGCCGGTGCTGCTGGTCGGCCTGGCCCGGCCGCACGCCGAGGTGGCCGTGCCCCGGGTGGCCGGCACCGTGGTGCTCGCATTCGACATCTCGAACAGCATGTCGGCCGCCGACGTCACACCCAGCCGGCTGGCCGCCGCGCAGGCCGCCGCCACCGGATTCGTCGAGGAGCAACCCGATTCGGTCGACGTCGGCGTGATCGTCTTCGGTGACCAGGCCCTGATGACCCAGGCACCGACCGACGACCACCCGGCCGCGGTGGCCGCGATCAACCGGGCCAAGCCGGGCGGCGGCACTTCGCTGGGGCAGGCCATCCTGGTGGCCCTCGGCACCATCACCGGCAAGCCGGTCAGCTTGCCCGAGGAAGGTGAGCCGCCGGTCACCGACGAACTCGGGTACTGGCCGTCGGCGACGATCGTGGTCTTCTCGGACGGCGAGGAAACCGGCGGACCGGACGTCACGGCCGCCGCCGAGCTGGCCGCGGCCGCGGGCGTACGCATCCAGACCGTCGGCGTCGGCACGGCCAAGGGCGCCGCGGTCGAGGTCGACGGGTTCCAGCTGAGCACCGCGCTCAACGAGGAACTGCTGACCACGGTCGCGCAGACCACCGGCGGCACCTACCTGCAGGCCGGCGACGCCGCCACGCTCGCCGACACGACGAAGTCCATCGACCTGCGGCTGACCAGCAAGAAGGAGCCGGTCGAGCTGACCGCGCCGTTCGCCGGCGCCGCCCTGCTGCTGCTGGCGCTCGGCGCACTGCTGAGCACCCGCTGGCACGGAAGGATCGTCTGATGTCGCTCAGCTGGCCCTGGGCCCTCACCGCGCTGCTGGTCGTACCGCTGCTGCTGGCCGCACGCTGGTGGCTGAACCGGCGGCGCAAGCGATCGGCGGTCACCGTCTCGAGCGTCGCGCTGATCCGGGCCGCGCTGCCCGGCCGCACGTCCTGGCGCCGGCGCATCCCGGTCGCGCTCTTCCTGGCCGGGCTGGTGGTGCTGGCCGCCGCCCTGGCCCGCCCGCAGGCGACCGTCGCGGTGCCGTCCAACAACACGTCGATCCTGCTCGCCATCGACGTCTCCGGCTCGATGTGCAACACCGATGTGCCGCCGAACCGGCTCGCGGTCGCGGTCGACGCGGCCCGCAACTTCGTCGAGTCGCAGAACGACGGCACCCGGATCGGCCTGGTCGCGTTCTCCGGCATCGCCGGCCTGCTGGTGCCGCCCACCACCGACAAGGACGCCCTGCTCGACGCGATCGCCACCCTCAAGACGGCCCGCGGCACCGCGATCGGGCAGGCCATCCTCACCTCGATCGACGCGATCGCCGAGTCCAACCCGAACGTGGCCGCCACCGGCGTCGACCTCGGTGACGCGCCGCCCGAGGCGGGCGCCGGCTACGAACCGGACACCATCGTGGTGCTCACCGACGGCTCGAACACCACCGGCGTCGACCCGGCCGAGGCTGCCGAGCAGGCCGCGGCCCGCCGGCTGCGGGTGTTCACGATCGGCTTCGGCACCACCGAGCCGGGGCAGATGATTTGCACGCCGGACCAGGTCAGCGGCGACTCGGCGTTCGGCGGCGGCGGTTTCGGACGGCCGGGCGGCGGCCTCCGCGGCGGCGGCGGCAACCGCGAGATCGACGAGGCGGCGCTCAACCAGGTCGCCGACACCACCGGCGGCCGCTACTTCCGGGCCGAAGACGCCGACCAGCTGGCCGACGTGCTCGGCGACCTGCCCAAGGAGATCGGCCTGCACGAGGAGGAGGCCGAGGTCACGGTCTGGTTCGTGCTGGTCGCGGTGCTGCTGGCGTTCAGCGGGGTGGGCCTGAGCCTGTGGTGGAACCGTGGTCCGGCGCCCCGGCAGCGGCCGGCTCGCGGGTGAGAAGCAGCAGCGCCGGCCGGCGCCCGTAAGTCACCCACCGCAACACCCACTCCATCGGCCCGTACCGGAATCGCCGCATCCACAGTGCACTGACCACCAGCTGACCCCCGAACACCACCAGCACGAAGCCGAACAGCCCGAGCGGCGAAAACTCCCCGGCCAGCCCGAACCCGATCCCGGTGAACACGATCAGCCCGATCACCGACTGGCCCAGATAATTGGTTAGCGCCATCCGGCCGGCCGGGGCAAGCGGTTCCCGGACCACCGCCATTCGCAGCAGGGTGGCCACGTACGCGGCCGCCAGCAGCGGTGCCGTCGCGACGCTGGCCGCCACCGCGAGCGTGTTGCCGTTGCCGCCGCTCGCCGCGTACACGATGCCGCCGAGCAGCCCGACCGGAAAGCCGATCGCCTGGATCCGGCGCAGGACCGGCTCGTCGCCGCGCACCCCGGACAGCCATTGGCGGCGCCCGGCGACCATGCCGAGTAGGAACAGGGCCAGCGCGGTCGGGCCCTGCAGGGTCACCGCCTGGAGGATCAGCAGCGGCAGCCCGGCCAGGTGCTCGCCGATGTTCGCACTCCAGCCGCCGAGCAGCGCCTGGGTCGCGGCCGCGCCGTTGGCCAGCGCCTCCGCCTCACTGGGCAGGAACGCCGACCGGTCCACCAGCAGCCCGCTCGCGATCATGCTGAGCAGCACGACCGCGTACAGGGCCAGCGCGATCCGGATGGCGGTGCGGTCCCGCACGTTCCGCAGGAAGAACAGGGCAAGACCGGCGATCGCGTACGTGGTCAGGATGTCGCCGCCGTAGAGAAAGACCGTGTGCAGCGCGCCCAGCGCGAACAGGCCGCCGAGCCGGCGCAGCGTGCGCGCCGGGAAGGCCGCGCCCATCTGAAGCGTGAAGCTGTACCCGAACAGGAACGAGAACAGCACGTAGAACTTCATGTCGATGAGCACCGACGACAGCATGCGCACCGCGTGGTCGACCGCCGAGTCGAAGGCCGGGTCGGTCACCAGGTTGCCCGGATAGCCGGACGCCATGAAGGTCACGTTCACCGCGAAGATCCCGAATAACGCGAACCCGCGTACCGCGTCTACGTTCAGAACTCTCAACAGATCCTCCCCGTAACTATGTATCGCATACACTATACGAGATACAGAGTTTTTTGTAGCAAGGAGATTCCGCCGTGCCGGAAACCCCGTTACCTGCCGTGATAGCCCGCATGTGGGGCCGCGAGGAGCTCCCGAGACGCGGCCCGCGGCCCAGCCTGGACCTGCCCCGCATCGTCGAGGCCGCGATCCGGATCGCCGACCGGGACGGCCTCGACGGGGTGACCATGGCGAGCGTCGCGGCCGAGGTCGGGGTGGCCACCATGTCGCTCTACCGCTACGCCGGCAGCAAGGACGACCTGCTGATCGTCATGGCCGACGCCGCCGCACCGGAACCGCCACCGCTCGACGGGCGCGCCTGGCGCCCGTACCTGACCGACTGGACCACGGCGAACCGCAACTACCTGCTGAGCCGACCCTGGCTACTTTCCCTCGGGCAGCACTCCCCACCGGCCGGCCCACGATCACTGCGCTGGCTCGACCGCGCGCTGGCCGCCCTCGACGACACCGGTCTCGACCCCGGAGAGAAAATCAACATCGTGACAACCCTGA
This sequence comes from Paractinoplanes rishiriensis, assembly GCF_016862375.1. Taxonomy (GTDB): domain Bacteria; phylum Actinomycetota; class Actinomycetes; order Mycobacteriales; family Micromonosporaceae; genus Actinoplanes; species Actinoplanes rishiriensis. The sequence continues at coordinate 47,206 of NZ_BOMV01000087.1, read as the reverse complement.
CCGGGTACGCAGCCCAGCAGGCGACCCTGGCACACGCGCTGACCACCACCACCGCGTCCACCGGCGACGATCCGATGGCCGGGATGGCGGGCTACAGCGCCGTGCTGACCGAGGTGCTGGACCCGAACGGCTACCCGGCCCTGACCGCCGCGGTGCAAGCCAACGGTTTCGGCCGCAACGACCAGTGGATCGACGACGCCGACTTCACCTTCGGCCTAACCTTGCTGCTGGACGGCGTAGAGGCCCTGATCAGTCGCCAATAAGCCCGTTGCCACGACACCGGGGCCGGCCCACCTTCACCGATCTTGTCGAATTCCGGCAACGAGAGTCTTCTTCTTGGTGTGGTGGGGGCGCGATGTTCGGCGGGCTGCTGCATCACGGGACGACAAGGGCGGGATGGTGGTCCGTGCAAACCCCCGATCCACGCAGAAAGCCTCACGAGCGAGCACCAATCCCCACGATCGCCAACAAGGCTCACGCCGCGGGACAGCAAATCCACAAAGTCGGGACGAGTCGAAGCCGTTCGAGCCGATGCCGGGTGCGGGCATCGTGCAAAGTGGCAACGCGGAGAGTCGAACCCGCTTTTACCGCACGTGGGCGGCCAGCTCGTCGGCGGCCAGCCGCCACTGCGCCGGGTCCTCGCTCGTGATCTTGGCGAACAGGGCCGGGCCGTCGCCGAACCGGCTCATCCCGCCGGCGTATTTGATCAAGGTGGTGGCGGAGTGGTAGCGGACCAGGTAGGCGGTGTCGTTGACCGCCTCGGCCAGCGCGGTGACCAGGGCCGGCGAGGGCGGGAAGTTGGCCAGCGCGATGGCCGCGTCGAGCCGGACGAACTCCGAGTCGCCGTCGCGCAGCACCCGGACGATGTGGCCGGACCAGGACGGGTCGGCGGTCAGCACGTACAGCGCCTCGGCGATGCGGATCAGCAACTCACCGTCCGCCGGCACGGCCGCGCGGCGCAGCAGATCGACGGTGTCGGCCGGCGCCAGGCCCTCCTCGGCCAGCTGGGCGAACGCCTGCGCGGCCAGCGAATCCCCGGCGTCCAGGCCAGCCCGTAGCATCCGGGCCACGTGGGCGGGGTCATACCGGGCGGCCGCCAGCATGGCGGAGAAGTCCGGGCCGTCATGCCAGACCAGGTACGGGTCTCCGAAGATCTCCTGCCGCCACCGGCTCCAATCCGCGTCCACCCATGGATCATGCCGGATACGGAAGATCGGCGGGGACCCCAATTTTCCTGCAAGCGTCCACAGCGGGTCCCCCGTTGGCCGCACCGGACCCACCCCTGTGGACGGCGGCCGCCCCCATGACGACCGCCGCACCGACGATGCTCCGACATCGGGCCGGATCAGGGTTGCCTGCCGGCGCAGACCACTTGTCCGTCGGCGCACGCCGCACCGGTCGCTACCATGGGTTTCGTGGCTCCCCTGGTGCTGGATTCGACCACGGTCGCGCCCGCTGACCGGCTGGACCACACCCGGGAGGCGCTGGCTGCGCTGCCGGTGCCGCTCGAGTTCGAGCTGGCCGGTCCGTCCGCCCGGGTCCGCGCCAACCGGCTCGAGGCGGCCGTCCTCGGCGCGGTGTCGGTTGCGCAGGTCACCCACGTCGTCGACGGTGGCGCGCTGGTCGACCGCACCCCTCGGATGATCAAGCGGTCCGATCCGGAGATCTACCGCATCATGGTGCATCTCACCGGATCCGACCTGATGACCCAGGACGGCCGGGAGGCGGCGCTGGCCCGCCGGGGTCTCGCGGTCTTCGACAGCTCCCGGCCGTTCCGCGTGCACTACCTACCCGGCCGCATTCCCGGCCGCGAGAACGTGCACCGGTACGCGATGCTGACCTTTCCGCGCTCGCTGCTGAGCGTCGACCCGCGCATCATGCGGGCGGCCACCGGTGTGCGGCTGGACGGCACCAGCCCGCTCGGCTCGCTGGTGCACAGTTTCGCGACCCGGCTGGCCCGCGACGCCGAGCGCTACGGTCCGGCCGACGGCGCGCGGCTGGCCACCACCGTCCTCGACCTGCTGGCGGTCTGGCTGACCGGCGAGTTCGACGGTGCCGGGCTGCCGGCCGAGGCGCACGGCCAGGCGCTGCTCGCGCAGAGCCAGGCATTCATCAGCGAACATCTGGCCGACCCGATGCTGTCCCCGCACACCGTGGCCGGGGCGCATCACGTCTCGCTGCGCACCCTGCAGAGCCAGTTCGCCGCGCAGGGCCTCACCGTGACCGGCTGGATCCGGCAGCGCCGCCTCGAGGCCTGCCGCCGCGACCTCGCCAACCCGCGGCTGGCGGAGGTCGCGGTGGCCAGCATCGGCCGCCGGTGGGGTTTCGAGAGCGCGGCGCATTTCAGCCGTCTTTTCCGGCAGGCGTACGGGATGAGCCCGCGCGCCTTCCGAGCCCTCGCCGTCGAGGTCACTCGAAGAACTTGAGGCTGAACCCGGTGTCCGAGGTGGCACCCGGCACGTTGGCCCGGCGGTAGGTGGTGTTGCCCCACCAGCAGAAGGTGCCGGTGTACCAGAACCGGTTCGCCCACGAGTACGGCGTGCCCTTGGCCACCGCGTGGTACATCAGCGGGAACCGCGGCCCGGCCGGCGGACTGGTGGCGATGTCGCCGTGCAGCAGCACGAAGGTGTGGTGCCCCGGCCCGTTCGCGGCCAGCGTCGGATCCCAGCCGGCCATCATGGTCGCCCGGTTCGACCCGAACAGGCACCCGTTCGACTTGTACCAGTCCCAGACGTACGTGGGGTCCCCACCGGCCCGCAGCCGCAGGTCGGCGAGGCAGTACTGGTCGCTCCAACTGCCGTTCGCCGAGTACACGATGTGCAGTTGCCCGTTCGGGTCCCGGATCGGCTCGGGCCCCTCGTTGATGAACGGGTTGCCGACCACCCGCTCCCAGCTCTCCCGGGGCTGCGAGATGACGTAGCGCGGCCCGGTGGGCGTGGTCGGGTTGCTCATCCGCGCGAGGTAGATGTTCTGCTCGACGTTGGTGTCACCGGCCCACCCCGACCAGACGAACCACCGCTGCCCGCCGAACGTGAACAGCGTCCCGTCGATGGCCCACTTGTTGTCCGGAAGCGCCAGTTGCGTCTCGGCTGTGTACCCACTGTCCGCAACGGCCGAACTGATCACGAACATCCGATGCGCCGCCCCCACTCCCGCGGCGAAGTAGATGTAGTAACGCCCATCGTCCATCACAATCTCGGGCGCCCACACCTCTCCGCGCCCCCGGGTGTCCGACCAGACCTGCCGGGCGGCCGCACCCGCGAGCCCATCCGGCGACGAAGCCTGCCGGACGGCAAGCCCACCGTTCATCGACTGCACCGAGACGTAGGTGGCCCCGACCCGCAACACGCTGGGATCGGCGGCCCGCAGGCCGGTCTGTCCCGCGCCGGCCGCACCGGCAAACACGACGCCGAGACCACCGGCGATCACGAGGGCAAGCGCCCCCGCCACAAGGCTGAGCTTCTTCATGGTCACATTCCCACGTCTGCCCCCAACTTCGACGCCGGCGTACGGGGGATGGCGCCCGGCGGGACCACGCCGGAGGCGTCCTGGGGATGCGGCCCGACCGCCTGCCCAGCGTTTCCGCCCGCCAACCCGGGTGTCAATCGACGAACGTCGTTCACCCCACGCCCCTGCGCGATCGGGCAACGACGAGCGCGGGCGTGCGGCGAGCTGGCCGGATGAGGTCAGCCGACCAGCAAACCCAGGGCTGCGGCGTCGGACCGCAGGGAATCGATCAGGGTGGGCATGGTCAGGCGGGGTGGGGTGGGGCGGGTTTCGGCTGCTTCGGCTACCGCTCGGGCGGCCTGGCGGGTGGGTAGCGGCAGCAGCGGGTAGTGGCCGGCGACCACCCGGTCGAGGCGGCCGTTGCGGGCTGCGAAACTCGCCAGCGAGCGCCACTGGCGCAGCGTGGCGTGGACCCCGCCGTCGGTGCCGGGCGGCTCGGGGAGGACCGTCATGTCGTCGAAGGGTTCGCTGCCGGCCAGCCACCACTCGGCGCCGGTGAAGGCTCGCTCGGACGCCGACTCGCACCAGTACGGGATCAGGCGGCGGCGCAGGGAGCCGGACGGATCCAGCAGGCGGCCGCATTCGACCAGGCAGCCCTCGCCGCCGTCCAGGTAGGCGCGGAACGCGTCGGCCAGGCCGGCGCTGAACATCTCGGGGCTTTTGTAGAGGACGCGGTACGTGCGGCAGCCGGTTTGCTCGGCCAGGTCGCGCAGTTGCGGGTCCAGGGCCGGGTCGCCGGCCGTCTCGGCGTACTGGGATGGCGCGTCCCGGAACGAACCGGACCATTGGTCGGCGCCGAGGCCGTCCAGCAGGCGGCGGAACGCCGGGCGGTCCGGACCGTAGTCGTCGGCTGTCCAGCCGGTCGTGGGGCTGCCCACCTGGAAGCCGAAGTCGGGGCCGGCCTCCAGCACCGGCCAGGTGCGCATGTCCCGGAGCAGCAGCGACGTGCCGCCCGGCTGCAACCGGGTGCGCAGGAATTCCGCGTACGCGAAAGGCAGCACACGCCACCGCAAGCGCAAGGTGACGGTGGTCCCGCACAGCGGGCCGCGCCGGACCGGGTCGTGCACCTGGCGCACGCTGACCCCGGGGTTGCCGGCCGCGATCAGGCTCGCCAGCCCGGCGCCCCAGTCCATGGCGGCCGGCCAGTCCCCGGTCGAGCCGCCCGGCCAGCGCAGCGTGACCGGAAAGCCGGTGGGCAACCAGGCCGCACCCAGCGTGGCGGCCAGGTGGGCCGCGCCGCCGTGCGGTGAGCCGAGCACCACCGCGGCGTACTTGTCGTCGGGGTACTGCGCGGTGATCCACCTGGCCACCGCCCCGGCGTCGATCTTGTCGGCCGCCTCGGCCGGCACCGCCTCGGCGGCGGCCTCGTTCGCCAGCACCTGTCCGCGCAGGTAGGGCGGCAACTCACTGCGGCGTCCCAGCACTGGTACCCGGTGGCCGCTGGTGCCGTCACGGTCCGGGGCGGCCACTTCGAGGAAGGACCGGTCGAGGCTGTCCGGGCAGAACACTCGCGCGGCCGGGATCTTGCCCTGCCGCTGTTGCTGGCGGTTGAAGACGCTCATGTCCGCTCCCCCTGGGCTGGCGGACGCCTACCCAGCGGGAGCGCAACCTAATCATTTCCGGACGTCCGCATTTGACATGGCGCCAGATCCGCCAGAAGGGACGCAGACGGTGCGCAGTGGGGGAATGCCGTTGAAGCCGACCGATGAATACGTGGCCGTGTACGCGCCGGCGCCGTGGATCTGGATCACGTCGCCGGACTGGAGCGCCAGCGGCAGCGAGTATCGGGTGTGCTGGTAGAGGATGTCCACGCTGTCGCAGGTGGGTCCGGCCAGGATCACCGGCGCGGCGGGGGCGCCGTCGTGCGGTGTGCTGAGGCGGTATTGGATCGCCTCGTCCTCGGTCTCGGCCAGGCCGCCGAAGCGGCCCACGTCCAGATAGACCCAGCGGTGATCGTCGGCATAGGACTTGCGGGCGACCAGCACCACCTCGGTGTGCAGCACGCCGGCCGGTGCCGCTATGTAGCGGCCCGGCTCGATCATCATTTCCGGCCGGTCGGCGCCGAAGTGCCGGTCGACCGCGGCGTGCACGGCGAACGCGAAGTCTTCGATCGGGCGGGCCGCCACCCGGTAGTCGACCGGGAAGCCGCCACCCACGTTCAGGTACCGCAGCGGCAGGTCACCGGCTCGCCGGAACAGTTCGGCGGCGGTGGCGATGCTCGGTTCCCAGCGGTCCGGGTCGAGTTGCTGCGAGCCGACGTGGAAGCAGACGCCGGCCGGGTCGAGTTGCTGCGAACGGGCGTAGCCGAGCAGGTCGAGGGCCAGATCCGGGGCGCAGCCGAACTTGCGGCTCAACGGCCACCGGGCGCCCGTGCTGGAGGCGAGCAGCCGGCACAGCACCGTTGCTCCGGGCGCGTACCGGGCCAGCTTGTCCACTTCGCCCAGACTGTCAAAGGCAAAAAACCTGACACCACGGGCGTACGCGTACGCGATATCTCCTGCTTTTTTGATGGTGTTGCCGTAGGACAGCTGATCGGGCCTGGCACCGGCCGCCAGGCACAGGTCGATCTCGGCGGTGCTGGCTACGTCGAAGTGCGCGCCGGCTGCCACCAGTGCCCGGAGCAGCGGCGGCTCGGGGTTGGCCTTGACCGCGTAGTAGGCCCGGGTGCCGGCGAAGGCGCGGGCGATCCGTCGGTATTGTGCCGCGGCCACCGCGACGTCGACGACGAGATAGGGGGTCTGGTCCAGGGCATCCGACGGCGCCGGTCGGGGGGCTGCGGCGGCGGTCACTGTCATGGCTCGATGTCCTCGCGTAGTCGGCCGAGCACTCAGCGTACTTCCACCCTCAGTGGAACGGCTCCCCGAATGTCTCCCGGATGCGGTAGAGATCGCGCAGTCGCGGCTCGGTGGTGCCGGCCACCCAGCGGCTCACCGTCTTGGTCGACACGTCCAGCCGGCGGGCCGCGGCCTCCAGGGTGAGTCCCTCCTGGCGCAGCCGCGCCGCGAGCCAGTTCGAGAACGACTGCGGCACGGCCGGGCGGGGTGCGGGCGCCGGGACCGGATCGGCAGCCTTGGCGGCGGTCGCCGGGCGGATCGCCGGAACATCGGGCGCGAACAGCACGTCCACCTCGGCCGAGTCCGGAAAGATCCGCAGTGAGACCTGGATGGTGCCGGCCGCACCGGCGGCGTCCAGCAGCACGTCGGCCACCCGTTCACAGAGGACCCGCACGTCCTCGTCGGACACCGGAGTGCCGGTCAACTGGCGGCGGACGAAGTCGCGGACGTCGGGGAGCGCAGCCGGCCGCGCGGGGAAGGCCTGCGCAACCACCTCGAGCGGCAGGATCTCGATGTTCTCCGGCATGAGGTGAGCTTACGATTACCGACCGCACCCGATCGGGTGACGACCGTGCCAGCCCGCGGCCGATAGCATCGCATCGATCGACACGGCCGAACAAGCCGAGATCGGATGGAGACGACCGGTGAACGTCCCGCCCGCGGACGACGGTGAGCAGGTGCTGCACATCCTCTGGATGAACGGCGGGCTGAGCTGCGACGGTGAGTCGGTAGCACTCACCGCGGCCACCCAGCCGAGCATCGAGGAGATCGTCGCGGGCGCCCTGCCGGGTCTGCCCCCGATCGACCTGCACTGGCCCTACTTCGACTTCAACAGCGGCCCGGACCAGGGCGGGGACAGCTTCATCGAGTGGTGGCACCGGGCCGCCCGGGGCGAGCTCGACCCGTTCATCCTGATCGTCGAGGGCTCGGTGCCGGACGAGACCAACAAGCCGGCGGGCTACTGGAGCGGTTTCGGCAACGACCCCGCGACCGGGCAGCCGATCACCGCGACCGAGTGGCTCGACCGGTTGGCGCCCAAGGCCACCGCGATCATGGCGGTCGGCACCTGTGCGGCGTACGGCGGCGTGCACGCGATGGCCGGCAATCCGACCGGCGCCATGGGCGTACCGGATTATCTGGGGTGGGATTGGAAGTCCAAGGCCGGGCTGCCGATCGTCTGCGTGCCGGGCTGCCCCACCCACCCGGACAATCTGGCCGAGACCATCCTGCACCTGCTCTACCAGGTGTCCGGCCAGGCGCCGGAGATCGCGCTGGACGAGTCGCTACGGCCGCGCTGGCTGTTCGAGACGACCGTGCACTCCGGCTGCGACCGGGCCTCCTTCTATGACCAGAGCGACTTCGCGACCGGCTACGGCTCGACGAACTGCCTGGTCAAGGTGGGCTGCTGGGGCCAGGTGGTGCGCTGCAACGTGGCCAAGCGCGGCTGGATCAACGGGGTCGGCGGCTGTCCCAACGTGGGCGGCATCTGCATCGCGTGCACCATGCCCGGCTTCCCGGACAAGTTCATGCCGTTCATGGAGGAGCCGGCCGGGGCCGCGCCGGCCGACGCCGGGTACGCGCCGCTGATCCGCACCCTGCGCGGCTTCACGCTGCGGGTGACCTCCGAGTCGGCGCGATGACCAGCGCCGAGGAGACCGGCCGGCACATCGAGCGGCTGCTGACCGAGTTGCACGACAGCCCCGACCCGCGCGCCGCGGCGGCCGGCGAGGAACTCACCCGGCACCTGGTGCAGCTGTACGGGGACGGCCTGGCCCGGATCGCCGGGCTGCTCGGCACCGAACGGCTCACCGAGTTGTGCGCCGACCCGCTGGTGTCGAGCCTGCTGCTGGTGCACGACCTGCATCCGGTGCCGGCCGCCGACCGGATCCGCGCGGTGCTGGCCGGCACCGGGGTCGACCTGCTCGGCGTCGACGATGCCGGCCGGGTGCGGCTGCGCGCGACGGGTTCGCGGTGCGCGGTGCGCGACGTCGAGAGCCGGGTCCGCGCGGCCGCGCCCGAGGTGTCCAGCGTGGACGTGGCGACCGCGCCGCCGCTGCTGCGCATCTCGCTGCGTCCCGGGCTCGGTCACTCCGCCAGTTGACTGGTGCCCGTCGCCCGCAAGCTCTACCGAATCGCCCACGCACCGGACAGTTGTGTCCACTCACCCCCGCTGAACAGCACGTTTGCCACCCGCTCCAGGCTTTCCCGCCGACCACATGTGTGCGGACAGGCTTGGGGTCTGGTGCCGTCCGGAAGCCGTCATGCAGCCTGAGGTCCCCGGTCCCCACAACTCATCGAGGTGAACGGCCTTGCTCTGGCAACGATTCACAGCGCGGCGGACACTCACGGCCGAACCCATGGATAACCGATGGGGCGCCTCCGGTCGGCGCCACGTACCGCTGATCATCCGTGAGCCCGAGGCGAGTTGGTGGGCCGAGCAGGCGCGGACGACCGTGACGGTGGCCGCGATCCGCGAGGGCGACGCCGGCTGGCACCCCGAGCGGGTGGTGTCCCGCCTGGCCGCGGAGGCCGCCGACGACGAGTTGCTGGTGGTCTTCGGCTCGCACGGCCAGGCGCGGCAACACCCGCTGATGGCCGAACTGCGGCGCTGCCTGCCCGGGTGCGAAGTGGTCCCGGTGCCGGTCCGCCATCGCCACGGCCGGCTGCTGCGGGACGCCGCCACGGTGGAGCACCTGCTCGACGACGGTCACCTGCCGGTGGTGGTGACCCCGGCCAACGCGCTGCACGACGTCACCGCGGAGATCGCCAGTTACCTGCGGGCCGACCGGGTGCTGCGGGTGTTGCAGACCAGCGATGGCGCCGAACTGCACCAGGTGTGGCAGCGCGCACCAGAACCCAGCGTCAGCTGATGGCCAGCCAGTCGTACCAGGAGCCGAGGTTGTCCCCCCGGGTGGCGGAGACCGCCACCACCTCGGCCTTCGGGTTGACCGAGGCGACGTGCTCGCGGCAGGCGTCGAGGTCGAAATCGACGTACGGCAACAGATCCAGCTTGTTCACCACGATCAGATCGGCAGCAGCGAACATGTACGGGTATTTCAACGGCTTGTCGGTGCCCTCGGTGACCGAAAAGATCACCGCTTTGGCATCCTCCCCCAGGTCGAACAACGCCGGGCAGACCAGGTTCCCCACGTTTTCGACGAACAGCAGGCAGCCGTCGGCCGGGTCGAGCCGATCCAGCGCGGTCCGCAACATGGCCGCGTCCAAGTGGCAGCCGGCCCCCGTGTTGACCTGCACCACCGGGCAGCCGGTGCGGCGGATGCGCTCGGCGTCCAACCGGGTCTCCTGATCGCCCTCGACCACCGCGACCGGCCGGGCGTCACCGGCGTCGCGGATGGTGCGTTCGAGCAGTGTGGTCTTGCCCGCACCGGGCGAGCTCATCAGATTGACCGTACGAATCCTGCGCTCGGCGAGCCAGGCGCGGTTGGCCGCGGCCAGGTCGTCGTTCTTGGCGAGCACCTTCTGTTCGAGGGTGACCACCTCGTGATCATGGCCGCAGCCGCACGTACCGCACATTTGGTCAACCCACCTCCATCGAGACGATTTGGAGTTCGCGACCGGCGGTGACGGCCAGGTCGGCGCTGCCGCACGGGCACAGCAGGATGAGGTCGACCAGCGTGACCTCGGCCCCGCAGTCGCGGCAGCGCGCCCGGCCGGGCCGCTGCTCGATCGCCAGCGCGGCGCCGTCTGCCACCGTGCCCTCGACGGCCAGCTCGAAACAGAAATGCATGGCCTCGGGAACCACCGCGGTCAACGCTCCTATGCGGACGGTCACCCGGTGCACGGTGCGTCCCGCGGCCCGTTCGCAGACCGCGTCCACGATGCTCTCCGCGATCGCCAACTCGTGCATATCGGCCCCGTTCCGAGGGCGCAAGGCATGGTCGCCCGGTCAGGTAGGCATTAACCGAACGGATTGACATTGTTACACGCCGCAGGTCTAGTCTGTTACCTGCCTCACACGTACGGGCCGTACGTCGACCCCCTCCAGATGGGTCCGTCCATGCCGACAGAGACGTCAGAGCCGCTCATCCATGTGTTATGGATCAATGCCGGACTGAGCTGCGACGGTGACTCCGTCGCCCTCACCGCGGCCACCCAGCCGAGCGTCGAGGAAATCGCGCTCGGCGCCCTGCCCGGCCTGCCGCGGATCGCCATGCACTGGCCGCTGATCGACTTCGAGTGCGGGCCCACCGGCGGCGCGGACGACTTCCTGGAGTGGTTCTGGAAGGCCGACCGCGGCGAGCTGGAGCCGTTCGTGCTGGTCGTCGAGGGGTCGATCCCGAACGAGCTGCTGCACGACGGCGGGTACTGGTGCGGCTTCGGCAACAACCCGGCCACCGGGCAGCCGATGACCACCAGCGAGTGGCTGGACCGGCTGACCCCCAAGGCGACGGCCGTGGTCGCGGTCGGCACCTGCGCGACGTACGGCGGCATCCACGCGATGGCCGGCAACCCGACCGGTGCCATGGGCGTCCCGGACTACCTGGGCTGGGAGTGGACCTCGAAGGCCGGCATCCCGATCGTGTGCGTGCCGGGCTGCCCGATCCAGCCGGACAACCTCTCCGAGACGCTGACCTACCTGCTCTACCAAGCCACCGACCAGGCGCCGATGATCCCGCTGGACGACAAGCTGCGGCCCACCTGGCTGTTCGGCACGACCGTGCACGAGGGCTGTGACCGGGCCGGCTACTACGAGCAGGCCGACTTCGCGACCGCGTACGGCACCCCCGAATGCATCGTGAAACTGGGCTGCTGGGGTCCGGTGGTCAAGTGCAACGTGCCGAAACGCGGCTGGATCAACGGCGTAGGCGGCTGCCCCAACGTGGGCGGCATCTGCATCGGCTGCACCATGCCCGGCTTCCCGGACAAGTTCATGCCGTTCATGGACGAGCCGCCCGGCGGCCACCTGTCCACCACCGCGATCGGCTGGTACGGCAAGACCATCAAACGCCTGCGCGCCATCACCACGCACACCCTCGACCAGGAGCCCAAGTGGCGCCGGCCGGCGAAGGAGCTGTTGAGCCGATGACCACCGAACTCGTGGAGATGGCCTGGGACCCGATCACCCGGATCGTCGGGAGCCTCGGCATCTACACCAAGATTGACTTTGCCAACAAGACGGTGGCCGAGTGCCACAGCACCAGCTCGATCTTCCGCGGGTACTCGATCTTCATGAAGGGCAAGGACCCGCGGGACGCGCACTTCATCACGAGCCGGATCTGCGGCATCTGCGGCGACAACCACGCCACCTGTTCCTGTTACGCGCAGAACATGGCGTACGGGGTCAAGCCGCCGCACCTGGGCGAGTGGATCGTCAACCTCGGCGAGGCCGCCGAGTACATGTTCGACCACAACATCTTCCAGGAGAACCTGGTCGGGGTGGACTACTGCGAAAAGATGGTCGGCGAGACCAACCCCGGGGTGCTGGAGCAGGCCAACCGCACCGAGGCACCGCAGGCCGGTGCGCACGGTTACCGCACCATCGGCGACATCATGCGCTCGCTCAACCCGTTCACCGGCGAGTTCTACCGCGAGGCGCTGCAGGTCAGCCGGATGACCCGGGAGATGTTCTGCCTCATGGAGGGGCGCCACGTGCACCCGTCCACGCTCTATCCGGGCGGGGTCGGCACCGTCGCCACCATCCAGCTGATGACCGACTACCTGACCCGGCTGATGCGCTACGTGGAGTTCATGAAGAAGGTCGTGCCGATGCACGACGACCTGTTCGACTTCTTCTATCAGGCGCTTCCCGGCTACGAGCAGGTCGGCAACCGGCGCGTCCTGCTCGGCTGCTGGGGCTCCTTCCAGGACCCGGAGCACTGCAATTTCAAGTACGCGGACATGACCGACTGGGGCCGCCGGATGTATGTGACCCCGGGCATCGTGGTGGACGGCAAGCTGATCACCACCGACCTCGTCGAGATCAACCTCGGTATCCGCATCCTGCTCGGCTCGTCCTACTACGAGGACTGGACCGACCAGGAGATGTTCGTGACGCACGACCCGCTCGGCAACCCGGTCGACCGCCGGCACCCGTGGAACCAGCACACCAACCCGCGGCCGCAGAAGCGCGACCTGGACGGCCGGTACAGCTGGGTGATGTCGCCGCGCTGGTACGACGGCAAGGACTACCTGGCGCTGGACACCGGCGGCGGGCCGCTGGCCCGGCTCTGGTCGACCGCGCTGGCCGGCCTGGTCGACATCGGCTACGTGCAGTCCACCGGCAGCTCAGTCAAGATCAATCTGCCGAAGACCGCGCTCAAGGGCCCGGTCGAGCTGGAGTGGAAGATCCCGCGCTGGAGCAACACCATCGAGCGGAACCGGGCGCGCACCTACTTCCAGGCGTACGCCGCCGGTTGTGCTCTGCATTTCGCCGAGAAAGCACTGGCCGAGATCCGGGCCGGGCGCACCAAGACCTGGGAGCCGTTCGAGGTGCCGGACGAGGGCATCGGCTGCGGCTTCACCGAGGCGGTCCGCGGCGTCCTGTCGCACCACATGGTGATCCGGGACGGGAAGATCGCGAACTACCACCCGTACCCGCCGACGCCGTGGAACGCGAATCCCCGGGACAGCTACGGCACCCCGGGTCCGTATGAGGACGCCGTCCAGGGTCAGCCCATCTTCGAGGAGAACGACCGGGAGCACTTCAAAGGCATCGACATCATGCGTACGGTGCGCAGCTTCGACCCGTGCCTGCCGTGTGGCGTGCACATGTACCTGGGTGGCGGCAAGAAGCTTCAGTTGCTGCACTCCCCCACCCAGTCCGCCGGTGGCGAGTGATCCGTGGGCGACGACTGGCGGGCCGCGGGCGCCCGCATCGACGCGCTGATCGCCGCCGACCCGGCCGGCCGGGAGGATCTCGTCCGCGAGGTCACCGACCTGTACGGCGCCGGCCTGGAACGGCTGCTCGACGTGCTGCACGAGGCCGGCGCGCTCACCGACGAGGTGCTGGCCGCGGTGGCCGCCGACGAGCTGGTGTCGGCGTTGCTACTGGTGCACGGCCTGCACCCGGACGACGCCGGCACCCGGATAGCCGCGGCCCTGGCCCGCACCGGGGTCGAACTGGTCGAGGTGACCGACCGGGGCGTGTGCCGGCTGCGGGTCGCGCACGGGCAGCCGCCGGCCGGCCTCGAAGACCTCGTCACGGCGGCCGCACCCGAGATCACCGCGGTCGAGGTGTCCACCCGGCCGGCGCTGATCCCGGTGTCGGCCCTGTTCAGCCGGGTGGCCGAGCCGACATGACCGACTCGCCCCTGTCCACACTCCGACGGATCGCCCGCAGCCGCCCCGAGCCGCCGGCCGAGCGCTGCGACATGTGCGCCACGCCGCTGGCCTCGGGGGGATCGGACGGCGGCCACTCGCACCTGGTCGACCTCGAGACCCGGCGGCTGATGTGCGCCTGCCGGCCCTGCTACCTGTTGTTCACCGACGACGGCGCCCATCTGCGGTACCGAGCGGTCCCGGACCGGTACGTGGCCCTCACCGAGCCGGTGCTCGACGACCTCCCGATCCCGGTGGGTCTGGCGTTCCTGTTCCGCAACTCGGCGCTGGACCGGATCGTTGCCTGCTATCCCGGCCCGGCCGGGGCCACCGAGTCCGAACTGGACCTGCCCACGGCGGCCCACCCGGCGCTGGCCACGCTGCGCCCCGACGTCGAGGCGCTGCTCATCCGGCGCGGCGCACCGAGCTACCTGGTGCCGATCGACGTCTGCTACGAACTGGTCGGCCGGCTGCGCACGGTGTGGCGCGGCTTCGACGGCGGCCGCGAGGCGCACGAGGTGATCGACGCCTTCTTCGACCGGCTCCGGGAGCGCACGTCATGACCGCCTGCACCGAGCGGCACCCAGCCGCGCTTGCGGACGGCCTCGCAGGCGAGGGCCAGAAGGGCATGACTAAGGAGGCTCAGTCATGACCTCGTACGCCTTCTCCGTCCTTGATGTTGTCGCCGAGCCCTACGCGGTGGCCCCGCAGCTGACCGCGCGACTGCGGATCAAGGAGACCACCGGCCGCCGGGTGCACGCCATCGCGCTGCGCTGCCAGGTGCGGATCGAACCGCAGCGGCGCCGCTACGACGCCGGCGAGGAGGACGGGCTGCGCGGCCTGTTCGGCGAGCGGGCCCGCTGGGGCGACACGCTCAAGCCGTTCCAGTGGATGCAGGCCAACACGACCGTGCAGGGTTTCACCGGGGAAACCGAGACCGATCTCGCGCTGCCGTGCACGTACGACCTCGATGTGATCGGCACCCGCTATCTGCACGCGTTGGACGCCGGCGAAGTGCCGCTCGACTTCCTGTTCTCCGGCACCATCTTCACCCGCGGGACCAGCGGATTCGAGGTGGAACAGGTGCCGTGGGCCTGCGAGGCGCGACACCGGCTGCCGGTCACCGTGTGGCGCGAGATGATCGCCGCCTACTTCCCGAACTCCGGCTGGTTGCGGATCGGCTCGGACGTGCTGGCCGACCTGGCCGCGTTCCGGGCCCGGCACGACCTGATCAGCTGGGACGAGACGATGCAGCGGCTGCTGGCCGCCGCGGACCGGCCGCCGTCGTGAGCCTGGAGGCGGCCCGGCAGGTGGCCGACGCGGTGCTCTACGAGGGATACCTGCTGTATCCCTACCGGGCGAGCGCGGCCAAAAACCGGTCCCGCTGGCAGTTCGGCGTGCTGGGCCCGCCGGTGGCCGGCGAGGGCGCCTTCGCCGAGCCGCCCGACCTCTCGATGCAGTGCCTCGTGGCGCCCGGCACCAGCGCGGCGGTGACCGTTCACCTCCGATTTCTCCAGTTGCAGGCGCGCACCTCGGCGCTTTCCTGGGACGAGGCGGTGGAACACGAGATCACGGTTCCGCTGGTGCCGCTGACCGGTACGGCCGACTTCCCGGTCTCGGTGCCGGGCGGAGTCTCATCAGACATTTTCGATATTTCCAGCGGTGACGCGCAAATAGTGCGGCGGCGCTGGCCGCTCACCGCCGTCCTGCACACCGCGGCCGAGGCCGACGCTGACCTGGTGCGGCTCACCGTGGCGGTGACCAACGAGCACGCCGGGCCGGTGGCCAGCAAGGAGGAGGCGGTCCGGCACTCATTGCTCGGCGCGCACCTGCTGCTGGAGGCGCACGACGCCACCTTCGTCTCGGTGCAGGATCCGCCGGACCACGCCGTCGCCGCCGCCGCGCGGTGCCGGCAGCGCCGGTGCTGGCCGGTGCTGGCCGGGTCGGACACCGTGCTGCTCGGCGCGCCGATCATCCTGTACGACCACCCGCAGGTGGCAGCGGAGAGCCCCGGCGCGCTGTTCGACTCCACCGAGATCGACGAGATCCTGACGCTGCGCGTGATGACCATGACCGACGACGAGAAGGCCGAGGCCCGGGCCACCGATCCGCGCGCCGCCACGATCGTCGACCGCTGCGACAACCTCACGCCGGCCGACCTGGAGAGCCTGCACGGCACCTGGCGCGAGCCCGGCACCGAGCCCAGCACGGAGCCCGGCGCCGAGTCCGTGCTGATCAACGGGGTCCGGGTGGCCAAGGGCAGCCTGGTCCGCGTGCAGCCGACCCGGCGGGCCGACGCGCAGGACATCTTCTATGCCGGCCAGATCGCCCGGGTCACCGCGGTGCTGTCCGATCTGGACGGCGCCACCCACGTGGCCGTGGTCCTGGTCGACGACCCCGCCGCCGACCTGCACGACTGGTACGGCCGATACCTCTATTTCGCCCCCGAGGAGCTCGACCCATGCTGAAACTCATCGGTGCCGCCACCACCATCGCCGTTGCCGCCGCCACGGCCTACGCCGCCGCCCTGCTGATCGAGTCGATCCCGGACATCCAGCGCTACCTGAAGATCCGAGCAATGTGAACAAGACCCTGGTGGCCGGCATCGGCAACCTCTTCCTCGGCGACGACGGCTTCGGGCCGGAGGTGGTCCGGCACCTGGTGGCCGGGCCGGTGCCGCCCGGTGTTCGGGTGGTCGACTACGGGATCCGCGGCATGCACCTGGCCTACGACCTGCTCGACGGCTACGACCGCCTGATCCTGGTGGACGCCCTGCCCGGCGGCGAGGCGCCGGGCGAGATCGTGGTGCTCGAGATCGGACCGGACGACCTCGGTCCCGGCGAGTTCGACGCGCACGGCATGAACCCGGCCGCGGTCCTCGGCGGCCTTTCCCGCCTCGGCGGGACGCTGCCGCCGACCTACCTCGTGGGCTGCCGCGTCGCCACCGTCGCCGAAGGAATCGGGCTGAGCCCGCCGGTGGCCGCCGCCGTCCCTGCCGCGGTGGACGAGGTTCGCACGCTACTGATCACCGGGAGGTCCTGACCATGTGTCTCGGCATTCCCGGGCAGGTCGTGGAGATCGTCGACGGCTTTGCGGGGCAGCTTGCGCTCGTCGACGTCGAGGGAGCCCGGCGCCGGGTCAACGTCGGCATGCTGGACGCGCCGCCCGCGCCCGGTGCCTGGGTGCTCATTCACCTCGGGTTCGCCGTCGAGGTCATCGACGCGGTGCAGGCCGGGCGTGCCATGGAAGGTCTCGAGCTCGTCGGCCGGGCCCGCCGGCTGCGCCGCCGGTTCACCGTGTCGGGGCTGGTGCAGGGGGTCGGCTTTCGCCCGTTCGCGTACGCGACGGCGGCCGATCTCGCCCTGGCCGGGTCGGTGGCCAACACCGCGCGCGGGGTGACCATCGAGGTCGAGGGCGAGCCGGACGCGGTGCACGAGTACGGTCGGCGGCTGCGCGCCGACGCACCGCCGCTGGCCATGATCGCTGACGTCGGCGAGGAGGAGATCCCGGTCCAGGGCGGCACCGGCTTCACCATCGAGGCGTCCCGGGACGACGTCCCCGGCCGTACCCTCGCCTCCCCGGACGTGGCCAGCTGCGCCGACTGCCTGCGCGAGTTGCGCGACCCGGGCGACCGCCGCTACGGGCACCCGTTCGTCACCTGCACCAACTGCGGCCCGCGCTTCACCATCATCACGGCATTGCCGTACGACCGGGACGCCACCACGATGGCCGGCTTCCCGATGTGCGCGGCCTGCCGCCGCGAGTACGAGGACCCAGC
This sequence comes from Paractinoplanes rishiriensis, assembly GCF_016862375.1. GTDB lineage: Bacteria > Actinomycetota > Actinomycetes > Mycobacteriales > Micromonosporaceae > Actinoplanes > Actinoplanes rishiriensis. The sequence goes on along the minus strand of NZ_BOMV01000087.1, from coordinate 29,809 downwards.
CGACCGCCGCTTCCACGCCCAGCCGATCGCCTGCCCGGACTGCGGACCGCGGCTCGAACTCGTCGACGCCACCGGTACCCCGATCGGCGCCGACGATCCGATGCGGGCCTGCCGCCGGCTGCTCGCGGCCGGCGAGATCGTCGCGATCAAGGGCCTCGGCGGCTATCACCTGGCCTGCGACGCCCGCAACCCGGCAGCCGTGGCCGAACTACGCCGCCGCAAGCAGCGCGGCGGTAAGCCGTTCGCGATCATGGTGGCCGACCTCGACGTGGCCCGGCGCCTGGTCACCCTCACCGAAGGTGAGGAACGGCTGCTGGCCGGCACCCGCCGGCCCATCGTGCTGCTGCCCCGCCGGGACGACGCCCGCCTGGCACCCGAGGTGGCGCCGGACAATCCCGACCTCGGGCTGATGCTGCCCTACACCCCGCTGCACGTGCTGCTGTTCGGCCTGCCCGGCGACCCGGCCGGACCGGACGCGCTGGTACTGACCTCGGGCAACCTGGCCGGCGAACCGATCGTCACCGACGACGCCGAGGCACTCACCCGGCTCGGGCCGCTGGCCGGCGCGTGGCTGCGGCACGACCGGCCGATCCGGGTGCCCGCCGACGACTCGGTGAGCCGGTACGTGGCCGGCGCCGAACTGCCGGTGCGGCGCTCCCGCGGGTACGCGCCGCTGCCGGTCGCGCTGCCCTTCGAGGTGGGCCCGATGCTGGCGGCCGGCGCCGACCTCAAGAACACGTGCGCGGTGGCCGACGGCCGGTACGCGTGGCTGAGCCAGCACATCGGCGACATGGACGACCTGGCCACCATCGACGCGCTCACCGCCACCGAGCGCCACCTCGAGGAACTGACCGGGGTGCGGCCCGCGGTCGTGGTGGCCGACCTGCACCCCGAGTACCGGTCCGGCCAGTGGGCCCGGCGGCACGCGGCGGGCCGGCCGGTGCGTCTGGTGCAGCACCACCACGCGCACGTGGCCGCGGTGATGGCCGAGCACGGTCTCGGCCCGGACGAGCAGGTCATCGGGTTCGCGTTCGACGGCACCGGGTACGGCCCGGACGGCGCGGTGTGGGGCGGCGAGGTGCTGATCGCCGACTACAAGAGCTACCGGCGCGCCGCCCGGCTCGGCTATGTGCCGCTGGCCGGTGGCGACGCGAGCGTGCGCCGCCCGTACCGGATGGCTCTGGCCCACCTCGCCGCCGCCTGCGTGCCCTGGCACCCGGATCTCCCGGCCGTGCGTGCCTGTCCGCCGGCCGAGCGCGACCTGCTCGCCCGGCAGTTCGGGACGGGTGCCGGCTGCGTGCCGACGTCGAGCATGGGCCGGCTGTTCGATGCGGTGTCGTCACTGGCCGGGGTGCGACACATGATCGAGTACGAGGCGGAGGCCGCGATCGTCCTCGAAGGACTCGCGCGCGGTGCACCGGCCGGCCGGGATCACCCGTACGGCTTCGAGGTGTGTCCCAGCCCCGACGGACCGGACGTCGCCGACGCCGGCCCGATGATCCGCCAGATCGCGAAGGACGTGCTCGGCGGCGTGCCGCCAGCCGTGGTGGCGGCGCGGTTCCACGCCGCGGTGACCACGCTGATCGCCGACCTCGCCGAGCACTGCCGCAGCCAGACCGGGCTCGACGTGGTGGCGCTGGCCGGCGGGGTTTTCCAGAACGCGCTGCTGGTCGCCGCGGCCGAGCGGCTGCTGACCGACCGCGGGTTCACCGTGCTGCGCCCACGCCTGCTGCCACCCAACGACGGCGGCATCGCGCTGGGTCAACTGGTGATCGGGGCCAGCATTTAGGAGGTACGGACGACATGTGTCTCGCGGTTCCCGGGCGCATTGTGCGCATCGCCGAGGTGGACGGCGTGCCGATGGCCGAGGTCGACTTCGGTGGCGTGCGCAAAAGCGTCTGCCTGCAATATCTGCCCGACGCCGAGGCCGGCGAATACGTGGTGGTGCACGTCGGGTTCGCCATTCAGCGGCTCGACGAGGAATCGGCCCGGCAGACATTGGCCAACTTCGAACGAATGGGCATTCTCGAGGAGGAGTTCGGTGAAGTACCTCGATGAGTTCAGCAATCCCGACCTGGCGCTGCGGCTGGTCGACCAGATCCACGAGGTGACCACCCGGCCCTGGGCCATGATGGAGGTCTGTGGCGGGCAGACCCACTCGATCATCCGGCACGGCATCGACCAGCTGCTGCCGTCCGGCGTCGAGATGATTCACGGGCCGGGCTGCCCGGTGTGCGTCACGCCGTTGGAGACCATTGACAAGGCGCTGGCTATCGCGGCCGAGCCCGGGGTCATCTTCTGCTCGTTCGGCGACATGCTGCGCGTACCGGGAAGCAGTAAGGATCTTTTCGCGGTCAAAAGCGCGGGCGCCGACGTGCGGGTGGTGTATTCGCCGCTGGACGCGCTGACCATCGCCCGGGAAAACCCGGACCGTCAGGTGGTGTTCTTCGGCATCGGCTTCGAGACCACGGCTCCCGCCAATGCGATGACCGTCTATCAGGCCGAGCGGCTCGGCGTCCGGAACTTCTCGCTGCTCGTTTCGCACGTGCTGGTACCGCCCGCGATCGCGGCCATCATGGAATCGCCGCGCTGCCGGGTGCAGGCATTCCTGGCGGCCGGGCATGTGTGCAGCGTGATGGGCACGGGCGAGTACCCTCCGCTGGCCGCGAAATACGGCGTGCCGATCGTGGTCACCGGTTTCGAACCGCTGGACATCCTGGAGGGCATCCGGCAGACCGTCGTGCAGTTGGAACAGGGCCGGCACGAATTGCAGAACGCGTATCCGCGGGCGGTCCGGGCCGAGGGCAATCCGGCGGCGCTGGCCATGCTGCGCGACGTCTTCGAGGTGACCGACCGCACCTGGCGGGGCATCGGCATGATTCCGGACAGCGGGTGGCGGCTGGCGGCCCGGTTCCGGGAATTCGATGCGGAGGCGCGCTTCGATGTCGGCGGCGTGCACACCGAGGAATCCTCGTTGTGCCGGTCCGGCGAGGTGTTGCAGGGACTGCTGAAACCGCACGAGTGCGCGGCATTCGGCAAGCAGTGCACGCCGCGGAATCCGTTGGGGGCGACGATGGTGTCGTCCGAGGGGGCGTGTGCGGCCTATTACGCGTACCGCCGGCTCGATCTGGTGCAGATCTCATGACCGACCTGGATTTCGAGAACTGGACCTGCCCGGTGCCGCTGCGCGACACCCCCGCCGTGGTGATGGGGCACGGCGGCGGCGGGGCGATGTCCGGCGAGTTGGTCCAGCACCTTTTTCTGCCCGCGTACGGGCCGATCGAGTTGACGGACAGCGCGGTGCTCCCGGTCGGGGCCGGCAGAATCGCGTTCTCGACCGACTCGTACGTGGTCAAGCCGATGTTTTTCCCGGGCGGCTCGATCGGTGACCTGGCGGTGAACGGAACGGTCAACGACTTGGCGATGTCCGGCGCGACGCCGCTGTATCTGTCGGTGGCATTCATCTTGGAGGAGGGGACGCTGCTCACCGAGGTGGGCCGGATAGCCAAGGCACTGGGCGCGGCGGCAGCGGCGGCCGGCGTTCGCCTGGTGACCGGCGACACCAAGGTGGTCGACAACGGCAGCGGCGACGGCGTCTACCTGAACACGTCCGGCATCGGCACGGTCCCCGACGGCGTGACGATCGCCCCGACCCGGGCCGCGGCTGGCGACGCGATCCTGATCAGCGGCGACATCGGCGTGCACGGGGTGGCGGTGCTGTCGGTCCGCCAGGGCTTGGAGTTCGAGACCACGGTCAGGAGCGACACGGCGCCGCTGGCCGGCCTGGTGTCGGCGATGCTGGCCACCGGCGCCGACGTCCACGTCCTGCGCGATCCGACCCGAGGCGGGGTGGCGGCGTCGCTGAACGAGATAGCCAGGACGGCGCAGGTGGGCATCGAGGTGACCGAACGAAGCCTGCCCATCCCGGCGGAGGTGGCCGACGCGTGCAGCCTGCTGGGCCTGGACCCGCTGCAGGTGGCGAACGAGGGCAAATTGCTGGCGTTCGTCCCCGCCGCCCAGGCCGACGAGGTCCTGGCCGCGATGCGAGCCCATCCAGCGGGCGCCGGAGCCCACCGGATAGGCACATGCGTCCCTGCCCACCCCGGGATGGTGGTGGCGCGGACGGCGTTGGGCGGCACCCGGGTCATAAACATGCCGATAGGCGAACAACTCCCCCGAATCTGCTGAGCCCCATGCTTCCGAGCCTCTTCTCCGCGGCCCGACCTCACTTCCGCCACCGGCCGGGCGGGACGGCCCAGCCTCCGGCGCCGCCCCTCTGCCACCGCCGGCCGGGCGGCGCGGTCCAGCCTCCGGCGCCGCCCCTCTGCCACCGCCAGCGCCGCCCGGCCCCGCCTCCCTCGCCGGGTGAGCGGCGCAAAACCGTAAGGTCGGGTTTGTGAGTGCGGCGGGGGCCCTCCTGTTTGCGCGGTATGCGTATCCGCCCAATGAGCTTGGGTACTGCGGGCCGGCGGGGGCGGGGGTTCTGCTGGACGGGTCCGAAGGGGAGATCGCCAGGCGGGCTCGGGGGTTTGAGGGGGCCTGGGCGTACCTGGAATTTCTTGCGGGGGTCGCGGGGACGGCCGATCCGTTGGATGAGGAGGTCGTGGAGGCGTACTGGATCGGGAATGCTCTCCTCGACCAGGCCGAGCCGGCGGAATTGACCGGATTTATCCGGCAGCGGTTTGCGGGGCAGGTGGGGGGCACCTGGGTTGACGCCGATTCGCGCGCGGTGGCGCACCACAGTTTTCATGTGTTCGAGGTGTATCCGTGGGCGGTGCTGCTGCATCGGACCGGCAACCCGGCGGCGGTGTCGGTGCTGGATCGGTGCCGGATACGGACCGGGGTGGTCCGGGAGGTGGGCGAGTCGACGGCGACGGTCACCGCGCGGCCTCTGGTCTGGCGGGAGGGGCGGCTCGCAGCCGGACCTTCGGCGGTCGAGCGGGTGACGTGGTCGGTCGGCGGGCGGTCGCTGCTGGCGGGGCTACATGTGGGCGATCAGGTTGCGCTGCACTGGGACTGGGTCTGCGACGTGCTGACGGCTGATCAGGTGCGCAAAATCATCGCGTACGAGGAAAGGCAGTTGACCTTGATCGCCGAAAAAATGTCGTAGCCCCGGTCTAACGTCTCCGCCATGACCACACTCACCGACCGCCCGAACGCGGCTCTCATAGTCATCGACGTGCAAAACAACATCGTTGCCGAGGCACACGACCGTGACCAGGTCGTCGCCAACATCGCCACGCTGGTCGACCGGGCGCGCGAGTCCGGTGTGCCGGTCGTCTGGGTGCAGCACAGCAGCGACGAGCATCTGCCCCGCGGCACCGAGGGCTGGCAGTTCGTCAAGGAGCTGGTGCAGCGCACCGCCGAGCCGGTCGTGCACAAGCGCTGGGCCGACTCGTTCGAGGAGACCGACCTCGAGCGGGTCCTGGCCGACCGCGGCATCGGCCACCTGTGGGTGACCGGCGCCCAGACCGACGAGTGCATCCGCAGCACGCTGCACGGAGCGATCGCCCGCGGCTACGACGCCACCCTGGTCTCCGACGCGCACACCACCGAAGACACCTCGGAATACGGCGCACCGACCCCCGACAAGGTGATCGCGCACACCAATCTGTACTGGCAATACCACCGAGCCCCCGGCCGCACAGCAGGCACGCAGCCCACCGCCGAGGTCAACTTCAAAATCGCCGGCTGACCGCGCATCGCCGACGTGCGGCCCGCCCGGGCGGCTCAAGGCGAGCCGGTGCGGGCCGCGCATTCGCCGCGGTCAGGATGGCCTGGCCGTGCCCGGCTGGGTGGCCGCGCCCGGATTGCCGAAGGCGCAGCCCGGGTCGGGTGCGTCCACGGCCAGCGGGCTGCCGGACGGCTGTGCGTACAGCACCTCGAGCACGAGCTCGCCGGACCCGAGGTTGCGGCCGATGTGCACGTTGTTCGAACCCCACTGCTCCAGCAGCGTGCCCCCCGCGGCATAGACCCCATCCGACTTGCACGAGGAGTCGAAGTGGCTGAGCGTGCCCTTGACGACCTTCGCCGCGACCGGCCCGCGGTGGTAGTGCCACCCCGTGCTGGTCCCGGCGGGCATCCGGATCCGCCGCAGCGTCAGGTCATTGCCCCAGACCTTCTTCTTCCAGACCAGCGTGCTGACAACCCCGGGATCCGGCGGCGTCGCCTGAGCCGAGGCCACGCCCGGCCCCACCACCAGCGCACCCGCCACTACCCCGGCACCACAGAGGCGCCCCAAAGACTTCCATGAAACCGACATGCTCCTTTTGTACGTTATAGCCCTAGTCTTCGGACCCGGAGCGCCCGAGGACGCTCCGATCAGGGGGCTCCCCGAGGGCGCCCACTTGCCGGTCATGCGGTCACTCTGCGTGCACGGCGGGAATTTAGAATTGGCATGATCCAAACTAAAGGAGTTCGCATTGGGGCGGGAAAATTGATACATGCGACAGCTGCAGTTGTTCCCCAGCGCCGAACTGTATAAAAGTGCGCGACCGCACTGCAGCACGCAACTATTCTCCCGAGCGCGACAAATTCCGCCGCGACCACGAGCGCCACCGCACCTGGGGCTCAAGCAGCGCCGCGCCGAACGCCAACGCCAGGTGCGCGACAAACGCGACGAGTGGCTACGGCCGACCATCCCCGCCGCCACCACTCGCCGCACCGACCGCATCGCGAGGGCGAGCGCGCCGGCCACCGCCGGAGGCCCCGGATCCTCGGCAGCGACAACGCCCAACCCAGCACCGCCGCCGCCGGACCCAGCATCACGACGTCGCCCAGCACCGCCGTCGCCGGCCCCAGCCCCAGCATCACGACGTCGCCCAGCACCGCGGGCCGCGCCATCCACACGGCCCGCGCCATCCACACGGCCCGCGCCATCCACACGGCCCGAGCCGACAGCCGCGCCGCCCCCAGCCCGCCCGCCAGCACCATCCCCACCACGACGGGTGCCGTCGGCAGCCTCGACCTCCCGCCAACGCTGCACACGCGGCCGGGGCTGGGCCTTTCCCCGCACTCGGCCGCACCGCGGGGTCCAGCGCCAGCGCCACACTCACCGCCAGGGGAGGCACTCGCGCCAAGATTGAGCTCACCGCCGCCTGGGCAAGCGTCATCAGGGAGGCCGACACGCTTCCCGCGCGTGGCCCCACCGCCAGCACCACCCACACCGAGAAGGCCAACGCACTTCCCGCGCGTGGCCCCACCGCCAGCACCATCCACACCGAGAAGGCCGACGCGCTTCTCCCGCATGGCCGCGCCGCCAGCGCTATCCACACCGCACTTTCCGGGCGTGGGCTCACCGCTGTCCGCACCGAGCAGGCGGGAATCCTCCAGACGCCTGCAAGGGCCAGTGTCCTCGCCGGGCGCGGCGTCGCTACCAGGGCGATCCGCGCCACGCGTTCCGGTGGGAGGCGTTGGCCGCCGGGCGGCCGGGACTGTGCCTCGAAGTCCGAGGTTGTTGCCGTCGCGGGCGCCGCCTTGCGTTGGGAATGCTACGCGCCGACATCTGGCAGCGGGGCGCCGCCGCGGGTGGCTCCGGCCGCGGGCTGCGTCTCGTCTGCTGGTTTGAAGCACTCGACAGCCGAGGAGCGATACAGCCGAGAAAAATCAGACCCGGCAGTCTGCGGTCGGTGACCGGCGCCTGCCAACAATTCGCGCCCGCGATATCGGCCGGGAATTTCTTGGGCGCCTTTCCTTCGATTTCTGCGTTCGATTTCTGCGCAGAAAGAGAGCCTGGGCTATGCGCACCATTCTGCGATGTGACGAGGGCGGTGCAGTGTGGTCTGGCACCACTGTGCGTGAGCGAACTGTGGCTCAGGGGGTCAACAGCTGGTGGATCGCTTGTAGTAGCTGGTCGTTTTGGAAAGGCTTGTGCAGCAGGGGGGCGTCGGGGGGCAACTCCTGGCCGCCGGGGGCCGGGCCGCTTGTGTAGCCGGACATGAACAGCACCGGCAGGCCGGGGCGGCCTCGGCGCAGCTCGGCCACCATTTGGGTGCCTGACATGCCGGGCATGATTACGTCGCTTACCAGGGCGTCTACGTGTAAGTCCGGGTCCAGGCACAGCTTCAGTGCAGAGTGAGGGTCGCCTGCTGCTCGTACCTCGTAGCCCGCCTTGGAGAGGATGCGACAGACTATGTCGCGTACGCCGTCTTCGTCCTCCACGACCAGGATGCACTGGCCGGTTCCGGCTGCTGAGGCTGGGCGGACCGCGGGGGCCGGAGCCGACGAGGCCTCGTGGCTGGCGGGTAGCCGGACCAGCACCGTGGTGCCCTGGCCGAGCTGGGACTCCAGAGCTATCGTGCCGCCGGCGTCCGTCACCACCCCGTACGCCGTGGCCAGTCCCAGGCCGGTGCCCTTGCCGCGGCCCTTCGTGGTGAAGAACGGCTCGAAGGCCCGTTTGATCACCTCGGGGGGCATGCCGCAGCCGGTGTCGGTGATGGTCAGGTGGACGAAGTCGGCTGCGAGGTCGGCTGCCGTGGCTATTGTCAGGCGGCCTCCGGAGGGCATTGCCGCTCGCGCGTTCATCACCGCGTTCATCAGCACCTGTTCGAGCTTGCTGCGGTCCATCGTGATCGGCGGCAGGTGGGGAGTCAGCACCGTGCTGAGCTCGATGTCCTCGCCCAGGGTCCGGCCCAGCAGGCGCTGCATGTCGGCGGCCACCACGTTCAGGTCGAGGGTTTCCGGGCGGGAGGGTTCCAGGCGGCTGAAGATCAGCAGTTGGCGGGTGAGGCCGCTGCCCCGGGCCGCCGCCTGCTCGATGGCCTGCACGTCGGGGCGGCACGAGTGGTCCTCCAGTTCGGCGCTCAGGAGCTCGGCGTAGCCGGAGATCACCGCCAGGATGTTGTTGAAGTCGTGGGCTATGCCGCCGGCCAGTTGACCCAGCGAGTCGAGGCGCTCGGACTGCCGCAGCCGCTGTTCCAGCTGTTCGGCCTGCACCCGCTCGGAGACGTCGCGCAGGATGCCCTCGACCGCCACGGTGCCGCCGTCCAGGCCGGTGATCGCGCTGGCCCGCTGCTCGATCCAGGCCGTTCCCCCGCCCCGGCGCCGGAAGCGGACCGTCAGCGTGCCCGGGTCCGACGACCGCCAGCAGCGGTCCAGCACCTCGCGGTCGTCGTCCTCGGCCACCCGGAAGATCAGGTCGGGCTCGGCGTAAAACTGGTCGGGGCGGTAGCCGGTTATCTCCTCGACCGCGGGGCTCAGGTATTCCATCCCGGCCGTGGGCCGCAGCCGGTACCGGAAGATGATGTCCCGGGCGTGCTCGGCGAGCAGCCGGAACCTTTCCTCGCTCGCCAGCAGCGCCGCCTCGGCCCGGCGCCGCTGCCGGCGTTCGGCCGCCTCGTGCAGTTCCCGCTGCACCGCGGGCGCCAGCCGGGTCAGCCGGTCCTTCAGCACGAAGTCGCGGGCGCCGGCCCGCATCATGGCGGCCGCGGTCTCCTCGCCCACCTGGCCACTGACCAGCAGCACCGGCACGTCGGCGTCGTACGCCCGCACCTGTTCGAGGGCCTCCTCGGCGCGGAACACCGGCATGTTGTAGTCGCAGATCACCACGTCCGGCAGCCGCTTGTCGAGGGCCGCCGCCACCCCAGCCGCGGTGTCCGCCCGCACGTGGTCGACCCGCAGCCCGGCGCGGGTGAGCTGCCGCGCGATCAGGATGGCGTCGTCGTCGTTGTCGTCCACCACCAGGACGTGCACGAAGTCGCTCATCAGCTCTCCCAACCCGCGGGAGCCGGCGCCAGGCTGAACACGAAGTCGCTCATCAGATCTCCCAACCCGCGGGAGCCGGCGCCAGGCTGAACCGGAACGTGGCGCCCTGACCGGGTGCGCCCTCGGCCCGGATCCGGCCGCCGTGCCGGGTGACGATCCGGTGCACGATGGCCAGGCCGATGCCGGTGCCCTCGAACTCGCCGGACGAGTGCAGCCGCTGGAACGGGTCGAACATCTTGCTCGCGTACCGCATGTCGAAGCCTGCCCCGTTGTCGTGCACCGCGAAGACGTCGATGCCCTGCTGCCGTCGGACGCTCATCCGGATCAGCGGGTCGGCGGTGTACGCGGTGAACTTCCACGCGTTGCCGAGCAGGTTGACCAGGGCCAGCCGGATCAGCTGCGGGTCGCCGCGGGCCACCAGGCCGTCCGGGATGGCCAGCAGGATCCGCCGGCCCGGGTCGGCGGCGGCCAGTTCGGCCAGCACGTCCCGGGCCAGCGCGCTGATGTCGGTGCGTTCCGTCCGCAGCTGGGAGCGGGTGGCCCGGGACAGGTGCAGCAGGTCGTCGATCATCTGCGCCATCCGGCCCACGTTCACCCGGATCCGGCGCAGGTACTGCTGGGCCTCCTCGGCCAGGTCGCCGCTGTAGTCCTCGAGCAGCGCCTGGCTGAAACCTTCCAGCGAGCGCAGCGGAGCACGCAGGTCATGCGAGATCGAGTACGCGAAGGCGTCCAGCTCCCGGGTCGACGCCTCGAGTTCGGCGGTGCGCTGCCGGACCCGCAGCTCCAACTCGTCGTTGAGCCGGCGCACCTCCTCCTCGGCCCGCTTGCGCTCGGTGATGTCGGTGGAGATACCGCAGACCGCGTACGCCGCTCCGGCCGCGTCGGTGAGCGGGAACTTCACCGTGACGTACGTGTGCAGGCCGTCGTCGGCCGGCGCCTGCTCCTCGAACTGCACCGGCACCCCGCGCGCGATGGCCTGCAGGTCGTTGGCCCGGAAGTCGTCGGCGATCGGGCGCGGGAACAGGTCGTGGTCGGTGAGCCCCACGATGTCCGCCCGGTGCAGGTCGAACAGCCGCTCGTACTCCCGGTTGACCAGCAGGTAGCGCCCGGCGACGTCGCGCATGTAGATGACCGCCGACGTGTGATCGAGCAGCGCCATGAGCTGCTCCTGGCCGATCGCCACGGTGTTCACGCAACGTCACCCCACCCGTGCGATCGAGACCGTTGCGGCCGACCGTACCCCTCTCACCTGCTCATTTTCCGCCGATTCGGGAGTAAAGACGGCGTTTCGCAACGGTGCCAGCGGGTGTTCCTGCCGGGCACGGGTGATCCGTTCCAGGAAAGTCTCGTTCATCCCGGTGGTGCCGGCCCGGTTCGACACCAGGTGCTGGTCGCCCTCGCCGCTGAGATCGCGCCGCCGCTGCGGCTTGAACAGGTACTTCTTGCTCAGCATGAGATGTGCGCCGGAGGCCCGGGCATGCGCGCTGAGCAGCCGGTACCAGTCCATCAGCGCCGGGTGATGCCCGACCAGCCGGCGCAGTTCGGTCCCGGCGCTGGCCCGCAGGCCGTCCGGGTCGAGGCCGAGCCCGGCCAGCAACTGCTCCGGCAGGGCCGGGCGGCCCATCAGCCGGTCGATCACCTCGCGCTCGCCGTCCAGCAGGGCCGGAAACAGCCGCCGTACGTGCTGGTCGTAGCCGGACAGGCCGATGCCGAGCAGGAAGTCGCGCTTGAGCGCCTCCGGGTCGAGCGCCCCGCTGGGCGGGATGTCGCCGGCCGTCCAGTGCACCGCGAACTGCCGGAACACGTCCATGAAGTGCTCGGCCGGCAGGGCCCGTTCGGGCGGCAGGGCGGCGAAGTCGAGGAACAGCCGGCGCATCGCCTCGATCAGCTCGGTGGCCAGCCGGACCCGCTCGACCGCGTCCGCCGAGAGCAGCCCGGCCTCCTCCCGGCTCAGCGGCTCGAGCAGCTCGTTGGCCGCCAGTTCGACCGCCTCGCTGCGCTTGACTAGCAGGAAGAACTCCTCCTCGCCGGCCGTGCCGGTGTAGCTGCGGATGCGGCCGTCGTCGAAGACCCCGGGCAGGGTGGTCATCACCTCCGGGCCGCGGCGCACCTCCAGCGTGCCGACGTTCCAGCGCACCAGGGAGGCGTACGTGTCCCGGCCGTAATGTCCCTGCCCGGTCCGGTCGGCGAGCGCACCGAAGTAGTCCAGGAAGGGCACGTCGCCCACCGTGAGACCGTCGAACGCGCGTTCCGGATCGGCCTTGGCATTGGGGTGCCACTCCTGGAAGTGGCGGGCCACCGAGGCGCCGGCGAACCCGAGCCGCACCACCAGGCGCTGCGCCTGCTCGACATCGAGCCGGTGTACTTCGGGCAGGTGCGGCAGCAGCATCTCGCGAACCTGCTCGGCGAGCCGGCCGGGCGGCACGTCGCCCCGCAGGATCGCTCGGTTGAGCCGGGGAAGCTCCTCATCGACCCAGGCGCCCAACTGTCGGAACACCATACTTGTCCGTTCGGCCAGTCCGACGTATCCCTTAACGCGTGGAGCTCAAGGGGCTGCGGGACCGCGTCGCCGATCTGGTCGACGACCTGCGCGACCAGGCGGCCACGGCAGCCGGCCTGCGGGCCGGGTACGCCGCGGAGCCGACGGCCGCCACCTTCGAGACCTGGCTGGACGAGGTGCTCGACCAGGCCGCGGTGGCCTGGGTGCTGGGCTGCGTCTTCGTCCGGTTCTGCGGCGACAACGGCTGGATACCGGCGCGTCTGCCGGTCGAGGCGGGCACCGACCGTGACCGGCTGCTCGCGCTGTTCGGCCACCTGGCCCGGCTGCCGGCCACCGCGCGCCTGTTCGACGAGCACAACCCGGTGTGGCGCTTCACCATCTCGGAGCGGGCCGCCGCGCGCCTGGTCGCGCACTTCCACCGCGAGCGGGAGCGGCTCGGCCCGGGCACCCGGTTCCTGGGCGACCTCTATCAGGGTCTCTCGGCGCACGCCCGGCGCACCTACGGGCTGGTGCAAACCCCCGACTTCGTCGAAAACTTCATTCTTGACCGTACGCTCGAGCCCGCTCGCCGTGAGTTCGGCCTGCCCGGCGTCCGGGTCGTCGATCCCGCCTGCGGTGCCGGCCACTTCCTGGTCGGCGCGTTCGACCGGCTGCTGCGTGGCTGGCGCGCCGCCGAGCCGGGCACCGCCGTACGGGTGCTGGTCGAGCGGGCGCTGCGCCAGGTGACCGGGATGGACCTCGACCCGTTCGCGGTGGCGATCGCGCACTTCCGGCTCTCGGTGGCGGCGATGTCCGCGTGCGGCGTCACGACCCTGGACGGCGGGGCCGCGTTCGAGCCTCGCCTGCTGGTCGGCGACGCGCTGCTGGCCGGCGACGACCAGTTGCCGGCCGGCGCCTTCACCGTGGTGGTCGGCAACCCGCCGTACCAGACCGTGAAGGACCGGGACCGCGACCGCGAGTACCGCCGGCGCTATCCGGCCTGCTCCCGCAAGTACGCGCTGACCGTGCCGTTCACCCAGCTGTTCTTCCGGCTGGCCCGCCCGGCCGCACCGGACGGCACCGGCGCCGGGGTGGTCGGCCAGATCACCGCGAACTCGTTCATGCGCCGCGAGTTCGGCCGCAAGCTGGTCACCGCGTTCCTGGCCACCGAGGTCGAGCTCACCGAGGTGATCGACACGTCCGGCGCGTACCTGCCCGGCTACGGCACGCCCACGGTCATCCTGATCGGCCGGAACCGGCCGGTCGACCAGCGCTGGAGCGGCCCGATCCGCACCGTGCTGGGCGTGCGCGGCGAACCGGGCCAGCCACCCGACCCGGCCCGCGGACACGTCTGGTCGGCGATCGCCGGGCAGATCGACCGGCCGGGTTCGAGTTCCGCGTGGGTCTCCGTGGTGGATGCCGACCGCGATCGGCTGGCCCGGCACCCGTGGAGCCTGTCCGGCGGCGGCGCCGACCTGCTCACGGCCGAGCTCGAGGCGCATCCGCTGCGGTTGCGCGACCGGACCGCGCGGATCGGCGTCTTCGGCATGACCAACGCCGACGACGTGCTGCTCGCCGACCGCCGCACCTGGTTGCGCCGGGTCGGCACGCTGGCCATGAACCGCCGGGTGGTGGTGGGTGACGAGCTGCGGGATTGGTCCTGCGAGGACGGGGTCTGGGCATTTTTCCCGTACGACGAGAGCCTGCACCTGCGCGAGCTGACCGACCCGGCCTATCAGCGCTGGTTGTGGCCGGTCCGGACGGTGCTCGGCAACCGCGCGACGTTCCGCGGGCGCACCTACTTCGCCGAGGGCCGCCCGTGGTACGGCTGGCACCAGGTCACCGCCGACCCGGACGCGCATCCGTGGTGGATCGCGTACGCGTTCATGGCCACCCACAACCACTTCGTGCTGGACCGCGGCGGCCGGGTCTTCAAGCAGTCGGCCCCGGTCCTCAAGCTGCCGGCCACCGCCACCGAGGACGACCACCTGGGCCTGCTCGGCCTGCTGAACAGCTCGATCGCGTGCTTCTGGCTCAAGCAGGTCAGCCACAACAAGGGCAGTACGGTCGACCGGCGCGGCGCCCGGCAGACCACGGTGGCCTGGGAGAACTTCTACGAGTTCACCGCCACCAAGCTCCAGCAGTTGCCGCTGCCGCCCCGGTTGCCGGTCCGCGCCGCCCGATACCTGGACGACCTGGGCCGCCGCGCGGCCGCCACCACCCCCCAGGCGGTGGCCGCGACCGGGGTGCCGGACGCGCAGCGGCTCGCCGCGGCCCGGGCCGAGTGGACCACCCTGCGGTATTCGATGATCGGCGTGCAGGAGGAACTGGACTGGGCCTTCTACCGCGCCTTCGGCCTGATCGACGAGGACCTGGTCGCCGGCGGCGGACCGGCGCCCCGGCTGCGGCTGGGCGAGCGGGCCTTCGAGATCGCGCTGGCCCGGCGCGGCGAGACCCAGTGGTTCGAACGGCACGGCTCGGTCCCGGTCACCACGCTGCCCCGCGACTGGCCGCCGGCCTACCGCGCACTGGTCGAGCGCCGGCTGGCCGCGATCGCCGGCCACCCGGCCCTGAGCCTGGTCGAACGCCCGGAGTACAAACGCCGCTGGGCCGGCAAGGACTGGCCCGCGATGCAGGACGAGGCCCTCCGCGACTGGCTCCTCGACCGCCTCGAGTCGGCCCCGGTGTGGACGCCGGCCGCCGCCGCGCAGCCGCGCCCGGCAGACGGTGGCGCTCCCGGAGCGCTTCCGGCACCGCTGTCCATTGCGCAGCTCGCCGCGCGGGTCGCGCCGGATGCCGAGTTCCGGGTGGTGCTGGCACTGTGGAGCGGGGCGGATGCCGCCGACCTGACCCGGTCGGTGGCGGCGCTGCTGGCCGGCGAGTCGGTGCCGTTCCTGGCGGCGCACCGCTTCACCCGCTCCGGGCTTCGTAAATACGCCCAGTGGGAGCGCACCTGGGCACTCCAGCGGCGGGTGGACGCCGGCGAGACGGTGGAGATCCCGGTGCCGCCGCGGTACCGGGCCGCGGACTTTCGCCGGGTCAGCTACTGGCGGCACCGCGGGGCGCTGGATGTGCCGCGCGAGCGCTTCATCGCGTACCCGGGCGGTGTTCTGGGTCTTGCGGCCTGGAACCATGCCGCCCGGGCGCAAGCACTCGCCTCGCTCTATCGCGAGCGGGAGCGGCGTCGCGACCGGCCGGTCGCGACGCTGCTGCCGCTGCTCGCCGGGCTGGCCGAGCTGGAGCCGTGGCTCGCGCAGTGGCACCGCGCCACCGAGGTGACCGCGCTGATCGACGCCGAGCTGGCCCGGCTGGGTGCGGACCGGTCGGTGCTGACCGCGATCCGGGGCCTGACCTAGGGAAAACCCTCTCGATGTCCCGGTTTATTGACACTTGTCAATCTCGATGCGAGGGTACGGACGCGGAGAAACACCAGCGGAGGGAACCATCTCATGCGTCTACGACGGCTCTTGGCATCCGGCATCGCAGCGGTCGCGGCCGCCACCGGCATCATTGCCGCATCCGCGCCCGCACAGGCCGTCGCCGCACCCACGCTGGCCTCGACGATCGCGCTGAACAACTGCTCCGGCTCGCTGGTCCGCTTCCCCACCTCGGCGATCACCGACCGGGCCCTGCTGCTGACCAACGGGCACTGCTTCGAGGGCGGCTTCCTGCGGGCCGGACAGGTGCTGCTCAACCAGGCCAGCAGCCGCACCGGCAACCTGCTGGACAGCACCGGCGCCACGGTCGGCACGGTCCAGGCGGATCGCCTGCTGTACGCCACCATGACCGGCACCGACGTGGCCCTCTACCGGCTCACCTCGAGCTACGCGAGCCTGCGCCGCAAGTACGGCGCCACCGCGCTGACCATCGCGAAGCGCCGCCCGGCGCCCGGCGCCTCGATCGCGATCCCGTCCAGCTACTGGAAAGAGGTCTGGACCTGCAAGGTCGACAGCTTCGTGCGCACGCTGCGCGAGGACGTCTGGACCTGGCGCGACTCGATCCGGTACGACGTCAACTGCGACACCATCCACGGCACCTCGGGCTCACCGGTCGTCGACGCCACCACCGGCCAGATCGTCGGCATCAACAACACCGGCAACGACAACGGCGCGATGTGCACGTTGAACAACCCGTGCGAGGTGGCACCGGACGGCACCACCTCCGCCTACCTCGGGCAGACCTACGGCCAGCAGACGTACTGGTTCAACACCTGCCTGACCTGGCGCCGGACGATCAGTTTGTCCAAGCCGGGCTGTCTTCTGACCAAACCGACAACCTGACTCGTCCATTCGGAGGAATCACCGCAGGTCCGGCGGGCATTTCCCGCCGGACCTTTGTCATGTGAATCGAAATATGGCACATGCGTATTCACCTAATCGTGTTTGCGTTTCCGGCCGGACAAATGCCGCGAATTTCCTATGATCATCACATCGGCAATATCCGGACACGAAGAGGTGAATCGATGAATAAAGTAACCCGCTTCATTGCTATGACGGGATTGGCGTTCGCCGCCAGCACCACCATCGGAATCGGTGCCGCGTCGGCCGCCAACGCCGCGCCCGCCACGCCGTCGGCCGAGAGCAAGACCGCGGCCGCGTCGAAGGACCGGTTCGGCCGGGACCGGGTGATCGGCGTCTACCGCAGCCGGATCACCTGCCACCGGATCGGCAACGCCGGTGAGTGGCGTAACCGCTGGGACGACTACCGCTGCGTCCCGGTCCGGGTCGGCTTCCACCGCACCGCATGGAAGCTGATCGCGGAGTACAACCGTGGCCACCACGGCTTCCCGGGGAACTGGGGACCGAACCACCACCAGGGCCACGGCGGCTTCCCGGGCGGCGGCCCGCACTGGAACCAGAAGAAGCGCTGATCCTCCCGTCACCACAGGCGAGGGCCGCACCCCATCACGGGTGCGGCCCTCGTCGCATTTCTTGGCAAATGGGAATACTCACAGCATACTCCCAGGAAGTTTCTTGAATACTTTGCGGTATTGACACTCATCTCCACGGCACTCAATATGGGAGCGCTCCCAAATCCCCATTTCCTTTGTGCTCCGCCGAAAGCCGCTGGAGAACCATGCAAACCGCGATTCCCCGTCGCGTCGCGCTGGGCGCTGCCCTGCTCGCCGCCGCCACCGCCCTGGCCGGCTCGCCGATGCCTAGCGCATTCGCCGCCCCCGCGCCGGTGTCCGTCATCGTCAACACCCGCGCCGGACTGGCCACCGTCCCCACCACCGCCCTCGGCGTCAACCACGCCATCTGGGACACCACGCTCGGCTCCGACGCCGTCTCCGACCTGCTGTCCGGCGCCGGGGTCCGGATGATGCGCTACCCGGGCGGCTCGTACGCGGACATCTACCACTGGGAGACGCACACCGCGCCCGGCGGCTACGTCGCCCCGAACACCGACTTCGACACGTTCATGTCCGGGGTCAAGCGGGCCGGCGGCGAGCCGATGATCATCGCGAACTACGGCACCGGCACCGCCGAGGAGGCGGCCGGCTGGGTCAAGTACGCCAACATCACCAAGAAGTACGGCGCGAAGTACTGGACCATCGGCAACGAGAACTACGGCAACGGGCACTACGGTTCGGCGTGGGAGGCGGACAACCGGGACGACAAGTCGCCGGCCGGGTACGCCAACGAGGTGATCGCGTACAGCACCGCGATGAAGGCGATCGACCCGACGATCAAGGTGGGCGCCGTGCTCACCATGCCGGGCAACTGGCCGGACGGCATCGTCGGCACCGGCGACACCGCGTCCTGGAACCAGACGGTGCTGAGCATCGCGGGCCCGCACATCGACTTCGCCGACGTGCACTGGTACCCCGGCGGTGGCAACGCTGCCGAGGGCCTGACCAGGACCGAGCACATCGGCGACGCCGTCTACCTCCTGCAGAAGCAGATTGACACGTACGCGGGCGCCAACGCCGGCCGGATCAAGATCAGCATGACCGAGACGAACGTGGAGCACGGCCGCAACACGCAGCCGGGCGCGCTGTTCCTGGCCGACGCGTACAGCGGGTTGCTGGCCAACGGCGTCTTCACGGTGCAGTGGTGGAACGTCCACAACGGCATGGGCCCGGTGACCGAGGTGGCCGGCCAGACCGACTACCACGACTACGGCCTGCTCTCCAGCGGCAACTGCAACGAGGACAACACGGTCTGCCAGCCGCCGCTGAACACGCCGTTCGCCCCGTACCACGCCCTGAAGTTGTTGTCGTCGTTTGTGCAGCCCGGTGACCAGATGGTCCGGGCCGGCACGAACAACGCGCTGGTGGCGGCGCACGCGGCCCGCCGGCCCAACGGCGATCTCACGGTCCTGCTGCTCAACAAGGACCCGGAGAATGCCCAGGAGGTCGACATCGACTACCGCGGCTACACGCCGTCGTCCGCCGCGCCGACCGTGCTGACCTACGCGAACGGCGGCACCGCGATCTCCACCGCCGGATCGGCCAGCACGCTTCCGCCGTACTCCCTCACGCTCTTGACCTTGAAGCCGGCGGCCGCGGCCAGCACCGCGCCCAAGGCACCGGGCCAGCCGACGGTGAGCGAGGTGACCGACCGGAGCGCCACGATCTCCTGGCCGGCGGCGTCGGGTGCGGCGAAGTACGAGGTCTACCGCGCGAACGGTGCGGTCAGCGAGCAGCTGGGCGAAACCGGCGGCACGTCGTTCACGGTCCGCAACCTGCAGCCCGGCCGCCGCTACACGGTGAACGTGCTGGCCCGCGACGCGTCCGGTAACCAGTCGTGGTCGTCGGTCCCGCTGACCTTCACGACGGGCGCCCCCGCCACCAGTTCCTGCAAGGTGAAGTTCGCGAACACCAACGACTGGGGCAACGGCTACGTGGCCGCGGTCGACATCACCAACACGAGCGCCAACCCGATCAACAACTGGACGCTCGACTTCACCTGGCCCACCACGTGGCAGAGCGTGAGCGGCGGCTGGAGCGCAACCTGGACCCAGACCGGAACGGCCGTGAAGGTGACGGGCGACGGCCCGATCGCCGCAAACGGCGGAACGGCGTCAATCGGGTTCGTCGGTTCCTACAGCGGCCCTAACGTGCCGCCCACGACGTTCACCCTGAACGGATCGGTCTGCGCCGCCGGCTGACCACCGTTCACCAGCGCCTGCGGCGCGTTGCCCTCGGGACCAGGGCGGCGCGCCGCAGGCCTTCAGCCCTCTGGACACCGCGTCAGAGAGTCAGCCTGCGGCGTAGCCACCGCTCGGCGGGGCGCTCCACGGCCGCAAACAGCAGGCTGGCCACCACGACGGAAACGGCCAGGACGCCGACCGCGATCACCAGCCACCGGCCCGGAGATACCGGTCCGCCGCCGAGCCCTGCCGCGAGCAGCTCGATGACCGAGGCGTGCACCAGGTACAGCGCGAATGAACGCTCGCCGAGCCACACGAGCCAGCGGCTGCGCAGCAACGACCGGCGCTGTTCCGCATCGGAGCCCGCGGCGACGGCGATGACAGCCAGGAACGCCGGCAGTAGCGCCGAGTCGGCCAGCACCCGCGGGATCTGCCCCTCGCTGTCGCGCGGCTCGAGCCAGGCGACGGCGGCGTACACCACCACGACGGCGGCAACCGGCACGGCGATCGGGCAGCGCAGCCGCCACCCGCGTCCCATCGCCAACGCCAGCCCCATGCCCAGGATGAACTCGCCGATGCGGTAGGCGGGGTTGAGGTACAGCAGGAAGCCCCATGCGGTGTCGGGCACGACGAGGACGACGGCGAGAGCACCGAAAACCAGCGATGCCACGACTACCGCGGCGGCACGCCTCAGCCGGGCGGCCGGCCACGTCGCGGCCCCGATCAGGAACGGGAACAGCGCGTAGAAGAACGCCTCAGTGGACAGCGACCAGGACGGCCCGTTGAACGCGTAATGCCAGCTCGGCGGCGGAGCCCAGACATGCACCAACAGCAGCACCAACGGCATGGCGACCCACACCGGACGGTCACCGACGAGATACGCCACCGGGATGGTGGCGAAGGTGACTACCGCATGTGCCGGCCAGATCCGGGCGAACCGCCGCGCGTAGAAGTCCCGCGGGGCATCGCCGGGGCGAGCCGACCAGGTCAGCACAAAGCCGGAGAGCGCGAAGAAGAACGACACGCCGGTGTACCCCAGTTCGGCCCCGCGGTGGACCGCGCCCACCGTCGGGAACGTCCCCACGACGTGCACGCACACGACACCGACCGCGGCGAAGAACCGCAAGCTGGTCAGCGAGTCGAGCCGCGGCCGGTCGCCTGCCGGGGGCCGCGGCTGGTCCCGTTCACCGCTGACGGACAGCATCGAAGCACTCCCGCCTCGGCCGCTTGACCGGGGCAATCAGGTTGCGTGTGTACGGCACACGGGATGAGCCCGCGTGACCATACGCCCTATTAGTTCCTTATCAGGAGTATAATAGAATATTTCTAATTAATTGCTCGGTGATCGCGCGATGCCAGTGGCGTTTCCAGCCGGTGACCGGCAGACGGGCGGATCGCGGCAAGGAGGAAGAAGATCCACATCAGGCGGGAGTCGTAGTAGTCGCCGGAGAAGAGCCCTGCGCAACCGATGACAATGCCGCAGTGAACGGCAGTCCTCGCCTCCAGGGAACGCTGCGGGTAGGGGACCCGGGCATACTCACGGCGCAGAGCGGCGAAGGCGGCCACCAGGAGGATCAAACCCACCACCCCGCCCTCAGCGGCTACCGCCAAGGGGAGGTTGTGTACGTAAACTCCGGCGGTGCCGACGTCGGCGACGACCGAGAAACCGTGTACGCCCACGCCGAAAACGGGATGCTCGACGAAGACGATCAGGCCCTCCTCGTACAGGACGTCCCGGCCCGAGGTGTAGCGCTGCTCCAGGGTGGCGACCGCGAAGCGGTTCTGGGTCAGAGCCACCACGGTCTCGCCGACGAAGTACCAGAAGACGGCCCCCATGCCGACGAAGAGGAGCAGCGCGCGGACGAAGCGGCGAGACCAGAGGACCGGCCAGAGCCTGGGCAGGGCTATGACAATGGTGATGCCCAGGGCGATCAGGCCGCCCCGCGAGCCGGAGGCCAGAGCGCCCACCAGGAACGGGGGCACGCCGATGAGCCAGAACAGGCGATCGCCGCTGCGGCAGTAGAGGTACACGGCGGCCAGCATGCCGAGGATCATCACGCGAACGAAGACGTTCGGACCGCCGCCGAAGGCTGCCCAACGACCGCTCGCGGTGTGGCCTCTGCCGGACGCGGCATACAGGAAGTAGAGCCAGGCCGCGCCGTACAGGCAGGTCAGGGTGATGCGGACCACCCGGTCGCTGTCCCATTCGGCGAGCGCGGCATAGACGCACACCAGGACCGTCGCGGCCACCAGATCGGTCAGGACGTCGTTGAGGACGGCGCCGGGCGGGGCCCACCACGCCGACAGCATCTGGTATCCGAACAGGAGCAGGACCGGATGCAGACTGCGCCGGGTGCCCAGGGCGGTGCCCAGTCTTGTCAAACGTGAGCCGGGGCGGCGGGCGGCGGCGGTAGCCTCCAGGGCAAATGCCATCAGCAGCGCGGAGAACAGCAGCACCCGTGAGTCGTTGAGCACCGGGATCGTCAGGCCGAGCCGGTCGAGCGTGAAGTGGCCGGCCAACGTCGCCACGAATGCGAGGCCGATGACCACGATGGTCGGCTTGGGCTGGTCAGCGGCACCGGACAGACGCAGCCCCATTCCGACGAGCGTAACGACGTCGGTACCTCGGCGACGATGACATTGAGATGTGCGAGTAGAAGGCCGGTGCTGGTGGTGAATGCAGCGGGGCCGGCCGGAGTGTGCGTCTCCGGCCGGCCCACCCCCTCTCAGCGAAGCTTTACATGCTGATGCTGGCCTGCGGTCCGGTGTAGGTCTTGACCAGGCTGGGCACGTTGGCCGCCGGGTCGAGCGTGTAGCTGTAGAAGCTGCTCGGCGTGAAGGTCGAGCCGCCCGTCTCCTGCTGACCGGACGAGCTGACCACGATGCTGCCGGTCTGCTTGAGGCCGCCGGTGTCGTAGTAGAAGGGGTCCTTGACCTTCTCGAAGTAGCTGTTCTCGATCACCATCTTCGTGCCGCCGCGGGCGTAGTTGCCGTACGACGTGCAGTTCTGCAGGTAGTTGTTGTAGAGGTGCGCGTACTGCAGGTTGTCCGCGCTGGGGTTGCGCTGGTTGGAGTTGTAGATCCAGTTGTGGTGGATCGTCATCCGGGCCGTGACGTTGGTGGTCCAGCCGATGCCGAACGTCTTGTTGTGGTCGCCCATCTTGTTCCAGGACACCGTGATGTTCGTGCTGTCCTTGCGGCTGTCGATGTAGCCGTCGTTGATGTTGGTGAACGTGTTGTGGTCGATCCAGACGTTCGAGACGGTGTCCATCTGGATGCCGTCGTAGTCGAAGTCCTTGTCGTCGGGGTCGTCGGAGGCCATGGCGGTGTCGCCGATGGTCAGGTTCCGGATGATGACGTTGCGGACGCCGGTGTTGAGGAAGAAGCCGCCGTTCCTGATCCGGCCGGTGGTGCCGACGCCGACGATGGTCTTGTTGGAGGTGACCCGCATTTCGTCGCCGTAGGTCGGATAGGTGATCGTCCCGGAAACCCGGATCACGTACGCGGCCGACGCCGTCGCGTACTTGAGCAGGTCGGCGTAGTTGCTCACCGTCACGGTCGTGCCGCCCGCGCCGCCCGTGGTGCCCTGGGCGAAACCGTCCGCAGTGTTGGACCACGTACGGCCGCCGTTGCTCGGCGGGGTCGTGGTGGGACCGGCCGTCGGACCGGTGGTCGGACCGGACACGTAGTTGAACGAGAACTGCATCCGCGAGATGTCCGAGCAGGTCTCCTCGACGATCGGGTTGTTACCCGCCGTCGAGCCGTCCTTGTTGCTGATGCACAGGCCGGTCGCCACGCTCTTGACCAGGTACTTTCCGGACGCCGCGGTGGACGGCGAGAACGTCCACAGCTGGTTCACCTTGGTGCCGTCGCCACAGCCGTACTGCTGCAGCTGGTTGCCCGAGACGGTCGACGAGCTGGGCACGTCGACGCACCGGCCGCCGTTGCCGTTGACCAGGTTGAACTGGCCCGAGCCCTGCACCTTCCACTGCTGGTTGGTGGCGCCGCTCGCACACGCGGTCTGCACCAGCAGCGCGCTGTTGGCCGTCGACTTGCCGGCCACGTCCACGCACTTGCCGCTGGAGCCGGACGCCAGCGTGTAGATCCCGTTCGCGACCGGGGCGGTGGCCGCCGCGGACGGCATCATCGTCACCGCGATCACCGCGCCGGGCACCGCGACCGCGATGGCGGCCGCACCGATCAGCTTCGTCTTCAGTTTCACAGCGGGTTCCATCCGTCCGAGCCGGCCAGGTACTTCTGCGGCGTGTAGTTGGCAGCCTGCGAGTCCGAGAGCTGCGGCCGGTTGCTGTTGGTGCCGGCGCCCGAGCCGGTGTTCTTGTATTCGAGGAACCGCGCGTTCTTCCACACGTTGCCGGACATGTCCGTCCACGGCTGCGCGGTCTTGATCGTGGCGCTCAGGTTCGACTCGCGGTACAGCACCTGCGCGGCCTGGCCCCACGGGCGGCCGAGCTGGGTGGTGTTGTTGGTCGCGCCGGTGATCGTGCACTTGTAGAACAGGAAGCCGTACGTGTTCGCCGCGTCGGTCTTGGCCGCGGTGATCGGTCCGCCGGTGGAGCGCTTCTCGTAGATCTGCGAGGCGTTGAACACGCCGGTGCCGCCGCCGAAGATGAAGTCGACGGTGCCTTCGATGTACGAGTTCACGTAGTACGACCGGTAGTTGTTGAGCAGCAGGGTGTCCTGCGCGCCGAGGAACCGGACGTTCCGGAACACGGCCCGGTCGCCGTTCACGTTGACCGCCACGGCCTGGCTGCCCTCGCCGTAGTCGTTCGACATCGTCAGGTTGGTGGCGACGAAGTCCTTGCCGTTGACGAAGACCGTCGCGCTGCCCGAGGTGCCGTAGCCGCCGGCCGAGCTGTGGTTGTTGACGATCACCGTCTGGTTCGCGGTCGAGCCGAGGCCCTGGAGCGTGACGAACGGCTTGTTCGCCGGAATGGTCACGATCTCCCGGTAGGTGCCGGCCTTGATGGTGATGGTCCGCCGGGTGGTGTTGTTGGCCGGCACCGCGTCGATCGCGGCCTGCACGGTCGAGTACTGCCCGGTCCCGTCCTTGGCCACGGTCGGCGCGCCGGACGGCGGGTTCGTGGTCGGTGCGGCGGTCGGCGGCGTGGTCGGACCCGCGACGTAGTTGAACGAGAACTGCATCCGCGAGATGTCCGAGCAGGTCTCCTGCACGATCGGGTTGTTACCCGCGGTCGAGCCGTCCTTGTTGCTGACGCACAGGCCGGTCGCGACGCTCTTGACCAGGAACTTCCCGGCCGCGGCGGACGAGGCCGCAAACGTCCACAGCTGGTTGGTCTTGGTGCCGTCGCCGCAGCCGTACTGCTGCAACTGGGTGCCCGAGACGACCGAGGCGCTCGGCACGTCGACGCACCGGCCGCCGTTGCCGTTGACCAGGTTGAACGAGCTCGAGCCCTGCACCTTCCACTGCTGGTTGGTGGCACCGCTCGCACACGCGGTCTGCACCAGCAGGGCACTGTTGGCGGTCGACTTGCCGGCCACGTCGACACACTTGCCGCTGGACCCGGATGCCAGGGTGTAGATCCCGTTCGGGACGGGGGTGGTGGCCGCGGCGGACGGCAGCACCGAGTACACGATGGCGGCAGTCGCGGGGACGACGACCGCCAGAGCAGACACCAAAAGACGTCTAGCCTTCAACTTCCCGATCCTCTCGCACGAGACGTGACGCTGGGTTCGGGAGCGCTCCCAATTTCGTCACGCTGAGTGAAACCGCCTCGGGGACAGGCGGTACTCTGGTAGACGCCCCAGCGATGGACCGACAACAGAAACCTCAGAAATTAATTCGGAGGCGCTTGCTTTACAGCCTCGGGAGAGGCGTGTCACGATACGGCTCGGCTTCCGTTGTCGCAGTTCATGCCACTCCCCTCACACGTCATGGGAGCAATGGGTGAGCGACAGTCGCCTATGTCCCGGTCCGCGGGCCGGTCTCGGCAGCGCGACCACGTGAGGGAGGGCGTGCGGTGACACAGAGTCAGATCACGACGGACGTCGCCCGGCTCGTCCGGGACGCCCAGGCAGGCAGTTCGGGCGCCCTCGACGAGCTGGTCGCCGAACATCTGTCGTTGATTTACAACATCATCGGCCGGGCTCTCGGCGGTCACCCGGACGTCGACGACGTCGTGCAGGAAACCATGCTGCGCGCCATCCGCGGCCTGCCGGCGCTGCGTGAACCGGACCGCTTCCGATCCTGGCTGATCGCCATCGCGTACCGCCAGATCCAGCTCTACCTGCGCTCCAAGAAGGTCACCCGGCTGCGCAGTGTGGCCGACCCGGTCGAGGTGCCCGACCCGCGCGGCGACTTCGCCGACCACACCGCGGCCGAACTGGTCGTCGCCGACCAGCGACGCGAGCTGGTCGAGGCGGCCCGCTGGCTGGACGACGCCGACCGCCGCTTGCTGGGGCTGTGGTGGCAGGAGGCCAGCGGTGAGCTGACCCGCTCCGAGCTGGCCGCCGCCCTCGAGGTGCAGCCCAAGCACGCCGCGGTCCGGGTGCAGCGGATGAAGGCCCAGCTGGACGCGGCCCGCGGCATCGTCCGGGCGCTGCGCGCCAGGCCCCGCTGCCCGGTGCTGACCGACCAGTTGCGCCGCTGGAACGGGGCCACCGATCCACTGTGGCGCAAGCGTCTGGTGCGGCACGTCCGCGAGTGCCCGCAATGCGAACCGCGCCGGGAGGGCCTGGTCGCACCCGAGGAGCTGCTGCTCGGCATGGCCGCTCTGCCGGTGCCGGTGGGCATGGTGGCGGCGCTGCACGCGGCCGGTCCGGCGACGAAGGCCGGCCTGCTCAGCCTCGTGCAGCAGAAGACGCTGGCCGCGGCGGCTGCCACCACTGTCGCGGTCGGCGGCGGGGTCGCGTACGCGGTCTATTATGAGACGCTCCCACCCGGCGGCGAGACGGTCGTGGTCGCACCCACCCTCACCCGATCGGCCGCGCCGGGCACGGCGCGCCGGGTCCAGGGCGGCGGCACCGCATCGGCCAGCCCGAGCGCGAGCCCCACCCCGACCAGCCGTGAGGTGGCCGGCCTCGGCGTGCAGAACGCGAACATCTTCGTGGCGCCGAACGGTTCGGACTCCGGCGACGGCACGTCCCGCAAGCCGTACGCCACCCTCGGTAAAGCGGTCTCGGTGGTGAAGCCCGGACAGACCATCGCGCTGCGTGGCGGCACCTACCGACCCACCGAGGGCATCGAGATCACCACCAACGGCACCGCGGACAAGCCCATCGTGCTCAGCAACTACCGCAACGAGCGGGTGATCATCGACGCGTCGGGCGTTCCCGCCGAGGAGTGGGCGATCGTGCAGCGGACCACCAACTGGACCGTGCAGGGGCTCGAGGTGACCAAATCCAAGAGTCACCCGTACGTGTGCCGCGCGTGCCGGGACAACGTCTTCCGCCGCCTGTCGATGCACGGCAACGCGCGTTCCGGCCTGCTGCTGCGCGACCCCGGCACCAGCGGCAACCAGGTGCTGGACAGCGACTTCTTCGGCAACGGCATCGGGCTCGGCGTCATGTTCGGCGACGGCACCGGCAACCTCGTCCGGGGCAACCGCGCGTACGACAACGGGCCGGCCGGCTTCGACACCGGTGAGTTCGCCGGCGGGATCTCGTTCGAGTACAACTGGGCGTTCGGCAACGCCAAGAACGGCTTCGTGCTCGGCGGCGGCGACCCGGTGATCGCCGGTGCGCACCGGCTGCGGCACAACGCGGCCTGGGACAACGTCGGCGAGGGCTTCAGCGACGAGGGCGGCAACGCGGCACTCGAGTTGACCAACAACACCGCTTTCCGTAACGGCGGCGACGGCTTCCGGCTACGCTCCGAGATCGCGGTGTTGCGCTCCAACGCCTCCATCGACAACGGCCGCGGCACGATCTCACTCTCCGCAACGTCGTCGCAGAGCCGCAACAGCTGGCAACTGGACGGCTGGAGCGCCGACACCTTCCGCTCCACCGACCCGGCCGAGGCGATCGGCCCGCGCCAAGCCGATGGGCGGTACCCCCGGACCGCGTTCCTGGTCACCGGCAACGGCGTGGGCGCATCGATGGCCGGCCCCGGCTGATCGCGGCGGCACCGCCGGTGGCTACGTCGGCGACTGCGGCCGGATCAGCTCCAGCCATCGCGCGGCCTCGTCCGCCGGCAACGCCCGGTCGACGTTGATCTCCGGGGACATCAACGGAAAGACCCGACCCACATTCCACGTACGCCGTACCGCCGGGCGGTCCAGCACGACCACCCGGCGCTCGGCCACCGGCGGAAGGTCGGCGGGACGGCCCTGGCTCACGTCGGTACCGGCCGCGTCGACCAGCTGGAACTGACCGGTGATACCGCCGGGCGGTGCCATCTCGCCGGTGGCCGCGGCCGCCACCCACTCCGGCGGCGGTGACTCGCCCGGCAGGTAGCCGTCGTCCGGGTCGCCGACCAGCACCGCGGCCAGCAGCGTGTGCAGCTGGAAGTTGTCGCCGACGCCGGCGATGGTCACCTCGTACGCCCGGCCGGTCTCCCGGTGCACCACGACGATCTGCTCGTCGTCGAGCACGAGCAGCAGGCCGAGCAGCCAGGCCGCGTCCTCGATCGGGCCGACCACCGCGGCCGTCGCGCTGGTCAGCCGGTCCCGCTGCGGCAGGGCCAGCCGGGCTCGTTTCTGTTGCAGCGGCACCAGCAGCCCCGGCAGCCAGCCGTTGATCGTGAACCGGGCCTGGGTGAGCGCCTCGACCTCGTCGTTGTCCAGCCCTTCGCCGGCCATCTCGGCCAGCGCCTCGTACACGGCGGCCTGCTCCAAGCCGTCCGCCACCCGGGCGACCAGGGCCGGCAGCACCGGCCGCGGATCGGCGCCCGCCTCGATCAGACCAGCGACCAGTCCGGCCAGCAGGCCACCGTTGCCGATGGCGACGCCTTCGAGCGCCGGCACCAGCCCGGCCACGCCCGCGGTGAGCTCCGCCTCGTCGGCCTGCGTGACCCGCTCCACCACGGCGGCGAAGCACTCGGTGGAGGCCCGCTCGTCGAGCCGCAGCACGGCTGCCGACAGATCGGCGCAGAGTTCGGGCAGTTGCCGCCCGCTAGGTCCAAGCACCAGGGCAGGTTAGTGGATCACACGGCTGGCGCCCACCTCACCTACAGCAAAGGCCCGGTCACTTGACCGGACCTTGCCTCGTGCAGGTGGGGTGATCGACGGGACTTGAACCCGCGACACCCGGGACCACAACCCGGTGCTCTACCAGCTGAGCTACGACCACCATGCGCGCACAGGAAACTCTCCCCGTGGTGCCGGGCAATCATAGCCGGAACCCCCGCAGGGTCGTCGAGCGGGTTGCCGACCCGGACGGGTGACCTACAACTCGGCGGCGATGGCCTTGGCCGCCTCGACGTCCGGGCCGGGCAGCGGGACGAAGACCGTGCGCCGGTAATACTCCAGCTCACGGATGCTTTCCCGGATGTCGGCGAGGGCCCGGTGGGCGAGGCCCTTGGGCGGCTGGCCGAAGTACACCCGGGGGTACCAGCGCCGGCACAACTCCTTGATCGAGGACACGTCGATCATCCGGTAGTGGAGGTGCGAGTCGAGGGCGGGCATGTCGCGCGCCAGGAACCCGCGGTCGGTGGCGATCGAGTTGCCACACAGCGGCGCGGTGCGGGGATTGGGGACGTGCTCCCGCACGTACGCCAGAATTTGCTCTTCGGCCTCGGACATCGTGATCGTCGAGCGCCGGACCTCATCGGTCAGGCCCGACTTGGCGTGCATGTCCCGGACCACCGGGGGCATCGCGTCGAGCGCCGCGTCATCGGCATGGATGACCAGGTCAATGCCCTCGCCCAACACGTTGAGCTCGGGGTCGGTGACCAGCGCCGCGACCTCGATCAGCTTGTCCTTGCCGAGATCCAGACCGGTCATCTCACAGTCGATCCACACCAGAAGATCAGCCACGCCGACAGCCTACGCCCGAGTACCCGACATCGCTTCGCTGTCCCGCCCCGCCACCCATCCGGGCCCGATCGCCGCTTTGTCCGCTTTCGAGCCGGGACTTCCAGTTTGGTGGTTCGAGGGCTAAACTGGTCTTAACGGACGAAGCCCCCCTTCGGTTACTCCGTTCCCCCGGTAAAGGGCCCTCCACGTCGGCAGCGTGGAGGGCCCTTTCGGTTGCTTCTTCAACAGTTGTGTGTTCTTCCTCAGTCCAGCTCCGACATGCCCGGCGCGGGCCGGCGGCGCCGTGCCGGCGCGGTGGACGGTGCCTCCTCGATCTCCACGATCGGTCCAGGATCGGCGATCGCACGGCGGCGGCGCCGCTGAGCGGAGGCCGCGAACAACTCGGCCGCCTCCCGCCGGTAGCTGGACAGGCCGCCGTCGGGTGGGGTGGCTTTCGCCATGGTGGGGGTCGTCTTTGCTGGGGTCGCCTTCGCCTTTGCCGGGGTCGCCTTCGCCTTCGCCGGGGTCGCCTTCGCCGGGGTCGCCTTCGCCGGGGTCGCCTTCGCCGGGGTCGCCTTCGCCGGGGTCGCCTTCGCCGGGG
>NZ_BOMV01000086.1 GCF_016862375.1 Paractinoplanes rishiriensis | reverse complement strand
GCCTTCGCCGGGGTCGCCTTCGCCGGGGTCGCCTTCGCCGGGGTCGCCTTCGCCGGGGTCGCCTTCGCCGGGGTCGCCTTCGCCGGGGTCGGCTTGGGCTGGGTGGCCTTCGGGTCCTTGGCCGCGGTGGCGTTCTTCGCCGCCTTCTTCGACGCGGCCTTTGTGGGTGTGGCCTTTGTGGGTGTGGCCTTTGCCGGTGGCTTGGGGGTCTTGGCGGCGCGGATCCGCGTCAACCGGACCGGCTGGTCCCCGTCGGTCTCCTCGTCCTCCTGCTGCACATTGGCCGCGGCCGCGGCCCTGGCCGCGACGTTCTCCGCGGCCTTACGCCAGGCGGCCGGCGCGGGCCGTCCCGACGGCGGCCCCGGCAGCCGACTGGCGAAGCCGGACGCGGGTCCGTCCTCGGAGATCGCCGGCTTCGGCTCGGCCGTGCTCTGGTCGGTCTCGCTCTGGGGCACCTGGCGCTGCATCGGCCGCGGCGCGGGCTCGCCGTCCTCTTGGGTGGGCATCGAACGCTGAGCCGGGCGGGCGCCGGCGGTGCCCTCGTCGAGCGGCGGGTGGCTGACGGCCGTGCCCTCGTCG
>NZ_BOMV01000085.1 GCF_016862375.1 Paractinoplanes rishiriensis | reverse complement strand
AGCGACGGGCGGTTGCCGGCGGCGCCCTCGTCGAGCGGCGGGCGGCTATCGTCCGGGCTTTCGCCGGTCGTTGGGCGGGTGCCGATGACGCCCGGTCCGGCGTGCGGGCGGGTGCCGGCCTGGTCGCCCGCGGGACGGCGTACCTCACCGCCCTCGTCGGCCGGGGAGCGCGGACCGGAGGGAGTCGGCATCGGACGCTGCGCCACCCGTCCGTCCGTGCTGGACGATGCGGGCCGAGTCACCGTGCCGGCCTCGCCGACGGTGGGGGTCTCGATGGCGGTCGGGGTTGCTTCCGCCGTGCTGCCGGCCCGTTCCCCCCGGGCCATCGCGTGCATCAGGGCCGAGACATCCGCGGCTCCGGCAGCGATCCAGGCCTGATTCGCCGTGACTGGGGCGATGCCCGAGATCCGGCCTTCGCCGGCCGGGCCGTCGGTGTTGGCCGCCGCCCGCGCCGGTCCAGCCGGCTGCACCGGAGCCGAAGGCCGCGCGCGTGCTGGGACCATCGGCTTCCCGACCACAGCCGATCCGGTCTCGGCCGGACCGTATGCCGAGGACACCGCGGGGCTGCCACCGGGAGCGGCGGGCCGCAGGGCCACCTTGGGCCCGTTGTCCGTTGCCCCGGCGCCGTCCCTGGGGGCGGACACCGACCCACGGTCGCGACGACCGTTGTCGGTGTCCGCCCCTGCCGCTTGCCGCTCCCTACTGGCGGATAGGGGCGACTCGGCACCGGCCGTAGCGGTCGTCGTCTCATCAGACGACCCAACGTCACCGACCGGCATTACAGGCTGCAATTGACCAGAGGTGTCACGGGCAGCAAGCACTCCTGGGCCGCCCTGAACGGTAACTCCCGCCCGCCCAGCAGTCGCCCCGGAAGCACCGAGTTCTAGATCACCAGCGCCCCGCGCGTCGTGGTTGGCCCGCACCACACCTCCGGTGGGCGACGGCGCCTTTGAGTCGGCACAGTCACCCGTCCGTCCGCCGCGGCCGACCGCCTCGGCGACATCAGCACGCGCCACGGAACCAGGCGAGCCACCACTCTGCGCGCCCACGGCCACATTAGGTTCGCTCCGCGAGGAGCTTGCCGAACCCACAGCATCCCGCGCCGCGGGGGCCGGCACACCAGCAGGCCGCGGGGCCGGAGCCGAATCGTCGGCACCCTGCGCCGTTGCCGCGGGTACGCCGGCGCTCTGCGTGACTGCGCTCTGCGTGACTGCGCTCTGCGTGACTGCGCTCTGCGTGACTGCGCTCTGCGCGGCTGCG
>NZ_BOMV01000084.1 GCF_016862375.1 Paractinoplanes rishiriensis | reverse complement strand
CTGTGGGCGACCGGAGCCGGCACGTCAGCAGCCTGCGCGGCTGCTCCGGGCATACCAGCGGCCTGCGCGGTGGGAGCCGGCACGCCGATGCCCTGTGTGCCGGCGGTCGGCGACGCGGCGGGTGTGGCGTTTCGCGAGACCGGTGCCGGAGCGGCCGGGCTGGGCCGCGATCCGCCCGGTGCCTGGCGGCCCGGTGCCGGCCGTGCCGAAGTTGGCTGCTGGCGGCCGATCCGTGGGGAGTCGGCGCGGGTCAAGCCCAGGGCGGTCCAGTCGGTGGCGTTCGGGCCGGTGATCACGGCGACTCGCTGGCCGGCCGTGCGGGGATCGCGCGCCATGGTGCTGTCCGCCGGGACTCGCTCCGGCATCTCGGCGCTGCGCGGTGCCACCTCGCCGCGGAAGGCTCGGGCGTCGGCGGCTCCGGCTGCGTATGCCGCGGCGACCGCGTCGTCGCCGCTCGGTGCCTGGGACGGCGAGGCGTGCCGGCCACGGCGTCCGCCGCCGTTGCCAGGTGACGGCCGTCCGGGAGACGGGCGACGGGAAGCCTCGGTGCCCGGCTCGCCGTGCTCGTCATCCGAGTCTGCGGGCGTGGCGGGGACAGGCGTGGATCCGGCAGGTCCGGCGCCCGCCGAAGCAGGGGCGCTTTCGGCGGAGCCTTGCGGGACGGCCGCGGTTCCGCCAGCAACAGATCCATTCGGTGCACTCGCCGCGGTGCCGGCTTTCGCCGGCGCGGAAGAAACCGGCGCGGAAGAAACCGGCCCGGAAGAAACCGGCCCGGAAGAAACCGGCCCGGAAGAAACCGGCCCGGAAGAAGCCGGCGGGGCGGCCAGCGCGGTCGCGGCCACCGAGTCATCCGCACGGGCGTCGCGGGCAGGGGCCCCGCCGCGGCCGTTCGGGGTGTCCGTGGTGGGTCGGGAGCCGTTTGCGGCGGCTCGGCGCCTGGCCACCTCGGCCATCCGGGCCGCGGCGGTGGCCTCGGTGACCCGGGCTCGTTCGGCGGCCGTTTCGGCCACCCAGGCGCCCACCGCGGAGGCCTGGAACAGGGGCAGGTCGCCCGGTTCGGGAGCGCGCAGCTTGCCGCCGCGGTCCAGGCGGCGGCCGAACAGCGGGTCCGCCGCGGACGGTGGGTCGCCCAACGGCAACGACACCGCGCCGCCCACCGACGTCGGCTTGATGAAGCCCAGCGGCTCGCCCGGGGCCGGCTTCCGACCGGCGGCGGATCGGCCGGCCGCCGATGCGGAGGCCGGCATCGGCGCCGCCGCACCCACCGCTGAGCCCGACCCGAGATTCGAGCCAACAGCCGAGCCACCGGTCGAGCCACCCGGGTCCGAGGCCGAGCCACCCGCCAAACCGACCGGAGAACCGCCAGCCGAGCCACCAACCAAGCCCACCCCAGAGCCACCAACGGCACCCGCTCCGCCTCGCCCGGCAGCCCCGCCGACGGCGGGACCAGCGGCCGAACCAACCGACCCGGCCGCAGCGGCCAGCACCGAGCCGGGCTCGGCGCCAAGAGCCATCGCGCCAACCGGCACCGAACTCTTGGAGCCGCCCGGAATCGCGGTCGCGGCGGCGTATTCCTCCGGGTTCGGTGGGCCGGACAGGGCCGGCGGCCACGTCAGTTGCGGGGCCGCCGCGAGGGCGGGGGCCTTCTGGCTGTCCGCCAAGGTGCGCGGGCGGTGGGCGCCGACCGGGCGGGCGGGGCTCAGAGTGTTCAGGGGCAGCGGCGCACCGATGGCGGCCATCAGGTCGGGGACCTGGCTGGGCTCGACCACGTACACGACCTCGCGGCGGCGGGCCGGCCAGGACAGCACGATCAGGCCGACCATCAGCAGGAGCGTGCCGAGCGTCAGCAGGCCCCAGGTGCTGGAGTTGAGCCAGCCGGGACGCAGCTCGGCCGAGGAGGTCAGCTGGAGGCCGGGCTTCGCGCCGGCGCTCATGATGACCAGGCTGTACGGGCCGCCGCGGACGTCGCCGGGGGTCCAGGCCAGCTGGCCGTCGGCGCTGCTGCGCAGCCAGAACGAGGTCTGGCCGGGTAGCTGGCGCGGGGCCAGGCGGCCGGGCAGCGCGTTGGTGGCCACCGGGAGGGCGCCGGTGCCGATGTCGACCGTACGGATCGTGCTGTGCGGGACGCCGCGCAGGTAGTCCTCCACCGTGGCGGTGGGTGCCAGGCCCAGGAAGGCGGGGCCGTCGCCGGTGCGCGCATTGATCCGCAGCTGGGTGTCGCCGATCCGGGTGAAGGGGGCGTCGCTGCGCAGGAGGCGGTCCACGTCCGGGATCACGAACGCGTAGCCGGGCGTGGCCAGCCGCTGCAGCTCCCCGGTGAACGCGCCACCCTGGTCGCGATGTTGCATGGCCGCCCACAGCGCGGTACCCGCTAGGAGCGACGGCAGACCGATGGTCAGCAGCAGCATTCCGAGAATCGTGCGGAGCACCCGCATCAGCTTCTCCCCCTGTCTCAGGCCGTACTGCGCAGACCATACAGATCCAAATAACCCCAAAGTGGTCAAATAGCCGTGAATCGCTGATAGATATGACAACGGCCCGGCCTGCATGCAAAGGCCGGGCCGCGTACGCGGAGACGTCAGTTGATGGTGGCGGTCATCGTCTGCGTGGTCTGGTCGATGTCACTGGTGCGCGCCGTGAACTTGAACGTCCACTCGCCGGCCACCGGCAGCGCCACGTCGCCGACCGCGTGGAAGTCGGTGATCCGCAGCAGCGGGATCTGAATCGGCTCGATGCCCTTGCCGGCCAGCGCCGCCGTCGCCGTCCACTCCACGACCGGCAGCGGCTTGTTGTCGGGCGTGTACGCGTACAGGTGAATGGAATTGTTGCCCACCGCGGCCGGAAAGATGTCGACCTGCAGTGCCATCTCGTTGTTGGTCAGCATCTTGCTGATCGTGGTGTTGGTCGCGGCCGCGGTTTCCGCGGCCTCGGCGGTGCGCGGCGGTGGGATCTGCACCAGCGCGGCCGTCACCCCCAGCACCACCGCGGTGATCGCCAGCTCGACGGCGACCGTCCGGCGCAGCCCGCGCGGCTCGGCCTCGGCCACCTTGGAACGCACCAGCCGCCGCGAATACCAGGCCACCGCGAGCACCAGCCCGGCCAGACCGACCTTGGCCAGGATGAGCCGGCCGTACGTGCTGATGAAAAGCCCGTCCAGCGAGGCCACCTCGATCAGTGCCTGCACGACGCCGGCCAGGATGAGCGCGGTCACCGCGGTGGCGGCCCAGCGCGACCAGATCGGCAGTATCGCGCCCAGCTCGCGTTCGTCGGCCTGGCGCAGCAGGAAGCCGGCCAGCATGACCAGCCCACCCAGCCAGACCGCCATGGCGGTCAGGTGGATCGCGTCGACCACCACCGAGACACCGGCCACCGGTGAGGCGGTCGGATGGCCGGTCAGCGGCCAGGTGGCCAGCGCCGCGACGCCGAGCACGCCGAGCAGCGCCAGATCGGTCTTGGACTCGTTGCTGTCGCCGCTCAGCAGCGGCCGCAACAGCAGTGCCGCGGCGCACAGCACGCCCAGGCGAACCAGCATCACCGCGCCGAACGTGCTGCCCAGCACGTCGCGCAGGTCACCCACCCGGACGTCGAACAGGCTGGTGCCGATCGAGTAGGGGACCTGGAGCCAGATCGCCGCCAGCGTGCTGACCGTGACCAGGCCCATGCCGGTCCAGATGACCCGGGCCGGTCCGCGCCGGCTCAACCGGTGCGGCCACAGCAGAGCCAGCACCAGCGCCGGCCCCACCAGCAACACCAGTCCCGCGTATCCCAGGTATTTGGCAACCGGGATGAGCGCACGCACCACCGGGTCGACCTCGGACGCGGGGCCGCTCGCGGTGGGCGGCGCGGAGGCGGCACCCACCGAAAAGGTCAGGCTGCCGGCGACCGGGTGGCTGTCGGCGGAGATCACCCGGTAGCTCACCAGGTAGGTGCCCTGGCCGCCGCCGGCGCGCAGCGGGATCGTCACGCTGCCGCCGCTCGCCGTGGGTTCGCCCTGGTCGGCGCGGGAGCCGTCGGGCGCGAGCACCTGAATCTTGCCGGCCAGCAGCTGCACGGACTCGCTGAAGGTCAGGGTGACCCGGTTGGGCGCATCGGGCACGATCGTGCCGTTGCCGGGGTCGCTGGCCACCAGCGCGGCATGCGCGCTGGCCGGGGCGGCCGGGCCGAGCAGCACGCAGAACAGCCCGATCAGCAGGCCGAGACCCCCCGCGAGGGCCCGGCGACGATCCACGGTCATGCGCGCCATGCTCCCCGATCCGGTCAGGAGGTCCCACCGGCGGGTAGTCGTCGGTGCGCTCAACATGGTTCCAGAAGCCCCTGACAATTTCTCCAGCGCGTACCATGTCGGGTCATGGACGCGGGCGAAAACGGGCAAGATCCCACCACCGCGCTGGCGCTGGACGCCCGCGCGGGGGATCCGGCGGCCCAGGCCGCGTTCGTCCGGGCCACCCAGGCCGACGTCTGGCGGTTCACCGCGGCGCTGGTCGACCCGGGCTCCGCCGATGATCTCACCCAGGAGACGTTCCTGCGGGCGTTCAAGGCGCTGCCCGCGTTCGAGGGCCGCTCGAGCGTGCGCACCTGGCTGCTCGGCATCGCCCGGCGCACCTGCGCCGACCACCTCCGCGCCGTGGTCCGCCGGCGCAAGCTCGACGCGCGCCTGGCCGCGCAGGCCTGCACCGAGTTGCCGGTGCCTGACCCGGCCCACCGCCTCAGCACCGCCGACCTGCTCGGCCGGCTCAGCGAGGAACGACGTACAGCGTTCGTGCTCACTCAGGTTTTGGGTCTTTCCTATGCCGAGGCCGCAGTGGTGGAGGACGTGCCGGTGGGCACCATCCGCTCCCGCGTGGCCCGGGCGCGCGACGAGCTGGTCATCGCGGTGGCACAGGCCCGCGCGGTCTGAAAACTGGCTGGCAAGACAGGTCTTTTGGCACTCCCTCTTGACAGGCAAGGCTCAGCAAAATCGAGGAACCTGCTGGCTACGGACCTCGACTAACTGGGCGTGACAATGACATCGGCCGCTTGGCCATGGATCTCCACCGTGGCGCGCGTCGGCCTCGCGGCGGTCTTCTTGATCGCCGGTGGCCTCAAGGTGACCGACCTGGCCGCCTCCGGCCGCGCGGTAAACGCGTATCAGCTGATGCCCTATGAGACGGCCAAGGTGGTCGGTGCCGCCCTCCCGTTTCTGGAGATAACGCTCGGTCTGCTGCTGCTGGCCGGCCTCGCGGTGCGGCTGACCGCCTCGATCGCCGCGGTGGTGCTGGTGATCTTCATGGGCGGCATCGCCTGGGCGTGGGCGCAGGGCCTGCAGATCGACTGTGGCTGCTTCAGCAAGGGCGGCGAGCTCACCGGCGGCCGCACCACCCAGTACGGCCTGGACATCCTGCGCGACGTCGGCTTCCTGGCGCTGGCCGGGATCCTGCTGGTCAAGCCGCGCGACCGGTTCTCAGTGGACAACCTACTAATGGGGGACGCATGAGCAAGCGCGACCGCGACCTGGCCAAGGCCCGGCGCATCGTCGAACAGCAGAAGGCCGCCGAGCGCCGGCGCCAGGTGACCGTCTGGACCTCGGTGGCCGTGGTCGCGGTGCTGCTGATGGCCGGCCTGGTCGGCTGGGGCGTCCTGGCCAACCAGGAAAAACAGGACGCCGGCCGGCTCACCGTGCCGGCCTCGGCGGTCGACGAGAGCACCGCGTTCGCGCTCGGCGAGGGCCCGGTCACGGTCGACATCTACGAAGATTTCATGTGCCCGATCTGCACCGAGTTCGAGAAACAGGCCGGCGCCACAATCCAACAGATGGTCACGGAAAAGAAGATCACCGTGCGGTACCACCCGGTGTCGATCCTGGACCGCTACTCGAACGGCACCCAGTTCTCCACCAGGGCCGCCGGGGCCGCGGCCGCAGCCGCCGGCGAGGGCAAGTTCCGCGAGTTCCACGACGCTCTCTTCGCCAACCAGCCGGCCGAGGGCACCGACGGCCTCTCCGACGCCAGACTCATCGAGCTGGGCCGGTCGGTCGGGCTGGGCGACAAGTTCGCGCAGGCGGTCACCGATCGCACCTACGATGCGTGGGTGAGCAAGGCAACCGACACGTTCGCCGCCCGCGGCTTCAGCGGCACGCCGACCATCGTGGTCAACGGCAAACAGGTGCGGGGCCCCGGCCAGTCGGTGCCGACCACGGCCGACTTCACCCGGGCCGTCACGGCGGCCGCCGGGTGAGAAGGCTCGCCCTGCTCGTGGCGGTGGCCGGTGCGCTGCTCGCGCCGGCCACCCCGGCTTTCGCGCACGGCGGCGACGCCACGGAGGCCACCGCCTACCGGGTACGGATCACCGGGGTCAGCACACCCGAGGACGGCCTCACCGTCCGCGCGGTCGAGGCCGGCGCGCGGCTCGAGCTCAGCAACACCACGGGCCATTCGGTCGAGGTGCTCGGCTATTCCGGCGAGCCCTATCTCGACGTGCGCCCCGACGGCACCTACCAAAATGTCAACTCCCCCACCGCCTACCTCAACGAGACCCTGAACGGCGAAACCCCCGTACCCCCTAATGCCGTGCCCACCGCGGCGCCGCACTGGCGGCGCATCTCCACCTCGACCACCGTGCGCTGGCACGATCAGCGCACCCAGTGGATGAGCGCCGGCCTGCCGCCCCAGGCCTCCGCCGACCCCGGCCGCGCGCATCGCCTGCGTGACTGGGTGGTGCCGCTGCGGGTGCAGGTGCGCACCTTCGAACTCCGCGGCACCCTCGACTGGGAACCCCCGCCCCGCGCCTGGCTGTGGTGGCTGGGCGTCGCGGTCACCGGCCTCACGGCCACGGCCCTGGCTATGCGGTGGCCCAGGTCGGTCGCGCCGCTTGCGCTGATCGGCGGTCTTTCCCCCATGCTGTACGCGACCACGCGGATTCTGGACGGCGGTGCCCCGCCCCTTGTCCTCATCCTGTCCGGGTTGCTGGCGCTCGCGGCTGCCTACCGCCATCCGCCGTTCTACCTGGCCCTGGCCGGCGCGGCGCTGGCGCTGTTCGGCGGCGTGACGGAGGTCGGCGCCTTCCCGGCCGCGGTGCTGCCCGCCGCCGGCCCCGGCTGGCTGTCCCGGCTGGCCGTGACGCTGGCGCTGGGCATCGGCGCGGCCCTGTGCCTGACGGGAGTGCTGCGTTTGCGCGCCGCCGCCCAGATCCGCCCGCAACCGGAGACGGTCGCCGCCTGAACCCGCGCGGTGGCCGGCACCACTGGACAGCTTCCGGTGGTCGAGGCCGCGCGGCTCCGCTCCTGCCCGGGCCCGGGTGGCCTTCACGGTGACGGTCGCTGCTTACATGCTCACCGCAGTCCCCGGCGGGATGCCGAACGTTTGCGAGCACTGCGGTAGCGGTTCGCCGCGCGGGTCGAGGTTGCGCGAGTTCGCGGGCCGGCACTGCCGCATCGCGGGCCGGGCCTGCCACACCGCGGGCCGGCACTGCCGCATCGCGGGCCGGTGGCCCGGGGACGGGCGGCGGCCGAGGCCGCCGTTTCGGCGGGTGGGGCGGATCTGTCGGTGGGCCGGTCTATCGTCGTCGGCATGACTCAGACCGCCCGTCTCTCGCCCGGCGACGCCGCGCCCGACTTCACCCTGCCCACCGACAGCGGCGACCAGCTCGCGCTCAAGGATCTGCGTGGCCGCAAGGTGGTGCTTTATGCGTACCCGGCCGCCATGACCCCCGGCTGCACCACCCAGGCCTGTGACTTCCGCGACTCGCTGGCGTCGCTCAAGGCGGCCGGCTATGAGGTGGTCGGCATCTCCCCCGACGCCCCCGCCAAGCTGGCCAAGTTCCGCGACCGCGACGCGATCACCTTCCCGCTGGTCGGCGACGAGGACAAGAGCGTGCTGACGGCCTACGGCGCCTACGGCGAAAAGCAGAACTACGGCAAGACCGTGGTCGGCGTGATCCGCTCCACCTTCGTGATCGACGAGAACGGCGTGATCGAACACGCCCTCTACAACGTCAAGGCCACCGGCCACGTCGCCAAGCTGCGTCGCGACCTCGGCCTGGACTGATTTCCACAACTCCGGGACGTCCCTGCCGATTCTTCCGGCAAGACTCGCCGACCGTCCCGGTCTCCCGCTCCCACGGCGGCCGTCATGCGGCACGACCCGCAAGGCGGCCGCCGTGTCCGGGGCGGGTGACCGCAGGTGGGAACGCTGATGTTGCGGCCGACCGTCTAGAATCTCGTCAACGACTTGCCCAGAGGGGCAAATCGTGCGGAAGTGGCGTAATTGGCAGCCGCGCTGGGTTTAGGTCCCAGTGTTCGAAAGAACGTAGGGGTTCGAGTCCCCTCTTCCGCACAGCGTGTGTTCGCGGTGGATGTGTTCTCGTCGCTCACCCGGTCGGGCGATCCGGCCGGTAGCGGTGAGGTGGGCCAGCCACCTGGACGTGACCCACCGCCGCGCAGCAAACTAGGCAATTCTCCACCGTTGTGTGGGCAGGGTGTTGCATTCCCATTGGCGCACTTCGGCGCCGTTGGCCGTTCCCCAGTTGTAGTCGTCCAGGCACATATGATTGAAATGCCTGTTCATGATCCAGGAGAAGCCGCTGCCCGCGTCGATGATCCGCCACAGTTGGGCGTCGTTGCCGTTGCAGGTCCACTGGCGGACCTCGGCGCCGTTGGCGGTGCCGAAGTTGAAGTTGTCGAGGCATTTGCCGCTGTGCCGGTTGACGATGGTGGACCAACCACCGGCAGCCGGCCGGATGTCCCATTGCTGGACGGCGGACCCGTTGCAGGCCCACTGCCGGACTTCGGCGCCGTCGTTGGTCGCCCAGTTGTAGTCGTCGAGGCAGAGGTTGCTGTGCTGGTTGCGGATCGTCCGCGTCTGCGTC
This sequence comes from Paractinoplanes rishiriensis, assembly GCF_016862375.1. GTDB lineage: Bacteria > Actinomycetota > Actinomycetes > Mycobacteriales > Micromonosporaceae > Actinoplanes > Actinoplanes rishiriensis. Next base: position 12,052 of record NZ_BOMV01000084.1, on the reverse strand, counting down.
GGCGGGGCACTGGCGCTGTAGCCGGCAGCCACGATGTTGGCCTGCACTGCGTTCTCGGCGGCGGCCGACGGGTAGCCGGCAGTCATCGCACCCTCGTACCACGTGCCCGCACCCCAGGGACTGTTGTCGCCGCCAATGCCGAGGCCGATGGCGCCCTCCTTTCTCATCGGGTTGTAGTTGGCGTCGGGACGTGGACCCTCGTAGATGTCGAGGAGCGAACCGCTGGTGGCGTTGCCACCGCGGATCGCCCACTGATTGCCCGAGTTGCCCTTGACGATCGCCGTCAGGAAGCGGTGGGTGAGCGACGGGTTCGTCGTGTTGGTGCCACGGTTCCGGCCGGAGAAGATGCCCATCTCCAAGTCGGCCATAAGCCACGGACCTGATCCGCCGCCGGCACCCCACCCTCCGCCGAGGCCGAAGTAGATTGTTTCCATGGCGCCGAGGTTGGTGACGGTGACGCTCGGCTCCATGTTGCCGTAGTCGAAGCAACAGCCGTTGTTGTAATGCGTACCGTCCAGAACGGAATAGATTCCTTCCGGCTGATCACCGACCGGAATGCCGCTCGTCGTGTTGTCCCGGTAGCCCGTCCCTGGCGTGATCATGATGCCGTACGCCTTCTGGCCGCCGACCGTGACGGGCGCCGCGGTCGCCGTCGCCAGCCGGTCCCAGCCGCCCGGCTCCGGTCCGGCAAAGGCCCCTCCGGGCGCCCGCGTGAGGTGGTTCCCGCGCGGCGACTGGTCGTAAATGATCGTGATGTGACACGTCGTGTTCACGCAAAACGTGTCCTGCGCGGCGGCGTTCGCCACTCCCCCGGCGGTCAGGACCGAGATGTCGCGTACGGCGTCGTCCGACTGGCGTCGGACTTGGTAAAGCCGGCCTGTGTAGGCGCCGTAGAGGGCGCGGGTAGTGGAATGCGCCGCGACGCACGGCGTGCCGCCGCTGGCGTAGATGTCGCATGGCATGACGGGCGCTGCGTGCGCGGTACCACCACTGCTGGTCACGATGACGCTGGTGGCTGCCAAGCTGGCGACGGCCAGCACAATTGTGCGTAGTCTTCGAACAGGAGCTCGTTTGGACAGCATGCATCTCCTCTTTCGATAGTTGATCGGGTGGGAATGGCATGGAGCCGCTCGCGTCAGGCGACTCGCCAGTGCTGGGTAGCGAGGTCGTTGCAGCTCCACTGGCGTACTTCCGCCCCGGCCGCGGTGCCCCAGTTGTAGTTGTCGAGGCATAGGCCGCTGTGCCGGTTGGTCAGGGTCGAGTAGGCGTCGCCTATCGGCGTCAGGCCCCATTGCTGGACTGTCTGGCCGTTGCACGTCCATTGCTGAACCGGGGCCCCGGACGCGGTACCCCAGTCCTTGTTGTCCAGGCAGAGTCCGCTGTGGCGGTTGCGGATCTGGTAGTAGCCGTCGCTGACCGGGGTGATGTCCCAGCTCTGGAATGCCAGGCCGTTGCAGGTCCATTGCCGCACCTCGGCGCCCGGGGTGCTGATGCCGTTGAAATCGTCCAGGCATAGGTTGCTGTGCCGGTTGGTGATGGTGCGGCCGGCGGGAGCCGGGGTGGTCGCAGTGGGCTCGGGCGTGGTTGGCCCGGGGATGGGGCTGCCGGCGAGCACGTCGATGTCCATGTTCCCGTAGGTGTCCCTCAGCAGGGCCAAGGATTCGGCATGGGCGACGGAGTTCCAGGGCAGCCACAGGCTGACCCCGCCGTACCGGAGGTCCGCCAGGCCGATGGCCTCTTCGAGCAGCCCGTCCCGCGCGTAGCCGAGGGGGTTTCCGGGGTACTGGGTGGTGAGTTTGGCCTCGTTGGCCAGCAGCCGGGCGTACGCGAGGTAATGCGGGTCGTTGGTGGCGCGGTACAGGCGGTAGTAGTCGTAAAGACTCGAGGAATGCCAGGTGTCCATGGCCGAGTGCCCGGTGGCGATGAGGCTTTGCCCGCGGACGCCGTACTTCGTGTACGCCGCACGGCTGGAGGCCACCGGGTAGTTCCACGCGTATGCCCAGGTCTCGGCGAAGTCGCCGGCGCGTTGCGCGGCCTGCAGCCAACGGGCATCGCGGGTGTGGTCGTACAGCGACAGGAAGGCCCGTAGCGCCAGGGCGGAGGCTTCCTTGTCCGTCACGTTGTTGTTGTCGGGAGTGCCGCCGACGTACGCGGCCGGTAGGTGGACGTTCTGCCAGGCGAACTCGCCGGCGCGCAATGCGGCGGTGCGGTACCGGGCGTCGCCGGTGTAGGCCGACAGTTCCAGCAGGAAGGGGACGGCGTTGTGGGTGTTGTACTTGGCCTGGTTGTCTGGCCCGGTTCCGGCAAGGTTGTAGGAGCGGTAGTAGGACCCGTCTGCGTTCTGGTGGGTGACGAGCCAGTCGCCGAAGCGGCGCGCGTAGTTCTCCCATGGGGCCACCGGGGTGCCACGGCTGCGCATCAGCCGGCAGGCTTTGAGAATGCCCTCCATACCATCGGTGGCGATACGCAGGTATGTCGGATAGAAGCCACGCCATCCCGGAGGGTTCACGTCGTACCAGGTCCTCGGCAGGCCCGACGGGGCCGACGAATTGTTCGCCCAGAAGTCGAGAATCTGCCGGCCCTTGGTGACGTTGTCCGGGCGGTTGTTCAGGTAGCCGTCGCGCAGCATCAGGTAGGCCGCGGGGATCTGCTGACCGACGAAGCCCATCTGGTAGCTGACTTCCTTGACCGTGCCATCGGGCAGGTTGACGCTGAACGGCAGTCCGGGCGCCCCGCCCCACGTCGAGGTGTAGGACGCCAGCACGTCCACCGATGACCGGTACACCCGGTCGACCGGTACCTTGGCGATCTGCGGGTTCTGCATGGCCCAGTGGTACCGCCATGCGTCACGCACCGCGGCGCCGAAATCCGCGGTCCGTGCGGCACGGATCCGGAACTCGTAGCTCTGGGTGTATCCGACCGTTACCGGGTTGCTGCGACGTACCCAGGCAGCGGCCCGGTTGACGTAGTTCTTCTCGCCCTCCATCCCCGGATAGACGATGGCCAGCTTGGTGGACGGGACGCGCTGCGCTCCCAGCGCGGCGTGGGTGATGGCGCCGTTGACCAGCCAGGCGCCGGAGCCTTCGTCCACCGGGGAGGCCGCCCGGGGGTTCTGGTGCGCCAGGCTGACATCCAGTCCACCGGCCGGATCGTGCATCATCACGAACGGCAGCGGCATCCGCATCTCGCGGAAGTACATGTAGTTGTCGTTCATGTTGCTGGCCAGCGCGCCGGCCGGCACATTGCGGTTGCGGTCGTACCACAGGCCCGGCGCCAGGAACTGGTAGTCCTGCAACGGCCGGGGGTTGGCCGCGCCGATCGTGAAACGGGAATTGAATCCTTGGTCTGCGGCGGACGCGGTCACCACGGTCACCGTCCGACTCGCGGAGAACCCGCCTCCTTGCGCAACCCGGTAGCTGTCGCGGAACCGGAACACGCTGCCGCCAGGGGTTCGTACGTCGCCGGTCCCGACCAACTGGTCACCTTCGAGGCCCACCGACGTGTATCGCCCGTTGACGTCGACCGGGTTCGTGCCGCTCTTGATGATCAGCTGCAGCGGCTGCTGCTCCACCAGGACAGCCGCGCCCGTCGCAGCGTCTCGCACGACGACCGGCTGGCCCGTCGCACCGGAGTTCAGCACGAGCTCGTAACCACCGGAACGCAGCAGGTCGCCATCGGCCGCCGCGGCGACATGCAACGGCCACGCCGCCAGCGCAGCAACCACACCACCGGCGACCGTCACCAGCAGTGGCCGCCGGCCTATCCGTCTTCTTGCACTGGCAAACATCATCGCAATTCCTTTCACGACGCAGCGAGCTTGCCGGGCCCGTCGTGGGTGGGGGGACGTGGGAATCGGTAGAACGGCGGCTCACCGTGCCAGCGAGCCGGGACGCAGGTCAGGAACGTGCGCCGAGCAGGACGGGCGACGGCGCGTTGGGGTGCGGGTGCCGTCGCCCGTCGGTTAGTGCCGGGCGCGACTGATCAGGTGACGGCCCACTGCTGGGCGTTGCTGTTGTTGCAGGTCCACTGGCGCACTTCGGCACCGGCCGCGGTGCCGAAGTTGTAGTTGTCCAGGCACAGGCCGCTGTGGCGGTTGGTGATCGTCGAGTAGCCGTTGCCCAGCGCGGTGACCCGCCAGTGCTGTACGGCCAGGCCGTTGCAGGTCCACTGTTGAACGGTGGCCCCCGCGGTGGTGCCCCAGTCCTTGTTGTCGAGACACAGGCCGCTGTGCCGGTTGACGATCTGGGCGAAACCGCCCCCCGCGTCGGTGATCTCCCAGTCCTGTACGGGGAGGTCGGCGCAGGTCCATTGCCGCACCTCGGCCCCGGGGGAGGTCACCCAGTTGTAGTCGTCGAGGCACAGGTTGCTGTGCCGGTTACGGATTTCCCGGGCCGGCGGCAGCGTGCCGTTCTCACCCGAGGGTGCCTGCAGGACAGTGGCGGTGGAGACCGGCACGCCGAGGTTCGGGGTGCCGTCGGCGTTCCAGGAGATTTTCTGCACCCGGGTGGTCCGGGTCGTGCTGCAGCCCTGGCTGGCGGAGGCGTTGGCGTGGTACGCGATCCAGGTCTCGGTACCGTCGGGCGAGGAGAAGAACGAGTGGTGGCCCGGGCCGAAGACCCCCGCCGCGTCGTTGCGCTGGAAGATGGGGTTCGGGAACTTGAACCAGGAGGCCGCGTTCAGCGGGTCACCGCCGCGGTACTCGAGCATGCCGAGTTTGTAGTTGGGGCCGTTGCAGTGGCTGGCTGAGTAGGTCAGGAAGCTGCGACCGTTGCGCTGCACCATGAACCCGCCCTCGTTGACCGCCCCGTCCTGCCGTTCCCAGCCCAGCGTGGGAGCTGAGATCCGAGCCCCGAACCCGCTGGCGGTCCACGGGTTTGACATCGGTGCCAGGTACAGCGACTGCAGACCGTCCGGCGCGAACGCGGAGAACGTCATGTACAGCGCATTGTTGAGCCGCACCAGCGCTGCATCGATCGCCCAGCCGTTGTTCGGCATCAAATTCAAGATGCCGCGGTTGGTGTACGGACCGAGCGGATCACTGCCCGCACTCTCCGCGACATGGGTACGCCGGGCGGCGCCGAATCCCTCCACCGAGTAGTACAGGTACCAGCGGTTGTTGATCATCTCCAGATGCGGTGCCCACATCGTGTTGCCGCCCGTGCGCACCACCACCTGCTCCGGAGCACTGCGCAACCCGGCGATCGTGGCGGAACGCCGCATGACCACGTCCGTCGACCACGTCGTCGCCACGTAATAGTAGAAACCGTTGTGATACACCAGCGTCGGATCACCACTGTTCGGGGATCCCACGACAGGATTGGTGAACGCCGGCCCCGCCGCGACCGCGGGACTGTGCAGGCCGATCAAGCCCACCGATACCCCGACGACGCCGATCGCGGCAGCGGACACCATCCGCCGCGCCGCTCGCCGCCAATTTCCGATAAACACGCCAACTCCTCACTTTACTCATGCGACTGTGACGCGAATACTCGTCTCCCGGAACCGGGATTACCGGCGCCCCGTAACGCCAACGACACATTCCATGTTCACGTTAACATTGATGAATGTCAAGGAAGTTCGGGAAACTCCATGCGGCGAACCAAATCAAGGCAAGGACGTTTGAGCAGGTAAAATCGCCCTGTGACGATCCGTCCAAGGCAGGGTGCCCTCAGTGATACAGGTTCCCGATTCGGTGAAGTTTGGAGGCTATCTGCCTGGTTGAGTTATCGTTCACAAGTGCGTCTGAATTTGCCGCTTGCGACCACGTCAATCACTTGATGCCGGTCGTCGCAATGCCATTGACAAAGCGTCGCTGGACGAACAGGAATGCCACCATCATGGGCAACAGTGCCAGGACTGATCCCGCCATCAGCAGACCATAGTTGGTGACGTGCTCGCCCTTGAATAGCGCCAGTCCGGCCGGCAGCGTGCGCATGTCCGGATCGGAGGTGACGATCAGCGGCCACAGCAGGTCGTTCCAGTTGGCCAGCAGATTGAACAGTCCGATGGTGAGCGCGGCGGGCCAGGCCAAGGGCAGCATGATCCGAGTGAAGATACGCAGCTCGGAGGAACCGTCAATTCGCGCCGCGTCCTCCAGGTCCATCGGCAGAGCGAGAAAGAACTGTCGCATGAAGAAGATGCCGAACGCGTCGGCCACCCGGGGCACGATGAGTCCCTGATAGGTGTCGACCCACCCGAGTTCGCTCAAGAGGTTGTAGACGGGCACCAGCGTGACCTGCGGCGGCAGCATCAATGTCACCAGGACGATCACGAAGATTGCGGTGCGTCCCGGGAAGGCGAACCGGGCCAGCGCGTACCCCGCCATGGCGTCCAACAGCACGGATCCGACCGCCACGGTGCCGGCGAACAGGGCCGTGTTGAGCAGTTGCCGCGCGAAGGGAATCTGCCGCCAGATCTCTGTGTAGTTCTCCCAGGCGAATTCGGTGGGCAGCAACGTCGTCGGATGAGCCATCAGGTCACCCTGTGTCCGCACCGACGCGCTGAGCATCCACAGGAATGGCAGCACGGTGACGAACACAGCGGCGCAGAGCAGAAGGACGAGCAAGAACGTTCCGACGTCACGGGATCGCCGGATCCGCTGATCCGACTCGTCCACCGGCCGCAGGGTCCGCGCCGGCATCAGTACCGCACCGCTCGCCGGTTGAAAAAGGTCAACTGGAGCACGCTGACCGCCAGGACGATGAGGACAAGCACCCACGAGATGGCGGTTGCGGAGCCCATGTCCAGACTTTCGAAGGCGCGGTCGTACGTGAGCATGACGATGCTCTCGGTACGGAAGTAGGGACCTCCGGCGGTCATCACGTAGATCTGGTCGAAGACCTGGAGGCTGAAGATCGTCCCGATGATGGTGACGAACATCGTGGTATTGGCCAGCAGCGGAAGCGTGACGCGACGGAACCGGGCCCACGGGCCGGCACCGTCAATCATCGCGGCCTCGGTCAGTTCCCTCGGGATCGACTGGAGGCCCGCGAGGAACATGACCATGAAGAAGCCGACATTGCGCCAGACCCCGACAAGCACCACGGCAGGCAGCGCGAGGGCCGGGTCGTCGATGCCGTTGCCGGTCGGGATGCCGACCCCCTCCAGCCATCCGGTGACCAGGCCGATCTGTGGATCCATCAGAAACGCCCAGGCGATCGCCGCGATGCTCAACGACGCGACGAACGGGAGGAACAGCGCCGTCCGGAACAACCCTCGTGCCGGCAGCCGACGATTGAGCGCAACGGCCAAGGCCAGGGCCAGCACGGTCGAGACCGGCGTGGTCACCAGGGCGTACAGCGCCGTGTTGCCAAGCGCGTTGCGGAACCGCTCGTCGGAGGCCAGGCTCATGTAGTTGTCCAGGCCCACCCATTCGCCGTCCTGGATGAGGCCCGCGTCGGTGAACGAGATGGCGAGGGAGTGCGCCATCGGCCACATGACGAAAAACGCGAGCACGGCGAGCGCCGGCGAGAGGAAGCCCAGCGCCGTGACGGACTGCCGGTGCAGCAGCCGTCGCCGCAGCGTTGCCCACTGTGAGGCGGGCCGAGCCGGATCAAATCTCGGCACGCCTTGCGCCGGCTTCGTGGCTAGGGACATGTCAGTCCTCCAGCAACTTGTCGATCTGCCCGGACGCCTCGGGCATCAGCTTCCCGGCACTACCTTCACCGTTGGTGATGCGCTGAATCGTGGGCACCACGACGTCGTCGTGAATGTCGCCGGCATGGACCAGCCCGCCGAGGTAGAACCGTGAGTTGCTCTGCTGCGCAAACGCCTGAGCGGTCGGGTTCTCGGCCAGCAGGGACGGATCCACGTCGCTGCGGTTGGGCGGGTACCCGGTCTGCAGCGACCAGTACGTCTGCGTCTCGACGCTGTTCCAGTACGTCATGAAGTTGTAGGCCGCGGACTTCTGCACCGCGGAGGCGTCGGCGGCCAGGTGCAGGTTCGTGCTGACCGCGACGGCCATCTGGGCTTCGCTGCCTCGTGGCACCGGCGCGATCCCGTACTTGATGCCGGCTTTGTCGAAGCCCGCCGTCACCCAGGGACCGTTCATCAACATCGCCGCCTTGCCGGCACCGAAGAGGTTGTCGGCCTCTACACCGTTCAACCCAATGGGAGAGATGCCCTGATCGCGCATGAGACTGGACCAGCGGTTCACCGCAGCGACGCTTTTCGGGGTGCCGAAGATGGAGCGTGGGTTGTCCTCGGACACGATGCCGCCGCCGTCCGCCCACAACAGCACCGCCCAACTCGGGGGCGCCTCACGGTCGGGAATGGCGATCCCGTACTGCTTCTGCTCGGCCTGCGTCAGCGCGACAGCCGCTCGCGCCATGTCGTCCATCGTCTGGGGCGGACCCTTGACGCCCGCGGCGGCGAACAGGTCCTTGTTCCAGAAGAGCATCGTCGGAGCAAAGGCGAACGGGACTCCCCATACCTTTCCATCGTGAGTCACGACATCCATGCCGGCCTTCGGCAGGACCCCGCGATCGATGCCGGACATCGCGGAAAAGTCATCGACGGGCTGGAAGACCTTCTGCTCCACGTACTGCGCCACCGCGCCACCGTCCAGAGCGACGAGGGTCGGGCCCTTGCCGGCCTTGTACGCCGGGAGCAAGGCGTCGGTCATCACGTCGCCCGGCTGGATGTTCATCTCGACCGTGACCTTGTCCTGCGACGTGTTGAACCGGCGCACCAGCTCTTCCACCGCCGGCCGGTCGGATGCCGTGAACGAGTTCCAGAACGTGATCGTGGTCCTGCCGTCGGTGGACCCGCGATCGCCGGAACCGCAGGCCGCAAGGAGGCTCATGCCCACCACCGCGGTGAGCACCATGCTGAAAGCGCGTGCCCTTCCCATCTGCCTCTCCTTCCGGGCCGGCAACTGACGCCGGTCCGTAGTCCCGGCACAGGGAGAGACGCGCGAGGCGGTGCCGAGTAGCTTCTTCATCGATGTAGAAGCAAGAATCTACATCGATGAAGATGCCGTCAACGATGCGTTCGTAACGAACCGGTAACACCGTTGACACGACACGAAGCGAGGAGCGCGATGGCCACCATGCGCGACGTTGCCCGGCGCGCAGGAGTCTCGAGCAAAACGGTCTCCAACGTGCTCAACGGCTACCCGTACATCAAGGAGTCGACGCGAGCGAGGGTCCTGGCCGCGATCGACGAGCTCGGCTACCAGATGAACATCTCGGCTCGGAACCTGCGGTCCGGCCGCACCGGGATCATCGCGCTCGCCGTCCCCGAGCTCACTCTGCCCTACTTCGCCCAGCTCTGCGACGCGGTCATCGAGGCGGCCGGCGCCAAGGGCTGGACGGTGATCGTCGAGCCGACCGGGGGCGTACGGGAACGAGAACTCGACGTGCTGTCCGGAGTTCGACGTCATCTCGTCGACGGGGTCATCTTCTCCCCGCTCGCCCTCGGGCCGGACGAGGCGCAATACCTCCAGGTCGACTTTCCCCTGGTCATGCTCGGTGAGCGGATTCTGCACGGCCCGACCGACCACGTGGCAATCAGCAACGCCGAAGCGGCGCGCACCGCCACCCAGCACCTGCTCGACCTCGGTCGGCGGCGCATCGCCGTCATCGGAGCCAACCCCGGCGAGGTGGCGGGAGCCGCCACGGTACGGCTCGACGGCTACCTGGCCGCGCTGGAGGCCGCGGGCATCAAGCGGGACGACGATCTGATCCTGGCACCGGGGCTCTGGTGGCACCGCACCGCGGGCGCCGGTGCGATGCAGAGGTTGCTGGACGCAGGCACGCAATTCGACGCGGTGTTCGGCTTCAACGACACCCTTGCCCTGGGCGCCTTGCACGTACTGCTGCGCAGCGGTCGACGAATTCCCGAGGATGTCGCCGTGATCGGCTTCGACGACATCGAGGAGACCAGGTTCTCCATGCCGCCGCTGACGTCGATCGAGCCTGGCCGGGAACAGATCGCGCGCACCGCCGTGGACCTGCTCGCCGAGCGGATCGCGGGGAAGGGGCCAACCGAACACCGCGAGATCTACGCCGACTTCACCCTCCAGGTACGCGAGTCGACGGCCGGGCTCCCGTCAGCGACCCGGTCCGCCAAGACAACGTGAATACGGACAGTGGCGGGCGCGTACACGCGGCAATCGACGGCGATCGGCTGACCGCGCTCCAGCAGTACTAGCATCCGCGGAACAGCAACGAGAAGATCTTCAAGATCTCGCTCCGCGGTTGACCCCGGCGGAACAGGCCCCGGCGCGCATTCATTACACAAATTCAGCGACCAATTTCTGGTTTCCTGATCGACGGCCCGTGGCCATTACCACAGCACGACTCCGCGCTGCGTAATTCGCGTCCCGCGTCCGGTTGTTCCGGAGATCTGTCCGCGTATTCGCGCCGCTCCGGAGAGTGAAGTCTCGCCGGACACACGGCTCCGGAGACTCCAAACTACACTTGACCTGGTCGTAATCGACACGTAACGTTCGAGTTCATCAATGAGAGTTCCGAGCAGCGCCGAAACTTTCGGAGCCAACTCCTCGTTCTGGAAGCTCTCGAATCGGTTCAGGAACCGAACGGTGACTTTCTTAATCGGCCGGCACGCACGGCGTCCGGACGGTTCCTCCACTCGAATGGGAAGGCGCGGCATGACCAGTCAAAGTGCGGAAACACCCCGGCACAAAAGACCGAAGGGATTGATGCGGCCTCAATTCCTGCTGGGCCTGATCGTCGTGCTGCTCGCCGCCGCCACCGCGGTTGCTGTCACCACCGCAGCGCAGGCGGCCACGACGCTGGGCGCCTCAGCGGCCGAGAAAGGCCGCTACTTCGGCACCGCGGTGGCTGGTGGCCGGCTCGGCGACAGCACCTACGCCACGCTGCTCGCGCGCGAGTTCAACATGTGCACGGCGGAGAACGAGATGAAATGGGACGCGACCGAGCCGTCCCAGAACTCGTTCAACTACGCCAGCGCTGACGCGATCGTCAACCGCTGTACCCAGAACGGTGCGCGGATACGCGGTCACGCGCTGGCCTGGCACTCCCAGCAACCGGGCTGGGCACAGAATATGTCCGGCACCGCGCTGCGAAACGCCATGGTCAACCACATCACCAAGGTGGCCACCTACTATCGCGGCAAGATCCACTCCTGGGACGTGGTGAACGAGGCCTTCGCCGACGGCACCAGCGGCGCGCGACGCGACTCGAACCTGCAGCGCACCGGCAACGACTGGATCGAGGTGGCGTTCCGCACCGCGCGGGCCGCCGACCCGGGCGCGAAGCTCTGCTACAACGACTACAACACCGACAACTGGACCGACGCGAAGACGCAGGCCGTCTACCGCATGGTGCAGGACTTCAAGAACCGCGGTGTGCCGATCGACTGCGTCGGCCTGCAGTCGCACTTCAACAGCCAGTCGCCGGTACCCGGCAATTACCAGACCACCCTGTCCAGCTTCGCCGCCCTCGGCGTCGACGTGCAGATCACCGAGTTGGACATCGAGGGCTCCGGCACCGCGCAGGCCAACAACTACCGATCCGTGGTCACCGCCTGCCTGAACGTGGCCCGCTGCACCGGCATCACCGTGTGGGGCATCCGGGACACCGACTCGTGGCGCGCCAGCGGCACGCCGCTCCTTTTCGACGGCAGCGGCAACAAGAAGGCCGCCTACAACTCCACTCTCGACGCACTCAACGCCGGCGGCACCACCACGCCGACCACCGGCCCGACCACCGGCCCGACGACCGGCCCGACCTCCGGGTCAGGCACCTGCACCGCGACGTTGACACCCGGAACCGTCTGGGGTGACCGGTACAACTCCTCGGTGACGGTCTCGGGCGCCAGCACCTGGACGGTGGTCGTCGTCATCACCGCTCCGCAAAAGGTCTCGTCCACCTGGAGCGGCACGCCGACCTGGGACTCCAGCGGAAACGTGATGACCGTGCAGTCCAACGGATCCGGCAACTCGTTCGGGTTCACCACGATGTTCAACGGCAACACCTCCGCGCGCCCGCAGATCAGGTCCTGCACCGGCGCCGGCGGAGGCACCACCTCGCCGACCGTCGTACCGACGACTGCGCCGCCTTCGGGT
>NZ_BOMV01000083.1 GCF_016862375.1 Paractinoplanes rishiriensis | reverse complement strand
CCGCAGGATCGCCGAGCGACCGGACCCGCGGCCCGCAACTCGGTCCGGCGAGAGACTGGCAAGCAGCATGCTGTGCGGTGGCGGTCGCGACGCCACGCATCGATTGCGGTGCTGATTGATAGGACACGTGAATACAACTGCGAATGCCACTGGGGCAGCCCGGAAGAGCTGGCACTGCTGAAGGAACCGGACGTAGAGCTGGAACCCCCGCCCGCTGGAAGACCCGCACTTGCCCACCGGACGGCGTTGAAAGCCGCGAACCACCCCAAGTGCTCGATGTGTCTCCCAAGCCCGTGCTGCCTTGATCGTTGCTGCGCCCGGGGCATCGGCTGAGCTCTCAACCCTGCTCAACCGCCGCGAGGCTCGACCGCCACAGGCGTTGCGCCCGGGCCGGGTCGGTCGAGCGGCCGGTCGCTGGGAACGGCGCACGCCAGGCGAAGTGGCCGCCCGGGACCAGCGCGTCCGGGTCGGTGGCCAGCCAGACGAGGGTGTCGGCGCCCTGCTCGCTGGAGCGGAACAGGCCCGGTGCGAAGCGCGCCACGCTGAAGGCCGGGCTCCGCCGCCCGAAGCCGCTGCGGATCAGGCCGGGGAAAAAGCACGTCGCCACAATGCCGAGGCCGGTCCATCGGCGGGCCGCCTCCACGGTCGTCAGAATGTTGGCCTGCTTGCTCGCGCCGTACGCCAGCCAGCGGCTGATCTGGCGGCGGCCCGGCCGGTCCACGTCGAGGGTGCCCCACGCCTCTGCCAACGAGGATGTCGTCACGATCCGGGCCGGTACCTGCGGCTTGGCCGCGGCTTGCAACCGGTCCAGCAGCAGGTGGGTGAGCAGGAACCCGCCCAGATGATTGATCTGCATGGTCGCGTCGTGGCCGTCGGCGGTTGGCCGGCGCACCGAGGTCAGCTGTCCCGCGTTGTTGGCCAGCACGTCGATACGCTCGTAGGCGGCCGCGATCGCCGCGCCCGCAGCGCGGACCTCGTCCAACACCGAGAAGTCGGCCCGGTACGACGCCGGAGTCCGGCCGCCGGCATCGCGGACCCGCGACACGGCGTCCGCCAGCCGTCGCGGATCCCGGCCGAGCAGCACGACGTCATCCCCTGCCCGGGCGAGCGCGACGGCTGCGGCCAGTCCGATCCCCGAGCTCGCGCCCGTCACCACCACCGTTCGGCGCATAGCTCATTGGATCATCGCCCCCGCCGGTTCGCCCCATGGCCGTACCGATCATGATGGCGGCATGACCCGGACCCGGCCCGCCGCGGCGGCGGCTGCTCTCGCGGTCACCGCAGGCGCCGGCGTCATGCTGTTCGCGCTCGTCGCCAGGCCGGAACCGTGGTGGCAGGGCTATGTCAGCGAGACGGGGACAGCCGGTCGGCCCTACTCCATGGTCTATCGCCTGGGTCTGATCGTGCTCGCGCTCGGCGTCGCGCTGCTCGGCGGCGCCTTACGGCGTACCGGGCCCTACGAACCGACGACACCCGCCGACCTGACGCTGACCCTGCCGCTGGGCGCCGCCCTGGGCCTGATGATGGTTTCGTCGGGCGCGGCAGCGCGCTGCTGGAGCGGATCCTGCTCATGGTCGCCGTGAGCTGGCTGGTCGGCACCGCCCTGCTCACCACGTCCAACCGCTACGTCTAAAAACGATGACATCGCCAGTCATATCTCACGGTCCGTCACCGCTGACCCAAGCCCCAGCGCATCCGGTGCGGCAAATCCGTGCGCCTCCGGCGCCTTTGTTCAGGCATGGTTATGCGATCGGAGAATCTGCACGAGTCGCCGGATGATGACACACGGCCCGTCGGCTATGCCGAACCGCTCCACTCGTCGGCGAGCAGGGCATAGCCGACGCAGTCGAGCCACTCGCCGGATCGGTGCAGGGAGTCCCGGACGGTGTAGAACTCGCGGCGCATCCCGATGCGTTCCATGAGTCGCCACGATGCCTCGTTGGCGGCGAAGCAGGTGGCCGTCACGCGGCGCAGTCCGAGATCCTTGAAGCAGAGCCGGAGCAGTTCCCGGACGGCTTCGGTGGCGTATCCGCGGCCGGCTTGCTCCGGGTGCAGCACCCATCCGAGCTCCGCTTGCACGCTGCGGGCGCGTTCGGCGATCTCCGCCTGGGCCCATGCATCCTCGACCTTCAACATGAGGTCGCCGATGATCGTACCGCTGTGCTCGATGACGAGGGTCCTGGCCAGGCTGTCCGGGTCCCGGAACCAGGTTCGGTGTTCGTCCAGGGTGGCCGAAGCGCGGGTGATCCAGCGGCTCACGTCCTCGCGGCGGCGGAACCGCCAGGTGGCGTCGGCGTCGTCCTCGGCTGCCGGTCGCAATGTCAGACGGTCGGTGTGCAGCGGCCAGGTCAACACGGCGAGTCCGGTGCTCATGGTCATCCATGCACCTTCCGAACGGCGTATCGGTGGAGCGTGACGCCCTGGTCGAAGCTCGCCTGCTCGAGCAGGTCCAGCCCTAGCGGCTCGTCATGGCTGTCAAACAACGGTCGGCCGGCGCCGAGGATGACCGGGTGGGTGAAAAGCAGCAGCTCATCCAACAGCCCGGCACGGAGCAGCGCGGTAGCTAGCGTGGCACCCCCGACCCCGATATCGCCTTCGGTCTGCGTGCGCAGGTCCGCGAGTGCGCCGACGGCGTCGTCGGCACTGATCACCCGCGTGTTGTGCTCGGCGCTGGTGCGCGTTCGCGACACCAGCACCTTCGGCATCGAGGTCCAAATCTGACCATACTCGCGAAGGAAGCCGGGCAACGAGGCGTCGTTGCGCGCGCTCGGCCAGAATCGCTCCATCGTCTCGTAGATGATGCGTCCCTGGACCATGAGCGACAGCGCTCGCGCCCGTGAGTTGAACTCGTTGTGCAGGGGCTCGCCGATGCGCATCCACGATCCACCGCCTTGCTCGTCCTTGGCGTGCTCGATCCTCAGATCGAGGGACACGTTCATCCAGTACACGAACCGGCCTGGCATCAGCCCTCCAACTGATAGCGGTCTGCTACTGCTAGCCGCCACCCTAAAGAGAGTGATAGTAACTTGCAATCACTTGCGAGGAGGGTATCGATGGAGTCCGCGCCACGCTCGGGCTGTCCGATCAATCAGGCGGTCGAGGTTCTGGGCGACCCGTGGGCGATGCTCGTGCTGCGCGACATCATGTTCGGTGACCGGCGCCACTTCCGCGAACTGCTCGCCGGCAGCGAGGAAGGCATCGCCCCGAACATCCTCAGCAGCCGCTTGCGGCGGCTCTCGGATGCGGGCCTGCTGACGCGGCAGGACGCACGGCGTGGGCAACGGGCGGCCTACTCGCTCACCGAGGCCGGCGTCCAAACGTTGCCGATCATGGTGGCGCTCGGCTCGTGGGGCCTCGCCCACCGCAGCGGCGAACGTCGCCTTCGGGTTCGTGCCGAGCTGCTGCGCGACGGCGGCCAGGGACTGGTCGCTCGTTTCATGGACGATCTGCGCCACGTGCACCTCGGTGCCCCTAGACCGGATCCACACGCTCCACAAGCGGCCGACGAGCTTCGCTCGGCCTACGAGACCGCATTACGCGAGTAAGACCCCCACCCCCGGCCAGGCGTCACTGCGGACCAGCTCAACCACGTCACCAAGCGCAACTGCGGAGATCGCCGGCAAAGAAGAGCCGTGCCGGGCCCCTCCCGGTGCAGCCACCCTAGGTGTGGAGGTGCTGTGTGTCTGCGACAGCGCGGCTCATCCTCCAGCTCTGGCGGCTTCACGGAACCCGGGAAGATCAGGGCTGCCCGGCCTTGCCACCATCTTCGACATGGGTCGGTTGACTGATGGCCCGGAGGAGTCCACGTATGGAAATTCTCGTGGCTGCGGTTGCGGTCTGCGTTGCTGCAGCGTCGATGGTCTTCGCCGGTTTGCAGGCACGGTCCACGAGGCTGCAGGCGCAATCGGTGCTTGAGCAGACGTCATTGATGCAGGCTTCCTCGGAGCTGTCGTTCAACCTAGAGGTGATGGTTCGGCTTCAAGAGGTTTTGCTGCGTGTGGCAGATGATCCACAGACTCATCAACTTGTCTGGCACCAGGACGGCGATGAGAACCGGCGACCACAAATTGCATCACAGTCAATTTTGGACGTCCTGTCTATGGCCCTTAAGGCTGTCGATCGGCTCCCGGGGTTCTCCACGAACGGCGAGGATTGGACCTCCTATACCCGATACGTCCTACAACGCAGCCCGAGTCTGCGAGCCGAGGTTCTGAAGCATCCAGAGTGGTGGCCAGAGATCACGCCCTACGCTCACGAAACTCATACAGCCGAGGACGGAGCAGGCGCGGACGATTAGATGCCAAGACGTCACACTCAGAGCCGCGCCGTCAATAGGAAATCTTGGTTCGTTGCAATGTCTCGCCTTTTAAACGGCTTTGCGTTGTTCGCCTCGGTGGGCGTGGCGTTGCGGAGCGGTCGTTCAAACCGACCCGCATAGATTGATGCGAGCTCGGACGCCGGCGTCAGGGGCCTCGATCACCGCCTCAGCAGGCGTGATCGGACCGGTTCGTAGCCGGCCACGACGGTTACGAGAGACGCGGCGGTCAGCGCGAGCGTCCAGTAGACGTGCGCCGCCGGCCACCTCGGATCGTCTGGCGCGAGGAACAGGGCCAGGCCCTCGGGCAGGAATGCGGCGCCCGCCGTCACGGCGAGCAGCGTCGCGCCGGCGACGGTGCTGCCGTTGCCGTCCGGTGCGTTACGGCCGGCCAGGACGGCGAGGCCCAAGCCGACGGCCATGAGCGTGGCGGCCTCCACCGTCGTGCCGCCCAGTTGCAGGGACACCTCGTGTTCGGCGCCGGCGACGGTGATCGCGACGACGGTGGTCCACCAGGCCGCGACCGCGGCCAGCGCGATGACCAGCCGCACCGCGTACCGCAGCAGGCGCCCGGCCGGCACGGTCGCGATGCTTCCGGCCGCCGGATCGTCCAGCAGGAACGTGGCGCCCAGCGCACCGCAGACCGCCGCGATGCGCAGCAGGTTGACCAGGTTCTCGTTGCTCAGCAGGACGGACGTGGCGGCCGGCACGGCGGTGACGGCCAGGCCGAGGGCTACGGCGGCGAGAAAGGGCCGCCAGCGCATCGCCCGTGCGGTCGGACCGAGCAGGGGTATGACGGTCCGCAGGTTCACGCCGTGCACACCGATCGCTCGCCCTCGGGCAGTTGCGGTGGCACCGGCACGCCGAAAAGCTCGCCGACCCGCTCGGTGGGGGTGCCGGCCGCGGTCAGCTCCGGCCAGGACCGCAGGAGCTGCGCCCCGATCTGGTCCGCCGGTCGCTCCAGTAGGGCGAACGCCACGGACATCTCCCGGTCGGGTACCGACACCCCGGTGTCGAAGCTCGTCTCCGTGAACGACACGCCGCCCCAACTGGTGGCGTCGGCCTCGCGCAGACCGGCGGCGGTCCGTGGGGTCGCCTGGCCGGCCAGCCAGGCGACCAGTACGGCCCGCGAGCCGCACATCGAACCGGAGGCGGCCACTCCGGCGCGGGTCAGCACCTCGTACGCGATCAGGCCGGCAAAGCCCACCTCGGACCGGAGGTCACCCCAGGTCGTGCCGACCGGCACGGTGGCCGGCGTGCCGGCTGCCTGGTCGTCCTGCCGCCAGATCTCCGCGCGAGCACGGACGTCCTCGAGCTCGGTCACACGGCCGGCCGTGGGGTAGTTGTGCGCCCATACCCGCTGGCGCACCGCGAACGGTCGCTGGGCCTCCGCGGCCGGCAGCCGGCGCAGGACGCCGCGCACCACGGTGTCCCAGCCACTCACCCACGGCGTGAAACCCTCGAAAGCGCAGTAGGTGACCGGGTCGACCGTCCGGCACGTCTGCTGCCCGGCCGGCCTTTCCGTGGCGACGATCCTCGCGGCGGTGACCTCGGCGTTCACCGGACGGTACTGGACTGCACCGGCCGCCAGGGTGACCAACAGACCCGCAGCCGCGACCGCGGTGAGGTACCGGCCGCGCGCCCCGCTGCGGGCGAGCGCCGCCACGATCACCAGCGAGAGCGCGCCGGCCAGGTAGACCAGATGCGCCGCCGCCGGGCGGGCCAGCAGGTCCACCGGCAGCGGCATCGGCTCGTAGGACACCGCGGCCGGCAGTATCCACGCCAGCGGTGCGTAGCCGGGCATCTGGCCGGCGACCGTGACGACCGCGAGGGCCAGGAGGACTAGCGGCGCGACCACCACCGAGTGCACCAGCCGGCCCAGCAGCACACCGGTCGCGCCGAGCAGCAGGACGGCAACGGGCGTGGTGGCCAGTTCGTACGGGTCGGTCGCGCCGGCGGCGCCGGGGGAGGCGGCGAACACGCCGATCCGGACCGCGACCAGGCCGGCGCTCACCGCGGCGAACGGGACGAGGGCGAGCAGGTGGCCACCGGTACGCCACGGCGCGGGCAGGGCGAGCACGTCGTACAGCGCGGCGGTGCCGTGCCGGTGCGCCCGCAGCACCGCGAGGTTGGCCACGACCAGGGCGGCGCCACCGAGGAGCACGACGCCGGCGAACTGGATCTCGCGGTTCTCGTCCTGGAGCACGGGGTAGCGCGCGGCACCGTTCGCAGCCACGTCGTAGATCCACGTGCCCATGAACAGCAGCATGAAGACGACGGTGACGGGATGGCGCAGCAGGCGTACCGCCTCGACCCGGGCCAGGGCCACCATCCCGCGCCGCGAGTCCCGGGCGCCCGGAGCGCCGGGAACTCCGGCCGTCCGCTCGCGGACCGGCGCGGCGCTCACGCCGGCACCTCCCGGGCGGACGCGACGTCGACCAGCATGAGGTAACCGTCCTCGATGGTCGGTTCGAGCAGGTCCGCACCGGGCGGCGGATCGCCGACGTGCCGGTAGAGCCCCGTCCCGGTACGCCAGGAGGCGAGCGCCCCGGGCGCGCGGGAACCGCTGGTCCACACCCGCCCGGTGGCCAGCGCCGCCAGCTCCGCCGGGCTGCCCTCGAAGCGTACGGCTCCCTGGTCCAGCACTATCACCTGCTGGCAGAGCAGCATCACCTCCTCGGTCTGATGGGTGGACAGCAGCACCGTGCGCCCCTCGCCCAACTCGGCGAGCAGTTCGCGGAACCGCAGCCGCTGCTCCGGATCCATGCCGACCGTGGGTTCGTCGAGAATCAGCAGGTCCGGACCGCCGATCAGGGCGGCCGCCAGCCCCAGCCGCTGGCGCATGCCACCGGACAACGTCTTGACCGGCTTCTGCCGTTGCGCGTCGAGGCCCACCTCGGCCAGCACCCGCCGCACCTCCGCGTGGCGGGACCTGCGTTCCGTCAACTCCTTGAGGATCGCGACGTAGTCGACGAACTCGAACGCGGTGAAGTTCGGATGGAAACCCGGATCCTGGGGGAGGTATCCGAGCCGCCTCCGGACGGCCAGCCGGCCCGGTCCGGTGCGCGGGTCGGCGCCCAGCACACTCAGGTCCCCGTGATCCGGCGGGACGGCGGTCGCGATGATCCGAAGTAGCGTCGTCTTGCCCGCACCGTTGGGGCCGAGCAGCCCCGTCACGCCGTCCCGCAGGGTGAGGGACACCCCCGCCAAGGCGGTCGTCCGGCCGTACCGCAGTTGCAGGTCGCGGGCGCGTACCGCCACCGTCGACGTCGTCATGGCATCCTCTCGAAGGTCGCCCGCAGGCGGATGATCGCGACGGCCGCCGGGACCCCGGCGAGCGCCAGCGAGAACTGTGCGGCGACGGCGAAGGCAACGTCGCCCACCCCGGCCAGCAGGGTCACCGCGACCAGCAGCAGCCAGACCGTGCCGACCGTGCCCGCGGCGGCCACGGGTCCGAGCCGGGGTGTCAGGACGAGGCTGACCAGCGTCAACGTCAGCGCCGGCAGGAACCACCCGAGCACTATCAGGCCGTACTTCGGCAGCGCCAGGCTCGCCATGCCGCTCAGCACCGTGGTGGTGCACAACACGGCGGCGCATCTGATCATCAGCAGGTGACCGGTGTGCATGGGCGCAACAAGGGCGATCTCGTACGTGGGGTCGACCCGTGGGCCGAACGACACCGACACCCCGAGGAGCGGCAGCAGCGGGGCGATCACCAGCAGGACCATCGGCCCCGACAGCCAGGCGACGACCGCGGTCAGCCCCAGCGTCAGCGCCACCGCCGCCAGCCACGACAGCCGCAGCGCCGGGACGGCGGCCAGCAGCCGTGCGGTGTGGTCCGGCACGCCCAGGCGCACGAGCAGCCGCTCGACCGGGCCGGGAACGGGTGCGTCGAGCTCGGTCTCCATCCGGAACCAGCCGGCCCGCGCGATCGTGGACCCGGCAACGGCGTCCAGGCGCCCCCGGCACGCCGCGCAGCCGGCAAGGTGCGTCTCCACCGACCACAGTCCCGGCGGCGACAGGGCCAGCCCGGCGTACTGCCGCAGCTGATCGTCCGGCAAATGCCAAGCAGTCTGGCTCATCGGCGCCCTTTCCTGATTCACGCCAGCTCCCCACGCAGTTGTCGCCGCGCGCGCATCGCCCTGGTCTTGACCGTGCCGGCTGGGATGCCGAGCAGAACCGCCGCCTCGCTGGTGCTCAATCCGTCCAAAACTGTTGCCTGTACGACGGCGCGCAGTTCCGGCGAGAGCCGGCCGAGCGCCCCGGCGAGGTCTCCGTGTTCGACACCGAGCAGCACCTGCTCCTCCGCCGACGGCTCGTCTCGGCCCGTCCGCTTCCGCAGCAGCCGGGACAGGCGCTCCCGGGCGGTCTGCCCCCGCAGCGAGTCGATCAGCCGGCGGGACCCGATCCGCCACAACCAGCCGGTGACGTCGCCACCGGAACGTTCGGCGTACCGCGCCTTGCCCCGCCACACCGCCAGGAACGTCTCCTGCACCACGTCGTCGACGAGGCTCTCGTCCGCACAGCGATATCGCATCCGCACCGTCAACCAGGTCACGTAACGCCGATAGAACAACTCGAACGCAGCCCGGTCACCCGACGCGACAGCACGCAAGAGGTCGGCATCGGTAGGTATCTCACCCGGCACGGTCACACCCCCTCATCGGAACCGGCCGCACGAACGGTTCACCGGAGGGACTCCGGTTGAGAAAATGACGTCATGCGGTTCGACCTCGTTACGAAGGCCTCACCCGAGCAGGTGCTCCGGGCGTTGACCGATTTCACCGACCGGCGGCCGCAGATCTGGAACCGTACGCTGGATCCGAAGACGTACGAATTGCGCGAGCAGGGCGACACCTGGGCGGTGGCCCGGGAGAGCACACCCGGATCGCCGTTCTGGGTGGTCGCCCGCTACGACTGGTCGGAGCCCGCGGTGATCCGCTGGACCGTCCTCGACAGCAGCTACGGCGGAGGTGGCGAGGGCTTCGCCCGGATCGCCCCGGCCGGCAACGGAGGCAGCCGGGTCCACGCCGAGTGGACCAGCACGAACGCCCGCTCGCAAAAGGTGATGCTGTCCGTGTTGCATCGCGGCCCCGTCGGCCGGCTGATTTCCCGGATGTGGGCTTCCACCCTGGACCGGTACGCCCAGGGCTGACCTGAGGAGGGCTCGGCATGTGGGCCGTGATCGGTGTGTGGCGGATCGACCCGTCGGTCATCGACGAGTTGCGCGCTCAGGTCCCGTTGATGGCGTCGAGCAAGGTGGGCACGCCCGGCTTCCGGCACGGCACGTGGACGCTGGACGGGCACATGATGCAGGTCTTCGCCGACGAGCAGAACGCCCGCCGCTACCACCAGGCCATGCTGGATCAGGGCGCGGTGGAACGGCCAGGGGTGCACTGCGTCGTGTGGGACGTCGCGGAGGTCGGCGCGGAGTCGTCCGCACCGGACCCGGGATGACGCCCAACCGCATGTCGCGACGAACCGTCGTCCGCCTGATCGGCGTCGCTGCGGCAGCGGGTCAGGCAGCGCGGCTCTTCCAGAGCAGCCACACGAAATAGGGCGCGCCGATCAGGGCCGTCACCAGGCCGGCCGCGAGCTGGCTCGGGGCTATCACCGTGCGGCCCACCGTGTCGGCGACGCTGACCAGCAGGGCGCCCAGGGCCACCGCCACCGGGATGGCCCGGCTGTGCCTGCCGCCCACCAGGGCGCGGGCCGCGTGCGGTGCGACCAGGCCGACGAAGGCGAGCGCGCCCACCGCTACGGCCGCCGCGGCGGTCAGCACCGCGGCCATGGTGAGGAAGCCCAGGCGGGCCCGGCTCAGCGGGACGCCCAGCACCCTCGGCACGTCCTCGTCCAGGGCCACCAGGTCCAGCGTCCGGGCACCGATCAGCGCCACCGGCAGGGCCAGCGCCAGCACCAGCGCGACCGGCACGATCTGGCCCAGGTTGCGGCCGTAGGTGGAGCCGGCCAGCCAGGTCAGCGCCGTGGACAGGTTCCACGGCGAGAGGATCACGATGATCAGGGTGGTGATCGAGGCGGCGCCGGCGCTCACGCCGATGCCGACCAGCACGATCCGGTCGGATGCCGGGCCGCGGCCGGCCGCCAGCCAATAGACCAGTGCGAACGTCGCCAGCGCCGCGATGGTGCTGGCGGCCATCACCGGCCACGCGCCGATGCCGGGCACGAGCATGACCACGGCGACCGCGCCGACACTGGCGCCGGGGGTGACGCCGAGCAGGCTCGGTTCGGCCAGCGGGTTGCGGCAGACCGCCTGCACCACCGCGCCGGCCAGGGCCAGCGCGGCCCCGCCGAGCAGTGCGGCCAGCACCCGGGGCCAGCGCAGGTCGAGGACGAACGAGACCTCCCGGCCGGCCACCCCGGCCCACCAGTTGGCGACGTCGCCGAGCAGCACCAGGCGGTCGCCGAGCAGCAGCGCGGCCACGACCGCGGCGGTCAGCCCGGCGCCGAGCACCACCCCGATCGCGGTCACCCAGCGGCGGGTGCGGACCGTGCCGTGCGCGCCCCGGGCCGGTGCCGCGGCCGGGCCGGCGCGCAGCCCGCGGGCCAGCCAGACCAGCACGGTCGCGCCGGCCAGCGAGGTGATGATGCCGGTCGGCACCGAGATGGCCCGCTCGGCCGGCAGCACGGCGCGCAGCAGCACGTCCGCGAAGACCACGATGAGCGCGCCGGCCAGGCCGGCGAACGGCAGCAGCAGCGCGTGCCCGGACAGGCCGGCCACCTTGCGGGCGACCAGCCGGGCGATCACCGGTGCGCACAGGCCGACGAAGCCGATCGGGCCGGCCACGGTGACCGCGGTGGCGGCCAGCAGCACCGCCAGGCCCACCGAGATCACCCGGGTGCGGCGCACGTCGACGCCCAGCACCCGGGCCGGGTCGTCGCCCAGGCCCAGCACGTCCAGCCGGTGCGCCAGCAGCAGCGTGCCGAGCAGGCCGGCCAGCACCAGCGGCGCGGCCATGGTGACCTGCCGGGCCCCGGACTGGACGGTGGTGCCGGCGCCCCAGGCGAACAGGCCCGCGGTGTTCTGCGCGGACAGCATCAGCAGCACGGTGGTGAGCGCGTGCAGGGCCAGCGCCACCGCCGAGCCGGCCAGCACCAGCCGGGTCGGCCCGGCGGCGCCGCCGCGGGCCACCAGCAGCACCAGACCGGACGCCGCCAGGCCGCCGACGAACGCGACCAGTCCGTTGAGCGCGAACGGCAGGGCCACCCCGAAGGCCGCCACCGCGACCACCGAGACGTACGCGCCGGCGTTGACCGCGAGGGTGTCCGGCGAGGCGATCGGGTTGCGGGCGATCGACTGGAGCACCGCGCCGGCCACCCCGACGGCGAGGCCGACCAGCAGCGCGGCCAGCAGCCGGGGCACCCGGCTGGCCAGCAGCACGGCCACCGCCTCGCCGCGGTCGCCGGTGTCCTCCGCCCAGGGCAGGACGGCGCCCAGCAGCTCCGCGGCGGTCAGCCGGGCGGTGCCCTGGAGCAGGTGGATCGCGGCCAGGACGATCAGCAGCACGACCGCTAGGGTGAACGCGGCGACGATGCCGGAGGTCCGGCGGGTGGTGCCGCCGGTCACCGGGAGCGCGGCGGGCGGTGCGGTCGTGCTGCTGGTCATGTTGGGCCCTCCTTAGGCATGCCCTTCTGGCCCTCGCCTGCGAGGCCGTCCGCAGGTGCGGCTGGGTGCCGCTCGGTGCAGGCGGTCATGCTGTGCTGCCGATCAGGTGGTCAGCGCGGTGACGAGCGCGTCGAGGTAGGCGGCTGCGGACGGCGGGCCACCGAACATCCAGATGCCGTCCGGGATGCGCTTGACCTTCTGGCCCTGGACGAACGGCAGCTGCTTGAACACGGCGTTGCCGGTCAGCGCCTTGACGAAGGCCGCGCCACCGTCGGCGTCGTTGGACACGTACACGAATGTGTTGTCCTTGTTTGTGATCTTGGTGAGGCCCTCGACGTCGGTCTGTGCCAGGCCGTAGTCCTTGTCGCCGGCGCCGGTCCACTGGTTCTGCAGCCCGACCTCCTTGGCGACGCCGCCGAAGAACGAGCCGGGGGTGTACATCCGCAGCGAGACCGTGCCGGAGTCGAGCCAGCCGTCGGCCATCGTGAACGGCGCACCGGCCTTGCCGGCCTGGGCCAGCTTGTCCTTGGCGGCGGCCACCTTGGCGTCGAAGTCGGCCAGCGCCTTCTGCCCCTCGGCCTGCTTGCCGGTGGCCTGGGCCAGTGTGGTGACGGTCTTGCGCATGTAGCCGATCGGGTCGGTGCCGTCCGAGCCGCGCAGGGTCAGCACCGGCACCTGGGCGGTGATCTGCTTGATCACGTTCTCCGGCAGGTCGGTGGTGGTCACCACCAGGTCGGGCTTGAGCGCCACGATGGCGTCCAGGCTGGGCTCGCCGCGGGTGCCGACGTCCGGGGTGGACGGGTCGATCGCCGCGATGGTGTCGTACGTGTTGTAGCCCTTCACATCGGCCAGGCCGATCGGCTTGACGCCCAGCGCCACCAGATTCTCGGCCAGGCCCCACTCGAGCGCGACGATGTTGGTGGCCGGCCGGTCCAGGTTGACGGTGCCGCGCTCGTCGGTGAGCGTCACCGGCCCGGCCGGCGGTGCGGACGAGGCGCCGCCCGCGGTGGTCGGTTCCTCGGTGGTGCCGCAGGCCGCCAGCAGCGCGGCGGTGAGCGCGGCCGCCGCGGTGGCGGCGACGGCCCGGCGGGAAATCATCATCGGGGGGTTCCCTTCGGAATTATCTGTTTCAGGTGGTGACGGGCCGGGTGGTGTGCCGGCCGACGGGCCTGGTGCGCACGTGGCCGTCGTCGCCGAGGGCGACGTCGATGCGCAGTCCGTAGATCTCGGTGAGCCGCTCGGCGGTGAGCACGTCGGCGGGCCGGCCGGCGGCCATCACGTCGCCCCGGTGCAGCAGCACGATCCGGTCGGCCACCGCGGCGGCCTGGTCCAGGTCGTGCAGCACGATGCCGACCGCGACGCTGTGCTCGTCGGCCAGGTCGCGGACGATGTCCAGGATCTCCACCTGGTAGCGCAGGTCGAGGAAGGTGGTGGGCTCGTCCAGCAGCACCACGCCGGTGTCCTGGGCCAGGCAGGTGGCCAGCCAGACCCGCTGGAGCTCGCCGCCGGACAGTTCGTCGACCGGGCGGTCGGCCATCGCGGTCACGCCGGTGAGCCGCATGCCGCGCTCCACCGCCTCCGGGCCGTCCGGGTCGCCGGCGCCGAACCGGCCGCGGTACGGGTGCCGGCCGTACGCCACCACGTCGCGCACCCGGACCCCGCCGGGCGTCGGCCGGGACTGGGTGAGCAGGGTGACCCGGCGGGCGAAGTCCTTGGGGCGCAACAGGTACGCGTCCTCGGCTCCGAGCGTCACGGTGCCGGACAGCGGTGCGTGCAGCCGGGCCAGCGCCCGCAGCAGGGTCGACTTGCCGGACCCGTTCGGCCCGATCAGTGCGACCACGGTGCCGGCGGTCAGCTCGAGCCCGGCTGCCTGCACGACGGTGCGGCCGTCGTAGGCGAGCGTCAGATCGGCGCCGGTCAGCGCAACGTCCCTGGTCATGAGGTGAGGCTAACCTAACTAGATCCGCTCGCGCACCAGGGGGCGCTGCCGTGAAACTCGGCACACTCGCCGGTTGAGTCGATCTCAGTCACTCGACTTAAGTAGAGATCGACGGATGTGAGTGGAGGAGTTGTTCATGACCGACGTTCAGAACTACCCGTTCCCGCAACCCGAGCCCCTCGAACCGCCGGCCGAGTGGGCGCGGCTGCGCGGCGAATGCCCGGTCTCCCGGGTCCGGATGGCCAGCGGCGACGAGGTGCTGCTGCTGACCCGGTACGCCGACGTCCGCGGCATGCTGGCCGATCCACGTTTCACCCGCAACCTGACCACACCGGACGCGGCCCGCATCGCCGACTCCGAGACCGGCGGCGTGTTCAACGAGGAGACCGTGAGCGCGTCGATGACCAGCGGCGAGGGGCACGCCCGCTGGCGCCGGATGATGAGCCGCTCGTTCACCGCCAAGCGGGTCAACGCGCTGCGGCCGCGCATCGAGCAGCTCGCCAACGACCTGATCGACGACATGGTGGCCGGCGGCGCACCGGCCGACCTCGCCGCGGCGCTCGGCTTCCCGCTGCCGGTCTTCGTGATCTGCGAGCTGCTGGGCGTGCCGGCCGGGCACCGCGAGCAGTTCTCGCACTGGTCGGACGCCATGCTCAACCTCAGCCGCTACCAGCAGGCCGAGATCGACAAGGCCGCCCAGGAGTTCGGCGAGTTCATGGTGGCGCACGTGCTGGCCAAGCGGGCCGATCCGGGCGACGACCTGATCAGCGAGCTCGCCGTCATCGTGGACAGCGAGGACGGCCGGCTGTCCGGGGAGGAACTGGTGGCCACCGCCCAGGGCCTGCTGGTCGCCGGGCACGAGACCACGGCCAACATGATCGGCAAGATGATGGGCATGCTGCTGGCCGACCCGGCACGCTGGGAGCGGCTGGTGGCCGACCGCACGCTGGTGCCCACCGCGGTCGACGAGTCGCTGCGCTTCGACGCCAACTTCGGCTTCGGCCTGCCGCGTTACCTCACCGAGGAGGTCCGGGTGGGCGACGAGACCATCGCGGCCGGCAGCACGGTGGTCACCTGCCTGGGTGCCGCCAACCGGGACGACCGGGTGTTCGCCGACGCGGCCGAGATGGTGCTCGACCGCTCGCCCAACCCGCACCTCGCGTTCGGCGCCGGGCCGCACGCCTGCCTGGGCCAGTCGCTGGCCCGGGTGGAGCTGCAGACCGTGCTCACCGTGCTGCTCGACCGGCTGCCCGGCCTGCGGCTCGCGGTGCCGCCGGACGGCCTGCGCCGCAAGGAGGGCCTCATCGTGGGCGGGCTCGAAGGGCTTCCGGTCCGATGGTGAGCGGAGAGTTGTGGCGGGGCCCCGGCGTCTCGCCGGTCGACGCCGGCAGCCGGCGGGCCGACGCGGTGGCCACCCGGCGGCTGCTGCTGCGCACCGCCGAACGGCTGTTCGCCGAGCGCGGCGTGCACGCGGTGTCGGCACGGCAGATCGCCGAGGCGGCCGGACAGGGCAGCAACTCCGCGGTCGGCTACCACATCGGGACGAAGGCCGACCTGGTCGCCGCGATCGTCCGTGAGCACGTCGGCCCGATGGACCGGATGCGCGAGCAGATGCTGCGCCGGGTGGCCGGCTCCGGTGACCTGCGCGCGCACATCGCCTGCCTGGTGCTGCCGGTCACCAACCACCTCGAGGGCCTGGGCGTGCCGAGCTGGTACGCGCGGTTCGCAGCCCAGGTGGTGATCGACCCCGGGCTGCGCACCGTCGTCGTCGCCGAGGCGACCGCGTCCCCGGTGATGCGCCGCGCCATGGACGGCATCCTGGCGCTGGCCCGGCCGATGCCCGGCGAGTGCGTCACGGTGCGCACCGGCATGGTCCGCCACCTGATCGTGCACACCTGTGCCGACCGCGAGCAGGACCTGGCCGACGGCAACGCCCCATCGGCCGACACCTGGCCCCGCACCGGCCGCCTGCTCATCGACGCGATCGAGGCGCTCCTGACGATCAAGGGGGCGCGGTTGTGAAGATCACCGTCGACGAGGACCGCTGCTGCGGCGCCGGGCAGTGCGTGATGACCGCACCGGACGTCTTCGACCAGCGCGACGAGGACGGCATCGTGGTGCTGCTCGACCCGTCCCCGCCGGACGACCGGCTCGTGGTGGTGCGCAACGCGGAGGCGATGTGCCCGGCGGCCGCGATCACGGTTGAGCCAGGATGACGCCGGACGGTGCGGGCAGCGGCTGCACTCCCGTGTAGCGCCAGCCGGTCTCGGCCAGCCAGCCGGCCACCTCGTCGACCTGGTAGAGGTCGCCGCCGCCGATCATCAGGAACTCGCCGGCGCCGAACCGGGCCGACGGGTGCGGCACCCGCTCGGTGCGCCACCAGTCGACCAGCAGCAGCCGGCCGTCCGGTGCGATCACCTCGCGCAGCCGGCGCAGCAGTGCGGTGATCTGCTCCGGCGGGAACAGGTGCAGCACGTTGGCCACCAGCACAACGTCGTGGCCGCCGGGCAGCGGGTCGGTGAACAGGTCGGCGCCCACCGCGGTGAGCCGGTCGGCGGGCGGCACCACGGCGGCCACCTGCGGCAGGTCGACCAGGGTGGCGGTGAGGTGCCCGTGCGCGGCCAGGATGGGCCGCACGAAGGTGCCGATGCCGCCGCCCACGTCCAGCAGGCGGCGGTGCGGGCCGAAGTCGTACGCCCGGGCCAGGTCGGCCGCGGTCTCGGCGGTGACCAGGGCGACCGCCGCCTCGTACGCCTCTGTCTGGATCTTGTCGAGCTCCGGGCGCACGCCCCGCCGGGTGCGGAACGCCTCGGTCGCGTGGGTCCAGGCCGGATAGCTGACCAGGTCCCAGTAGCGGGCCAGCGGCCGCATGTCGAACGGGGTGCGCCCGGCCAGGAAGGTCTCGGCGTCCGGTGCGTTGCGGAACCGGTCTCCGTCGCGGACCAGCACGCCCGCGTCGGCCAGCAGATCGGCCATGGCGCGGGCGCTGCGCTCCGGGATGCCGCAGCGTTCGCCCAGCTCGGCCGGGGTGCGGGCGGTGTCGGCCGCGGCGAACAGGCCGACCTCGATGGCGGCGAACAGGGTCTTGGACACCATGTAGCCGGCCATCAGGTCGATGATCCGGGCGGGCCCCGGCGGGCCGGTCTCGTCGGCAGGTGCGAAGACTCGCTGCGGCTCGTCGGACAAGGCGCCCCCTCGGGTGAGGTCGTCAGGTCCGGCGATCGTACGGCGCGCTCCACCGTGGACGGATCGGTCGGTCGGTCAGCGGAGAGTGGTCGGCCGGGTTCAGTTCAGTAACGTCAAGTACAGCAGCCCGGCCAGCGCGATGAGGAAGACCAGGATGAGCCCGCCGACCAGGAGGGTCTGACCGAGGCCGCCGTCCTCGTCCTCGTCCTGGCGCGACAACGGCTGGCCGGATTCGGCACGCCCCACGGCGATCCTCCTGTAGGGGAAACGCAAAGTAACAACGCGCGGAGGTTAGTCGCGTCGTTCCCCTCGTTACGAGGTCCGGTTCCGCATCGTGAAACGGGTGACCTGACGCAGCGTCACGAACGCGGGCGGTGGTCGGCCAGTACCTGGCGGACCAGCCGGCCGGTCTGGTGCAGCTTGGGGCGCGGATAGCGCATCGTGGTGCCGAGTACGGCCAAAGCGCCCACCACCCGGCCGGACAGGTGCACCGGCACCGCCACCCCGGCCATCCCCGGCTGGAATTCGCCGGAGGCGATCGCGTAGCCCCGGGCGCGGCTGGCGGCCACCTCGGCGGCCAGCAGTTTCGGGTCCACGATGGTGTCGTTGGTGCGGGGGAGCAGCCGCAGTTGCGGCACGATGGCCGCGGCGCCCTCGGGCGGCAGCCCGGCCAGCACCGCCTTGGCGATGCAGCCGGTGGCCAGCGGGAACCGGTGGCCGACCGGTGCGGTGTCGGCGGCCGGGTGCCGGGACTGGCGCTTGTCCAGGATGTGCAGCGACAGGTTGCCCCAGTCCACCTCGGCCACCAGCACCGTCTCGCCGGTGACCCGGGACAGCTCGTCGGCGGCCGTGGTGGTCTGGTGGGCGATGGCGGAGCTCTTGGAGACCTGGCTGCCCAGCTCGTGCAGGCGGATGCCGAGCAGGTACGTGCCGTCCGGGTCCTGGCGCAGGAAGCCTTTTTCGATCATGGTGACCGCCAGGCGGCGGGCGGTCGGCCGGGGCAGGCCGACGGCCTCCGCCAGCTCGGAGAGGTGCAACCGCGGATGGGTGGCGCTGAACGCGCTCAGGATGTCGAGCGCCCGCGCGACCGAGCGGACCCCGCGGCGGTCCAGGTCATCCGTCATCGACTCCAGACCCTACCCGTCAGTCGTCATCGTCGTCCTCGTCCTTTCGTTCGGCCACCGGGACGCCGCCGGAACAGCTGATCTTGATTTCCGAGTCGCTGTCCTCGCCCCGGAACCGCACCTCGACCTCGCGCGCCGGTCCCGGCCGGGCCCGGTCGACCCGGTTGCCCTGGGTGGGTGACCAGCTGATCAGGTACGCGGTGGAGCCCTGGCAGGCGGCGACCGCGGTGCCGCCGCTGACCGTGAAGCTGCGCTGGACCGGGGTTTTCTCCAACCGCGACGGTACCGGCGACGGCTCGACCGAGGGCTCGACCGAGGGCTCGACCGAGGGCTCGACCGACGGTGTGGTTTCCGGGGGTGAAGGGGTGGCCTCCGCCAGGGCCCGTTCCACCTGCTCCTGGCTCAGCACCCCGCCCGGCGTGCTGGTCAGGCTGTCGCCGACCAGCCGGATGCCGCCCAGCCCGATCAGGGTGGCCAGCCCGGCGGCGGCCAGCCAGCCGGCGCCGGCCACGGCCGGGCGCCGCACCCGGCCGGTCTGCTCGGCCGGCACGGCGCGGCCCGGCACCCGGGACGCTCTCCACAAGCCCATGGGCCGAACTATGCCCGAGCCCGCCCTAAGACGGTGCCGAGCGGACGATAAGGGACGGTTAAGAGCCTGGTCGCGGCGGTGCCGGCGACTAGGCTCGGGCCGGTGGCCCGGCTGTTGCTGATCGAGGATGACGTGACCATCCGCACCCCGCTGCTGCGCGCCCTGCGCGAGCGCGGGCACGCGGTCGCCGCGGTCGGCACCGCCCTGGAGGGCATGCAGGCCGCCCTGGCCGACCGCCCCGACCTGGTGGTGCTCGACCTCGGCCTGCCCGACCTGGACGGCCGCGAGACGCTGCGGATGCTGCGCGCGGTCAGCCGGGTGCCGGTGATCGTGGCGACCGCCCGGGACGACGAGACCGAGATCGTCCGGGTGCTCGACGCGGGCGCCGACGACTACCTGGTCAAGCCGTTCACCGCGGCCCAGCTGGACGCGCGGATCCGGGCCGTGCTGCGGCGCGGCGGCGCGGCACCGGCCGACCCGACCATCACGGTGGGCGAGCTGAGCATCGACCCGGCGGCCCGGGTGGTCCGGCTGGCCGGCACGACGGTCGAGCTGACGCCGCGCGAGTTCGACCTGCTGCACCACCTGGCGGCCCGGGCCGGGCAGGTGGTCACCAAGCGGGAGCTGCTCACCGAGGTGTGGCAGATCCCGTACGGCGGCGCCGACAAGACCGTCGACGTGCACCTGTCCTGGCTGCGCCGCAAACTGGGGGAGACCGCCACCGAGCCGCGCTACCTGCACACCGTCCGCGGGGTGGGTGTCCGGCTCGGCGAGCCGGAACCGCGGTGAGGAGCCGGCTCGCGCTGTTGGTGCTCGCCACCACCGGCCTCATGATGATCGCGTTCCTGGTGCCGCTCGCGCTGCTGGTGCGGCAGGTGGCCGAGGACCGCGCCACCGTCCGGGCCACCGCCGACGTGCAGGGCATCGTCACCGTGGTCGGCACCGCCTCGCTCGACGCCGTGCGGCTCACCGTGGAGCGCCTGGCCGCCGAGTCGCGGCGGCCGGTCACCGTGTATCTCGCCGACTCCTCGGTGCTCGGCACCGACGTGCCGCCCACCCCGGCGGTCGAGCTGGCCCGCCGGGGCGCGAGCCTCACCGCCGGGACCGCCGGTGGCGGCCGGGAGATCGTGATCGCGGTGCAGGGCCGGCCCGAGGGCACCGCGGTGATCCGCACCGAGGTCTCGGCGGCCGAGGCGAGCAGCGGGGTGACCCGGTCCTGGCTGGTGCTGGCCGGGCTCGGGGTGCTGCTGTCGCTGGTCGGCCTCGCGGTCGCCGACCGGCTGGCCCGGTCGCTGGTCCGGCCGATCACGGCCCTCTCGACGGTGTCCCACCGGCTGGCGAACGCGGAACTGACCGCCCGGGCCGAACCGGCCGGCCCGCCCGAGCTGCGCGACGTCGCCGGCGCCCTGAACCACCTGGCCGGCCGCATCCAGGAGCTGCTGCGCCAGGAGCGGGAGCACGTGGCCGACCTGTCGCACCGGCTGCGCACGCCGCTGACCGTGCTGCGGCTGGAGGCGGAGTCGTTGCGTGACCCGCAGGAGGGTGCCCGGCTGACCGCGGCGGCGGACGCGCTGGAACGGGCGGTGACCGGGCTGATCCGGCAGGCCCGCTCGGCGACCACCGACGCGGGCCGCAGCGACGCCGCCGCCGTGGTGGCCGACCGGGCCGAGTTCTGGGCGGCGCTGGCCGAGGACACCCAGCGGGAGATGACGGTCGACCTGGCACCGGGCCCGTTGCCGGTGGGCCTGCCCGCCGAGGATCTGGCGGCCGCGGTCGACGCGCTGCTCGGCAACGTCTTTGCGCACACCCCCGACGAAACCCCATTTACCGTACGCCTGACAGCCCGCGCGACCGGCGGCGCGGTGCTCACGGTGGCGGACCGCGGGCCCGGTGTGCCGGCCGGACTGGTGCGACGCGGCGCCAGCGGTGCCGACTCGACCGGCCTGGGCCTGGACATCTGCCGCCGGGCCGCGCAGGCCAGCGGCGGTCGCCTGGAGATCACGGCGGGGGAGCCGTCCGGCGCGGTGATGGTGCTGCACCTCGGCCCGCCGCGGCCTTAACCCGGTCTTAGCGATCATGCAGCGCGCCGCTATCCGGACCTGCGGGAATGTCGTGGTCAGAACAACGACCAGGAGGTTCTCATGAAGCGTTCGACTCTGATCGCCGCCGCGGCCGGTGCCGTCCTCGTGCTGGGGGTGGCCGGCACCGCACTGGCCGCCGCGGACGACTCGGGCAGCGCCGGCGCCGCAGTCACCGCGAGCCCGTCACCGGACGCCACCGACGACGACAACGGCCTGCGCGGTGACGGCACGGTCGACGACGGCGGCCCGGGACCCGCGCCCGGCGCGACCGGCGACGACTTCACCGGCTCGCCGTCGCCCGGCGCGACGGACGACGATTTCACCGCCTCGCCGTCGCCGGACGCCACCGATGACGACAACGGCCGGCGCGGCGACGGCTCGCTGGACGACGACGGCCCCGGCTCCGGCTCGACCACGAGCCCGGCCACCAAGGCTCCTTCGACCGGCCAGATCACGGCCGCGCAGGCCGGCCGGATCGCGCAGAGTGCGGCCGGCGGCGGCCGGATCATCAAGATCGAGGCCGAGTGGGAGCACGGCCGCGCCGTCTGGGACGTCCGGGTGATGAACGGCTCGGTGCGCCACGACATCGACGTCGACCGGGCCACCGGCGAGATCAACCGCCACAAGTCCAAGGACAAGGGCGACGACGACTGACCGCGGACGCGGACGAACCCGCCGGCGACCTCCGCCGGCGGGTTCGCCGCGTTCAGCCGATCCAGATGTTGTCGTGCTCGAGATAGAAGGCCACCCGCTCCTCCTCGGTCATCGCACCGAGCCGGGCCAGCCCCTCGAAGTATCCCTCCCGGGGCGCACCGGGCGAGAAGTGCAGCAGCATGGACGCCGGCGCGCCGGACCGGTTCTTGAACCCGTGCACCCCGCCGGCCGGCACGTGCACGTAGTCACCCGGCGTGCACTCGAGCCACTTCGTGCCGTTGTAGATCTCCATGGTGCCGGACAGGATGTAGAACGACTCGGTGAGCGACCGGTGGAAATGCGGGTCCGGCCCGGTCACGTCCGGTCCGCACTCCCAGCGGTACAGCCCGAACAGCCCGCCCGTGGACGCGCCGGTGGACAGGTAGTGCACCCGGGTGCCGTTCGGATAGACCAGCTCCGGCTCGCTGCCGTCCGGCCGGTGGACGGCGCTGTTCTCGCCCTCGCCGCCGTGGTAAATCGGGGGTGGATAGGTCATGATCCCATCATGTCCGGTCGCCGCACCGATTATCGGCGGCTCAGCCCGATCACCGGGATCTCCCGGTCGGTCCTGGCCCGGTATTCGGCGAACCTCGGTGCCGCCGCGACAATCGTCTCCCAGGCCGCCGCCAGCTCGGCGCCGTGCAGCTGAGCAGCGGTGACGTCGATCGTGTCGCCGGCCACGGTGATGCGTACCCGCTCGGGGTTTGCCTTGAGGTTGTAATACCACGCCGGATTTCCGGGTGCGCCGCCCGCCGAGGCCACGATCAGCCAGCTGCCGTCCGGGCCGGGGAACCAGCTCAGTGGGGACTGCCGCTCGGCCCCGGTCCTGCGCCCCACGGTGGTCAGGATCAGCCCGTTCATCCCCGCGATGAACGTCCGGCCGGCTCGCACCCGGCGCATGGCCAGCCGGTTGGCCAGCCGCAACACCCATCCACGCGGTTGCCAGGCGCCGCGGGTCCCGTTTCGGGCATCGAAGGTCATGCCGTTAAACGTACGCGTTTGCGATCTAGATTCCGGACGCCCTCGTGAGTAAGGCTCGATCACCCGTACGTCTGGAGGTTGAAGTCTGTGACGCACCACCCGCCGGCGCTGGTTCCGGGGCTGTTCTTCGGCGGCTTCTTCGACGACGCGTCCCTGCTGCCACCCGGCGGCGTCACGATGGCGGAGGCGATCTCCGCGCACCGGCTGCTGCGCAGCCGTCTGGGCAGCGTGGTGGGCCCGCTGGTGGTGCCGACCGCGCGGTTGGAGTCGCTTTTCCCGTACGTCGACGACGGCGAACCGCTCGATCTGGCCCTGCTGGCCGCCCCCGGCGAACTGCCGGCCGCCGCGGCGCGCATCGCGGCCCATCCCTGCGTCCGGCTGGCCGCGGTGGAACTGCCGGTGGCCGCCGACGCGCGCGCCGCCGTGACCGCGGTCCGGGCCCTGGCCGACGTCCCCGACCTGCACACCGCGTCGGTCGAACTGCCGCGCACCGAGACCAGGGACGACGTGCTCGACGTGCTGGCCGGCACCCGCTACCGGGCCAAGCTGCGCACCGGCGGCCCGCGCGCCGAGCTGTTCCCCAGCCCCGAGGAACTGGCCGAAACCCTGTACGCCTGCGCCGAGCGCTCGGTGGCGGTGAAGTGCACGGCCGGCCTGCACCGCGCGGTCCGCCACACCAACCGCAAGACCGGCGTCGAGCACCACGGCTTCCTCAACATCCTGCTGGCCGCCGCCGACCTGGCCGACGGCGCCGCACCGGCGGTGGTGGCCGGCCGCCTGTGCGAGGATTACGCGCCCGGCCTGGCGGCGGCGATCCGGTCCTGGTCACCGGAGCGGGGCGCGCGGGCCCGGGCCATCTTCACGTCGTTCGGCACCTGCACGGTCATGGACCCGACCGACGACCTGATGGCGCTCGGTCTGCTCGAGGAGCCCGGCTGACCATGGGAACGATCGACTACGACGAACGCCTGCACGCCGTCTACGCCGCCGGCCGCCGGATGTCACCCGGGGCCCGCGACACCTGGATGACGGCGTTCGCCCGCCACCTGCCGCCGGCCCGCCCGCTGACCTGGCTCGACCTGGGGTCCGGCACCGGCCGGATGACCCCCGCGCTGGCCGGCGCGTTCGGCGGCCCGGTGCACGGCATCGAACCGTCGGACCGGATGCGGGCCCAGGCGGTGGCCCACCCCGCCGTCACCTACGCCGCCGGCTCCGCCGAGCAGATCCCGCTCCCGGACGCCTCCTGCGACGCGGCCCTGCTGTTCTTCGTCTGGCACCACGTCTCTGACCCCGCCCGCGCCGCCCGAGAGCTGCGCCGGGTGGTCAAGCCGGGCGGCACCGTCTTCGTCCAGGTGAACTTCGCCGACCGGATGCCCGACACCTGGTGGTTCCGCGTGGTCCCGGAGTGGCGCGAGGCCGACCGGGCCCAGTTCCGACCCGAGGTGGAGGTGCGGTCCGACTTCACCGGTGCCGGCTGGCAGTTCATCGCCCGCGACGAGGTCACCTGGCAACGCTCGTCGTCGCTGTCCGAGGACGTCGACCGCCTGCGGCTGCGATCCGTGTCGGTCTTCGAACTCCTGAGTCGTGAGGTCGTCGAGGAGGGTTTCGCCCGGATCGAGGCGGCGCTGCCCACCCTCGACGACGGCCCACAACACGAAACCAACGAACTGCTGGTCTTCCGCCGCCCGTGACGGAGGTCATCTATGTTGATGTTGCCGACGGTGCGGAGGTGGCGCGGGCAGCAGCGCAGCTTGACCAGGACTTTCCAGGTTTGAGGGTGGCGTTTGGCGCGTTCGCCGCGGGCGTGGGCGCGGTTGACGGGTTTCGGTGGGCGCGCCGCGGCGGCGGTGTTTGCCGGAGTAGTAGTAGGGCTTCTGATCGGCGACCCGGTCGATCGGGTTCAGGGTGCCGTGGAGGATCGCGTACGCCAGGGCGCGGATCCGTGTCATCGCGGTGTCCAGGTCGTCGCAGGTCGCGGCGAGTAGGTCGACGGCCTCGCGGACGTAGCGCCAGGCGGTGGCTGTGCCGATCTCGAAACCGTGGGCCAGGCGGGTGTAGGTGTCGCCGTTGCGCAGGTGGGCCAGGGCGAGCAGGGCCTGGCGGCCGGGGTCGAGGCGTCGCCAGCGGGATCGGCGCTGGACACGGTGCTTGCGGATGAGGCCGGCGAGGTGGTTCAGGGTTCGGGTGGACAGCGGAATCGCGGCAGGGTAAGACAGCGCAGCGAGGCTCCCGGTTGGGGCATCGGATCTTGGTCGACTGCTGTCTTACCGGGAGCTTCGTCCTATGTCGACACCTGGGCCGCCGCCCTGCCTGTGACCGGCTACGTCACGATGAAACGGCTCTATGTTGATGTTGCCGACGGCGCGGAGGTGGCGCAGGCAATCAGGGGCGTAGGTAGCGAATAAGGCCGCAGCTTCGTGTCCGTTCGGAGCGTACTGAGCATTTCCCAAGCGACTGAGGTGTTGATCATGAAGGTCTGCCGAATGTGCGCAAGCCGGTCCAACGTGCGTCCGTCCTCGTCGTTCACTGCGGTCGTCAGCGCGTCGACCTGACTGTCAGTGTCCGCGACGAAGATTTCGAGAAGGGTTCGGCAGTAGTAGGCATATCCAAGCAGCTCGACAGCGAGGCGTTGGAGATCACGACGTTGCGGTATGTCGTCCTGCGCCACGCCCAACAGTGGCGTCAGCAGTTCAACGTGGTCCAGCCAGTCGGCAGCCAGAATGCACCGTGACCGATCCGCGGTATCGCACGTGTCGAGAGTCCGGAGAACGCGGAGGACGGACGATACCTCCGGTTCCAGAGTGATCGACTTGATCGCCGCCACCACCGCCTCCGCCTTGCCGCTCAGGTCCCGATGCACAACCTGGTGAGCTACCTCAGCCAGCGATGGTGGCCCGGCCGCAGACGGTAATGCCAGCATGCGGCCGACGGCCCGCACCAGATCGCGGGGCAGGCCGCCGGATTGGCAGAAGGCGAGCGCACCGTACTGCAGCGGGAGATCGTCAACTCGGCTTCCGAGCAGGCGGAATCCCTCGGCTGCATGTAAATGTGGCGCGCGTACGACTTCGTCGAATGCGCTGTCGAAGACGTCCCGGAAAGGCAGACCACGGCGCTCGAAGCTGCCGATAGCGTCCTCGGACATGGACACCAGGAAATAGCAGCGGTCGGCGTCCATGATGCCCTTGATCTCATTGAGAAAATCTCGGGCCTTCTCCACCGATTCGATCTTGTCCAATTCGTCGATGGCTACCAGAGCGGGTCCACGCGAGGGGAGCAACGTCCTGATGCCTTCGACGATGTCCGGGACGCCAAGCGGCAGGTCGGCCTCGCTGGTACCCCCGCTCATTCCGACACTGGCGCCGAACGGTAGCCAAGTCGGCGCCGCTGCCTTTATCGAGTTCGTCCAGCCCGACATCACCGTTGTCTGGGTGCGGATACGCGCAAGGTCGCACTCCGCCCGCCTGGTGTGCGCGTCCTGGGAGACAGCCTCGGATGTCCGAGAAGCTTGTGTGATGCGTTTGTACCAACGTCCCCCGATGATCAACGCAGTGCAGCCGGCGCTGGTGAGCACGGCACCCGCGATCGCGGCGGGTGGAAGTTCGATGTTTGCGGGCAACCAAAGCAAAACCCCGCCGGCCAGCAACGTCGTCAGTTGAGCCGCAGCGATTGCCCTGGTCGCGGTTGCTTGGCGAGCCTGCGCCATCTGATCGATGGAGCCTGAACGGGGAGGCGCGCCGGACGTCCGAATCGGCACGAACACACTCGTGCCGACGGCTGCAATGGAGAGAATGGCGCCGGTTAGCTGACGTGCGGTCAGTACGCCTAACGGCGCAATGAGCGCCATGCCGCCACAGGTCGTAGTGGTCAGCAGTAGCCGGTTCGCGCTGGGAAATGTCCACCGCCACCTCCACCCCGAATCCGCCTGGTCCCTTTCCGGGCGATCCGCCGGGAGACGGATGAGGAGCAGGAGGATGCACGAGATGGCGATCACGGTGAGGCCCATCGCCGCGTAGCCCGTCGGGGTAGCGGTCCACCCTGCTAGGGCGA
Source organism: Paractinoplanes rishiriensis (assembly GCF_016862375.1). Taxonomy (GTDB): domain Bacteria; phylum Actinomycetota; class Actinomycetes; order Mycobacteriales; family Micromonosporaceae; genus Actinoplanes; species Actinoplanes rishiriensis. The sequence goes on along the minus strand of NZ_BOMV01000083.1, from coordinate 117,278 downwards.
CCGCTGTGATGACGCCGATCCCAGCCACCAGGACGGTGAGCGGCAGAACCACGAGACTGGCGAGGCTGATTGACCGGGTCGCGGCCGGCCGCGAGTCAGCCTTCGAACGCGCGGCGGGATCGCGTTCCAGGACCTCCGCACAAACCTTGCTGTAAAGGTGCAGCAGAAACTCGCGAGACGCGTAGCTTGTCGGCGCCGGAACCAGAATGCGGATGCCATGCGTGGTCCAGTGGTCATAGGCATCCTTCAGCAGGGTGCTCTTTCCGCAGCCGCGGGGACCCGCCACCCCGACGCTGGCCCGACGCGACCGGCTCGCGTCGATCAAGTCCATGACCTCGCGGCGAGCGTTGGTGCCGACGACCGCCTCGCTGTCCGGCGTCAAGCGGAGCCTGCTCGTGTCGGTGTGTGGTAACGGCCGGCGGAACTGCGCACGACGCGATTGGCGGTCCTCGACCCGAGCACGGTCGTGTTGTCGCTCCGTCACCGCTAGGCGAATCCGCGGCGTCATGACTGTGTCCACCAGTGACTGCACAAGGTCGCGTTGTGCCGCCGACCGGGCGCGGCTGATCGAATCCGGTTCGGCTGAGCTTTCGGTATGACTCCTGTCCAGTTCAGCCTCGATCTTCCGCAAACGCGCCAGGTCACCGATGCAGAGTTGCCACTCCTCCTCGTCCGGCCGGTCGAGCAGCTCCGCCAACTGATCGACCGTAAGTCCGACATCCGCGGCCTGTGCCCTCAGCGGACCGATTTCCAGCGTCTGCCGGCGCGCTCTTTCGATCAATTCGTGGTGGCCCCAGGCCCGGTGGACCGCATTCGCGCCCAGCTTGTTGAGGCATACAAAGGCGATGCCATTCGGACGGTGAGCCGGTGCAACCGTACGCATCACTGCCTCGACCGAGGTCAGGATGGTCGCCGCGACGTCGCCGGTCGGCAGACCGAGGACACCGGATCCCAGCAGCGGCAGTCCGACGACCTTTGCTCCATGCGCCGTAGCGGCTCGTAACGCGGCCGTGGTGGCGCGCCGGACGCCGTCGAGGGTGGCGGGCCCGTCACCTGCTATCGCGGCGACGCCGCGCGTTTCGTGCACGCTCACCACGAAGACGCGGATCGTGTCCTGTGTGCTGGCGCTGACAACAAGCGCCTTCTTTTGTCTGGGGATGTCGATGCTCAAGGGATGATCGGGCGAGACCCTGGTCAGATCGAGCGATTTCCAACGAGCCTGCGGGTGTGCGCCCTGCATCGCGGCACCCAGACCACCGAAGCCCCCTGCCGGGCCGGCCGATACGACGAGGGCATCCAGGGATAACCGCCACGGCTCCGAAGTCCGTGCCGTGACGATTTGGATTCCGTGCATCGTGCCGAGCGTTGTGACGACGCGTTGATCAATAGCTATACCCATGACGGCTCCCATAGCGCCTACACGGTAATGGCCACTGTGACGAACTACGGTCAGCCCAGTGTCAGGTTGAGGGTGACGGACTGGCCGGCTTTTACCGTCGTCGTGCCGGTGGCGGTGGCGCTGTCGGCCGCGACCTTCAGTTCGTAGCGGCCTCCGCGCAAGCTCCACACGTAGCGGCCGTCCGTTCCGGTCATCACGCCGATCTCCGGTACCGGGACCTGGGGGTTGTCCAGCGATGTCACCTGTACGTTCGCGCCGGGCACCGGGCTGCCGTCGGGACGGGCCACGACGCCCGCCACCGTGCCGATCACGGACTTTCCGCCGGCCGGTGGGCCGGGTGGGTCGGAGTCGGAGACCGGCGTGTCGCCGCCGGCCGCGATCATCCAGCCGGCGCCCAGCAGGAGCGGGACGGCGGCCAGCAGGGCGATCATCATCGGGCGTGGCGTCCGCACGGCGTACTCCTCAAGGTTGGGGGGTGAGCGTTCCGATCGGACGCGCCGGTGGCCGGGCCGGTTCCGAGCGGCCCGGCCACCGGCTCACCTCAGCCGCGCCAGGTGATCAGGTTGTTGAAGACCGCCTCGGTGATCCGGGTGCCGTGGTTGTTCGCCGAGTGCGGCGAAGAACCGTGCAGGCCGTACGCGTGAATCGCCATCACGCACTGGCCCACGCAGAACGAGCTGCCGGCCGCCCGGGTCTGGTAGACCGGGCTGCCGCTCTGGCAGCCGAACGTGTCGTTCTGGTAGAAGACCTGCTGCGCCTGGGAGTTCGTGACCGTCATGCCGGCGTGCCGCCACTGCTCGCCGAACGTCTTGTCGCACGGGTAGCCGGACACGGTCGTGGCGGTGCCGGCCAGGGAGGCGCCCTGCCACCACAGGCCGAACGTGCCGGTGCTGTTACCGGCGGCGCAACTGAGCCGGATCGCGCCGTAGTCGTTGCCCTCGTTGCCGCTCACGGTCCAGCCGTTGACCGAGAGCAGCTGCGTCGCCGTGCACGTGCCGAACGGGTTGGTGCCGCCGTTGCGGGCCGGGATGATCGTGAAGTTGGCCCGCGGGTAGAAGCCGTTGCCCCCGCCGCCGTCCGCCCCGCCGCCCGGGTGCACGCAGTGTCCCGCGGTCGCGATGATGCTCGCGCCGTAGAGCCAGCCGGTACAGCCCCACGTGGTCGTGCCCTCGGTGCGGATGATCTGCACGATCGCGCTGGTCGGGAACGTGGTGGTCGGGTTCACCCGGGTCCGGCTGTCGACGCCGATCACGGTCTGGTTGAGGCCGCCCGGCGCCTTGCCGGTGACGGTGGGTGACTTGCCGGGCGAGAGTTCGCCGGTGCCGGCGGTGCCCGAAACGCCGGATCCCCCGGCCGTCGCCAGGGCCTGCACGGCGCGCGGCGGTGCCTTGTCGTCGGCGACGGCCGCGTTCGGATCGGCGGGCGCCGCCGTGGCTGGGCCCGCGATGCCGGCGACCGCGAGGCCGAGCACCGCCCCGCTGACCAGGATCGCCGAGCGCAGCCGGCCCGTCGTTGAGCTGAGTCGCATGTTCCCCCCTTGGCGGGCCCGGCAGAGTGCCGGGCCCAGAGCGGAACGTATGCGGATATTTAGATCAATAGCGCCCAACGTCGTCGGTCCGACGCGCCGCCTGTCAGATCTCGGCTCATCGCAGGATTGCCGCCGGATCCGTTGGCAGCAACCGGAAAGCCGACTCGGCTCCGGGTTTACCGCGGCTCCGCGAGCAGATTCGCGATCAGGGTGGCGACCGGACCGGGGCGGGTGTGCGCGTGCCCGGTGCCGGCCCACAGGTTCAGCGCGCCGGCGTCACCCCGGCGCGCGGCGGCGGCCCGGATCGGTGCGGTGAGGTGGTGCACGGCCGGATAACCCACCGGCGCCACCGCGGAGTACGCGTCGGTGAACCGGTTGCGCAGGGCCCGCGCCGGCTGACCCGTGAAGGCGCGCGTCACGACGGTCTCCCGGTAGGCGCCCGAGGTGATCGCCGCGCGGTGCGGTGCGCGGGTCGCGGCCTCGTCGGCCAGCAGGAACGCGGTGCCGCACTGGACCGCGGCGGCACCCTCGGCGAGCAGGCTGCCGACGTCCGGCGCGGAAGCCACTCCGCCCGCCACGATCACCGGGAGCGCCGTCGTCGCGCGTACGGCCGCCAGAATGTCTTTTGCTCTGGTCTTGCCCCGATGATGTGCCGGGCTCGTGGTCGCCGAGTGACCGCCCGCGGTGCCGGCCTGGGCGATCAGCGCGTCGGGCCCGGCCGCCAGCGCCCGTCGCGCCTCGTCGGCCGATGTCACGGTCACCAGAGTCGCGCAGCCGGCGGCACGCAGGGCACGGATCACCGACCGGTCGGGCACGCCGAAGGTGAAGCTGACCATCGGCACCCGGTAGGTCACGGCCAGCTCGACCTTGGCGGCGAAGTGATCGTCGTCGTCGAGGCGCAGGGCGGGCAGGTCCACTTCGTACCGTTCCGCCTCGGCCCGCAGCACCTCCCGGTAGCGTTCCAGCGCCGGGACATCGGCGGGGCGCGGCGCCGGCACAAAGACATTGAGGCCGTACGGGTGACCCGACGCGCTGACCGAGCGCACCTGCGACTCGACCGTCGCCGGCGCCAGGTAGCCGGCCGCGAGGAACCCGACCGCTCCCGCCTCGGCCGCCCCGCTCACCAGCTCCGGCGTGGACGGCCCACCCGCCATCGGCGCCACGATCACCGGCCGCAGAAGTTCGCGCATCTCCTGACCTTAACGAGCCCCCTTGACGGACGGCGGTTGAGTGTGTTCACTGTTCCTAACAGAGAGCAGTGCTCTCGTTTTGATCGGAGGATCACATGCGGTACCTGGCTCCCAAGCGCGCCACCAACGCCTTCAACGAGTTCGCCAAGTGGCTGACCGCCCGCGGCATCAGCCTGGTCGGCAGCCGGGTGCTGGCGGTCCGCGGCCGCAAGTCCGGCGAGGTCCGCACCACGGTGGTCAACGTCTTCACCCACGAGGGCAGCCGCTACCTGCTGGCCCCGCGCGGCCACACCCAGTGGGTCCGCAACCTCCGGGCCGCCGGCGAGGGCGAACTGCGCCTGGGCCGCCGCACCGAGAAGTTCACCCCGGTCGAGGTGGCCGACGCCGACAAGCCCCAGCTGATCCGTCTTTACCTGCGCAAATGGGCGTGGGAGACGGGCGCCTTCTTCGACGGCCTCAAGGCCGACTCCCCGGAGTCCGACATCGCCGCGGCGGCACCCGGCTTCCCGGTCTTCCGTATTGTTCCCGACTGATTCGCGGCTCCTCGGCAAGCTCCGCGGCGCCGCCACCTGGGAGAACCTCGTGCCCTTCGACCACCAGCAGCGGTTGCTCCGCATCTCGCCATCGCGGAACGGCTTGCCGGAACGACGCCCGGGCGACCGTCCTGATCGCGGACATCTGATCCGGATACGTTCGCGGGCGTACGGCAACAGCCGCCGCTGTGCCGACGCCAGCACGGCTCCGGTTCGGCAGGGTCGAGCCCATGATTACCGAATACCTGCTGGCAGCAACAATCGCGGTCACCGGAGTGACGTTGCCACCTGCCGATGCGGTTGCCGGGGTGGCGCCGCCGCTTGCCGATGCGGTTGCCGGGGTGGCGCCGCCCCCCGCCGACGTGGCCGCCGGGGTGGCGCCGCCGCCCGCCGAATCCGTCTCGCGATGGGCGCAGCGCAACGCCCGGCCGCTGGCCACGGTGGACCCGCGCGCGTCGCTGACCGATCTGCGGCACCTCCGGCCGGCGATCGGGGACGCGGCGATCGTCGGGCTCGGCGAGGCCACGCACGGCGCCGCGGAGATCACCACGCTCAAGCACCGGGTGCTCCGGCTCCTCGTGGAGGACCTGGGCTACCGGACGGTGGCCTGGGAGGAGGACTGGAGCCTGGGCCTGCTGATCAACGACTATCTGCGGACCGGCGCGGGCGACCTGCCCGGCCTCGTCAGCCAGATGAGCACCGCCTGGCGATCGCGCGAGGTCACTGACGTGTTGCGCTGGATCCGGGCCTGGAACGCGACCCACCGCGACGACGACGACGTCACGTTCACCGGCGTCGAGGCGTACGGCACCCGGCCTTTGATCTATCAGCGCGTCGAGTCCTATGTGGCCTCGCGAGCGCCGGCACGGCTGGACGAGGCGCGCGCGCATCTGCGGCCGCTGACGCCCAAAGACGACAACATGCAGGAGCACGTACGCTGGTACTGGCTGGACGTAACCGATAAAGCCCTCTATCTGCGACACGCCCGCGAACTCCACGAGCTGGTTGCCGCCGTGCCTCATGCCCCCGGCGACCGGACGCACGAACTGCACCTGCACCACGCGCGCCAGATCGCCGGCTTCTACGAACAGTTCGCCGATCCGAACCCGTATGCCTACCGCGATGCCCACGCCGCGAAGAACCTACGCTGGACACAGCAGTTCACCGGCGGCCGGGTCGCCTATTGGGCAGCGAGCGGTCACACCCTGGACGGCCCCCAGCTCCGGCTCACCCAGCCGCCGTACCCCGTACTGGAGATCGCGAACGTCGGCTCGTTCATCCGCGACTGGTACGGCACGGGGTACCGCTCACTCGGCTTCACCGTCGACCGCGGCGCGGTGGTGGCGGACGGTCAGGTCGTGACCATGCCGCCGGCCGCGCCGGACTGGCTGGAGGCGCCCATGGCGGAGGTGCGCGCCGACCAGTTCACGCTCGACCTGCGTGCCGGTGCCCCGCCCCTGGTCCGGCGATGGCTCACCGGACCCACGCGTACGCGCGGTCTCCCGGCGGCGGGGGCCGAATCGTATCTCGCCGGCGGTAGCCCCGGCCAATGGTTCGACGTCCTCGTCCACCGGCAGGTGGTGACGCCCGTGACATGATCAGCCCATGGCATTCACGGTGGTGCTTCGCGGCTATGACCGGGCACAGGTCGACGGGTTGCTGGCCCGCGCCGACGAGGCCCTGGCCGGCGACAGCGAGTTCCAGCGAGCCGCGGCTCGCGACGCGCTCCGCGACACCCGTCCCGCGGTGACCTTCCGCGGCTACGACCGGCAGGAGGTCGACGGCGCGATAGCCCAGCGCCGCCACCTGCTCGACGGCGGCTCGGTGGCCGCGATGCCCTTCACGATCGTCCTGCGCGGCTACTTCCGCACCGAGGTCGACGATCTGATGGCCCGAGCCGCCGCCGCGCTGGAAAGCGACGACCCGGCAGAGCGCGCCGCAGCACGCGACGCGCTCAGCAACCCGGAGTTCGGCTACAGCCTGCGCGGCTACGACGAACACCAGGTCGACCGAGCCATCGAGCAGCTGCGCAATCAGCTGAGCGATCAATAATGCTTCCGCACCATTGAAACCCGCTTCTATCACCTGCACATCTACGATCCCAGCGTGCCTGATCCTCTGGTTTCCGCGACCATTTGCGTTTCCCGTCCCGCTGAATCCCGGCCACCACGGCCAGCTGAACCCGGAATTGGCGTCCGCAAACCCCGGCCCTCGCTGCCGAAGCGGAAGGCGTCGTTTATCCAAGGCCCGCGTCCCTTGAGGCCCGGCCCGGCCTGGCCCGGCCTGGCCTGGCCCGGCCTGGCCTGGCCTCGCCTCGTCTCGCCTCGTCTCGCTGGGCAGATCGACATAGTGTCGATCCGCTCCGCGAAGACGACATCGATCCACAATTTGGCATGATCGATTACTGACGCGTCGCACGTCGCCCGAGCGATAATAAATACATGCCGCAGCTACAGTTGTTTTCCTCCACTGAACTGTCCAAAATGCGCGACCGGACCGCCGCACGAAACTATTCTCCCGGGCGCGAGCAATTCCGCCGCGACCACGAACGCCGCCGGGCCGCAGGTTTGGTGCGCCGCCATTCCGACCGGATGCACCATGCCATCACCAGGAGCCGGGAAGCGGCGGAGCCACCCCGCATAGGCGAGCCACGGCGACGGCGCAGGCCCGACTGATCAGCGGCACCACCGGCCGAGGGCCGCGGTGGCGGTTGCCGCGAGCATTCACCAGGGTCGCGCCGGTCCCGGCCTGCCGAAATCGCACGGTCCACTCCGGCTCGGCGATCCCGGCGGGCGTTAATCGGCGAATCCGCCGGTGTTGGCAGGCTGGGCCTCGCGGCAAGCGGGCCGTTTACGCCAACTCCGCGTGGGGAGCGGCTCGCCTCACGGCATCGCTCGCGGGGCTGTGGCGGCCCCCGGCGCCGGTCTCGTGCGTGCAAACTGCGGATCGTGGGCTGCGCTTCCGGAGGCGAAGGAAGGAGGAGGGTGGGTCAGCCCTTGGCTCGGGCTGATGTTGGGGGCTGGGGTGTGTAGCCGGTCAGCATGGGGGCGGCTGCTTCCGGGCGGCCGGTCAGCAGCAGCACCAACGCGTTGATCGGGCCGGTTACCGGTTTGCCGTGGCCGGCTGTCCAGGTGGTGTCGGTTGCTGTCAGGTGCAGGCCGCGCAGGCGGTGGCGGGACCAGAACGGCCAGCCCATGGTCCATGCCCGGGTGGCTGCGGCCACGGCCGCTTCGGGTGGCACCGGGAAGCTGCGGCCCAGCGGGATGGCTATGTCGTGGCCGTGCACCTGGACGTCCAGCAGGATGTTCCGGTGGTTGGTCACGACGGGGAGGCGTCGTGACGCTGCCTGGTCGCGCAGGTCGGCCGCCAAGCGGGCGGGGGAGCGGGTGCTGGCGTGGCGTACTGCCAACTGGTGGTTCAGGCGGTGGAAACGGCCGTGGGCTCGAACCGCGGCGGACAGCATGGTGCCCACGCCGGGCGGCTGCGGAGCCATGGCGACGTGTGCTGCTACGTCGCGGATGCGCCAGCCCTCGCACAGCGACGGGGTCTCCCAGTCTGCGGCGTCCAGGTCGTCCAGCAGGTCGGCCAGGGTGAGCCGCAGGCCGGTGATCGCCTGCCAGCTCTGCTCACGGTTCATGACGCCTCCCGCTGATATCGTCAGTGTCTCTGACTAAACTAGTAAGAGACACTGACTAAATCAAGGAGGTACGCGTGGCGGGTGACGAGGGGCTCAACCTGGGTTTGCTGCTGTTCATCCCGTATCGGGCCATGGAGGGCCGGGTCTTCGCGGGCCTTGCGGAGGCCGGGTTTGACGACTTCACGCCGGCGCAGGCGCGGGTTTTCCAGCGCATCGCTCCGGAGGGCAGCCGGATCACCGAGCTTGCCGAGCAGGCGCAGATCACCAAGCAGTCCGCCGGGTTCCTCGTCGACCAGCTGGAACGTGCCGGATACGTGGAGCGGGTCGCCGACCCCAGCGACGCCCGGGCCCGGCTGGTGCGGGTGGCGTCCCGGGGTGCGGCCGCGACGCCGGTCGCCGCGGCCATCGTCGCCGAGGTCGAGGCCGAGTGGGCCGAACACCTGGGGCGGCAGCGCATCGCCCAGCTCCGGCAGCACCTGACCCGGCTCCGCGAGCTGACCGACCCCTACCGGTGAGCTCAGGCCGGTGATGCTCAGGCCGGTGATGCTCAGGCCGGTGATGCTCAGGCCAGCGGGTCGGCGGCCGGCTGCGGTTGCTGGAAGTTGGCCAGCGCACTGACCACCAACTGCTCCAGGTCGATCACCCGGGGGCGCAGCAACTGCCATTCGCGGCCGGTGGCCAGCGCCTGGCTCTCCGCGTCGACGGCCGCGACCAGGTCCTGGAGCAGGTTGCCGACCCGGACGGTCTCGTCCCGCCGGTACTCGTCGGCGGCCCCGGCCGCCAGCACTCCCCACCGGCCGGCCAGCTCCATCAGGTCCGATCGCAGCGGCGGCCACACCAGCGCCCGTTCGGCGGCGGCCCGCGTGCTCAACACCGGCGGCAGGCGTACGGACGTGGCGACCCGGGTGCGGTCGGCCAGCTCCCACGACTCGGTCTCCCAGGCGGACTTGCGCTTGTTGCGGTTGGCCACCGTCACGCCCACGAGCGTCGCCCCGACGAGCAGCAGCAGAATGAGCAGCCACCAACCACTGCCGATACCGGTGCTGGACGAGGCCGCCACGGCTGACTCCTGCGGGGTCGGCGTCGGGGTGGGTGCGGCGGTGGGCGTCACAGTCACCTCGACCTTGGTCACCTCGATCCGGGGCGGCTCGGCCTGGGTCGGCTGCTGCGTGGGTTCGGCCTTGGTCGGTTCGGCCTTGGTGGGTTCGGGCTGGGTGGTCTCGGCCCGGGTTGTCTCGGCCTTGGTCGGTTCGGTCGTGCGCGTCGGTGTCTCCCGGGACGGCCGCGGCGAGCGGCTGGTCTCGGTCTCGGTCGGCGTCGCGGTCGCGGTGGGCGCCACGGTCCGCTCGATCGTCGGGCGCTCGGATGGCAGCGCGACCTCGCCGCCCCCGTCCTGGCAGCCCGCACCAAACAGCAGCACCCCGGCCACGACACCCAACCCGGCCAGGCGCTGCGCCGAACGGCGTACGGCATCAACCCGCAAGAAAACCCGAAACATGGCGCCAGTCTTGGCGCCCGCGATGTCCGCGCCATCACACCTGGCGGATGAAAGGGACGGGTTGGGAGGGGGAAGGACGGCGGTGAGGCGGCAGGGAGCCGGGGTTGAGGGTGGGGGGTGAGGCGGCGGGGGAGCCGGGGTGGAGGGCCGTGGGTGAGGGCGGCGGGGAGCAGGCGTGGAGGAGCGGGGTGGCGGGCGGCGGATGGAGTGCCGGGGTGGTGGCTGCCGGGCACAACGGGGGTGAAGGCGTTTGGAGATGGCCGACTATCGCGGCGACCAAGCGCTCTGGTTGCATCGGTGCGAAGAATTCTCACGTTTGGAGGCCGGATGGGAACGCCACGGATCAGCCGACGTGCCGCGCTTGCCGCGGCGGCCGCCGGTGCGGCTGTCAGTCAGGTTGCCACTCCGGTCTTCGGCGCTGCGGCGGCTGCCGGTGCTGATGCGATCGTGGTCGGCGGCGGGCTGGCGGGACTGGTGGCCACGTCCGAGCTGGTGGCCGCCGGCAAGACCGTGGTGCTGCTCGACCAGGAACCGGAGTCCGGCCTCGGCGGGCAGGCCTTCTGGTCGTTCGGCGGGCTGTTCTTCGTCGACTCGGCGGAGCAGCGGCTGATGGGCGTCAAGGACTCGCGCGACCTGGCCTGGCAGGACTGGCTCGGCACCGCCGGGTTCGACCGGGGCATCGACACCCCGGGCGGGCAGGACTACTGGGCGTACCGCTGGGCCCAGGCGTACGTGGATTTTGCCTCGGGTGAGAAAAGGTCCTGGCTGGCCGGACTCGGCATGCAGTGGTTCCCCTTCGTGGGGTGGGCCGAACGCGGCGGCGGCCTCGGCGACGGGCATGGCAACTCGGTGCCGCGCTTCCACGTGACCTGGGGGACCGGGCCCGCGGTGGTCGAGCCGTTCGAGAAGAAGGTGCGCGAGGGTGTGGCCGCCGGTAAGGTCGTCCTCAAGTTCCGGCACCGGGTCGACGAGATCGTCAAGACCGGCGGAGCCGTGACCGGCGTACGCGGTGCGGTCCTCGAGCCCAGCACGGTGGCCCGCGGCAAGCCCAGCTCGCGTACGGTCGCCGGGAATTTTGAACTCAGCGCCCCGGTCGTGATCGTCACGTCGGGCGGGATCGGCGCGAACCACGACCTGATCCGGCAGAACTGGCCGGCCCGGCTCGGGCCCGCGCCCCGGACGATGATCACCGGTGTGCCGGCGCACGTGGACGGCCGGATGCTGGGGATCACCCAGACGGCCGGCGCCCGCCTCGTGAACCCGGACCGGATGTGGCACTACACCGAGGGCCTGCGCAACTACGAGCCGATCTGGCCGGGCCACGGCATCCGGATCCTGCCCGGGCCGTCGTCGATGTGGTTCGACGCGACCGGCAAGCGGTTCCGCGCCCCGGACTGGCCGGGCTACGACACCCTGCACACGCTGGGCTCGATCACCGCGTCCGGCTACGACTACTCGTGGTTCGTCAGTACCCAGAAGATCGTGGACAAGGAGTTCGCGCTGTCCGGTTCGGAACAGAACCCGGACCTCACCGAAAAGAACGTGTGGAAGCTGCTGACCCGGATCTGGCAGACCCCCGAGCCGGTGCAGCGGTTCCAGCGGTACGGCGCCGACTTCGTCCAGGCCACCACACTGCCCGAGCTGGTCAGCGGGATGAACCGGATCGCCGGGAACAACCTGATCAACCTGGCCGACCTGAAGCGCCAGATCGACGCCCGGGACCGCGAGATGGACAACTCGTACAGCAAGGACGCCCAGGTCATGGGCATCCGGAACGCGCTGTCCTACCCGGGTGACTCGCTCAGCCGGACGGCCGCGGCCCACAAGATCCTCGACCCGAGCGCGGGACCCCTGGTCGCCGTACGGCTCAATATCCTGACCCGGAAGACCCTCGGTGGCCTGCAGACCGACCTGCAGGGCCGGGTGCTGAACGCCGCCGGCGCGGCGATTCCGGGCCTGTACGCGGCCGGCGAGGTGTCCGGTTTCGGCGGTGGTGGGGTGCACGGTTACCGCTCGCTGGAGGGCACCTTCCTCGGCGGGTGCATCTTCTCCGGACGCCAGGCCGGCCGCGCCGCGGCGGCCGCGCTGTAGAACTAGGGGAGCAGCTTGCCGGTGTCGGCCGGTGCCGGCAGGAAACCGTCCGTAACCAGCAGCTGGTTGGTCCGGTCGATGGACGGCCTGTCGATCTCACTGGGCCACTTCGGCAGGGTGAGCTTCGCCGCTGCCTCCGCCTTGATCGTGGTGTAGGTCGTGACGGCCGTGCGGACCGCGTCGGGATTGGCATTCGCGTACGCGAGCGATTCCTGCATCGCCGTGGTGAACCGCTTGACCAGGTCCGGGTTGCCGGTGATGGTCTGCGTCGAGGCGAAGTAGACCGCCACGCACAGGTTCGGCGCCACGTCGGCCAGCGCGCCGATCGTCTTCCAGCCCTTGGACAGGCCGGCCGACAGGAACGGTTCGACCACGAACATCGCCTGCACCCGGTCCGATTCCAGGGCCGCCGCCATGTCCGGGAAGGGCACCTCGACGAACTTCACCTTGGCCGGGTCGCCGCCCGCCTGCCGGACGATCTCGTTGACCGAGAGGTGCACGATGTTCCGCAGCGTGTTGGTGGCCACCGTCTTGCCCTCGAGCTGCTTGGCCGAGGTGATCGCCGGGTCCTTGACGACCAGCATGCCGAAGTCCTTGGCCTTGTCCGAGGTGGAGTTCACCCCGTTCGCCACCACCTTGACCGGCACGTTGCGCGCCGTGCCGAGCAGCAGCGAGGCCACGTTGCTGAAACCGAACTGGTATTGGCCGCTGACCACCGCGGGCACGATCGCCGCGCCGCCCTGTGCCTGTTCCATGGTCAGCTCGATGTTCTGCTTGGCGAAGAAGCCCTGCTCCTTGCCGAGATAGATGGGCGCCACGTCGAGAATCGGGATGACGCCGACCTTGACCTGGTCGGGTCCGCCCGGTGCGGCCCCCTCAGGGTTGTCGTCGCCGCACGCCGCCGTGGTGACGGCGAGCGCGGCGACGAGTAGTAGGGAAATGAGCCGTGTTTTAGCCATACGGCACAGTGAATGTCAGCGACCGCCGCCGCGGAAGACCTCGCTCACGGTCCGCAGCACAACCTTTACATCAAGCCACAGTGACCAGTTCTCGATGTAGTAGTTGTCGAAGCGCGCGCGGTCCGAGATCGGGGTGTCCCCGCGCAGGCCGCTGACCTGGGCCAGGCCGGTGAGCCCGACCGGCACCCGGTGGCGCATCGCGTACTCCGGATAGTCCACCGAGAAGCGGTCCACGAAGTACGGGCGCTCGGGCCGCGGGCCGACGACCGTCATGTCGCCGCGCAGGATGTTCCACAGCTGCGGCAGCTCGTCCAGCGACGTCCGCCGCATGAACTTGCCGAACGGGCCCACCCGCGGGTCGTGCCCGATGTTCCAGTTGGTCTGCGACTCGGTGTCGTCGACCGGCCGCATCGAGCGGAACTTCATCAGGCTGAACGGCTCGCCGTACCGGCCGATCCGCTGCTGGCGGAAGATGATGCCCTTGCCGCCCTCGAAGAAGGTGCCGACCGCGCAGACCAGCAGGATCGGGCTGAGCAGGAAAAGAGCAACAGAAGCAAAAATCACATCGGACGTACGCTTGACCGCCCACTTCGGACCGGAAAGGTTGGCCCGGCGCAGCGGCACCACGGGAATCGCGCCGATGTGGTCGGGCGAGCCGACCGTGCCGGGGAACTCGCGCAGTCGCGGCACCATCCACAGGTCGGTGTTCTCCATGCCGGGCGCGCGCACCGCCCGCAGCAGGCGGTCCTCCGGGCAGTCGATGTCCGCGATGATCACCACGTCGCACTCGGTGTAGCGGACCAGCTGCTGGAGCTGCTCGATGTGGCCGACCAGCGGCGAGCTCTCCCGGCCGATGTGCGCGGTGGACGGCACGTCGACGAATCCGGCGAAACGCAGGCCGTACTGCGGGTAGCGGCGCAGCAGCCGGGCCAGCTCGATGGCGATCGGGCCGCCGCCCACGATGATCGCGCTGTGCTCGACCCAGCGCCGGCGCCGGGCCATCAGCACGGCGATCCGGCTGAACGCGCGGGCCGGCAGCAGCAGGACCGCGGAGACCGCGGCCAGCCGCAGAAAACCGTCGATGTAGTTGAACGACTCGTGCCGCGCCGCGACCACGATGGCCACCGCCGCGGTGGCCGCCAGGAAGCGGAAGTAGATGCTGGGCAGTTCGTCGAGCACGCTCATGTGACGCCGGGCACGGTAGAGCCCGCCGACGGCGAATGCGCCGACCGTGAGCAACGCCACTGCCACCGTGGCCTTCCAGTACTGCTGGCTCCAGGCGATCGGTGCAAGCAGGGCGGCCAGGTCGACCGGCAGCGCGAGCATCCAGGCGCGCAGCGGCCGGGTCTTGGCCGCGGAGGCCGACGGAATGTACGGCAGGACCACCGTGGACTTCGAGGTGCCCTCGATCAGGATCCGCTCGGTGGGCGGCTCCGCGTTGCCTTCCGGCGCTGGTCGCGGTGCGGGGACGGCGGGTTTTGCGACCCGGTCGTCACCCTGTTTGTCCGGGCCGCCGCTCGTGCGTCCTGTGGTTGAACCGGTCTGCACCATCACGTTTCCCCCGTGCTGTGAACGCGACTCATCTAGCGCGATCGAGGCGGAATGTTAGAGCCTGTCGTCAATGAGCACCACCGGACTTACGGTCGAGTTGTCCATCGACCTATGTCGGTTCTCCGACTGTTTTGCATACATCGAGGGATTTAGCGACGTGCCCAATCCGGGCATTCGTAAAGTATGCTCACAGTTGCTCCGGCGTACCGTTCATCACAACTTCACGTTGGACATCCGGCGGCAACGAAACGGGTCGATGACGAGTTGCGGCCGTCGCTACCATCTCAGCCATGCGCACGAGACAGCCGATTCATGACCGCGAAGCCACCGAGGTAATCGGCCTGCCCAGCGACGAGATCACACCGGGTGCACACGCCGCGCCCAAGCGGAAGAAGAAGATGTCCCGCCGCGCCAAGATCGTGCTGGGCGTGGTCCTGGTACCGCTGATCCTGCTCGGCATCGGCCTGGTCTCGGCCGGCGTCTACCTGCGCAACGTCGAGGGCAACGTCGAACGCGTCGACGCGTTCACCCAGGTGCCCGAGGCGAGCCGCCCGCAGAAGGAGGCGGCGGCCGGCGAGGCCACCAACTTCCTGCTGCTCGGCAGCGACTCCCGCGACCCGGAGAACGACGGCGGCTCGCGCAGCGACACGATCATCGTGATGCACCTCAACAAGGACCGGTCGGCCGCGCAGCTGATCTCGATCCCGCGCGACACCTGGGTGCACGTCCCCAGGTCGGCCGACGGCCGGCACGGCAACGTCGACTCGAAGATCAACGCGTCGTTCGCCTGGGGCGGGGTGCCGCTGATGGTGCAGACCGTCGAGGAATACACCAAGGTGCGCATCGACCACGTGGCGCTCGTCGACTTCGCCGGCTTCAAGGAGATCGTGGACGCCCTGGGCGGCGTCGAGATCGATGTCGAGACGAGCTTCACGTCGACCCACTCGCTGAACGCCAACAGCACCCGGCGCTTCGAGAAGGGCCTGCAGAAGATGGACGGCGCCGCCGCCCTCGACTACGCCCGCGAGCGCTACGCCTTCAAGGACGGCGACTTCGCCCGCATCCGGCACCAGCAGCAGGTGATCAAGGCCATCCTCGACAAGGCCTCGTCCGGCGGCATGCTGTCCAGCCCGGCCAAGCTCAACAGCTTCCTGCAGGCCACCACCAACACGGTCAGCGTCGACAAGAACCTCAACATGATCGACATGGCCATGTCCCTGCGCCACCTGCGCAGCGAAAACCTCGACTTCTTCACCAGCCCGGTCAAGGGCACCGGCCGCATCGGCAACCAGAGCGTCGTCCTGCCCGACAACACCAAGGCCAAGAGCCTGTACGAGGCGGTCCGCAAGGACGACACCGAGGCCATCAAGCGGCTCGCCGCCGGCTGACCGGACCTACCTACTCGGCGGCCAGCACCTTGATGTCGCCGTTGGGAAACTGCGCGACCAGCTGGGTGGCGCCGTCCACGGTGCGGGCGAAGACGCGTACCGACGACTCGCCGGGCGGGCCCGGGATCTCCTGGGCCCGCAACTCGAAGGCCGGCGACACCACCAGGTTCTTGTGGACGTCGGCGAGGCTCTCGACGACCTCGACCCGGGTGGTGGGGTGCGGCTTGCCGATCCAGCCTTTGCCGCCGGGCTGGGTCAGGTAGGCCCGGACGTGCGAGCGGCCGGCGTCGCTGCCGAAGTCGATCGCCGCGGTCCGGCAATTCTGGATCTTGGTGTCGACCACGCAGCCGCTCGGTTCGCCGCTGGTCGGGCCGGGCACGAACTGGACGCCGATCTCGCGCCGGTTGCCCACGTGGTTGGCGCCCAGCACGATCCCGCCGACCCAGCGGCAGCCGTTGCGGGTGATCCGGACGCCCACCCCGCCGTTCAGGTCGGCGTAGCAGTTCACGCAGCCCACGCTGAGCGCGGCCAGGTGGAACGACACGACCTGGGCGACACCCCAGCCATGGCAGTTGACCATCGAGGAGCCGTGGCTCTCACCGGCCATCCGGAAGCCGATGCCCTTGTTCTCGAACGCCAGGCAGTTCACGAACATCGAGTCGTGCGGGCCGTTGAAGTTCAGGCCGTCGCCGTCGTTGTGGTGCGACCGGATCGCGGTGATCCGGGCCTCCATCTGGTGCGACGGGTACGGCAGGCCGGACGCACCGCTCCACTCGCTGTAGAGGCCGTCCTGCCGGCAGTTGAAGATGATCACCTCGGACAGCTCGTATCCGTAGCCGTAGAGGCGCAGCCCGTACCCGCCCTCGGGATTTTTGGCCTTGTTGCCGTCGAGGGTGAGGTCACGGATGCTGAACGCGCTCGCCCCGCCGGTGCCGTCGGTGCCGGTGAGCTTGTCGAAGCCGTCGGACTCGATGATCGCGCTGTTGGCCCCGTCGCGCAGCTTGAGGATGGTCGCGTCGCCGCCGGCGCCACGCAGGTGCACCCGCGAATACAACCGCAGCTTGCGGGTCGAGTAGGTGCCGGCCGGGAGGTAGACCAGACCGCCGTTCGGCCGGGCCGCGTCCAGGGCGCCCTGCAGGGCGTCGGTGTCGTCGGTCCGGCCGTCGCCGACCGCGCCGAACCGGCGGACGTCGATCGTGGAGCCGTCGCCCGGCGCGGTGCCGTCGGCCGCGTAGTAACCGGTGGCGGCGCCGGTGACGCCCGCACCGAGCACCAGGGCACCGCCGCCGGTCAGCACGGCCCGCCGCGAGATCGACGGCGGCTCCTCCTCGCCGGTGCGGGGCCATTTGTCCCGCAGTTGCTCCCACCACCGCCGGCTCGCCTCGACGGCGGCCGTCAGCGGCGTCACGCGCACGCCGGCCCGCTCAGCTGTGCCGCTGCCAGAGGTCCCGTAGCGGCTCCCACTTGCCGCCCAGGGCCTCCTCGCAGTGCGCCTCGATCATCAACGCGGCGAGCGGGTCCTCGTCGCGCTCCCACGAGATGCCGCACAGCGAGCGCCCGTCGTCCAGGCGGAACGAATACTCGATCATCTTGCCCTGCGCCCCGCTGACCCCGCCGGTGGTGCGGCTCGGGTCCTGCACGCCCGGCGTCACCTCGTCCGAGTTGAGGTTGAGCTGCTGGCGGTAGTTGCGGGCGGCCGACTTCTTGTCGGCGTCCTGGTAGACCATGAAGTGGATCCAGGCCGAGCCGTACCGGCAGGTGACGTGGCGGCTCTGGTCACCGGGGAGATCCGGCGCATCCTTGTCGACGTTGGACACGCAGTCGCCCATCGCCGAGGTCAGCCACGGGCCGGCCAGCCCGGCCAGCTCGCCGTCGAGCTTGGCCTTGTTGGCCGCGGCCTGGACGCTGTCGAACAGCGGCACCGCGGCCGCCGGCGCCGTGCTGGTCTCGGGGGAGGGCTCGCCGGAACCGGTCGCCGAACCCAGGAAGAAACCGCCCGCACCGGCCACCACGGCACCGATCAGCACGCCCAGCAGCAGCGGCAGCACCGGGCTGCGGCCCTTGGGCGGGGTCGGCTCGATGCGCGGCTGGTACTGCGGGATGACCTCGCCGGGGAACTGGGTGGGCTGGCCCCAGCCGGCGCCGGAGTGCGGGGCGCCGGAGTGCGGGGCGCCGGAGTGGGGAGCGCCGGGCGGCACCGAGGTGGGCGTCGAGGCCCAGGCGCCGGAGGGCTGATTCCAGTACGCCTGCTGGGTCGGCGTGTCCCACTGCGGCGGCTGCGGACCGGCGCCCGACGACGGCGCCGCGGGGGAGGCCGGCGGGCTGGAGACCGCCTGATTCCACTGCTGGTGCGGAGTCGAGTTGGCATTCCACGCCGCCGTGGGCGTGCTGTCCTGCGACGGCTGGCTGCCGTCGGGCGCGGGCCAGCCGTCCTGTTTGCGTTCCGACGGATTCGAGGAAGATGCATCACTCACGACGCGCACGGTAGCAGCAGGCAGCGACGCTCATCAGCCCGTCTCCGGCCGGGCCGCTGTCGGCTCGGCGATCGGGCACCGTATGATCCCCGTCGCTGTCGGCACGGGCACGGGGGAGAGCAGTTCGTGGGCAACCAAGACACACTGGATCGGCCGGCGGCAGCCGTGCGCCCGGCGGCCGCACCGCGCCGGCGGCGGCTCGTCGTCGAGTGCCTGCTCGCCGCGGTCGGCTCGGTCGCACTGGCCGTCGGCATGACCTGGCCGCTGATGAAGCACCCGGCCAGCCACTTCGCCTCCGACTTCTGGGACCCGTCGCTGCAGGCCTGGCAGGTCGCGTGGAGCGCCTGGGCGGTCACCAACGACCCGGGCCGGCTCTGGCAGACCAACGCCCACTACGGCGAGACGCTGTCCTTCGCCTGGTCCGACTCGCTGCTCGGCTACCTGCCGGCCGGCCTGATCGGATCCGGCTTCGAGGCCGCCGTCCTGCGCTACAACATCCTGTTCCTGCTGGTGTTCGCGCTCGCCGCGTTCGGGGCGTACCTGCTGGCCCGGCAGTTGGGCGCGGCGCCGGTGGGCGCGCTGGTGGCGGGCGCCGCGTTCGCCTACTCGCCGTGGCGCTACGGACACCTGTCGCACCTCAACATCCTGTCGATCGGCGGCATCGCGCTGGCCCTGGCCATGCTGGCCCGCGGGCACGGCTACTCGCTGCGGCACGGCTACCGGCCGCAACGCGTCCGTCCCGGCTGGGCCCTGTGCGGGTGGCTGGTGACGGCCTGGCAGATCAGCCTCGGCTTCGGGCTGGGCCTGCCGTTCGGCTACGTGCTGGGCACACTCACCCTGATCGCGTTCGTCTGCTGGCTGCGGCGCCGCCCGCCGTTCCCGAAGCGTCTGCTCTGGCTCGACGTCACCGGCGTTGTGATTTTCCTGACCGTGACGGTGCTCATGGCGTTGCCCTATCTCGAGGTCAACAAGGCATACCCCAACAGCGCCCGTACGCTCGAAGAAGTCAACTCCTTCTCCGGCGACTACCGCCAGTTCCTCACGGCCCCCGAGCCGCAGTGGTTGTGGGGCAACAACTTCGGGCTGCGCGACGTGATGGCCACCCAGGGCCACAACGAGTCGTGGAGCCTGCCCGGGTTCTTCCTGGCCGGCCTGGCCGTGATCGGCCTGCTGGTGTCGTCCTGGTCGTGCCGGCACCGGTTGCTGATCCTGCTGGCCGTCGCGGCGTTCGCCTGGGTCGGCATGGGCATGCGGGCGCCGGAGAACTACCCGTACCAGATGCTGCACCACTGGCTGCCCGGCTGGAACGCGATCCGTACCCCCGGCCGCCTGGTGCTCTGGGTGTCGCTGCTGCTGGCCCTGCTGGCGGCCGGCCTGCTGACCGCGATAGCCGAAAAGGCGAGGCGCTCGCTGGTCACATTGGCCCTGCTGGTCCCGACCGCCCTGGTCCTGCTGGAGGGCGTCCAGGACGCCAACTTCGTCGAGGTGCCCAGGCCACCGATCGCGCTGAAATCGGTGCAACAGCCCCTGCTGGTCCTGCCAAGCAACAAACTCGACGACGAACTGGCGATGCTCTGGTCCACCGACGGCTTCCCGACGATGGCCAACGGCTCCACCGGCATGATCCCGCCCAGCCTCGAACAGCTGCGTGCCGCCACCAAGTCCTTCCCGGACGCCGCCAGCGTGACCTACTTGCGAGACCGCGGCATCCGCACGGTGATCGCCCTGCGCCAGGGCCACAGCGACGACCAGGTGCCCCCCGAGACGTTCACCAGGCCGCTGGACGGCCTGGGTGTGACCCGCGAGGAGCACCCGAACCTGGTCATCTTCCGCTTGGCCGCTTAATTCCCGGCCGCGCCCCGCCCGCATCCCGCCCGCACCGTTTCCCGGCCCGCGCCCGCATCCCCGGCTGCGCCCGCGTTCCCGCCGCCCCCGTTTCCCCGCCGCGCACCCGCCGGCGTCGCGCCGATCTTGTATAGGTTGCACAACGCCCGGCCCCTTCTTTCGGCTTTCGGCCTGCTGCTTCTGCGCGCTGAACCTCCGCGGGCGCGCGGTGGTGGGGCCCGGTGCGGCGGGCGCCGGTGCAGCGGGGCGCGGTCGTGGGCGCGGTGGGGCGCGGTGTTTGGCTCTGTGGACTTCGGGTCGGTGGAAACCCTCGCTAGCCCGGAGCCGTTGCGTTTGTGGCCGGGGCTGTGGGTGACGGGGTGGGGGTGTGTGGTGTGCGGGCTATGCGCCACGCGAACCAGGTGACCACCAGGATCTCGCCTATCAGAAGTTGCAGGAACAGTTCGGGGATGTGGTCGACCCAGGTCACCGCCACGGCCAGGCCGGTCAGTGCGATCACCCGGGAGCCTATGCCGGACACCAGGTAACGCCGGGGCTGGGCCCAGATCATGTGCCGCACCGAGAGCCACGTCGAGAACATCAAAATGCCTTTGTACGCGCAGAAGGCCGCCAGCGCCACGAAGCCCAGCCTGCGCAGGTCGTCCGCCAGCAGGCCGCGCACCCACGGGCTGAACAGCACGATCGCCGACACCACGGCCCAGGCGGCACCGGTCAGCAGGCGGGTCGGGGTGAGCCAGCGGGTTTTGCGGCCCAGCACCACGTCCTCGCGGGTGGTCGCGGACAGCACCACGTGGAACGGGCCGAACGCCAGCTCCATGGCCCGCAGCACGATGACCGCGGGCGGGCCGGCCAGAGCGCCGGCCACCGACGGCAGCGCCACCGCATAGGTCAGGTCTACGGAGGCGGTCACGAAGTAGGCCGCGCCGATGCGCAGGCTGGCCACGTACCCGGGCCGGACCGTGCCGGCGGCCAGCGGGCGGCGGCGCAGCAGCAACCAGGACAGCACGAGTAGCTGGCCGGGGACCGCGGCCAGGTCCACCCGCACGTCGGTTAGCACGAACAGCAGGCCGCAGACGATGGTGCCGGCCGCCACCACCTGTGGGATGAGGTTGGCGCGGGCGGTGCCCTCGGTGCGCGCCCGCGACCAGAACATCGCCTCCAGCGGCAGTTGCAGCAGCACCGGGGTGAGCATGAGCAGCCGGTCGGTCCAGGTGACGGCGGGCAGCGCCACCGCGGCGGACGCGCAGCCGATCAGTGCCACCGGTGCGATGGTGGCGGCGGCCGCGCGCCGGGCCCACGACTCGACGTCCCAGTGCGCCGGCAGCAGGCCGGCCGAGATGGGGCGGCCGACCAGCGACTCCATCAGCGTGAACGGCAGGGCCAGCAGCGCGCCCTGCAGCGCCACCAGCGGCAGCCGGGTGCCGTCCGCCCAGGACGCCAGCAGGAACAGGCAGATGCTGGCGAGCCGGGACAGCGCCTGCACCGACAGCTGGGAGCCCTGCAGCTTGCGCGTGATGTGGAGCAGGCTGTTCATCGGCGGCGGCGCTCCGGGTTCTCGGGCACGACGGGGTGGTGCAGGATGACCGTGTCGTCGACTTTGTCCAGGATGACCGTCTCGTCGGCGGACGGCTGTCGCATCACGACGGTCTCGGCCGGGTCGAGATGGAGCCGCGCCGTCTCGGCCGGATCCTGCCAGGCCGCAGGTTGGGCCGCGGGCTGGGCCGCGGGCTGGGCAGCAGGCTGGGCAGCAGGTTGGGCCGCGGGCTCGACTGGCGGTGGAGGATCGGGTGGCGGCGGCATCGCCCGCGCCGCATAGGCGACGAACGTGACCAGGCAGAGCATCGCGTTCGCGTACTCCCACACCTCGATCATCAGGCAACCGGCCGACAGCCCGGCGAGCACGGCCAGATGGACGGCGTATTCCGGATGCAGCCGGGAGCCGCGGGTCAGCCGGACCAGGGCCCAGACGAGCAGCGCGATCACGGCCACCAGCACCGGCACGCCGAACTGGAGGGCGATGCTCACGAAGTAGTTGTCCACGAAGACCTGCGGTGAACTGGAGGCCCGCGAGGTGGTGGCGGCGCCGACCGAGCCCACGCCGCGGCCGTACCACGGCGCACCGGACCGCAGCAGGTCACCCCAGACCTGAAGCCGTTCGAAGGTGCTGCTGGCGCCGGTGGCGCCGACCGCGGCGAAGCCGGCGGTCACGCAGGCCACGACGGCCACGCCGATCCACCGGGCCCGCTTGCGGGCAGCCGGTCCGCCGCCGCGGTTGAGCACGATGGCCGCTACCATGCCGCCGGCCAGCAGCAGCGCACCGGTGCGGCTGGTGCTCAGCGCCAGGCCGACGGCGGCGGCGCCGGCTCCGGCGTGCCACCACACCCGGTTCGGTCGCAGGTCGCGCACCAGCCACAGGGCGGCGTAGCCGAGCAGGTACGCGCCGCAGAGCAGGCCCAGCTCCGCGTTGACCTCGGTGAGGCCGGGCGCCCGGAACGTCGTCCCGATGTACCGGATCGCCCGGTCCGGTTCGAAGCCGAACTCGATCAGCCGGGCCGGCCCGATGACGTACTCGGCCACCGCGGCCACCGCGTTCGCGATCACCAGGCCGGCCGTGACGGTGATCAGCAGGTGCAGCTCGCGGGCGGTCAGCCCGAGAACCACCAGCAGCAGAATCACCGGGATGGCGGTGAGCCGGGCGCCCACCAGGGTCTGCGGGATGTCCTGCTGGAGCACCCCGATCAGCACCCAGACCGCCGCCAGGACGACGACCCCGGCGCCGGCCGCGACCTGCCGCCGGGACGGCGGCCGGCGGATCATGGTCACCAGCAGCAGCACACAGACGACCGCCGAGGCGGACAGGCTCAGCACGTAGTCCCGGCCGCCGAAGGCATCGGCGAACAGTCTCTGGACGCCGAGCATCCACAGTCCGAGCGGGGCGTAGAAGACGGTCGCCGCGTAGACCACGCCGGGGAAGGGCCGGAGCGAGACGAAGACCAGGAAGCCGGCCACCAGCGGCAGGGCCGGGTGTGCCCCGGTCAACAGGCAGGCCGCCTCGGCGGCGAGCGCCAGCGTCACCGCGACGATGAGCAGGTTCCGGCGGCCGGCCGGTGGTCGCTGCTGCCACCAGCCGCGGACCGAGGGGGAGCGGAGAAACTCGGTCATCGGTGGCCGGTCTCGGGCACGCGCCGGTCCGCACGCACCGACTCGTAGCTGGCCACGATCGCCTCGACGTGGGTGTCCCAGTCCAGGCGGGCGCCGTCGGCCAGCGCCGAGGCGGTCAGGCCGGCGTACTCGGCGGGGGGCAGCTGCGCGGCCTGCTCGAGTCGCTCGCGCAGGTCCTGCGGGGAGTCGAACAGCAGACAGGAGCCGGGAGCGGCCATCACCGGCTCGGCGATCCGGCTGGCCAGCACGGGCCGGCCGGCGATCAGCGCCTCGGCGCACACGAGCCCGTACGTCTCGGGCCACCGGCTGGGGAAGAGCAGCCAGCCGGCGCGGCGCAGCGCGTCCGTCTTGCCCGCTTCGTCGAGGTAACCGAGGTAGTGGACCGACGGGTGCGCGGCGGCGGCCGCCTCCACCTCGGCGCGCATCGGGCCGTCGCCACCGAACAGCAGCGTGCCCCGGTGCCGCAGATCGCTCGTCGTCCACGCGTCCAACAGGTCGCCGACGCCCTTGTGCGGGCTGAGGGCGCCCATGTAGAGGAACGTGTCCCGGGCGCCCGGGGGCAGCGCACGCCGCTCCGCCGGCACCGGCGTGGACAGCAGCACGACCCGCTGCGGGAGGCCGGCCGCGGCGGGCACGTGCTGCAGCAGCGTCCGCCTCGTCCGCTCGGACGGGAACAGCAGCGTGATCCCGCGCAGCTCGCGCACCAGCAGGGCGGACCGGGCGGCCAGCATCGCGTCCAGTGCCTTGGCCCGGCCGCGGTTGCCCAGCGCGTTGCCCGGGTCGGCCACCGCGAAGTCGTGCACCGAATGACAGGTCGGGTAGGCGGCGGCGAGCCGGCGCACCGGGCGTATGCCCAGGCCCTGCCAGTTGTGCACGTGCACCACGTCGGGCGCGAACGCTTCGAGGTCGGCCAGCGCCAGCCCGGTGGGGTCGGCCATGTCGCCGAGGTGGTTGAGCACCTTGCGCAACGGGCCCGAGCGGCCGCCGACCCGGTCGCTCAGCCGCTGTGCCACCGGCTGGTCACCGGGGTCGTCGTGTTCGGACGGCCGGCTGAAGACGCGCACGTCGTGGCCGCGGGCGGCCAGTCCCGCACTCAGGTCCCGCACGTAGCGCTCGGCGCCGCCCCGGATGGCGAAGGACGAGTGCACCATGGCGATTCGCACGACGAGTCTCCCTACTGCGCCGGGGCGGGGTGTGCCGCGGCGGCGTCGAGCAGCGCGACCAGATGGCCGGTCGCCTCCTGCCACGAGCGCCCGCCCAGCTCGGCGGTGGCGGCCGGTAGCCGGCCGCTCTCCACCTCACGCAGGGCGCGCACCATGGCGTCGCCCGTCCAGCTGGTCATCCGTACCGCCGCGCCGCCGGTGGCTTCGAGCAGCGCCGGATCCGGCGAGATGACGGTGGGTGTGCCCAACCGTAGCGCCTCGGCGGCGGGCAGGCCGTACCCCTCGAAGTGGCTGGGCATCAGGAAGGCGGCGGCGCCGGCCACGGTGGCCGCGTACTCGGCGTCGCCGAGGCGGTCCAGGAAGACGACCCGCTGCGCCGCCGGGGATGCGGCCGCCACCTGACGGAACTCCTCGGCCGGTTGGCCACCGGTCAAAACCACGAGGTGGTACGAGCTCAGCTCGGTCAACGCCTCGATCGCCAGCTCGACACCCTTGTGCGGGGCGTGCCCGGCGACCACCAGGTAACGGCCGCCCTGGTACCGGATGGTCGACAGCGCCGCGGGCAGCGCACCCGCCTCGACGCTCAGGTCGCTGCCCGGGTGCCACACCGCGGTCCGCTCGTACGGCACGTGGTAGATGCCGAGCAGGTCGTGGCGGGTGCGGTGGCTCACGCAGATCAGCTGCTCGGAGCGCCCGATCGCGGTGCCGTAGCTGAGCCGCCGGTACTGCTTCACGGCGGCCGGCAGGTCGTGCGGCCACAGCTTGAACGCCAGGTCGTGGACCATCGTGGTGACCGGCAGCCGGCTGCCACGGATGGCCAGCGACGGGCTCAGCGACAGCACCCGGCTGCCCTCGGCGCCGCGGCCGGTGGCCCGGCGCAGCGCCTCGGTGGCGGACGCGATGGTGCCGACCCGGCCGCCGTCCTGGGTGCTCACCACGGTGACCTCGGCGCGGCGGTCGTCCGGCGGGGTCCAGCCGCCCGGCGCCGCGACGATCCGCAGCGGGTCGCCGGCGGGCCAGTACCGGACCAGTTCGGTGAGGACCCGGGTGATGCCGCCGGCACCGACGCCGCTGCAGTCGACGACGGTGCGCACCGGCTCAGCGGGCGGCATGGTCGATCCAGCGCGCGATCCGGTCGGCGAACCGGTCGGCGGAGAACCCGCCGGCGTGCTGCTGGATGCGGTACCGGGACAGCTCGCCGAGACGGTGCAGCGCGGCCGCGTACGGTGCCGGGTCGAGGCCGTCCAGCAGGAAGCCGGTCTCGCCGTCGACGACCGTTTCCAGCAGGCCGCCGCGGCGCAGGCCGAGCACCGGGGTGCCGCACGCCTGCGCCTCGACCGGGATGATGCCGAAGTCCTCGTGCGCGGGGAACAGCAGGGCACGCGCGCCCCAGTACAACTGGCGCAGGCGGTCGCGTTCCGGGCGTACCTCGAAATGAATGTGAACCTGCTTGGTGGCGGCTAGCTTGCGGAGCCGCTCCTCCTCGGGCCCGGACCCGGCGATGACCAGCGGCAGACCGGCCGCGTCGGCGATCTCAACGATCAGATCGAAGTTCTTGTACGGGATCCAGCGCCCGATGCCCAGCAGGTAGTCCCGCGACTGATACTGATCAGCCTGCGGGGCGTTGCCGAAGTACGCCGTGTCGACCGGCGGGTTGACCACCACGGAGTCGCGGTTCCAGAACCGCTTGATCCGGCCCTGCACCTCGCGCGAGTTGGCGGCGTACGCGTGCACGTGGCGGCTGAGCCGCAGGTCGGCCGCCTGGAGCATCTTGCGCGGCACCTTGAGCGCCGGGTGCGAGCCGCGGCCGTCGAAGTCGGGGCTCCAGACATAGCGCGCGGGGGAGTGGATGTAGCTGAGGTGCCGGGTGTGCGCGGGATCACCCAGCTTGACGGTGTGCGCGAAGGCGTGGCTGGACGAGATGACCACATCGAACTTGCGGTTGGTCAGCGTGCGCCACACCAGCGGCATGGCCGGCAGCGCCAGCGCCTTGCTCTGCTTCAGCGGTGTCCGCGACATCCAGGACTGGCTCAGCCGCAACTGCTCGGTGGGCACCCCCTCGTCGGCCCAGAGCACCAGGCGCTCGGCGTGCGGGAGCAGGTCAGCGATGGCCAGGAAGACCGCCTCGGACCCGCCGGTGGCACCGAACCACTCGTGCACCATGGCGACCTTGCGGTCGGCCAGCAACGGCAGCCGGGGAAGCTGTGCAGTGGAATCGAGGGTCACGCCGCATCACCCGGACCTGGGCATGGCTCGTCGGAATGCACTTTTCCCCCGCATCTGGACGCGCGAGGTCGACCGCCCCTCGCTCGATGGCGGGACCATTAAGTCGGCTGACCATCGATGTTGTCAACCCGAGACGCATTCGCGCTCGACGTGCCGCGGGCCGCCGCCGGCAGGGTGCGGCGACGGCCCGTTTCGGCAAACCGCTGGATGGCGGCCAGCGGGGTGGTTCGCCTCTCACGCTACCTCCGCAGGTCAGCCCGGTCGATGTCGGAAATCTTGCTGAACGCGCGGCGTCCGCCCGGAACGCCCGCTCTCCCCGGCGTAGGTTGTCCGTAGGCCGTGCCAGCGCGAGGAGGCGCCGATGAACAAGCTCATCAACGACCCGGCCGGCGTGGTGGCCGACGCGCTGCGCGGCATCGCGGCCGCCCATCCCGACCTGCGCGTCGACCACGAGCAACGCCTGGTGGTGCGCGGCGACGCCCCGGTGCGTGGCAAGGTCGGGCTGGTCTCCGGCGGCGGTTCCGGCCACGAGCCGCTGCACGCCGGTTTCGTCGGCCCCGGCATGCTCGACGCGGCCTGCGCCGGCGAGATCTTCACGTCCCCGGTGCCCGACCAGATGGTGGCCGCCACCCGGGCCGTCGACGGCGGCGCCGGCGTGCTGCACATCGTGAAGAACTACACCGGCGACGTGATGAACTTCGAGATGGCCGCCGAGCTCGCCGAGACCGAGGTGGTCGCGGTGGTGGTCGACGACGACGTGGCCGTGCAGGACAGCCTCTACACCGCCGGCCGCCGGGGCGTGGGCGTGACCGTCCTGCTGGAAAAGATCACCGGTGCCGCCGCCGACCAGGGCCGCCCGCTCACCGAGGTCGCCGCCGTGGCCCGCAGGGTCAACGAGAACGGCCGCAGCATGGGCGTGGCGCTCACCTCGTGCACGGTTCCCGCCGCCGGCCGCCCCACCTTCGACCTGCCCGGCGGCGAGATGGAACTGGGCATCGGCATCCACGGCGAACCGGGCCGCCGCCGGGTCCCGCTGGCTCCCGCCGCCGAGGTCGCCGAGATGCTGGTGACGCCCATCCTGGCCGACCTCGACTTCACCGGCGGCGGCGTGATCGCGTTCGTCAACGGCATGGGCGCCACCCCGTTGATCGAGCTCTACGTGATGTTCAACGAGGTCGCCGCCATCCTGGAGAAGGCCGGCGTCGCGGTGGCCCGCGCGCTGGTCGGCCCGTACATCACCAGCCTCGACATGGCCGGATGCTCGGTCACCCTGCTGCGCGCCGACGACGAGATCCTGAGCCTGTGGGACGCGCCGGTACGTACGCCCGCACTGCGCTGGGGCGCCTGATGGGTGGCCCCGAGCTGGCCGCCTGGCTGCGCGAGTTCGCCCGCCTGGTGGCCGCCAACAAAGACCTGCTCACCGCACTCGACGCGGCCATCGGTGACGCCGACCACGGCACCAACCTGGACCGGGGCATGCAGGCGGTGGTCAAGGTCCTCGACGCCGAGGAGTTCGACACGCCCGCCGCGGTCCTCAAGCGCACCGGCATGACCCTGGTCAGCACGGTCGGCGGCGCGAGCGGCCCGCTGTACGGCACCGCGTTCCTGCGGATGTCCACCGCGCTGGGCGAGGAGCAGTCGGTGGACGCGCCCGCCTTCGCCAAGGCGCTGCGCGCGGCGCTGGACGGCGTGGTGGCCCGCGGTAAGGCCGCCCCCGGCGACAAGACCATGGTCGACGCACTGCAACCGGCGGTCGACGCGCTGGACGCCCAACTGGCCGCCGGCCAGTTCCTGGCCGGCGCGCTCCAGGAGGCGGTGCGCGCCGCCGAGCAGGGCCGCGCCGCCACCGCCCCGCTGGTCGCCCGCAAGGGCCGCGCCAGCTACCTGGGCGAACGCAGCGCCGGCCACGAGGATCCCGGTGCCGCCTCGGTGACACTGCTGCTGGCCGCCGCGGCCACGGCGCTGCCCGGCGAGGCGTGACCCTTGGTCGGCCTGGTCGTGGTCAGCCACAGCCACGCGCTGGCCCGCGCCGCGGTGGCCCTGGCCACCGAGATGGCCGCGGTCCCGATCGAGGTGGCCGCGGGCCTGGACGAGGACACCTTCGGCACCGACGCGACAGCCATCGCGTCCGCGGTCACCGCCGCCGACCGGGGCGACGGCGTGGTGCTGCTGATGGACCTGGGCAGTGCCGTGCTGTCGGCCGAGCTGGCCCTGGAACTCCTCCCCGACGAGGCGCTGCGGGACCGGGTGCTGCTGTGCCCCGCGCCGCTGGTGGAGGGCCTGGTGGCAGCCGCGGTGGCCGCCGCCGGCGGCGCCGCCCGCGACGAGGTGGCGGCGGAGGCGCTGGACGCCCTGGCCGGCAAACAAAGCCATTTCGGTACGCCGCCAGGCCCCGAGCCGCAGTCCCGGCGGGAGGCAGACGCGGTGCTCACCGTCACCAACCCGCACGGCCTGCACGCCCGTCCGGCGGCCCGGCTGGTCACCGTGGCGCGTTCCTTCGACGCCGGGGTGGAGCTGCGCAACCGCACCACCGGCTCGCCGTGGGTGCCGGCGGCCAGCCTGTCCCGGGTGGCGACCCTGGGCGCGCTGCGCGGTCACGAGATCGAGGTGCGCGCGTCCGGTCCGCAGGCCCGGCCGGCGGTGGAGGCGGTGCTGGCGCTGGCCGCCCGGGCGTTCGACGACGCACCGGAGTCCGAGGCGCCCCCGGCCGCCGGTGCCGTGCCCATTTCGCCCGGCATCGCTGTCGGACCGGCGCGGCGCCACGACCGGGTGCGGTCCGAGCTTCCCGACGTCCGGCCCGGCGCGGCCGGCGAGGAGTGGTGCCGGCTGGAGGCCGCGCTGGCCACCGTGCGTCAGCAGCTGACCGGCCTGCGCGCCGCGTCGCCGGTCTTCGACGCGCACCTGTTGTTACTCGAGGACGCCGACCTGCTGGCCGACGTGCGGGCCCGGGTGGACGACGGAGCCGGTGCGCCCCGCGCCTGGGCCGCGGCGATGGAGCGGCTCGCCGGCGAGTTCGCGGCGCTGCCGGACGCGTACCTCAACGGGCGGGCCGCCGACGTCCGCGCGGTCGCCGACCAGGTGCTGCACGTGCTGCTCGGCGGCACCGAGCCGGCGCCGGCGCCGGTCGACGGGATTCTGATCGCCGCCGATCTCACCCCGGCCGAAGCGGCCACCCTGGACGCCGCGGGGGTGCTGCTGGCCGGCGGGAGTCCGACCTCGCACGCGGCGATTCTGGTCCGGGGGCGGGGGATTCCCGCCATCGTGGGGCTCGGGCCGGCCGTTCTCGAAATCCCGGACGGTCAGCCGCTGGCGTTCGACGGCGGCAGCGGGGAAATCGTGGTGGAGCCGTCCGACGCGGTGCTGGAATCGTTTCGCCGGCGGGTGCGGCGGCGGGTCGTCACCTTCGAAGAGGCCGTCACGCGCGACGGCGTGTCCATCGTGGTGGGTGCGAACCTCGGGTCGGTCGCGGACGCGCGGGCCGCCGCGGCGAACGGTGCGGACCTGGCGGGGCTCGTGCGTACCGAGTTTCTTTTTCTGGATGCCCGGCCCGGCGTGGATGCGCAGGAAGCCGCGTACCGGGAAATCGGAAATGCGCTGGGCGGGCGTCGCGTCACCCTGCGCACGCTCGACGTGGGTGGCGACAAGCCGCTTCCCTACCTGCCGCGCGCCGCGGAGGCCAACCCCTTTCTGGGCGTGCGCGGCATCCGGCACTCCCTGGCGCATCCGGAACTGCTCGCCGACCAACTGCTGGCAATTGTCCGGGTGGCGCGCGAGTTTCCGGTCAGCGTGATGTTCCCGATGGTGAGCGCGGTCGACGAGGTGATCCGGGCGCGGGCGCTGCTCGACGCGGCGATCGCGCGCGACGGGCGGGGAGGTCCGGCGGGGCTGCGGGTCGGCATCATGGTGGAGGTGCCGGCGGTCGCCCTCAAGGCCGCGGCCTTTGCGCCGTACGTCGATTTCCTCAGCATCGGCACCAACGACCTGATTCAGTACGCCATGGCGGCCGAGCGGGGCAATCCGGCGCTGACCCCGCTCGCCGACGGGTGCGATCCGGGGGTGCTGCGGCTCGTCGATGCGGTTTGTCGCGCCTCGCGGAATGTTGCGGTCTGCGGCGAACTCGCGGCGGATGAACGGGCGGTGCCTCTGCTCACGGCCTTGGGCGTACGGGAACTCAGTGTTTCTCCGCTTTTGATCCCGGCCGTGAAAGAGGCGGTGCGCGGAGCCGGAACGGACCGGAACGCCGTTCTCGATCTGCTGGATCTGCCGGATGCCGCCGCGGTCCGGCGCGCGCTCGGATAACGCCGGCCGAGGAGGGCCATGCGAACTCCCCGGACGGCACCGTGATTCTCGGCGTGTTCAACGTGGACCCGGTCCGCGCCGCCGACTCAGTCCGCCGCCAGGCCGTCCTCGACGCCGAGATCGCCTGCTTTGGTCACGGCGAGCCGCTGACCGTCGCCGCCGGCCCACTCCTCAGGGCCGCCGCGTCGCGGACCGCCGCGGTGGTGGCCACGGCGGTCGCCGCGAACTCGGGTGTCGTCACCCGCGCCAGGCCGGCCGCGTCCGGGTCGGTCAGCGGCAGGTTCCAGTCGCCCGGCAGGTCCCGGCTGAAGGCCCGGCGTACCTCATTGGTGAAGAGCCGGTCGAGCACGGCCGCCGCGGCATCCCGGCGCGGTGAGGCGGCGTTGACGGCGAGCACACTGGCCGTGCCGAAGATGTACAGCGGGGCCGCCAGGCCGTCGCGCAGGGTGGGGAAGGGCGCCACCCCGACGTCACCGGACGCCTCGGTGATCTCGCCGAAGATCCAGCTCATGTTCGGCGACATGCCGGCCTCGCCGGTGGCGATCCGGGCGAAACCCTCGGCCCAGCCGTCGGTGAAGTACGTCGTCCCGAACCAGCCCCGTTCGAACCAGCTCCGAAGCAGCTCGACCGCGTCCCGGAAGACCGGCGCGGTCCAGGGCAGCCGGCCGAGCAGGGCGGCGCGCACGTTAGCCGGTCCGGCATGGTGGTTGACGATCAGCGAGAAGTAGAGCTCGACGGACGGCGGGTAGTCGGCCGTACCGGCTCCGAACGGCACAATTCCGCGGACCTGCATGGCGGCGGCCAGGTCCTCGAGCTCGCGCAGGGAGTGCGGCGGCTGCCAGCCCTCGGCCCGGAACAGCGCCCGGTCGTAGAACAGCACCATCGTCTCCACGCTGCGCGGGACCCCGTACAGACGGCCCTCGTGCATGCAGACGGCCCGCGCCAGCGGCAGCACCCGGCGGGTCCACGCATAGCTGGACAGGTCGGCGAGACGGCCCTGCCGTGCCAGGCCGGCGACGGTGCCGGCGCGGGGGATCATCACGATGTCCGGGGCGGTCCCGTCGGCCAGCGCCACGAGGGTCCGTTCCAGCGAGTCCGCCCCGAGGTATTCCACGCGCAGACCGGGCTGATGATCGGCGAAGTTGCGCTTGAAGTCGCCGGGGCCGGTACCGCGTCCCAGCCACCAGGTGACCATGTGGTCAGAGCGCCCGGTAGATCGCCCGGTCGAAGTCCGCGTAACCGCCCTCGGCGCCCAGGTCCTGCACCCAGAGCCCGACGAACGCGCCGGTGAAGCCCCACGCCTCCGGTTCGCCGTCGGCCACGTTCGCCGCATACTCGTCCGACAGGGTGGTGGCGTCCAGCGCCGGGCCGGCGGCCCGCCACTGCGCCTCGCCGTCCCTCGCCCACGCGAAGCTGAGGTCCGGCCCGTCGAGCCGTACGCGCAGAGCCAGCCGCACCCCCTCGCCGAGCGGGACCCGCGCCCCCGGCACCACCGCGACCCGGCCGCTGTCGCAGGTGAGCAGGTCGAGCACCGGCAGGCCGTCGTCGTCCGCGGTGACGTGCAGGAAGTGCCAGTTCCGCGAGTTGTAGTACGCGGTGATTCCGGCCAGTTGGCGGTAGTTGCGCGGGTCGAACTCGAGCACCGCCTCCAGCTCGCAGCGCCGCGCGGTGACCCGGCGGGCGACCAGGCTGGGGCGCTGCCGGCCGACCGGCGACTGGCCGCCGTGGATGCGCAGGTAGGAGGGCCGGGCGCTGAGGTCGGCCCAGTCCGGGGTGGCGTGCCGGCGCAGCGTGGACCAGTTGACGCCGAGGACCGGGCCGGTGAAGTCGTCGTCCTCGCACTCCTCGGACGACGTGGGCCGGGCCGGCGGCACGATCGCCCCGGCCGGTGCCGGAACCGTCTCGGCCGGGACGCCGTCGCGCACCCGGGGCCAGCCGTCGGCGGTCCAGTGCACCTCCTGGATGGCGGTCTCGCGGCCGAGCACGCACCGGCCCAGCGGCGTGTAGGGGCGGCCCACCAGGTGCGCGAGGTACCACTGGCCGTCCGGCGTCTGCACCAGGCTGCCATGGCCGGCCTTCTGCAACTCGAGCTCGGGACGGCCCGCCGAGCTGAGCATCGGTCCGGCCGGGTCGGTCTCGTACGGGCCCAGCAGGTCACGCGAGCGCGCCACCGTCACCTGATGCGTCCAGCTGGTGCCGCCCTCGGCCGTGACCAGGTAATACCAGCCGTCCTTGCGGTACAGCTGCGGCGCCTCGACGAGGCCGGTCGCGGTGCCCTGGAAGATCAGGTGCTCGGGCCCGTCGAGGCGGCGGCGATCCCGGTCGTAGCGCTGCGCCGAGATGCCGGCGAACCGGTTCCGCTCCGGCCGCCAGTCGGCCACCATCGACAGCATCCAGGTGGTGCCGTCCTCGTCGTGGAACAGCGACGCGTCGAAGCCCCGCCCGTGCAGCACCACCGGGTCGGACCACGGTCCCGTCGGCGTCGGCCCGGTGACCAGGTAGTTCTGCGGGTCCCAGTAGCCGCTCGCGAAGGAGGCCACGTTCGCATAAAGAACAAAAAAGACCCCGTCGGCGTACGAGATATTGGGCGCCCACACCCCACCGGAGTCGTTCGCGCCGGTCAGGTCGAGCAGGCGGCGCTCGCCCAGGAGCCCGCCGAGCGGTTGCCAGTCGACCAGGTTGGTGGAGTGATGCAGGCGCACGCCGGGCGACCACTCGAACGTCGACGTGGCGATGAAGTAGTCGGTGCCCACCCGCAGGATCGACGGATCCGGGTGGAATCCGGGAAGCACGGGGTTGTGGATCGCCCGCGGTGCCGCGCCGTCCGCGTCCTCTGCGGTGGCAGCGGTGGCCTCGGTGCTCGTCATCTGTTTCCTCCGTGGCGCCGTAAGTTCCGTGACTCTATCGCAACTTGCGACGGAGCGGCCGGGCGGATGGCGCGAACGAGACGAGTCGGGCAGAGTCACCCTGTGACGACCGCGCACACCCTGCACCGACTCACCTCCTACGAGCCGTCCCGGGACTGGTCCGAACCCGTCGCCGACCCGCGGGTGCTCCAGAACCTGACCATCAACGAGCTGGACAAGGTCCCCTGGTTCGTCAAGCGCTACGACGGCGACCTGCCCCGCGTCGACCTGCCCCGCGACCTGCCCGCGGCCGGCGTTCCGGCGCTGGACGTGCTGGCCGGCACCGCCGAGATCCCGGCCGCCGCCCCCGACCTGGCCCAGCTGTCCCGCGTCCTCTACCTGTGCGCCGGTGTGGTCCGCACCTCGCAGCGGCCGTGGGGCCGCGTCCCGTTCCGGGCGGCCGGTTCGGCCGGCGGCCGGTTCCCGCTCGAGGTCTACGTGGCGGTCCCCGACGGCGGCCCGCTGCCCTCCGGTGTGCACTGGTACGACCCGTCGGCGCACGCCCTGGTCCAGGTCGGCCCGCCGCCGCGCGGCGCCGCGCCGGCCGTGGTCGTTACCGGCGTGCCGTGGCGGACCGGCTGGCGCTACCGGGAGCGCGGCTACCGGCACATCTTCTGGGACCTGGGCACCATGCTGTCCCAGCTGCTGGCGGCCGCCGGCTCGGCCGGTCTCGGCCCGGCGCTCCACTCGCGTTTCCCCGACGACGAGGTGGCCCGGCTGGTCGGCGCGGACGGCGTGCACGAGTTCCCGGTGGCGGTGGTCGCCCTGGGCGGTGCGCCCGCGCTGACCCCCTCGGGTGCCGCCGCCCCCGGTGCCGTCGACGCCGCCCCGCGAGAGTTCCCGCTGGTCACTGCCGCCCGCCAGGCCAGCCGCTCGAACACCCTCGGCCGGCCGTGGCCGTCCGGCGCTCCGGTCGAGGTCGATTCGCCGCCCGCGACCCCGCTCGACGAGGTCGTGCTGACCCGGGGTTCGCAGCGCCTCATGGACCCGGCCCGCGGCCTGTCGTCCGGACTGCTGCAGACGTCGATGTCCGTGGCGCTGCGCGGCATCGACCTGCCGCACTACGTGGCGGTCCACGACGTCACCGGCGTAGCGCCCGGCCTGTACCGCTGGCCCGACCTGCAGAAGCCGATCCAGGCCGGCGACCTGCGCGCGGAGATGTTCCGCATCAGCCTCGACCAGGAGCTGACCCGCGACGCCGCCTTCGTGGTCATCACCGCCGCCGACGTCCCCGCACTCGACGACGCCGGCTACCGTGAGGCGCAGCTGGCTGCCGGCTTGGTGGAGGGGCGTCTGCACCTGCTGGCGTACGCCCTGGGCGCCAGCGCCACCGGCATGACTTTCATCGACAGCGAAATCCCCGGCCTGCTGGGCGAGCCGTTGGAGGCCATGCTGTTCACCTGCGTAGGCGTCCCCGCCTACCGGGCATCCCGAGGTGGCCGCCCCGGCAACCCCACCGAGGTCGGCCTGATCCAACCCCGCTGACCCCGCCCTGCTGCTACGCCTCGGCCCCGGCGGCGGCCGCGTGCGGTTATCGGTCGGCGCCCGGCTGGATGTCGTTCCACGGCCATGGTTGTTCGGCGGTTGCCGGGGAGGCGGTTGCCGGGGAGGCGGCGGCCGGGACCGGCTCGGGCGGGTAGTACTCGGGCCAGGGGCGGCGAGCCACCGGCCGGGGGACCGGGGCCGGGGCGGGCTCGGTCGTGTCGGCGTCGGGGCGCTGGGGCTCGGGCCAGGCGGCCTGCACGCGCGGTGGGTTCCAGGTCAGCTCGGGCACGGGCGGCTGCATGGCCAGGGCGGGCAGGGTGCGGGTGGGCGGGATCCAGATGGGCGACGGGCCCCACCAGATGACCCGCTCGGCGTGGGTGGGCGCCGGCGCCGCGAGGGCGGGCTGCGGCACGGACGGCAGCGCGGGGCGTTCGGTCTCCGCCGCGGCCAGGGCCGGCTGCGCCGCGTGGGCTGCGGCCTCGACCGGGAGCGCCGGCTGGGTGGCCGCTGCGGCGGTGGACTCGGCGGCCGTTGCCTCGGTGGCGGGGGCGGTGGCCAGCACGGCGGCGGCGCCGACCATCACCAGGGCGGCCAGGGCGGCCGGCAGGGCCCAGCCGGCGCGGACGTTGTCGCCCAGCAGCAGGACCGCGGCGGCCGACGGGGCGACCACCTCGGCTATCCACAGCACCGAGGTCACCGGGCCGACCTGGCCCAGGCGCAGTGCGTTCGCGTACAGGACCATGCCCGTCACGGCGAACGTGACCAGCACCCACACCTGCGGCTCGGTGACGACGGCCAGGGCCGACGAGGCGAAGCCGGTCATTTCGGCGGCGGGGAAGGTCAGGGCGCGGCCGGCCAGTGAGCCGCAGCCGATCGACAGGCCGGCCAGCACCGCCACCAGACCGGGACGGCCGAGCCGGGTGGCCAGCCAGCCGAGCAGGATGATCGTGGCGGCGGTGGCGGCGAAACCCAGTTTGAGGGCGGCGTCGGGGTGGACGTCGTGCTGTTCGCCGGCGGACATCGCCAGCACCGCCAGGGCGGCCACCGAGACGACCACCGCCACCACGTCGCGGCGGCGCAGGCGGGACTTGAGGAAGACCCGGGCGGCCACCACCGTCATCGCCAGTGAGCTGGCCAGGATGGACTCGACCACGTACACGGCCAGCTCGCGCAGCGCCAGGATGGCGCCGACCCAGGCCAGGATGTCGAAGACGATGCCGGCCAGGTAGAGCGGGTGGGCCATGGTGCGCATCGTGCTGGTGCTGCGGCGGGCGCCGACGGCCTGGAGGATCGAGGCGGTGGCATAGCAGAACGCGCCGAACGTGACCATGCCCAGCGCGACCCAGCCGGCGGTGGTCATCGATCCGCTCCGTCGTCACGCTGCGTCGATTGAGCAGTCACGCCCTGATGATAGCCGTTGATGGGCTAGACGGGAACGGAGACCAGGCGCCGGCCTGCGAAGGTCTCCACGTCGATCGACGCCACGTCGGACAGGGCGGTCAGTGCGCTGCCGTCCAGGGTGGTGGCCCCGCTCCCGGCGACCAGCCAGCTGCCGGCCTCGCGGCGGGAACCGTCGCGCGCCACCACGTACAGGCGGCACTGCTCGCCGGGCGGCATGCCCTCGACGGTCGCGTGGACGCGCACCCAGCCGGCGGCCGGCTCGACGGACACCCGCATGGCGGCGCCGCTCTCGGCATCGGTGGCGCCGGCGGTGCGCGTGCCGGCCGCCGTGGCGACCGGGGCGGGTGCGGGGGCGTAGGCACGGCCCAGGAACGCGCCGCCGGCCAGGATGCCGGCCGCGACCAGCACCGCGGCGGCCGACAGCAGCAGGCGGCGCCGCCGGTCGTGCCGGGTGCGCTCGTCGCGTACCTGCTTGAGGGTGCGGTGCAGCAGGAGGTCGCCGTCCCGGGGCGGACCGTCCAGGAAGGCCTCCGGCGGGATCTCGCCGAGCGCCGCCTCCATCTCGCGCAGATCGTCGAGCTCGCGCTGGCAGAGGGTGCAGGCGACCAGGTGGGCGCGGACCGCGACAAATTCGGCACCGTCCAGAACCCCGATGGCGTACGCGCCCAGCAGCTCGGTCTGGTGCTCGGTCATCCGGCCGCTCCCGGCAACGGCGCCACCACCATCTCGCGCAGGCGATGCAGGGCGTGGTAGGTGCGCGACTTCACGGCGCCCGCCTCGACCCCCAGCGTGGCCGCGGTCTCGTCGACGTCGCGGCCCTGGAAGTAGAGCGCGCGCAGCACCTCGCGCTCGTCCCGGGGCAGAGCCTCGAGCGCGCTGAGCACGGCCACCGAGTCGATCGCCGGGGCCGGCTCGGGCTCGGTGGCCTCGGTGCGCGGGCGGGCCGCGGCCAGGCGTCTGGTCACGGTGAACAGCCGGGCGCGGACCGCACCCTTGTCGCCGGCCAGGCTTTCCGGTTCGCGTACGGCCCGGGCCAGCACCTCCTGGACGACCTCCTCGGCGGGAGTGCGATCGCCGGTCAATCTGATCGCGTACGCGACCAGGGCGCCGCCGTGGTCGCCGAAGAGGCGCCGGACGAGCACCTCGTCGGCGGCGCCCGCCCGGCCGGTCACGCGCCCACCCGCAGTATCGAGACCGTGTTGTCGGCGCCGTTGGTCACGTACGCGCTGCGGCCGTCCGGCGACATCGCGATGGTGCGCGGGCTGCGACCCACCTTGACCGTGGCGGTGACCTTGCCGGTGCGGCCGTCCAGGACCGTCACCGAGTTGCCGCCCTCGTTGACCACGTAGCCGTGGGCGCCGTCGGTAGAGAACGCCACGGACTGCGGCTTGCTGCCGACCCGGAACGGCCCGGTCCGCTTCAGGGTCAGCGCGTCGATCAGGTCGGCCGCGTCCGCCTCGTACCCCGCTACGAGCACGCGCCGGCCGTCGGGGGACACCGCGATGCTGTGCGGGGAGCGGCTCACCGGGACGGACCGCAGCGTGCGATCGGTGCGCATGTCGATGACGGCCACCGCGTTGGACTCGTGGTTGGCGGTGAACGCCCTCTTCAGGTCGCCGGAGAACGCCACCGCGTGCGGGTTTTCCGGCACGGCGACCGCGCCGGCCGCGTGCTGCTCGCCGGCCGTGAAGATCTCCAGCTTGGCGTGACTGTGTATCGGCACCCAGAGGCGGTTGTCCGGGCCCACCGCCAGCGCGAACGGCTGCGGACCGGTGGCCAGGTGTTTCGAGACCTTGCGGGTGCCGACGTCGAGCACGGCCACCCCGCTGCCCGACTTGTCGGCCTCGTACATCGAGACGTAGACCAGCTTGCCGTCCCGGGAGACGGTCACGAAGCGGGGCGTGTTGCGCAGCGTCACCGACGACGACACCTTGCGGGTGCGGGCGTCCACCACCGACAGGATCTTGGAGCCCTGATTGGCAACGTAGAGCGTCCGGCCGTCGGGGGAGACGGCGACGCCCTCCGGCTCGGCGCCCACCCGGATCGTGCCGGCCACCGTGGGTCTGGCCAGGCTGCGCACCTTTTGGGCGAGCGGAACCTTGGTGATCGAGGCGCCGTGCTCGTGGGCCGAGTCGGCCGCCGAGACGGTCGGCGCCGCCGCCACCGGCAGGCTGGGCGCGGCCACCGTCGGCGGGGCCGGCTGCCGGTTGTTGACCAGGGCCCAGGTGACCCCGGCGCCGCCCAGCAGCACGAGCGCGGTCAGCGCGGCGATCAGCACCGAGGTGCCGAGGTGCCGGCGGCGGCGCGGCGCGACCGGCCGCGGCGGAGGCGGCAACGGCCCGGGCGGCAGCACCGTGACCTGGGCGGTGCGCAGGTCACCGGCGGTGACGACACCCGCGGCGGCGCGCAGCCGCGCCTCGAGGGCGGCCCGCGACATCGGCCCGGACGAGACCTGGCCGGTGACCCGGACGTCGGCCCAGCCGGCCGGTCCGCGCACGGTCACCGAGCCGTCCAGCCACTCCGAGCGGGGCAGCCAGACGATGCGCAGCCGGCGGCCGTCCAGCATGGCCCGCAGGCCGGGGCCCGAGGCGGTGACGGTCGCGGCGCCCACGGCCAGCGGCGGGCCCTCGACCTCGACGTCCGCGATCAGGCGTGGCGTCTCGGGCGGGACCTCGCCGAACTCGACCCGGTCCGGGTTGACCCGGACCGACGAGCGTTCCAGGGCCGCGGCCGCCGCGGCGGCGACGCTGCGGCTGTCGTCCTCGGTGAGGTGACGCAGCGCCATCCGGGCGGCGGCGGCCATGGTGAGATCGGCGCCGTGCGCAAGCCGGGACAGCTTGTCCACGGCGGACAGCCGCGACTCACGGACCGGACTGTTGATCTCGGTCAGTAGTTGCGGTGGCAAACCTCGTTCACTCATCGCATCCCCACGATCATCGAGCGTGACGATGGGGATCAGCGTAACCCGTGTTACGAGATCAACGGCCGCTCGATCGTCGGTGGGGGTCGATGTCCTTCGGCCCGGGGCTCCGTCGCCCCCGGCGCCTGGTCCTCGCGGCACCCCGCGGAACCGAAGTCCCGGTCGGGTGCCACCACGATGAATGCCTCCGCCGGCAGTGCGGCGATGGCGGCGAGCAGCCGCTGATCCTGCCACATGCACAGAGGTACGTGGTGATGGCGCCCAAAGGTTCAAGCGGGTAGCTTCCGGACGTGCTCCGCCTCACCGAGATCGTCATCGACTGCCACGACCCGGCCGCCCTGGCCGCGTTCTGGACGGCCGCCCTGGGCTACCGCACGCTGCGCACCGACGACCACGAGGTCGAGATCGGACCGGCCGACGGCTCCGGCCCGGCCCTCGTGCTCCTGGTGGTGCCCGACCGCAAGACCGTCAAGAACCGCCTGCACCTCGACCTGCGGCCGGAGCCCGGCTGCACGATCGGCGCCGAGGTCGACCGGCTGCTGGCCCTCGGCGCCACCCGGGCCGACATCGGCCAGGGCGAGATCGCCTGGTCGGTGCTGGCCGACCCGGAGGGCAACGAGTTCTGCGTGCTGGCCCCGGTTCAGTAGCGGGCCCGCCGCAGCCGCGCGGCCGCGCTGACGTGCAGCACGATCCCGGCGATCAGCGTGAAACCGCCGAGCGCGCCGAGGGCGAACCCGATGATCCCGAGCGGCACCCCGCCCACGTCGGGGCCGAACGGGGTGGGCACCTCGGACGGGGGAGTGCCGAGGTTGATGCCGGGAACCGCCTGGATGAACGACACCACCCCGTACCCGAAAAGCGCAAAACCGGTCACCACGAAGAGAAAGCCGATGGTGATCAGCCGACGGGCCTTGGTCTTGCTGGTGGCGATGTCCGCCAGGAAACTCTCCCGCTCCGCGCGGATGTGCTGGATGTACTGGTTGCCGTCGACGTTGTTGATCTGACCGGCGTCCTGCCGGCCGACGCTGAGGCCGGCACCCGGCGGGAACTCGACCCGCAGGCCGACCGAGCCGAACGAGACCCGGTCGCCGGAGTGCAGCCGCACCGCGCCGTGCACCGGGCTTCCGTTCACCGTGGTGCCGTTGCTCGATCCCAGGTCGTGCAGGACCAGTTCGCCCTGCTCCTGCACGATGACCGCGTGCCGTCGGCTCACCGTCGGCTCGTCGAGGACCCCGGTGCAGTCGGGCTGCCGTCCGATGGTGGTCGGGCCCGCGCCGAGGTCGATGCGGGTCCCGGTGAGAGGCGTCGTCGTGACTACCAGGCTGGCCATGGTGTCGCCCTAGGCCAGCAGCGCGAGCAGCGTCGCGCCGGCGGGCCCGAGCCAGCGGCCCAGCGTCTGCAGCGGTCCGGTCAGGCTCGCACCGGCGCCGGCCAGCGCTCCCCACCGGTTAAGTTCCCGGGTGAGGCGTTCCAGCCTCCCGGCCACCTGGCCGGCGTCGGGGTGTGCCGCCGCGAGTTCCCGCTCGACGGCTGCGGCGTCGGCCACGGCCGGCAGGTTCAGTTGTTCCAGCGTCACCCGCAGGGCGTGTGCCGCGGCTTGCGCCTCACCGGTCGAGACGGCGTTGACGTACTGGCCCCCGGAGATGTGCTGGGTGCCCTCGACGTTGTTGATCTGGCCCGCGTTCTGATTGCCGATGTTGATCGCCATGATGTCCGCTCCTCGCCGGGCTCGTCATTGAGAAGAGCCCGGCGAGGAGCGGACAGATACATTTCAGAACGGCCAGGCGGGGTGTGGCCCACCCGGTATCCGGCCAGGTTCCAGGTGTAGGCCGGCACGTCGGCCGGCACCGCGGCGGTCACGTCGGCGCGGCCGTGCAGGTGGGCCTGCTCGTCGGTCAGCAGCACCACCCGGTCGTGGCCCGCGTAGTTGTCGCGGACCGCCTGCTCGGTCAGCGTGCCGTTGCCGAAGAACCAGCCGCCCTCGCGGCAGCGCCGCACCGCCGCCAGCACCGACTCGCCGGGCCGGGCTACCGGCAGCACCCGGGACCGCTGCCGCCAGCCGGCCAGCGCCTCCCAGGTCATC
Organism: Paractinoplanes rishiriensis; assembly: GCF_016862375.1. GTDB lineage: Bacteria > Actinomycetota > Actinomycetes > Mycobacteriales > Micromonosporaceae > Actinoplanes > Actinoplanes rishiriensis. The sequence goes on along the minus strand of NZ_BOMV01000083.1, from coordinate 75,540 downwards.
CCGGCCGCGGCCAGCACGGCCCGGTCGGTGACCTCGGCGCGCCGCTCGACCGGCAGCGCCATCAGCGCGGCCCGCGCGGTCAGCACCGCCAGCGACTCCGGCGCCCGGTGGTCGCGGCCGTGCCGCCGGTCGAGTGCATGCCGGAACAGGTCGCCCTGCCGCGCGTCCCGGGCCACCGGGTGGGTCAGGTCGAGCACGTCGCCGAACCGCACCGGGAGCCCGTCCGCGTCGTACTTGAGCAGGCTGCGCTCGTGGTACAGGCGCACCGCGGCGTCGGCGATGCCACGCTTCACCGGCTTCGGCATCCGCCGCCCGTACCGGCCCAGCCAGTAGGCCACCGCCTCGCCCGGCTCGTCGGCCCGCTGGAGTGCCGCGCCGACCACCGCGCGCGAGCCCGGCAGGCCGGCGGCGACCCGGGCGCGAGCGCCCTCCAGGGCGGCCACCACCGAGGCGGTACGCAGCACGGCGCCGACCCGCAGCCACAGCACGAAGCGCCCGAACCACTCCGGCTCGGCCACGGCCACGGCGGCGACCAGGTTGCGGAACCGCGTACGGGAAAGCCTTTGCCGCCCTCGAAGGTGTGCTGAATTTCGCGCGGCTTGGTGCTGAACTTGGCCATTTCCGGCCCCCGTGTTTCCCCATGTGGTGGCACCGCACCGCAGGCCCGAGATCGAAGTCGGCGACGGCGTCATTCCCGGACCAACGCATTTACCACCCCGCCGGCCGCCCGTGTTGCGACAGCCCGGCAGGGAATGCGCGCGGTCGGCAGCGACCGTCACCGTGATCGCCGGCCCAGGAGGGGAGCGGGGCCGCGGAGGTCGGGTTGACCAGCCGCTCGCGGTCGTCGCCGGCCGGGAAGTTGGGCATTGTGGGGGCATGCAGACCGCGCTGATTGTGCCGGTGCCGGCGGCCGAGCCGGTTGTCGGGCGGTTCCGGGCCGGGCTGGACCGGGCCGCCGCCTGGGATGTGCCCGCGCACGTGACCGTGTTGTTCCCGTTTCTGGCGCCGGAGCGGATCGATGCGGCGGTGCTCGCGGACGTCCGGGCGATCGTGGCCGGGTTTCCGCGTACCGACGTCGTCCTGGAGCGGGTGGAGTGGTTCGGGGACGAGGTCGTCTGGGTCGCGCCCCGGCCCGACGACGTGTTCCGGGAGCTCACCATGGCGCTGTGGCGGCGGTTTCCGGAGGCGCCGCCCTATGCGGGTGCGCACGACGAGGTGGTTCCGCACCTGACCGTCGGGCACGGTGCCGGGCGGCCGGTGCTCGAGGCCGCCGCCCGCGAGGTGGCCGCGCGGTTGCCGGTCCGGGCTTCGGTCGACGTGGTGCGGCTCATCAGTGGACACACAGGACAGTCGCCATGGCGTACGGTGAACGAGTTCTCACTCGGAAGGGAACCGTCATGGCCGTCACCGTGAATCTCGACGCGGTCCTCGACCCCGAATACCAGTCCAGCACCCTGACCGATCTCGTCAACGCACCCGTCTCGGCACTGTCCGGGGTCAGCGAGGAGGAAGCCGAGGGCCTGCGCCTGGCGTTCGGCATCGCCACCATCGGTGACCTGGCCGACAACGAGTTCGTCCGGACCGCCGTGGCCATCCGGGCGATGGCCGGAGTCGCCTCACCGTAGCCGGAACACCTCGCCGCGCGGCGTGAACGGCAGGCGGGCGCCCACCGGGATCAGGTATGCGTGGGCGCGCCGCACCCGCAGCACGTCGCACTCGCCGTCGGTGATGATCAGAATCGGACCGTCGGCCGGGAAGTCGGCGGCGCGTTCAAGCACGGCCACGCCCGGCTGGAGCACGGTGCCGCCGCGGCCGCGCACGCGTACCCGGCCGGCGATGTCGTCGACCGGCAGATAGCCGGCGTCGTAGGCGGCCGCGTCGCAGAAGACCACCCGGGCGGCCGGCACGTCGCGCGCGGTCGCGTACGAGGCGATCGCGCCCAGCGCCTTGCCCATCAGCTCGTGGTTCATCGAGCCGGACGTGTCCAGCACCACGCCGAACGTGCACCGCCGCAGCACCTCCTCGGGCAGGTGCCGGCCGGGCCGCGGGATGTCCGGGTTGGCGGCCTGGCGGCGGGACCGGCGGGCGTAGGTGCGCTGTTTCTCGGGCGAGCGCACATGCTCGTCGAACCAGCGGGCCAGCCGCACGTCCCAGGGCAGGGGCGGCTGCTCGAGCACCCGGATCTCGGCCACCAGCCCGGCCGGCAGCAGGCCACGCCCGGCGCTGAGGTGATAGGCGTAACCGGTCATCAGGGCGCCCCGGCAGTACTCGTCCAGATCGACGCCGCCGGCCTTCGAACCGGGCCACGGCAGGGGTTCGCCCAGCAGGTCGCGCAGCGGTTTCAGCTTCCGGCTGCGCCGCAGGTCGGTGGCCAGCCGGTCGTACACGTCCTCGGCCGACAGCCCGGCCAGCGCGGGGTCGTGCAGCAGGCCGTCCGGCATCTCGCCGACACCCATCTCGACCAGCCAGCCGTTGACTACAAAGTCACAAGCCACATTCCAGAGGTACGCGTCGCGCCAGCCGGCCCGGTCACCGTGGCGCAGGGCGGCGTGCAGCATCTCGTGGGCCAGCACGAACCGCCACTCCAGCTCGGACATGCTGCGCAGCGGGTTCAGGTAGATCTCGCCGGCCTCGCTGGACACGGCGGCCACCGCGATGTCCCGGCTGCGGGCCAGGCCGGCGTCGGCGACCAGGGTGAACCGGGCCGCGATCGCGCCGAGCAGCGGGTACGACCCGACGAACCAGCTCATCGCCTGCTCCCACGGCGTGCGCCGGCGGGCCGGCGAGTCGATGGCGGCGCGGGCGCCGCCGGCCACCTCGACGGCGGCCGTCGCGGCGGCCGCGAGGCCCAGGGCGAACCGCTGCTCCCACTGCGGATCGTGCCGCCCCGGCGCACCGTCGGCCAGGTCGGGCCGCCCGGCTCCGCACCCGGCCAGCCCGGCTGGCACGCCGTCGCGCCGCCACGCCCGCAGCAACTGCTCCTCGTCCGCGGTCGGCAGGTCGGCGGGCAGCGCCACCGGCTCCGTTCCGAACTTCACCGCCCGCTGGAACCGGGCCACCACCAGGCAGGCCACGTCCTGGTACGGCTGATCGCGGGCCGCGCCGGCGGCCAGGTGCCCGAAGCCGAGGTGCAGCAGGCAGTGCGCGAGTACCCAGGTCCACTCGGACACGTCGAGGCGGCGCCCCCGGTTGGCCCGGATCCTGCCGTCCGGGCCCACGACGGCCAGCCCGATCGTCGAGTCGGTCACCATCTTGGCATCGGCGGCCGGCAGCGGCCAGCACGAGCCGACCATCGGCGCGAACATCGGGTGCCAGGCCACCCACCGCCACGCGGCCAGGAAGTCGGCCTCGTTCGGGTCGGGCTCGACGGCCTTGCGCTTGCGGGCCATCGTCAGGCCCGGGCCGCGACCAGCCGCGGCAGGTCGCGCCCCACCTCGACCAGGAACCAGGCGGGCAGCACCGGAGCGCCGTCGGCGTCCGCCGCGATCACCAGGCGCCCGCACTCGAGCGACAGCTCGGACAGCTCGACCAGCAGGGCCTTGGCCCGGTGCGCGAACCGCCGCACGGCAGCCGGCGCGTGCTCCTTGCTGGCCGGCAGATCCTTGACCAGGCGGGCCCGGAACGCCTCGGCGAGAAAGTAGAGCAGGTCGCGGTCGGCGGGCGCGGCCGGCCAGGACGCGTCGCCCCGGACGACGGCTTCCAACCCGTACCGGTGCCTGATGATTTTGACGTATCCGCACAGCGCCGAGGCGTGCACCGGACTGAGCGTGCCCGCGGCCAGCAACCGCAGCGTCTCCTCGGTGATCGCCTCGCCGTAGGAGTGCAGCGCGTCGGACAGCATGTGCCAGCTGCGCGGCGTCGAAAACGTCTCCTCGGTCTTGGGCGGCGCCGACCAGAGGTGATCGGGGCGCTCGCCGAGGTAACCGAGAATCCACGGGTGGATGCCGGCGTTCTCCGCCCAGACCCGCCAGTCCGCGTGCGAGGCCCGGAGGTGCACGTGGATCAACCGGTTGACCAGCGCGGACGCCATCGGCCGGGCGAGCGCGTTGTCGCTGGACCGGTTGCCGGCGCCGATCACGATGGAACCCGCGGGCAGCTCGTAGTCGCCGATCCGGCGGTCCAGGATCAGCGAGTAGAACGCCTTCTGTACCTCGGCGCTGGACGCGTTGAGCTCGTCGAGGAAGAGGCAGTACGGGGTGTCCCGGGCGATCGCCTCGGGCGGCGCGAACCGGCTGCGCCCGTCACGCAGCTCGGGGACGCCGATCAGGTCCTCGGCGGCCAGCTGGGTGCCGACCAGCGTGACGCAGTCCAGGCCGAGCGAGGCGGCGAAGTCGCGGACCAGCGAGCTCTTGCCGATGCCCGGAGCACCCCACACGAAGACCGGCCGCGCGACCGCTACGTGGAGCAGCAGGCCGGGCAGCTGAGCCGGGGTGACGGTGATCGCCGAGTGCACCCCGGAAGTCTCCCGTGCCCGGCCTCCGTGGTCATTCCAATTACGTGCCGCCGGCGGCACCGGGAACCGCGCGCCCGCCGTTGTCGTCTCATTCGTTCCGCCACGTTGGAGGCAGCGTATGAATGTCAGGATTCGCCGGTTCCTGTGGGTCGGAGCGGTCGTGCTGGTGCTGGCCGGTGCCGGCCTCTGGTTCCTGGCCGCCGGCCGCGTCCCGGCCGAGTTCACCGGCCGGACCGCGCTGCCCGGCTGCGGCGAGGTCGAGCAGCAGGCGGTCGGCGTCGTCCCGGTCAGCGCGGCGGAGGGCTGCCTGGTGTCGGCGATGCAACAGGGCCGCGGCGCGGAACTCGTCGTCACCGGAATGAGTGACGAGGGCGCCCGGGTGGTGGCCTATCACCGCGCGGTGCCCGGCAGGCCGGGCCTGGAGATTTTCGACGACCGTTCGGCGAACCGGTTCAGCACCGAGGACTGGGTGTACCGCGAGTGCCCGGACGCGCGCGGTCCGGGCGCGCTAGGGAAATGTACGAGCCGCCAGCTTTCCGGCCTCGGGTGAATCCAAACTGGACCTTGCTCGATCAGCCGGTGGATGAAATGATTGCCGGGCATCGATGCGCAGAAATGATCTACGCAAGTTGATCTACGGGGGTAGTGATCGTCGATGGTTGACCACTTCTGCATGTCGGGCGGCTGACTTCGCCCACTCAAACAGGTCTCGGCTCGAGGTTCACCTCGCTGCCCTGTTGACATTCGCCGCCCAGACGACGCTCGTCTCGTGCGTCATATCCGCATGGCCGAATTACGTGTCATTCACTGAATCGGAGCGAATGCGTGACTCATTACGGGGATTTGAACCACCAACGCCGCCGAACCGTGGGCCGCGTCCTGGCCGTCGCCTGCGTGGCGGCGCTCGGCGTCGCGTCGGCCGCGGTGCCGGCGCAGGCACACTACAGCGGAACGGGCCAGATCATCGCGCGGATCGAGGTCTATCCGTACAACTACAACAGCCAGTGGCAGCCCGCGCTGGACCGCGGCCTGGCCAACTGGAACGCGACGGCCAGCCCGGCGTACATCTCGAAGTACAACAACTCGGGCTCGTCGATCACCGCCGCGTCCTACTCGAACACCTGGTTCGGCTACTACACCCGGTGCGGGGATTTCTGCTACTACATCCGGATGAACGCGCGGACCATTTCGGCCAGGGCGACGAATTTCTCGAACTTCGTCACCAGCGTTCTCGTGCACGAATACGGGCACGCGTTCAACTGTTCCGACCTCTCGTCCTCGTCCGGTGTGACCAGCATCATGAACGAGGGGCGGAACCGCAATTCGATGGTGACTCCGCAACCCCACGACGTGAGTGACGTCAATGCCTACTACAACTAGTTCCGGATTACGGTTCCGGGGACCGAAGGGGCACGTGATGACCACGGCATCGATCCGGTTCGCCGCCGTCCTGTCCGCCGCGGTGCTCGCGGCGGGCTGCGCGGCCGGCACCGACGCGACCGGCGCGGGCAAGACCACGGCGCACGGCAATCCGGTGATCTACGCGGGTGACTACCCGGTGTACGGCACCGCGAAGGACCTCTACCGGACCGCCAACCTGGTGGTCGAGGCCCGGCTCGTCGAGTCCCGGGTGGTCAAGGAGGCCGAGCCGGTCAACCAGGGCAGCGACCCGAAGACCAACCCGCAGGCCGGCGCCCCGGCCGGCAAGGACGCGCCACCGGCGCCGCCGCCGCTCGTCGAGACGGTGTTCACCGCCGAGGTGGTCGGCGTCCACAAGGGCGCGGCCAAGGCCGGTGACCGGGTCGAGGTCAAGCAGATGGGCGGCACCGTCGACGGCGTGCAGTACATCGAGGACAAGCAGACCTCGATGGCCGTTGACAAGACGTACCTGCTGTTCCTGGCCACCTTCCCGGACTCGCCGGCCGCCCTGCTCAGCCCGGAGCAGGGCAAGTATCTGGTCGGCGCCGACGGATCCCTGACGGCCATGTCGGGCAACAGCATCACGCTGAAGCGCACCGACCTGACCGCCCTCGCCGCCGCCAAGTGACCCGCCGCGCCGGCTGACCGGACCTGTGCCCGGTCGGCCGGCGCGGCCGTGCTCCGCGTCTCACGAAATGGGGCAGCCCGCCGCACGCACCGCTGGCTACCATCGCGGCGGACGACCATGGATCATGAACGAACTGAACGACACCCGGCTGCTGCGAGCCCTCGCCACCGCAAACACCGGGCGCCCGCGGGCCGCCGGCTCGTCGCCGAGCGGCTGCCGCCGCGTAGGTCGCCCTGACCTTCGACGACGGCCCGGACCCGCTCTGGACGCCGCGGATCCTCGACGCACTCCGGCGGCACCGGGCGACCGCCACGTTCTTCGTGGTGGGCGCGCAGGTCCGCCTCGCACTCCGGTCCGGCCTCGCGTCGATTCTGGTCAGCGTTAACATCCTGCTGATCGGCGTGGACTGGCGGCAGGGCCAGGCCGGCGTGATCCGCTCGGACGCCGTGATGATCCTGCACGTGCCGCGGGTTTCGCGCTGCGCGGCATCTACCCCGGCCGCCTCACCATGCTCCGGACACCGGGCCGCGGGCAGCACGACGCCGCCCACAACTACCTCGGCGAGGTCCTGGAGCCGGCCGCTCATCCCGATCTGGTCGGCCACGGCCTCGGCTAAGTCTTCAAACCGATGTCGCCGGCGCATCAGCTGGACGGTGCGTCGGCGTCGATCCGCGCGGGTTGGCTGTGCGGCGTCCCACCCCGTGCGCCCAAGGAGTTGACCCTGATGCCTGCCTCTCGTCGTACCTTCCTGGCCGGCGGTGCCGCCGGCGTCGGACTCGCCGTCGCCGGCGCCGTCCCGTCCCTGGCCCAGGCCCACCCGGGCCGGCCGCACGGGCCCGCCGGCCGCGGCCACGTGCCGTTCCCGCCGCTCGTCGACGACCCCGACGGGATCCTGGCGCTGCCGGCCGGCTTCAGCTACGCCGTCGTCACCCGCACCGGGGTCACCCGGCTCGACCGCGGCCAGGGTCTGACCCCGGCCGACCACGACGGCATGGCCGCCTTCAGCGCCGGACCCGGCCGTTACACGCTGATCCAGAACCACGAGATAGACCCCGGTGCCGAGTTCGGCGTGCCGCACGTCCGGGGCACCGTCTATGACCCGGGTGCGGTCGACGCCGGCGGCTGCACCGTGATCAGAACCGACCGGGCCGGCCGCAACCTCGGCGAGTTCGTCGCCATCTCCGGCACCGTCGCCAACTGCGCCGGCGGCCCGACCCCGTGGGGCACGTGGCTGACCTGCGAGGAGACCGAGGACCGGGCCGGCGACGAGTGGACCGAGGGCGACCGGAGCGGCCGCTTCCAGAAGGACCACGGCTACGTCTTCGAGGTCTGGGCGGACGGCACCACCGACCCGAAGCCGATCAAATGCCTGGGGCGGTACGCGCACGAGGCCCTGGCGATCGACCGGGACCGCACCCACATCTACCTGTCCGAGGACGCCGACGAGCCGAACGGCCTCTTCTACCGATGGACCGCGCCGGCCGGTGTCAAGGCCGGCCCGCGCGTGCTCACCCGCCTGGCCGCCGACGCCGGCGTGCTCGCCGCCATGCAGATCATCATGGACGACGGCTCGGTGCTGCCGGACGTCGCCTACCTGACCTCGGCCCAGCTGGGCCGGCCGTTCCCGGTCCGGTGGATCGAGGTGCCCGAACGCGACGCGCGGACCACCCTGGTGCGCGAGCAGTTCGCCGACGGCCAGGTCACCCGCGGCCGCAAATTCGAGGGCGTGTGGGGCACCGACGAGGGCGTCTACGTGGTCAACTCGTACGCCTGGGAGGAGGGTGAACTGCCGGCGGACGCGGCCCCGCACGACGGCATGGTCTGGTTCTACCACTACCGGGCGCAGACCATCCAGCTGGTCACCTACTTCCCGCACCAGGCCACGGCCGAGGAGGGCGCGCCGGCGAAGTACACCGACCTGACCTTCGACGGCCCGGACAACGTGACCGTGACGCCGTGGGGAAGCCTGGTGCTCGCCGAGGACGGTGCCGGTGCCTCGCACGTGCTGAGCGCCTTCCCGGGCGGACCGACCTACGCCATCGCCCGCAACCAGTTCAACGACTCGGAGTTCTGCGGCCCAGTCTTCACCGACGACGGAAAGGTGCTCTTCGTCAACATGCAGGACCCCGGCCTCACCCTGGCCATCACCGGCCCGTGGGAGAAATACCTGGGCTGACCCCGCCGCCGGTCTACGGAGCTTCGGGTTCCGGCGGACTCAAGCCTGCCGACACTCAACCGCCCGCCCACCTGTGCGACCGTCCGCCGCCCCCAGCGGGGGACAACGGCGCAGGTGTCCTGACCCAAGGGGGCTGAGAATCTAGCGGCCCAGGCCGCGGGCCATCGCGCGGCGTATCGGCGGGACGGCGGCGGTCAGGCGCAGGGTGGTGCGGAACGCGGCGCGGCCGAAGCCGCTGGAGTGGGCGGCCCGCTGGGCGTTGCGCAGGGACTGGCGTACGGCCGCGAATCCATAGTCGAGCATGCGTCGCTCGTACGTGGCAATGGCGGGAATGAGTGGCACCTGGGTGAGTTGGACGCGCAGCAGATCGGCATCGCGCAGCGCGGTGTTGGCGCCGATGCCGGCCATCGGGGTCATGTTGTGGATGGCGTCGCCGAGCAGCGTGACGCGCCCGGTGGGCCAGGGCCGCACCGGGCTGGCGCTGCGCACCCGGATCGCGTTGACGGTGGCCGGATCGCTGCCCGACACCAGGCGGTGGAAGGCGGGCGACCAGCCGGCCAGCCGGGACAGGACGACCTGCTGGAGGGCGTCGCCCGGCATCCCGGTGAGCCCGGCCGGGAAGCGCGCGGCGGCGTCGTGGAAGCCCCAGAGCGCGTAGTCGGGCGGCCAGACCGCGGTGAACAGCGAGCCGCGGCCGCGGGGCACGACCAGGTTGGTCCGGGTGGTGAGTACCGGCGGCAGGGCCGTGGCCGGCAGCGGGTGCTTGCCCGCCACCGCCAGCACGCCGGTGTCGGCGCGGTGGGCGTGCGGCAGGAGTTGGGCGCGGACGCGGGAGTTGGCGCCGTCGGCCCCGACCAGGACGTCGGCCGTGGCGGTGGTGCCGTCGGCGAAGAACGCGGTGACCCGGTCGCCGTCGGATGCGTAGTGGGTGAACTCGCGGCCGTGGTGCACCGTGCCGAGGCCGTCCAGCAGAACCTCGCGCAGCCGGATGCGGCTCACCCCGTAGTGCCGCCCGCCGCCGGCGTTGATCTCGGCGGCGGGGAGTTCGAGCAGGTCGGTGCACTGGTCGGTGAGAAAGCCGAAGCCGCCGTCGTCGTCCGCCACGCCGGACTCGAACGCCTGCCATCCGGCGGGGGAGAGGCAGTTGCGCAGCGCCGCGGCGCCGGCCGGGTTGATGTGGATGCGGTAGCCCTGGAGCCAGTCGGCGCGTTCCCGGGTGCGTTCGTAGACGTCGCAGGCGATCCCGGTGTGCCGCAGGCCCTGCGCGAGGGCCAGGCCGCCGATGCCGCCGCCGATAACCATCACCTTCATGCCACCACTGTCACCCCTATGAATGACTCTGTCAACCAAACGTTTGATTGATACCGTACGGGCCATGCCCACAGCTCGGCGTGCCCCGACCGGTGACGACCGCAAGCGCGACGCCGAGCGCACCCGGGAGCGGATCCTCGACGCGGCGCTGGTGGAGTTCGGCGAGCACGGCTACGCCGGGGCGCGGATCGGGGCGATCGCCCGCCGGGCCGGGGCCAACCAGCAGCTGATCTCGTACTACTTCGACGGCAAGGAGGGGCTGTACCGCGCGCTGATCGAACGCTGGCGCCGGATGAGCGGCTCGCTCAACCGTCCGGACGCGCCGCTGGCGGAGGTGGTGTCGGCGTTCGCCAACGTCGGAGATCAACAGCGTTATTGGGTACGCCTGCTCGTCTGGCAGGCCTTGGCCGGCGACCGCGAGGAGGGGGCCGCCGCGTACCGCCGCGCGATGGTCGACGATCTGCGCAAGCGCCAGGAGGCCGGGGAGATCGCTGCCGATCTAGACCCGGCCTACCTGCAACTGGCGTTGTTCGGTGCGGCGCTGGCACCCACGCTGCTGGCCCAGTTCGCCGAGGACTTCACCGGCCTGTCACCCGACACACCCGAGTTCCAGGAGCGCTACCGCGACCAGCTGAGCCGGCTGATCTCCCGCCTCGGCCCGGGTTAGTCGCAGGCCACGCCGTCGCCGTCGCGGTCCAGGTCGTACGGGTCGTTGCCGATCACCCGGACCGGGCCGTCCACGTAGGCCGGGCCGTCGCCGCTGCCGCCACGGCAGTCGACGTCCTGGGCGATCGGGACGCACGGCGTGTAGTTGGCGTCGCAGCCGGCGTCCGGTGCCTTTGCGGTTCTGGTGCCGATCGCCACGACCTTGGGCACCGGTTTGCGGGTTACCACGTCGCTGACCAGCTTCCGTCCGGTCTCCCTGCCGCCGGTTACGGTGACCCGGTACGTGAGGGTGCGCTCGCCGGCCTCGCCGTGGGTGCGGACCTTCGTCCTACCCTGCGCCAGGCTGTCGTCGTCGACCGTACGCGTCGGGTAGCCGACCGACTTGCGGACCTTGACGGTCTTGGTCGTGGTCCCGGCGGCCTGGTCAGCGGGCTTCGTGCTGCCCGACTCGGGCGCCGGCGGATCGGCCCGTTGCTCGGCGGCGACCGCGGCCCCGGGGGCCGGCACCGTCGCCGGCTCGACGTCGCCGGACAGCGCGCCGACCACCGCCACGCCGCCGCAGCAGGGCAGCACGAGGGCCGCCCCGATCAGGCCGGCCCGCTGGATCGTCGACAGCCGCGCCCACACCGCCCGTGTCTGATTCATCACCGCGACAGTTTGGATGCGGCCTTTGCGCCGGGAGAACGGCCGTTCGGCTCAAAAGGTGTACGCCTCCTACCGACCCCGGACGGGTCAGCCGTCCTCCAGGGCCCGGGCGGCGGCCGCGGCGGTGCCCTGCGAACTCTCCAACGTGGCGGCGGCCCGGTGGGCGAGTTCACCGAGTTCGGAGCAGCCGAAGTCGTCGAGCGCCTCGATTTTCTGCCGGCAATCGGTCAGCGTCCGCAGGCATTCCGCCATCTCGGCCGAAGTTTGCCGTAGCCGCTCGGAGAGGACGGCGATCGCGCCGGTGGCGGTGTGCAGATGCTGAGTGGACCGGAGGGTGAATTCGTCCAGGGCGCGCAGCGAATTCTCCAATTCCGCACACGACGAATGCAGATAGGCGACGACCTCGTGCCGAATGCCGCCGGCCCGGCCGCTGAACTGTTCGTGCACCTGCTGGGTGGCGCCCCGCAGGTGGCTCAGCGCGGCGGCCATCAGGCCCTGCGCCTCGCCGAGGTCGCCGTGCGTACCGTCGGCCTCCGGCGGCCGGCGGCAGTCCTCGTAGAGCAGGTCGAACTCGGCGCGGCTCAGGTCGGAGCGCAGGCCGGCCACGGCGATCTCGGCGGCCCGGGCGCGCTCGACGGCCTCGGCCAGGCGGGCGGCGAGCGCCTCGATGTGCCGGCCCGCGGCGGCCAGTTTGCCGCGCTGAGTAGGGGAGGGGGCCGCGGACGCGCGGAGCCCGTCGCGCTGCCCGGTGGTGTCGGCCAGCCGGTCCCGCAGCCGCTGCTCGTCGGCGCGCCGGGCGTCCAGGTTTTCGGTCGCCCGGTCCAGTTCTCTGGTCAGGTGCGCTACTTCGGCGTACGTGCTCGGAAAATCGGCCAGCGCGAGCCGCCGCACCTCCCATTCGCCGATCTCGGTGGTGCCGAGGCCGCAGGCCTCCAGAATGGCGGCCAGCACGGCCTTGGCGGGAACGCGCGTCAGTTTCCCGCCGAGCATTTCCGAAAGGCGGGACCGGGCGATCTGCGTGGCCCGGCCGATGTCGTCCGCCGACCGCCCGGACTGCCCGACAACCTTGTCGAGCTCCGCAAAGAATTCCGATCGTTCTTGATCTCCGGCCACGTCGCGAGCCTCTCGGTTGCCACGCATGATCTCTGACGCGAGCCCGCAATGGTACAACCCGCCCGTCCATGTCATCGGCGATCGTCCCCGCCGCTCCGCTCACCCGGGAAAGGGCGCTCCCGGTCCGGCTTGCCGGCCCGGAATTCGAGGCCGGGCAGGTTGCACCGCACATCCCGGTGAAATTGACCAGCGCGGCGCCAAGCCCGAAAAGGAAGGACGAAATGCCGCATGCATTTGCACCGCTGAATAGTCGGCCACCGACGCCTCTGGTCCGGCCGCGCACCGGCCGCCCACCTGGCCCGGCTGCGCACTGGCCCGGCCGCTCAGCGGCCCGGACGTCCGGCCGCGCATCGGGTGGCGGGCGACGGGCGGCGGGGTGGCTCGTTGCTGGGCGGTTGGGTGTCGAGGTTGCGATGGTGGTGCGTCATCGGCGGAGGTCGCGCGGCAAAGCCGGGCGTTGTCACATCGCTTCATCGGCGAGGCGGTGGGCGAGAGGTGCCGGCGGCATCCCACGCAGGGGGTCGCGTACGTGGGACGCCGCCGGCAGCGGTGAGCGAGCAAAGTCGGGGCGAGCAAGAGGGCTAGGCGAAGCGGGTGGCGATCCAATCGGCCACCAGGCCGGTGGTTTCGGTTACCGCGCTGTCGGGGTTGGCGCCCTCGACCGGGACGAAGAGCATCGGCTGGTCGTAGGCGTCGAGTTCGGGGACCAGGGCGCCGGCGGTCAGGTCGTACGGGACGGACTCGTCGGCGGTGCCCTGGATCAGCAGGATGGGGGCGCTCGGCGGGGACTGGCCGGGGTTCACGTGCTGCGCCAGTTTGGCCACCACGGTGTCCGGCAGGGCGCCGCCGGCCAGCAACTGCTGCGGGGTCAGGTTGGCGTATGCGTCCAGGATCTCGTACAGGCAACCGGAGAGCAGCACCGGCAGCCGCAGCTTGGCGGGGTTGGCCAGCAGGGCGGTCGCGTTGACGCCCGGGTCCACCGCCTGCAGGCCGAACAGGCCCATCACCAGGTAGCCCTGGCCGGGCGTGCCGGGCACCAGCGGCGCGAACAGGTCGGCGTTGGACACCGGGGCGATGGCGGCCACGCCGCGCAGGTCGAGCGCGCCGTCGTAGGCGGGGGCGAGTTCGCCGGCGAACAGGGCACCCTGGCCGCCCTGGGAGTGGCCGTCGACCACGTACTGGGCGGTCAGCGCCGCGTCGAGGCGGCGGGCCGCCTTGACGCTGTCGATCATCGAGCGGGCCGCAGTCGCGCCGATCAGATAGGGGTGCGGGGCCAGCGTGCCGAGCCCGGGATAGTCCGGCGCCGTCACCGTCCAGCCGCGGGCGAGAAGCGCGGCGATCGCAGCGCGCGCCTCCGGCCAGAATACCGACTGATTGGTCGACGGAGCGCATTTGTCGGCGAGCCCGGTGGTGCCGTGTCCCCACACCACGGTGCGGTTAGTCCGGCCATTCTTCGGAGTGAGGACCAGGCCGGTCGCGGTGATCGTGGCGCCGTCCACCGCGGTGGTCACATAGGTGATCCGCTTGGCGGTGGCCAGGCCGGACAACTCGGCCGGCAGCGTGGCGACCGCGCTGGTGAGAACCAGGCCGGGGGTCACCGCGGCGGCGGCCGGCGTGCCCGAGAGCAGAAGGAGCAGCACGCCGAGCAGGGCCACAGCGGATTTCCCCCGGACTGCTGGATACATTAATGACTTCCTTTCTGTCGGACGGTCCCGGGCATGGCGGTACCCGGGAAAGAATGCGGAAAAGGGAAAAGAATCAGCGGGCGCAGGCGAAATGATCGGCTATGCGGCGCAGCGCGGTAATGGTTTCCAGGTCGCGGCGCGGGTCGTCCTGCGTCGGCCAGGCGCTGCACTTCACGATCACGACGTGCGCGGACGGGTCGATGTAGAGGTACTGGCCGTGGACGCCGAGGGCGGTGAACGCGTCGAAGCTCGCGCTGCCCAGGGTCCACCACTGGTTGGCGTATCCGTAGTGGTCGTACCCGCTTGGGCCGAGCGCACCGACCGCGGTGGCGGGATCGTCGTTGCCGCGGCTGAGGCGTACCCAGTCCCGCGGCACGATCTGCCGGCCGGCCACCACGCCGTTGTCGGCCATCAGCAACCCGAGCCGGGCCACGTCGCGGGCCGTGGCGTTGAACGAGCCGGCCCCGATCGCGGTGCGCGGGTGGGCCCGGGTGAGCCAGTAGTAGGCGTCCCGGTCGGCGCCGAGGTGCCGCCAAAGTCGATCGGCCGCGTATGCCGCCAGCGACATACCGGTCGCGGACTCCAGGACCCAGCCGAGCAACTGCGCGTCGAACGTCGAATAGTTGAAGCGCGTGCCCGGCTCGGCCAGCCTCGGCGCCGCCCGGACCACCTGTGTGACATCACCTCCTCCCATGACGGCCTGTTCGAAGCGTTTGATGCCGCTGTCCGGCACGTCCCAGGCCTCGAGGTCACCGACGCCGCTGGTCATGGTGAGAAGCTCGGCGATGGTGGTCTCGTGGAAGGCGGTGCCGGCGAAGTCAGGCCGGTAGTCGGTCACGCGGTCGTGCACGTCCCCGATAGCACCCTCGGCCAGCGCGATCCCGATCAGGATCGAGGTGACCGACTTGGACACGGAGAACAGCTGCATCCGGGTCCGCGGGCCGGCAAACGCCCCAGGGTATGCCTCGTGCACGATCCGGCCGTGGTGCAGCACCACGAAGGCGGTGGTGAAGGTGCGACGGTGGAGCTCGGCGATGGTGTGGTCGCCGCCGTCGAACCGGTAGGTGAGGTCGAGCGGGCAGGGGTCCACCGGAAGGGGCCGGTGGATGCCGCCGTGGGGTACCCGCTCGACGGGCATCAGCCAGTTCATGTGAGTGAAGGTCCACTCGTTGAACGGCCGTCGCATGATCAGGTCGCCCTGCCGGTCCCACCACGAGGGAGCCTTGGCGGGCGGCGCGAGGGTCGCTGGCCGCTGGGTCGTGCTCGTCATGTCGGTTACCTGCCGTCCTCGATCGGCTGCGAAGCGTTCTCGATCTCCTCACGTAGGCTCCGGCCACTTGGTTCACCCGCAGGTTCGAGGTAGCTGTTCATGATGCCGAGCACGGCCATCGCGACCAGGTTGTTGTGCGGGTCCTCGCCGACCACGCCGACGGCCGGGTCACCCAGCTGCCGGATGGCGAAACCCTCCATGATCGCGGCGAGGATGTTGGTGAACTGTTCCAGGGTGATGCCCTTGCGCAGCCGGTAACCCCGGGCCGCGATGGTGGCCTCGTAGACCTTCATCCACGGGTCGAGGGCGCCGGCGTAGTTGTTGGCGATCGCGTCGTGGATGCCGTCGTTGCGGTCGGCCGTCGCGCAGACCACCAGCTGGAGCCGGAACAGCGGCATCCGGGTGATCGCCTGCAGCTCGTGGAAGGCCGCCCGGTCGATGGCGTCGACGAAGCTCGGGTCGGTGACCAGCCAGTCACCACGCGTCTCCAGGCCGGCGCCGTACTGGGGGTCGTAGTTCATCGCGTGGAACAGGAAGGCGAGCAGGTCGTTCAGGTAGTCGTCGTGGCTGGCCCAGGTCGAGCGGTACGGGCCGGTGCCCTTCTGACGCAGGAAGGGCGGTTCGAGCTCGGCCACCTCCCGGCTGAGCGCACGCTCCGACAAAAAGTTCAAACCAGACCAGTACGCCTTGCAACCGTCCGCGCCGGGGGCCGGCTCGGACGGTGCGCCCAGGTTGCGCTCGACGAGATTCGCCCCCGCCTTCAGGTACGACGCGACCTTCAGCGAGTTGACGAGTGCGGCCCTGGTGGACTCCCGGACACCCTTCACGCGGGTGACGATGCCGGAAAAGTCCTGGCTGTAGGGGTATGGCAGGTCTTTCTTGCCGTACGTCATGAGGTGATTCTTGTCCGATTCGGCGCAGCATCAAGTGCGCACGTGCGTAGTACTCGGAGGCTAGTGCGCGATGCACTCCGCACGCCGGATGAATGTCACGCTGAGTAAGGATTCAACCGCCCGGAGAGGGTGGTTCCGGGGTTGTCGATCACAAAACGCCCACGGATCCATGACTACCGGCAAATCGGAGAATTAGCCCGCCGTCAATGTGGTCAGCCGCTCCCGGACCCAGCCCAGGTCCGGCACGGCCGCGTCGCCGATCAGGCGTTCCGCGTCGGCCGCCTGCCGCCGTGCCTCGCCGAGCCGGCCCAGTTCGGCCAGCGCGTGCGCCCGGTAGAGCCGGCTGCGGCCCACCTCGATCGGGCTGGCCAGCCGCTCGAACAGGGCCGCCGAGGTGTCAAAAGCGGTCAGCGCGTCGGCGAACCGGCCGAACGAGACGGCTACGATCCCGATCGCCTCGTGCGCCGAGGCCACCCCGCCCGGGTTCCGGATGCGTTCGAAGACCGCGAGCGAGGCACGCATGTCGGCGGACGCGTCGGAGTGCCGGCTGGCGTCGGTGGCGAGCCACCCGCGCTGCTGGAGGGCGTACGCGTGGGCGAGGTCGTCGCCGGTGCGGCGGGTCAGGTCGAGGACCTGCCGGTTGAGACCGGTGGCCTCGGCGGTCCGCCCGGTGCGCTGGTACGCCGCGGAGAGTGCCTGCATGGTCCAGGCGTGCTCGGTCTGCTCGGGCAGCATGGCCAGTGCCCGTTCCAGCACCGGCACGGCCTCGGCGTAGCGGCCGGCGACCTGGTACATGGTGCCGAGCGTGTCCAGCACCTCGATCTGCTGCTCGGTGTCGCCGAGGGCGGTGAACCGGTCCAGGGCGCCGGTGAGGTCGCTCTCGGCCTCGGCGTAGCGGAACCGGTGGCGCAGCGCCCGCCCGCGGCCGAAGAGGGCGTGCGCGAGGGCCGCGGGGTCGCCGAGCCGCCGGGCCACGGTCACCGCCTGCTCGGCGGTGGCCAGCGCGGCCGCGGTGTCGCCGCCCGTCAGCTGGCCGTGCGAGACCGGGCGCAGCGCCCGCACCCGGCGGTGGTCGTCGCCGAGCGCGGTGGCGGCGGCGAGCGCGTCGGTCCAGAGCGCGAGCAGGTCGGGCTGGTCACCGGCCGACCGGAACAACGGCCCCACGGTCGCGACCACGGTCCAGACGGCCTCGTAGGAGCCGGCCGCAACCCCCTGGTGGACGGCGGCCAGAATGTTGTCTCTTTCTCTGGAGAGCCAATCGGAGGCCGAGGACACTGCCGACGAGTGCGTGATCGCCTGCGCTGTGATGCGGTCGAGCAGGCGCACCAGGCCGACCTTGCGCTCGGCCGCCGTCTCCTCGGCCGCCACCCGCTCGGTGGCGAACAGCCGCAGCAGGTCGTGCAGCCGATACCGCCCGGCCGCCGGCGACTCGACCAGATGGGCGTCGACCAGGCGTTCCAGGGCGGCCGCGGCCTCCGCCTCGGACACGTCGGCCAGCGCCGCCGCGTCGGCCGTGCCGAACTGCCGGCCGGGATGCGAGCCGGCCCGCCGGAACACCCGCCGGTCGGGCACCGGCAGGTCGGCGTAGGCGCTGGCGAACGCGGACCGGACGGTGAGGTCGCCCAGGTGCAGCTCGTCGAGGCGGCGGTGCTCGTCGGCGAGGCGCCGGGCCAGTTCGGCCACCGACCACGCCGGGCGGCTGCGCAGGCGGGCCGCCGCGATGCCCAGCGCCAGCGGGAAGCCGGCGCAATAGCGCAGCAGGTCGGCCGTGCCGCGCGGGTCGGCCGTCAGGTGCTGCGGCGCGGCCGCGCTCAGCAGCGCCCGGCTCTCCTCGTCGGTCAGCGCGCCCACGTCGTGCTGGGGCAGGCCGGGCAACTGCCGGCGGCTGGTCACCACGACCAGGCAGCCGGAGCCGCCGGGCAGCAGCGGCCGGACCTGGCCGGCGTCCCGCGCGTCGTCCAGCAGGACCAGCACCCGGCGGCCGTCCAGCGCCGAGCGCAGCCGGGCCGCGAGGTCGTCCACCGAGCCGCCGCGGTCGTCGTCGGGCACGCCCAGCACACGCAGGAAGCGGGCCAGCACGGCGCCGGGCGCCACCGGGTCCGGGTCGGCGCCGCGCAGCAGGGCGAACAGCTGGCCGTCCGGGTAGTGGGACCGGCGGTCGTGGGCGAACCGCAGGGCCAGCGCGGTCTTGCCGACACCGGGCGGGCCGACCAGGGCCACCACCGGGCCGCCGGCGGCCAGGTCGCGGACCGCGGCCAGGTCGGCAGCGCGGCCGGCGAAGGCGGCCGGTGCGGCGGGCAGTTCGGCCGGCACCGGGGACGGCGCCGGGCCGGATCGCTGCTGCCGGATCGCCAGCCACCCGGTCACCACGGCCAGCACCGCGACCGCGGGCCAGGCCAGCCCCGCGACGCCGGACAGCGGCCCGGGCAGGGTGCCGCCGGTGGCCACGTTGACCGCCACGGCGAGCAGCACCGAGAGCAGGACCGACGCCACCGCGGTGGGAACGAGTCGCACCTGCGCCCTCCGTCCGGTTGTCGCGGTCACCGTACCGGGGGTGTGGCCGTTTGCGAACAGCACACCGGGGTAAGTCGCGATCTTGGAGGATCGGAGAGGAGCACAGTCATGCGGATCGACCCCGATCGTTACCCGCCGATCGACCCGGGCGCCCCGATTCCCGACGACCCGGGTGAGTTGGAGCCGGACGCGCCGGAGAAACTGCCGCCCCCACCGGTCGAGCCGGTGGTGGTGCCGGACCCGGCCCCGGAGCCCGACGGCGTGCCCGAACCGGCCTAGGCAAGCAAAACTACTTGCGCATGCGCAGGCCCTGCATGCCGCCGTCCACCGCCAGCGACGTGCCGGTGGTGGCCGAGGACAGCGGGCTCGCCAGGTACGCGATCGCCCCGGCCACCTCGGCCGGGGCGACCATCCGGCCGGTCGGCTGGCGCGCCTCCAGGGCGGCCCGCTCGGCCGCCGGGTCGGCGGCCTTGGCCAGCAGCCGGCCGATCCACGGCGTGTCCGCGGTGCCGGGGTTCACGCAGTTGACCCGGATGCCCTCGCGCACGTGGTCGGCGGCCATCGCGAGGGTCATCGACAGGATCGCGCCCTTGGTGGCGGCGTAGAGCGCCCGCTGCGGCAGTCCCGCGGTGGCCGCGATCGAACAGACGTTGACGATCGCGGCGGCCGGCGACTCGCGCAGGTGCGGCAGGCAGGTCCGGCTCGCCCGGACCATGCCCTGCACGTTCACGTCGAAGACGTGCCGCCACTCGTCGTCGTCGTTGTCCTCGACCGTGCCCTGCGCGCCGATCCCGGCGTTGTTGACCAGGATGTCCAGCCCGCCGAACGCCGCCACCGTCTCGGCCACCGCGGCCCGCACCGAGGCGTCGTCGGTGACGTCCGCGCGGATGCCCAGCAGCGGCGCGTCCACCTCGGGGTTGAGGTCCAGGCAGGCCACCCGGCAGCCGCGCTCGGCGAGCAGGGTGGCGGTCGCCAGGCCGAGTCCGGAGGCGCCGCCGGTGACGATCGCGCGCAGACCGGTGAAGTCGGACATGGTCATTCCTCCGTGGCTTGGTCGAGCAGTTCGAGCAGGTGGTGGTACGTCTCGCCGGTGGACCGGGTCAGGCCGATCTCGCAGGTGCGGTTGACCGAGGCGTGCGCCGCGTAAACCCCGCGCCGCACGGACTCCGCCTCGGCGCGGGTCGCGGACGCGGTGAGCTCCGGGTGCAGCAGGCCGCGGTCACCGGCGAACGCGCAGCACTGCCAGCCCTCCGGGATGTCGACCCGGTCGGCGATCGCCCCGGCGACGGCGGCGATCGCGCCGTCCAGGCCGAGCCGCACGGACGAGCAGGTGGGGTGCAGGGCCAGCGAGGGCAGCCGCCGGGTGACCCGCAGCCGGGGGAGCACCTCCGAGGCCACCCAGGCCACCGCGTCGACCACCGGCACGCCGGGCAACAGCCGCTCGAAACCTTCGGTGCAGGAGGCCGCGTCGGTGATGACCGGCACCGCGGGATCGCCGACCGCGGCCCGCACCCGCTGCCGCATGATCTCGTAGCCGTCCGGCAGGCCCTTCGACGACCAGGGCGTGCCGCAGCACAGGTCGCCGATGCCGGCCGGCACCGACAGGCGCAGACCGGCCCGGGCGGCGAGGCGCCGCACGGCGGCCGGCACCCCGGCCCCGCCGTCGGCCGGCGCGAAGAGGGTGGAGAGGCAGGACGGCAGGTAGAGCGCGTCGGGGGAGGAGACAGGCGCGGGCCGGCGGCGGGCACCACCGCGGGGCAGGTCGGGCGACCACCGCGGCAGACCGGGGAGACGGGTGGCGGCCCGAGCGACAAAGGGTCCGGCGGCGGCGGTGTTCAGTGCCAGCTTCATGGCGCGGGAAACCCCGTCCCAGTGGCGGGCGGCGCTGCCCCAGGCGCGCTGCTGGGCGGGGGAGACTGTGGAAGCGCGCAGCCGCTTCGTCAGGTCGCCCGTGTTGATCAGGACCGGGCAGGCGGTCGCGCACATGCCGTCCACCGCGCACGTGTCCACCGCGTCGTACTGGTACTCGCGGGCCAGTTCCTCGGCCAGCGGGAGATCACCGGCCGCCGTCGCGGCGGCCAGTTCGCGGCGCAGCACGATGCGCTGCCGGGGTGTCGTGGTGAGGTCGCGGCTCGGGCACACCGGCTCGCAGTAGCCGCACTCGACGCACCGGTCCACCTCGGACTCGACCGCGACCACCGGCTTGAGGTGCTTGAGGTGCGCCGCCGGGTCGTCGGTGAGCAGCACACCGGGGTTCAGCGTGCCGGCCGGGTCGCAGGCCCGCTTGATCGCCACCATCACGTCGAACAGTTCGTCGCCGTACTGCCGGCGGACGAACGGGGCCATCACCCGGCCGGTGCCGTGCTCGGCCTTGAGCGTGCCGCCGCGGCCCAGCACCGCGTCCACCATGTCCTCGGTGAATGCGGCATACCGGCGGCTGTCCCCGTCGCCGAACCGCTCGGTGAGCATGAAGTGCAGGTTGCCGTCCTTGGCGTGGCCGAAAATGACGCTGCGCTCGTAGCCGTGCCGGTCGAACAGCGCGGTGAGGTCGTCGCACAGATCGGCCAGCACCGGCACCGGGACCGCCACGTCCTCGAGCAGCGCCACCGTGCCGGCCGGGCGGGCACCGGCCACGGCGGCATACAAGCCCTTCCGGGTGTGCCAGAGCGCGGCCCGCCCGGCGGCGTCGCGGCTCAGCGAAGTTCCGAGCAACCGGTGCGCGGCCGCCTCCCGTTCGGCGAGCAATGAGAGGTCTTCTTCCTGCCACTCCACCAGCAGGGCGGCTTCCATATCCGCAGAGCGGCCGGAAACCCGCAGCGACTCCGCGTCCAGCAGTTCCACCGCGGCCGGGCCGGCGGCGACCAGTTCCGGCATGGCGGCCACCGCCTCGCGCAGCGTGGGGAACACGACCAGGCCGGTGCTGGCGTGCCGGGCCAGCGGCACGGTGCGGAACACGGCCGAGGCCACGAAGCCGAGCGTGCCCTCCGAGCCGATCAGCAGGTGGGCCAGGATCTGCGCGGGCGAGTCGTGGTCGAGCAGGCTGTTCAGCCCGTACCCCATGGTGTTCTTCATGGCGAACTGCTGCTCGATCCGTCGCACGGAGTCGAGGTTTCCGCGCACCCGGTCGCGCAGCGAGAGCAAAGCAGCGGCCAGCGAGGGCTCGTGATGGCGCAGCACGGCATCGGCGTCCGGTGCGCCGGTGTCCAGCACGGTGCCGCTGGCCAGCACGAGCGTCAAAGATTCCAGGGTCTGGTACGTGTTGGCATGCGTCCCGCAGGTCATCCCGCTGGAGTTGTTGGCGATCACGCCGCCGACCGTGCAGGCCGACTCGCTGGCCGGGTCCGGACCGAGCCGGCGGCCGTGCGGAGCCAGCCGGGCGTTGACCTGGCGCAGCACCGCACCCGGCTGTACCCGCACCCGCGCGCCGCCGTCCAGCACCTCGATCTGCCGGAAGTGCCGGCGTACGTCCATCAGCAGTTGATCTGTACCGGCCTGACCGCTGAGGCTGGTACCGCCGGAGCGGAACGTGACACCGAGGCCGACCGCCGCGGCCGCCCGGATCAGCGCGGCCACCTCGGTCGCGCCCCGGGGCACCAGCACCGCCTGCGGCGCGAGCAGGTAGTGCGAGGCGTCATGCGCCAGCCCGAGCCGGTCGGTGGCCCGGGTCCGGACGCTGCCGGGCGCGGCGTTCTCGAGAGCCCGGACCAGCCGCGCGTGCACCGCGCTCACCGCCGGGGATCGACGTGCACCTTGGGGCCGCCACCGGCGAGGGCGGCCGGCGCCTCGGCCAGGCCGACCGTGGCGGCGACCAGTGGGGCCGGGTCGACCGAGCCGTCCGCGTAGGCGGCGACGGCCCCGGCCAGTCCCGCCGAGGCGCCCAGGATGCCGACCGCGGTGACGTCCTTGAGCACCAGGTCGCGGGTGTCGACCGTGCTCGGCGTGCCGGACAGCCCGATGTACACCACCCGGCGGCCCGGTTCGACCAGCTCGGCGGCGAGCGCGGGCAGTCCGGCCGCGGCGGACGCGTCGACGACCCCGTCCCAGGGCAGGCCGGGCAGCGTCGCGCGGGTCCAGGCGTTCGGGAAACCCAGCGAGCACGGCAGTGACAGGTGCTCCTCGTCCTCGCCGAGCAGGTGCACCTCGGCGCCGCGGGCCCGGGCGAACATGGCGGTGAGCAGCCCGATCGTGCCGGTGCCGA
This sequence comes from Paractinoplanes rishiriensis, assembly GCF_016862375.1. GTDB lineage: Bacteria > Actinomycetota > Actinomycetes > Mycobacteriales > Micromonosporaceae > Actinoplanes > Actinoplanes rishiriensis. The sequence goes on along the minus strand of NZ_BOMV01000083.1, from coordinate 52,569 downwards.
GGACCAGCAGGCGCTCGCCGGCGGCCAGGCCGGCGGCCTCGACGCAGCGCAGCGCGTTCCCGCCGGGTTCGACCATTGCGCCGCGGGTGGCGTCCACCCTGTCGGGCAGTGCGTACAGGTGATCGGCCGGGAACGCGACCCGCTCGGCGAGCGCTCCCGGCAGGCCGTCCCGGATGCCCAGCTCGTGCCGCTGTTCGCAGACGTGGTGCCGGCCCTGCCGGCAGCGGTGGCAGTGACCGCAACCGATCATGGTGTCGCCGGTGACGCGGCGGCCGAGCCAGGCCGGGTCGACGCCCGGACCGATCTCGCGGACCGCGCCGCACCACTCGTGCCCGGGGCGCAGCGGGTACGACGACGCGCCGGTGTGCAGGTAGCTCATGTGGCCGCTGAACAGCTCGAAATCGGTGCCGCACAAGCCGGCCCGCTCGACGTCCACCACGACCTGCCCGCCGGCCGCAACCGGCGGGTCCACCTCCTGCACCTCGGCCGCGCCGGGCCCGGTGAGCACCAGGGCGCGCATCAGCGTGGGCCGGCGACGTTCTGCCGGGCCGTGCCGAGCCGGTCGATGCTGAGCTCGACGACGTCGCCGGGCTGCAGCCAGATCTGCGGATTGTGGCCCATGCCGACGCCCGGCGGGGTGCCCGTGTTGATCAGGTCGCCCGGCTCCAGCACCAGGAACTGGCTCAGGTAGTGCACGACGAAGTACGGGTCGAAGATCATCGTCTTGGTGTTGCCGGTCTGCCGCCGCACCCCGTTGACGTCGAGCGTCATGGTCAGGTCGAGCACGTCGGCGATCTCGTCGGGGGTGGCCAGCCAGGGCCCGGCCGGGTTGAACGTCTCGGCCGACTTGCCCTTGCTCCACTGGCCGCCGCGCTCGATCTGGAACTCGCGCTCGCTGACGTCGTTGACCAGCACGTACCCGGCGATCGCGGCGGCCGCGTCGGCGGGCGAGTCCAGATAGGAGGTGCGGGTGCCGATCACGATGCCAAGCTCCACCTCCCAGTCGGTCTTGGTGGAGTTGCGCGGGATCCGGATGTCGTCGAACGGGCCGACCAGGGTGTTCGGCGACTTGGTGAACAGGATCGGCTCGTCCGGCACCGCGGCGCCGGTCTCGGCGGCGTGGTCGCGGTAGTTGAGGCCGATGCACAGGATCTGGTGCGGCCGGGCGATCGGTGCGCCGATCCGCTCGGTGCCGAACGGCCGGGTCTCGCCGGCCGCGACCCGCTGGGCCACCGGGGCGGCCAGCGCGGCCGGGCCGCCGGCCGCGAAGAACCGCTCGTCGAAGTCGGTGACCAGGTCGGACACGTCGACGTAGCGGGTGTCGTCGACGCGGACGACGGGCTTTTCGGCGCCGGGGGCGCCGATGCGCATGAGCAACACGAGAGCTCCGAGGGGCTAGAGGACGGGATTCCAGTACGGGGTGGGCGCGCCGGTCGCTTCGACCTGGGCGGTGAAGATGCGGCCCGAGTCGGGGTGGGCGGCCAGATCGTCGGCGCTGAGGTCGGCCGTGGCGGTGGTGATGACCAGCACGTCGCGGCCGGGGCCGGCGAACGCGCAGCTGGTGATGTGCGGCGCGGCGACCGCGACGGTGGCCAGCAGCTCGCCGGCCGGGGACCGGCACTCGATCCGGCCGCGGCCCCAGACGGCCAGCCACAGGTTGCCGTCGGCGTCCGCACAGAGGCCGTCCGGCAGGCCGTCGCGCACCGGGAACAGGTCGTGGCGTTCGCCGTCCGGGTAGTCGCGGACCCGGATCTCGCCGGGCACCGAGTCGACGCTGTACATCCGGCTGCCGTCCGGCGTCCAGGCCAGGCCGTTGGACAGCGTCAGGTCGGTGTCCAGCGTGGTGAGGCCGTCGCGGTCGAGCCGGACCAGGCGGTCCTGGCCGCGGCGGCCGTCCAGGGCCATGCTGCCGATCAGGAACCGGCCGGCCGGGTCGACGGCGCCGTCGTTGAGCCGGCTGCCGCCGCCGGCCGGTAGCACCCGGGCCAGTTCGGTGCGCCGGCCGGCCGGGTCGACGTGCGTCAGGGTCTCCCGCTCGGCGACCAGCAGGTCGCCGCCCGCGGCCACGGCCACCGCGCCGACGGTCGAGCCGAACTCCCAGATGTCGGTGACGGTGAACGGGTCGAGCCTTCCGGCGTAGACGGTGCCGGCCGGGATGTCGACCCAGTACACCCGCTCGTTCTCCGGGTCCCAGACGGGGCCCTCGCCGAGCTCGTACGCCTCCGGGCTGACCGCGGTGGCGGTGTACTCCCGGGTCACCGGCCCGGCTCCGTCACGATGGCCCGGATGGCGGGCGCGTCGGCGACCAGCGCGGCCAGCGGCGTGCGGTAGGCCAGCCCGCTGATGCTGATCGCCCCGCTGGGCGCGCTCGGTGAGGTCAGGTACGCCGGTACGGCCAGACAGTTCACGCCGGCCTCGCTCTCCTGGTCGTCGGTGCCGAAGCCGCACTCGCGGACCCGCACCAGCTCAGTGTGCAGGCCGGCGGCGGTGCGGATGGAGCGTTCGGTGGGTGCGCTCAGCGGCACGTCGCCGATCCAGGCGCGTACCTCGTCCTCGGTGTGCAGCAACCCGGACAGCAGCAGCTTGCCGACCGCCGTGGTGTGCGCGGGGTTGCGGCCGCCGACCACCGAGGAGAGCCGGACGGCGCCGGAGGCCGGATCGAGTTTCGAGCGGTAGACGACCGAGCGGCCGTCGAGGGTGGCGTAGTGCACGGTCTCGCCGTAGCGCTCGCACAGCCGCCGCAGGATCGGCAGGACGCGTACGTGATCCGGCCGTGCCTCATGGTGGGCGAAGGCGAGCCGGAGGAACTCGTCGCCGAGCACGTAGCGCCCGTAGCCGTCCTGGCTCGCGAACCCGGCCCGGCGCAGCGCCGCGAGCGCCCGGTGCACGGTCGGTTTGGGACTGGCCATGGCGCGGGCCATCTCCTCCAGCCCGACGCCCTCGGGACGGCCGGCGAGTGCGGCGAGCACGGCCAGCACCCGGTCGGCGCCGACCAGCCGTTCGCTCTCCAGCTCCATGATTCCGGATCGTAGACCAGAGTTCCGCCATGATGAAACTATGAGCGGTATGGAGCCGAGGCGTAGTCAGCAGTGGTACGGCGGCGACGACCGCAACAGCTACATCCACCGCGCCTGGATGCGCCGCGGCCTGCCCGCGGACGCGTTCGGCGGCACCCGCCCGCACATCGCGCTGGCCAACACCGCGTCCGACCTGACCCCGTGCAACAGCCACCTGACCGAGGTGGCCCGCAGCGTGGCCGACGGCGTGCACGCGGCCGGTGGCGTGGCGCTGCACCTGCCGGTGGTGTCGATCGGCGAGACGCAGGTGCGGCCCACCGCGATGCTGTGGCGCAACATGGCCGCGATGGCCATCGAGGAGATGCTGCGGGCCAACCCGATCGACGCCGTGGTGCTGCTCGGCGGCTGCGACAAGACCATCCCGGCGCTGCTCATGGCGGCCGCCTCGGTCGACCTGCCGGCCGTGGTGGTGCCCGGCGGGCCGATGCTCACCGGCACCTTCCGCGGGGTGCCGCTGGGCTGCGGCACCGACGTGTGGAAGCTGAGCGAGGAGGTGCGGGCCGGCACGCTGGCCGAGGCCGAGTTCCAGCGCTCCGAGTCCTCGATGATCCGCAGCCGCGGGCACTGCAACACGATGGGCACCGCCTCGACCATGGGGCTGCTGGCCGAGGTGCTCGGCATGACGCTGCCCGGCATCGCGGGCACCCCGGCACCGGACAGCCGGCTGCTGGAGGCCGCGCACGCCACCGGCATACTCGCGGTCGAACTGGCCGACTCGGGGCTGCGGCCGGGCGCGGTGATGACCCGGGCCTCGTTCCTGAACGCGATCGTGGCGCTGGCCGCGCTGGGCGGGTCGACGAACGCGGTGGTGCACCTGCTGGCCATCGCGGGGCGGCTCGGCGTCGACCTGACCCAGGACGACTTCGACCGTGCCGGGTCCGGCGTGCCGCTGCTGGTCGATCTGCAGCCGGCCGGGCGCTTCCTGATGGACGACCTGTACCGGGCCGGCGGGCTGCACGCGGTGCTGGCCGAGGTCCGGGACCTGCTCGACCCGGCCGCGCTGACGGTCACCGGCCGGCCGCTGGTCGCGTACCTGGACCAGGTTTTGATCTATGACCGTGAGGTGATCCGGCCCCGCGACGCGCCGCTGCGGGCCGAGGCCGGTATCGCGGTGCTGTACGGCAACCTGGCCCCGGACGGCGCCGTGATCAAACCGGCCGCCGCCACGCCGGAACTGCTGTCGCACCGCGGGCCGGCGGTCGTCTTCGACTCGGTGGAGGACCTGCACGCCAGGCTCGACGACCCGGACCTGCCCGTGACCGCCGACTCGGTGCTGATCCTGCGCGGCTGCGGCCCCCGGGGCTACCCCGGCATGCCCGAGGTGTCCAACCTGCCGCTGCCGGCGAAGCTGCTGGCTCTCGGCGTAAGAGACATGGTGCGGATCTGCGACGGGCGGATGAGCGGCACCGCGTACGGGACCGTGGTGTTGCACGTGGCCCCCGAGGCCGCCGCCGGCGGACCGCTCGCGAAGGTCCGCACGGGTGACATGATCGTGCTGGACGTCGAGCGCCGGCTGCTGGCGGTCGACATACCGGACGCCGACCTGGCCGCCCGCGAACCCTCGCCGGCCGCCGCCGCGGCCTATGCGGCACCGCGCCGCGGCTGGGAGAAGCTGTACGTGGACACCGTGCTGCAGGCCAACACCGGCGCCGACTGCGACTTCCTGATCGGCTCGAGCGGCGACCGGGTCGCCCGGGAGTCGCACTGATGCGGGCCGTGGTTACCGGCGGGATGAGCGGCATCGGCGCGGCCGCGGCGACCCGGCTGCGGGCCGACGGCGTCGAGGTGCTCACCCTGGACGTTGCTCATGGCGCGGATCTGGTCGCCGACGTCACCGACCCGCAGGCGGTGCGCCGGGCCGCTGACGAAGCCGGCCGGGTGGACATCCTGGTCAACTCCGCCGGCGTGGTCGGGCCGAACGCGCCGCTCTGGGAGATCCCGTTCGCCGGCTGGGAACGCACCTTCGCGGTCAACGTGCACGGCACCTTCCACACCTGCCAGGCGTTCCTGCCTCCGATGATCGAGCGGGGCTGGGGCCGGATCGTCAACCTGGCCAGCATCGCCGGCAAGGACGGCAACCCGAACATGTCGCCGTACTCGGCCTCCAAGGCGGCCGTCATCGGGCTCACCAAGTCGCTCGGCAAGGAACTGGCCACCACCGGCGTGCTGGTCAACGCGATCGCGCCCGCGGTGATCGCCACGCCGATGAACGCGGACACCGAGCCGGAGGCGCTCGCCCACATCACCGGCCTCATCCCGATGAAGCGGCCGGGCCGGGCCGAGGAGGTGGCCGAACTGATCGCCTGGCTGGCGTCCGACCGGGTCAGCTTCTCCACCGGCGCGGTGTACGACATCAGCGGCGGCCGGGCCACGTTCTGATGACGTTCACCTTCGCCGACGGCGTGCGCGGCCTGCGCGCCGGCTCGCTCACCGCCGCGGACGCCGCCGAGCGGCTGATCGGCGAGCTCACCGACGCGGAACTGCTGGGGCTGCTGGACGGCGACGTCCCGGTCTGGCGGGTGGCCCGGCTGCCGGCCATGATGCGGGCCGGTCCGATCTCCGGGGGAGCGGTGCCCCGGCTCGGCATCCCCGGCATCCGGTTCAGCGACGGGCCGCGCGGCGTGGTCATGGGCCGGTCCACGTCGTTCCCGGTCACCATGGCGCGGGCGGCCGGCTGGGACCCGTCGCTGGAGTTCGAGGTGGGCCTGGCGATCGGCCGGGAGGCCCGCGCGCAGGGCGCCAACTATTCCGGCGCGGTCTGCGTCAACCTGCTGCGGCACCCCGCCTGGGGCCGGGCGCAGGAGTGTTACGGCGAGGACCCGGTGCTCACCGGCCGGATGGGCGCGGCGCTCACCCGCGGGCTGCGGCACCACGTGATGGCCTGCGTGAAGCATTTCGCGCTCAACTCGATGGAGAACGCCCGCTTCACCATCGACGTGCTGGCCTCGCCGCACGCTCTGCACGAGGTGTGGCTGCCGCACTTCAAGACGGTCGTGGACGCCGGGGCCGACTCGGTGATGACGTCCTACAACAAGGTCAACGGCTTCCACGCCGACGAGAACCGGGTGCTGCTCACCGACATCCTGCGCGATGAGTGGGGTTTCCAGGGCTTCGTCACCAGCGACTGGGTGTGGGGCACGCACGACCCGATCGTCAGCCTCGAGGCGGGTCTCGACATCGAGATGCCGCTGCGGATGCATCGGGCGCGGGCTCTGCCCGGCGCCATCGAGGAAACCGGGCGATCATCTTGCGCTCGGCGCGGCGCATTCTCACCACCATTTTGCGGTACGCGGTGAGCCGCGACCCGGTCGAGCCGGCTCGGGCGGTCGTCGCCTGCGCGGGGCATCGGGAACTGGCCCGGCGAGCGGCCGTGCAGGGGATGGTCCTGCTGCGCAACGAGCAGGCCGCCCTACCGCTGCCGGCCACTGTCACCCGGCTGGCGCTGGCCGGGGCGCTGGCCGACGCGCCGAACCTGGGCGACCACGGCTCCTCCCGGGTGTATCCGCCCGCCACCTGCACGATCCGGGCGGGCCTGCGCTCCGCCCTGCCCGGCGTTTCCCTGGTCGGCCCGGCCGAGCCGGCCGACGCCGCGGTGGTCGTCGTGGGCATGAGCCACAACGACGAGGGCGAGCGGATCATGAACGAGGACCTCAGCTTCCTCGGCTTCCCGCTGAACACCCGCCCCGGCCGCTGGCTGGTCGGCAGGCTGATGAGGGTGCTGACCCGGTTCGGCCGGGGCGGCGACCGGGTCCGGCTCACCCTGTCGCCGCGCGATGAGGAACTGATCGCGACCGTGGCGGCCGCCCACCCGCGCACGATCGTGGTGCTGATCGGCGGCAGCGCCATCCTGATGGAGGCGTGGCGCACGAAGGTCCCGGCGATCCTGATGGCCTGGTATCCCGGCATGGAGGGCGGCCGGGCGGTGGCCGACGTGCTGACCGGCGCCGAGGAGCCCGGCGGCCGGCTGCCGTTCGCCATCCCCACCAGCGCCGGCCACCTGCCGTTCTTCGACGCTGCTGCCGATCGCATCGAGTACGACGCCTGGTGGGGCCAGCGCAAACTCGACCGCGACGGCCACCCGGCGGCGTACCCGTTCGGCTTCGGGCTCGGCTACACGACGTTCGACATGTCCCTGGTGTCGGTGCACGGCGCGGTGGCCACGGTGGACGTCGCCAACACCGGCGGCCGGCCGGGCTCCACGGTGGTGCAGGTCTACGCGGTCGGCGAGGTGCCGCAACTGGTCGGTTTCCGCCGCGTCGCACTGGACGCCGGTGCCGCCACGACCGTGGACGTCGACCTCGACCTCACCCCGACCCTGTTCCGCGACCCCGGCACCCGCACCTGGCACCCGCGCCCCGGCTCGCCACGGTTCGTGGCGGCCCCGCACAGCATGCGCGACCCGTCGTCGCGTTGAGACGCCCATGCGGAGGGGTCCTCGGGCCAACGAGAGACCCCTCCACACAGCGTGAAGTGCGTGTCCGGGCTAACAGACGCCGCCACTTGATAACGAGTAGAGCAGGAACTGCCGGGTCCAGCAGCAGGGCCGTACAACTCCGGAGGATGCCGACGGCACCGGACGGAGAATGTGCAGCTCAGCCTGCGCGGGGCGGACTTATTCGTTTATTCGGCACCCGGTTGCGCCAAGCGGCGCCGGACGAAGATCGGCGAACAAGCGAATAAATCTTGCGGGTGGACCCGGCGATTATTTCGGTTATTCGCTCTTCGTCGAGTGGTCTGGTGCATCGCGGTGCTCGCGGGCAACATTAGGCACCATACCGCTTCGGCGCCGAGGATCGGGACGGGCCAACGTCGTAAACCGATTCGCGAGGCCGGCGGTAGTCCGGGCTAAATGACGCATAGAGAGGTGCCCACCGTGCCCCGAAGATCTCGTTCGACCCCGGCTCGGCTCCACATCGAGCACGACGCCCCCGGCTCAGCCGGGAGGTCATGCCGGCTCACCGTCCCGGCCCGTGTCGTCCGGGTTCGCGTCACGGTCATCGTGATCGTTTCGGTCCTGGTCAGCGGGCTTCCTTACGAGGGATGGCCGGCGGCGGTCGTGCTCGCCGGAGCGTCGGCGACCCTGCTCCGAGCCGTCGAGATGCTGAGCCGGTTGGCGATCCCCGTCTACCAGCCTCGTATCTCCTGACGAGCCGAGCATGCCCCTCAGCAGGGGTAGGCCACCCCGGCATATTGATCCGGCCAGCCCGTACGCGGAATTAGCGAACGGGCTGGTCGGGTTGCGCCTCAAGGCCGGATTCACCGTGACCAAACTGGCTCAGAAACTTTCGTACTCGAGAACGTCGATTTCCGAGGCGACGGACGGTTGGCATCTGCCCTCCGCCGACCTGACCCGGGCCTACGCGCAGGCATGCGGCGCAGCACCGGAGGAATGGCTTGCCAAGCGGGCTGCGGCGGGATCCTTCCGGCACGATGCGGGGGTGGTGACGCCACTTTCCGAGGATATTTCCCCTTCGTTCGATCCGGAGGTGCTTTCCGAACGGGGTGGGTCCCGGCCGGATCAGATCTTCCGGGCCGCTTTCGAAACGCCCCTGCCGGAGGCTGTCACCACGCTGTCCGAGCTGAGCGGCGCCCTCAACCGGCTGCGCGGAACGCGGAGTTACACCGAGCTGTCGCGCGGGGCGCGGGCACATCCCGACTTCCGCTTCCGGGTTCTCCCGCGAAGCACGATCAGCGATCTGCTGATGGGCAGATCGGTGCCCAACCGCGAAACCTTGATCACCTTTCTGGCCGCCTGTGGGGTCAGCGAACGGGACCAGGACGCATGGCTGGGTGTGTGGGAGAGAGTCAAGACCGTCCATCTGCGCCGCCCGGTGGGCTCGATCCGGGTCCGTGACGCATCACCGCGGCGCCTCGGCGTCCGCGCATCGATCCAGGTTGCCCCGGGAGCCGACGACCTGCCGACCTACGTGCCGCGTGACCTGGACGCCGCTGTGCAGGCGGCGCTGCACTCGGCCGCCGCGGGCGGCGGGTTCCTGGTCCTGGTGGGTGGCACGTCAACGGGCAAGACCCGGACCCTCGTCGAGGCGGTGCGGACGGTTCTTCCGGATTGGTGGCTGCTGGACCCGGTGGACTCGTCGGTCCTGGAGGGCCTGTCCCGGGGACCCGCTTCCCGGACGGTGGTCTGGCTGGACGAGCTCCGGCGTTACCTCGACCCGCCCGCGTCCGCGGCGGCCACCGTCCGCAGGCTCATCGACGCCGGGCTCGTCGTCGTGGGAACACTGTGGCCGGAGGAGTACGCCGGGCCTTCGGCGTGCCGCGAAGTGCTCAGCATGGCCCAGGTCATCTCCGTCCCGGCGGCCTTCACCTCGGGCGAACGGCGCCGTGCCGGAGCGCTCACCCGGGACCCGCGCATCCAGGTGGCGCTGGAGACCGATGGCGGCATCGGGGTCACTCAGGTACTGGCGGCCGGCCCGGAACTCGTCCGGCACTGGGAATTCGCCGAACAACCTTACGGGAAGGCGATCATCACGGCGGCGCTGGAGGCCCGCCGGATGGGCGCGCAGTCGCCGTTGACCACGGAGTTTCTGCGTCTGGCGGCACCTGTCTACCTGACCAGCGGCCAGCGGGCCACCGCACCGGCGAACTGGCTGGAACTTGGTCTCGGGTACGCCGTCATGCCGGTATCCGGCGCGGCGAGTTGTCTCGCCCCGGTAGCCGGCGGAATGGGCCAGATCGCCGGATACGTGACCGCGGACTATCTGTTTCAACGCGCGGCCGGCGTCCTCGGCGCCGGCCCGTTGCCGGACGCTGTCTGGCTGGCCCTCGTCGATCACCACCAGCCCGGAGACACCAGCCGGATCGCCGAGCACGCCGATCGGAACGGAAAGAAACAGCACGCCGTATCGCTCTACCGTCGACTGGCCCGAACCGGTCATAGCCACGCCAGGTGGCGTCTGGCCGCGCTGCTCGCCGAGGACGGTCAACTCGACGAGCTCCGGGAGCGCGCCGTCGCCGGGGACCGCTATGCCGCCCGCCGGCACGCCGCCCTGCTCGTCGACCGCGGCCGGGTGGACGACGCGATCGAGGTGCTCCGGGCCGAGGTCGACGCCGGCAACCGGCCCGCGGCTCGCCAGTTGTTCGCCGTGCTCGCCGAGTTCGGCCGGTTCGACGAGTTGAAAGTTCTGGCCAACGCCGGTGACCAGTCCGCTTCGTGGTATCTCTCAGCCGAGTACCAGCCATCCCGGGGAACGGAGGTCGCCGCTCAATGGGAGCCCATGGCACCACCGGACACCGATGAGTTGCGGCGGCTGGCCGACGACGGCGACCGGACGGCGGCCCGCCAACTCGCCTTCCTGCTGCCCCGTCTGGGGCGGACCGCCGAGTTGTCCCAGCGAGCGGACGAGGGAGACCAGGAAGCAGCGCGCTACCTTGCTTTTCTCCTCGCCGAGTACGGCCGGATCGGTGAGCTGCGCCGGCGTGCGGACAACGGAGACTCACACGCTGCGCGACGCCTGGCGAAGGCACTGGCCGGTTCCGGTGATCTCGACGAGCTGAAGCGCCGGGCAGACAACGGCGACCGCCACGCCAAACGTGTGTTCAACAGTCTTCGGTGACCGATGGCTGAGCCGGCGGATCACGCCGGTATCTCCCCGGTTTCGGTCAGCTGCTGGGCGACGTCGATGAGTTTGCGGTTGAGCCGCTGGGAGGCCCGGCGTAGCTGGTCGAAGGCTTCGCCGGGGGACAGGCGCTGGCGTTCCATCAGGATTCCCTTGGCCTGCCCGATGATGTCGCGGGTGCTCAGCGCGCGGTGCAGCGCGGCTTCGCGGCGATCCACCGCGTCCTGGCGCCGTGCGGTGGCGATGGCGACCGCCAGGTAGGCGGCCAGGATGGATCCGAAGTCGTGGTCGTCGTCGCTGAACGCATCGGGTGTCGCCGCGTAGAGGGTGAAGGCGCCGAGCGCCGACCACTGGGCCGGCCGGCGGACATACAGGCCGTAGCTCAGGGCGCCGGCCACGCCCAGCTCGGCGGCGGTGGCGGCCAGGACCGGCCAGTGTCGCGCGGCGGGCAGGTCGGGCACGTGCACCGGCTGCTCGCCGTACATCGCCTCCAGGGCCGGGCCGGTGCCGGTCGCGAACTGGACCTCGTCGAGTTCGGCGGCGGACGCGTCGCTGGTCACGGTGTCGGCGACGCGTCCGTGCTGGACCAGCGTGACGCTGGCACAGTGACATCCCGCCACCGCCTCCGCGGTGAATTTCAGGACCGGTGCGAGCATGGCGGACAGGTCGTCGCTGTCGAACAACTGCCGCGCCAGTGGGGCGAAACCGGCCAGCAGCATCGGGCCGTACGGTTGCGGGCCCCACGCCGCGGCGGCCCGGACCCGATCGTGCGCCGCGGCCCGCCGGGCGGCCGCGGCCCGCTCGCGCTCACCGGCGGCGCGGGCTTTCGGGTCCGCTGCCGGATCGGCGCCGAGCCGGGCGCCCCGGAGCCGGGGTACGGGCCGGGCCAAGCGCGGTTCGCGGTCCAGCAACCCGCGTTCCCGCTCGTCGGCCAGCCGCTCGCGCAGCGCGGCCGTCTCGTCGCGGTCGTCAGCGACCTCATCGCGGTCGGTGGCCAGGGCGTCGCGCTCGACGGCGACGAAGTCGCGCCGGTCGGCCAGCCACGCCGATTCCCCGGCATCGACGGACTCGTGCTCCTCCCGGGCCCTCGCGGCGCGTTCGGCGTGCGCGGCGCGAACCCCGGCGCGGGCACCGACCCGGGCGGCCGCCTGCCGTGTCCGGGCCAGTTCCGCCTCCGCCCGCTGCACCGCGGCCTCGGCCCGGCGCACCGCCGCCGCGCTCCCGGCCGCCTCGTCGGCGTCGTCCGCCTCGCCGGTTGTGGCGGCGCGCGTCGCCCGGTCGGCTGCTCGCCGGTCCAGCGTCTGCTCCTGGCGGTCGGCCAGGCGTTCCCGCTGGTCGGCGAGTGCCTCCCGTTCGTCGGCCAGCCGTTCCCGCTCGTCGGCCAACCGCTCGCGCTCGTCGGCGCCGGACTCCCACAGGTCTGCTCGCCACTGGCGCTCCGGCGGCACCACGTCGTCGCGCGACGCCGCCCGTCCGTCCGACTCGGCCACGGCACCCCTCCCGCCGTCATGGGTCTCGGCCTGCCGCGCCAGCAGCGGCTACAACCCGAGTATCTGGAAGACCTTCTCCGGTATACCGTGCAGCCCGTCGACCTCTAATTTTTTGTCACCGCGCGTCCGGAGCTCCACGATCACCCGGATGCAGCCGGCATCGATGAAACTGACCTCGGCCAGGTCCAGCACGATGGTGACGGCCGCGCTCGAGGCGGCCACGCTCATCAACCGCCGGCGCAGTTCCGCCGCCGCGTCATGATCGAGCTCGCCCGCCAGACAGATCACGTCGGCGTTGCCGACGTGGCGGTGCGACCAGCCGAAACGGCCCGCTTCCGGGGGTGCGGGCTGCGCGTCGAAATAAGGAATTTTGGACACATCCGCCTCCTCGCAGGAGCATCGGCTGGGTCCTCAACCTCGCCCATACTACCCACCCGGTCATCCGGCCATCCGCCGGTGGCGCGTTGTCCGTTTCAGCGGCTGAGGTAGGCGGCCAGGCCGCCGAGTTCCGCACTGGCGATGAAAACCGACCGGACGTTGATGATCGCCTCCTCGACGTGGGCGGAGCAGCCCCACGCGGCGTCCCCCCATGAATCGGCGATCTTGATCTCGGCCGGGGCGGTGCACCCCGCGGTGCCGCCGAGCTGGCAGCGGTCCGGGTGCGGCACGGTGGCCTGCACGGCCGCGGCGGTACGCATCCGGGCGGCGAGTTCCGCGGCGGCGGCGGCCCGCTGCTCGGCTTCGGCGCGGAGTTCCCGCTCCGCGGCCAGCACCTTGGCCAGGTCGTCGTGGGCGGACCGGGCGCGCGCTTCGGCGGCTCGGCGCGCCTGCTCGTCGTGGTGGCGTTCGATGGCCAGGGCCGCGGTGCCGGCGAAGACCCGGGCGAGGGCGAGGTCGGCGTCCTGCGGCACCCGCGGGGTGCGGTGGTACATGGCGAAGGTGCCCAGCAGGCCGCCGTCGCGGGCCAGGATCGGCGTGGACCAGCAGGCGGCCAGGCCGGCCCGGCCGGCCAGGTCCAGGAAGTCGGTCCAGAACGGGTCGGTGGCGATGTCGGTGACGATGACCGGTGCGCGCCGGTGCGCGGCGGTGCCGCAGGAGCCGACGCCGTCACCGGTGGCGATCCCGTCGATGGCCTGGTTGTAGAAGTCGGGCAGGCTGGGCGCGGCACCGTGCCGCAGGTGGCGCCCGTCCGGGTCGGCGAGCAGTACGGAGACGAGAACCTCGTGCGGGGCGAGTTTCTCGATGCAGCGGGCCATGCCGTCGAGGACCTCGGTCAGGGGTGCCTGCCGGGCGATCTGCTCCAGCAGCGCCCGGTGTTCGGACATCAGCTGCTGGGCATGCCGGACCTGGGTGGTTTCCACGCCGATCAGGTGGGTCCCGAGCACGGTGCCGGCGGCGGCGCGGCGCGGCTCGTAGGTGAAGTCGAAGAACGCCTCCCGTGCCTGCGGGCCGGCGCCCATCGCGACCCGGACATCGCGGGCGGTTTGCGGCTCGCCGGTCCGGAAGACCTGGTCCAGCCGGTCGATGTGCTCCGGACCGGTCAGGCCGGCGAGCGCGACACCGGTGGTCGCGCCTTCCGCGCCGATGGCCGTGAAGAATGCCGGGTTCGCGGTCTCCACCAGGTGGTCCGGCCCGGCCAGGGCGGCGAAGACGGCGGTGGACTGCCCGAACAGGGCGCGGTGATCCTCGTCTGCCGCCGGTACCGCCGTCATGGATGGACCACCTCTCACTGCCGCCGGCCACATTGTTGTCTACCAGCAACTATCGGCCGGAGCCTACCCGCCGCACCGGCAGGCCGGTCATCCGCGTCCGGCGGTCAGGGTGCGGGCCGCCTCGGCCAGCAGGCCCCGCAGCCAGATGTGGGCCGGGTCGCTGCGATACATCGGGTGCCACCAGAACGCCTCGGCCAGGGGCACCACCTCGAACGGGCACGGGCTCACCCGGATGTCGGCCACCGCGGCGATCCGGCGGGCCAGGTGTTCCTGCATCAGCGCCACCCGGCCGGTGCCGGCCACCAGGAACGGCATGGCGAGGAATCCGTCCACCACCACCTCGACCCGCGGCTCCACGCCCAGCATGCGCAGTTGCTGGGCGGCCGGGGCGAACGCGGTGGGCAGGTGATAGAGCGCGACCCACGGCATCTCGCGCAGGCGTTGCAGGGTCAGGTCGCCCCGGGTGTTGCCGTCCACGATGCACACCCAGCGGTCCTCGTGCAGGTCGGTGTGCGGCAGGTCGGTGATGAAGCCGTGCGGCAGGATCAGGCCGTCGACCGTGCGGAGCGTGTCGACGGCGTGGTCGACCAGGTCAGGGCTGGTCTGCCGCAGCCGCAGGCGGACGTTGGGGGCCCGCTCGGCCAGCAGCGACGCGACGATCGGGCCCAGCACCGCGGCGGCGTAGTCGGAGGTCACGATGGTCAGTTCGCGGTCCACCGAGGCGGGGTCGAACTCGGTGCTGAGGTCGAAGACCCGGCGCACGCCGGCCAGCGCGGGTGCGGTGCGGGCGGACAGCTCGGTGGCCAGCGGGGTCAGCTCGTAGCGGTTGCCGGTGCGGTGCAGCAACTCGTCGCCGAAGTGCCGGCGCAGGCGGGCCAGGGCGGCGCTCACCGCGGGCTGGCTGGTGCCCAGGTGTTCGGCGGTCCGGGTGACGTTGCGCTCGCGCAGCAGCACGTCGAGGGTGACCAGCAGGTTCAGGTCGAGGTTGACCAGCAGGCGATCGGTGGCCACCCGGCCACCATACGGGTTCAGGTGACGTTGAGGACCCGGACGTCCCAGGGCCCCAGCGCGATCTCGGCGCCGGCCGGGTAGACGTCGTCGCCCAGGACGTCGGCGACGTGGGATTCCAGCCGGACCACAGCCGGGGTGAACGACCAGTTGTGGACGAATCGCACGACCCGGCCGTCCGGTGCGGTGGCCCCGGTGACCGTGACGCTCGGCGGCACCTCCCCATGCTGCGGGACCAGCCACCGGAACAGGGCCTTCGCCAGGTCGACGTCGGGCACCGTGCCGACCACGGTGATCCGGCCCGCGCCCACCCGGCGCGTGGTGATCGCCGGCCAGCGGCCGAAGTGCGGGTGGTCGTAGCGGGCCACCACGGTCGCGTCGGTGACCGTGAGGCCGTCCACCCAGCGGGTCGCCCGGCCGTCCAGGCCGTCGACGGGCACCTCCGTGCTCAGGTTGCTGAACTCGTCGTACCAGGCGCCGGCCGCCTCGGCGAGCCGCGCGGGCATCCGGTCGGTGCGGGCGCGGCCCTCCGGGTCGGCGTATCCGGTGCGGGGGCCGAGCACGAGGTGGCCGCCGGCCTCGGCGTACCCCCGCAATTGATCGAGGGTGTCGTCGTCGGCCAGGTAGAGACCGGGGACCACCAGGACGGGGGTGTCGACGTCGGCCGGCCGGGACACGATCCGGGACTGCAGGCCGGCGT
This sequence comes from Paractinoplanes rishiriensis, assembly GCF_016862375.1. Classification (GTDB taxonomy): domain Bacteria; phylum Actinomycetota; class Actinomycetes; order Mycobacteriales; family Micromonosporaceae; genus Actinoplanes; species Actinoplanes rishiriensis. The sequence continues at coordinate 37,005 of NZ_BOMV01000083.1, read as the reverse complement.
CGAAAGCGCCCCGGTAGAACGGGTCGAACAGGCCGTGGTAGGCGCGCGCGTCGGGGCCGCCGTCCGGCGTCGCGAGCGGTGGGTACTTCTGCATCAGCCACTTGCTGGGCAGCGAGAAGAGGAACGTGACGTCGGCATCCGGGGTGAGGCCGGCCACCAGGTCGCCGGCCCGGTCGAACTCGGCGCCGAGGCGGGCCAGCTCGTGCCAGGTGCGGCCGGGTTTTCCGCTGTGCGGCAGCACGCCGCCCCAATAGGTCTCGGTGCCGAAGTGCAGGGTGTGCCAGTGCCAGTACTCGATCATGCGGGCGCCGCGGGACACCAGCAGCCAGGCGGCCTGGCGCCACTGGCCGTCGTACGCGGGGCGGTTGTCCCACGGCCCGCCGATGCTGCCCGCGTTGGTCTCGGTGACCAGGAACGGCTCCTGGCGGGAGGCGTACATGCGGTCGGCGCTCAGCTGCAGGGCCCAGACGCCGCTGCTGGTCCAGTGCTGGTCGGCGGACCGCCGGTCGGGCAGTTCGAGCGCGTCCTGCATGCGGTAGTACGGATTGCCGGCGGTGACGTCCAGGTGGTCGGTGAGCCGGTCGTCGTCGACGGCGGGCCGCTCGTACGCGATGCAGGTTGTCACGAACTGCCCGGGCCGGCGGTACTCCCGGATGAGATCGGCCTGCCAGGCGATGAACTCGGTGGTCTGCGCGGCCTGGAAGCGGCGCCACGCGACGTCGTACTGCGGCTGGACGTTGCCGTCCGGCGTCCACAGGTCGGCCCAGGTGCTCAGCCGGTGCGACCAGTAGACCAGGCCCCACTCCCGGTTCAGCGTGGCCACGTCGCCGTAGCGGTGCCGCAGGTCGTCGGTGAAGCGCTGGAAGACGCCGCGGTTGTGCAGCAACTCGTTGCCGGGCTCGTTGTCGACCTGGAAGCCGATCACCGCGGGGTGCGCGGCGTAGCGCCCGGCGATCCGCCGGACGATCCGCTCGGCGTGGAACCGGAAGGCGGGATGGGTGAAGTCGACCTCCTGCCGGGCGCCCCAGCCGATCCGCTCGCCGGTGCGCCGCTCGCCGGTGATCTCCGGGTAGAGCCGGGCCAGCCAGGGCGGCACCGCATAGGTGGGGGTGCCGAGGATGACCGCGATGCCGCGCTCGTGTGCCCCGTCCAGCACCGGTTGCAGCCAGTCCAGCGCGAACTGCCCGTTCTCCGGCTCCCAGGTGGACCACACCGATTCACCCACCCGGATCACCGTGAACCGGGCCTCGGCCATCAGATCAAGATCTTCTTCCAGGCGCTCGTACGGCTGGTACTCGTGGTAGTAGGCGGCGCCGAACAGGACGCGCCGGGGCAGCTCGGTCATGATCCTCACTCCTTGATCGAGCCGGCGGTCAGGCCGGACTGCCAATACCGCTGCAAAAGCAGAAAAGCAGCGATCAGGGGTACGACGGACAGCAGCGAACCGGTGACGACGAGCGCGAGCAGGTCCGAGTTGGAGCCGCTGCCGCCGCCCGCGGCCTGCGCCGACCAGGCACTGAGACCGACCGTGATCGGGTAGAGCCGCGGGTCGTTCAGCATGATCAGCGGGAGGAAGTAGTTGTTCCACGTCGCCACCAGGGTGAACAGCAGGACCGTGACGATGCCCGGGGCCAGGCTGCGCAACGCGACCCGGAAGAAGATCCGGAACTCGCCGGCCCCGTCGATCCGGGCCGCCTCGATCAGGCTGTCCGCCACCGCGTCGGCCGCGTAGATCCGCATGAGGTACAGCCCGAACGGGCTGACCAGGGACGGCAGGATGATCGCCCACGGCGTGTTGACCAGGCCGACCTGGGCGAAGAGCACGTACGTGGGGATGGCCAGCGCGGTGGTCGGCACCATGACCGAGCCGAGCACCACCCCGAACAGGGCGCCGTTGCCCCGGAACGGGTACTTGGCGAAGCCGTAGCCGCCCAGGGCCGCCAGGAACGCCGCGCCGGCCGCGCTGATCACCGAGTAGACCAGCGTGTTCAGCAGCCAGCGGCCGTACTCGCCGTCGTTGTGCGCGAACGTCTCGCCGATGTTGGCGAACAGCGCGAAGGTGTCGCCGAACCAGAGCCCGAACGTGGCGAACAGGTCGCCGGTGGTCTTGGTGGCGGCCACGAACAGCCAGAAGAGCGGCAGCATGAAGTAGATGAGCACGGCCGCCATGCCGAGGAACAGGAGGTTGCTGCGCCGCGCCGTCATGACTTCTGCCTGCGGCCGGAGACGAAGAGGACGGCGTACGAGGCGATCACGATCACCAGTCCGAGCAGGAACGACACGGCTGCCGCGTAGTTCACGTCCTGGCTGGTGAAGGCGAGGCTGTAGGCGTACAGGTTGGGGGTGTAGGCGCTGTCGATGACGTTCGGGGCGAGGCGCTGGAGCAGGTTGGGCTCGGCGAACAACTGGAAGCTGCCGATCACCGAGAACAGCAGGCAGAGCAGCAGCGCGGGGCGCAGGGCCGGGATCTTGATGCGCCACGCGATCCGCCACGGCCCGGCCCCGTCGACCGCGGCCGCCTCGTACAGCTCATGCGGGACCGCGCGCAGCGCCGCGTACAGGATGATCATGTTGTAGCCGGTGAACTCCCAGGTCACGATGTTCGCCAGCGACGCGAGCATCCACTCCGCGCTGAGGAACGGGGCCAGGTCGGCCAGCGGTCCGTACGCGGGGCCGTACAGGTAACCCCACATGAGGGCGGCGACCACGCTCGGCACCGCGTACGGAATAAAGACCCCCAGCCGGAACATCTTGGCCAGGCGCAACAAACCGCTGTCGATGGCCAGCGCGGCGGCCAGTGCCAGGGCCAGCATGACCGGCACCTGGATCAGGAAGAACCGGGCCACCCGCAGGATGCCGCCGAGCAGCCGGTCGTCGCCGAACGCGCGGGCGTAGTTCTCCAGGCCGGCCCAGACCACCCCGCCGACCAGCTGCTCCTTGAACAGGCTCAGGTAACCGGCGTACACCAGCGGCAGCAGGAACAGCACCGCGAAGCAGAGCAGGAACGGGGCGACGAACAGGTAGCCGCGGTTCGCGTGGTTCATTGGCCCTGGACCTCGAAGCCCTGATCCTTCGCGTACTTCACGAGCCGTTGCTGCCACTGGTCGCTGGCCGCCACCACGTCGCCCTTGTCGGCGAGCGCCTTGCCCACGGTGTCGGTCCAGTCCGTCACCGACTGGTCGAGGAACGGCGGCCACTGGAACCCGGTGTCGACCGTCGCGCTGATCCCGGCGAACATCTTGTTGACCTCCTGGCCGCCGTAGAAGGGGTCGGTGCGGCCGGTGAACGACGGGTCGGCGAGCAGGTCGTTGGTGGCCGGGAAGAAGTTCTGCTCGGTGTTGAACATCTTGGTGGTGGCCGGGTCGGTGTTGAGGAACTCGGCGAATTTGGCGGCCGCGATCGGGTTCTTGGTGCCCTGCACGACCGCGGTGGTCGAGCCGCCCCAGTTGCCCGAGACCTCGGCGCCGGCGGTCCACTGCGGCAGCGGGGCGGCGCGCCACTTGCCGGCCGTCGACTTGGCGCTGCCACTCAGGAAGACCGGGCCCCAGGCGGCGGTGATCCAGGTGGCGTACCGGCCCCGGTTGAGGCCCTGGAACCAGTTGTCGGTGAAGTCGGGATCGGTGGAGACAAGATCGCGCTTCACGAGATCACCCCAGTAGCCGGAGAGCTTCTTGGAGGCCTCGTCGTTCACCGCGAGGCCGACCGTGGTCCCGTTCAGGCGGTACGGCTTGGCGCCCGCCTGCCATTGCAGGCCGTGCCAGGTGCCGGCCTGGTTGGCGGCCAGGTTGGTGAGGTAGACGCCGGGCGCGGCGGTGTGCAGCTTTTCGGCGGCGGCCGCGAACTCGTCCCAGGTCTTCGGCACCGCAATGCCGTACCTGTCAAAGATGTCGGCCCGGTAGAGCAGGCCCATCGGCCCGGTGTCCTGCGGGATCGCCCAGATCTCGCCGCCCGCGCCGGTGACCTGCGACCAGGTCCAGTCGACGAACTTCGGCTTGAGTGCCCCGGCGCCGTACGGCCGCAGGTCGACCAGGCTCTTGGTGAGCGAGAAGGTCGGGATGTACTGGAACTCCATCTGCACCACGTCGGGTGCGCCGGTGCCGGCCTTGAGGGCGGTACGCAGCTTCGTGTACTCCGGGGTGCCCTGGCCGGCGTTGACCACGTTCACCTTGATCGCCGGGTATTTCTGCTGGAAGACGGCGACCTCCTTGGCGATGTCCGGCACCCAGGTCCAGAACGTCAGGGTGGTCGGGGTCTGCATCGCGGCGTCGATGTCGGCCTGGCTGACCGCGGTGTTGGCCGGTGCTTCGGCGGTCTTGGTGCTGCCGGGCGTGCAGCCGGCGGCCAGGGCGAGAACGCAGACGGCGAGGAGTCGGACGGTTCGGGGGGCCATGTCGGAACCTCCTGTCAACGGCGGGGCGGTCCGCTGGAGCCCCGCGCGATCAGCTCGAACATCGGGGACGGGAAGGGCCGCGGCGTCGCCTGCGGGTCCTTCAGGTGATCGATGAGCCGCTGCAGGCCCACGCCCGCGAGCAGCGCGTTGTCGGTGCGCACGGTGGTCAGCGGCGGCGAGACGTAGGCCGCCACCGGGATGTCGTCGAAACCCACCACGCTGACGTCCTCGGGCACCCGGCGACCGGCGTCGGCCAGCGCGCGGATCACCCCGATGGCCATGTCGTCGTTGGCGGCCAGAACCGCGGTCACGTCGTCGCCGAGCCGGGTACCGATCCGGTAGCCCGACTCCGGCGTCCAGTCGCCCTCGACCGGCTCCGGGACGGGCCTCCCGGCGGCCTCGAGCGCCTGCCGCCACGACCGGAGCCGTTGCTGGGCGGCCCACCAGCGCTGCGGCCCGGCGACATGGTGGACGGTGTGGTGCCCGAGCGCGAGCAGGTGCCGGACCGCGGGCGCGATCAGGTCGCCGCCCTCCTCCTCGAGCACGGTGAGCACGGCCGGCGCGGTGACGGACGGGGCCCGCCCGATCGTCAGCACCGGCACGTCCACCCGCAGCGGCGCCTCGCCCTCGTCGATCGGCTCGGACAGCACGATCGCGTCGACCCCCTCGGCGAGCAGCCGCTGGACGGCCTCGGCGACGCTGCCGCGGGCGCCCTCCAGGGTGTGCACGATGCTGAGCGCGTACCCGGTTTCGCGGGCCGCCCGCTCCAGCGCCACCAGCAGCGTCGACGGCCCGAACAGCGCGCTGCCCAGCGACACCACGCCGATCCGGTGGTGGCGTTCGAGCTTGAGCGCCCGGGCCGCCCGGTTGGGCCGGTAACCCAGCCGCGCCGCCGCGTCGAGCACCCGTTCCCGGACCTCGGCCGTGACGTACCGCTCCCCGTTGAAGACCCGCGACACCGTCTTCTGCGAGACGCCGGCCAGCTTGGCGACGTCGGTGCTGCCGGGCGGTCGGGTCACACTGGCCTCGCTTCTTACGGGGTGATGCCCATCACTGTCTACGTAGTCAGACGGGATGTCAACAGGCGGCGTCGTCGCCCGGCGATTCGTGGGCCATCGTGCGGAACAACCGCGAACGGTCCGCGAAGGCGATCTCGGCCGCCCGGCGGTAACAGGCGCCGGCGCCGGGGCGGTTGCCCAACACGTAGGCGTGGATCGCGCCGAGCTGGCCGTACGCCTCGGATGCGGGGGTCCGCAGCCAATGATGAGCCGGGTTCGCCTCGTACCGGCCCACCACGAACCGGAGGTGCTCCAGCGCGGCGGCGAGCCAGCGCCGATCGCCGGACAGCAGCCGGCAGGTGGCCACCCGGCCGAGTCCGGCCCGGGCGCGTGCCTCCAGGTCGGGCAGATCCGCGCTGACCGGGCCGGCGCCGACCGTCTCGTACTCCCGGTAGGCGTCGGTGAGCGCCCGGCGCGCGGCCGGCGCGAGGCGGCGGCAATCCGTCGCGCCGGCCTGATAGGCGATTTCGGCGAGGCCGAGCCGGGCCCGCGGATAGCCGGGGTCCACCCGCAGGGCGGCCCGGTAGTAACGCTCGGCCGCGGCGAAGTCGCGGCCGGCGGCGAGACGGCCGTGCGCGTTTCCGAGCAGCACCAGGACCAGGCGACGGGTGAGCCGGCCCAGCGACTCGTCCAGCAGCGCGGTGAGGGTCCGCGCCGCGGCCGGGTACTGGTCTGACGAGTACTGGGCGACGGCCCGAAGCAGGCGAACGTGCGTCCCGGCCTGTTCCGCGGCGGTGCTGAGCAGGTCGCGGCTCGCCGTGCCGCCGTCGAGGTTCCCGATGTCCAGTTCGTCGAAGACCGTGTACCCGGCCAGTTCGGCCGCCTCCCGCAGCCGCGGGCCGCCGATGCTGAACTCCAGGCGGACGCCCGTGTGGTGGGTGCGCGGATACAACACGAACGAGACCGCGATGTCGCCGTTCTGGCTCCGCCTGGCCCGGTCGAGTTCGGCGGCCCGGTCCCCGCCCGCGGCCGAGACCCCGGCCCGGCAGGGGGCGCCCACCTGCACCAGCGCACCGTCCGGCTCGACGGCCGTGGCGATCTGGCGTTCCAGGGTGTGCCGGATCTCCCGGGCCAGGTTGTGCCCGGCCCGGCCGGCGACCGCGGGGTTCGCGACCACGATGTTGTAGGGAGCCGTGAGTTCGCTCTCGGCGCGCAGCCAGCAGGGGCGGTTCGGCCACAGGCTCAGCAGGTCGGCCTGCAGCCCGATGGTGCCGGTGAGCACGGCCAGCGCGGTCAGCGCCACCAACCAGCGTGCCTGCCACCCCCGCAGGCGCGCCGCCCACCGGCCGGCGGGTTCCGGCGAATCGGTCATCCGGGCCGCGTCCCGCAGTCACCCGGCGGGCTGGATTTCGCCACGTCCGTCACAAAAGGCCTAACTGCGGCCGCCGGTGAATCGATATGCCCTCGGCAGATTCGTACGAACGCGGGGAGAACGAGGGTGGGTATCCGGTCGTCGTGCCGGGCCACGATGGTCGTGGTGCTGGCCGTTGCCGCCGGTGGCTGTACGTCGGGACCGCCGCCGTCCCGGCCCGGGGTTCTCGCGTCGCCCTCGCCGTCGCCCTCGCTGTCGCCCTCGCCGTCGCCCTCGCCCGCGGCCCCGTCGCCCGTGGTCTCCGCCGACCCGACCGTTCCGGAAACGACCGTTCCGGAAAGGACCGCTCCCACCATGGCGGCGGCTCCCGCCGTGGGTTCGCGGCGCTCGCCGCGCCCGCACGGATGGTGGCCCACCCGGCACAGCGCCCCTCCGCCGGCTGAGGAACCCGACGATCACGGCACCCGGGCCGGGATCCTGGGCCGCCGGGACCCCGTTCCGGCCGGCGTGCAGGCCCAACTCACCTACTTCATGGGCGGGGTGGACCCCGATGCGTGTGCCGACCGTCCGCGATTCGGCATCTCGGTGGAGGACCATCGGGTCAAACTCGGCCTGGCCGCACCCGCCTTCAACGTGATCTGCCTGTACGATGTGCGTCCGGGCAGCCCGGTCCGGGTGACCGTGACCGCCCCCTCCGGCCGTGTCGTCCAGACCTGGTCCGAGGGTGTCCTCGAACGCGGCCCCATCGACCTGCTCTTCCGCCGGCTCGCCGACGACGAGCCCGGCGTCTACCGATTCCGGGCGGTGCAGGGCGGCCGCACGGCCACGACCACCGCGAGGCTGCGGTGGGTGCGCTCGCCGTGGCTCATCGCGGACGCCGAGGACGCGAACGGAACGCCCGTGGACACGTTCCCGGAGGGGAGCCGCCGGTTCCGCATCGCGGTGGGCGGTTTTCCGCCGCACGCGCTGGTACGCCTGCACATCTACGGCAACCCGCGCGACGAGCCCGGCGGCGTCACGATGGTGGACTACCTGACCTCCCACCCGGTGCGGATGGACGGCCGCGGCTTCGGCGTCTGGGAGTTGCGCGCTCTCCCCGGCGACCCGCCGGGCTGCTACCTGGCCGGACACGAGTCGCTGGAGGGCTACGAGGTCGAGTTCTGCGTGCCGGACCGCCCACCAGTGCGCGAATAGGATCGGGCAGCGTGACCGATACGCCCGGGCCGCGTTCCGCCGGCTGCACGAGACTGGCACGTTCGTGCTGCGCGGGCGGCGCCCAACTCGTTGGCTTTCGCGGCGGTCCGCCCGGCGGACCTACCGAGCAATGTGGCCCGCGGCGGACGACGTGGCCGTCCGGCGCAGGCGTTCCAATATGCGAGTGCGACCCGGTGTGCTAGGCGGGCGCGGACTCGCAGCGTCTCGCGGTGGTGCGGGCCAAGGGCTCGCTGGAACCGCACCGGCAGGCCGGCCAACAGGAGGCGGGCGGCGGACGGTTCGCCGGTTCTGCCAGTCCACGATTGCGCGAGGTGCGCAGGATCGGCGTGTGTGGTGGCTCGGTTCAACGACGGGCGTGTCGGATGAGCAACAGCAGCTCCATAATCGCGGGCGACGCCTGTCGCCGGTCAACTCTCAGCCTTGCCGGCGAAACCGCAACAGCTGGCCCGTCCCCGCGCGGTTCTGCCCCACGACATGGGAGCGCGACATGTTGCCCAAGCCTGAGGGCGCCGTGGTGGAGGCGCAGGTGAAGTCGCCTTCGCGGACGATGTTGCGCTCGCCGCACGACGGACACCGGCGGAAAACAAACGGGACCTGACAGCGCGTAATGACTGACCCAGCCGCACCTACCGCGCCGACTTCCGCTGCGCAGGGTCCTGCCGGTCACTTGGCCGGCAGCGTCCGGGCATAGCTGACGCCGCGGGACACCCAGGATTCGAGCTGGGGTTTCGTGGCCAGGCCGGCCGGATCCACCCGTAGCCAGCCGTCCATCTCGCGCCCGCGCATCTGGAACCGGGCGGCCTCGGGCTGTTGCAGGAGACCCGGTGTGTCGGCCGGGTCGACCCGCAGCAGCAGACCGCCCTTGCTGCTCGCGCTTGCCGCCATGTTGCCGTTGATCAGGAACGCCAGCCCGCCGAACATCCGCTTCTCGGTCAGCCCCGCCTCGGCCTGCACGATCTCCCGGATGCGGTCGGCCAGGTCTTCGTCGTACGCCACCACGACAGTGTGGCACCGGCAACCGGCGCGCGTCCGGCCGAAAGTGTCGTACCCGTGTGTGAGGCTCCGGAGCATGATCGAGGACATTCGCGGCACCTTCCGGCGGCTGCATGCCAGCGGCACTTTCGTGCTGCCGAACCCCTGGGATGTGCCCTCGGCCAAGCTGCTGGAGCACCTCGGCTTCCCCGCCCTGGCGACGACCAGTTCGGGCTTCGCCGCCTCGCTGGGCCGGGCCGACCAGCACGTCACCCGCGACGAACTGGTCGGGCACGTCGCCCTGCTGGCCGCGGCGGTGCGAGTGCCGATCTCGGTGGACGCCGAACGCGGTTACGCCGCCGACCCGGCGGGCGTGGCCGAGACGGTGCGGCTGCTCGCCGAGGCAGGGGCCAGCGGGGTGTCGATCGAAGATTACGACCCCGACGCCGGGCACATCGAACCGGTCGAGGCCGCCGCCGAGCGGATTGCCGCCGCGGCGAGCGTGTGCCGGCAGCACGGCCTGGTGCTCACCGGCCGCGCGGAAAACCACCTCTACGGCATCGCCGACCTGCCGGACACCATCGCCCGCCTGTCCGCCTACCGGGAGGCCGGCGCGTCCTGCCTTTATGCGCCGGGCCTGACCGACCTCGGTGACATCGCGCGGGTGGTCGCCGAGGTCGGCGCCCCGGTAAACGTGCTGGCGATGCGCACCGGCCCGAGCGTGCCGCAGCTGGCCGGCGCCGGCGTGCGCCGGGTGTCCACCGGCGGCAGCCTGGCCTGGGCCGCCTACGGCGCACTCGCGGACGCCGCCACAGAACTGCGCGAGACCGGAACCAGCACCTACCTCGACCGGGCGCTGCCCCGCCCGATACGCGACGCCGCCTTCGGCGCCTGACCCCGGATCAGGCGGTGACCGATGTCCGCGCCCGCCTCTTATCCTGTGTCAATGTTCGCTCGGAAGCGGGTGGTGCAGGATCCGGGTGTCGCCGCTGCGATGCGCCGCTTCTTCGACGGCCTGACCGCCGACGACCGGGAAGTGCCCGAATACGTGGCTCACCGCTACGGCAGGTACATGTACGGGAACCGGCGCGAACTCATGTCCGAGGAGGTCTCGCGCTCGCGGTTCTACGTCGGCCTCTCCGTCGGGGACGGTGCCCACAGCTTCGCCGACCTGACCAAGCGTGCCGTCCTCGTGTCCGACACTCTTCTGCTGGCGCACGACCGGAGCACCCGCTATCACGAGCTCGACGTCCACGCTCGGGGCACGACCTTCGAGCCGTCATCCGAGGTGCCGCTCGGCATGGATCCGAGTTCGGTCGCGGGCATCGACGCCGGGCAGACCCTGGCCCGCCGGAATCAGGAGAACCGCAACAGCCTGAACCGCGCCCACGGCATGCACTGCCCGGACCTGCGCGCCCTCGGCACCTGGCTGCTCGATGCCGAACCGCTGCTCGTCTCGGGACTCTCCTGGTATCTGCCCAGCTATTCCTCGACCGACTACACCCTGGTCGACGGGATCCGGCACAACCCGCTCGACACCGCCCCGGAGCCCGTCCCGCTCCTGGATTACCTGATCAGGGACGGCCGGGCGGTGGACGCGTCCGGCGCCGATCCGCTCAAGAGCAAGCTCGTCCGCCCGGTGCTGCAGACCGAACTGCCGTTCCTGCAGGGCGTGAGCCTGCGCGACTTCAGCCGGATCACCGTCGAGGAGTTCAACTCCTTCACCGCCTTTCGCGACTTCCTGCGGCTGACCCTGCTCAACCTCGACGACGCTCTCGACGACGTGCACTCGGACCGGGAGATGCTCAAGATCGGTCTCAAAATCAATGATGAGGTACGCCTGATGCGCGCCGAAATGCTGAAGGCGCACCGCAAGCGGGCCCTGTCCGCCGGCGGTGCGGTGCTCGGCACGGTCGGCACGGTGCTGCTCGCGGTGTACGGCCCGGCCCTGGCCACGGCCATCACCGCGCTCGGCGCCAGCGGCGGCATCTGGGGGTTCATCAATGCCATGAGTGACGGCTCGACCCGGGTGGTGCGCGAGAACAAGTGGTACTACGTGTGGGCGCTGGCGGACAAAACCTGATGCGGACCTATTACTCCGGACCCGACGCGGTCGTCACCGATGCCTCCCTCACGGTGAATCCACCTTCCGGGCCGAGCTTCGCCCTGGGTGACCTCGACCCGGATCAGCTGCACATCTCCACGGAATCCGATTTCTATTCCACCGCCACAATCTACTTCGGCATAGCCGCCGTAACCGGCGTGCTGGGCTGTCTGGGCACCACGTTCGGCATCCTGGAGAAGAACTGGTGGATCGGCCTCGGTGGGATCGCCGTCGCCGGTGGGCTTTTCCTGGCCACCTTCATCCCGTTTGTGCTACGCCGAGACGACACCGTTTATGTCCTCAGGGGAGTGCACCGAGGAGTCCAGGTGCTTCTGTACAAGTCCGCCAGCGAAGCAAAAACCTTCCGGATCTGGTACGCGGTGCGGGAGGCCCTGGAGAGCGGCTGCTAGCGACATCGGCCCGAGGGTTCAGGGTTCCTCGTCGGGGATCGACAGGCCACACGTATCGAGGACGTCCTGCGCAACGATCAGCGGTGCGCCCGTCTTGAGGGTGAGAACGATCGCGTCCGAGGGGCGCGAGTCGATCTGCTTTCCGTTGACGGTGATGGAAGCAATGAAGGCGTTCTCTTCGATGTGGTCGATGGTCGCCATCTCGAGGCGTAAGCCGGCTGCCGTGAGCACATCGCAGAGCAGGTCGTGCGTCCGCGACACCGCATCCGTTGTTCCCTGCTGAGCGTGGGAGATGGCGGCGGCTTCGGTGGCGCCGATCCGTATCGGGAGGTACGTGTTGCCGTCTGTCTCCTTCAGCAGGACGATCGGCTCGTCTGACGGCTGCTCAACCCGGACACCGACAACCGTCATCGTCCGGCCCGGAGGGCGGGTCGCGGTTGCCGGTCCGGGCCGATCGGGCAGGTCGGGACTCAGGTGGGTCAGGGCAGGAACACCCAGAGCCTGGATCTGGCCGGCGGCTCGGAGACTGTCGAACCGCTGGCTGTACCGCACCACCTGCTCGGCGTGGAAAGAATCATCGGAGTTCCGGTCAAGAACGGCGGCGTGCTCCGCCATTTCGCTGAGCAGTTGCGCGACGTTGTCGATTTGACCGCGGTCGAGTGCCACGGTGACCACCGATCGGATGGCGCTGAACAGCACGGCGTAACTGCCAAGCCGGCGGGCCACATCGAGGTATCGCGCGGCAGCAGGCGCAGCAGCGTCAAGGTCACCGGCGTCCTGGTGCGCCTGGACGAGCGCGGACAGCGGCGTACGCACGTACTCGTCACCGAATGGTTCGGCCTCCTCCAGCGCCGCGGCGGCATGTCGTTGCGCAGCGATGGCGTCACCACGGTCAAGGGCGCACCTGGCCAGGCCTTCCAGTGCGGCGACCCGGTCGTCCGGGAGCGCCCCGTGGTCTTCCAGAGCCGCCTGGTACAACGGCTCTGCCTCTTCCGGTCGCCCGGCGCGGCGCAGCAGTTGGCCCAGCACCCGGCGGTGGCCGGCCAGGCTGTACCCGCCGGGGCCGGGCTCGTGAGCCGCGAGCGCCTCTTCGCCGAGGGCGACGGCGGTGTCGAAGTCACCGAGCTCGTCGTGGATGGATGCCCGCTGGAGCAGCAGCGCGGCACGCCACGGGGTGCGTCCGATCGGATGGAGATATCGCTCCCCGGCTTCCAGCACGTCCAGGAGCTGCCGGGTCTGGATACCGCGAACAGACCGTGCGCACGTCACCCAGCCCAAGAATGCCCCGGCCACCGCCATCAGGGCGGCCGGCTGCTCCAGCCGGATCCGGGTGCCGGTGTCCTCGGCCACTGCCAGGACTCGGGTGTAGCGCGTGAGTGCTGCCCCGTGCTCGCCCTGCATGCGCAGAACGTTTGCCTCGGTCTCCAGCGCGCGCACCAGCAGTGCCGGATTCTCGATCTGGTCGGCGGCCTGCGCTGCCCGCGCCGCCGCTTCGGCGGCCGGCCGGTGCCGCCCCTCGTGGAAAAGATCACGGGCGTGTTCGATCAGCGTCTCGATCGCGCGAACGGCCGGCTCGGTCACGGCTCCGTCAGCGCTTCCTGGGCGGCCTCGATGAGTCTGGGCCGGACGTTGATCCGGCGCGCGACCTCGTGGGGATCAGCCTGGAGGAAGGCGCTCCAGGTGCGGTACAGGCGACTGATTTCGCGGCTCACCTCCTCGTTGAGGTTGGCCTCCCGGCGCAGCACCGTCTCACTCAGGTATCGCTCGCCGGCGAGGGCTTGGAACGGTTCCTGACGGGCGAAAGCCTCCCGGATCTCCTGGATGAGCGTCTCGCGGGTGCCGGAAAGTTCGGCGTAGAGGCGGCCGCTGAGATCGGCTGGCAGCTCGGGTGCGGCCGCGTCCCGGAGCAGCACGACTGGTCGTTCGAGCGCCTCCATGCGGCCGACCTCGATCATCACGTTGGGATTGAGTTCCCGGGTGAAGACGGCGACATAGCAATGCGCTCGCAGCAGTTTCGCCTTGAGGTTTCCCCATAGGCCCGGCTGCTCAACGGTGTCATCGGCCCGGACCACTGCCCAGTAATACGGGCGAACCTCCAGAACATCGCGCACGGCCTCGTAGATCTCTTCCGCGCGGGGATCCCCGAAAGGCATTGCCACAAAGCAGGAGACGTACGGATCCAGGATTTCCTCCCGGTCGGTCCGCGAAGTCCGTAGCTCGACGATCTCGCTGTGCCGGGCGTCGAGCGCGCGTTGCAGGTCGGCACGCTCGGCGTCGAGCGCAAGCATCAGCTCGATGACCTGGTTGAAATGCACGAACATGAGCTGTACGTCCTGGACCCGCAAGGTTCTGGCCAGCAGCATCAACGCGTTGTGGTGGAGGGCGACCAGTGCGTTCTGGCTGACCTCATCGCGCAGATCGAGCCGGTCGGCAAGTCGTTGAACAGCGGGGTTGTCGGCGTTCAGGTGCAGGGTCAGCGGCTCTTTCTCAACGCTGAGGAAGTCTTTTACCAGGTCCCGGATGAAGGTGGGCAGCGCCAGGTCCTGCGTCACATCCTCCATTTCGCGACGCGTCCTCGTTTCCCGGGTTTCGGTGAGCACGGCGGGGATCATGACCGGCCGGAAGCGACTGATCCGCGGCAGGGCCCGCAGCTCCGGGAACAAGACGTTGTACGCCGTCTCAAGCTGGGCGAACCGATCCCGTTCGTCGCTGCGCAGCGGCTCGAAAATCGTCTCGGAACCCGCGACGTCAAGGCGGCTCAGGTGCACCCGTTCCGGCCAGGTCTCGGCGTACCGCCGCAGGAACCGCTCGGCGAACGGCTCTGCGCAGTTGAATACGCGCATACTGCGCGCCCGGGCCAGCAGGAAGTACTGGTTCGCCGAACCGGGTTCGGTGATGTAGAAGACCACCTGGGAGTGATCGGTGCGGACCGGCGCAGTCTTGAGATACTCCGCGACCGTGATCGGTTCCGGGTCGCTTTCCAGCGGTATCAGATCGGCGACGGCTCGGAAGAAATCCTCGTACTCGTCCTGCACCGACATCGCCAGCACGTCGTATGAGTGCCACCGCATGATCTCCACGAACCGCTGGTGATCGCGGCTGGAAAGGTCGCTCAGCTCCCGCACGATCAACCAGCCGAGAGCCTGCTGTACGGCGGTCAGGGCGGTGTTGCGTACCACGTTGTCCCGTGCGGCGTTGGGCGTCAGGTCGTTGCATTCGATGACGCCCTGGACGAACTTCGCCCAGGGCGGCAGCACGTCGCGGTTGCCGGCATTGACGAACATCCGATGCACGTACAGATCCACCACACCGCGAGCGTTGAAGTCCGACCTTCGATCGGTCACCGCCAGGACGCCGCGCACCCGGCCGCGCCCTTTCCCGTCGGCCTGGGCGATATCGTCCCACTCGACGGGCTCGTCGACGGCGAAGACGTGCAGAGAGCTCTCCTGAGTGAATTTCCGCTGCCAGAAGTCGGTGTACGCGGCTCGGCGTTCCCGTTCGGAGACGTAGCCACGATGCCACGGGGGAGTCACCGCGTTCGCCGGCTCCGCATCGTCGTCAAGATAGACGGGCACGCCGATGAAGTCGGCGTAGGTGCGGATGATCGCCCGGAGCCGGTCGCGGTCCAGATAGCGGGTGTGAGCAGGCCCGATGTGCAACGTGACGGTCGTACCCACGAGCTGGCGCTCGGCCGGCTCGACAACATATCGCTGCCCACCCCGGCTCTCCCACCGCAATGCCGGACGCCTTGGTGACCAGGACCACCCGCTCCGCGACGATGAATGCGCTGAGCAAGCCGATGCCGAACTGCCCGATCAGATCAACCGTACGACCGCGGTCCGCCTCCCGAATGCGCTGCCGAAGCTCGTCAGTTCCCGAACGGCCGATCGTCGAAAGGTAACCATCGATCTCATCGCGGGTCATCCCGGATCCGTTGTCGAGTATCTCCACCATGCGAGCTGGACGGTTGATCGCCACCTGAATCCGCGGGGCGGGCAGCTCGGCTTCCAGACGTTCCCGTGCCACCTCGGCCCGGCGCTTGATCGAATCATGCGCGTTCTGGATCATCTCGCGCAGGAACACGTCGGGATCCGCGTACAGATTCTGGGCCAGAAGCTGAATAAGACCTTCCAGTTGGATCTGGAAGCTGTGCTCCTCGCCCACCACCCGGCTCCTCTCGACGACGTCAAAAGGGTAGCGGTCCAGTTCCCGGCCGGGAATCGACGTTCTGAGCGATGGGCAAACGCCAATCTGCCGGATACCTACCAGGAGTCAAGCACCAACGGTTCCGGGTTGTAGGGGATCGGTGGGCCTGATCGTTCGGTCACCACCCGCGCGGCGTCAACATCGAGGTTGGGGCGTGCGCCAGCCGCCAAGCTGGTGAAGACGGGTAGGGTCGCTCCGAAGCGGTTGAGCACGTTCTGGATCGGGATGAAACAGGCGGTCCCCCAATTGCCGCCGATGGAGATACCGATCGCCATCAGGCCGTTGCCATCGTTGCGCCAAACCGGGCCACCGCTGTCGCCGGGCCGGCTGTCGGCGGTGCTGCACAACGTGTAGAAGCGCCAGCCGTTGGGATACACGACGTCGCGCCACTCGGTGATGGTGCCCTCGCGCCAGCCGGTCGTGATCCCCATCTTGCCGATCCGCATCCCGGCGTACAGGGCGGAGTTCGCGTACCAGCCACGGACCCGGCCGTTGCCTGGCCGGGTGTGGGTGATCGGATCCTCCACAATCTGGTAAGCAGTGTCGTCGGGATCGAGCCGGATCAACGCGCCGTCGAACGAGTTGGTCGTGTAGAAGTCACCGATCCAGTCGTTGCGAATGACCGTGCCGAACTGCTCGTCCGTGCCGGAGATCCGCCGGCCGGTGACGCCGGCGCCACCGGCGTTGGTCGCGCAATGACCGGCCGTGACAACGAAGACACCGGACGCGCCGGCGACGGCGTACCCGCCCGTGCACGTCGCGGGCAAAGGGTTCGCCGGGTGGCCCGCGTAATAGTTGTAGGCGACGGCGTTGGCCGGTGCCGCCGGAACGACGATGCACGCCGCGGCGACGAGCAGACCTGTGACAAGCTGACGGCTGCCGAATCGTCGGCCGGGCCGCACCTTTCTGGTAGCTGATATCACCTGAGCCTCCTCTGGGGCGATCGCTCCGGCACATCCCCGTGTATTGCCGGAGCGCTGCGATTTCATGAGTGTCGGGCGGCGCTTCGCGGCTCGGGCGGAGTCCGCACGAATCCGGACGCCCGCGCGGTACAGCGCAGGCGAGACCGGCCGCGACGAGGGCAGCAGGCCGTTAAAGCGGTGGCCTTTCCCGCCCGGGTGGACCAGGATGCGCTCGTGAACGCTTACCTGGACACCGAACGCCTGACCCTGCGCCGCTTCACCAGCGACGACGCTGACCTGTTGATCGAACTGGACAGCGACCCGGCGGTCATGCGCTACCTGTCCGGCGGTGAGCCCACCGCACCGGAGGACGTCCACCAGCGCATCCTGCCGAACATCCTCGCCGGCTACGAGAGGTGGGGCGGTGACTTCGGGCTCTTCGCAGCACAGGACAAGGACCGCGGTGCGTTCGTCGGCTGGTTCCTCCTGCGTCCCGAACGGGGAGGCCCGCTGGACGAGGTCGAACTCGGCTACCGGCTGCGCCAGGCGGAGTGGGGCAAGGGGTACGCCACCGAGGGCTCGAGGGCGGTGCTGAGCAAAGCGTTCACGGAGCTTGGCGTGCGCCTGGTCTGGGCCGAGACGATGTCCATGAACGACCGTTCCCAGAAGGTGATGAAAAAGCTCGGGATGACGATGGCCGGCACCCTCGACACTCCTCCAGACATGCTGATGGTCGAGGGTTCCGAGCACGGCGGTGTGCGGTACGAGATCACCAAGAAGCAGTGGGAAGAGCAGTAGCTCAGGTTCTTTTCGGCCACACCCAGGCGATCCGGGTGATGACCAGCAGGAGCGCTACCTCGATCAGGGTCCCGACGATGTAGTAGACCCAGCTCTCACCGATGAGCGTGGCCGAAGCGGTGACCACGTAGAGCAGGCTGACGACGATGTTGGCGATCCGGTTGACCCGTGCCCTGGCGAGCAGGGAGACCACCACCATCAACGCCGCGACCACGATGTACAGCGTCGTGAGGATCAGGAACGTCTGGTCGATCGGGAATCCGGTGCCGGACACCTCGCCGGCGAGCACTCCATCGATCACATCAGCGCGGTAGAAGCCGAAGATGTCGACGTAGGCGAACACGAACAGCGTGGTGACCCATAGGCCGGACAGCACGACCTTGACGTCGACCGCATTGTCAACAAGGTCGCTCGTTTGCTTCATGCTCGGCTCCTCCTGGTAGCCCGTACCGTTGGTCGGTCCTCAGTCTCGGCCGGGTCGGCGGCGGGGCGCCCGAGTCCTCTGGCCGACGTTTCCCTGGCCCATCGGCCAGGGTGGCGACTGGTCGCGCGACGGGGTCGTGGCGAACGCCGGATCGCTACTGTGGCAGTCGTGCCGAACGCTGCGACGACGTTGCGGGCCGCGGCGCGGCGCCCGCTGCCGTACACCTGGCGCGACTGGGCCCTCGCCGCGCTGGTGCTGACCGTGCTCGTGTTCGATGTGGCCTTCCGCGACCTGGTCTGGCGGCCGGCAGCCGTCGCCTTCGGATGTGGGCTGGCGCTCGCGGTCCTGGTCCGGCGGGCCCATCCGCTGGCCGCGGTGGTTTACGCCTTCGGAGGGTTCGCGGTCCTCGACGTCGCCGCGTTCGTGGTGGGCACCGAACCGGTGGACCTGCACAGCGGATGGGTGGTGCTCGTATTGCTCTATGCGCTTCTGCGGTGGCGGGCCGGCCGCGAGGTGGCCATCGGGATGGCGGTCACGGCGGTGGCACTGACTGCCATCGTCAGCGTCGACTTTCCCGGGCTGGCCGAGACGACCGCCGGGATCGCCATGGTGCTGTTGGCCGCGGCCCTCGGGGCGTCCGTGCGCTACCGGACCATCGCCCGCGGACAACTGATCGTGCAGGCCAAACTGCAGGAACGCGAACAGCTGGCCCGGGAGTTGCACGACACCGTGGCTCACCACGTCTCGGCGATCGCGATCCAGGCGCAGGCAGGCTTGTTCCTCGCCCGGTCGTCGTCGCTGAGCGGAGCGACGGAGGCACTCGAGACGATCAACCGTGAGGCAGCCCGGACGCTGGCGGAGATGCGCGCGATGGTCAGCGCACTGCGCGACCGCCGGCAGCAGCCCTCGTTGGTTCCCCAGCGTCGCATCGCCGACATCGAAGGTCTCGCCGCCGACAGCACCGAGGCGCTGCGCATCGGTGTCGAGCTGCGCGGTGACCTGACCGACCTTCCGCCGGCCGTCGAGGGTGCCCTCTACCGCGTGACGCAGGAGTCGATCACGAATGCCCAGCGCCACGCCCAGCACGCGACCCGAGTCCGGGTCGAGGTGACCGGCAGCGCCACCGATGTCCAGCTGACGGTCAGCGACGACGGCGCCCGCATCGCGTCTGCCGCCGGTCCGCCCGGATTCGGTCTGGCCGGCATGACCGAACGGATCACGCTCCTGGGTGGCACGCTCAACGCCGGGCCGAATCCGGACCGCGGCTGGATCGTCCGGGCCGTCCTTCCCCGCCGGGGCGCCGCGACATGACCATCCGTGTCCTCATCGCCGACGACCAGGGCATCGTCCGGGCGGGACTGTCGACGATCCTCGACGGCCAGGCTGGCATCGAGGTGGTCGGGCAGGCGGCCGACGGGCGTGCGGCCGTCGTGCTCGCCCGCCGCCTGCGCCCGGACGTGTGCCTGTTCGACATCCGGATGCCCGTCCTGGACGGCATCGAGGCCACGCGTCTGCTCGCCGGACCGGACATCCCCGATCCGATCGCCGTCGTCGTGATCACCACGTTCGACACCGACGAGTACATCTACGGCGCTCTCCAGGCGGGCGCCCGCGGTTTCCTGCTCAAGGGCGCCGAACCGGACCAGCTGGTCCAGGCGATCCACGCCGCCGTGCAGGGTGACGCGCTCATCGACCCGGCCGTCACCGGCCGGCTGCTCGCCACCTTCGCCACCGGCGGCCCGGCCACCACACCGGCCCAGCCGGTCGACGCCCTGACCGACCGGGAGGAAGACGTTCTGTGCCGGGTCGCCCGGGGCCGGACCAACGCCGAGATCGCGCGGGACCTGCACATCAGCATGAGTACGGTCAAGTTCCATCTCACCGGTCTCATGACCAAACTCGGGGCCCGCAACCGCGTCGAACTGGCACTGTGGGCTTACCAGACCAACCGCGTCACCTGACGGCGGTGGCGCGGCCGGTTCAGGACGGCGGGGTCGGCGGCGGTGTCGGGTTGGTGAGCGTGACCGACGGGCTGTAGGAGGCGTTCCATGCCGCGTCGTACGCGATCACCCAGACCCGGTTCGGGGTCGACGCGGGCGGCACGACGGCGCTGGTCACGTTGCCGGGCACCTTGTGCCGCACCCGGACCTCGTCGATGTTGAACGCGTGGACCACGTGGTATTCCACCACGCCGGTGTCGTCGGTGGCCGGTGCCCAGGTGATGATCGCGCCGCCGGCGCTGCCGGAGGTGATGACCGGCGCGCCGGGGGGCGTCGGGGCCACGGTGTCGCCGGGCACCTTCGGGAAGCTCGGCGGCTGCCCGAACGTCACCCGCGGGCCGAACCAGGACTGGTTGCCGGCCGCGTCCACGGCTCGCACCGAGACGTGCAGCGTGGCGCCGGTGTTGCCGCCGAGCGGGACGGTGACCGGTGCGTTGGTCGTTACCTGGCGTACGAAGTAGTCCTCGTAGAACTGCCCGCCGAGGTAGATCAGGTAGCTTGTCACGCCGACGTTGTCGGTCGCCGCGGGCCAGGTGATCGTGGCGGTGGTCGGGGTGACTTCGAGCAGCTCCGGGCGGCCCGGTGCGGACGGCGGCTGGGTGTCCGGTGCCGGCGCGACGGTGTCCACGGTGACGTCGTCGAAGCTGGCTGCCGCCTGCTGGGTGACCATCGCGATGGCCCCGGTGCTCAGGGTGGTGTCGGTGGCGGTGAGCGTCACCGTCTCGGAGGGGCTGGTGACGGTGCCGTGGAGTTGATCGCCCTCGACGCGCAGGCGCAGGTCGTACCATCGGCTGGGGCGCACGGTGATGAGCGCCTCGGCCAGCCGGGTGGGCTGCCCGGCCGAGACCCGGACGAGTTCCGCCCGGTTACCCGGGCGCAGCACCAGTTGGTATCCGCTGTCGGTGCCGGCGCGGACGGCGATGCCCGCGGCGGCCTGCGGCCGGGACAGCGATGTGGGCTTGACCCGGGCGGTGAGCGTGTAGCCGGACCACGCCGGGTCGCCTCCGGTCGCCTGGGTCGCGGCGGCGCCGCTGCGGGACTGGCGCAGCACCCGCGAGCCGTCGGTGGACAACCCCCATTGCCCGCCGGTCAGTTGCCATGCGCCGACCGTGCCGCCCTCGAAGTCGTCCGTGAAGACGACGGCCGCCGAGGCGCTGCCCGGCACGGTGAGGACGGCTGCGGCGAGCAGCGCGGAGGCGAGAAGTGTCCACAAGCGACGCATGCCGTCACGATAGACATCGCATTGACAGGCAACAATGCAAAGCGCCGGTCGGGGGCCGCAGGTTTAGCCAGCATCTGCGTAATCGCGTGATCACGGTTCGGTCCGACGTGTCCAGCCATAAGCCGGTTCTCGGTCGCCGGGCTCGCTGTCGATGGCTAGGCTGTCGCCCGTGAGCGCCTCCGACGACGGTGAGCCCGAGGTCAGCGGTTCGGCACCTGACTTTCTGGTCGGCACTCCCGAGCGTGACTCGGCGCAGGAAGCGCTGGAGGAGCACCTCGTCGCGAAGCGGCTCGACCCGTCCGAGTATGAGCGGCGGGTGGAGGCGTCGAAGCTGGCGCGCACCCGGTCGGAGCTGTTGCAGATCTTCGCGGATCTGCCGTTGCCCCATCCGTCGCTGCCGAGCGCTGCGGCTCCGCCGGCGGACGAAGCGGACGAGAGCCCGCCGCCACTTGCCGTCGCCGGCTGCCTGACGCTCGCTCTCGGGTTGCCGGTCGCGGTGGTGCTGGGCTTCGCGTACGGGGCCTGGTGGGCGCTCGCCGTTCCGGTGGTGGCCACGGTGGCGATGGCGTACGGGGAGCATCTGCGCAAGCCGGGTGCGTGACAGGGCCGCCGATCGAGGACAAGTCGGCGGGGTTTGCCGAGTTCCGCGCAACGGTGGCCGGTGCGCCGGGCGAAAAGTCGGCGGACTGGTGGGACGACACCGGTTACCAGGGCGCGGAGGGACTCAGCGAGTTGCAGCATTTCTACAACGGCGTGCCGGCCGAGATCGTCGCGCAGGCCGCGGCGCACGGCCGCGAGCAGGTCAGCGCAGAGTGGAACGAGCCGTGGCCGCCGGACGCCTGGCCGGACGTGCCCACCGGGGTGCTCGTCGCCCGCGACGACCAGTTCTTCCTCGCGGACTTCCAGCGCCGGGTGGCCGCCGACCGGGCGTCGTGCCGGACGAGATCGAGGGCGGCCACTCGGTTGCGCTCAGCCACCCGCAACAACTCGCCGACCGGCTGACCTCATACCTGCTCACTCCGCCCTGAAGCGGCGGATCACGGCGGCGCCACCGGTGCGGCTCAGCTCGGCCGCGGTAGCGAGAACTCCGTCCAGACGTGCTTGACGCCCCGTTCGGAGTACCAGCCGATGTCGAGGGCCAGTTCCCGGGCCATCCTCAGGCCGCGGCCGCCGGCGCCGAGCGGGCGGGAGTCGGCGATCTCCGGCGGGGTGTCCGGCTCGTCGTCGGTGACGTCGAGGATGAAGGTCTGCTCGGTACGCCGCAGCTCGACCACGGTGGGCGGGTGCGCGTGCGTCAGCGCGTTGGTGGCCAGTTCCGTGGCGACCAGGACCATCTTCTCGGGCACCTCGTCGAGGTCGCGGCCGGGCGGCAGCGGTTCGCCGAGCAGGGCGGCGCGTAACTCGGCGCGCAGGAGTTTCAGCTGCCCGTAGCTGTCCAGGGTCCAGGACCCCACGGGCATGGTTTTCGGGGGAGGCCAGGACGCTTCCAGACGTGACACGAAGGGCGCATTGCCCGCTCCACGCCCCGACTATGCACCGTTCGCCCACTCCGGCCAACCGCCCGATCGAGTGAGTTTAGGCAGCGGGTGCCGATGGGCAAAGGAGGCGCATGATCTCCGTCGCCTCTTCGCCCTCCAGCACCGGCCTTTCGGATCCGGCCAGCGAACTGATCACGGCGCTGTCCGCCCTGCCGGCCGGACACCCGTCCCGGGCGGACCTAAGGGACCGCGCGATCGAGGCGTGGCTGCCGCTGGCCCGCCACCTCGCGAACCGATACTCGGGCCGCGGCGAGCCGGTCGACGACCTGTGCCAGGTGGCCGTGATGGGCCTGATCAAGGCGGTGGACCGGTTCGACGCCGAGCGTGGCGTGGACTTCGCCGGCTTCGCGATCCCCACGATCGTCGGCGAGCTGAAGCGGCACTTCCGGGACCGCACCTGGTCGATCCGGGTGCCCCGCCGGCTCCAGGAACTCCGGCTGGCCATCACCGCGGCCAACAGCACCCTGACGCACACCCTGGGCCGCTCGCCCACCGTGGCCGACATCGCCGCGCACCTCGGGGTCAGCGAGGAGGATGTCCTCGAGGGACTGGAGGGCGCCCGCGCCTACACCGCCACCAGCCTGTCGGTGCCGGCCGGCGACGACAGCATCGCCACCCTCGGCGACACGCTCGGCGGTGAGGACGCCGGCTTCGAGATCGCCGAACTGCGCGTCGCCCTCGGGCCCGCGCTGGCCAGCCTGGACGAGCGCGAGCAGAAGATCATCAGCCTGCGTTTCTACGGCAACCTGACCCAGTCCGAGATCGCGCAGCAGATCGGCATCTCCCAGATGCACGTGTCGCGGCTGCTGACCCGGGCGCTGGCCAAGCTGCGCAAGCAGATCGACGCCGCCTGATCCGCCGCCGGCCGACCCGCCGCCTGGCTGTGGTGGGGCCTGGTACCGCGCCCTAGCAAGCGCTAGGTTGGACCGATGAGGGCCGGGCGGTGGCTCGCGGGGGCGGCCGGGCTGGTTGCGCTGGGCGCGCTGGCTCTGGTGGCGCTGCCCGACCGCGACGGCGACGCGGCCACGCCCGCTGTCCGCCCGGTGCCGCGACTTGCGGCCGCCGACCTCACCGGCATGTTCGAGCGGTACGGCGACACCGGTGGACAGTGGACCGGCGGCGACAACACGGCGTCGGTGGCGCTGCCGGACGGCCGGGTGGCGTGGCTGTTCTCGGACACCTACCTCGGGGCCGTGCAGGCCGACCACACCCGGCCGCGGGATGCGCCGTTCGTGCACAACACGATCGTGGTGCAGGACGGCGCCGGTCTCCGGACGCTGCACGGTGGCGCTCCCGGCCGACCGGAGCCGCTGGTCGGGCCGGTCGGAAAGGTCTACTACTGGGCGCAGGACGGGGTAGTGGCCGGGGACACGCTTCAGGTGTTCTACAACCGTTACCGGCGGGACGGCACCGGGCTGTGGGACTTCACGCTGACCGGTTCCGCGCTGGCCGTTTTCGGGCTGCCGGGGCTCGATCTGCGGAAGGTTGCCGACCTGCCGCTCGGGGACACGATCGCGTGGGGCTCGGCGATCCTGTCCGACCAGGGTCACACGTATGTCTACGGCGCCGAGCGGACCGCCGACGCGCTGCGGTTCGGGCACGTGGCGCGCGCCCGCGATCTGGCCGGGGCCTGGGAGTTCTGGGACGGCCAGGGGTGGACCGGCGCGGCGCAGCGGTCGGCGCGGATGCTCAGCGGAGTCGCCACCGGGTTTTCCGTCCAGCGGGCCGGCGACGGCTACCTGCTGGTGACCACCGAGGGCAACCTGCCGTTCAACCCGTCGATCGTGGCCTACACGGGGCCCGCGCCGACCGGGCCGTGGACCGGGCCGCTGCACCTGCACACGCCGGCCGAGGTGACCGGGGAGTCCGGCCGGGTGTCGTACGACGCGCGGCTGCACCCGGCGCTGGCCCGCGCCGGCCAGCTGTTGATCTCGTACAACGTCAACAGCCTGGACGAGAACTCCGCGTACGCCGACGCCCGGATCTATCGTCCCCGGTTCGTCGAGGTGCCCTGGCCGCCCGCACCCGCCACGGTGGACGTCGCGGCGCCGGCCGGGCTGGTCGCGGCCGTCAACGACGCTCAGCCCACGCTGCGCTGGCAGGCCGTGCCGGGGGCGAGCCGCTACTGGATCCACGAGCGCGACGTGACGGCGGGGCAAACCCATCCGGCGCGGCGTCCCGAGCCGGTCAGCGGCACGCGCGCCGACGCCGGGCTGCTCAAGGAGGGGCACGCGTACGAGTTCCGGGTCACCGCCGAGCGGGCCGGCACGGAATCGCCGCCGTCCCCGGCGGTGACCGCGACCCGCACCCGCCCGGTGGTGCCGGAGGGTCTTGCCGCCCGCGCGCTGCCGTCCGGCCGGATCGCGCTGACCTGGTCCGACCCGGGCGCGCACCTCTGGTACTGGCTCGACCAGCGCGACGCCTCCACCGGCGGACCGTGGCGGCGGCACGACTTCCCGATCGACCGGCCGCGCGGCTTCACCACGGTGCCGCTGCTGCACGGGCACACGTACGAGTTCCGGATCGCCGCGATCGGCCCGGCCGGCGAGTCCGGGCCGTCCGCCGTGGCCCGCGCGACCGCGCGTTACGCCGCACCGTCCGCACCCACCGGCCTGCGGGTCACCCCCGGCGACGGCCAGGTGTCGCTGACCTGGTCCGCGGGGAACGGCGAGGCCGCCTTCTGGGTGTATCACCGCGACCTGACCGCGGGGGAGCGGCGCTTCACCCGGGGCGCATTCCTGGTCGACCGCCCGCAGGCCGTCGTGGGCATGCTCAAAAACGGGCACGCGTACGAGTTCCGCGTGGCCACGGTCCGCCACGGCGCCGAGGGCCCGCCGAGCGGCACCGTCCGCGCGACCCCCGCACCGCCGCGGCCACCCGCACCGCCGGACCTGAAGGCAACCGCGACCGCCCCCGGCACCCTGACCCTGACCTGGAAGCCGCTGGGTCCGGGCGTCCACTACTGGGTGTACTACCGCGACCTGACCGCCGGCGATCGCGACCTGACGAAGGCGGCCTTCCCCACGATCAGCCCACCGGCCCTGCAGCCGGGACTGGTGCCCGGCCACGACTACGAGGTGACGGTGAGCGCCGCCAACGCCGCGGGCGAGGGGAGCAGCGCCACCCCGGTGCGCGTAACGGTCACCGGGTGATCGGGGCGGCTCACCGGGCCAGATCGGACACCGTCACCGCGGCGAGACCGCGACCGGCCAGCGCGGACAGCAGCTGATCGACCGTCTCCACCACTCCGCGCCGAGGTTCCGTCCCCTCGTGGAGGACCACGATCGACCCCGGCCGCACCGTCGCACCGATCCGCGACGCGATCTGCGCATCCGACGGCTCACCACGATGCGCCGCCGCAACCGTGCCCAGCACCGCCCGCAACCCCATCTCGCCGGCGGCCCGCAGCATCCGCGGCGTGAACC
This sequence comes from Paractinoplanes rishiriensis, assembly GCF_016862375.1. Lineage (GTDB taxonomy): Bacteria > Actinomycetota > Actinomycetes > Mycobacteriales > Micromonosporaceae > Actinoplanes > Actinoplanes rishiriensis. Next base: position 11,029 of record NZ_BOMV01000083.1, on the reverse strand, counting down.
ACCCCGACCCCGGCCGGAACCACCGCACCTCCCCGTACGGCGCGAGCAGCGCATTGGTCTCGGCGAGATCCGATCGGAACCGGGCGTCCGAGAGCCGCACCGAAGGTTCGTCGCGCATCAGGTGGTTGCCGATCTCGTGCCCGGCGGCGGCGATCGCGGCCACCAGCTCCGGATGCGCGGCCACCCGCGAGCCGATCAGGAAGAAGGTCGCCCGGGCACCGTGCCGCGCCAGCACCGGCAGCAGGCCCGGCGTGGTGGCCGGATGCGGGCCGTCGTCGAAGGTCAGCGCGAACACCGGCTCCGGCGTCCGGACGTACCAGAGCACGTCGCCTGGAATGAGCCGGGCGACAGCCCGCACCGCGGGGTCCTGCCAAGCCCAGCCCATGTCCGAAGGGTATGTGCTACTTTGGCGGTGCGCCCCGTATGGGCCTACGCACGGAGGTTTTTTCTTTCCCCGATCCGGTTCGGATCGACGTGCGTACGGCATCCGGGGTTTTTTCGTGCTCGTCGGTCCGCCGGTTCTCCTCACGACAACCGGGAGTGCAACGCGTGTCCGATTTCAACACCGCAATCATCGACGAGTTCCGCCACAACGAGGGCCGGGTCGGCGGCATGTTCGAGGGCTCCACTCTCGTCCTGATCACCACCACCGGGGCCCGCAGCGGCCGGCCGCACACCGTCCCGCTCGGCTACCTGGAGATCGACGGGCGGGCCGTCGTGATCGGCTCGGCCGGCGGCGGGCCCCGCCATCCGGCCTGGTACCACAACATCCGCCAGGATCCCGCGGTCACCGTCGAGATCAAGACAGAGACGTACGAGGCGACGGCCGAAATCCTGTCCGGCGCCGAGCGCGACGAGATGTTCGCCAAGGTGAGCGCGATCGAGCCGGGCTACGGTGAGTACCAGAAGGGGACCACCCGGCGCATCCCGGTGGTCGTGCTGCACCGCCGGTCGTAGGGGGTCGCGTGTCGGAGCCGATCGTCGTGGCGCGGGCCGGGCCGGGCCTGCTCGCCCACTTTCCCGACCTGGTCGCGTTGCCCGGCGGCCGGCTGCTGGCGGCCTACCGGGAGGGCGCCGGCCACGTGCGCTCGGACGGCCGGATCTGCCTGGTGGACAGCGACGACGGCGGCCGCACCTGGACGGCTCCGCGGGTCGCGGTCGACGGCGCCCATGACGACCGCGACCCGAAACTGGCGGTGCTGCCGGACGGGACGGTGCTGCTCAGCTACTTCGTGATCGACTGGGCGACCCGGCCGCGGCACACCGTGCACGGCACCTATGTCCGGCGCAGCGACGACGGCGGGCAGACCTGGTCGGCGGCGGTCGCGGTAGGCACCATGCTGTCCGGCTGGGCCGCCTCGCACGGTGCCGCGACCGCGCTGCCCACCGGTGACCTGCTGCTGCCGCTCTACGGCAAGCGGTCCGGCGACGAGTGGGAGCGGGCCACGGTCGTCCGCAGCACCGACGGCGGCCGCACCTGGCCTGCGGACACCGAGGTGGTGCTGGCGGCCGGCGACGGCGTGCACTTCCAGGAGCCGACCCTGACCGTGCTCGACGACCAGGTGGTGGCCCTGATCCGCAGCACGGCGACGCAGGCGTACCTCTGCCGCTCCGCCGACGGTGGCCGAACGTGGAGCCCGCCGCAGCCGACCGACATGCCGGCGTCCTCGCACCACGCGCTCCGGCTGAGCAGCGGTGAGGTCCTGGTCGCGTACGGCGATTTGTCGGAAAGGTTTTCGCAGCTCCGGGAAACCGTGGCCCGTCTGGTGCGCCGCCCGCACGACACCTGGGACGGGTATCAGGACGTGCAGCTCTACGACTCCGGTCACCCCGACCAGGCCAACCCGTCGAGCGCGGAGGTCCGGCCAGGCGTCTTTCTCACCCTGGGTTTCGACGTACGCGCGGCGACCGTGACCGGCGTGTTCAGCTCCCGCGCCGACTACCCGGGCTAGTTTCGGATCATGCATCGAAGCCGGTTGTCCACCATCCTGATCGACGCACCGACCGACGCCGCCGCCGAGGTCGCCGCCTTCTGGTCCGCGGCCCTCGGCGTGCCCGCCAGGCAGGTCCCCGACGAGCCCCAGTTCACCTCGCTGCGCGGCGCCCTGCCCGGCCTCACCCTGGCCGTGCAGGCGGTCGATGACCAGGCCCGCTTCCACGTCGACTTCGAAACCGACGACCTGGACGCCGAGACCGCCCGCCTGATCGCGCTGGGCGCCCTCGAGATCGACCGCTGGCTGGACTGCCGCATCCTGCGCGCTCCGGGCGGCCACCTGCTGTGCGTGATTCCCCTGCACAGCGACCCCACCGAGTTCGAACGCCTCGCCCGCGTCTGGGACTAGAGCCGGCGCCGGCCGGCGAACCCCAGTTCGGCACGGTGGTACCAGCCGAGCTCGGTCTCGCCCTCCAGCCAGCAGAGCAGCACGGACACGCCGCCCAGCTCGGCCGGGAAGTCGACGAGCAGCGGTGCGATGCCCTTGAACTCGGCGCCGGTCTCCTGCACGGTCGTCATCAGCTCGTTGAGCCGGGCCTCGGCCGCCTTGCGCTCGGCCAGCCCGCCGAGCGGGCCGGGCGCTTCACCGGTGGCCAGCGCCGCGGTCAGCTCCACCATGTCGGCCCGCACCTCGACCAGTTCGTGCAGCACGGGCAGCAGCTTGGCCAGCTCGGCCCGGGCCTCGTCCACCGTGAACAAACCCATGCCGGCCAGTCTGCCACCCGGTCAGGTCAGCGGTTCGAGGCGCAGGGTGGTGCCGGCCGCCGGCGGCCTGGTCATCGCCACCGCGGTCTCGGAGTCGGCGTACTTGGTGAGAAAGACCTTGTCGACGGCGGCGTCCAGGGCGGGGTCGCTGGACCCGACGAAGCGCACCGGGTGTTCCCGGCCGTCCGCGGCGACCGACCCGGCGCCGTGGCGCCGCGCGCGGCGGTACCAGAGGCCAGCGTCGCCCTTCCAGGACCGCACGTAGAGTTCGCCGCCGACGGCCACCACCCAGACCGGCACGCGCACCACCGGCCGTCCCGGCGCCGGCACGATCAGGTCGATCTCACGAGCGTCCGCCAGCCCGTCCAGGGTCTGCGCATCCCAGGCCATGGCCCGATTCTGTCAGCTGTTCCTCGCGTTCGGTCAACAGCAGGCCGAGGAGCGCGCCCGCCACGCAGACACCGGCGGCGGCGATGAAGATCTCCCGGTACTCGGTTTGCAGGGCCGCCTTCAGGGCCAGCTGGTAGGTGGCCATCCGGCGTTCGTATTCGGCGGGTTCGACGCCGAAGGGCAGGGGGGTGTTCAGGTTGGCCGTCAACGCCTGGAAGCGGTGCAGGCCCCATGCGGTCAGGGCCGCGACGCCGATCAGCATGCCGACCATCCGGGCCACCACGACCGCGGCCGAAGCGACGCCGTGCTCTGCCGGCGGCGTGGCTCGCAGCGCGGCGCCGGCCAGCGGGGCGATCACCAGGCCCAGGCCGAAGCCGGCGATCGCGAGATCGGTGTCCAGGCGGGGGAGGACGCCGGCGTAGCGGACGGCGAGCACGTTCAGGGGCCAGAACGCGATCAGTGCGTACCCGCAAGCGGCGATCAGCAGGCCGGTCAGGGTGAGCCACCGCTCGCCCCAGCGGGCGAGGAGCCAGCCGCCGGCGGCGGCGCCGACCGGCAGTGCGATGAGGAAACGGGAGAGCAGCAGGGTGCCGCCGAACGCGTCCTTGCCGAGCATCGTCTGGGCGATCAGCTGGATGTCGACCAGGGTGACCATCAGGGCGGCGCCGGCGCAGAAGCTGGCGCCCAGCACGGCCAGGAACGGCGTCATGCGTACGCCCGCCGGGTTTAGCAGTTTGGTTTTTGCCCGGCGCTCCCACAGGGCGAACAGCACGAGCGCCCCGGCGGCCAGCGTAAGCACGACCGGGCCCCACGAGGGCAGGACGGACCGTTCCGGATCAGGGTTGTAGAGGCCCACCACCAGCAGGCCGAGGCCGAGGGCGAGCAGTACGCCGCCGACCACGTCGACCTTCGGGCGTGGCCGCGGGACGGCGGCGGGCGGCAGGGCGGCGAGAACCGCGACCGCGGCCAGGACGGCCAGCGGGACGTTGATCCAGAAGATGCCGCGCCAGCCGATCAGGGCCGCCACCGCGCCGCCGTACAGCGGACCGAGGACGCTGCCCAGCTCCTGCGCGGTGCCGACGGCGCCCAGCGCGACGCCGCGTTTCCGGCCGGCCGGCCACAGGTCGCCGGCCAGCGCCATCGTCACCGGCAGCAGCGCGCCGCCGGCCAGACCCTGCACCGCGCGACCGGCCACCAGCAGCCACAGCGACTCGCCGGACGCGGCGGTCAGGGCCGAGCCGGCGGCGAAACCGGCCAGGCAGGCGACGATCACCCAGCGGCGGCCCAGGCGGTCGGAGAGCGAGCCGAGCAGCGGCATGCCGGCCACGTAGCCGAGCAGGAAGCCGGTGACGATCGGGGTGGCGCGTTCCAGGCGGTTCAGCGGGATGTTGACGTCGCGGACGATCTCGGTGAGGACGGTGACCACGACGTACGCGTCCAGCGCGGCCAGCAGCACGGTGGCTCCGCCGACGCCGATCGCCAGGCGGCGCCGCGGGACGGGCGGTGCCGCGGTGGGACTAGGGAGCACTGATCGTCGCCGGGGCGTCGAACTCCGTGAACGTGACGGTGACCGTGCCGGTGGCGCCGCCGGCCGCGGGCAGTGTGAAGGCGGCCTTGTGCAGGCGCTTGTCGGTGCTGCCGATCCACAGCTTGCCGGGCACGTCGCCGGTGACGCCCGGGATGATCGTCTTGAGGTCGGCCCCCGCGGCGGTGGCGGCGACCCGGTATGTGTCGGTGCCCTCGACGGACTCGGCGGCCTCGGTCCTGGCGCCGACGGCAGTATTGAGCACCTGGGCGATGCCGCGGTCGGGGTCGAGGATGGCGGACGGGTCGTAGACGCTGGCGGCCAGGGCGAGGGGGAGTTCCTGGTAGCCGCCGGTGGCGCCCTTCAGGTAGATCTTGTCGCCCACGATCACGAAGGTCAGCTCGACATTTTGCCCGGCCTGCTCGACCTGGGCGGTGCCCTCGGCACTGCCCTCCTTGGTCAGGACGCCCTCGGCGCGGCGCAGGCTGAGCCCGGCGATCGCGCCGTCCGCGGTGATCAGGAACTTGGTCGTCTTGATCTCACGCATCGCCGCGGCGGACTCTTTGAGCAGGGCGTCCCCGGCCGGCAGGTTGGCGGCCGGCTGGTCGGCCGCCGGTTTGTCGTCGGTGCAGGCGGCCAGGCCGGCCAGCATGGCCAGGCCGGCCAGCATCGTGGGGAGCGTCGCGGCGCGGATGCGGAACATACCGCGGATGCTAGACCCTGCCTCGGACATTCCTGGGAACACGACTCTGTTCCGTTACGGTACGGGGCATGGACGCATTGAGTGCCGCCCTCGATCGCCTGGTGGAGCGGGGTGTCCTCGACCGCGGGCAGGCCGGTGCCGTGCTGGCCGAGATGGCCGCGCCGGCCGCCGCGCCGAAGGGCGCGCGGCGGCTGCTCGGCGAGATCGCCGGCTATCTCGGCGCGTCCTTCGTGGTCGGGGCGACGCTGCTGTTCCTGGGCGAGCAGTGGGACAGCCTAGGCACGGCCGGCGTGGTCGCGATCCTCGCCGGCATGGCGGCGGTCCTCTTCGGCGCCGGCCTGGTGGTACGGTTGCGCCAGGCCGCGGGAGACGATGTACGCCGCAGGTTGTCCAGCACACTGCTGACCGCCTCGGCAGCGGCCGCCGCGTTCGCCGTCCTCGCGCTGCTCGAGGGAGACACCGACGACTCGTTTGCCCGGCTGGCCTCCGCGCTGACCGGACTGGTCGTGGTGCTGGCGGGATATGTCCTGTCGCGCAGCGCGCTCGGTCAACTCGGCGTCGCCGTCGCGGCGCTGGTCGCGTACGGAAACCTGCTTGAAGCCCTTGACGTTTTCGACACGGTGCCGTTCGGGCTCGGCTCGCTGGGGCTCGGCGTGGTCTGGGCCGTGCTGGCGTGGCGCAGGCTGGTCACCGAACGGCGGCTCGCGCTGGCGATCGCGGTGGTGCTGGCGCTGTTCGGCGCCCAGTTCACCATCATCGACGGCACCGACGCCGAGAACTACCTCGGCTACGTGCTGACCACGCTGGTGGCCGCCGCGTGCTTCACCGCCTACATCCGCATCCGGGAGTGGGTGGTCCTGGCCGGCGGCGTCGCCGGTGCCACGCTGGTGGTGCCGGAGTTCCTCTACGACGTGACCGACGGTTCGCTGGGCGCCAGCGGCGTCATGCTGGTGGCCGGCCTGACGCTGCTCGCCGGGAGCCTGGCCGGGCTGCGAATCCGGCGGCTACCCGACCCACCGGACCCGCCAGACGGGCCGACGGTGTCGGGTGGGTCGGTGGCATCGGGTGGGCCGGCAGCGGCAGGCGGGTCGGTGGCATCAGGCGGGCCGGCGGCGGACGGGCCGGTGGGCACCTAGCGGGCCGAAGGCGCCGGACGCACCGGCCTGGACAGCTCCGCATTGGAGACGGTTCGGCGGCCGTTCCGGGTACGGGCCCGATTCCGGCCTGAAATCCTCTGCCCCGCAGATCACCCTGCGACATATCCGATATGCACTACTTAGCTGGGCGCCGCTTGGGGTCGCGTTGCCAGACGCTTCTATGGGTGGGCCGGTTCTGGGAGGGATTGATACCGGTAGGGTCCGTCGCCGGTGATCTGTGAGTACACAGCCAAGATCTGGCCGCTGTTGTGGTGTGCCTTTGCCGGACCTGTCCTCGTGGGTTGCAGGCGTCGGCCCGGCCCACCTTGCTGGCCTGATCAGAAGCCTGTCCGCGTGTTGACGCGTGACTCATCACAGATGTGCCGCCGGGTGACCTTCTCCCGGGCCGACGCCGTCCGGACGTCGTCCCGTGTAAGGGAGAGCCGTCCGTGTCGTCCATCCTGGCAACGTTTGGCTGACCGCGTCGATGCGGTCATCGGTGTGGATACCGACGGGCGCTTCATACTGCCTTCTCTGCGGTTGTTGTTTGGGTTGTACGAGGCTGGGACGGCTGCGGCGGCGAGGAAAGGCTGAGACCGGAGTCAGGGTCGCCTCCCGGTGGGCCGTGCCAAGCGGTTCTCGAGATCGGCAGCTTGTTTCGGCGTCGGTGAACGCGGTGTGCTGTTCGGGCGCACCGCTCTCGGATCTGTCTCAGGCTCCGAGGTGGGTGTGATCTACGTCATGGTTGAGGTTGACCTTGGGTCAGGGTCGAAGCTCGTCGCAGCGGCGCGACGCCGACCAGATAACACTGACTCAAGGAGTAACCAGCATGTCCATCGTTCTTTCCGATCAGGACAAGAGCACCCTGCGGGCCGCCGCGTACGGCGCGGTGTCGCTGATGGCCGCCGCTACGGGCTCGCCCCAGAAGGCCGCCACGAATGCCGCGATCGCCCTGAGGTCGGCGACCGGTCTGGTCGGGCATGTGCTTGCCGCGAACGCTAAGGACATCGAGCTGAAGGGCAAGACCGTCGCCGAACTCGCCGACCGGGTATTGCCGGCCCTGACCGCAGCCATGAAGCTGCTCGGTGAGCAAGCTCCGGCCGAGGCCGGCAACTTCCACGGCACCATCCTTCTCGCCATCGAAGCGGCTCAGATCCATCCGGACAAGGCCAACGCCATCGCGGCCGAGATGGCCCGCAAGATTACCGCTGCCCTCGATGCCGGGGTAGCGCCGGCCGCTGCTGCCGCCGGGCCGGATCGCCCGGAGTTGCAGAAGGCGATCGAGGAGATAGTCGATTCCGGGTTCGTCGGGGTCTCGCTGCGCGTGCACGACGAGCGAGGCGAGTGGGTCGGCAGCGCCGGGACGGCCGAGCTGGGCGGGGCCGCGAAGCCGCCGACCAACGGGCATCACCGCATCGGCAGCAACACCAAGACGTTCACCGCGACCCTGGTGCTGCAGTTGGTGGCCGAAGGCAGGTTCGGGCTGGACGACCCGGTCGTCAAGCACCTGCCCGAGTTTGGGCTGGACGAGCGGATCACGGTGCGGATGCTGTTGCAGCACACCAGCGGGGTGTTCAACTTCACCGGCGAGGTCTACGAGGACGGGACGATCGCGCCGGGGATCCCCATCCCCTACGGCACCACGGGCCAAGAATGGCTGGACAACCGGTTCAAGACCTACCGGCCGCAGGAACTGGTGGAGCTGGCGTTGGCCAAGCCGGCGCGGTTCGAGCCGGGAACGGGCTGGAGCTACTCCAACACCAACTATGTCCTCGCTCGGCTGCTGATCGAGAAGGTCACCGGCTGCTCGTACGCCGAGGAGATGCAGCGGCTGATCCTGGGGCCGCTCGGGTTGTCCGGCACAGTTGTGCCGGACGCCTCGCCGGAGCTTCCCGAGCCGCACGCGCACGCCTACTACCGCCACGGCGACACGACCGTCGACGTCACCCGCCAGAACCCGTCCTGGACCTCCACCGGCGGCGACATGATCTCGACCACCCAGGACCTGCACACGTTCATCTCCGCGCTGCTGGGCGGCAAGCTCCTGCCGGCACCGCTGCTGACCGAGATGTGCACCCCGCACCCTACCGGCATCCCGAACATGGACTACGGCCTTGGAGTGTTCGTGGTGACCACGGACGGGGGCGGCACCGTCATCTCCCACAACGGAGCCGCCGTAGGCCACGCGGCGCTGATGTACAGCACACCCGACGGCCGCAAGACCCTGACCGCCGCACTGAACTGCGTCGACGACGCCAACCTGACCATCGGGGCAGCGTTCCAGAACGCCCAACAACGGCTCGTCAACGAGGTCTTCGGCGGCGGGCAGGCCGATCCGGCCTAGCCGACGAACTGAGCACCTGTGACCCGTACACGAGCCGTGACCACGCTGAGCTCGTTGAGCCCGGCGTGGTCGCCGACCTGGAACACAAGGCAGGGTAAGCGGATGAGGAACGGAGTCACGATCGGGCAGGCGGCGGCGTTCGTCGGCGTCACCGTCAAGACAGTGCGGCACTACCACAAGCTCCGCCTGGTCGAAGAGCCGGAACGCGACAGCTCCGGCTACCGACGGTACGGCTCCGCCGACCTGTTGCGGCTCGTGCAGATCCGGACACTGGCCGAGGCGGGGGTACCACTGGCCGAGATCAGGCCGATGCTCGACGCCGATGCCGCGCGATTCGCCACCGCGCTCGCCGACGTCGAGCGGCAGCTCACCGAACGGATCGACGAGCTGACCGCGCGACGGGACACGCTGCACCGCCTCGCCGACGGCGACCGGACCCTGCTGCCCGACCACGCCGTGGCGCTGCTGGAGCGGATGCCCGACCTCGGCTACACCGCGGACGAGGTGGCCGCCACCAGGGACGGCTGGGTCCTGGCCAAGGCCCTGGTCCCGCAAGGCTTCGACGACTACCTCACCCATTTCGAACACGCCCTGCAAGACACCCAGCTCCTAGCCCTGGCCAGGCGCACAGCCGAAGCCGCGACCTGGGAACCGGACGACCCCCGCATCGCCGAACTCGCCACCGCCGCGGCCGAGCACTACCTCGCCAACCCCGCACTGCTGAAGACCGTGACCGGCCTCCAAGCCCGCACCGACGCCGCGACCCGGTACACGCTGATCGCCCACCACGGCGAACAGCAGACGCCCGCCGCGGCGCGCCTAACCGCGCTCTTCGAAACCAAGCTCCGCGACGCCGGCATCCACATCCCCAGACCAGACTCCCACTGACCGCACCGCCTCCGTGTCCAGCAAGTGGCGCCGAAACAAGACGTCGATCTTGGCTTGGCATTCGATGGCATCCAAAAGAAGCCGGGAACCGCTACGCAGATGGCATCGGCTTGAGACGGAACGAGCGGGCGACCTTCTCCTGGTAGATCTCACGGGTGGCGGGATCCCAGGGGATGCACCATCGTCCGCTGGGGCCGCGGCGGGCGGGTACCTGCCCGTGTCGCAGCCAGTTGTAGACGGCGTCGGCGGGGATACCGAGTTCGGCGGCGGCCTGTTTGACGCTCCAGCCGAACTCCGCGGCGGTGCCGACCAGGCCGTACTGCCGCTGGGTCGACTCGGTGTTGAACCGCACCTGCGCCACCGTCGACTGCCGCACATACACGATCGCCAGCCTCGACAGATGAGAGCTGCTGATCTTCGCGGTCGGGTTCACCGCCGGCCCGGCCGCTGCCGCGCAGCAACGACTCGACCATGTTCGCCACCGCCATCACCGCCTGGCGACGATCCCACCCCGACATCTGCTCCCGATTCCCGACGGTCGCCCCCGCTATCTCTGACACCGTCCGCCTCCACCGGCGCCGCGCTGGGGTCGATCGCATCGACCAGCGACCGCGCCGCCGTCAAGCCGTCCACCGCGAGGCGATCAGCCGAGGCCGGTACGCCGCGGTCGGTCCACTCCTGAGCCACGGTGACCCGCCACCTCCCCTCGACCTCGCACACGAAGAACAGTCCAGTGCGCTTGCGCTGCGAAAACAGCACGGCCAAGCGCTGACCTTTCAATGGATGGAAAGGGTGAGTGATCACCAATGAGTCCGAAGAGTACCTTGACTGACGAGCCGTATAGGGCACGGGTTCCCACACTGACACGCATACCGCAGTGGTGGTGACACCGGTCGGTACTGTGCTGGCCGAGGTCACTGTGCCGGCCACCCCGGCAGGCGTCGCCGGTCTGCTGGCCTGGGCTGACCGGCACACCGTACGGCTCGGTGACCGGCGGGCCTGGGCGATCGACGGGACCCGCGCTCACGGGATGGGCCTGTCCCGGACCCTGTACGCCGGTGAGACAGTGCTGGAAGCCCCGAAACCCGCCAAGGGCAGGCGCCGCCGTGGCGGTAAGTCCGACGCCCTCGACGCCGTCCACGCCGCCCGTGCCGTGTTGGCCGCCGACCACCTCGCCGTACCCCGCGCCGATGGTGACCGCGAGACTTTGCGCGTCCTGCACGTAGTCCGCCGTCACTACAGCGACACCCGCACCGCTACCGTCAATCTGTTCAAATCCCTGGTCCTGACCGCCGACGACGCTCTCCGCGAGCAACTACGCGGCCTGAGCACCACCCGACAGGTC
>NZ_BOMV01000082.1 GCF_016862375.1 Paractinoplanes rishiriensis | reverse complement strand
AACCGCTCAAACTTACCTGGTCGACTGCGCCGCGGCAAGATCCGAAATCTTGCTGGCATCGCCCAAGTGTTTCCCCAGACAGAAACCTGTACTGATGTCAGGTAAGTCTTGGAGTGGCCTTGCAGACCGGCCGACGATCGCTGAGGCGATCAGTCCGCCCGGCTCCTGCCGGCTGTGTAACTCTACCCGGTCGACCTCGCTGGCGCAAACCCCCGCCGCCAACTGCTTGGCGGGTCTTTGACTCCGGCATCGCCCGGCGCTTCGGCAAGCTTAGCGCGTGCCTCGGCGACCCGCCGCTCCCCCCTCCGTCACGTCACTTTCGTGCCGTTCCGTCCGGGTTCCCCGCGGGCAGAGAGAAAGTTACGGGATCACCCGCCCGCCATGCAAATCGACAGTCATGCCCGCGTGACCGGCGAGCCACCGCTACTGGACCCCCGGCCATGACAGAGTGGCTCCCATGGGTTCCTCCGGATCTCTGGCGGCCGCCGCGCTGTTCGATCTCGTGCTCCCCATGGGGCAACTGGTGATCGGCGCACTTGTGCTGGTCGCGCTCGTGGTGTCGACCCTGCGCCTGATCCGTCGCGGCCCATCCCGGATGGGGGGCGCCATGCTCTTGGCGGCCGGCGCCGTGGTCGGGTTGGCCGTGCTGGGCTACCTGATCCAGCTGCTGTGACTCGTACCACCAAAGGGTTTAAAGCCTTCGGTTGGCCAGGCTGGGCAGCTCACTCCGGACCGTCTCCAGCCGCGCGAGGTCCACATCGGCCGTCGCAACCCCCACCGCGTCGGGTGCCTGGGCCAGCACCGTGCCCCACGGATCAACAATCATGCTGCGCCCGAAGCACGTGCGCCCCGGCTCGTGATCACCGATCTGGCCGGCCGCCACCACATAGCACTGGTTCTCGATCGCCCGGGCGCGCAGCAGCACCTCCCAGTGGTCGCGCCCGGTGTGCAGCATGAACGCGGCCGGCACCACCAGGATCCGCGCGTCCCCCTCCACGGCCAGTCGCCGGTACAGCTCCGGGAACCGAAGGTCATAACAAACCGAGAGGCCGGTACGCACGCCCGCGACCTCGGTCACCACGGTCTCCGCGCCGGGCGCCACCGAGCGCGACTCCTGGTAGGAGACCCGCCCCGCGATCTCCACGTCGTACAGGTGGATCTTGCGGTAGGAGGCCGCCAGCGTTCCGTCCGGCGCGAAGACCAACGAGGTGTTGTACGTCCGCCGCTCGTCCGGACCCACCTCGTGGAAGGAGCCGGCGTGCACCCAGATCCCCAGCTCCCGTGCCGCGGCCGCGAAGAACCCGGCGAACTCCCCGTCGGTCCCTTCGGGCTTGGGGGCACCCTCCCCCGGGCCGAGGTAGTCGACGTACTCCGGCAGGACGGCGAACTCGGCCCCCGCGGCCGCCGCCCGCTCCAGCAGTCCGCGGGCCACAGCCAGGTTGTGATCACGCTGGTCACGGGAGTTCAGCTGACAGACGGCAACACGCATGCCCCGAGCCTACGACGCGGGCGGGAGGTCCAGCTGGTACAGCAGGCTGCGGTGGGTGGGGCGGTAGCCGAGGGTCTCGTTGATGTGGCGCATCGAAGCGTTGCTGTCGGCGGTGTCGGCCAGCAGGCCGGCCAGGGCAGGGAACCTGGAGCGGACGTGGGCTATCGACGCACGCTTCAGGTGCAGGGCGAGGCCGCGGCCCCGATGTTCGGGGAGGACGCCGGTGCCGTAGTTCTCGGCGTCGCCTCGGTGCCCGGCGGGGATCACCACCTCGGTGAAGCCGGCTATCTCGCCGTCGGCGGCCAGCGCCGCGGTGGTGCATAGGAGCTCGCCCCGGCTCTCGACCGCGGCGGCCGCGGCGTGCAGGCGGTCCACGTCCCAGACCGGCGGCACGTAGTCGGCGTCGTCCATGGGCATGTCGTCCATGGCCCGGCGGGAACGCGCGTACGTCTCGGCCAGATCGGCGGGCACCCTGCCGTCCCAGTGGACCATCCGATAGCCGGCGGGCGGGTCGCCCGGCTCGGTGGGCGCCTCCGACAGCGACAGCCTCGTGAAGGTCAGCGCCAGCACCTGACGCATGCCGCGCGCCCGGCAGAAGTGGGCCGCCGGGGAGTCCTCGGGGACCGGGACGGTGCGAATGCTCCGGGCGGCCTCACCCGCGGCCTCCAGGAGACGGGTGCCGACGCCGGCGCGGCGTTCCGAGGGGTGAACCTGCACGTCGAGTTCGGCGCTGCCACCGGCCGTCGGCACGCGCAGAAACGCCACGCCCAGCGGACGGCCGTCGCCGGCGGTCGCGACCCAGGCCAGGCGGCGGCTCGTGGCGCTCGCGGCGGGGTCGGTCAGGTGGGTGATGCGTACGGTCATGGTGGGAATGTCAGTCGGCGCTGGATGTGCGAACACCGCCGCGTGGGCGGCGGTGTTCGAGTGGTCCGGGCGGTGGCGTCAGGCCGACTTCTCCTCGCGATCGGGACGACGACGACGGCCGACGAACTCGCGCGGGACGATGGTCGGGTTGACGTTCTCGAGGACAACCTCGCGGTTGATGACCACGCGGGCGGCGTCGGGGTTGCTCGGGACCTCGTACATCACGGAGAGCAGAACCTCTTCCATGATGGCGCGCAGGCCGCGGGCGCCGGTGCCGCGGAGCATGGCCTGGTCGGCGATGGCCTCCAGGGCGCCGTAGTCGAACTCCAACTCGACGCCGTCGAGCTCGAAGAGGCGCTGGTACTGCTTCACGTACGCGTTCCGCGGCTCGGTGAGGATCTTGATGAGAGCCTCGCGGTCGAGGTTGCGGACCGTGGTGATCACTGGAAGCCGGCCGATGAACTCGGGGATCAGGCCGAATTTCAGCATGTCCTCGGGCATGACCTTGCTGAAGATGTCGTCGGTGTTGCGCTCCGAGATCGACCGCAGGTGCGCGCCGAAGCCGACACCGCCGTGCCCCACCCGGGACTCGATGATGCGGTCCAGGCCGGCGAACGCGCCACCGACGATGAACAGCACGTTGGTGGTGTCGATCTGGATGAACTCCTGGTGCGGGTGCTTGCGGCCGCCCTGGGGCGGGACGTTGGCCACCGTGCCCTCAAGGATCTTGAGCAGGGCCTGCTGGACACCCTCGCCGGAGACGTCGCGGGTGATCGACGGGTTCTCGCTCTTGCGGGCGATCTTGTCGACCTCGTCGATGTAGATGATGCCCTGCTCGGCCCGCTTGACGTCGTAGTCGGCGGCCTGGATCAGCTTGAGCAGGATGTTTTCGACGTCCTCGCCGACGTAGCCGGCCTCGGTCAGCGCCGTGGCGTCGGCGATCGCGAACGGGACGTTGAGCATGCGGGCCAGCGTCTGCGCCAGGTGGGTCTTACCGCAGCCGGTGGGGCCGATGAGCATGATGTTGGACTTGGCCACCTCGACGTCGCTGCCGCCACCGGGGGCGCCGCTCGACTCGGCCTGGATCCGCTTGTAGTGGTTGTAGACCGCGACGGAAAGAGCCTTCTTGGCCTGTTCCTGCCCCACCACGTAGTTGTCGAGGAACGCGCAGATCTCCATCGGCTTGGGAAGCTCTTCCCACTTCACCTCGCCGGTCTCGGCCAGTTCCTCTTCGATGATCTCGTTGCAGAGGTCAATGCACTCGTCGCAGATATAAACGCCGGGACCCGCGATGAGCTTTTTGACCTGCTTCTGAGACTTCCCACAGAAGGAGCACTTCAGTAGGTCGCCGCCGTCGCCGATCCGTGCCACCTACGTTCTCCTTGAGCTAGTCGGCCGGCTCGCGCCAACCCCTGGTCCGAGGCATGTCGCCTCGTTGCCATCTCATCGTCTGCCGAACCGCGTAACTGAGGCTGCATGCTCGACGTTACCCGCAAAAGGGCAGTTCTCCGACCCCCCAAAACGGGCGTGTCAGGGGTCGGCCAGTCTAGCGCGCACCGGCCGGCCCCTGACACCGCGTTCTCAGCTGCCGGAGCCCACGGTCTGGAGGGTCTTCTTACGGCTGACCAGAACGGTGTCGACGATGCCGTACTCCTTGGCCTCGTCGGCCGTCATGATCTTGTCGCGGTCGATGTCCTTGCGGACCAGCTCGACCGTGCGGCCGGTGTGCCGCGCGATCATCTCCTCCATCTGGCTGCGCATCCGCAGGATCTCGCGCGCCTGGATCTCGATGTCCGAGCCCTGACCGTAGCCGCCCTCGGTGGCCGGCTGGTGGATCAGGACGCGGGAGTGCGGCAGCGCCAGGCGCTTGCCGGGCGTGCCACCGGCCAGCAGCACCGCGGCGGCGCTGGCGGCCTGGCCCAGGCAGACCGTGGAGATGTCCGGCCGCACGTACTGCATGGTGTCGTAGATCGCCGTCATCGCGGTGAAGGAGCCACCGGGCGAGTTGATGTACATGGTGATGTCGCGGTCCGGGTCGCTGCTCTCAAGCGTCAGCAGCTGGGCCATCACGTCGTTGGCCGACGCGTCGTCGACCTGGACGCCGAGGAAGATGATGCGGTCCTCGAACATCTTGTTGTACGGGTTGGTCTCCTTCATCATCCCGTTCGACGAGCGCTCGATGAAGGAGGGCAAAACGTAGCGGTTGTGCACCGGAGCGAACCCGGGAGACATCGTCAGATCAGTCATTTTCTGCTCCTCAGTTCAGCGTTCCGGCACCCTCGGGAACCTCGGCGGCCCCCGTGATCACCTTGTCGATGAAGCCGTAGTCCTTGGCCTCCTGGGCCGTGAACCAGCGGTCCCGGTCGAAGTCGTTCGCGATCTGCTCCTGGGTCTGCCCCGTGTGGTAAGCGATCCGCTCCTGGAACATGCGCTTGGTGTACAGCATCTGCTCGGCCTGGATGGCGATGTCGGCGGCCGTACCGCCCATGCCACCGGACGGCTGGTGCATCATGATCCGCGCGTGCGGCAGCGCGAACCGCTTGCCGGGCGCGCCGGCGCAGAGCAGGAACTGCCCCATCGACGCCGCCATGCCCATCGCGACGGTCTGCACGTCGTTGTCGATGAACTGCATCGTGTCGTAGATCGCCATGCCCGAGTAGACCGAGCCACCCGGTGAGTTGATCCAGAGGTGGATGTCGCGCTGGGGGTCCTCGGCGGAGAGCAGCAGCAGCTGCGCGCAGATGCGGTTGGCCACCGAGTCGGAAACCTCGCTGCCCAGGAAGATGATGCGCTCACGCAGCAGGCGGTTGAAGACCGAGTCGTCGAGGTTGCCACTGAGTGTTTCACCGCGCAGCACCGGGCCGGCGGGGAGGTGGAGATCGGTCATGGCAGCCCTTCACAGCTCACTGTGTCGGCCGAAGCTTCCGGCCGGCAGGTTGTCCGTCGTACGACCAACCTAACCGGTCGAAAGAGCATCAGCTTCCCGCTCGGGCAGGTGTTCGCTGACAGCGCACCGAACTCGTCGGCGCGCTGCCAGCGAACACCCCAAGACAACTCAGTGGTTGTGGCCCGCGTGCTCGTCCTCGCCGACGGCCCGGAGGTCGTCGAGGCTGAGCGTGTTGCCGTCCGAGTCCTGCATGGTGACCCGCTCCATCACCGAGGCGAGCGCCTTGCCGCGGCGCACGTCGCCGAAGACGGCGGCCGCCGCACCGCTCTGGACGAGCTGGTCGTAGTACTGCTGAGGCTGCATCTGGGCGCGCTGGGCCCGGTGCACGATCTCGTGGCCGAACTCGTCGTCGGAGACCTGGATCTCCTCGGCGTCGGCGATCGTGTCGAGCAGCAGCTGGATCCGGACACCCTCCTGGGCCGCCTCGGTCAGCTCGGCGTCGATCTGCTCCTCGGTCTTTTCCTCGGAGGTCAGGTAGTCCTGGAGGGTCGCGCCGATCCGCTCGAGCTGGTCGGTCATGGCCTGCTTGCGGCCCTCGACCTCGTCCTTGACGACGCCCTCGGGCGCCGGGATGGCGGCCACCTCGACCAGCTGCTTGAGCGCCTCGTCACGGGCCGCGTAGATCTGCTCGACCTTCTTGACCCGGGTGAGCCGCTCGCGCAGGTCGTTACGCAGCTCCTCGAGGGTGTCGAACTCGCTGGCCAGCTGGGCGAACTCGTCGTCGATCTCGGGCAGCTGCTTGTCCTTGACGCTGCGCACGGTCACCGCCACCTCGGCGTCCCGGCCGGCGTAGTCGCCGCCGACCAGCTGGGTGGTGAAGGTGGCGTCGGCGCCGGCCACCAGGCCGACCAGCACCTCGTCGAGGCCGGGGAGCAGCTGCTTGCTGCCCACCTCGTGGGAGATGTTGGTGGCCGAGCCGCCCGCCACCTCCTCGCCGTCGACGGTGGCTTTGAGGTCGAGCTGCACGTAATCGCCCTCGGCGGCCGGCCGCTCCACCGTCTTGAGGGTGGCGAACCGCTCGCGCAGGCCGTTGATCTGCTCGTCGATCTCGCTGTCGCCGATCTCGAGGACCGGCACGGTCACCGAGATGGTGGACAGGTCCGGCACCATGATCTCGGGGCGGACGTCGACCTCGGCGGTGAACTTGAGCGGCTCGTTGTCGCCGAACTCGGTGATCTCCACCTCGGGCCGGCCCAGGGTCTTGACGTCGTGCTCACGGACCGCGGCCAGGATCTGCTGCGGGATCGCCTCCTGCACGGCCTCGTTGAGCACCGCGCCGCGACCGACCCGCTGGTCGATCACCGCGGCTGGAACCTTGCCGCGGCGGAAGCCCGGCACCTGAACCTGCGCGCCGATCTCCCGGTACGCCTTTTGCAGGCTCGGCTTGAGCTCCTCGAACGGCACCTCGATGGCGAGCTTCACCCTGGTCGGGCTCAGAGTCTCGACGGTGCTCTTCACAGGCGTACTCCTTGTTACTGCGGATAGATGGTGTCAGTCGGGGTGGCGGGATTTGAACCCACGGCCCCTCGCTCCCAAAGCGAGTGCGCTACCAAACTGCGCCACACCCCGTGGCGGTGGTCAGTGTATGCGGTCCGCTTTCCTGCGCGTGCGCTGGAGTCACCTGGTGGACCCGATCGGCTGGCGTGGCCGGTTCGCGCGGGCGGGAGATGATTCAGTACGATGTGCGAGCGCCCCCGGGCAACCGGGGCAACGCGGGCGTAGCTCAATGGTAGAGCCTCAGTCTTCCAAACTGATTACGCGAGTTCGATTCTCGTCGCCCGCTCCACACCGCAGTCCCGGCACGTGGCACTGCCACCAGTCGCGCAATCGGACATTCGGGCCGATACAGCGTTGCCCGGTAGCCCATCGTGGAAGCACCGCATTCCCGACGACGTAGGGGCGCCGGTGCGCATTCATCAGCGACGCCGAGCAACTGCTCTGCATTCTGCGGCCCGCCACCCCGGTGCCGATCTTCGCTCTGGACCGGCCGGACGTGACCGGCCGGCAGATCGCCCCGGCCCTACGGTCCCTCGGCGACGAACACGTGATCCCCGAGACGCTGATCCGGATCGCCACCGAGTACTTCGAGCGCTACGCGGACGAGCGGGGCCAGCCGGTCTTCTCGGGTGGCAGCTACTTCTCCACCGTCGACGAAACCGTCAACAGTACGAGTTGGACCATAGGTTTCGTCCGGCTCTACCGCGGCGCGGCCCGGTTGGTCACCGAGGGGCCCCTGGTCGACGAGGAACTGGTCGGCCAGGCGCGCCGGCTGCTCGCCGAGGCGGAGCACGTCTTCGACATGGAACTGATGAGCGGCTCCCGCCCGGGCGATTTCAGCAATTCCTTGGCCAAGGTCAGGATGCATCTCGAACGCGGCCGGGCACTGCTCGGTACCCGGCCCGGGACAACGGTCGCCCTGGCCGGCGAATGTCTGCTCCTTCTCGATGTGCTGGCCGCCGCGCGGCAGGAGATGGCCTGATGCTGGTCTTCGCCGCGTCCGACAAGGGCGGTACGGGACGCTCGGTCACCAGCGCCAACCTGCTTCATCAGGCGGCGCTTCTCGGCGACGACGTCTGCTTCCTCGACTTCGACTTCGACTTCGGCGCGCCGACGGCCGGAGCGAACTTCGGCCTCAACGGCTTTGAGCGCGGCACCGGCCCGGGAAGGGGATGCACTCTTACCTCCATCACGGCGTCACCCCCGGCCGGCTGGACGTGTGGCGGGACGCCCGGCGCCTGGGTGGCCGACCGCCGGGGTCGGGACGGCTGGTGCTGCTTCCCGGCGACGAGGGCGGCGGCGAGTTCACCGAGCCGCCGTCGAACGAGATGATCCGGCGCTGCGTGGACCTCTTCCTGGACCTCGCGGCGGAGTTCACCGTCTGCATTGTCGACCTCAGCGCCGGCCGGTCGATCGCGACCGAACTCGCGCTGGCCGCCACCGGCTCGCCCCTGATGAGGTCGGTCGAGACCAGTTGGATCGTCTTTCACCGGGTGGACACGGCAACACGTGCTGGCGGCCTCGGGACTCGCCTACGGCGTCCACGGCTGATCGACCAGGCCGCCAAACGGGCCACGACAAGGCGTTCGTCCAGCGGCTCAGGTTCGTGCGTACCGCCATGACCGATCCGGCCGAGCCGCACCGGCTCGGGGTCATTGCCGACGCTCAGGTGGCCTGGTTGCAGGCGCGCAACAAAGAACTTGACGTGCTGGCGAGCACCCACCGGGTGGGTCGGGCGGTACGGCTGGCGTCCATCCCGCTCGATCCGCTGACGCCAGCATGGACAGCGCTCGACGAGAGAGCCGGTTTTACCCGGCTCTGGGAGGCATCGGTCGCCCGGATCCGCGACCAGGTCGCCCTGAGCACCATGGACATGCTGCGAGAAGCGGAAAGCCGCCGCCGTTCCTCGTGAATCCGCAGCTCGGGGGCACAGCGCCGGGCCGCCACCCGACGCTGTGCCGTCTCGAACCGACGAAGAACACCCACGCCGGAGAGTTCCCAGAGCCCCGTCCGAACAGGGCAAACCGGCGGATTGCAGGAGCACTTCGCATAATCTTGAAGCTTTCCAGTAATCCGGGCCGCCAACGTAACGCCCGCCTTTGACGCACGTCTATTAGGTGGCCCTTAAATCTGACGTGGGATTAGCACACGGTCACTCTGGGCAATGCTGAAACATGACGCAGCCCGCCGACCGGGAACTTCCGCC
The DNA here is from genome assembly GCF_016862375.1 of Paractinoplanes rishiriensis. GTDB lineage: Bacteria > Actinomycetota > Actinomycetes > Mycobacteriales > Micromonosporaceae > Actinoplanes > Actinoplanes rishiriensis. Next base: position 125,892 of record NZ_BOMV01000082.1, on the reverse strand, counting down.
CCGCCCGCCGATGCCCGCACCGGCTGAGCCGCACGAACTGCCGGGCGGCCCGGACGAGATCACGCCGGGTAGCGAGAGCACGGCGGTCGAGGGGCGGCAGCCGTTCACCCGGGTGCGGGCGGCCTGGGCGGGGGTCTGGGCCGGGATCGTCGTGGTCATTCTGCTGATCATCTTCATCGGGCAGAACACCGCGCCCGTCAAGGTCAACTTCCTCTGGCTGGAGGGGCAGATTCCGACCGCCCTTGCGCTGCTCATTGCGGGTGTGGGCGGCGCGATCATCGCGCTGGCCACCGGGGCGGCTCGCATCGTTCAGCTGCGCCGCATGATGCGGCGGAACACCCACTAGATCGGATCAGGCTTTCCACAAGTGCCGCCGTACGGCTTGACATGTGACTGTTTGGTCTCATAACTTGGCGTCATGGAAGACGACGACAAGGTGTTCAAGGCGCTTGCCGATCCGAGTCGCCGGTTCCTGCTTGATCTGCTGTTCGCGCGGGACGGGCGCACGCTCACCGAGCTGGAGTCCGAGCTGGCCATGACGCGTTTCGGCGTCGCCAAGCACCTCAGGGTGCTGGAGGAGGCCGGGCTGGTCGTCACGCGCCGCTCGGGGCGGGAGAAGTTGCACTTCCTCAACCCCGTGCCGATCCGGCTGATCTACGACCGCTGGATCGACAAGTACACCGAGCACCACGTCACGACGCTCGTCGAACTCAAGAACGCGCTGGAGGAAGAGCCATGACCACCGACACCACCGCCGTCGCCACCACCCAGGTCTACCGGGTCTGGATCCGGGCCACGCCGGAGAAGATCTGGGCCGCGATCACCGACCCGGAGTTCAACTCGAAGTACGCGTACCGCGCACCGGGTTTTTTTGATCTTAAGAAAGGTGGCTCGTATCACGCCACGGCGACCGCCGAGATGAAGGAGTTCGCGGCGGCCAACGGGTTCGAGGTCCCGGACACGATCATCGACGGCGAGGTCCTCGAGTCGGAACCGCCGCGGCGACTCGTGCAGACCTGGCGGATGCTGATGGACCCGGGCACGGCGGCCGAGCCGTACACGACTCTGACCTGGGAGATCGAGGAGGCCAAGATGCAGGCGGGGGTGTGCAAGCTGACCGTCACGCACCAGCTCACCGACGCTCCGGCGACAGCCCGGATGACCGCGGGCACCGAGGACGAGGGCGCCGGCGGCGGCTGGGCGTGGATCCTCTGCGACCTCAAGACGTACCTGGAAACCGGCAGCGCCTTCGCCGGCTGACAGCGCAGCGGGACCACGCGCGGGCTGGGCCGATGGCCCGGCCCGCGCTAGTCTCCGCGGATGACTTGGGTCTGGGCTTCACTCATCGTGATCGGCGTCGTCATGATCGCGGTGGCCGTCTGGCCGAGCCGGCGCAAGGGCAAAGCCGAGCCGGAGGATCACCACCCGGAAGGCGTCGGATAGCGGTTTCGCGCGGGCTGGCACACTACCAAGGGTGAGCGACGGAGAGCTGGAGACATACAGCCTCGTCGAGCTCGCGGTCGACCGGTTGCGTCGGGACATCCTGAGCGGGCGCAGCGACCCCGGCGAACGGCTCGTCGAGGAGCAGCTGACCCGCCGGCTCGGGATCAGCCGGGCCCCGCTGCGCGAGGCCATGCGGCTGCTGGCGCAGCAGGGGCTGGTTGAGCACATCCCGCGGCGGGGGGCGCGGGTGGCCACTCTCTCCGACGCCGACGTCCGCGAGCTCTACGAGGTACGCGACGTGCTGGAACGGCACGCCGTAGCGAGCCTGCCCGAGCGGCCCGACCTGACCGCGCTGCGGGCCGCGCTCGCGGTGATGCGCGCGGCGACCGAGGCCGGCGACCGGCTCGAACTGGCCAACGCGCACCGCCGCTTCCACGTCGAGGTGGTGCGGCTGGGTGGCAACAACCAGCTGGCCGGCCTCTACGAATCGATTCTGGTACGCATCCAGCTCTACATGGCGGTGAACATGCGCCGCGAGGCCGAGACGGCCCGGGCAGCCGACGGCGTGCTGCGGCACGAGCGCCTGTTCGCCGCCGTGGAGGGCGGCGACGCCGACGCCATCCGCACCGAGCTGGGCGCCCACGGCGCGCGCGCCTACCTCTCCTAGAAACCCGGGCGTTACACAAGCGGGCTTTTGCCGAAACAGGATTGTCGACAATCGACGATGTGGATGCACACGAAATCGTCGAGCAGGTGGTCGCCAGGCTGGGTCGCGAGGGTGTCTGGGTCAGCACCTTCACCGCGGCCGAGCTGCACGCCCGCGCGGACGAGATCGAACCGGGCCTCCCGCTGGCCGGCGTGCCGTTCGCGGTCAAGGACAACATCGACGTGGCCGGCCTGCCCACCACGGCCGGCTGCCCGGACTTCGGCTACCGGCCGGACCGGAACGCGCCGGTGGTGCAGCGGCTCGTCGACGCCGGCGCCATCGTGGTCGGCAAGACGAACCTGGACCAGTTCGCCACCGGGCTGACCGGGGCGCGCTCGCCGTACGGGGCCCCGGAGAGCGTCTTCGGCGGCGGCCTCATCTCGGGCGGTTCCAGCTCCGGCTCGGCGGTCGCGGTGGCCGACGGCACCGTGGCGTTCGCGCTCGGCACCGACACGGCCGGCTCCGGCCGGGTGCCGGCCGCGCTCAACGGCATCGTCGGGATCAAGCCGACCCGCGGCCTGCTCAGCACGCTCGGCGTGGTCCCGGCCTGCCGATCGCTGGACTGCGTCTCGATCTTCGCCCCCGACCTGCCGGCGGCCGGCCGGGTGATGCGGGTCGCCCGCGGCCGGGAACCCGGCGACCCGTGGTCACGCGCGGGCCGCCGGCCGCTGATCGCCGAGCCCCGGATCGGGGTGCCGGAGCGGCTCGACTTCTTCGGCGACGCCGGACAGGAGAAGGCGTTCGCCCGGATCACCGGAGATGTGCCGGTCGACATCGGGCCGCTGCTGGAGGCCGGTGACCTGCTCTACCGCGGGCCGTGGGTGGCCGAACGGCTGGCCGATCTCGGCGACTTCCTGCGCGACCACCCGGACTCGGTGCTGCCGGTGACCCGGCGGGTGCTGGAGACCGGCCTCGGCTTCACGGCGGCCGACGCATTCCGGGCCCAGCACCGGCTCCAGGAGCTTCGGGCCGCCGCGGACCGGATGTGGGAGCGGATCGACGTGCTGGTGCTGCCCACGATCGGCACCACGTACACGCATGACGAGATCGCCGAGGACCCGATCGGGCGCAACCTCGACCTGGGCCGCTACACCCAGTTCGCCAACCTGCTGGACCTGGCCGCGGTCACCGTGCCGAACGGGTTCACCGCGGACGGCCGGCCCGCCTCGATCACCCTGTTCGGCCCGGCATTCAGCGACGAGACCCTGATGCTGCTGGCCCGCTCCCGGCCGGCCGGCGACGAGATGACGGTCGCCGTGGTCGGGCTGCATCTGTCCGGCGAGCCGCGCAACGGCGAGCTGCTCGACCGCGGGGCCACGCTGCTCGGCACGGCCCGCACCGCACCCTGCTACCGCCTCTACCACCTGCCGCCCGGTGCGCCCGGGCTGGTCCGCGACCCGGCCGGCGCCGGCGGGTCGATCGAGGTCGAGCTCTGGCAGCTGCCGGCCGCGCAGGTCGGCGGCTTCCTGGCCGGCATCCGGGCACCGCTCGGGCTGGGCCGGGTGGCCCTGGACGACGGCACCGAGGTCACCGGCTTCCTCTGCGAGGCGTACGCGGCGGCCGGCGCCCTCGACATCACCGCCAGCGGCGGCTGGCGGAATTTCCGCGCGAAAGGAACCAACCCATGACCGCGACGATCGGGCCGGTGACGGCCAACCCCTACCCGTGGCCCTACGACGGCGTGGTGCCGGTCGACCGGGTCGCGCTGATCTGCATCGACTGGCAGACCGACTTCTGCGGCAAGGGCGGTTACGTCGACTCGATGGGTTACGACATCGAGCTGACCCGGTCCGGGCTGCCGGCCACCGCCAAGCTGCTCGACCACGCCCGCGGCCTGGGCATGCTGGTCGTCCACACCCGCGAGGGGCACGATCCGAACCTGTCCGACCTGCCGGCCAACAAGCGCTGGCGGTCGGCCCGGATCGGCGCCGAGATCGGCGGCGACGGCCCGTGCGGGCGGATCCTGGTGCGCGGCGAGCCGGGCTGGGAGATCGTGCCCGAGGTGGCACCGGCCGCCGGCGAGGTGGTGATCGACAAGCCGGGCAAGGGCGCGTTCTATGCCACCAACCTCGACCTGGTGCTGCGGACGCACGGGATCACGCACCTCATCCTGACCGGCATCACCACCGACGTCTGCGTGCACACCACCATGCGCGAGGCCAACGACCGCGGCTACGAGTGCCTGATCCTCAGCGACTGCACCGGCGCCACCGACCCGGGCAACCACACCGCCGCCCTGCACATGGTCACCATGCAGGGCGGCGTCTTCGGTTGCGTCGCCACCTCGGCCGACGTCATCGGGGCGACGGTCTCATGATCATCGACGCGGCACCCGGGCCGTTCACGTTCGACCGGGACAGCACCGCGCTCGTGGTGATCGACATGCAGCGGGACTTCCTGCTGCCGGGCGGTTTCGGCGAGAGCCTGGGCAACGACGTGTCCCAGTTGCGCCGGACCATCGAGCCGCTCGCCGCCCTGATCGCCGCGTGGCGGGCGGCCGGCCTGCCGATCATCCATACCCGAGAAGGCCACAAGTCCGATTTATCCGACTGCCCCCCGGCCAAGCTGAACCGCGGCAAACCCAGCATGCGGATTGGCGACCCGGGGGCGTTCGGCCGCATCTTGATCCGGGGTGAATACGGCCACGACATCGTGGACGAGTTGCAACCCATCGACGGCGAAATCGTGGTCGACAAGCCCGGCAAAGGTGCGTTTTATGCCACTGACATGCAAGAAGTGCTTGAAAAACTAGGCATAACATCACTGGTCGTCACGGGGGTCACGACCGAGGTGTGCGTGCACACCACGGTTCGTGAGGCGAACGACCGCGGCTACGAGTGTCTCGTCCTGGCCGACTGCGTCGGCTCCTACTTCCCCGAGTTCCAGCGGGTCGGCCTCGCGATGATCGCCGCACAGGGCGGCATCTTCGGCTGGGTCGCCGACTCCCCCTCCGTGATCGCCGCCCTTCAGGAGTAGCCATGACCACCACCACGGCTGCGGCCAAACTGCCCTACTGGGTTCGCGGTGACACCAACGCCTTCTTCGGCTTCGGTGTCAACGTCCTGGTCAACGTACTCACCCTCACCGGTCTCTGCATCGGTGTGATCAACATGCCGGCGTCCGACGTGTTCGGCGTCATCCTGCCCGCGCTCGGCGTCGCCCTGGTTGCCGGCAACATCTACTACACCCACCTGGCCCGCCGCCTCGCGGCGAAGGAGAACCGCACCGACGTCACCGCGATGCCGTACGGGCCCAGCGTCCCGCACATGTTCATCGTGATCTTCGTGATCATGCTGCCCATCTACCTGACCACCAAGAACCCGGTGCAGGCGTGGACGGCCGGTATCGCGTGGGCGTTCATCATCGGGGTGATCGTGCTGATCGGCGCGTTCATCGGCCCGTACATCCGCAAATACGCACCCCGGGCCGCGCTGCTCGGCACGCTGGCCGGCATCTCGATCACGTTCATCTCGATGAACCCGGCCGGCACCATGTGGCGGCAGGCCTGGATCGCCCTGCCGGTGTTCGGCCTGCTGCTGATCGGCCTGCTCACCGACGTCAAGCTGCCCGGCAACATCCCGATCGGCCTGGCCGCGCTGCTGGTCGGCACCGCGATCGGCTGGATCGGCGGCGCCATGTCGGTGCCCGACGTCACCCAGGCCGCCAAGGACATCGCGTTCGCCTTCCCGCACCTCAAGGTCGACATGCTGATCGACGGCCTGCGGGACATGGCACCGCTGCTGGCCACCGCCATCCCGCTGGGCGTCTACAACTTCACCGAGGCGATGACCAACGTGGAGAGTGCGGCCACCGCGGGCGACAAATACAACCTGCGCAGCGTGCTGCTGGCCGACGGGGCCGGCGCGGTGGTCGGCGCGGCGCTCGGCTCGCCGTTCCCGCCGGCCGTCTACGTCGGGCACCCCGGCTGGAAGGCGGCCGGCGGCCGCACCGGTTACTCGATGGCGACCGGCATCGTGATCGCGCTGCTCTGCTTCTTCGGGATGTTCGGGCTGCTCGGCACGATCTTCCCGACCGCGGCGATCGTCCCCATCCTGCTCTACATCGGACTGCTGATCGGCGCGCAGGCCTTCCAGGCGACCCCGCGGGCGCACGCGGCCGCCGTGGTGGCCGCGTTGATCCCGAACATCGCGTCCTGGGCCACCGGGCTGATGGACAACACTCTTGCCGCGGCCGGCACCACCGCGGCGCAGGTCGGCACCGAGACGCTGGCCGGTGCGGGCGTGGTCTACGACGGCCTCAAGACGCTCGGCTCCGGCGCCATCCTGGCCGGTCTGGTGCTGGGCGCGATCGTCGCGTTCATCATCGACAAGCGCTTCCGGCACGCGGCGATCTTCGCGGGCGCGGGCGCGGTGCTGACCTTCGTCGGGCTGATCCACGCCGAGAAGGTGCAGTGGAACGCCGACCCCCAGGTCACCCTGGGGTACCTGTTCCTCACCGCGGTGTGCGTTCTGTTCGCGCTCGGCCGGCCCGAACCGCGGGCGGCCGACGCATCGTCGGAGCCCGACCTCGCGCACACCGCGTCCTGACCTTCGACTGGAGGCACCATGCAGCTGGACCGCCCGGACGTCCTTGCCGAGGTCACCGCCGCGTTCGAGGCCTACGAGCGCGCCCTGGTGGCCAACGACGTCGACGCCATCCTGTCGTTCTTCGCGGACCGGGCGGTCCGCTTCGGCATCGCCGACCAGCAGGTCGGCATCGAGGAGCAGGCTCGGTGGCGGCGTGCGCAGGGTGCGTTGCCGCCGGGCCGTCGTCTCAAGGACACCACCATTCAGTCGTACGGTGACAGCACCGCCGTCGTGACGACCCAGTTCGGCTATCCGGGCAGCGACGTGCTGGGCCGGCAGTCCCAGACCTGGGTGCGGCTGCCGGCCGGGTGGCGGATTGTCACGGCGCACGTCTCCGAGCCCGCATAGCCGGCCGGACGCTGGGCATACCTCCTTTGTCAGGCACCCTGTCGAAGGAGGTAGCGGCCGTGGATCCGCGCAGCAAATACCCGAAGCCCGAACTGCACGGGGGCGACCAGGAGCCACCCGGCTCGACCGCGGCCATGCCGGACCGGCCCGATCACGGCGAGGAGAGCTACCGGGGATCCGACAAGCTCGCCGGCCGTAAGGCGATCATCACGGGCGGCGACTCCGGCATCGGCCGGGCGGTGGCCATCGCGTACGCCCGGGAGGGCGCCGACGTGCTCATCTCGTACCTGCCCGAGGAGGAGGACGACGCCCGGGACACCGCCCAGTTCATCGAGAAGGCGGGCCGGCGCGCGGTGACGGTGCCCGGCGACATCACCGACGAGGCGCACTGCCGGGCGATCGTCGACCGGGCGCTGGCCGACCTCGGCGGCCTGGACATCCTGGTCAACAACGCGGCGTACCAGATGGCGCAGCCCGGCGGGATCAGCGACATCACCGACGAGCAGTTCGACCGGGTGATGAAGACCAACCTGTACGCGATGTTCTGGCTGTGCCGGGCCGCGGTGCCGCACATGCCGCCCGGCGCCACGATCATCAACACCGCGTCGATCCAGGCGTATCAGTCGTCCAGCGCGCTGCTCGACTACGCGACCACCAAGGGCGGCATCGTGGCGTTCACCAAGGCGCTCGCCGAGGACCTCGCCGACCAGGGCATCCGGGTCAACGCGGTGGCGCCCGGGCCGATCTGGACCCCGCTCATCCCGGCGACCATGCCGGACGAGAAGGTCAAGAAGTTCGGCGGCGACACCCCGCTCGGGCGGGCCGGCCAGCCTGCCGAACTGGCCTCCGCCTACGTCTATTTCGCCTCGCCGGAATCCAGCTACACCACCGGTGAGGTGCTCGGCATCACCGGCGGCAAGCCGGTCAGCTGACCTGCCCGGACACCCAGCGGAAGGCAGTCATCACCCACTCGGTCTGCTGGAGGTCGGCGACGCCGACACCCACCAGGAAGAGGGCGGTGACCAGATGTGAGCCGCGGGCCGACCGCCGCACCCGGCCGAACTGGCGCTCCAGCACCAGGTAACCCACGAACCGGGCGAGGCAGAACAGGCCCGCGGCCACGGCCAGCGTGACCAGGAAGACGATGACCGGGGTGCCGAGCGGCCCGTCGCCGGAGATCGCCCAGATGCCCCAGCAGACGAACGCGAACAGCGTCGCGGCGCTGGTCCACTCGCTGCCCCGGCGCAACTCGCTCCACCGCCAGCTCATGCCGCGGTGCTGGGCGGGCGGTGCGGCGCCGGGCCAGCCCACCCCGGTCGGCTCGTGCTCGGCGAACCGCTGCTGGTGATGCGCCTCCGGGTTGACCCGGGCGCGGCCCTGGCTGAACGGCGACTGCGGCACGGTCGGGTCGACCGGTGGGTGCCCGGCCGGCGGGGGCGGCCCCGCAGCGGTGGGCTCGCTGGCCCACGGATCCTGCGGCGGCATGTCGAGCGTCCGCTCCGACCACTGCGGTTGCTCCGGCATCTTTCCCCCTAGCGCTCGGTGCGGTTGCCTCCATCGAGAGTAGCGAGCCAACAAATCGTTCGCCCTCGCGGCCGCAGTCCGTTACACAGATGCCCATGGAGCACTCCGTACGCCTGCGCGCCGCCACCCCCGAAGACCGCGAGCCGATCGCGGAGCTGCTGCTCTACGTCTTCCACGACAACGACACCGCCGAGATGCGCGAACTCGAGCATCTGATCACCGAGTACGACCGGTCGGTGGTGGCCGACGACGACGGTCTCGTGGTGGGCCACGCCTCGGCGCAGACCCGGGAGCTCACCGTACCGGGCGCGGTGCTGCCGGCCGCGCACGTGACGGCGGTCGGGGTGGCACCCACCCACCGGCGCCGCGGCATCCTCACCGCGATGATGCGCCGCCAGCTCGAACAGATCGCCGAGGACGGCCGGGAACCGATCGCGGTGCTCTGGGCCAGCGAGACGAAGATCTATCCGCGTTTCGGGTACGGACCGGCCGGCCTGCGCCACCATCTCGAGGTGATGACCCGCGAGGTGCGCTTCACCAACCCGGTCCCGCCGCCGGGCCGCCTGCGGCTGACGACCCCGGCCGCGGCGCTGCCCGCGATGACCGCCCTGCACGAGCGCCTGCGCGCCGACCGGGTGGGCTGGTCGAGCCGTCCCGAGCACTGGTGGAAATACCTGATCGACGACAACGACACCCGGCGGGACGGCGCCACCGGCCTGCACACCGTGCTGCTCGAGGGCGCCGACGGCCTGCTCGGATACGCGCTGTGGCGGGTGGTGGACCGCTGGAACACGCACGGCCCCAACAGCCAGGTCCGGATCGCGGAGGTGGTCGCCGACGGCCCCGACGCGTACGCCACCCTCTGGCAGTTCCTGCTCAGCATCGACCTGGTCCGCAGCGCGACCTTCTCCTTCGCCGCGGTCGACGAGCCCCTGCAGTACCTGGTCGACGAGCCCCGCCGCCTGGGCCGCGCGGCAAGCGACGCCCTGTGGGTCCGCCTCGTCGACCTGCCGGCCGCGCTGGAGGCCCGCACATACCTGGCGCCGCTGGACGTGGTGCTCGACGTCACCGACCCGCTGCTGCCGGCCAACACGGGCCGCTGGCGCCTGTCCGGCGGCCCCAACAAAGTGACCTGCACCCGCACCGAAGACCCGGCCGACCTGGCCTGCGGCATCACCGAGCTGGGCGCGGCCTACCTGGGCGGCACATCGTTGGCGGCACTGGCCGCGGCCGGCCGGGTCCAGCGCCTGACCGGCAATTTCCCGTCAACCGCCTTCGGCTGGCACCGTCACCCCAACCCCATCGAAATCTTCTGACCGGTAGGTTCGCCTCATGGCCGAGCCCGAACGCCGACGCCGCCGCGTGCGTCCCCCCTCGTCGTCCAACGCGGCGCCGGCCCCTCCGGCCGCCCCGCCGCCGGCCGCGCCGCCCACGCCCGCCCTGCCGTTGACCACCCCGCCGTTGACCACCCCGCCGTCGGCCGCCACACCACCGGCTGCCACACCACCGGCTGGCCCGCCATCGCCCGGCCCGCCGTCGGCGGCGCCCGCCGGTGACCAGGCCGCCGGGCCGTCCGCGGTGACCGCCCCCGCGGCCGACCCGGCTGCGGACCCGGCCGGGCCCGTCGACCCGCCGCCGCGCCCACGCCCGACCTCGACCCGCCGCCCGCCACCGATGGCCCAACCCGGCGCCGGCGGCGACGACCGCGAGTCGGAACGGGGCCTGCGCGGCCTGGTCGGCTCCGGCTCATCCCAGGTGAGCGTCGACGCGGCGCTGCGGGCCAGGGACGCCGCCCGTCCCACCGACGACCACCTGGCCGACGCCGACCAGAACCTGGTGATCGTCCGCCGCAACTGGGTCCCCCGAGAGGAACTCCCCCGCAACCGCTGACCGCCTCGCGGGTCGCGACGCTGACTCGCGGGTAGCGGCCTGACGACCGAACCACCATCGCAGCGGGATGACCCGCCGGGACAGCCCGGCAGCCGGGTGCTGGGCTTGGCCATGCACCCGGCCGGCCGGAAAACCGGCTACCCGCGCCCACGCGTACCTCTAAAGAAGCGTGAGTTAAGGCAGGTCAGGGAGTTTGCTGCTGCGCTCGTAGTCGGCCAGTTGGCCGATGCGGCGGGCGTGGCGTGGGTTGCCCGAGAAGGACGTGGCCAGGAACGTCTCCACGAACGCGGTGGCCTCGTCGAGGGTGTGTTCGCGGGCGCCGATGGCGATCACGTTGGCGTCGTTGTGCTGGCGGGCCAGCTGGGCTATTTCGGTTCGCCAGACCAGGGCCGCGCGGACGCCGTCGATTTTGTTGGCGGCTATCTGCTCGCCGTTGCCGGAGCCGCCGATCACGATGCCCAGGGAACCCTCGTCGGCCACCACTCTGGCGCCCGTGTGCAGGCAGAAGGCCGGGTAGTCGTCCTCGGGGTCGTAGACGTGCGGACCCACGTCCTCGACGTCGTGGCCCTGCTTGGTCAGGTGGTTCACGAGGTGCATCTTCAGTTCGTAACCGGCGTGGTCCGAACCCAGGTAGACACGCATGGTCGCAGTCTCTCAGACGCCGCGGGCCGGTGAACGGGGATGCCCCGTCAACCGGCCCGCGGAAGTCGTCAGCCGAGCTGCGCCAGGACCAGGCCGCCGCGCGCCTTGGGGGTGAACCAGGTGCTCTTGCGGGGCAGCTTCTGGCGTTCGAGGTTGACCTCGACGAAGTCCTCGACGCTCACCGGCGGGATCAGCACGGCCAGCTCGGCGTGACCGGCGTCGACCTCGCCGACCAGCCACTCGACCGGGTAGTCGCCGCCGACGTAGTGGATCCGCTTGTCGCCGGGGTCGAGGCCCAGGGCGTCGCCCAGCAGGACCCGCTCGACCAGGGCGTGGTCGAGGTTGTCCACGTCGGCGAGGCCGGGGTCGGCGGGCAGGCGGATCTCGATGGTGCGGCCGCCCACGTAAAGCTCGACGCTGCCCTTGGCCGGGATGGCGGCCGGACGGGACTGCTCGGTGACCGTGGCGCCGGCCTGGCGCAGCCGGTCGAGGAGCTCGCCGAGCGGCATCGACAGCTCGGTGACGAGGCGGTTGTACGGCTGGATCGCGACCGACGCGGGGGTGGTGACCACCGCGAGGAAGCGCGGCAGCCGGCCGGTCTGTGCGGCCAGGCTGCGGTGGTTGCCGTCGGCGACCACGAGTTCCCCGCCGCCGGCGAGCGCGAGCAGCTCGTCCTGGAGGGAACCGGCGCCGACAACCCAGATGGCGTGGGTGCGGCCGGTCTGGTCGGTGTCGGTGGCGTCGGGCTCGCCCGCCGCCTCGGTGGCTGCCGCGAGGGCCGCGTGCAGCTCGTCACCCTTGGCGGTCTGGAGCAGGAGTACGGGTGAGAGCAGCGTGTCCAGCGACTGGAACAGGGCGATCCGTTCCCGGACCTTCTCGATGAAGACTTCCTCGTTGCGGATCACCAGGCCGCTCTCGCCGGCGCTGGCGGAGATCTGGTCGGTGTCGACCATCGTCCAGAGGCCGTACGCGGGCTGGCCGGTGCCGGTGATGCGGTAGAGCACGATCACGTGTTCGGCGGGGACGTACTTGCCCTCGGCTCGCGCCAGTGCGAGACGGGCGACCGCGTCGGGAAGCGAGTCGGAAAAGGGGGTTCCGACATTTTTGGGAGCTAGGTGCGGCATCTCGACGGCGAGCGCGCTGTGGGGATTGGCGGAAATGATGGCGGTGATTTCGGCGTCGTCGGCGAACTCGTCGTAGTTCTGAGCGCCGGTGCCCCCCGTGGTGATCCAGGCCCGGCTGATCGGATGCACGACCGTCATAGGCCGCAATTTACCTGGTAGGGCGGTGGTGCCGCGCGACGGGCATGTTGCCGCGTGACCTTGCTAACTGTGCCTTGCGCCACGCCCCGACGGGCCGGCCAACCGGGGCGGCAGAGACGATCACCGGCGGCGCCACCATGGCCGCCAGGTCAGGGGACAGATTGCCCCAATTGCAGCGGTGGACGGCGATTGTCGACGACGCGACCGCTTCGCTCTCGGACATTGCCCACGCCTCCCGGTCGTTGGACGAGGTTTGTTCACCTCATCCAACGACCCGGAGGCGCGGTTGGCGGCGCTTTTACCGCACTTCAGTCGAAGATGGGCCCGATGTCGCGGGACCGCTTCAACTCGAAGAAGCCCGGGGTCGCGGCCACCAGCACCACCCCGTCCCAGAGCTTGCCGGCCGCCTCACCCTTGGGCGCCGGGGTGACCACCGGGCCGAAGAACGCGACGGTCTCGCCGGCCACCGGGCCGGGCGCGTGGATCACCGGGGTGCCGACGTCGGTGCCAACCGGCTTCATCCCGGCGTTGTGGCTGGCCCGCAGCGCCTCGTCGAAGGCGTTGCTGCCGGCCGCGTCGGCCAGGGCCGAGTCGAGCCCGACCTCGGTCAGCGCCTCGGTGTAGAGCTTCTCGCCGAGTTCGTACTTCTCCAGGTGGATGCGGTTGCCGAGGGCGGTGTAGAGGTCGCGGAGCACCTGTGGCCCGGCGGCCTCGGCAGCCGCGATGCACACCCGGACCGGTCCCCAGCCGCGCTGGAGCATCTCCTTGTAGTTTTCCGGAAGTTCGTCGCGGCCCTCGTTCAGCACCGACAGGCTCATCACGTTGAACCGCACGTCCAACGGCCGGACCTTTTCCACCTCGTGCAGCCAGCGCGAGGTCATCCAGGCCCAGGGGCAGATCGGGTCGAACCACATGTCGACAGTGGCGCGTTCAGTCATGGTTCGATACTTCACCAAGCAACTATCTCCCGACAGCCGGAAGTAGGCCGCACTCCGGGTGAGGTACGACACGCACGCTCCGCATAGTCTGGCGGAGAAAAGCTCGTGCGCTCTTAAGGAGAGTGGCTGTGGCCGGAGTTCGAAACTTGACCCAGGTGGAGGCCGCCGATCGCGCCCGCCTGCTCGAGGTGACCGGATACGACATCACGTTGGACGTCACCGACGGACATGGCAATCCGGGCGACGGAACCTTCCGGTCCACCACCGTGGTCACCTTCACCTGCGCCGAGCCCGGCTCCGACACGTTCATCGAGACCGCGGCCGCCACCGTGCGCTCGGCCACGCTCAACGGCCGCGAGCTGAACCTCGGCGGCTTCTCCCCGGAGAAGGGGCTGGCCCTGACCGGCCTCGAGGCGGACAACCGCCTGGTGGTCGAGGCCGACTTCGCGTACTCGGCCAGCGGTCAGGGTCTCCAGCGCAGCGTCGACCCGGTGGACAAGGAGATCTACCTCTACAGCCAGTTCGAGACGGCAGACGCGCAGCGGGTCTTCGCCTGCTTCGACCAGCCCGACCTGAAGAGCGTCTTCACCTGGCACGCCACCGTGCCGAAGCACTGGAAGGTCGTCTCGAACATGCCGGCCGAGCGCACCGAGCCAGCCGGACCGGCCGCCAAGACCGTGCACTTCGCCACCACGCCGCGGATGAGCACCTACATCGGCGCGATTTGCGCCGGGCCGTACCACGAGGTGCGGGACGAGCACGACGGCATCTCGCTGGGCGCGTTCTGCCGGGCCTCGATGGCGCCGTACCTGGACTCCGGCGACCTGTTCCTGATCACCAAGCAGGGCTTCGACTTCTTCCACGAGCAGTTCGGCGTGCGCTACCCGCTGCCCAAGTACGACCAGCTCTGGGTGCCCGACTTCAACGCCGGCGCGATGGAGAATTTCGGCTGCGTCACGCACGCCGAGGCGCACTACCTGTTCCGCTCGCAGGTCACCGATTTCGAGTACGAGCAGCGAGCCAACACGATCCTGCACGAGCTGGCCCACATGTGGTTCGGCGACCTGGTCACCATGCGCTGGTGGAACGACCTGTGGCTGAACGAGTCGTTCGCCGAGTGGGCCAGCCACTGGTGCAACTCCGAGGCCACCCGCTTCACCGACGCCTGGACCACGTTCCTCTCGGTGCGCAAGAGCTGGGGCTACCGCCAGGACCAGCTGTCCTCGACGCACCCGATCTACTGCGAGATGCCCGATCTGGAGGCCGTCGAGGTCAACTTCGACGGGATCACGTACGCCAAGGGCGCGGGCGTGATCAAGCAGCTGGTCGCGTACGTGGGTCTGGAGTCGTTCGTGACCGGCCTGCGCGCCTACTTCCAGCGGCACGCCTGGGGCAACGCCACCTTCGACGACCTGCTGGTCGAGCTGGAGGTCGCGTCGGGCCGCGAGCTGCGCAAGTTCGCCGCCCAGTGGCTGGAGACCGCGCAGGTCAACACGCTGCGCCCGCTCGTCGAGATCGGCCCGGACGGCACCTACACCAGCGTGGTGGTGCAGCAGGAGGCCCCGGCCGACTACCCGACGCTGCGCACCCACCGGATCGGGATCGGCCTCTACGACCTGGACGGCGACCGGCTGGTCCGGCGCGACCTGATCGAGCTGGACGTGACCGGCGAGCGCACCGAGGCCGCCGCGCTGACCGGCGTCCGGGCGGCCGACGTGCTGCTGCTCAACGACGACGACCTGTCCTACACCAAGCTGCGGCTGGATGAGCGCTCGATGGCGACCGTGGTCAACCACATCGCCGGCCTGGAGTCGTCGCTGTCCCGGGCGCTGGTCTGGAACGCGGCCTGGGACATGCTGCGCGACGCCGAACTGGCCGCGCGCGACTACGTCACGCTGGTCTGCGCGGGCCTGCCCCGGGAGACCGACATCAACCTGACCACCTGGACCGCGCGGCAGGCGGCCAGCGCGATCTCCCAGTACGCCGACCCGGAGTGGCAGCCGACCGGCTGGGCCAAGCTGGCCGAGATGGCCCGCACCGCGCTGGCGAGCGCCGAGCCGGGCAGCGGCTGGCAGCTGTCCTGGGCCCGGTCGTTCATCGGCGCCGCCCGCACCCCGGCCGAACAGGCCGTGCTGCGCGGCTGGCTGGACGGCACCGGCGCGCCGGAGGGCCTGGTGGTCGACACCGAACTGCGCTGGCAGCTGCTCCAGTCGCTGTCCTCGCTGGGCGCCGCCACCCGCGAGGAGATCGAGGACGAACTGGCCGCCGACCGCACCGCGAGCGGCGAGCGGGAGGCGGCGATCGCCCGCGCGCTGATCCCGACCGCGGAGAACAAGGCGGCGGTCTGGGCCGAGCTGACCGACGAGGCCGGCGTGCCGAACTGGCTGAACCGCTCGCTGCTGTCCGGCTTCCAGAGCTCCAAGCAGGTGGCCCTGACGGCACCGTACGCGGCCAAGTTCTTCGACGTGGTGGCCGACGTGTGGCAGCGCTCGGACAGCGAGCCGGCCCAGGAGTTCGTGATGCTCGGGTACCCGGTCTACCAGATCTCCGAGGAGACCATCGCGCTCACCGACACCTGGCTGGCCCGCGACGGGCAGCCGGCGTCGCTGCGGCGCCTGGTCGCCGAGGGCCGGGACGGGGTGGTGCGGGCCCTGAAGGCCCGCGCCAAGGACCGTTCCGCCGGCTGAGCTAGAGCCAGGCCGCCGGGGCGATGCGCATCGGATAGGGGGCGTCGAGCTTGACCGGCTCGGCGCCCTCGACGCTGTGGCCCGGGCGGTAGCGGCTGCCGCTCAGCACGAAGGTGCGCAGCAGCGGGGTGGCCCGGCCCGCCTCGATGCGCCAGAACGCGTGGATGCCGGCCTCGGCGTACAGGGCCGGCTTGAGGGTGCGGTCGTAGCGGCGGGTGGCCGGCGTCTCGACCTCGACCACCAGCGCCACGTCGGCGGGGTCGCTCCAGACCGCGCCGGACGAGCGTGGCCGCAGCACCGCGACGTCCGGTACCAGATTGCTCTCACCGCTGGTCCCCTGATTGATGGCGATGCCTAGGCGATCGCAGACCCACCAGCCCGGCGGTGCGGCCGCGCGCAGCGTGGTGACCACGGCACGGACCACCGCCTCGTGCGACTCGGGCGGCGGCGGCGTCACGTGCAGACAACCGTCGACGATCTCGTACCGGTGGCCGTCCTGCGGGAACAGGTGCAGATCGGGTTCGGTCCACACGCCCTCGGGGGCGCTCCATCGGGGCGGGGTCGAGGCCGGAGTCGTCATCACCAAAGCGGACCACCTCCATCACCGTGGAGTGTCAGCGTACTTACGCAGCGTTGTTACCGCCGCGTTTCGGGCGCGAGAAGGTTCCGATTTGGCACAGAGCCGTGTTTTTAGTGGCGGCCCGCGTGTGAGGCCAGCTGGTCGATCCCGGACAGCACTCCCCCGGCCAGGTCGCCGCCGGCGAAGGCGGCCGCCATGGACAGGCCGGCCAGCTTGGCATCCCGGTCGGAGATGCGCTTGCGGGCCTCGTTGCCGGTGACGATCTCGAGGCGGCGCTGGTTGGGCGAGACGGCGATCAGCACGGCGTGGGCCGAGTCGTCGATCTGCTTGTGCAGCTTTTCGGCGTACGCCCGGGTGGGCGTCGGGAGCTCGCCGACGAAGACGCTGAACGTCAGGCCGGTCGAGCTGTCCGCCACCCGCAGCGCCTCGTCGAGCCGCAGCAGCTGACGGGTCGTGAACGGGCCGTCGGCAGCCAGGGCGCCCGGCTCGGACCGGGTCAGCTCCGGCGCGGCCGCGATGGTGTCGCCGCCCGGCTCGTCCAGCGCGGTCAGCGGCTGGTTTTTCTGCTCGTGCGTCTGCTGCACGTCACCAACTGTCACTTGCGCCTCCTGTCGGTCCGGGCAGGACCCGGGCTCCGGAGCTGTCCTCCAGGACCGGGCCGGCGATGGCCGGACGGGCGGCATGCGCGCCGGCGGCCGCGGTGCTGACCTGCTCCGGCGAGGCCAGGAACCAGATCGGCTGGAAGTCGTAGGGCCGGCCGGGACGGTAGCGGCGGCTGCTGCGCCGGGTGCGGTCACTGCCGGACAGGACCAGGGCGGCCACCAGCGCGATGACGGCGGCCGGAATGACCACGAAGACCAGAAGCGTGCTTGATGTCGACAACCTCAACGCCCCCAGGCGCCAGCGTTCCCAGTTGGATCCGAACACCAGTCACGGTAGCGGAGTGTGTGATCGCCCGGACCGTCGGGTGTCTTCTCATGCCGTCGAGATCTTCTTGGAATGGCACCGAGATGCGAAAATCACCCACACGCGCCGTTCGTGTCCGGGTGCCCTCGAACGGCAGGAGGGGGATTCCATGCGCATGTCCGTCCCCGCCGCCCTGGCGGCGCTCGTTCTGGGCCTTCCCGTCCTGTTCGTGCAGGCTCCGGCCGCGCACGCGGCGGCCGCCTTCATCGAGATCACACCGAACACCGTCCCGGCCGGCGATGAGGTCGGGCTGCGGGCCTCCTGTGACGACAACCTCAAATCCGCGACCGTCTCGTCCGGCCTCTTCGGCTCGGTCACGGTCACCCCGCAGTACGGGTTCCTGACCGCGACCGTCCGGGTGCCGTCCAGCACCGAGCCCGGCGACTACCGGGTCGACCTGCGCTGCCCGGACGGCACCACGGCCTCGGCCACCGTGCACGTGGTGGCCAAGGTCGAGCCGGCGCAGGGCCCGGCCACCGGCGGCGGCGGTATGGCGCCGGGCCGGAACGCGCCCATGCTGATCGGCTCGGGGCTGGCCATCCTGGTGGCCGGGGCGGTGTTAGGGCTGTGGACCCTGCGACGCCGGCGCGTCGGCTGAGGCCGCCGGTGGCTCGCCGACCGCTCCCCCCGGTGACCGGCCCACGCATGCCCGAGTCGGTGGTACGCAAGCGTCCCGCCCAGGTCGTCGCCCCGCCGCCCGGGACCATCACCGGACCGCTGCCGCCGCCGCCCCGGATGCCCGGCCGCCACCCGTTCCGGGCCGGCCAGCCCAAACCCAGGCAGCCGCCCCGCCCGATCCGCGGCAAGCGGGCCTGGCCGGTCGGGCTGATCGCGCTGGTCCTGCTCTTCCTGGGCCTGTTCGTGGTGGCCATGGGCATCGGCGCGGCCACCGCGATCGACCTGCCCAACCTGTTCGGCCGCGCGGACGAGCCACCGCCACGGGCGTTCCCGGTACTCAACCCGAGCCGGCCGGAGCGGCTCACCATCCCCGCGATCAAGGTCGAGGCGCCGGTCCTGGACGTCGGCCTGGCCGAGGACGGTTCGGTCGGCGTCCCGCCGCTGCGCCGGCACAACGAGGCCGGCTGGTTCGAGGGCGGGCCCACCCCGGGTCAGTTCGGGCCGGCGCTGATCGTCGGGCACGCGGACACCCGCACCGGCCCGTCGGTCTTCCACAACCTGCCCAAGCTCAAGCCGGGCGAGCGGATCGAGGTGCTGCGCGCCGACAACTCGGTGGCGATCTTCGAGGTCAACTCGGTCGAGCGCTTCGACAAGGGCAAACTGCCGGTGCAGCGGGTGTACGGCGACTTCAGCCGCCCGTCGCTGCGCCTGATGACCTGCGGCGGCCGCTGGGTGGGCGGCAACGTCGGCTACGCCGACAACGTCATCGTGTTCGCCTCGCTGGTCGAAACGGACAAAGCCTAGAGAAATCTGGCCTAGAAAAGACTGGCCTAGAAAAAATTAGGCCGCCTCGGCCGTGACGGCCGGGGCGGCGGGGAGATCGAGCCAGTCTGCCCAACGGGGGTCGGGCGTGCGGTGCCCGAGCACCCGCCAGGCCACCCCGCGGGGCGCCGCCGGTATCTGGTGCAGTCGCCAGCCGAGTTCGGCCGGCGTCTTGTCGCCCTTGCTGTGGTTGCACTTGGCGCAGGCGGCCACCACGTTTTCCCAGGCGTGCAGGCCACCGCGGCTGCGCGGGAACACGTGGTCGATGGTCTCGGCCGAGCCGCGGCAGTAGGCGCAGCGGCCGCCGTCCCGGGCGAAGATCGCGCGGCGGGACAGGCCGACGTGGGTGCGGTACGGCACCTTCACGTACCGGGTGAGGCGGACCACCGAGGGAACCGGGAGGTTGTAGTGCACGCTGTGCAGGATGCCGTCGCCGTCCGAGACGGCCTCGGCCTTGGCGGTCAGGACGAGGATGGTCGCTCGACGCACAGATACGACGCACAGCGGCTCGTAGGTGGCGTTCAGAACCAACGCGGATGAGCCCACTGTGGGTCGTATGTCAGGCATCGCGATCACCCTTCGGTGTAGGTGCTGCAGCGCTCCCGTATGCGTCCGTGATTCGTCACCGAGGCGTCGGTGGCGATGCCTCGTGCGCCAATAGTCCCTGATGAATGACCAAATTGCGAGCGCAATCCGTAGCCGGACGGTAAACGTCTGAGGTCTGCGCGCTGTGCGGCACCTGATAGCCGGGCGAGGTTCGCCCGGTACGGTGGCTTCCCGTGTTCCTATCCGCTCCGCCACCGTCGCCGGCCCCGTCGGTCTCGGTCACCATCCCGGACGTCGAGAAGCTGTGCCCGGAGGACTGGCTGTGCAGCAGCGTCCTCGACTGGACCGGTAACCAGTGGCTCGCCTCCAGCAGTTATGTCCTGATCGCCAAGCCGCTGCGGATCGTCGGCATCATCCTGGTCGCCATCCTGATCCGCTGGCTGCTGCACCGGGCGATCCGCCGGCTGACCACCAGTTCCACCCGGGCCTCGATGCCCGCCCTGCTCAAACCCCTGAAGGAGAAGGCCACCCCGGCCGCCGAGGACGGACAGGGCCAGTTCATCCCGGAACGCCGCCGGCAGCGGGCCGAGGCGATCGGCTCGGTGCTGCGCAGTTTCGTCACCGCGGTGGTCTTCACGATGGCCGCGCTGCTCGTCTTCGGCGAACTCGGTTTCAACCTGGGCCCGCTGCTGGCCAGTGCCGGCATCGTCGGCGTGGCGCTCGGCTTCGGCGCGCAGAGTCTTGTCAAGGACCTGATCGCGGGACTGTTCATGCTGCTCGAGGACCAGTATGGGGTCGGCGACACGGTCGATCTGGGCGAGGCGGTCGGCGTCGTCGAGTCGGTCGGCCTGCGCATCACCACGGTCCGGGACATGCGCGGCGTGCTCTGGTACATCCGCAACGGCGAGATCATCCGGGTCGGCAACAAGAGCCAGGGCTGGGCCCTCGTGGTGATCGACATCCCGATCGGCTTCGTCAACTCCGAGGAGGCGATCGCGGTGCTGCGCCGGGCCGCCGAGACGGTGGCCGAGTCGCCTGAGCACCGCACCGAGTTCCTGGAACCGCCGGACGTGGTCGGCGTCGAACAGCTCACCGTGGACGGCGCGGTGATCCGCACCATCGCCAAGACCACGGCGGACGGCCAGGCCATCCTGCAGCGCGAGTTGCGGCAGACGCTGACCGAGGCGCTGGAGAGTTCCGGACTGTCCGAACGCATCGCTGCGTCGCGATTGCTGCCGCGGTCCGCGGTGCCGCCGAACTATCTCCAATCGTCCGAACCCGACCAGCGGCCGGGTGGGGCCACTTGAGCAGGGATTAGCTCGTCCGGGGGAGGCCGGGCCTCCTCCGAACGGCCGACAAAACGGCCGTACGCCCTAGCATCGACTCGGACGATCGGGCAGAATCCGCTTGAGCATCTGCACATGCGGCATCACGTTCCCACCGGACCTTTCCGCTGGGCGTGCCCGGTGCGTGCCGTGACCCGGCATGCACCGAGATCGATGGAGGACCTGGTGTCCGAAGACCCCGCTGCACGCGCGGCCGACAACGCCGCCGTGGTGACGGAGCGGGACCGTCCGGTTACCTTCCGGACAGTTCTCGCCATCCGCGAGTACCGCGCCATCTATGCGTCCGTACTCGTCAGCTGGCTGGGTGACTATCTGGCCAAGGCCGCCGTCACCGTGCTCGTCTATCAGCGCAGCGAATCGGTGCTCATGTCGGCCGCCGCGTTCGCGGTCAGCTTCCTCCCCTGGATCATCGGCGGCACGCTGCTGTCCGCGCTCGCCGAGCGGTACCCGTACCGCCGTGTCTTGATCTTTGCCGATCTGGCCCGGATGGTCCCGCTCGCGCTGCTGCTCCTGCCGCAGGTGCCGATCCCGATCATGCTGGTCCTGGTCTTCCTGATCAGCCTCGGCACGCCGCCCACCCAGGCCGCCCGCTCGGCCCTGCTGCCGCAGGTGGTCGGCCGGGACAAGCTGCCGACCGCGGTGATTCTCAACCAGACCACCGGGCAGGCCGCGCAGGTCTTCGGCTATCTGGTCGGCGCCGCCCTGGCGGCCGGGATCGGGCCGCGGGTGGCGCTGACGGTCGACCTGATCACCTTCGCGATCTCGGCGGCGCTCATCGCGGTCGGCGTGCAGCACCGCCCGGCGGCCAGCGCCCGGGCCCATCGCAGCCACCTGCTCGACGAGTCCGCCCAGGGCTTCCGGCTGGTCTTCGGACGCCGCACGCTGCGGTCCATCGCGAGCATGATCTTCGTGCTGACCGCGTTCTCGATCGTGCCGGAGGGCCTGGCCGCGGCGTGGGCGGCACAGGGCAACCCCGATCCGGTGACCCGCGGCCTCGACCAGGGCCTGATCATGGCGGCCGGCCCGATCGGCTACGTGATCGGCGGCCTGGTGATCGGCCGGCTGATCGCCCCTTCCCGGCGCGACAAGCTGGTGCGCCCGCTCGCCCTGCTCTCGGTGATGCCGCTCATTCCCGCCCTGCTGGCGCCGCCGCCCGTGGTGGTGTCGCTGCTGGTGCTGTGCGCGGGCCTCGCACAGGGCGGTCTGGTGCCCACCCTGAACGCCAAGTTCGTGCTGATCCTGCCGCACGGCTACCGGGCGCGGGCATACGGCGTAATGCAGACCGGCACGCAGCTGAGCCAGTTCTCCGGCGTGATCGTCACCGGCCTGCTCGCTGACCGGTTCTTCCTGCCCATGGTGGTGGGACTGTGGAGCATCGGCGGCATGCTGGTGATGGGCTGGATGGCGGCCCGCTGGCCGAGCGACCGGATGTTCGCCGCGGCGGTCGACGCGGGAGCCCGGGCGTCCGCCGCACCGACCCAGGTGGCCCGCGGGGTGGCCGCGGTGCCGACGCGCATCACACCCGAGCGGACCTAGGCGTCACGCCTGGCAGGATAGTTACGTGACCGACCAGGCCAATTTCTTCGAAGCCATCGGTGGCGAGCCCACTTTCCGCCGCCTCGTCGACAGGTTCTACGAGGGCGTCGCCGAGGACCCGCTGCTCCGCCCGATGTATCCCGAGGAGGATCTCGGCCCGGCCGCCGACCGGCTCACCCTGTTCCTGATGCAGTACTGGGGCGGCCCCAACACGTATTCGGCCAGCCGCGGCCACCCGCGCCTGCGGATGCGGCACGCGCCGTTCCGGGTCGGGCCCGCGGAGCGCGACGCCTGGCTGCTGCACATGCGCGCGGCCGTCGATTCGCTCGAGCTGCCGGAGGCGTACGAGAAAACGCTCTGGGACTATCTCGAGCGCGCGGCGTACTTCATGGTCAACAAGATGGACCCGGTCACCTGATCGTTTCCGGGGCGCACGTAGCTCGTTGTGCGGGTGACAAACCGCCGATCTTCTGCGCCCTGGAGCCGCTCGCATGCGCCGTCGACTGCTCGCCGCCGCCGTCATCGTCAGCACCGCCGTGGCCTGCGCGCATCCCGCCGCGGCCGACCTGGCCCACCCCACCGTGGTGTCCACCAACCCGGTCGACTTCACGCCGCATGTGCTGGACGGCACCGTGTGGACCATGGCCGTGGTCGGTGACACGGTCGTGGTGGGCGGCGCATTCACCAAGGTCACCGACAGCAGCCGCCGGAACACCTACGCGCGGCGGAACATCTTCGCGTTCGGGCTGCGCGACGGCGCCATCCGGGCCTTCGCGCCGGCGCTGGACGGAGCGGTCTACGCACTGGCCGCCGGGCCGGACAGCACGGTCTATGCGGGCGGCGGCTTCAAGACGGTCAACGGCACGGTGCAGCGCGGCCTGGCCCGGTTCACCATGGGCGGCCAGCGGGTCAGTGGCTTCAATGCAAAGATCAATTGGGGCGACGTACGGGCGCTGACCGCGCGCGGGTCGCACCTGTACGCAGGCGGCACGTTCTCGGCCGTCAACGGCGTGAACCGGACCGCGCTGGCCCGGATGAGCGCGACCACCGGCGCGGTGGACACCGGCTTCGACGCCCGGCTCACCGCACCCGGCCTGAGCCGCACCCGGGTCGAGCACTTCGACATCTCACCGGACGGCCGCAAGCTGGTCGCGGTCGGCGCGCTGCTGCGGTCCGGCGGCTACGACCGCACCCAGATCGCCATGTTCGACGTCGCCGGCCCGTCGGCGACGCTGACCGGGTGGTACACCGACGCGTACAAGCCCATGTGTATGAAGGGCTTCGACACCTACCTGCGCCAGGTGAAGTTCGCGCCGGACAGCTCGTACTTCGTGGTGGTCGCCACCGGCCGTGCCTCGGCGCCGGACAAGCTCTGCGACTCGGCGGCCCGCTTCGAGGCCACCGGCACCGGCCGGCACAACCCGACCTGGGTGCAGCGCACCGGCGGCGACTCGCTGTACGCCGTCGCGGTCACCGGCACGGCCGTCTACCTGGGCGGGCACCAGCGCTACTTCGACAACCCGTACGGCAGCGACGCGAAGGGCCCCGGCCCGGGCGCGGTGTCCCGGCCCGGCATCGGCGCGGTGAGCCCGCGCACCGGTCGTGCCCTGCCGTGGAACCCGACCCGCGCCCGCGGGGTGGGCGTACGGGTCTTCGTCGCGGTCCCGAACGGCCTGCTGGTCGGCTCGGACACCGACCAGCTGGGCCGCGAATACCACGGCCGGGTGGGTATGTTCCCGCTCTAGATCGGTGCTTCCAGAGCGGTGCTTTTAGAGCAGAGCACCTTCGTCGTGCAACCAGTCGACGAACGACGTCGCCACGGCGGCACCGCAGTCGAGCATCTCGACCAGGAGGGCGTCGTGGGCGCCGGCCGCGAGGGGAACCTGGAGCTCCGCGTAGATCGGGAGCTGGCCCCGCTCGGTCGGATCGCCCACGTACGCCTTGCAGAAGCGGCGGGTGTGGTTCCACTCGTTGACCACGCGGTAGGCCCGGTCGGCCCAGTCCGGTGGGACCGTCGAATGCGGTCGGGCACGCATCACCAGGATCTCGTCGTCCGGTCCCTCGAGCGTGAACAGCACCGCGTGCCGTTCCCACATCGCCAGCAGGCTGCCGCCGCCGTCGGCGAGGAACCGGATATCGAGCAGGTCGAGCGCCTTGCCGATCCGCGCCAGCGTCACTGGCGAAATCTGTTCAGACTCTTCGCTCTTGGCCACATCGGCCGGAGCACTACTGAGCATCCGGCTCGGCTCACGCTGAGCCGGTACACCGACACGGACTGTGCTCCGGACGGCGGAATCCCCGTCGGCTTCCGGCGCATTACCAGCCGCCGAGCCCGGACGCCATGACCACCACGGCATCGTTGCGCACCTCACTCCCCAGCAGACCCACCGCCGGACGTAGCGAGTGGATCCGGGTGCCGACGGTACCCGTACAGGTCGCGGAGGTCATCCCCCCAACGGGAGGGCGGGACCGGTCGTCCGATACGGCATCACCCTTTCGGGTGACCACCTATAGGCACAACGGTCAATTTCTTGACAGCCTGTAGCCACGCCACTCCATATGGTGCCGAAAGACCCACCCAGCGTCCGGCCACCCGGACCCGGGTGTCGGGGACGTCCGCACCCTCGGGTCCCAGGAAACCCATCCGGGAAATTGCCTGAACGAGGCGCTGCGAGACCTCAACCGGCTCGCCCTCGGGCGGAGTCACCACCAGCGCCACGTGATCGAGCAGCGCGTCGCGCACCGCGCGCTGCCCGACCTGCCGGCCGCCGAGCCCGCCGGCCGACACCTCGCGCAGCGTGCCAGCCGCCGCGGCCGCCAGGCGGCTCAGTTCGGCGCCGGCCACCGACTCGACGGTCTCGCCCGCGGCCGGCGGCAGCGGCCAGCGCCACTGCGCATCCCGCCGCTCCGGCAGCCGGTCACCGCCGCCGGCCAGCACCGCCAGCAGATCGGCGGCGGAGACCGTGGCGTCCGCCGGGCCGTCGCCGGCCACCTCGCGGGTGACCAGCACGTCCCAGGGCAGCTGGGCCCACAGCGCGGTGCGGTGGCCGGACCGGCGCAGCCGCACCGGCGCGGCCGGGTCGAGCCGGGTGAGCCGGGCCAGGAAGGCGCCGGCGTCGGCGACACCGGCGAGGCCGTGCCGGCCCTCCATCAGTACGACCCGACGTACGGGTTGAGGAACTCCCGCTCGGCGTCGGTGAGGCGGCGCGGATGGGCCTTGACCAGGTTGTACGGCACGCAGACGGACTTGGCCCGGCTGGCCAGCACGTCGTCGTCGAACAGCTCGTAGGACACCGTGAACGACGCGGCCCGCAGCTGGGAGACCCACATCTCGACCCGGACCGGTTCGCCGTAGTTCACCGGTCGCAGGTAGTCGATCTCGTGGCGGGCGATCACGATGCCCTCCTCGAACGAGCCGAGGCCGTGTTTGCGCGCGCCGACGAAGAACATCGCAACGCGCGCCTCCTCGTACAGCGTCAGGAAGCGCGCGTTGTTGACGTGCCCGTACGCGTCCATGTCGGACCAGCGCACGGACACGTCGTGGATGAAGCGCTCAGTCATCAGTCACGGGTCAGCTTGCGGTAGGTGACCCGGTGTGGGCGGGCCGCCTCGGCGCCCAGCCGGTCGATCTTGTTCTTTTCGTAGGCCTCGAAGTTGCCCTCGAACCAGAACCACTTGTCCGGCTCCTCCTCGGTGCCCTCCCACGCCAGCATGTGGGTGGCGACCCGGTCGAGGAACATCCGGTCGTGCGAGATCACCACGGCGCAGCCGGGGAACTCCAGCAGCGCATTTTCCAGGCTGCCCAGGGTCTCGACGTCCAGGTCGTTGGTCGGCTCGTCGAGCAGGATCACGTTGCCGCCGATCTTGAGGGTCAGCGCCAGGTTGAGCCGGTTCCGCTCGCCGCCGGACAGCACCTTGACCGGTTTCTGCTGGTCCGGACCCTTGAAGCCGAAGGCGGCCACGTATGCCCGGGACGGCATCTCGACCTTGCCGACCATCAGGTGGTCGAGCCCGTCGGAGACGACCTCCCACACCGTCTCGTTGCCGCCGAGGCCCTCACGGTTCTGGTCCACGTACGACAGGTGGACCGTCTCTCCTACCCGGACCGTGCCCGAATCCGGTTTCTCCAGGCCGACGATCGTCTTGAACAAAGTGGTCTTGCCGACGCCGTTCGGGCCGATGATGCCGACGATGCCGTTGCGCGGCAGCGAGAACGACAGGTTGCCGATCAGGTTCCGGCCATCGAAGCCCTTCATCAGGTCGTTGGCCTCGATGACGGTGTTGCCGAGGCGCGGGCCCGGCGGAATCTGGATCTCCTCGAAGTCCAGCTTGCGGGTCTTCTCCGCCTCGCTGGCCATCTCCTCGTAGCGGTCCAGGCGGGCCCGGCTCTTGGTCTGCCGCGCTTTGGCGTTGGACCGCACCCACTCGAGTTCCTCGGTGAGGCGCCGCTTCAGCTTGGCGTCCTTGCGGCCCTCGACCGCGAGCCGCTGAGCCTTCTTGTCCAGGTACGTCGAGTAGTTGCCCTCGTAGCCGATCGCCCGGCCGCGGTCCAGCTCGAGGATCCAGCCGGCCACGTTGTCCAGGAAGTACCGGTCGTGGGTGATGGCGATGACGGTGCCCGCGTACTTGGCCAGGTGCTGCTCCAGCCAGTGCACGCTCTCGGCGTCCAGGTGGTTGGTGGGCTCGTCCAGCAGCAGCAGGTCGGGCGCCTGGAGCAGCAGCTTGCACAGCGCGACCCGGCGGCGCTCACCACCGGAGAGCTGGGTGACGTCGGCGTCCGGCGGCGGGCAGCGCAGCGCGTCCATGGCCAGTTCGAGCTGCGAGTCGACGTCCCACGCGTCGGCGTGGTCGAGCTCCTCCTGGAGCTTGCCCATCTCCTCCATCAGCTCGTCGGAGTAGTCGGTCGCCATCTGCTCGGCGATCTTGTTGAACCGCTCCAGCTTGGCCTTGGTCTCGGCCACCGCCTCCTCGATGTTGCCGAGGACGGTCTTGGCGTCGTTCAGCGGCGGCTCCTGCGCCAGCATGCCGACGGTGTAGCCGGGCATCAGCCGGGCCTCGCCGTTGCTGACGTTGTCGATGCCCGCCATGATCTTGAGAAGGCTCGACTTACCGGCGCCGTTGGGACCCACCACGCCGATCTTGGCGCCCGGCAGGAAGCTCAGCGTCACATTGTCGAGCACGACCTTGTCGCCGTGCGCCTTGCGCGCCTTCTCCAGGACGTAGATGTACTGGGCCACGGTGTGCCCTACCTCCGTGATCGTGATTTTCGTGCGTGATGAGTTGCAATATTCCTAGGCAATCCTTCCAGGTCGCCTACCGGCATCTCGCACAACCCCACCCGTGGCGCCGCGGATTCCCGCGGTCACTGCGCCTCGGCGACCTCGCTGATCTCGCTGGGCGCGCCGTTGGCGAAATGCACCTCGAGCCGTTCACCGGTCACCACGATCCGGTTGCCGTTCTCGGCGACCGCCTCGTACTCCTGCTCGCCTTGCCTTTCGACCTTGGTGAGAAACAGACCGTTCTTCTTCTGCACCAGGGGGGCGTCCCGGCCGCCGGTCTTGCCCTGGTAGTAGAGCGCACCGGCGCCGTCCTCGCAGATCCAGACCACGGTGCCCTCCTCGGTGACAATTCTCATGATCTGGTTGAGGTCGGTGCGCAGGCCCAGTTCGGCCGCGGTCTCGATGCTCTCCGGCGGGCAGGACCGGCCGGCCGCCCGGGTGGGCGGACCGGTCGTCGGGCCGGTCGTCGGGTCGGTCGTCGGGTCGGTGGTCTTCGGATCGGCCGCCGGCGTGGGCGTGCTCACCTGAAAGTCGTCCGACCGCAGCCTCTCCCGGTGCCGCTCGCCCAGCACAAATCCCGCCGTCATCCCGATGATCGTGAGAAAAACCGTGGCAATGACCACAGGGAAGAAGATCGGCCGGCGAGGCGGGGAAAGATCGTCGGACGGTGTCACCGGCCCAGAATGGCACCCGGCAGCCCGTCGGTCCATCGCGGCTGCGCAAGACTGGGCAGGTGCCGAGTAGCTACGCACAGTAGGCTCGGTAAGGGGAACAGAAACGACCCGGAGGTGCACTCAGCGTGGCCGAACGAAGTTCCTTCGTCGTAGTCGCCAACCGTCTGCCCGTCGATGAGGTCATCGGAGGAGATGGCGAGAAGCAATGGCGCACGAGTCCGGGCGGACTCGTCACCGCGCTGCATCCCGTGCTCACCGAGCACGGCGGCACCTGGATCGGGTGGGCCGGCGGCACCGGGGAAGCGCCCGAGCCGTTCGAACTGGAAGGCATTCAGATCTATCCGGTGCCGTTGAGCGCCGACGAGTTGGAACGTTATTACGAGGGTCAGTCGAACGCCACGATCTGGCCGCTCTACCACGACGCCGTCGAGACCCCGGTCTACAAGCGCCGCTGGCGTGACTCGTACCGGTTGGTCAACCAGCGTTTCGCGGAGGCCGCCGCCAAGGTCGCCGACGACGGCGCCACCGTCTGGGTGCAGGACTACCAGCTCCAGCTGGTCCCGGCCATGCTGCGCGAGCTGCGCCCCGACCTCAAGATCGGGTTCTTCCTGCACATCCCGTTCCCGCCCATCGAGCTGTTCATGCAGATGCCGTTCCGGGCCGAG
The DNA here is from genome assembly GCF_016862375.1 of Paractinoplanes rishiriensis. Lineage (GTDB taxonomy): Bacteria > Actinomycetota > Actinomycetes > Mycobacteriales > Micromonosporaceae > Actinoplanes > Actinoplanes rishiriensis. The sequence goes on along the minus strand of NZ_BOMV01000082.1, from coordinate 96,834 downwards.
GTGCTGCGCGGCCTGCTCGGCGCCGACCTGGTCGGCTTCCAGCAGCGGCTCGCCGCGCAGAACTTCGTGCGGCTGGCCCGGCACCTGCTCGGCCTGCGGTACGAGGGCCAGTCGATCCAGGTGGACGGGCGCAAGGTCAAGGCCGGTGCGTTCCCGATCAGCATCGACACCCGCGAAATGGAACGCATGGCCGCCGACCCGAGCGTGCAGGCCCGGGCCAAGCAGATCCGCGCCGAGCTGGGCGACCCCGAGACCGTGATCCTGGGCGTCGACCGGCTCGACTACACCAAGGGCATCGAGCTGCGGCTCAAGGCGTTCCGCGAGCTGCTGGCCGACGGCAAGCTCGAGGTCGGCGACGCCGTGATGGTGCAGGTGGCCACCCCGAGCCGGGAACGCGTCGAGCACTACCAGACGCTGCGGGTCAAGGTGGAGCGTGAGGTCGGCCGGATCAACGGCGAGTTCGGCCGGGTCGGCGTGCCGGCCGTGCACTACCTGCACCAGTCGGTCAGCAAGCAGGAGCTCGCCGCCATGTACGCGGCGGCCGACGTGATGATGGTGACGCCGCTGCGCGACGGCATGAACCTGGTGGCCAAGGAGTACATCGCCTGCCGCGGTGACACCGGCGGCGCGCTGGTGCTCAGCGAGTTCGCCGGCGCCGCCACCGAGCTGCGTCAGGCGTTCCTCTGCAACCCGCACGACCCGGACGGCGTCAAGGACGCGATGCTGCGCGCGGTCGCGGCCGAGCCGGCCGAGCAGAAGCGCCGGATGCGGGTCATGCAGCGGCACCTGCGCACGCACGACGTCGCCGAGTGGGCCCGCACGTTCCTCGACGAGCTGGCCGCCGCCTCCGGTGCCTCGGCCGCGGCGGCCGACGGCTCAGTCGTCGACGTATAGGCAGAACGGATGCCCGACCGGGTCGAGGCAGACCCGGACGTGGTCCTGGGGCTGGAAGTCGGCCAGGGTGGCGCCCGCCTTCTCGGCGTGCGCCACCGCGGCCGGCAGGTCGTCGACGCGGATGTCGAGGTGCATGCCCATCTGCGGGTCGCCGGGACCGGGCGGCCACACCGGGCGCACGTAGTTCTTCTCCGTCTGGAAGGACAGGCCCGGCCCGCCGGCCGGCGCACCGAGCATCACCCAGTGGTCCTCCTCCAGCGTCACGGTCCAGCCGAGGAGCCGGTGATAGAACGCCGCGAGTTCCTTGGCGTCCGGCGAGTCCAGCACGATCCCCGTCAGCATCATTTGCGGTCGTCCATCCATGACCGTTGGGGTACCCGTCAGTAGTCGGCCTATAACCCGACGTCGACGACGTCTCCGATCACGACCGTCGCGGGCGGCCGCAGACCGGCCTGCGCGGTGTCCGCCGCCACCGCGCCGAGCGTGCTGCGCAGCGTCCGCTGGTGCGCGGTCGTGCCCTCCTGCACCACGGCCGCCGGCGTCTCGGCGGGACGGCCCTCGGCGATCAGGCGGGCCGCGATGTCCGGCAGGTTCTTGAGGCCCATCATCACCACGACGGTGCCGCGCATCCGGCCCAGCGCCGCCCAGTCGACCAGCGAGAGCGGGCTGTCCGGCGCCACGTGGCCGGAGACCACCGTGAACTCGTGCGCCACCCCGCGGTGGGTGACCGGGATGCCGGCCAGCGCCGGCGCCGCGATCGAACTGGTCACCCCCGGAACCACGAGCACGGGTACGCCCGCGGCCGCGCACGCCAGCGCCTCCTCGCCGCCGCGGCCGAAGACGTACGGGTCACCGCCCTTGAGCCGGACCACGAACTTGCCCTCCACCGCCCGCGCCACCAGGATCCGGTTGATCTCCTCCTGTGCCGCGGCCGGACCGTAGGGGATCTTGGCGGCGTCCACGAACTCGACGTCCGGCCGCAGGTCGCCCAGCAGCATCCCGGGCACCAGCCGGTCGGCCACCACGACATCGGCGGCCGCGAGCAGCCGGCGACCCTTCACGGTGATCAACTCCGGGTCGCCCGGCCCGGCTCCGACCAGGGCAACCCCCTTGTGCTCGGGCGCCGCGGGCGGGTCACTCTCCAGAGCGTGGGCAACCAGATCCCGTACGGCCATCGCCCGCCGCCGGTCACCGCCGTCCGTCACGGCGACGGTCACCTGGCCGTGCCGGGTCACGGCCGGCGTCCACGCGGTGGCCGCGTCCCGGTCGTCGGCCCGTACGCAGAACACCCGGTGCTCCTCGGCAGCCGCGCTGACCTGTGCCGCCGCCTCCGGGTCGTCGACCGCCACATGCACCAGCCAGGCACCGGCGACGTCGCCCGGCTCAAACCGCCGCTCGCTCCAGGTGACCCGGCCGGCGTCGACGTGTCCGCGCAGCGCCGGCGTGAGTTCCGGTGCCACGATCTCGACCCGGGCGCCGGCCGCGATCAGCGCGGGCACCCGGCGGGTGGCCACGGTGCCGCCGCCGACCATCAGCACCCGCCGGCCGGCCAGCCGCAACGCCATCGGATACAGGCTCATTTCTCGGACACTCCCGCCGCATCGAACGTGGCGACCTCGTGCAGCACCCGGACCGCGGCGGCGACCACCGGCAGGGCCAGCACGGCGCCGCTGCCCTCGCCCAGCCGCATGCCCAGGTCGAGCAGCGGGCCGAGCCCCAGGTGCGCGAGCGCGACGGTGGCGCCCGGCTCGGCGGAACGGTGCCCGGCCACCATGGCGGCGACGGCATCCGGCGCGAACGCGGCGGCGGCCAGCGCACCCGACACGGCGATCACCCCATCGATGATCACCGGAACGCGGTGCGCGGCCGCACCGAGCACGAAGCCGGCCAGCGCGGCGTGCTCGAGCCCGCCGACCGAGGCCAGCACGCCGAGCGGGTCGGCCGGGTCGGGCGTGTGCCGGGCCAGCGCGGCGGCGACCACACCGACCTTGTGCGCATACATGGCGTCGTCGATGCCGGTCCCCCGGCCGGTGACGCCGGCCGGGTCCGTTCCGGTGAAGGCCGCGATCAGAGCCGCCGCCGGCGTCGTGTTGGCGATGCCCATATCGCCGGTGAGCAGGCATTTTGCGCCCGCCTCGACCAACTCGCCGGCGATCCGGATGCCGGCCTCGACGGCGGCCCGGCACTCGTCCCGGGTCAGCGCCGCCTCGACGGTGATGTCCCGGGTCCCGCGCCGCACGTTTGCCTCAATCAGTCCGGGCCCGCCGGTCGGCACCGGCGTGGCGACCCCCACATCAACGACCACGACGCGGGCTCCGGCCTGGCGGGCGAAGGCGTTGACCACCGCTCCGCCGGCCAGGAAATTCGCGACCATCTGGGCGGTGACCTCCTGCGGCCACGGGCTGACCCGCTGGGCGTGCACGCCGTGGTCGCCGGCGAAGACCGCCACCGCCGCCGGGTCGGGCAGGGGCGGCGGCGACGTCCCGGCCAGGCCGGCCAGGCGCACCGACAGGTCTTCCAGGGCGCCGAGCGAGCCGGCCGGCTTGGTGAGCCGGGCCTGCAACTCGCGCGCGGCGGCCATGGCCGGCTCGTCGGCGGGACGGATGGCCGCCACGGTCCTCTCCAGGGTCACGCTCGCTCCTCGTTCACGGTTTCTCCAAAAGCACTGCGGTCAAAGTCCGCACGAAAGCGTCGGTGGTCGCAGTGTCGCGCACGGCGATGCGCAGCCAATCGGGGCCCAGGCCGGGAAAGGTGTCGCCGCGGCGCACGGCATAGCCGCGTTCCCGCAGCTCAAGGCGCACTTTGTCGGCGCCGGCCAGGCGTACGGCCACAAATGCACTGGCCGGAGTGCCGCCCACCGTGAGTTTCGGCACGTGCGCAAGCCGGCGCAGCAGATGGTCGCGATCGGCGGCCAGGCGCACCGCGATCTCCCGCTCGGCCGCCACCGCGACCGGCGAGGCACAGGCGGTGGCCGCGGCCAGCGCGGGCGTCGAGACGGCCCAGAGGGGCTGGCAGGCGATCAGGCGCGGGAGCAGGTCGGCGGGGCCCAGCAGGTAGCCGATCCGCAGGCCGGCCAGGCCCCAGGTCTTGGTGAGGCTGCGCAGCACGACCAGGCCGGGCAGATCGCGGCGCCCGGCCAGCGACTCGGGCTCGCCCTCGACGCCGACGCGGTGGGTGGTGTCCGAAAACGCCTCGTCGACCACCAGCACGCGCCCGGGGCGGGCCAGCTCGGCGATCGTGCCGGCCGGGTGCAGTACCGAGGTGGGGTTGGTGGGATTGCCGACGAAGACCAGGTCGGCGTCGTCCGGCACGAGGCGCGGGTCCAGCCGGAAGCCGTCCCCGGCCCGCAGCAGCACCCGCTCGACCCGGTGCCCGGCGTGCGCCAGCGCGGCCTCCGGCTCGGTGAACTGCGGGTGCACCACGACCGGCCGCCGGCGGCCGCGCAGGGCCTGGGCGAGCAGCACGAACGCCTGGGCCGCCCCCGCGGTGAGCAGCACCTCGGCCGGGTCACGCCGGTGCCTGGCGGCCACCGCGGCGGTGGCCCCGGCCGCGTCCGGGTAGGCGGCGAGCCGGGTCAGCGACGCCGCGAGCGGTTCGGCCAGCCAGTCCGGCATGGGCTCGTGCCGGACGTTGACTGCGAGGTCGACCAGGCCCGCGCCCACCTCGCTGTCGCCGTGGTGGCCGAGGTCGATCGTCATGGCTTCAGCATGCCGGACCCGGTCCGGACAGTAATCACGACCTCACTTCAGCCGTTTCATGAGCATATGAGCGATTTTGAAATACCTTCGTGGTGTGGCTGCCGGAAAGATCGCTCCCCTCGTCCGGGCCGGCCTGATCGCGGGACTCGTGGTCGCCGGCCTGGCCTATCCGCTCGCCGCCCTCGCCGGGATCGGGGTGAAAGCCGGCACCGAGGCGTTGCAGAGCCTGCCCGAGGAACTCATCGAGGTACCCAGCGCGCAGACGACATACGTCTACGCCAAGGACGGCAAGACCCTGATGACGATGTTCTACGAGGAACACCGCCGGCCACTGGGGCTGGAGGAGATGTCCCCGTACGTGATCCAGGCGATCGTGGCGTCCGAGGACAGCCGCTTCTACGAGCACCACGGCGTCGACCCCAAGGGCGTGGCCCGCGCGTTCGTGGCGAACCGGCAGGCCGGCGGCATCTCGCAGGGCGCGTCGACGCTGACCATGCAGTACGTGCGGATGGCGCTGCGGGACGGTGCCAAGACGCCGAAGCAGGCGCTGGAGGCCACCGAGCAGACGACGTCGCGGAAGCTGCGCGAGATGCGGATGGCCATCGAACTGGAGAAGCGGATCTCCAAGCAGGAGATCCTGGAGCGCTACCTGAATTCGGCGTACTTCGGCCATCGGGCGTACGGGATCTTCGCCGCAGCGCAGGTCTTCTTCTCGAAGCTGCCCCGGGACCTCAACCTGACCGAGTCGGCGCTGCTGGCCGGGCTGGTGAAGGCGCCGTCCGCCTACGACCCGGCGACCCAGGACCAGGAGGCGGCCACCGACCGGCGCAACTACGTGATCGACCAGATGCTCAAGATCAATGCGATCAGCCGCTCGCAGGCCGCCGACGCCAAGAAGGCGAAGATCAAGCTGAAGCTCAGCTCGCCGCCCAACGACTGCATGTCGATCGCCGACAAGAACAACGACTGGGGATTCTTCTGCGACTACTTCAAGTCGTGGTGGCGCGAGCAGCCGGCGTTCGGCAAAACCCCCGAGGATCGCGAGCGCAACCTGCGCCGTGGCGGATACAAGGTGGTCACGTCGCTGGACCCGAGAATCCAGTCGATCGCGATGCGGCACGTCCTGAAAAAAGAGAAGAAGAAGAGCCGGTACGCGCACGGCGAAGTGCTGATCGAGCCGGGCACCGGGCGCATCGTCAGCATGGCCGTGAACCGCCGGTACTCGCTGGACCCGAACGAGAAGAAGGGCAACTACCCCAACACGGTCAACCCGCTCCTCGGCGGCGGCACCATGGCGGGCTACCAGGCCGGCTCCACGTTCAAGATCTTCACCCTGCTGGCGGCGCTCGAAGAGGGCATGCCGCTGAGCACGTCGTTCTATTCGCCGCAGCGCTACGTGTCGAAATACATCACCGCCCCCGGCCCGGCAACCTGCGGCATCCACTGGTGCCCCAAGAACTCGACGAAGTCGATGACCGGCCGGCAGAACATGTGGAGCGGCTTCGGCAAGTCGGTGAACACGTACTTCGTCCAGCTGGAGGAGAAGGTCGGCGCGGACAAGGCGGTCAAGATGGCCGAGCGCCTGGGCCTGGCCTGGCGCACCGACATCGACCGCAAGCTGGCCACCCCCGAGCACGCCTCCGGGTGGGGTGCCTTCACGCTCGGGGTGAGCGACGCGACCCCGATCGAGATGGCGAACGTGTTCGCCACGCTCGCGGCCGAGGGCAACTACTGCCAGCCGCTGCCGGTCAAGCTGATCCGCAACCCCGACGGCACCAACTCCAAGTTCGGCGGCAAGCTGGTGGCCGCGCCGCGCTGCCACCGCGCGGTGCCCGTCGAGGTGGCCCGGGCCGCCACCGACGCGGCCCGCTGCGTGACGGGTTACGGCGCCGAGAAGGGCGGCTGCGGCGGCTGGGGCACCAGCTCGATGGTGTACGGCACGCTGCGCCGTCCGGTGGCCGGCAAGAGCGGCACCACCGACGACAACAAGGCCGCGTGGTTCTGCGGCTTCACCCCCCAGATGGCGGCGGCGGCATTCGTGGCCGACCCCGACGACCCGACGAACCACGTGGGGTCGGGCCGCAGCACCATGTCGAAGATGACAGTGGCCCAGACGCTGCGCGACGCCCTCGACGGAGAGCCGAAGAGGAAGTTCACCCCGCCGTCGAAGAAGCTCACCTAATTAATAAGTGTTAATAGGGTGGACCTCCCGTGGCGTCAGGCCGCGGTGGCTCGGCGGCGGGGTGGGCGGCGCCAGCGCGGGTCACGGCCGGCTCGGGCGACGGTCTGGTCGAGCAGGGAGGCCTCGCTGTCGGTGGGGACGGCCGGGCCGAACAGGCCGGGCGTGCCCTCGGCCGGGCCCTGGGCCAGGAACTCGATCAGCGTCTCCAGGATGCGCGGGTCGGCCGCGTAGTCCTGGCCGGTGGCGCGGGCGAGATCCCAGCTGTGCATGATCAACTCATTCATCGCGACGACACCCAGCTCGGCGGCGGGCATGGTCACGCCGCCGGCCCGCGAGGTGCCGGCCCAGGCGGCCTGGTCTTTCCACGCGGTGGCCAGGTCTTCGAGGAGGACCGGCAACCGGCTGCGCCAATGGCGGGACAGATGCTGCGCGGAGGGCGACGGCGGCGGTGCGGCGGTGCCCGGAGCGTCGACCCGTTTGCGAGCGGCCTGCGTGAACGCATGGGACAGACCCATCAGGTGATCCAGCAGAGCCGCGACGCTCCAGTCCGGGCAGGGGGTAGGCCCGGCCAGCTCGTCGTCGTCGACACCGAGCAACAAAGCTCGCAGCACACGAACCGGCGGGTCGAAGTCCAGCGGCACACGGTCGGCCACGGTCGTCCTCCTTCGGTCGTTCTTGTTAACACCACGTTACGGGTGGGGTACGACAGTTTCGGTGCCGAGAAGGGGCGTTTTCACGGCAGGGCTGGTTTCCGGTCGAGCATCGGTTCACCTCATCCCCGGCGGATGACACCGGCGAGGTGACATGGGTGCGCGGGCCACTTCGATCCTGTTAGGATCTCGAACATGCGTTCGAATGATGAGCCTGCTTCGGTGTCCCTGGTGGTGCGGCCGATGCCCGTCGGGCCGCGCAACGCCATCGATCGACTTCGCAATCGTGAGCGTCTCGAGTCCATTGCCCGGCTGCGGGCGGCCGTGCGGGCGCTCGATCAGGTCAACGTGTCCGAGTGGGACGACTCTGCCCTGCATCAGGATCTTGAGGAGATCTCGGCGACTCTGTGCGCCATCGACGCGCAGCTGAGTCGCGTGGCCGATGCGGTGCGGGCCCGTGGGTTCCGCATCGAGGAGCCGCTGGCCGCCTGAGTCGCGCGCGTTCACAAACGGGGGAGCGCGCGGGTCGTCCGGTGCGGCTAGCCAGTCAGGGCGCGGGTCGCCGCCAACCAGCTGGACCGGGCGAAATTGTCGTAGGTGGCTGCCAGGATGAGCCCGTGCGGTTCCTCGACCTGGCAGCCACCTCCGCTGCCGTATCAGCTGTGTCCGGGCGCAAGGCCAAGATCGAACTCCTGGCCGAGGCGCTGCGCCGGCTCGATCCCGACGAGATCGCGGCCGGTTCGGCCTACCTTGCCGGCGAGTTGCGGCAGCGGCAGACGGGCGTGGGCTATGCGAGCCTGCGTGATCGGCCGCCGCCCGCCGCCGAGGCAACGCTGACCGTGGGCGGGGTCGATGCGGCGATTGCCGAGATCTCGGTGGTCGCGGGCGCCGGATCGCAGGCCCGGCGCCGGGAGTTGCTGGGGGCGCTGTTCGGGGCGGCCACGGCCGACGAGCAGCGGCTGCTGATCGGGTTGTTCAGCGGTGAGCTGCGGCAGGGCGCGCAGGCGGGACTGCTCGCCGACGCCATTGCCAAGGCGGCCGAGGTGCCGGTCACCGCGGTGCGACGGGCACTGCTGCTCTCCGGTGACCTCAAGCAGGTCGCGGTGGCGGCACTGACCGGCGGCGCGGCGGCGCTCGCCGAGATCAGCCTGCGGGTCGGCACGCCGCTGACGCCGATGCTGGCGCAGAGCGCGCCCGACGTGGGAGCCGCGCTGCTGGCCACCGGCGTGCCGGCGACCGTCGACGTCAAGCTCGACGGCATTCGCATCCAGGTGCACCGCTCCGGCGACGAGGTGGCCGTCTTCACCCGCAGCCTCGACGACATCACCGCCCGGATGCCCGAGGTCGTCGAACTGGTGCGCAAGCTGCCGGTCCGCGAGGCCGTACTGGACGGCGAGGCGATGGCGCTCGACCCGAGCGGGCGGCCCCGGCCGTTCCAGGAGACGGCGAGCCGGGCCGCGACCCGCGGGGCGGCGCCGGTGACGCTCACTCCATACTTCTTCGACCTGCTCCACCTCGACGGCACCGACCTGCTCGACGAGCCGGGCCGGGTGCGCTGGCAGGCCCTCGACGACGCGCTCCCGGCGCAGCTGATCGTGGGGCGCAGCACGGCGACCGGCGAGGAGGAGGCCGCGGCGGCGTTCGCGGCCGCGCTGGCCGCCGGGCAGGAAGGCGTCGTGATCAAGGCCGCCGAGGCGCCGTACGACGTGGGCCGCCGCGGCTCGGCCTGGGTCAAGGTCAAACCCAGGCACACGCTCGACCTCGTGGTGCTCGCGGTCGAGTGGGGGCACGGCCGGCGCAAGGGCTGGCTGTCCAACCTCCACCTCGGCGCGCGTGACCCCGAGACCGGCGGGTTCGTGATGCTGGGCAAGACGTTCAAGGGGCTGACCGACGAGTTGCTGCGCTGGCAGACCGAGCGGTTCCAGCAGCTCGCGGTCTCCGACAACGGCTGGGTGGTCGAGGTGCGACCGGAGCAGGTCGTCGAGATCGCGTTCGACGGGGTGCAGACCTCGCCGCGCTACCCGGGCGGGGTGGCACTGCGGTTCGCGCGCGTGCTGCGCTACCGCGACGACAAACCGGCGGCCGAGGCGGACACGATCGACATGGTGCGCGCGATCGGCGGCAAAGGCTAAAGAGCGGCAAGCATGCGTACGTAATTGACCTGTTGATTGATGGTCGTCACCACGGACTGATCACGTGCTGGGATGCGGGCGACGTATTGACGTGTGCCGTTTGTCACGGTCACCTGGACCGTGCCCTGCATCACCGACTCCTTGATCAGCAGGAACAGCAGGCTGAACACCGTGAGCACGCAGAACCCCACGATCGCCGCGGCGATCGCCCACCGCGGGATCCGCTGCTGGCTGATCCAGTAGTCGTTGACCTGCCACTGCGAGCCGGCCAGCGGGATGTCGCCGGCCGGCGTGTGCACGGTCGTCGAGGTCACCGAGATCTCGGCGATCTGCACGATGACGGGCCCGGCCTCGGGAGCGCCGGTCACCGGTGCCGCCGGCTGCGGCGCGGTCCACGGATCGTTGGGGGCAGGGGCCGGAACGCCCCATGGGTCGCTCGGCGAACTCATGGGCGTGACCCTAGTCTTGGCCGCTCTGCGCCGCGAGTTTCCGCTCCGCCTCCGCGGCCCGCTTGCGGTCGGCCGCCTCGACGCGGTCCATCGGCTCCTCGTCGCGCGCGGCTCGTTTGCGGTCCGCGGCCTCGACGCGGTCCATCGGCTCGTCCGCTTCGCGCGCGGGCCGTTTGCGATCGGCGGTCGCGACCCGGTCGGCCTTCACCGCCGGCTTGCCCGCTCGCGTCTGCGCCTCCTTGCGCGCCTGCCATCCGAAGGCGAACAGCGCCATCCCGGCGAACAGCCACCACTGCACCGAGTAACCGCCGTTCTGCCACGCATCCTCGTGCGGGATGGGCACCCGCTTGAAGGACTGGTCGGCTGCGGGCGTCTGCTCGGTCAGCAGGACGTACGCCCCGTACACGGGATATGGCAACTCGTGCGCAAGCCGGGGCACCGAGATCCGCCGGGTGTCGAGCCGGCCGTGTCGTCGTTCGATCGGTGCCGGTCGACTTTCCGACAGGTGAAGTTGTCCCACTACCGTGATGTCACCCACAGGAGCGGGTGGCACGGTCGGCGCCGCCAACGCTCCCCCGGCCGGCGCCGGCACCCAGCCACGGTCCACGAGCACCGCCGTACCGTCCGCCAGCACGAGCGGCGTCACGATCTCATAACCAACATCACCAGCGACCGTGCGGCCCCGGGCCTGGATCTCGTGCGCCGGGTCGTAGCGACCGCTCAGCGTCACCTTTTTCCAGGCCACGGCCTTTTCGCCAGCCGGGCCGGCGGTGCCCGCGGCGGTCGGGGCAGTGAGCACCGACGTCAACGGAACGGGCGGCGTCGAGTCGGCCGCGTCGATCCGATCATTGATGGCGCTGCGTTCCTGATAGCGGTGGTACTGCCAGAATCCGAGCAGCACCATCACCGCCGCGGCCGCAACCGCCAACGCGGCGGCGGCCAGCCAACGCGGCGTCAGCAGAAAGCGGTACACCCCCCGAGGCTACCCGGCCACCAGGTAGCGTCCGCCGAAGCCAGGTACTGTGCCCAACCGGCGGGCATGTTCACGTGCACCGCCTTCGTTCGTAAGCCACGGGAGACCATGATGAGCGCCCAGCCCCGTCTGGTCGTGAGCGCGCCCTCATCGGGGCACGGAAAGACCGCGATAGCCGTCGGTCTGCTCGCGGCTGCCGCGGCTCGTGGCGTCCAGGCGGCCGGGTTCAAGGTCGGACCGGACCACACCGACGCCGCGTACCTGGGACTCGCCGCCGGCCGGCCCGGCCGCAACCTCGATCCGCGCCTGGTGGGCGCCCAGCGCATCGCGCCGCTCTTCGCGCACGGTGCGTCCGGAGCGCAACTCTCCGTGATCGAGGGCGCCATGGGCCTGTTCGACTCGCTCACCGGACAGCCCGAACTCGACGGCACAGCCGCGGTGGCCGCCACGCTGCGCGCCCCCGTGGTGCTGGTCGTGGACGTCGCCGCCATGGGTCACTCGCTGGCCGCGCTGGTGCACGGCTTCCGGATGTTCGACGAGATGGTCCACCTGGGCGGCGTCATCCTCAACCGGGTCGCCTCGCCGCGGCACGAGCAGATGCTGCGTACTGCCCTCGACGACATCGGCATGCCGGTGCTGGGCGCGCTGCGCCGCGGCGACCTGCCGAACGTCCTACCGGCCCGCGCGCACGGCCCGGTTCCGGTCGCGCACCGCACGGTCGAGGCGAGCCGGGCCGTGCGCCGGCTGGGCGAGGCGGTCGCCGGCGGGCTCGACCTGGAGCGCCTGATGGCCCTGGCCGGCTCGGCGCCGGCGCTGCCCGGCCCGATCTGGACTCCGTCCGAGGCGGTGGGTGGCGAGGGGTTCGACCAGCGTCCGCTGGTCGCGCTCGCGGGTGGTGCGGGGGCTCCGTACACGTACGTCGAAACGGCCGAACTCCTCACCGCAGCCGGCGCGGACGTCGCCGTCGTCGATCCGCTGCGTGATGAGTCGCTCCCGGCGGGCACGCGCGCGCTCATCGTCGGTGCCGGCCTGCCAGAGGGGTACGCCGAGGAGCTGTCGGCCAATCGGCGGCTCTGCAACGCGGTCGCGAAGTTCGCCCACGACGGCTGGCCGGTGGTCGCCGAGGGGGTGGCCCTCCCCTGGCTGGGTCGCGACTTCGACGGCCGGCCGATGTGCGCGGTGCTGGACGCGTCCGCGATCACCGGCGACCAGACCGTGGCCGGCTACCGCGAGGCGACCGCCCCGACCACGTCACCGCTCGCTCCAGCCGGCGCCCGGATCACCGGGTACAAGCAGCACCGCGCCATAGTCACCCCGCGCGCCGGCGCCGTACCGGCCTGGACCTGGTCGGGCGGCAACCCCGAGGGCTTCGTCTGGCGCCAGGTGCACGCATCCCAGCTGGGCCTGCACTGGGCCGCCGCCCCCGAGATCGCCAAGCGCGTCGTAGCAGCAGCCATCGCCGGCCCCGGCGGCGTGCCCGGCCAGCAGCCCGGCCCCATCCCGCACGGCCAGCCGGTGCCGGTTCCGCCGCCCGGCCCGTACGGCCCCCCGGTAGTGATCTCCGGCGTGCCCTTCGTGGCAAACGACGCCCGCCCGACCGGCCACACCCAGCCGCTGCCGGTGGCATCGGGCGTCCCCCACCTGCAGCCGGCCGGCCCGGTGGCGTCGGGTGTGCCGCACGCACCGGCCGGCTCCCCGTCCATGCAGGGCGGCCCACACGGATCCCCCGGGCAGTACGGTCAGCCCGGCTCGCCGGTTCTGCCCCATCCACAGCAGATGCCGCACGGCCAGGCGGGCCCACCGGGTCCGCACGCACCGTTCTTCGGCCCGGGCCCACACGAGTCCGGCGCGATCCCGCACGAAGCCGCGGGCTTACCCGGCGCCCATCCGCCGCAACCCTATGGCCAGGGCGGGCCGGTTCCGGTCTCGCACGGCCAGAGCGGACCCGGATCGCTCGGCCAGGGCGGACCCGGATCACATGGTCAAAGCGGACCCGGATCGCTCGGCCAGAGCGGATCCGGCCCGCTCGGCCAGCCGGGCGGGCCGGGGCCGCATTCGCCATACGGACCGGCCCCGCACGGTCACAGCGCCGGGTCGATGCCGATTGCCGGCGGCCAGCCGCCGGCAATGAACACGCCGGGCGGCACTTCCGAACGCGAGATCCCCGGCTTCGAGGCTCGCGGCCTGGCCGACACCGCCGACATCACCGCGTCTTAAGCCCGGTCGCGCAGCCGGCGGCCACGATGTGGGACTGCGGCTGAGGTGTTCGGGGCTGTCCCGTTCGCGGGGACGCCAAGGGCGTCAGGACATCAGGGGCGGGAAGTCTCGCAGCGCGTCCTTCGGGGTTGACTCGGCGGCTACGAAGCCGTCGGGACGCACCAGGTAGAGGTGGCCCGGGCGCAACAGGGTCCTCGGTGCCGGCGGGAACACGTGGACCGGCACTCCCACGTCGGGGACCTCGGCCGCGGTCACGCCGCCGTAGGCGTGAACCTGCCACTGCAAGGAGCGCAGCGCCGCGAAATTGTCGCCCGCCCACGGCAGGCGGCGGCCCACCACCGGACCCCGGCGGCCGCCCGCCGCCTGTTCGGCGCCCGGGGTCATCCAGTAGTGGATGCGGATCTGGGACAGGTATTGAAAGAGTCTGCCGCCGCCGCTCGTGCGGGGCAAACCGCGGACCGCCACCGGGGCCAGCATCGGCACCACGAGGCGGCGCAGGGCTCGGGCGAACGCCGTCTGGGACGTGATCGCGGCGAAGAGGCGGTCGGTGGTGCTTACCAGGCGCTTGGCCACCGGGCGGCGTTCGGCCTCGTAGCGGTCCAGCCAACGGTCGCGGCGGCGGCCCTGTACGACGTCGGCCAGCTTGAAGGCCAGGTTGTGGGCGTCCTGCAGGCCGGTGTTCATGCCTTGCGCGCCGACCGGGGAGTGCACGTGGGCCGCGTCGCCGCAGAGGAAGAACGGGCCGTCCCGGAACGCGGCGGCTATCCGGTGGTGGACCCGGTATGTCGCGAACCAGCGGGAGTGGTCGTAGGTCACCGCGAAGCGGCGCAGCTTCGGGCGTACGTCCTCCTCGGTGAGATCGCGGTTGCCGTCCTCGTCGCGGACCAGGCCGATCAGGCGCCAGTGGCCGCGGCCCTTCATCGGGAACGCCAGCATGAAGTCGTCGCCGCCGGGGCGGGCGTTCACCGCGCCCTCCACCAGGCCGGCCGCGGCCACGGCGTCGAGCACGTAGAACCGGTGCGGGTTGGTGGTGCCCTCGAAGTCGATGCGGCGGTAGCGGCGGATGGCCGAGTTGGAGCCGTCGCAGCCGACGCAGAAGCGCGCGCGTACGGTGTCGTTGCCGACCTTGGCCTCGATGCCCTCCTCGGTCTGGGTGACCGCGGTGACCGGCGTTTCCCAGCGCACGTCCAGCCCGAGCTTCTGCAGATTCTCGTAGAGGATCTCCTCGTTGCGGCTCTGCTCCAGGACTTCCAGGTACGGATGCGGCGTCACGTTCCGGCCGAGCGCGCCGATCGGGACGCGGCCGAACACCCGGTCGAGGAAGCCGGGCGACAGGCCGTCGGCCCGCCGGGCAGCGGCCAGCACCAGGTCACCGACCCCCAGCTGGTCGTAGATCTCCAGGCTGCGGGCCTGCACCACGAGCGCGCGGGACTCCCGGGTGGGCCCGTCCTTGCCGTCCACCAGGATCACGTCGACACCGAGCTTGACCAGCCAGTTGGCCAGCATCAGCCCGGTGGGACCGGCGCCCACCACGAGGACGTCACACGTCAGGTCGGCCATCGTCGACCGCCTCCTAACTCGTCAGCGCCTCCGCCACGTTGCGCAGCAGCAGCGCCTCGGCCACGCAGACCCGCTCGAACTCGCCCAGGTGCAGGCTCTCGTCCGGTCCGTGCGCGCCGGACTGCGGGTCTTCGACGCCGGTCACCAGGATCGCGGCCTGCGGGAACAGTTCCTGGAACGTCGCGATGAACGGGATCGAGCCGCCCACGCCCATGTCCACCGGTGCCACGCCGTCCCAGGCCGAGGCGAACGCGGCGCGCGCGGCGTCGTAGGCCGGTCCGGTCGCGTCGATCACGCAGGGGTTGCCGTCGCTCTCCAGAGTCACCTCGACGTGGGCGCCCCACGACACGAATTTCTCCAGGTGACTGCGCACCGCCGCGTACACCGACTTGGGATCGTCGCCGGGCGCCACGCGTACGCCAATCTTTGCTTTTGCGGTGGGCTGGAGAGCGTTGGCCGCCTCGAACGTGCGAGGCGCGTCGATGCCGAGCACCGAGATGGCCGGCTTGGTCCAGCAGCGGTCGGTGATCGAGCCCTTGCCGATCAGCCGGACCCCGTCGAGGACGCCGCCCTCATGCCGGAACCTGTCCTCCGGGTAGTCGACGCTGGCGCCCTCCCGACCGATCAGGCCGTCGACCGCGACCTCGCCCTGATCGTCGTGCAGGGTCGCCAGCAGCCGGGCCAGGGTCATCAGCGCGTCCGGCAGCGGGCCGCCGAACATGCCGCTGTGCACCGCGCTCCGGAGCACCTTGACCTCGACGAACAGGTTGACCAGGCCGCGCAGCGAGGTGGTCAGCGCCGGCTGGCCGATGTCCCAGTTGCCGGAGTCGGCGATCACGATCACGTCGGAGCGCAGCTCGTCGGTGTGCGCCGCGAGGATGTCGTTGAGCGAGTCGGAACCGTACTCCTCCTCGCCCTCGACGAAGACGACCACGCCGACCGGCAGCTGGTCGCCGTACGCGCGCAGGGCAGCCACGTGCGCCATCACCCCCGCCTTGTCGTCGACGGCACCCCGGCCGTAGAGGCGGCCGTCGCGCTCGACCGGCTCGAACGGGTCGCTGGTCCACCGCGACACGTCGCCGGTGGGCTGCACGTCGTGGTGGGCGTAGAGCAGCACGGTCGGCGCGCCGGGCGGCGCCGGCCGGCGACCGATCACGGCGGGCTGGCCGCCGTGCCGCACGATCTGGGTGTCGAGGTCGCACCCGCGCAGCAGCTCGGCGACCGCCTCGGCGGACCGTTCGACCTGGGTGTGGTCGAAGCCCTCGAAGGCGATGCCGGGGATCCGGACCAGCCGTTCCAGGTCGGCGCGGACCCCGGGCATCTCGCGGGCGATCGCGGCACGCAGATCGGATTCGCTCAAGCTCATGAACCGATCCTAGGCGGTGCTGCCGCCCTCCGAATCGTCGTCGCGCCGGCCCCGTCCGGACGCCCACGAGCGGGCGCCGCGGGCCGCCGTGGCGGCCAGGTCGGCGGTGCCGTCGCCGAGCTTGCGCAGCACCCCGATCAGCGGGTCCTGCGAGTTGGCGAAGGTCTCCCGGTACGAGTTGGCGGCCGCCTTGACGTCGTCGGTGACCGAGGCGTTGCCGTCCGAGTCGCGCCGCGGGTAGTCACCGCCGAGAATCCGCGCGTAGTCACCCGCGTCGATCCATTTGCGCAGCTCGGCGGCCCGGGCCACCGGCACCGGGTGGGTGCTCCAGGCGACCAGGCCGATCTTGTGGATGCTGTCCCGCAGGTCGCCGCCGCCCTCGTACTCGGCGGCCTGCTCGAGGAACGCGGCCGTGTCGATCTGGGACAGGTCGCCGCCGCCGGCCAGTTTCATCAGCAGCCGGGTCGAGGCGGCCGGATCCTGGCCGGCGAGCAGGCCGGCCCGGTCGGCGGACAGCTCGGCCTTGCGCCACCACTCCATCATCGCCGCGATGATCGCCCGCAGCGCGATGGCGCCGATCGGCAGCCAGGCGATGCTGGCGGTCCACCGGGTGAGGATCATCATGATCGTCTTGTAGACCGCGTGGCCGCTGCGGACGTGACCCAGCTCGTGCCCGAGCAGGGCGCGCAGCTCGTCGTCGTCCAGCTTTTCCACCGCGGCCGTGGTGATCACGATGAACGGCTTGTCGAGGCCGATCGCCTGGCCGTTGATGATCGGCGACTGGCTCACGTACAGCTCGGGCAGCTCGGCCACGTCGAGCGTGGCGGCGGCCTCGGTGAAGCGCTGGTAGACGCGCGGGTACTGCCGGTGGTCGACGCGGATCGAGCCGGCCAGGAACTGCAGTCGGAAGCCGCGCTCGTTCCACATGCCGAAGAACGCCTTGACCACGTCGTCGAAGCCGCGCAGCTCGCGCAGCGCGGTCAGGGCGCCACGGTCGGCCGGGTGCTCCCAGGCCCGCGAGCTGATGCCGGTCAGCGTGACCCGCCTGCGCACCGGCCGGTTTTCCTCGTCGGTCGTCATGTGCCCTCCTCAGGCATGCCCAGACGGGCAAAGCGGTCGTCGCTCACGCCCGCCGCGCCATCCACCACCAGGTCGGCAGCCGCGGCGGTCTGGTCCTCGGCGAAGTGCCTGTCCTCGGCAGCACGCCAACGCTCAAGGTACGCCCGGAAAGCAAGGCTGTCGTCGCCGTCCCGGGCGAGCGCCCGCGCCAACCGGAGATCCGGCGATGCCGTCACGAACACCGAAAAACTCAGCTCGGCGCGGATCTCACGCCTGGCGGCGCTCACTCCTTCCAGCAGCAGTACGCCGGGGGCCGGGCCGACGGTCAGCGGCGGACCGGCGAACTCACCCCGATCCCACCGGTAGCGCAGGTAGGTGGCGCGTTCGCCCCGTCGCACCGGCCCGAGCACCTGACGCTCCAGCCGCTCCCAGAAGGTGAACTGGTCGTCCCAGCCGTCGAGCAGGTCGTCGGTGTGCACCACGGGCGCGTCCAGCTGCTTGGCCAGCCGCAGCGCGAACGACGTCTTGCCGGCGCCGCTGCCCCCGTCGACCGCGACCAGCCGGGTGCGGCCCAGCCGGGGTGGCCGGCTCAGCACGGTCGCGGCCAGGTCGGCGTACGTCTGCCTAAAGCGCATCGGGCGCACCCGGCGGAAGTATCGGCAGGCCCGTCGGCGGACCGCTCTCGATCAGCCGCCAGAGGGCGGCGGTGTCCAGGTGCTCCTCGACAAGATCGCCGAGCACGTCGAGCGCCCGCTCCCGGACCGCCGCGAACCGGGTGTCCGGCGCGACCTGGAACCCGTGCCGTCCCGCTTGGCGCGCCGCCGCGGTCAGGAAGCGCCGGCGGAACTCGTCGGACTCGAACGCGCCGTGCCAGTGCGTGCCGCTGACGTGGCCGGCGATCGCACCCTCGGGCCGCCCGTCGGCGTGGTGCAGCAGCGGCTCCGGCGCACCCCGCGACACGTACCCGTGATGGATCTCGTAGCCGCGCACCGGCGCACCCAGCCCTTTGCCCTCCGGGCGGGCCAAGATCTTGCGAGGCCCGAACGCGATGCCGACCGGCAACAACCCCAGGCCGGGAACCGTGCCCCGGCCGCTCTCCACGTCGTCCCGGATCGACTCGGCCAGCATCTGGAAGCCGCCGCAGATGCCGAGCAGCGGTTTGCCGGCCGCCGCGTGCCGGGCGACCGCGTCGGCCAGCCCGGTGCTGCGCAGCCACTCCAGGTCGCTGACCGTCGCCTTCGACCCGGGCAGCACCACCAGGTCGGCGTCCGCGATCTCGCCCGGCTCGACGGTCAGCCGCACGCTCACCCCCGGCTCGGCCGCGAGCGCCTCGGCGTCGGTGGCGTTGGAGATCCGCGGCAGGCGCACCACGGCAACCCGGAGCCACTCGCTCCCCCGGGCCGGTCCCGGCCGTCCCAACATGCGGCCGTACGCGAGCGAGTCCTCAGCGTCCAGCCAGACGTCCAGGTGAAACGGCAGCACACCATGCACCGGCCGCCCGGTCACCGCGGTGATCATGTCAAGCCCCGGCCGCAGGAGACCGGCGTCCCCCCGAAACTTGTTGATGACAAACCCGCTGATCAGAGCCTGATCCGCGGCGTCGAGCAGCGCCACCGTCCCGAAGAGCGCCGCGAACACCCCACCCCGATCGATGTCCCCCACCACGATCGTGGGCAGTCCCGCGTGCCGGGCCAGACCCATGTTGGTGTAGTCACCGGCCCGCAGATTGATCTCGGTGGGGCTGCCGGCCCCCTCACAGATGACGGCGTCGTATTCGCCCCGAAGCTCGGCAAAAGCCGCATACGCGCTCTCGGCCAGCCGCTCTCGCCACTCCCGGAAGCTGCCCGCGGTGACCGTGCCGACCGCCTCGCCGAGCAGGACGACCTGACTGGCGCGGTCACTCCCCGGCTTGAGCAGAACGGGGTTGAACCGCAGGTCGGGCGCGACACCGGCGGCCGCGGCCTGCATCGCCTGCGCACGGCCGAGCTCACCACCCCGGCCGTCCGCTGAGACGACGACGGCGGAGTTGTTGGACATGTTCTGCGCCTTGAACGGCGCGACCTTGACGCCCCGCCGATGCAGCCAGCGACAGATCCCGGCGGTGAGCACACTCTTGCCGGCGTCGGAGGTGGTGCCGGCCACCAGCAGTCCGCCGCTCACCGAAGCACCGCCCAGAAACCCAGCGCCACTCGATGCCGCCCGCACGCCGGCACTCGATGCGGCCAGCCCTCCGCGACTCGTTGCCGCCCGCACTCCGGGCCGCTTTCCGGCCCGCGCTCACGCTCTCCTCGCCGCCCCGGCTGCCGCCCGACTCCAGATCTTGTGGAGTTTGTGTTTCTGCGGAACGGCAACTCGACAAGATCTGCGCATCGAGCGGCGATATTGCCGGTATGCACGTATTGCACGACCGTCGATGCCGGATTGTGGAACGATCGTCCACTTCCCAGGACGGCGACCGCGCTACTCATCGCCGCGCCCGCCGGGCCAGCGCCAAGCCGGCACCCAGCAGCGCCGCGGCGGCGCCCACTGCGCCGGAAATGCGGGCCGCTCGCCGTAAATGTCCGGCCGACGGGCGGGGGCCGTCGCCCAGGAACGGGCGCACCTCGCTGCGTCCGAAGTAGACATTTCGCCCGCCCAACCGGACGCCCAGCGCGCCCGCCATCGCTGACTCGCACTGGCCCGCGTTCGGGGACGGGTGGTCGTTGCGGTCGCGGCGCCACACTCGCAGGCTCTCTTTCGACGAGCCGCCGGCGGCCGGCGCCACGGCAGCGGTGAGCAGGCCGGTCAGCCGGGACGGCAGGAGGTTGAGCGCGTCGTCGAGCCGCGCCGATGCCGCGCCGAACCGGGCATATCGCGGCGAACGGTGCCCGACCATGGCGTCCAGCGTGTTGGCCGCGCGGTAGCCCAGCAAACCCGGCAGACCGAGCAGGCCGCCCCAGATCAGCGGCGCCACCACGGCGTCCGACGTGTTTTCGGCTACCGACTCGACGGTGGCCCGGGCCAGGTCGGGAGCGTCCAGTGTCGACGGATCGCGGCCGCACAGGTGGTTGAGCCGAGCGCGGGCCGCTTCCAGGTCTCCCGACTCCAGGTGGCCGGCCATGATCCGGGACTCCGCGCGCAGTGTGCGGCCGCCCAGCACGGTCCAGGTCACCGCCGCCACCAGGGCGGCGCGCGCCACCGGGCGGCGCCGGGTCAGCATCGCGGCCGCTGCGCCCAGTGCCACCGGCGCACCGACCGCGGCCGTGGTGAAGGCCGCGCCGGCCCGCCGGTTGGGGGCGTAGATCCGGCGTTCCAGCGCACCCGCGGCAGTGCCGAACCCGGCCACCGGATGGAACCGCCGCGGATCGCCGAGCACGGCGTCGAGCAGGTATCCGGCGACCAGCCCCGCGGCGTCGGCCCGCGCCATGCTGCGTACCTCCAAAGCCTTTTAGCGATCCCGCAGGTCGCACACCCAGACCGGAAACGTGTCCTCGTCGCTGGCCTCCGGTCCGTCCGAGTACGGGATGGGCTCCATCTCGCCCCAGGCGATCGCTCCCGGCGCGCGGTCATGGAGGAACTCCACCACGATCGCGTGCAGGTCGCCGGTCAACCGGTACGACGACTCGAGCGGCAGCTTGTCCTGCGCGCATGAGCCGGTCGAACAGCGGAGCTGCCCGGCCAGCTGATCGTGCCAGACGTAGAACGTCGCCGGGCCGTCGTGCCGCAGGGCCGTGACCTGACTGCGCAGCACCGCGATCGTCTCCTCGAACGCGGTCACCACCTCGTCGGCGGACAGGCCCATACGCTCGTGCGGAGGTGCACCGAACCAGTTGGTGTTGACGTTTTCGGCGGCCGGGTCGTCTGGTGAAAGCACGAGGGTCTCGCCCGCGATCGCGCGGATCTCCTTCAACAGCACGCTGCCCAGTCTGCCGGGCGAGTGCCCGCCTGGACCAACCGGGCGGCTCGTCCGGCCGGTCCGATCCACCGGAACGTTCGGCCCACCCCCGTTCGAACGGGTGAATCCCGGCTCGGCCGGCCGGACCGGCCGAGCCGGGCGGAATCAGGCCGCGACCGGCTCCCGCCTGGTGCGCCGCGAACGCCGGGCGGTGCTCGGCGGGGTGTCGGCGACCAGCTTCTCGACCTCGAGCGTGAGCTCGTCCTCGGTCGGCGACTCGGGTTCCGGCAGTGCCGACTCGGGTTCCGGCAGTGCCGACTCCGGTTCCGGCGGTGCCGACTCTGGGGAGGCGGCCGCGGCGGGTTCCTCGGCGAAAGTCGGTTCCGGCTCGCCGGCGAACCGGTCGGGCAGGCCGTCGCCGTAACCAACCGGCACCTCGTCCGGCCCCACCGGGTCGGTCAGTTCGCCGCCGACCAGCGCCTCGGCCTCGGAGTCCTCCACCATGGTGACGCCCTGACCGGCCTTGGTGCGGAAGAACTGGGACCGGCCGCGGGCCAGGTCGTGCCCGATCGAGAACGCCTCCATCTCGTACGACATCCGGTTGTTGCCGTTGTCGTCCTTCCATTCCCGGGTGTAGACGCGCCCGTAGACGATCACCGGGTCGCCGACGGTGATCGAGGACGCGATGCCCTCGGCCAGCCGGCGCCAGGCGACGACGCGGACCCGCAGGTGGTTGCCGTCCACCCAGCAGTTGTTGGCCCGGTCGAAGCGGCGGGCTGTGGACGCCACCCGGAAATTGGCCACCAGCGACCCGGAGCCCTGAATGCGCCGCCATTCGGGAGCATTCAGAACATTGCCCACGATCACGAGATTCGTGTCAAACAAGGTGTCCTCCTGTGTCGGAACGTTGTGCGGGGCGAGCATCGCGCCGGACGCGTACCGGATGGGGATCTTGACTTTGACCCTGTGGATTGGGGATATCACCGGAAGAGCCGATGGATCTGATATGGCGCCGGCGGCCTTACCGATGGGTAGCCTGACCTTGTGGAGACGGACGTCCTGGGACCGCCCTACGAGCGGCACACGATCGACCTGGGCAGCGACGACGAGGGCCCGGTGGTGGCCACGCTGGTGCGCCGCAGAGCCGACCGGCCCAGCCGGCGCGCGGTGCTCTACGTGCACGGCTTCGTGGACTACTTCTTCCAGACCCACCTGGCCGACTTCTTCGTCGAGAACGGCTGGGATTTCTACGCCCTCGACCTGCGCAAGTACGGCCGCAGCCTGCTACCCCACCAGACGCCCAACTTCGCCCGCAGCCTCGCCGACTACTTCCCGGAACTGGACGAGTCCGCCCGGATCATCCGCCATGACGACGGCCACGACCGGATGCTGGTGGCCGGCCACTCCACCGGCGGCCTGATCACCGCGCTGTGGGCGCACACTCGTCAGCGGCACGGGATGATCGACGGCCTGTTTCTGAACAGCCCGTTCTTCGATTTCAACTTCCCGTGGGTGGTCCGCCGCCCGCTGATGGCCGCGGTGGTCGGAATCGGCGGGCGCACCCCGTACCGGAAGGTCCCGACGGCCGCACTGGGCACGTACGGCGAAAGCCTGCACGCCGACCATCGTGGCGAGTGGACCTACGACCTGGCCTGGAAACCGTTGACCGGCTTCCCGGTGACGGTCGGCTGGCTGAACGCGATCCGCCGGGGCCAGCGCCGCCTGCGCGCCGGCCTGTCCATCGACGCCCCCGTACTGGTGGCCTGCTCGACCCGCACGTTCCGCGGCCGGGGCTGGTCCGAGGACGCCCGCATCACCGACGTGGTCCTGGACGTGGAACACATCGCCCGCTGGGCGCCGCGCCTGGGCACCCGGGTGACGATCGCGCGTTTCGACGGCGGCGTGCACGACCTCACTCTTTCCGGCAAAGAGGTACGCGCAGAGGTGTTCCGCGAGCTAGGACGTTGGGTGGAGGCGTTCGTCCCGGCACCCGGAGCCCCCGAGATGGAGGTGCCGCCGGCACCCGAGGACGCGATGAGCGGCAAGGCAGACGACAAGACCCAGACGACCGCCTAGTATGTGCCTGGCCAGGCGCTCGTAGCTCAGCGGATAGAGCAACGGACTTCTAATCCGTCGGTCGCAGGTTCGAATCCTGCCGGGCGCGCCAGTCTGCCGTTTTACTGCCGCAGCAGCCGGATCCCCGGGCTCGCCCGAGGTGAGAGGACACGTTCGTCCAGTGTCCCAAGAGGCGAACGGCCGCCAATGGCGCAAATCGCACTGATTCAAATCGCAACGAATGTTGCAAATCGCCTTGTCTGCGTAACGCAGATAGCCGCCTGCTGACAGCAGGCGGTAGATAGAGGGTTGCTGATAGCCGAGAGATGCCTGACGATTTACAGTCAGGAGGGTCGTCATGACACTGAACTCAGACACCTCAGAGGCCGACCAGCCCGTCTACTACCCGGGACCAGGCATCGTGGTCACCGGCACATACATCGAGACGGACGACTCGATCTATCGAGTTCGCGATCTCGTCGTCGAGGATCCGGCCTATTTCTACGCCCACACGGCACGTGCCGTCGCTCTGTATTGCGGGACGCTGGAACTGCTGCTGGCCGCTGGCGTAGCCGCACTCTACGGCTCGGCAAGCTGGCTGCTCGGCGCGGCCGGAGTGCTAGCCGCCACGGGACTGATCGCGGCGATCTGGATCGACTACTGCCGCAATCCTCGCCACATGGAGCTGACCGCTCTGCACCGGGGGCGCCGCGTGGTGTTGTTCACTTCGGACAACCGGCGCGTGTTCGAGCAAGTGCGCCGTGCCGTCGTTCGCGCCTTGGAGGCCAAACGTCCGCTCCGGCCCTGACCGGCCGCGATTTCAGCCCGCCCGCATCTCGTCCCGGATGGCCCGGATCATCTGCAAGGCCCGATCTCCCGTTCGACCGTAGTCGAGCAAATCTTTGAAGAGGGCGTTGTGCCGGCCGATTGTCTCGGGATCGGAGAGCAGGAAATCCAGCCCCGCCGCGGCCTCGACAAACATGACATCCCCATGCGTGTTCCCGGAGAACTTGAGGAGCTCAAATGAACCACCCATACCGGAGTGGTGTTCCAGCTCGAGCGGCGTCACGCCGAGGGAGAATCGGTCGGGGTCCTCGGCCAAGGTCAGGAGGTGGTCGAGCTGGCGGGCCATGACCTCGCGTCCACCGGTCGGGCGCCGCAGCACGGACTCGTCGATCACCGCCGTGATGTGCGGCGGATTCTCGCCGCGCTGCCGCTCGAACAAAGCCTGCTGGCGGTCCACCCGCAGGTCCACTCGTGCCTTCACCTGTTCGTCGTTCGGATCGGTACGCAGCGTACGCGCCGTGATGGCTCGCGAGTATTCCCTCGTCTGCAGCAATCCGGGAACGAAAAGCAATTGCCAGACCTGAATTTCGGCAGCCTCGTTCTCGTAGGCCACGAAGTCAGCGAAGGCGCCCGTCAACCGGTGGCGGCTGTACCACTGACGGGAACGGGAGGTGCGGGCCAGCCGGGACAATTCCGCGACGACATGCTCATCGCTGATGCTGTAGAGCCCCAGAAGTGCGCGAACCTCCAAGGGCTGAATCGAAACCTCACCCTTTTCGATTCTGGTCAGTTTTGAAACCGACCAGTCCATGTCTTTGGCGACCGCCGCAACGCTCAGACCCAATCCGTCACGTAGGGCCCGCAAGCGCTGCGCCACGTTTGCCTTGGCAATCTTTGGCCCCACGTCACCAGCAGGCACGACGGACCGATCAGACGCATCCGACATGCCACTCCCCTCCCCACCCGCCGCGGGCCGTCAGCTCGGAGGACCGTTAATCTGCAAAACGCAGGTGGCCGACGTCCACCCGCAGGATCCTACCGCATGGGATAAGTGTCATTGCGGCACAGCCCACGGCGCTCCCGACTCTCCGGAGGATCCGAAACACCGGGAATCGGGTACCGTAAGTGATTGGCCGACTCCGATGAGGTAGTTCGGTCCGAGCGCAAAGTCGAGGGGTTCAACTCGTCACTACGCCGCCCATGCGACATGGCTGATTGACTCCATGGGCGACCGTTCGCCGTTCACGGGAGGCACAGTGGACAACGGGATCGCGTCGGGATGGCACAAGAGCAGGAGAAGCAGCGGCGGGAACTGCGTCGAGGTCAGGAGGGATGGCGACCGCGTGCTGATGCGCGACTCCAAGGACCGCTCGGGACCTGTCCTCGCCTTCGACGTCGAAGAGTTCCGGAATTTCATCGCAGACCTGAAGGACGGCACCTCCATCCCGTCCGACCAGGACTCCGACTAGCCGCTGATCAGCTTGGCCATCAGATTGCGCGCCTCGTCGCCCCACGCGGCCATCGTCATCAGGTCGGCCGCCCGGTCCTGAAAAATGCCGGTCCAAGCGCTGTCGCTCTCGAGGATCCGGTCGCCGTCGGCACCCTCGATGAAAACCACGCCGTCGTGGATCTCGAACGAACCGGCCAAACCGGGGTGCGGACCGTGCTCGAGCAGGATGACTCCGATCCGTACCGTCGGCTTCCGGGAAATTTCGATGAGGTGCTCGATCTGCTGGCGCATGGTGGCCGATCCGCCCGGCGCCCGGCGCAGCACGGCCTCATCCAGCACGACCTGCACCTCGGGGGCATCCTCGCCGTCCACTCGGGAAAGCAGCGCCGCGTGCCGCTCGGTGCGGACCCTCACCAGTTCGGCCACCTCACCGGCGGAGGCGGGCAGGCCGGAGATGCCGAGGAGCGTCTCCCGCGCGAAGGCCGGTAGTTGGAGTGGCCCGGGCACATAGTCGGGCGAGTTGTAGAAGATGCGCCGAGCGACTTTCTCAACGTCCCGGAGCCGCCGGAAGGCGTCCGAGTCGTGCAGGTCGTCGACCTTCTTCCCCATCGTCATACCCTCCGATGCTAATCAAGGCGCTCAGTGCAGTTTGCAAAACGCAGTTTTCCAAACGCGGATTGCAGAGTACACTCAGCCGCGCTAGCATCCCAACTTGATCGAGCATTCGTTTCGCCCGCCGTGTCGGTGTCCTCCTGGTCATCCGCACGCTTACGTCGATCACGCAGCGACGGGCTGAGCCGGTGGAGTTCAGGATTCTCGGGCCGCTCGAAGTAGCGGTCGACGGGCGGCTACTCGATCTGGGCCGTCCCAAACAGCGCGCCGTCCTCGGCGTCTTGCTGCTGCGCGCCGGCACCGTCGTTTCGCTCGAGCACCTCGTCGACGAGCTGTGGGGTGAAGATCCGCCCGCGCAGGCCGTCGCTTCGCTTCAGGCGTACGTCTCTCATCTGCGCCGCCTTCTGAAACCGGACCTCCTGCTCAGTCAGCCGCCCGGTTATCGGCTCGCGATCGGCCCGGGTGACCTGGACGCGACGCGATTCGAGCGGCTCGCCGCGCACGGCCGGCTACTACTGGACGCCGGCGAACCCGATCGCGCCGCCGAGACCCTGCGGCGGGCGCTCGCGCTCTGGCGCGGGGATGTCCTCGATGGGCTGGAGATCGCGCCCGGGGAGCGTGCCCGTCTCGACGGGATGCGGCTGGCCGCGTTGGAGGATCGGATCACCGCCGACCTCACGCTGGGACGGCATGCCGCCGTCGCCGACGAACTGCGCCGGCTGGTGGCGGCCCACCCGTACCGGGAAAACCTACGGGCGTTGCAGATGCGCGCCCTCTACCGGTCCGGCCGTCAGGCCGAGGCGCTCGACGTCTACCAGGAGACCCGCCGCCTGCTGGACGCCGAGTTGGGCATCGAGCCGAGCCCGTCGCTGAGCCACCTCCACCAGCAGATCCTCGGCCACGCCCCGGAGCTCGATCCGCCGGCGCCGGCCCCGGAGCCGGAACCCGCGCCGGCCGAGACCTTCGTCGGGCGGGCGGAGCAGCTGGCCGTGCTGCGCGGCGCGCTGGACGGCCGCGGGCGGCTGGTGCTGGTGTCCGGCGAACCCGGCATCGGCAAGACCCGGCTCGCCGAGGAAGCGGCGCCGGACGCCGTCTGGGGGCGCTGCACCGAGGAACCGGGCGCCCCACCGTTCTGGCCTTGGATCCAGATCTTGGAAAAGCTGAACCTGCCGGCGGAGCTGGAGCCTGGGCCGGGGCTGCCGGTGGTGGACGTCGAGGCGGTCCGGTTCCGGTTCTGCCGGACGATCGTCGCGACCCTCCGGCAGCGGGCGCCGCTGGTCCTTGTCCTGGACGACCTGCACTGGGCGGACGCCGGCTCGCTGCGCCTGCTCACGACCCTGGCCGCCGAGCTGCACACCACACCGATCCTGGTGATCGCCACCTACCGTGCCGAGGGACGGCGGGCGCTGACCGACACCCTTGCGGCCCTGGCGCGCCTGCCGGTGGTCGAGCGCCTGCCACTCGACGGCCTGCGCGAGGACGACGTCCGTTCGCTCATGGCGGCCCGGCTCGGTGACGATGTGGATCCCGACGATCAACTGGTCCATGTCGTGCACGATCGCAGCGCCGGCAACCCGTTCTTCGTGGTGGAACTGATTCGCCTGCTGGGGAGCCGGCGCCGGCTTGCTGCCGCGCAGCAGGCCGCGGCCCACGAGGTTCCGGAGGGGGTACGCGACGTGCTGCGTCGCCGGATCTCCGGGTTGCCCGAGCAGACCCAGGCGATCCTGCTCGTGGCGGCGGTGGTGGGCCGGGAGTTCGACCTCGGCGTGCTGCGCGACGTGTCCGGTCTGGACGACGATCGGGTGCTCGCCGCCGTGGAGGCCGCGCTGCTGTCCGGCCTGATCCTCGAGGAGGCGTCGGCGGGCCGGTTCCGGTTCACGCACGCGCTGGTCCGCGAGGCGATCTACGACGACGTGAGCCGGGCCCGGCAGGCTCGGCTGCACGCCCGGGTCGCGGCGAGCCTGGGCGACCGTGGCGGTGCGCACTGGTGGCTGGCCGCGCCGGTGGTCGGCACCGCGAAGGCGTTGCCGCATCTGCTCACCGCGGCCGACCGGGCACTCGCCTCGTTGGCCCACGAGGAAGCCGCCGAGCTCCTCGAACACGCCCTCACCCTGCTGGCCGCCGAGCCCCCGGTCGCCCGCTCCGAACTCGACATCCACCTGCGTCTGGCCACCCTGCACGCGCAGTTGGACGGCGCCCGGTCCGTGGCCGGCCGGCGCGCCATGACCCGGGTCCGGGCCCTGGCCGAGGAACTGGCCGACATCCCGGCGTACCGCACCCTGTACGAGGTCGCGGTAGCCCGCGGCGAGCACGCCGAGGCCCGCGAACTGGCCGAGCGGATGGTGGCGGCCGGTGGCGGCGCGCTGGCCCACCTGGCCGCCGGCCGCACGCTGTGGTGCCTGGGCGACCCGGCCGCGGCCCGCGAGCATCTGGTTCGCAGCCTCGACCTGGCCGTGTCGGAAGATCCGGACTCGCCGCACGAGGTCACCATCCGGCTCCAGCTGGCACCGGTCCTCGACCTGCTGGGCGAGCGGGCCGCGGCCGACGTTCACCTGGCTGTCGCGATCGGCCGCGCCCGCGACCTGCCGCCCCTGGCCCGGGCCGGGGTGTTCACCAGCACCGCGCTGATCCACGCGCTGCGCCGGGACGTGCCTGTCGCCGGCGAGCACGCCCGGCACGCGCTCGACCTGGCCGGTCCCCAGCCGGCCTGGTTCAGTTACGCGGCCGCGGTCGCGGCCTGGGTGCGTGCCCTCGACGGCGATCCGGCCGGTGGCGTGCGGTCGCTGCGGGCCAGCCTCGACGAGATCCGGTCCCGGGGCGCGCGGCATCTGGTCGGCTGGGTGCTGGGCCTGCTCGCCGAGGCCGAGGCGCTGGCCGGCAACACCGGCGAGGGCTTGCGCTTGCTGCGCGAGGCACGGTCGCTGGTGGCCGAAACCGGCGAGAGGATGTACGAGGGAAACCTCGACGACCTGGAACGGCGCCTGGCTCAGAGTTGAAGGACCAACCGGCCGGTACCGGGGTCGGGGACGAAACCCGCTCGCCGCAGGACATCCGCGTCGACGCAGCCGGCCGCGACCAGCCGCTCCACGCCTTGAGCGCGGCAGTCGTCGGCCACCTCGCGCAAGAGTCGCGCCTGCCCGGCGTACCCCCGCATGGCTTTGACCTCGACCACCGAGGGTGAGACCCGCCGGGTTGCCACGATCGCGACGAGGACGTCGCTGTCGGCGGCGGCGAGGTCCCAGAGGCCGGACAGGATTTCGTCGCCGGACACCTCCGTGCCGATCAGCGACCGGGCCCGCACGAAGTCGGCCGGCGAACGCAGCTGCCGGAAAACCATCACGCCGCCACCCTCGCGGGCGCGGCTTGACGCCCGGTTGACGCCCGCCGCCAAGCCGATGTCAAACCGGCCCGCCGACGATGAGCGCATCACCAACGACGAGGGAGCTCGTGATGGAAACGAAGGAACGGCGCCTGGCCAGCCTGTTCGGCCTGGAGGGCGACAAGTGGATGCGGCACGCCAACCCGGTGAGCGTCTGGACCCGCTTCGCGATCCTGCCGGTGCTGGCGCTGGCGATCTGGACCTACGACTGGATCGGCTGGTGGTCGCTGCTGCCGACCGCGCTGGTCCTGGTCTTCATGATGGTCAACCCGCTGCTGTTCCCGTCACCGAAGTCGACCCGGAACTGGGCGTCCAAGGCCGTCTTCGGCGAACGCATCTGGGCGGATCGCAACGACATCGCGCTGCCTCCCCACCACCGGGAAACCAAGGTGCCGGTCGTCACGGTCGCCTTCCAACTGGTCGGCGCAATCTTCATGACGTACGGCCTCATCCGCCTCGACGCCCTCGCCGTGGTGAGCGGCGTCCTGCTCACCCAGCTGGCGAAGTGCTGGTTCCTGGACCGGATGGTGCTCCTCTTCGAGGAAATGAAAACCACCAAGCCGGAGTACGCGAGCTGGGAGTACTGAGATCGGGATCGGCGCGTCGTGGGAGGCCCCCGTGAGCCCCCCACGACGCCCGTGCACTACGCCGCCGCCAGCGCCTCGGTAGGCGCCAACCGGGCCGCCCGAATGGCCGGGTACCACCCCGCGACCGCACCGATCACCACCGTCGCGCACACGCCACCGGCCCAGGCCCACAACGGCACCACCGTCGGCCACTGCTGCGTTGTCGCATACAGCCCCGTCACCAGCGAGCCGAGCAGCACCCCCGCCACCCCGCCCAACAGGGACAGCAGCAACGACTCCGTCACGAACTGGGTCCGTACCTGGCCCTTGGTCGCGCCCAGCGAGCGCCGCAACCCGATCTCGGCGCGGCGTTCCAGGACCGAGATCACCATCGTGTTGGCCACCCCGATGCCGCCCACCAGCAACGCCACCGCACCCAGGCCCAGCAGCAGCGCGGTGAACGTCGCGTTCGACGCTCGGCGGGCCGCCAACGCGTCGGACGGCTTCGACACCTTGACCTCGTTCGGCTGTGCGGGGTTGGCCGTTGGTGGCAGCAGCGACCGCACCGCCTCCACCTGATCGTCCAGCGACCGGGTGTAGACCGTCGTGGGATGGCCGTCGAAGCCCAGGTACTCCGTCGCCGCCGCCCAGCCCACCAGCGCCGCCGTGTCCAGTTCGGGAGCCAGCGGCACCTCGCGAAGCGTGCCGATCACCGACCACCAGCGACCGTCCATGTAGACCGCGGGCACGTCGCCCAGGCGCCGCGATGCCGCCGCGCCCAGCACCACCGCCGGATACCGGGCCGTGGCCGCGTTCAGCCACCTGCCGCCGGACAGTTGCGCGCCGACCGTGGCGAGCAACTCCAGTTCCGCCGCCAGCACCCCGATGCCACCAGTCTGGCCGGCCGGGATTTTGTCAGTGCGATAGACCCCGACGTCGCTCACCACCCCCGTGGCGGTGGCCGACAACACCGGCCCGATCCGGCGGATCATGCCGACCGACGTGTCCGGCAGGGTCGACTCCTGGCCGAACATCGACTCGCCGGGCGTCACCGTCAGCAGGTTGGTGCCCAGGGCCTCCAGTTCGCGGTCGAGGTCGGCCCGGCTGGACGCCGAGATGCCCACCACCGCCGTCATGGCCGCGATCCCGATCGCGATCCCCAGCGCCGACAGCACCGCCCGCAAGGGCCGCGCCCGCAGGCCGGAACCGCCGAGCCGGGCCAGGTCGCCGAGGCCCAACCGGGCCGGCTGCAGCGACATCAGACCACCTCCCCGTCCCGCATCGGCACCTGCCGGGGCAGGCCGTCCGCGATCGCGTGGTCGTGCGTGATCACCAGGACCGTGGTGCCGGCGCTGTTGAGTTCGCGCAGCAGTTCCACCACGCCGGCGCCGGAGACCGAGTCGAGGTTGCCGGTCGGCTCGTCGGCCAGCAGCACCGCCGGGTCGCCGGCCACCGCCCGGGCGATCGCGACCCGCTGGCGTTCGCCGCCCGACAGTTGGTGCGGGCGGTGCGTGAGCCGGTCGCCGAGACCGACCCGGACCAGGGCCGCCTCGGCCCGCCACTCTCTTTCCTTGCGGGCCACCCCGGCGTACAGCAGCCCGTCCGCCACGTTCGCCACCGCGTCGCGGCCCGGTGCCAGGTGGAACTGCTGGAACACGAAGCCGATCCGGCGGGCCCGCAACGCCGACAACTGGCGGTCGGAGAGCGTGGCCACGTCGTACCCGTCGATCCGGACCGAGCCCTGCGAGGGGCGGTCGAGCGTGCCGATCAGGTGCAGCATGGTGGACTTGCCGGAGCCGGACGGGCCGACGATCGCGACCAGTTCGCCGTACGCCACGGTCAGGTCGACCGAGCGCACCGCGGTGACCCCGCCGGGGTAGGTCCTCCAGACTCCGGTCAGTTCGATCACGTCGCTCATGCCGGCATCCCGACCTTCATGCCGGGGGCCAGACCGGCGCCCTCGATCTCGACCTTGCCGTCGGCGAACAGGCCGGTCTCCACCGCCACGATCCGGGTGGCGTCGCCCTCGACGACCTGCACGCCGTAGCCGCCCTCGGCCCGCGCGAGCAGCGCGGCCACCGGGACGGTCAGCACGTCCTCCCGCCGCGTCGTGGTGAAGCCGATGGTCACCGACGCGTCGTCGAGGCCCTGCGGCGCGTCGGTGAAGCCGACCGTCACCTTGATGAGCGTGGAGTCCGGCTGGTCGCCCTGACCCTCCTGCACGGTGGTGGTGACGCCGGTGATCTTGCCGGACACCGTCTTGTCGTCGGGCAACGTGACGTCGACCGCGGCACCCCGGCGCGCCAGGCGTTGCGAGTCCATGTCGAGTTCCACGGTCGCCACCAGACGGGTGCCGGTGACCGTGAACAGTTCGGTGCCGGGCTGCACGTCGGCCCCGTTCTGCGAGGTCAATGCCTCGACCCGGATCGACGAGGCCGCGTACGCGATCCGGCCGTTGTCCACCCGCCCGGTCTCCGGCACGCCGAGGTCGTCCTGCCATTCCCGGACGGCCGACGCGGTCGCCGACGTGTACTCGTCGTCCACCGTGAACCCCCGCAACCCCAGCGCCCACAGGTTGCGCTCGAACTGCAGCACGTCCGCGCCCTCGGCCCCCGACCGGAGTTCCCGGTAAGCCGGGAGTTTCCCGTACAGCAAAACCACCGGCTCGTTGTCGATGCGGTAGAGCGCCTTCCCCCGCGCGATCGTGCTGCCGGCCGCCGGCAGCCACGTGATGGTCCCGGCAGCCCTGCCGGTGATCGTCGACGAGTCGCCGTGCCCCAGCGATCCGTCGTGGTTCTCCCGATCGATCAGCGTCTCCCGGGTGATGTCGGCCGTGTCCACCGAGGCAGCGGCGGCCGGAGCCTTCGCCTCGGGCTGTCCAAAGAGGACAAAAGCCGCCACCGCCAGAGCCGCCACCGCCCCCGCGGCGAGAAGCTTCCTCATCCGGCACCGCCGCCCACGCCGATACCGGAACCGTGCTTCTCGGTCCGTGCCCCCTTCGGCAGGTACTGCGCACACGCCTTCTCCGCCTTGTCCCAGGTCGGGTCGCCCGGCCCAGTGCCGAGCTTCGACGAGTCGATGGACAGCTGGCCTTCGGGGCTCGGATCGGGGAAGTTCGGCACCCCATTCGCCCGCATGCACTTGGCCATCTGCCGGACCTTCTCCAGCTCCTCCGCCGACGGCTGACGTGCCTCGCCGCCGTCCGGCATGAACTGCTTGCAGGCCTCGTGCGCGGCGTCCATGGTCTCCTTGGTGACGCCCTCCGGCGCGCTCACCGACATCCGGCCGTCCGCCTGCGGGTCCGGGAACCAGGTGAGCCCCTGATCGCGCATGCACTGGGAAAACTTGAGGCCCGCGTCCCGATCCGCCGACGGCGCATTGCTGGCCGCCGACGGCTGGCTCGCCCCGATCCGCGCACAGCCCAGCGGCGCCATCGCCATCACCAGGGCCAGCGCCACAACCGTACGGTTTCGCATCGTCCTCTCCTTCGCCGGCGGCCGGTCGGCCGCCACGGCACGAGTAGAGCGGCCGCCGTGTTTCCCCGCCGTCACGGAAAAAAGTGACGCTGAGGTGACACGGCCGCACGGCACCATGGAGGCATGCGGATCCTGGTGGTCGAGGACGAGCCGCTGCTCGCCGACGCGGTGGCGCAGGGCTTGCGGCACGAGGCGTAC
Organism: Paractinoplanes rishiriensis; assembly: GCF_016862375.1. GTDB lineage: Bacteria > Actinomycetota > Actinomycetes > Mycobacteriales > Micromonosporaceae > Actinoplanes > Actinoplanes rishiriensis. Next base: position 63,258 of record NZ_BOMV01000082.1, on the reverse strand, counting down.
GCGGTCGACGTGGCCTACGACGGCGCCGCCGCCCTGGAACGCCTCGGCGTCAACGACTACGACGTGGTGGTGCTCGACCGCGACCTGCCCGCGGTGCACGGCGACGACGTGTGCCGGCACCTGGCCGAACGCGGCGGCGCCACCCGGGTGCTGATGCTCACCGCGGCGGCCGGCATCGACGAGCGGGTCACCGGCCTGTCCCTGGGCGCCGACGACTACCTGCCGAAGCCGTTCGCGTTCCGCGAGCTGTCGGCGCGGGTGGCCGCCCTGGGCCGCCGGTCCCGCCCGGCCGCGCCGCCGGTGCTGCGCCGGGCCGGGATCAGCCTCGACCCGCACCGCCGCGAGGTGCACCGGGACGGCCGCTACGTGCCGCTGTCCCGCAAGGAGTTCGCGGTGCTGACCGAGTTGCTGCGCGCCGACGGCACCGCGGTGTCCGCCGAGACGCTGCTGGAGAAGGCGTGGGATGAGAACGCCGACCCGTTCACCCACGCGGTCCGGATGACGATCCTCAAGCTGCGCCGCAAACTGGGCGACCCGCCCGTGGTGCTCACCGAGCCGGGAGTGGGGTACCGGATTCCATGAGACTGACCGTCCGCGCCCGCCTCACGCTGGTCTTCGGCGGCCTGTTCGTGCTGGCCGGCCTGGTGCTGCTGGGCGCCACCTACCTGCTCGCCCGCCAGCAGCTGCCGTCGGTGGCGGGCAAGATGTCGATCACCCACGACGCGCGGCCCGAGGTCGGTGCGGTGCCGCCGCCGAAGACGCTCGAGCAGATCGTCAGCGGCACCCAGAGCACCACCCTGGAAACCATGCTCACCCAGGGCCTGATCGCGCTGGCCGTGGTGAGCGCGGCCGCGATCGCGCTGGGCTGGCTGATCGCCGGCCGGATGCTCCAGCCGCTGCACCAGATCACCGCGACCGCCCGCCGCATCGCCGAGGCGCCCGACGCCGACCGCGGCCTGCACGAGCGGATCGCGCTGACCGGCCCGCCCGACGAGGTCAAGGAGCTGGCCGACACATTCGACGTGATGCTGGCCCGGCTGGACCACTCGTTCGACGGCCAGCGCCGCTTCATCGCGAGCGCGTCGCACGAGCTGCGCACGCCGCTCACCCTCAACCGCACGCTGCTCGAGGTGGCGCTGGCCCAGGAGTCGGCGTCCACCGAGGTGCGCCAGCTGGGCACCACGCTGCTGGCGATCAACGACCGGCACGGCCGCCTGATCGACGGCCTGCTGCTGCTGGCCCAGTCGGACCGCCCGGTGACCGAGCGCGCGTACGTCGACCTCGCCGACATCGTCGACCACGTGGCCGTCTCGGACACCGTCAAGGTGCTCACCGAGCCGGCCGAGGCCACCGTCGCCGGCAACCCCGTCCTGCTGGAACGCCTGGTGCAAAATCTGGTGGAGAACGGCGAGCGCCACAACGCCGGCGAGAACGGCTGGATCAGCGTCCGCACCGGCACCCGACCCGACGGCCTGGTGTTCCTCGAGGTGACCAACTCCGGCCCGGTAATCCCCCGCTACGAGGTCTCCGGCCTGTTCGAACCGTTCCACCGCTACGGCACCGAGCGCCTGCACTCCCCCGGCGCCGGCCTGGGCCTGTCCATCGTCCGCGCGGTGGCCAGGGCACACGGCGGCGACGCACGCGCCGAAGCCCGCGACGAGGGCGGCCTGATCGTGACGGTCACCCTCCCCAGAGCCTTATAAGGTACGCGCGACGCCCGCTCCCACGGACGACCCGGCCGGACCGTAGGTAGTCCGGGCCATCCCCAGCTGCCGGGCTGTCCTGCAACGAAAGCTAGGCGGTCGCACTGACAGCGTCGTCGGCCTGGGACGGTGATCCGCCGCCGGTCGTGCGCCGGGACAGGCCGATCACGCCCAGCGTCATCACCACCGCCGCCACCCCCACCGCGATCTGACCGACCTGGCCGAACCGGACGCTCTCCTCGAAGAACACCACGCCCGCGATGCCGGCCACCATCGGGTTGGTGACGCTGACCGTGGCCAGCGGCGTCGCCAGCCCCGCCCCGCGATAGGAGAGCTGGCCGAGCAGATAGCCGCCGGCGGACAGCAGCACGACCATCCCGGCCTGCGACAGCGAGACCGCCGCCGTCCCGCCACCGGTGAACGCGGTCATCACCGATTTGGACAGCACCGACGAGATCCCGAACGCCACCCCGGCCGCGCCGGCCAGCAGCACCGCGCGCAACCGCGAACCGACCCGCCACGCCGCGGCCGCCAGCAGCACGACCGCACCCAGGGTGACCAGCGCCAGGTTCCGCCCCGCGGCGGCCGGCAACACCGACGGCTCGCCGGACTCCACCGACAGCGACATGATCAGCGCCAGGCCGGCCACCGTGAGGCCGGCGTCGATCCAGGCCGGCACGTCGATCCGGGTGCGGTAGCGCAGCACCGAGATCGGCAGCGCGAACAGCAGTGTCAGCGTGCCCAGCGCCTGCACCACCGCGACCGTGCCGAAGTTCAGCGCCAGCACGTGCAGGGCCACGCCGCTGCCGGTCAGCAGCAGCGCGACCACCCAGCGGCCCACCCCGCGCTGCCGGTGCTTGGCCAACCGCTCCTGCGCGACTGCCGCCCCCGCGTAGCTGGCCGCCGACAGCACCGAGAGCGCGACAGCCCAAACCAGCGACCCCATACTCCGAGCTTGCCCCAAAACTACGTTTCGCCGCACGTGTGGCGACTGACACGATCACTCGCATGGTGCAGGAGATGCGGGTGCGGATCGGGTGGCGCGACCTGCCCGAGCCGGTCCAGACGCAGGTCGAGCAGATCATCGGGGGCGGCCGGGTCGTCGAGGCGATCTCCCAGCCGGGCGGTTTCTCGCCGGGGACCGCCGATCGGGTACGCACCGAGTCCGGTCAGCGCGCATTCGTCAAAGCCGTCAGTCCCGCAGTCAACGAGCGCTCCGCGGAAATGGCCCGCCAGGAGATGCGGATCACCGCCGCGCTGCCGGTGAGCGCCCCGGTCCCGCGCATGCTGGGCGGCTTCGACACCGGCGACTGGGTGGTCCTGGTCCTCGATGACATCGACGGCGGGCACCCGCGCACCCCCTGGGTGGAGACCGAGATCGACGCGGCCGTGACCGCCCTCCGCAGGCTGGCCGCCGCGCTCACCCCGGCGCCGCTGGACAGCGTGCCGAGGGCCGCCGAACTGTTGGCCGACGACTTCGGCGGCTGGGATCAGATCGCCGCGGCGCCCCCGGACGACCTGGACCCCTGGGCGGCCGAGCACCTGCCCCAGTTGCAGCGGGCGTCCGCCCGCGGTCTCGCCGCGTTGCGGTCCGGCGGGACGCTCACACACTGCGACATCCGCGCCGACAACCTCCTGGTACGCCCGGACGGCCGCGTGTTCGTCGTCGACTGGCCGTGGGCGTGTATCGGGCCGGACTGGCTGGACCGCCTGCTGCTCGGGCTGGACATCATCGTGTCCGGCAGTGACCCGTCCACCGCGCTGGACGGCATCGACCCGCAGGTGGTGACCGACGTGACGGCCGGGCTGCTCGGGATGTTCGAGTCGATCTGGCGGCTGCCTCCGCCGCCCGGCATTCCCACGGTCCGGGCCTTCCAGCAGCACTGGGCGGAGGCCCTGAGCGGCTGGCTTCGTCACCGTCCGCTGATCTGACGCCGGTCGCGCAACGTATTCACCCGCGGGTCGCCACGGCGGTGGTTACGGCCATCGCACCAGATGGGAGGTCCAGCACACCTGGCCGGACTCGGCCCAGCCGAGCACTAGGCTGGGAGATCTGGGCTTCGGCGTGGCGGCCCGGACGCCAAACCCCCACACGGAACGGAACATGATGATCGACCAGGCCAAGGTGCGAGTTCTGCTGCTGGAGAGCATCCACCGCGACGCGGTGACCCGGCTCGAGGCCGAGGGCTTCCACGTCGAGTCTCTGCGCAACGCCCTCGACGAGACCGAGCTCATCGAGCGCATCGCCGGCGTACACCTGCTCGGCATCCGCTCCAAGACCAAGGTCACCGCCCGGGTCCTGGAAGCGGCCGACAGCCTCGTCGCCATCGGCGCCTTCTGCATCGGCACCGACCAGATCGACCTGCCCGCCGCATCCGCCTCGGGCATCGCGGTCTTCAACGCGCCGTTCTCCAACACCCGCTCGGTGGTCGAGCTGGCCATCGCCGAGATCATCGCGATGACCCGCCGCCTGACCGAAAAGAACGCTCTCATGCACGACGGCGTCTGGGACAAGTCGGCGGACGGCGCGCACGAGATCCGCGGGCGCCGGCTGGGCATCGTCGGCTACGGCAACATCGGCACGCAGCTGTCCGTGCTCGCCGAAAACCTGGGCATGCACGTGTCCTTCTACGACACCGCCGACAAGCTCGCCCTCAGCAACGCCCACCGCTGCGCCAGCCTCGAAGAACTCCTCGAGACCAGCGACTTCGTCACCCTGCACGTCGACGGCCGCCCCGGCAACGCCGGCTTCTTCGGCGCCGAGCAGTTCAAACGCATGCGCCCCGGCAGCCTGTTCCTCAACCTCTCCCGCGGCATCGTCGTCGACCACCTCGCCCTGCGCGACGCGCTCGTCAGCGGCCACCTCGCCGGCGCCGCCGTGGACGTCTTCCCGGCCGAGCCCAAGGGCCGGGGCGACGAGTTCGTCTCCGAGCTGCGCGGCCTGCCGAACGTGATCCTCACCCCGCACATCGGCGGCTCCACCGAGGAGGCCCAGTCCGACATCGGTGACTTCGTCGCCAACAAGCTGGCCCATTTCGTGCAGGACGGCAACACCACGCTGAGCGTCAACCTGCCCGGCGTGGCGCTGCCCGAGCAGCCCGGCATGAGCCGGATCGTGCACGTCCACGTCAACACCCCCGGAGTGCTGGCTCAGGTCAACAGCATCCTGGCCGAGCACCGGGTGAACGTGGAGGGTCAGCTGCTCAGCACCCGCGGCGAGTTGGGTTACCTGATCACCGACATCGGCGGCGACTTCAGCGCCGAGGTGCTCGAGCAGCTGCGGTCCATGGACCAGACGGTCCGCCTGCGCGTCCTGTCCTGACGGACGGCGCCTGAGCCTCGATCGCCGGGGCTCAGGCGCTCTCGATGGTGAGCGCGGTGATCCGGGCGCCCGCCGTCACGTCGTACCGGTTGGCGGTGTTCCAGCCCTTCGGGGTCAGCGTCGAGCCGGCCTTGACATCCTTGATCGTCCGGCTGCCGGCCACCACGGTCTGCGCGCCGCCGCCCACCTTGATCCGCACCGGGCTGTTCGACGGCGATTTGAGCACCAGCTGGTCCACCGCCCCGTTGATCTTCAGCGGTACGGTGCCGGTCGGCCGGGCCAGGGTGACCTCGGCGCGCCGCATCCCGGCGACCATCTCGATCTGACTCACCTGGCCGCCGCTCACGTCGATCAGCTGAGTTTCGGCGTACCCGGAGAAGCGCAGCGCCCAGCGCACCTTGGCGGCCAGCACCACCTCGATCTCGCCGCCGGTGCCGTCGCCGTCCCGGCTCACCTGGAGCTTCACGTCGTCGTTGCGGATCACCGGGCTGGGCTTGAAGCCGGCGTCGTCGGGCGTCGAGATCCGGTACAGGTCGTCGCCCAGTTCCCCGATCGTCAGCTTCACCGAGTTCGCCCCGGCCAGCAGCTCGAAGCTGGCGGTGGTGCGGTTGTCCAGCGGCGCGGTCGCGGTCTGCTTGGCGGTGCCGGCGGCGCCCAGTTCGAGCACCGAGCCGACGTCATTGTTGGAGCTGGAGTAATAGACCACGCCGGCCGCTGCCCCGCCGAACAGCACGATCAGGCTGAGCACCGCGATGCCGATGGTCACTCCCCGGGACTGCCGTGGTCGCGCCTCCTGCGGCGTCTCGCGCCGCACCTGGTGGCGCTCGCCGGTGTTGTAGTCCGCGTTCGGCCAGGCAAGGTAGTCACCCGTCCCGCCCTCACCCGGCACCCGGTCGAGAGTGGACTGATCGGGGCCGAGCCGGGCCGGCTGCGGCCAGTCCGGCGCGCTGGGGGCGGCCTGCCGAGCGGCCGGCGGCGCCGGCCGTTTCCGGGCGGGCATCTCGGTGCTGGTCTGGCCGGGCTCCCGGTCCCACGACGACCGGCCGGAGCCGGCCTGCGACACCTGGCCGGACTCGCCGTCCCACGACGACCGGCCGGAGCCGATCTGCGACACCTGGCCGGACTCGCCGTCCCACGACGACCGGCCGGAGCGGGCCTGCGACGTCTCACCCGGCTCCCGGGCCGACGAGCGGATCGGCGAGATCGGGGTTTCGCTGAAGCCGAACGACGTCCGCGCGGAGGTGCCGGAGGCCGCCTGGGCGTAGTCGTCGTCGTCCGGCGGCTCCGCCACGTCGGCGGTGCTGCTGAACCAGGACCCGCCGGTGGTGGACTCGGCCGGCGGGTGGGCCGGCGGTCGGCGGTAAAGGGTGTCGTTCTCTCGGCCACCACGCCGGAAGTCCGCGGCCGACTGATCGGCGACCGCCACGTCCGATGCCTCGTCGTCGGCTGCTGTTGGATCCACGACAGTTCTCCCCTGATGCGAGCCGGCTTCCCGGCCACCCCGCTACAGGTACGTATTTGAAGTTCTCGCGGATGAGTGCAGGGCAGAACTACTTAGCGTTATTGCCGGCCGGGCCGGAGCAGACCCCGCCGGGTGGCGATCGCGACCGCCTCCAACTGACTGTGCGCGCCGAGCTTGGCGAGCACAGCTTTTACATAGCCACGGCAGGTGTGCAGGCTGATGCCGAGCCGCCGGGCGATGGCCCGGGCGTCCAAACCGGCCGCCATCAGGTGCAGCACCTCGTCCTCGCGGACGGTGAGGCCGCCACCGCGCGGAGCGACCACCGGGGTGGTGCTGCGCAGCAGCCGGGCCAGGATGTCGGTCGAGACGGTCATGCCGCCGCCGTGCGCGGTACGCAACGCGTTCAGCACGTCGCCGAGCGCCCCGTTCTTGGACAGGAAGCCCGCCGCGCCGGCCGCCGTGGCGCGGCCCACGAGAGCCGACTCGTCGGAGGCCGTGAGGATCACCACACGCGTGTCCGGCTGCCGTACCCGGATCAGCTCAGCTATTGCAATTCCGTCCGCATCGGACAGATCGGGATCGAGAAGGATCACGTTGGGCTCGAGCTGCGCGGCCAGCTGGAGGGCCTCGGCACCGGTGCGGGCGTGACCCACATATTCCAGGTCGGGCTGGCCTGCCAGGGCGTGTCCGAGCAGCTCGGCGAACGTCTGGTGGCCGTCGACGACGAGGACGCTGATCGCTTCGCCGCTGTTCATGCGCCACCTTTCAACTGATCGGACTCGGGAAGTCTAAGGAGTACCAGCACTCATCTTTGCCCTACCAACAGCCTGCCGCCGCACCGGCCCGTCTCCGATCCGCCGGTACACCCGATGGCAGGATGAGGCCAAGCGGCCGCTCTGACCAGTCTTTCGGTTGATACGACCCCTCGCTTTGGGGCTTGCCGCTCTACTCTCTCATCCGCAGCATTCACATTCATGTTCGACATCCAGCTCTTCGGTCGCATCGAGGTTCGTACCCGGGGCGTTCGCCTGTCCCGTGGCGACTTCGGTGGCGTCCGGCCCCGGCACCTCCTGGCATTGCTTGCATTGCGCGGCGAGGCGTCCATCTCGGAGCTGGCGGACGTCCTCGGCACCGGCCGCAAAAAGCTGGAGGACGACCTCGGCATCCTGCGCAAGCACCTCGAGCCCGACGTGCAGCCGGGACAGTCCGTGATCGTCACGCAGCGTGGCCGTCTGCGACTCGATCCGGATCGGGTCCGGGTCGACGTGGCCCGCTTCGACGAATTGATCAACCTGGCTGCCGGCCGTCCGGCCGAGCGGGCCCGCAAGCCGCTGACCGCGGCCGCGTTCCTGGCCGCCCGCCCGCTGCTCGAGGACGAGGACGCACCCTGGGCGGCCGAGGCCCGCAACGAATACCGGGCGAAGCTCGCGATGGCCCGGCCCGGCTCGGTGCCGGTGGCCTGACCCGGCCGGTCGGCATAATCGCCGGGTGCCGTTCCCGACCGCGCTGCTGCCGGTGCCGCTGGCCCCGGAGATCTCGCTCCACCTGGTCGACGGGCCGGTCGGCCTGTTCGAACTGAGCGGCGGCGAGTTCCGCAGCGACGAGCCACCCCCGTTCTGGGCCTTCGCCTGGGCCGGCGGTCAGGCCCTGGCCCGTTACCTGCTAGACCATCCGCGGACGGTGGCCGGCCGCCGGGTGCTCGATCTCGCCACCGGCTCGGGCGTGGCGGCGATCGCCGCGTGCCGGGCCGGCGCCGCCGAGGTGGGCGTCACCGACATCGATCCGGCCGCGGTCGCGGCGGCGCACCGTAACGCGGCGGCCAACCGGGTCACGCTCGGCGGCGAGCCGGACGCCCCCGACCTGGTCCTGGCCGGCGACGTCTTCTACAGCCCCACGGTCGCGCCGCGGATGTCGGAAATCCTCCGCCGGTATCGCCGGAATTCCGCCGAGGTGCTGGTTGGCGACCCCGGCCGGGGGTATTTCCCGGACCGGCTCTTCGACCGCGTGGCGGAATACGCCGTGCCCGTGCCCGCCGCACTGGAGGAGACCGAGACGCTGGTCACCGGCGTCTGGCGGATGCGGTGAGCGTCACCCGGGGTGGGTTATTTTCATCGTGCAAATACTTGTACGCTACACGCATCTAACCAGCGACGCCGGGAGCAGGCACGTGCAGCAGCAGAGCGGATCGGCCCGCCTGGCCGAGGAACTTATGCGGTTCGTCCGGCTCGGCGCGCGCGCCAAGGGCATGCTCAGTGTGCATGCCGGAGATCTGGGTGCGGAGTTCTCCGCGTTGATGCTGCTGTTCCCGCTGCGGTTCCACGGACCGATGCGAGTGACCGACCTGGCCGAGATCAAGCAGGCCGACCCGTCCACGGTCAGCCGGCAGGCCGCCCAGCTGGTCAAGGCCGGCCTGGCCCGCCGCGAGGCCGACCCGGAGGACGGGCGCGCCTCCCGCCTCGCCGTCACCGAGGCCGGGCTGGCCGCCTGCGCGCGGCTGCACGACGCCCGCGAGGCGCTGCTGGCCGACGTGCTGAGCGACTGGCCGGCCGATCGGGTCGACGCCTTCGTCGGCCTCTTCGCCGATTTCAACAATGCGGTCGAGACGCGCCTGCGTGCCCCGGTCGCCGCGACACCTCGGGAGAACGCGTGAGCACCACCGCAAAGACGCCGTCCGCGGACTTCACCCACCGGCAGATCCTCACGGTCCTCGGCGGCCTGATGATGGGCATGTTCCTGGCCGCGCTCGACCAGACCATCATGGCCACCGCGACCCGGACGATCGCCGACGACCTGCACGGGTTCGACCTGCAGGCCTGGGCCACCACGGCGTTCCTGATCACGTCGACGATCTCCACGCCGCTCTACGGCAAGCTCTCCGACATCTACGGGCGGCGGCCGTTCTTCCTGTTCGCGATCGGCATCTTCATCGTCGGCTCGATGCTGTGCGGCCTCTCCCAGAACATGTACGAGCTGGCCGCGTACCGGGCCATCCAGGGCATCGGCGCCGGCGGCCTGATGTCGCTCGCGCTGGCCATCATCGGCGACATCGTGCCGCCCCGGCAGCGGGCCCGCTATCAGGGCTTCTTCCTGGCCGTCTTCGGCACCGCGAGCGTCCTCGGCCCGATCCTCGGCGGCTTCTTCGCCGGCGCCGACAAGATCCTGTGGGTGGACGGCTGGCGCTGGGTCTTCTACCTGAACGTGCCGATCGGCATCGCGGCCATGGCGGTCGTGGCCAAGGTGCTGCACCTGCCGCACCACCGGGTCAACCACCGCATAGACTGGCCCGGCGCGATCACCCTGATCGTCGGCCTGGTGCCGCTGCTGACCGTCGCCGAGCAGGGCCGCGACTGGGGCTGGGGCTCCGGCCGGTCGATCCTCTGCTACGTCATCGGCGTGGTCGGCCTGATCGGGTTCGTGCTGGCCGAGCGGGCGTACAAGGAGGAGGCACTGCTGCCGCTGCGGCTGTTCGGCAACCGCACGGTCGCGGTCGGCGCCGTCTCCAGCTCGATCCTCGGCATGGCGATGTTCGGCGGGCTGATGACCGTCCCGCTCTACCTGCAGATCGTCAAGGGCTCCTCGGCCACCATGGCGGGCCTCCAGATGATCCCGTTCGTGGTCGGCATCATGGCCGGCTCGATCGTCTCCGGCCAGCTGATCGCCCGTACCGGCCGCTACCGCATCTTCCCGATCGTGGGCAGCACCCTGATGGTGCTCGCGCTCGGCCTGTTCGCGCTGATCGGCGCCGACACCCCGCTCTGGAAGACCATGCTGATCATGGTGGTGATGGGCCTCGGCCTGGGCAGCAACATGCAGCCGATGATCACCGCGGTGCAGAACGCGGTGTCACCGCGAGAGATCGGGGTGGCCACCAGCTCGGCGACTTTCTTCCGCTCCATGGGCGGTACGCTCGGCACCGCCGTGTTCCTGTCGGTGCTGTTCAACGTGCTGCCCGGCAAGATCCGGGACGCGTTCAGCACCGCCTCGGCCACCCCGGAGTTCCAGTCGGCCATCCAGGCCCACCCCGACCAGGCCCAGATGCTCCAGCAGGCCACCAGCGGCGGCGGCGACCTGAGCGACACCTCCTGGATCAACCGCCTCACCGACGTGCTGGCCCACCCGTTCAAGGTCGGCTTCGCGGACGGCATCACCGTGGTCTTCCTGATCGCCCTCGCGATCATGCTGGTCGGCCTCGTGGTGGTCTTCTTCCTGCCCGAGATCCCGCTGGCCGAGCGCTCGGCCCAGCAGCAGCGCGAGGCCGACCTGCTGGCCGCCGAGCACAGCAACGGCGTCCCCGGCGAGGTGGGCGCCGGCCCGCTCGACGAGGAGCCGGTACCGGCCGGCAAGGACGGCAAGAAGTAGCGTTGCCGTCATGGCAGTCGTGAAGATCAACGCAATTGACGTACCCGAGGGCGCCGGCCCCGAACTCGAGAAGCGCTTCGCCGCCCGGCAGGGCGCCGTCGAGAACGCGCCCGGCTTCCTGGCCTTCGAGCTGCTGCGCCCGGTGGCCGGCGAAACCCGCTACTTCGTCTACACCCGCTGGGAGTCCGAGGAGGCGTTCCAGGCGTGGTCCACCGGCAGCGGCCGCGCCGCCCACGCCGGCGAACGCAGCCGCCCGGTAGCCAGCGGCGCCTCCCTGCTCGAGTTCGAGGTGATCCAGCACGCCGAAAAGCCCACCAGCTAAGCCCTCAGCACCCAGGCCACCGGCCCCAGCGCCCGCCGCTCGCCCATGCCGGACATACCCGAAATATCCGGCGGGGAGGTCTGATCAGGCGTTGCGGGCGGCCACAGTGATGAGGCGGTCGGCGACCGCGCGGCGATCCAGGCCGAGGCGCTGGGCGGTCTCGCCGAGGACGTCGTAGGCCTCGCGGACCCCGCAGCCGCGCTGGGCGATGATCACGCCGACCGCGCGGTCGACGGTGGCGTCCACGCTCTGCGTCTCGCGGCGGCGCAGTTCGCCCAGCAGCACCTCGGACTGGTTGACCAGCGCCATCGCGGTCAGCAGCAGATCGGGGCCGGGCTCGCCGGCGCGCTCGAGATAGAGGCTCACCGCGCCCACCTCGGCCCGCGGCACGTCCAGCGGGATGGCCACCACCGCGCGCACCCCGTCGGCACGGGCCGGGTCGGCCAGCGCCGGCCAGCGCGGGTCGGCGGCCAGGTCCGGCACGATCACCAGTGCGCGCGTGCGGGCCGCCTCGAGCGCGGGGCCGGTGCCGGTCGCGTACTGGACCTCGTCGCAGCTCTCTCCCGCCGGGCCGTGACCGGCGCGGGTGAGCGGGCCGCCCTCGCCGATCAGCGCGACCGAGCAGCGGACCGCACCTCGCACCGACTCGGCCACGAAGCCGGCCAGCCGGTCCACCGCGGCCGCGGAGTCGTCGGCGCCGAGCAGCCGCACCGACAACTCGTGCAGCAGCCCGGCCAGCTCGACGGCGTGCGGGCCGACCGGCTCGGCGGCCCGGCGGCGCGGGCGTAACGAGAGCAGGCGAGGCCCACGGCGATGGGTCGAAACCCGGCTGTTCGGGGCAGGCACGCGGGGCATCCTGCCATGACCATTGACCGACACGGAAGTTTGATGCCTCTACCGGGTGGTTTCGCCCGGCGTGACGGTCTGGTCCGAGGTGCGCCGTTCCAGGAACGAGTCGGGCGCAGCGCCGGGGTCGTCCTCGCGCTGGTCCGACTCGGCCAGGATGGCCTCGGCCTGCGCGTGCGGGTCGGCGCTGCCACCGGCCGCACGCTCCTCGGGCAGCAGGTCAGCGGCGCGCTGCTCGATCCGGTCATCGGTCATGGTGATCACGTACCCGGCCGGGAAGGGCACTGAAACCGGGAAGGGCACTGAAACACGACGCCGCCCCCGGGTCGGGACCCGGGGGCGGCGAACGCAGATGTCGGTGTGCATGTCGCCTCGCGGCGAGTGGCTCAACACGGCTCCAGCCGAACGGTATTCCGTGCAGGCAATATGGTGAGGCCCGGGGACACTGAACACACCGACATCCGTTCTCAACCGTCGGCCACCGACCACGATTCCGTTAGCCGATGTGACGCCGGCCACAGCGCCTGCCGGGCCGCCCTAGTCGTCCTCGGCGGCCTTCTTGGCCATGTCGTAGAACAGCTGGAGGAAGTCCGAGGCCGCGGTCGCGGTCAGCGTGGCCGCCACCAGCCGGGTCAGCCGGGGTGCCAGCACCAGGCCGCCGGTCAGCCCGGTGGCCACCCACACCGCCAGGCAGAACGGGCAGGTGACCAGTTCTCCGATGCCGTGCCGGACGGTGCTGGCCTGATCGCGGACCTCCTCGTTCAGCTCGGCCGCGCCGGCCGGCTCGGTGTAGCGGGTGAACGGCGCCCGCAACGGGCTGGTCACCGAGTCCTTGGCGAGCATCCGGCTGAGCTTGTGGGTGGCGACGGAGAGCAGCACCACGTCACCGGCGGCCGGCCGGTTCGGCACCTGGCCGACCAGCTTGCCGGCGGTGGCCAGACTCGCGGCCAGCGCGCCGAACGCGCCCATCGCCACCAGGTAGCCGTCGAGCGGACGGTGGTCGTGTGGCGCGTACGCCTCACCGATACGCGCCAGTCGGGCGCGCAGGGTCGCGGGCATGCGGGGCCTCCGGGTCGGCGGGTCAGAAGTCCTGGGTGAGGCGGGACGGATCGATCTCCCGGCCCGGGTTGCGGGTCATGTACTCGGTCTCCAGTTCGGCCGTGCGCCGGAAATGGTTGGCCAGCGCGGCGTCCGGGCCGTGCCGCAGCGTGGCGAGCCGGGCGCGGTAGAGACTGGCGAGTTCGCGGAACAGATCGTCATCGGGGAGGACGGCGGGGTCCACGCCCGTATCGGAGACCATCTGCTCGGACATCGGTGCACCTCCGGTCGTTGGGTCAGCTGCACAAGGCTTGCCCGTGGCGGCAGCCGCCAAACCCGCGCCGGTACGCTCGGGGACATGAAAGGCCTGTGGACTCCGGCGTGGATCGCCCGGCACGTCCTGGCCCTCGCGGGGGTCGCCTTCTGCCTCGGCATGGGCTGGTGGCAGCTCGGCCGCGCGGCCGGTGGCAACGCCATCAGCTGGGGCTACACCCTGGAGTGGCCGGTCTTCGCGGGCTTCGTCGCCTTCCTCTGGTGGCGCGAGGTGCAACTGGCGCGCCACGGCGGCAAACCGCAGCCCCAGAAAGCACCAGCCGAGAACGCACCGGCCGAGGAGTCCGGCGCACCGGTCAAGGTCCGCCGCCCGGTCCGGGTCGCGACCCGGGCCGTGCCCGCCGAGGACGACGCCGACCTGGCCGCCTACAACCACTACCTGGCCTGGCTGGCCGCCCACCCCGCGGCCCGCCCCGTCGACTACCCGGGATTCACCGAGAAATAGGACGTGCACCGTGCAGGACGCTGTCACCCGCTACCGGATCATCGCGTGGATCGTCGGCCTGTGCCTGATCGCGCTCGTGGTGGTCGGCATGCCGCTGAAGTACCTGGCCGGCAACGACACCGTGGTGGCCGCGGTCGGACCGGCACACGGCTTCCTGTTCATGGTCTATCTGGTCGCTACCTTCGACCTTTCCCGCCGACGGAACTGGCCCTTTCAGCGGATGATCCTGGTCATGCTCGCCGGCACGATCCCGTTCCTTTCCTTCTGGGTCGAGCGTAAGGTGACCCGGGACTGGGCATCGACGAGCGCACTGGCGAAAAGTCCAATTTGAGCGGTTGACTGACGCGGCGTTTCGGCGAAATGACAATGAGTTATCGGGATTAATCCCGCATACCAGACGTTTGCCTTAAATAACTCTGTGAGCCCTTGATTTTGTTTTGAGCGCCGATAGGTTAATGCGGTTGGTCCGGTCCGCAGCCACAACCCTCGATGGCGCCGGCCAACGCCGCCGAATCGGCACGGCGGCCAGCGCGCTCAACCCCCGGGCGTGACGGGTCGTCGCGATCGAACCGGGGAACCGTGCGGTAGGGCTTTCTTCCAGCCCGAGATCCGCTGAGACCCGGGCGTCAGCTGACCCGGTAGGCGGCCGAGCGGAAGAAAGGCCAGCAACCGGTGCCACACCCCCGAACGAGGCTTCGGTCCCTCGCGGTCGCGACCATGGCGCTCGCCCTCCTCGGCTCCCTCGCGCCCGCGGCACATGCGGCTCCGTCCGAGAGCGAGCTGAACAAGCAGATCGAGACCGAGTCGAACAAGCTCGAGGACATCACCGAGTCGTTCAACAAGCTCCGCCTCGACATCGCCAAGACCGCCGCCGACCAGAAGAAGCTGCAGGCCTCCCTGGCGCCCGCCAAGGCCCAGCTCCTGGTCGCCAGCGCGCAGGTCGACACGATCGCCGCCACGACCTACAAGCAGGGCCGCGTCGGCCCGGTGTCGGCCGTGCTCGGCGGCGAGCGGGACAGCCTCATCGACCGGATGAGCTACCTCGACCAGATCACCCGGGCCAACCAGCGCGACATCAACACCTTCACCGAGACCACCGAGACCTTCGCCGACCGGCAGGCCGCCCTGAAGGTCACACAGGACAAGCAGGCGGCTCAGCTCAAGGAGCTCGAGGCTCGGAAGAAGAAGATCGAGGCGGACATCAAGAAGCTCCGCGCGCTGCGGACCCAGGCGTACGGCAGCCCCACCGAGTCGGCCTCGTCCGGCGCGGCCGGCAAGGCGCCGAGCATCTCCGGCTCGGCCGGCGTCGCGGTCGACTACGCGTACGCGGCGGCCAACAAGCCGGCCTACTACGGCTACGGCGACTCCGGCCCGAACACGTA
This sequence comes from Paractinoplanes rishiriensis, assembly GCF_016862375.1. GTDB lineage: Bacteria > Actinomycetota > Actinomycetes > Mycobacteriales > Micromonosporaceae > Actinoplanes > Actinoplanes rishiriensis. The sequence continues at coordinate 48,046 of NZ_BOMV01000082.1, read as the reverse complement.
CGACTGCTCCGGGCTGACCTCGGCCGCCTGGAAGGCCGCCGGCAAGTCGCTGCCGCACAACGCGGCCGCGCAGTACAGCGCCACCGCGCGCATCACGAAGGCTCAGCTCAAGCCGGGCGACCTGGTGTTCTACCGCAGCCTGGGCCACGTCGGCCTGTACGTCGGCGGCGGCATGATCATCGACGCGTCCCGGGAGGGCGAGCCGGTCAAGAAGCGGTCGATGAACGTCATGACCCCGTACGGCTACGGCCGGGTCAAGTAACTCCCAGCACGTGAAGAGGCCGGTACCCCTCGGGGTACCGGCCCTTTGTCTGTCGTGACGGGGGGAGAGAAGGGAATCAGGCGGCCTGCAGGCCCTCGGCCCGGGCCAGCTCACGCAGCCGGCCGAGCGCCTGGATCTCGAGCTGACGGATCCGCTCGCGGCTCAGCGAGAACCGCGACGCCACCTCGGTGAGCGAGTGCTCCCGGCCGTCCTCGAGGCCGTACCGGGCCCGCATGATGCCGGCCGACCGGTCGTCGAGGTGGTTGAGCAGTCCCTCGATCCGCTGCCGTTCGAGGGCGGTCAGCACGATCTCCTCGGGCGAGGGAGCGTCGCTGTCGGCCACCAGGTCGCCGAGGTTGGTGTCGCCGTCGTCGCCCACCGGCGTGTCCAGCGAGACCGTGTCCTGCGCCCACCGGGTGAGCTCGTTGACCCGCTCGACGGTCACGCCGAGAGCCGCCGCGATCTGCTCGGGCTCCGGGTCGGCGCCCAGCTCGCGGACCAGCTGACGGGTCACGTTGCGCATCCGGTTGACGTCCTCGACCAGGTGCACCGGCAGTCGCACGGTGCGCTCCTGCTGAGCGATGGCCCGGCTGATCGCCTGCCGCACCCACCAGGTCGCGTACGTCGAGAACTTGTAGCCGCGCTCGTAGTCGAACTTTTCCACGGCGCGGACCAGGCCGGTGTTGCCCTCCTGGATCAGGTCAAGCATCGGCATGCCCGAGCGGACGTAACGCCGGGCGATCGACACGACCAGTCGCAGATTGGCGCGGATGAACAGGTCCTTGGCCCGGTGGCCCTCGTGGACCAGGCGCTCCAGTTCCTCCCGGCTCACGCCGCGCGGAACCTCGCCCTCATCGAGCAGGAACTCGGCATAGAGGCCCGCCTCGATAGCCTTGGAGAGATCAACCTCCTGGGCTGCGTCCAACAACGGCGTCCGGGAGATCTCGTGCAGGTAAACGCCGACCAGGTCGCGCTCCTCGGCGACTTGATCGGTCCGCATCACGGTGCTCTTCTCCACGTTGCCCACGGTCCCCTCATTGCTGCCTTCACTACTTACCCCGTTACGGGCAAACCCTGTGTCCATCAGTTCCTCCCCGTAACGTCCGCAGTCGCACATTGCGGTTACTGGCACTTACACAACAAATTGCGGCGTGCACTGATTCCGGCTGGTGGGTCGAAAGTGTCACGAATGCCTGGGTGATAGCTGAGAGCCGCGTGCGATGTTCCTGAGGAGGGCTCCCGGTACGGCATTCCCGCGCCGCAGCCGCCGTCGGTCGCGTGCCACTGCACGCATACCCGGCTTCGCCTCAATGACACCATCGGCCCTTCATCCGTCGCAGCGACGGGCATCACCACTGACCTTGGGACGCTCGTCACTACCCAGTACGGCCGTCCGGCTTCCCGGGTTCACGTGCAGCATCGACGGCTTTGCGCGTGGCTTGAAACAAAACCACAGCAAAAAGATCCCGATGCTCTTGCCGAACGGGACCACCTGCCACAATGCGCCACATCGTCCCGCACTTCACTCGCCCGTGCGGGTGACGCCCGAGCAGGTGACGGCCCTCTTGGTAACTGTTCGCAGACGCTCCGTCATCCGGTGACGGGAGTGAGCAAAGACACACCGGGGCACCGGGGGGACGGGGCAGCATGGTGCGCATGCAGAACGGGCGCACGGCACTGATCACCGGCGGCGCGGGCGGTCTGGGCACCGCCGCGGTGGCCGCGTTCCTGGCCGAGGGTTGGCGGGTGGTGACGCCGGTCCGGCCGGGTCGCGGCACGAGTCCGGCGGCGGGTGCCGTCGTGGTGGAAGCCGACCTGGAGGTGGTGGCGGACGTCACGGCGGCCGTTGACGTGGCGGCCGGCGAACCGGAGGCTCCGCTGCGCGCGGTGGTCAACCTGGCCGGTGGGTACGCCGGTGGCGGTTCGGTCGCCGACACGCCCCTCGAGGACTTCGAGCGGATGCTGACGGTCAATCTGCGGCCCACCTATCTGGTCACCGCGGCGGCCCTGCCGCACCTCGTGGCGGCCGGCGGTGGCGCGGTGGTCTGCGTGTCCTCGCGGGCCGCGGTGGCGCCGTTCCCCGGGGCGGCCGGATACGTGACGGCCAAGGCGGGGGTGCTGGCGTTCGCCGGCGCGGTGGCGGTCGAATACCGGCGTAAGAACGTGCGCTGCAACACGGTGCTGCCCGGCGTGATCGACACACCGGCGAACCGGGCCGCCATGCCGGACGCGGACGTGCAGTCGTGGGTGGCGCCGCAACAGATCGCGCCGGTGATCCTCTTTCTCGCGTCGGACGCCTCCGCACCGACGACCGGCGCGCAGGTCCCGGTATACGGGCAGAGCTAGAACGAGTCGGCCAGCTGGTAGCCGAGGGCGGTCATCAGGGCCAGCAACGAGCCGCCGGCCACCAGCAGGGTGCGCGCCGGGTTGCGGGCGGGCGGGTCACCGGCGGCCAGGGGCAGCCGGGCGCGGATGGCCGCGGCCACCTCGTCGGGGGTGCCGTTGGCGTCGATCACCACGAAATCGGCGTACTCGGGCAGGGAGCGGTAGGCCGCCGCGGCCACCTTCAGGTACTCGGTGGGCTCGTGGTCGTAGCCGCGGACCTCGACCCGCTCGTGGGCGACCTGCGGGTCCACGTCGAGCAGGAAGGTGATGTCGGGGCGCGGGAACAGGCGGTAGGCCAGGCGCGCGCGGCGTTCGGCGGCGGGGCCGGCCGCGCGGGCCCGCATGCTCGCGTACTGGCAGAAGGCGTACCGGTCCATCACCGCGATCTCGCCGGTGAGCCGGCGGCGCAGCAGCGAGCGCAGGATGGCCAGCCAGCGCAGCACCGACTCGATCACCAGCATGGTGCGGCGGCCCAGCAATTCCTCGGCGTCCTGGCGGCCCAGCCGGTTGGCGAGGCGGCCGAACCAGTGCCGCCCACCGGCGTTGCGCCGGTACGCCGCGCGCACACCCTGAGCCGCGAGCTCGTCCGCGAGGCGATGTGCCTGCGTGGTCTTGCCCGAGCCGTCGATGCCGACGAGCGCGATCGTTCGTAGTTGCCGGGACCGAGTCATGTACACCAACGGTATCCGGCCCGCCCAACTCGTTTCACCGGCGACCGGGCCCCCGGCGTACCAAAATGGGGTTGAGCAGCGTGGGTTCAAGGGGAGGCAGCTCGGGGTACGGATTACCGGCACGGACCACACATGTCGACAGGGAGAGCCTCATGCCGCATCAGGTGGACGCCGGCCTGGCCATCACGCTCAAACGGGTGGCCTCCACCCTGAAGACGGCGGACATCCCGTTCGCGCTGGGCGGCAGTTTCGCGGTGTACGCACACGGCGGTCACTCGAGCGACCACGACGTCGACTTCCTGCTCCGGGAGCAGGACAAGGACGAGGCGCTGCGGGCGCTGGCCGCGGTCGGATTCCGGACCGAACAGCCGCCGGAGGACTGGCTGGTCAAGGTCTACGACGAGGGCCGGATGGTGGACCTCATCTACCGCCCGGTGGAGTCGCCGGTGACCGACGAGACCCTCAAGGACACCGAGCTGATCTCGGTCGAGGCGATCAGTATGCCGGTCATCTCGGCCACCCAGCTGATGGTGCACAAGCTGCTCAGCTACAGCCAGCACTACTGCGACTTCGCCACCGGCTTCCCGGTGGCCCGGTCGCTGCGCGAGCAGATCGACTGGGAACGCGTCCGGCGGGAGACCAGCAAGTCGCCGTACGCCGAAGCCTTTTTGATGTTGCTCGATCGCTTGGACGTCGTCCCCTTTCCGGGGGGCGAGCCGCTAGGGGTAGGGGGATGAGATGAGCACCCAACTCGACGAATACCTGGAGGCCGAGGTGCAGCGCCTGCTCACCGACGGCCGGATCGCCGAACTGGGCATCACCGTGCAGCGCCGGGAGCACATGCTCGTGCTCGGCGGTGAGGTGGAGAGCGCCCAGCGCCGCGACGAGATCTGCCGGCAGATCACCGAGCACTTCCCGGACGTGGAAATCACCTGCGACATCGGCATCACCCGGGCCCAGGCGCCCACCGAGGTGGAGGAAATTTCATGATCCGCATCGCCGCCGTGGGCGACGTGCACGTCGACAAGGACGTGCTGGGCCGGTTCCGCCCCGCCCTCGAGCAACTGCCGGACCGGGCCGACGCGCTGCTGGTGGCCGGAGATCTGACCCGCCACGGCACGGTCGACGAGGCGCGCTGCTTCGCCACCGAGTTCGGCGGTCTGGGCGTGCCGGTGGTCGTGGTGCTCGGCAACCACGACCACCAGAGCGACCAGCAGGCCCAGGTGACCGAGGTACTGACCGAGTCCGGCATCACCGTGCTGGAGGGTGACGCGACGGTGCTGGAAATCCGCGGGCAGCGGCTCGGCATCGTCGGCGTGAAGGGCTTCGGCGGCGGGTTCGCCGGTGCCTGCGCCAGCAACTTCGGCGAACGCGAGATGAAGGACTTCGTGGGTACGACCGAGGCGATCGCGGACCGGCTGGCCGCGGCGCTGCAGTCGGTGCGTGCGGACGCGCTGGTGGCGCTCACCCACTACGCCCCGGTGCCGGAGACGCTGGTCGGCGAGCCGCTGGAGATCTATGCGTTCCTCGGCTGCTACCAGTTGGGCCGGGCGATCGACTCGGCGCCGACGTCGCTGGCCCTGCACGGGCACGCGCACCACGGCTCGGAGCGCGGCCGCACCCCGGGCGGGGTGCCGGTGCGCAACGTGGCGCACCCGGTGATCAAGCAGGCGTACAACGTCTACCAGCTACTTTCCGACCAGGTCGATCTGGAACTCGTGGCAAGTTAAGTGGTTTCTGATTTCGCGGGTTCGGGTATCCGGTCAGCATGGACGTACTCCTCTGGATCCTCGCAGTCATCTTGGTGGTCGCCGGCATCCTCGCGCTGTTCCGGCGGCAGCTTATCTGGGGAATTGTGCTGATCATCGTGGGCCTGCTGGTCGGGCCGGGCGGCGTCAGCATCTTCACCTGAGATAAGGCACTCCCTCCCCCGCGTTTACAAGCCTCCGAACCACGAACCGGGATCACCGAAGCTGGTGGTCCCGGTTCGCTGTCTCTTGCGGGTGGCCCGCACAGGCGGTGCGACGCCCGGCGCGGCAGGTAGACCTAAATCACTGCGTGACCGAGGTCCATCACTTCACTTACGGGATCTTCAACCCGATCGCCGCGTACCTGCTCGCCTTCATGGGGTCGTTCTTCGGCCTGCTGTGCACCGCGCGGGCCCGGGACGCCCGCAACCGCAGCCGGCGCAACCGGTGGCTGGGGATCGCGGCCTTCGCGATCGGCGGCGGCGCCATCTGGCTGATGCACTTCGCCGCAATGCTCGGCTTCGAGGTGCCGGCCAGCCCGGTGCGGTTCGACATCGCGCTGACCCTGGCGAGTCTCGCCTGTGCCGTGCTGGCGGTCGGGCTAGGCCTGCTGATCGTGGGACACGGCCGGCGCAGCGTGCCGAAGGTGGTCGCGGCCGGCGCGCTGACCGGCATCGGGGTGATCGGCATGCACTACACCGGCATGGCCGGGATGAGCGTGGCCGGCGAGATGCGGTACGACACGGCGCTGGTGATCGCCTCGGGCGTCATCGCGATCGTGGCGGCCTCGGTCGCGCACTGGTTCGCCATCTCGGTGCGCGGCTGGGCCCGGATCAGCGGCGCCGCGGCGATCATGGCGATCGCGGTGTGCGGCATGCACTACACCGGGATGGCGGCCATGTCGGTGCACCTGACGCCGGCCGGGCTCGACGACGTGCACGGCATCCGGCCGCTCACCATGATCGTCCCGATCACGCTGATCACCGCGGCCACCATCGTGGGGGTGGCGCTCAGCGCGCTCCAGGCGATGACCGAGGAGGAGTTCACCGACGGAGCCGGTACGCCCCGGCGCGGTGCGCACGCCGGCAGCAGCAATCCGTGGTCACTCAAGCAGGCCTCGATGCCCGCTACCGGGCGACGCCCGTCGCCGCGTCCGGTCCCCCTTCGGTCCACCTCAAACAGCTGATCGATACCGTTTTGGTAGCGGGGTCCGATACCTTCCTGGCATGGCGCCACGGATGCTGCTGTCGATGCCACTGCACGCGATCACCGAGGTGTACGGGGAGGCAGGTCTGCGCGACCGGTTCCTGATGGAGCTGGAGCAGTTCCCGCCGGGCGAGCAGACGCAGCTGACCGACGCCCTCGACCTGGCCGCCAAGCTGCACGCCGACGACCGGCGGGTCCGCGAGCCATACCTGAACCACCTGCTCCGGGTCGCTATCCGGATCATCCGCTACTACCGGGTGCACGACGTCGACGTGATCGTGGCGGCGCTGCTGCACGACGCCGTCGAGGACCACCCCGAGGAACTGAGCGGGCTCGAGCAGGGCTCACATACCGAGCTCACCGAGGCGGCCATCGCGGTGCTGGCGCTGCGCTACAACTCGCGGGTGGCCGAACTGGTCCGGTCGGTCACCAACCCGGAGTACGACCCGGACCGCGACCGCCACGAGCAGTACCGCGAGCACGTAACGGCCAGCCTGGAGCGCGACCCGTGGGCCCGGGTCATCAAGGTGTCCGACTTCACCGACAACGGCGTGGGCGTGGTGCACACCACGCCGGAGAAGGCGCTCTCGTCCGCCACCAAGTACCGCCCGCTCGTGCCCAAGCTGCGTGAGCTGGTCGGACGCCCGGACACGCCACTGTCCATCGAGGCCAAGGACCACATCCTCGATCAGCTCGACCTGGCCGAGGAGCGATTTGCCGCCATCCTCGACGGATAGCCTGGGATTCATGCCCAACGACTGGTGGCGCAACGCCGTCATCTACCAGGTGTACCCCCGCTCGTTCGCCGATGCCGACGGCGACGGCATGGGTGACCTGCCCGGCATCACCGGGCGCCTGCCCGTCCTGGCCGAGCTCGGCGTCGACGCCGTGTGGCTCTCCCCGTTCTATCCGTCGCCCCAGCGCGACGCGGGCTACGACGTGGCCGACTACCGCTCGGTCGACCCGCGCTTCGGTGACCTCGGCGACGCCGACAAGCTGATCGCCGAGGCGCACAACCTGGGCCTGCGGTTCATCGTCGACCTGGTGCCCAACCACACCTCCAGCGAGCACGCCTGGTTCCAGGCGGCGCTGACCGCGGCGCCGGGCAGCCCGGAGCGCGAGCGCTACATCTTCCGCGACGGCAAGGGCCCGGACGGCGCCGAGCCGCCCAACTCGTGGACCAGCGTCTTCGGCGGCAGCGCCTGGGAGCGCACGCCGGACGGGCAGTGGTACCTGCACCTGTTCGACGTCACCCAGCCCGACCTCAACTGGAGCAACCCGGGGGTCCGCGAGGAGTTCGTGTCGATCCTGCGGTTCTGGCTCGACCGCGGCGTGGACGGTTTCCGGGTGGACGTGGCGCACGGCCTGGTCAAGGAGGAGACCCTGGCCGACTGGACCACGCCGAGCGCGATCCTGGGCGGCCTCGAGCCGGTCGGCCCGCCGCCGCCGATGTGGGACCAGGAGGGCGTGCACGAGATCTACCGGGAGTGGCGCCGGGTGCTCGACGAATATCCCGGCGGCCGGATCCTGGTGGCCGAGGCCTGGGTGCAACCGGCCGAGCGGCTGGCCCGGTACGTGCGGCCGGACGAGATGCATCAGGCGTTCAACTTCGAATACCTGGACGCGCCGTGGTCGGCCGCGGCGCTGCGCAAGGTGATCGAAACGACCCTGGCCGCGAACGACGCGGTGGGCGCGACGACCACCTGGGTGCTGTCGAACCACGACGTGGTGCGGCACGCGACCCGGCTCGGCTTTCCGGTGGGCACCGCCCGGATGCCCGGCATCGGCGCCGGCGACCCGCAGCCGGACACCGGTCTGGGCCTGCGCCGGGCTCGGGCAGCCACCCTCCAGATGCTCGCGCTGCCCGGCTCGGCCTACCTGTACCAGGGCGAGGAGCTGGGCCTGCCGGAGCACACCACGATGCCGGACGACGTGCGGCAGGACCCGGCCTGGCACCGCTCCGGGCACGCCGAGCGCGGCCGGGACGGCTGCCGGGTGCCGATCCCGTGGGAGGCGGACGCGCCCTCGTACGGCTTCGGCCCGACCGACGCCAGCTGGCTGCCCCAGCCGGCCGTCTGGGCCGAGTATGCGCTGGACCGCCAGCAGGGGGTGCGCGGCTCGACCTGGGAGCTCTACCGGTCGGCACTGCGGCTGCGCCGGGAGCACGGCCTGGGCAGCGGCGGCGCGCCGGCCTGGCAGGACGCGCCGGACGACGTGCTGGCGTTTCGCAGCGGCGACGTGCTGGTGCTGACCAACTTCGGCGCGGATCCGGTGCCGCTACCGGCCGGGGCTCGGGTCCTGCTCACGAGCGAGCCGCTCGACGCCGAGGGCCGGGTCCCGGTCGACGTCACCGTCTGGGCGGCTCTCTGACGCGGCGGCCAGCAGGGTGGCGTGCGTGTCGGCCAGATCCTTGGCCACCGTCCTGCTGGCCAGCCAGAACATGATGCCGGTGGGGATGAAGAACAGCTGGAAACCGGCCAGGCCCACCGCGTAGTTCAGTGGCGGCGGGAACGCACCGGCCAGCCCCCGGAACACCACGGCCACCATCAGGTTGCCGCCGGCCCGGCCGAAGCCGTTGACCAGGTTGCCGAGGCTGTAGACGGTGCCGCGGTGCTCGGGCGGGTTCACGTCGGCGATCAGGGCGAACCAGTTCGGCGAGTTGGCCGACGTGAGCATCAGCGCGAATATCGCCACGATCAGGCAGAAGCCGACCGTGGGGTCGGTGACCACGTTGGTGAGCACGCCCCGGATGACCGCGCCGGAGCCCGCGCCGTCCGGCACGTCGATGGTCATCGGCACGAAGAACAGGACGATGTAGAGCGGCACGGCGGCCAGCACCCCGAACGCGGCGACCAGCGCCCGGCCCCGAGGTGTGCGCCGCTGCAGCCGGTCGCCGACCAGGCCGCCCAGGATGCTCATCGCGCCGCCGAGCTGGAACAGGGTGGCGAACACGCTGCCCACCAGCACCGCGGTGGCCGGCGAGTAGCCCTGATCCTCGGCCCGGGCCCGGAACAGCACCGGCAGCCAGACCAGTGATCCGAATGCGATCTGCGCGGTGCCGCCCTGCAGGATCAGCCAGATGTTGGTGCGCCGGCGCAAGATCACCGGCAGGTCGTTGACATGGATCCGTTCGTCGTACTCCACGCCGGCCAGTTCGGGCTGGCTGTCGCCCCGGGGCACGTTGAAGGTCAACAGGTAGGCCGCCGTGGCCACGACGCCGGCGGTCGCGGTGACCAGGAACGGCTCGCGCCAGTTGGCCGCGCCGAGCAGGCCGCCGACCATCGTGCCGGCCAGCGTGCCGACGCCCTGGGACAGGCCCCAGAAACTCATCACCAGGCCCCGGCGGCGCGGCGAGATCAGATCGCTGACCACCGCGAAACTCACCGAGGCCACCGCGCCCAGGCCGAACGCGGCGACCACCTGGGCGAGCAGGAACGACGGATAGCCGCCGGCCAGGCCCGACCAGGCGGTGCCGGCGACCCAGATCAGCGTGCCGATGATCAGCACCGGCTTGCGGTCGGTGCGGTCGCCCGCGTACGCGAACCCGATCGCCGCCACCGCGCTGATCAGGAACATGATCGTGGTGGCCAGCGCGATGTGGCCCTCGGTGACGCCGAAGTCGTCGCCGATGCTGCCGTACAGCGGCGGCACCAGGCCGATCGCCACGTTGTCCAGCGACGCCAGGATCACGAAGACCACGACGCTGTAGACGCGGTGCGCGGAGCCGCCCTTCTTCACCCGAGGAAGGTTAACGGGACCGGTTGACGACCGCGTCCTGGGCGCCCGCGTACTGCTCGCGGATCAGCGGGACCGGGTCGTCCTCGTACACCTCGGGGGTCTCGGCCGACCAGGCCGGCGGCACGTCGCCGCCCAGGGTGACCCAGGCGGCCTGGCGGGCGGCGCCGTCCGCGACGTACTCCCCGGGCGGCGGCACCAGCACCGGCAGGCCGAACAGCGCGGGCGCGATGCGGCGCACCGCCTCGCTGCGCGCGCCGCCGCCGACCAGCACGATCCGGTTGGCCCGGGCACCGTGCCGGACCAGGGCGTCCAGGCCGTCGGCCAGGGCGCAGAGCATGCCCTCGACTGCGGCCCGGGCCAGGTGCGCCGGGTCGGAGGTCTGGAGGGTGAGGCCGTGGATGGCGCCGGTGGCGTCCGGCCGGTTGGGGGTGCGCTCGCCCTCCAGGTAGGGCACCAGCACCAGGCCGTCGGCGCCGGCCGGTGCGGACAGTGCGAGCCGGGACAGTTCCTCGTGCCCGACTCCGAGCAGCTTGGCCGCGGCGTCCAGCACCCGGGCCGCGTTCAGCGTCACCACGATCGGCAGGAACCGGCCGGTGGTGTCGGCGAACCCGGCCACCGTGCCGCTCGGGTCGTTGGGCGCCACGTCGGACGAGACGAACACGGTGCCCGAGGTGCCGATCGAGACGACCACGTCGCCCGGGCCTGCGCCGGCGCCGATCGCGGCGGCCGCGTTGTCACCGGCGCCGGGGCCGAGCGGGGCACCGTTGGGCAGGTGACCGGCCACGCCGGTGGGCCCGAGCACCTCGGGGACCCCGATCCGCCGGCCGAAGCCCAGCTCGAGCAGGTCGTGCCGGTACTCGTTGGTGCGGGCCGACCAGTACAGCGTGCCGCTGGCGTCGCTGCGGTCGGTCTTGATCGTGCCGATGTCGGTGGACCCGGTGAGTTTCCAGGTCAGCCAGTCGTGCGGCAGGCACACGGCGGCCACCCGGGCCGCGTTGTCCGGCTCGGTGCGGGCCAGCCAGCGCAGCTTGGTGAGGGTGAAGCTGGCGACCGGGACGATGCCGACCGCGTCGGTCCACCGGTCGCCGCCGCCAAGTTCCTGAATCAGGTCGGCGGCCGCGCCGGCGCTGCGCGTGTCGTTCCACAGCAGCGCCGGGCGGACCACCGCGCCGTTCTCGTCGAGCACCACCATGCCGTGCTGCTGCCCGGCCACCGAGGCGGCGGCCACGTCGTCCAGGCCGCCGGCCTGGTCGATCGCTTCCTGCAGCGCGGCCCACCAGGCGTCCGGATGCACCTCGGTGCCGTCCGGGTGTGCCGCCCGGCCCTGCCGGACCAGCTTGCCGGTCTCCGCGTCGCGGATGACCACCTTGCAGGACTGGGTGGAGCTGTCGATCCCGGCTACCAGAGTCATGTCGTCAGTTCGCCTTCAAGACGTGGTCGATGGCCAGCTGGTGCAGCTTCACGAAACCGTAGCCCTGGGCCCCGGCCGCGTCGACGTCGAACTCCTCGAAGGCGCTGCGGTCGGCGAGCAGGTCCTGGTAGGTCTCGCCGTCGTTCAGGGTCGGCGTGCGCAGCTCGTTGACCTTGCTGGCCGCGAGCGCCTCCTGCACCGCCGGGTCGGCCCGGAACGCCTGCGCCCGCTCCTTGAGCAGCAGGTACATCCGCATGTTGGCCTTCGCCGACTCCCAGACGCCCTCGTAGTCCTCGGTGCGGGACGGCTTGTAGTCGAAGTGCCGGGGGCCGTCGTACGCCCGGCCACCCTCGGGGCTGCCGTGCTCCAGCAGGTCGACCAGGGCGAACGCGTTGAGCAGGTCGCCGTGGCCGAACACCAGGTCCTGGTCGAACTTGGGACCGTGCTGCCCGTTCAGGTCGATGTGGAAGAGCTTGCCGTGCCACAGTGCCTGGGCGATGCCCTGGGCGAAGTTGAGGTTGGACATCTGCTCGTGGCCGACCTCGGGGTTGATCCCGAACAGCTCGGGGCGCTCCAGATCGTTCACGAACGCGATGGCGTGGCCGGCGGTGGGCAGCAGGATGTCGCCGCGGGGCTCGTTGGGCTTGGGCTCGATGGCGAAGCGCAGGCCGTAGCCGCGGTCCTCGGAGTACTGGGCGAGCAGGTTGAGGGCCTCGGCGTAGCGGTCGAGCGCGGCGCGCACGTCCTTGGCCACGTCATACTCGGCGCCCTCCCGGCCGCCCCACAGCACCAGGGTCTTGGCGCCCAGTTCGGCGGCCAGGTCCATGTTCCGCAGGACCTTGCGCAGTGCGTACCGGCGGACGCCGCGGTCGTTGCTGGTGAAGCCGCCGTCCTTGAACACCGGATGGGTGAACAGGTTGGTGGTGATCATCGGGACGATCACGCCGGACTCGTCCAGCGCCTTCTTGAAGCCGGCGATGATGCCGTCGCGGGTGTGCGCGTCCGAGCCGAACGGCACCAGGTCGTCGTCGTGGAACGTGATGCCGTAGGCACCCAGCTCACCGAGCTTGTGCACGGCCTCGATCGGGTCGAGCGGGCCGCGGGTGGCGTCGCCGAACGGGTCCCGGGCCTGCCACCCGACCGTCCAGAGGCCGAAGGAGAACTTGTCGTCGCGCGTGGGTTGGACCGGCACGGTTACCTCCACGTAACAGCTGTGTTTCCCTCGTTAGAGAGGGGATTTTGTTTATTGGTTGAATTATTTTGGTCGCGTGTGCCAAAGTCAAGGGCATGGCTGCCTCTACCGTTCCCGTCCGGCAGTCGAGCATGCGCGCTCATAATCTCGCGCTCGTCCTGCAGACCGTGGCGAACAGCCCAGATCGGCCCTCCCGGGCGGCCACCTCGACGGCCACCGGGCTCACCCGCGCCACCGTCTCGGCGCTGGTCGACGACCTGATCGCGGGCGGGCTGCTGACCGAGCACGAGCCAGCACCCCGGGTCGGCGCCGGCCGGCCGGCCGCCGGGCTCGCGCTCGCACCGGACGGCGCGGCCGGGCTGGGGCTGGAGATCAACGTCGACTACCTGTCGGCGTGCGTGGTCGACCTGACCGGCGCGGTACGGCACCGCTTCGTGGCGCACGCCGACCAGCGGCCGCTGGCGCCTGCCGCGGCCCTCACCGAACTGGGCCGGGTGGCCGGGCAGGCCCGGCAGGCGGCCGCCGCGAACGGCCTGCCGCTCGCCGGTGCGGCACTCGCGGTGCCCGGCCTGGTCACCGCGGACGGCACCGTACGGGTGGCGCCCAACCTGGGCTGGCAGGACGTGGACGCACCGGCCCTGCTCCGGGCCATTCCGGCCCTGGCCGACCTGCCGCTGAGCGTCGACAACGAGGCCAACCTGGCGGCGCTCGGCGAGTTGCGGGCCGACCACGGCGGCGAACAGACCTTCCTGTACGTGTCCGGCGAGATCGGCATCGGCGCCGGGATCGTGCTCGACGGCGAGCTGTACCGCGGCGGCCGGGGCTGGAGCGGCGAGATCGGGCACGTCACCGTCTATCCCGACGGGCGCCCGTGCCGGTGCGGGGCGAACGGCTGCCTGGAGCAGTACGCCGGCCAGGAGGCGGTCGCCGCCGACGCCGGGCTGGCCGCCGCGGCGCTCGGCATCGCGCTGGCCGCCGTGGTCAACCTGCTGGACATCGGGGTGATCGTGCTGGGTGGCGCCTACGCGCCGGAGCTGCAGCGGCTGCGCCCCGGTATCGAGGCAGAGGTGCACCGCCGGGTGCTGACCGCCGACCTGGCGCCGGTCACGCTGCGGGCCGCCACGCTGGGCACGGACGCCGCCATGCGGGGTGCGGCCGACACCGTGCTGCGGGCGGTGCTGGACGACCCGGCTAGTTATCTGAACCTACGCCGTGCGGGCTGAGGCCGGCTTTTCGACGCCCTCGTCGGCCGCGGCTGCGAACTCGATGAGGCCGCGCAGCAGCGCCGAGCGCCCGGAAGCGGACATCCGCTCGAGCACACTCGCCAGGGCCAGGCGCCGCATGCGCCGCAACTCGGCCAGCAGACTCCGGGAGTGTGGCGTCAGGTAGAGCGCGATCTCGCGCCGGTCGGCCCGGCCCGGCACCCGCTCGACCATGCCCGAGGCCACCATCCGGTCGCAGAGCCGGCTGGCCGAGGAGAGCAGCATGTTGAGCTCGGCGGCCAGGCCGCCCAGGTTGATCCCCTCGGCGCGCTCGACCGCGAGCAACGCGTTCAGCTGGGGCCAGGACAGCCGCGGGGTGACCTGCTCGCGCGCCTGGTCCCAGGCGAGCAGCAGAGCTTGCGCGGCGTCGTCGATCGCCGCGGCGTGGATCGGGTCCGGCCCTTCGGTAACGGCCATGGTGCAGGAGAGACTACCCGCAGACCGGCCGTGCCGCCCGCGAGCGACCCCGCTCCCTACGAGGGAACGGCCGCCACCGCGAGGGTGACGGCCGTTCCGCGTACGAAATGGGGTTTTAGTTGGCCCCGGTGCGGGAGGCGATCGCCTCCAGGAAGATGCTGCTGATCTTGGCCGGGTCCTCGGCGATGAAGACGCCGCCGGCGGCGGTCGGCTTCACGATGGTCGTGAGCTCCTGCTCGTTGACCTCGTCACCGATGCCGATGATCACCACGCGTACCGGGCGCTTCGGGTCGTTCAGCCGCTTCAGCTCGGCGACGAGCTTGTTCTGGCTGATGCCGTCGTCGTTCTGGTTCTGGCCGTCGGTGAACAGGATGACCGAGTTGATCTTGCCCGGCTGCCACGAGTTCTGCACGTTCTGGTACGCGGCCAGCAGGGTGTCGTAGAGACCAGTCTGCCCGTTCGGCTTCGGCACGATCTGCCGGATCGAGTCCTGCAGCTCCTGCCTCGTCGAGGACAGCGGGCTGATCGGCACGATCTCCCGATACGGTCTCTTGCCGTCCAGCTCGGTGGAGAACAGCCACACGCCCACGGCCCACTTGTCGTCGAACAGGGCGAGACCACCGGCCGCCGCACCACGGGTCACCGCGGCCCGGTCCTGGTTGCCCGCGGTGGGCACCTTGGTGAGCATCGAACCGGAGATGTCGAAGACGGCGAGCACCCGGCCGGGCAGCGTGATCGCGGCCCAGCTGCCCAGCACCTGGTTGAGCGCGCTGGCGTCGAGACCGGCCGCGGCCGAACCGCCGGCCTGCTTGCCACCGGTGCCCTGGCTGACCGCCGGGGAGGCCTCGGGCGCACCGAGCGGGCGTGCGAACCCGGCACCGGTCGAGCCGTCCGGGAACCGCAGGCCGGAGGTGGCCAGCGCATTCTTGAACGCCGCGGAGTTCAGCTGGGTGCGCAGCCCGGTCGCCGCGGCCGACTTCTGGAGGTCGACCTGCGGCATGATCGCGTACGGGTAGTCCAGCGGCGGCGGACTCGGCTCGAGGTACAGCGCGACCAGCGGGATCGGCGGCTTCTCCGCGTTGTACGCGACCACGTCCTCCTCGGACAGCGGCGCCGCGGCCAGGCTGGTGGCAATGTCGTTCGGGTCGGCCGAACGCGGGAACTTCTGGAGCAGGTCGTCCCGCAGCGCGGACGCGCTCTGCGCCAGCGCCTTGATCGCGCCGACCTTGGCCGCTTGAGCCTGCTGACCGGAACCAGCCGCCTGACCGAGCGCGAGCAGGCCGGCGAGACCGGCCGCATCCCGGCCCGGGTCGACCACGCCGGTGCGCAGTTCGGTGCCCTTGGTGACCTGGGTGAGCAGGTCCTTCCAGCCGAGTTTCTGGTCGGGCCAGCCGATCTTCTGCGCGACCGGCTGCGGCATGGCGACCACCACCGGGCTCTGCGCGATCGGCTTGCCGTCGGTGGGCACGAAGCCGGGCGCCTCGGACTTGAGGCGCAACAGCCAGGTGGAGGAGTCCGCGACCCAGACATCCGGCACCTTGACCGACTCCGGCGCGGCGCCGAGCCCGGTCAGGGTGACCTTGTGCTCACCGGCCACGGCCGCGGCCATGGTGGCTGGGTTCATCGCGGTCACCGTCACGGCGACACACGTGCCGTTGACGTTGGCTCCGTCCTGGATCCAGCGTTGCGCCGTCTGTTCGATGGCTGGCGCTATCTCTGGGGCGGCGGCGACGGTCAACCGTACGGAACCGGTACAGCCGGAGTCGGAGAGTTGTTGGTAACCCAGGTAGGACCCCGCGAGAACGACGACGATCGCCATCGCACTACCGACGACGCCCGCTCCCCGGAGACTAAAATTTCGACGATGGCGGCCTGACACGCGCTCTATAGTGCGCATCTCGGAAGCTGAGCGCCATATACGTTCGGCGGAAAGTTACTCGGATTGCGTCTTCTGCCCGACAAAAACGCAAAGGGTAGTTACGCCGTTCCGATCGGTAGGGACCTCCAACCCATTTGTCACGATTCGCGACAGGGATCAAACGGAGCCCAAACTTCTCATCATCTGATGGAGATCGATGCCCAGCGGTGCAGGCAGGTCGGGCTGGCCTCAACGGTCGGCACGCCCTGCGGAGTCGGGATTCCGCTATCCGGATCGATCCGGAAAGTCGTCACGCTGTGTGACTGCTGGTTGGTTACATAGAGGTGATCGCCCAGCAGGACCATGTGCCGCGGCCAGTCGCCGCCGGCCGGGATCTCGGCGATCAGCGTGGCCCGCGAGCCGTCCCAGGCGAACACCGCCACAGTGTTCGGCCCGCGGTTCGCCACGTAGATGAAACGGCCGTCCCGGCCGGTGACGATCTCGGACGGGTAGCACTGGCCGTCCAGCGTGCTGGTCGCCACCTCGCCGGCCAGCGCCAGCGTGCCGTCGGCGGCCGGGCGGTACCAGCTCAGCGTCGCGGCCAGCTCGCCGACCAGCAGCACCGTGCCGTCCGGCGCGAGACGCAGGTGCCGCGGGCCGGTACCCGGTTTCGCGGTGATCACGGGTTCGGCCGGGGACAGCCGGCCGCTGTGGTCGAGCCGGCACCGCCAGACCCGGTCCGAGCCCAGGTCGGCGATCAGCACACCGTCGCCGGCCGGCACCACCATGTGCGCGTGCGGGCCGGCCTGCCGCTCGGCGTCCGGGCCACTGCCGGTCAGCCCGAGCAGGTCGGAGCGCTCGCCCGGGGCGCCTTCCGGGTCCAGCGGGTGCACCGAGACCGAGCCGCTGGAGTAGTTGGCCACCAGCAGGAAGCGGCCGTCCGGGGTGACCGCGAGGTGCGCCGGGTCGGAGCCGCCGGTGGGCTGCACGCTCAGCGGGGTGAGGCCGCCGTCCTCGGCCACCGTGAACGCGCTGACCGTGCCGGCCGACTCCAGCTCGTTCACCGCATACAGGATCGGGCGGGTGGGGTGCTGGGCCAGGAAGGACGGCGAGGGGGTACGCACGGCGACACCGAGCCGGGTCAGCTCGCCCGAGCCGGGGTCGCGGCGCAGCAGCGCGATGCCCTCGGCCTCGCCACCCTTGTCACCCGTGTAGGCACCGACATAGACGTATTCAGTGTTCGCGACCATGCCCTGATCCCTACCACACTCCCGGCCTATTGCCGGTACAGCGATCGATACATGTCGGCCGAGCCCGGGTTGCGCCGGCAGCCGGCCGCGGTGTTGAACAGGCTGGACTGCACGCCGCCGGAACTGCAATCAGAAAAATAGGCCTCGTACGCGAGAGCCGGCGCGTGCGCGGCGAACCACTCGTGCATCCACTTCACGTAGTCCGGGTTCTCCTTGCCGGCGTCCGCGGTCGGCACCACGCCCCACTCCCCCACCGAGAACGGTTTGCCACGCTCCCGGGCGAAGTCGTACAGCCAGGTCAGGCCCTCCGGGCGGGCGGCGGTGCGGTCGAACACCTCCTTGGTCGGCGACCAGGGGAAATGGTCGTAGTTGTCGATGCCGACGATGTCCACGTAGTCGTCGCCCGGGTAACAGTTCGTGCTGAGGCCCCCGCACAGGCCGGCCGGGGTGCGGTGCGCGTTCACCGTCCAGTCGATGAGCACCTTCGGGTTGGTTGCGCGCAGCGCGGTGGCGGCCCGCCGGAAGCAGGAGATGTACGTCTGCGTGTCGAGTCCCCGCCAGGGCATGGCCTCGACGTTGACCTCCCAGCCCAGCCGGACGATCGAGTCGGCCCGGCCCTGCCGGGTCATCAGCGTGCCGAAGCCCCGCCACAGGTCGTCGAACTCGCCGGCCGCGCACCCGGCCATCTGCGCCTCGCCGCCCTCGGGCACCAGGCCCTGCGAGATCACCAGGACGCCCGGGAAGTCGGCGAAGTGTTCAAAGGTCCAGGAACTGCCGGTGGTCATCGCGGCGAACGAGGTGCGTTCGGTGTAGGTGTGCGCGATCGGGCAGGACCGGCCGCGGGCGGTGCAGAAGCTCTGCACCGAGGCGGTGTCCAGGACCGGGTCGCCGTTGACGCCGGACAGGCCGTTGGCGCCGGGCCAGGCACCTGCGGGGCGTTCCCGGGCCAGCATGACGCTGGCGTCCCGGTCGGCCGGCGCCGCGCTGGCCGTCGGGGCCGGCACCTCTTTCGCCGGTTCTTCCGGTTCTTCCGGCGTTCCGCACCCCGCCATCAGGAGCAGGGCGGCCAGGGCGGCGATCGGCGGCCTCATCGGCCGATCATCCCTCATTCCGCAGCTCAAGGGCGGCGCGTCGGCAAGCTGGGAGCAGCGGGAGCGGGTGCCGGACGGCCAGCACATCGACGGTCTCGCCGCCCACCACGCGCAGCCGGCGGGTCACCGCGCCCATACCGTGCGGATACCGGTCGGCCAGGTCGAGGGCCGCGAGCACCGTGTCCAGCGGAACCTCGACGCCCGGCTCGTCGGTGCCCATGGCGGCCAGCAGGGCCGCGGCGTGTGCGCTGCCCAGTTCGGCCAGGTCCGTCGCCACCTGGAGCGGGCCGGGGCGGATCGCGGCGTACGGAAAAGAGGCCAGGCGCCCGTCCGATCGCCAGAGGTGGAAGCGACGGGCCGGCCGGCTGCTGTGCAGCCGCCAGCGGACCCCCGCGTCGGTGCCGGCCAGCCAGCGGGGCCAGCGGGTGCAGTGGTACGCCTCGACGGCCGCGGCCCAGGCGGCGGCCGCACCGTGGTCGGCGAGGCAACGGACGTGGCACGGGCCGGCCGGCACCTCGGCGGCGGCCGGCTCCACCATCCAGGGCAGGACGGTCCAGTCCTGGCCGGCCAGGCCGAGCACCAACCGGCCGCAGATCGTGCACATGGGCATGAGACTGGCTCCGACATACAGGAAGAGCGGCCGCGCGGACCCCCGTCGAATCCGCGCGACCGCCGCCTCGATTGATCAGCCGTTGAGCATCTCGTAAACCTGCGCGCTCGCTTTCTGCTGCGCGCCGGCCGCCGGGGCCTCCGGCGTCGGGGTCTTGCCGAAGCCGGTGTAGCTGACCTGGTACGTCTGTGCCTTCGCCGTGCCGGCCGCCGGGATCTTGACGGTCAGCGTGCTGAGGTGGCCCTCGCGGTCGACGGTCGCCTCGAACGGCACCGTCCTGGCCTGCTCGCCCAGTGCCGTCAGGGTCTCGGCGTCGACGATCTCGGCCTCCGCGCTCTTCTGGAGGTCGGTGGTGCCGGTGTAGCGGCCGGCGCCGGTCTCGGTCACCTCGGTGGCGTTGAACACCAGCACGCCGGTGTTGCCCGGGTCGGCCTCGCTGGGCGCCTTGAGGAGTTCCTTGTCGGCGAGCTTCCCCTCGTCCAGCAGCAGCCACTTCTTGCCGAACTTGGGCAGCCCCGGCAGGTCGGCCGGCTTGAACGCGATCCTCGTCCAGGCCTTCTCGCCGACCATCAGGAAGGACATCGTCAGGGTGAAGTCCTCGTCGGACTCGACGAACTTGACCTCGACCGCCTTGTTCGGCACGTCCAGCACGCCGGACATCGGCGTCTCACCGCCCTTGACGTCGAAGCGGTAGACGCTGTCCTTCTCGTCCGGGACGGCGTCGAGCAGTTGCTGCTTGGGGGTGGGTGCCAGCTTCTCGGCCACCGCGCCGACGCTGTCGCCGGCGTTGCACCCGGCGACGGACAGGGCCAGAAGGGCAGCGAATCCGGTGAGGTAGGTCTTACGCGCAGTCATCTTCATCGTCTTTCTCAAGGAGGGTTCACCGCGGTCCGGCGGTGCCGACGCATTGAAGACTGGGGCCCCTCGCTGCCGGGTCGCTGCCGTTATGCTGCTGCCGGCTGCCGTTCTGCTGCCGTCGATGGATCAGTGCTGCTCAGGGGGTGTTGCGGTGACCGACGGCCGCGTTGGCACACCGCTTCGGTTCGAGATCCTCGGCGAGGTCCGCGCCCAGCGTGGCGGGGTTCCGGTCGACCTTGGACCGGCCAAACAGCGGGCGGTTCTCGCCGTTCTGCTCCTGCAGGCGGGCCGGCCGGTGCCCACCCACCAGATCGTCGACGCGGTGTGGGGCGACGAGCCGCCCGAGAACGGCGCCAACGTCGTGCAGAAATACGTGGCCGGACTGCGCCGCGTGCTCGACCCGGACCGGGCGCCGCGCACTCCCGGCGAGTTGCTCGCGCTCACCGGCAGCGGGTACGTGCTGCGCACCGCGGACGGCACGGTCGACGCCGACGAGTTCCAGGCCGCGGTGACCCGGGCCGCGGCCACCCGCAACGCCGGTCAGCTGCCGCAGGCCGCCGACACCCTGCGGGCCGGTCTGGCGCTGTGGCGCGGCGACGCGCTGGCCGGGCTGCCCGGACCGGTGTTCGAGGCGGCGCGCACCCGGCTGGCCGAGACCCGGGCGACGGCTTGGGAACAGCTCGCCGACATCTCGCTGAGCCAGGGCGCGGCCGCCGCGCTCATCCCCGACCTGGCCCGGCTGGTCGAGGAGTTCCCGCTGCGCGAGGGGTTGCGGACGCACCTGATGATCGCGCTGCACCAGGGCGGGCGGCAGGCCGAGGCGCTCGCCGTGTTCCGGGACGCCCGGGAGTACTTCCTGGACGAGTTGGGCGCCGAGCCGGGCGAGCAGATGCAGGAGGCGCACCGCAAAATCCTCCGGGGCGAGTTCGACCCGGCGCCGCCGCCGGCCGATCCGGTCTCGCCGCCACCGACCCCGGCACCGGTCATCCCGGCGCAAGCTGCCCTCGGGTCGGTCTCCCCTGGACCGGTTATCTCTGGGCCGGTCACCTCTGGGCCGGTCACCTCTGGGCCGCCGGTCGCCCCGTTCCCGGCATCGCCCACGGCGGCGCCCGGGTACGGCCCGCCGATGCTCTGGCCCGCGCCGCAGCGCCGCGCGCCGGTGGCCGAGATGCTGGCGGCCGTGCTGTTCCCGTTCGTGGTCTGCTCGTTCGGCAGCTGGATCTACTTCGTGATCGCCGGGGTGCGGCGGCGCGACCCGCGGCAGTTCGTGGTCGCGTTCGTCTATTTCGCGATCTTCATGGTCGGCGTCGTGGTGGCCTTCGCGATCGACCCGACCTCGCTTGCGAGCAACGACTTCAGCACCGCCGAGGACGTCGGCTTCGGAATCCTGTTCGCTCTCCCGGTCGTCTCGGCCTTCCACGGCGTGCTGCTGGCCAGCCGGGTCAACGACCAGGAACGCACCTGGACGCTGCGCGAGCAGGCCCGGCAGTTCGTCGCTTTCGCGCCCGACCAGGCCCGGCAGATCGGCATCGGCCGGCCGGACGTGCTGCGCAGCTTCGACGACGGCGGCCTCATCGACCTCAACCACGTGAGCAGCGACGGTCTGGCGCGCGCCAGCGGGTTACCGGTGGCGCAGGCGTACGGGATCGTGGCGAACCGGAACCAGCACGGTCCGTTCCAGCGGCCGGAGGATCTGGTGGCCCGCGGGCTGGCCGACCCCCGGACCGTGCACCGGCTGGCGCCGCGGCTGATCTGCATCCCGCCCGGCCAGGCGTCGGTGGCCTGGCCGCCCCACTGACGGGACGGCCGGGCTCGGGACTCAGCGGGAACCGGCCGCCGACAACTGCCGGCGGGCGACGTACTCCACCAGTTCGATCAGCACGTTGCGGGCACCGAGCGGCTCGCGGGCGTCGAACAGCACCACGGGCACGCCCGGGTCGAGGTCGAGCGCCCGGCCCACCGCGTCGGTGCCGAACCGCGGCTCGGCCTCGAAGCAGTTGACCGCCACCACGAACGGGGTGCCGCGCTGCTCGAAGTAGTCGATCGACGGAAAGCAGTCGGCCAGGCGGCGGGTGTCGGCCAGCACCACGGCGCCGAGCGCGCCCTGGGAGAGCTCGTCCCACAGGAACCAGAACCGATCCTGACCTGGCGTACCGAAGAGGTACAGCTGGAGGTCCTCGGTGATGGTGATCCGGCCGAAGTCCATCGTCACGGTCGTGGTGGTCTTGCCCTCCACGCCGTCGACGTCGTCGGCGCCCTCGGCGCCGGTCAGGACTTCCTCGGTCTGGAGCGGGCGGATCTCACTGACCGAGCCGACCATGGTGGTCTTGCCGGCGCCGAAGCCGCCGGCAATCAGGATCTTGAGCGCGACCGGAATGCGCGACGTCGCGCCGTTGCGGTCAGAGCGCACGGAGTCCATTGACAACCGCCTTGAGTACGTCGACATCGTGCGGCCGTGTTGCCGCCGGGGGTTCGTACATCGAAATAAGTCCTACCGAGCGTAGATCACCGAGCAAGACCCGGATCACCCCGATCGAGAGGTCCAGTGTGGAGGCCAGTTCGACCACCGAGATGGGTTCCCAGGCCGCCGCGACGATGGCGTGGTGCTCGGGCTGGAGCCGGACGCCCGGGCTTACCTCGCCCACGGTGGCGACCACGAAGGCGACCAGGTCGATCTCGTCGCCGGCCGGTGTCACCCGGCCCTGGGTCACGGCGTACGGACGGACCACCGGGCCCGCGTCGTGGTCGAGCCAGTCGTGCGCGAACCGTGGCGGGTCAGCCGGCATCGGAGGGCGCCACCGCGGAGCGCTCGGGAGCGCTCAGGGTCTGTCCCACGCGGGTGACGAGCATCGCCATCTCGTAGGCGATCAGGCCCAGGTCGGCGTCCGCGGCGGCCAGCACCGCGAGACACGCGCCCTGGCCGGCCGCGGTCACGAAGAGGAAGGCCGACTCCATCTCGACCACCGTCTGCCGCACCGGCCCGGCCTGGAAATGCCGGCTCGCACCCTTGGCCAGGCTCTGGAAGCCGGCCGCCATGGCGGACAGGTGCTCCGCGTCCTCGCGGCTCATCCCGGCCGAGGCCCCCATCATCAGCCCGTCGGCCGACAGCACCACCGCCTGCTGCGCGGTGGGCACCCGCTCGACAAGATCGTCGAGGAGCCAGGTGAGATTCGCGCTCTGCTTGGTCGTCTGCTGCGTCACTATGCGTCCTTCTCCGGCCTGGTCGCGTTATCCTGCTCGGGGTCGTCGGTGCGGTCGCCCGCCGCGTCCGCCCCGGCCCCGTTGGGTGCCTCCGCCCGGGCGACCGCAACGTTCGCGATCGCCGGGAAACTGACGGTAGCCGCATCGGCGAACGAACCGTCGTCAGATGATGCCCCGTTTTCTGGTTTCTCCGTCTTCGGGCGATCTTCAGATGGAGAGTCACCGTCCGCGGGCGGCGAGTCGTCACGGTAGCGAGACGCGTCGATGCGTCCACGCGTGGTGCCGAGCTGTAGCGCACTCATCAGGCTGCGCACCTGCTCGGGCGAACGCATGGGCACGGTCGGCTCGTCCGGCGGCGCGTCGGCGCGCTGCCGCAACTGGGGCGCGAGGCTAGCCTGCCGGATCCGCCGGGGCAAGCCGTCCTCTGTGGCCGGCGCGTCGCCGGCCGGCGGAGCCGAGGTGGGCGCCGCGAACATCGGCGCGGCCGAGGTCGGCGCGACCGGCGAGGAGACGGCCGGCAGCGTCCCGGGGAAGAGCGGCGCCGCGGAAATCGGCGTCACCGAGGCCTTCCCGCGTGGTCGCGGTATGGCCGGCTTTCGGCGGTTCCGGTCGGTCGTTGCGCCGGAGGCCGGTGCGGCAGGCAGCGCCGGTTGCGCGGTGCGAGCCGCGGCCACCGCTTCGTCGGCCGTGCCCAGGTCGACCGGGCGGCGCACCCGGCGGCGTTGCACCAGGCCGTCGGCGTTGACGCCCTCGGCGACCGAGGACGGCACCGGACCGCTGCGGACCGGCTCGACCACCGGGGCCGGGCCGTCGTTGAGAGCGACCGGGCGGCCGGCCACGGTGATCTCGCGCAGTTCCTCGGCGCCCTGCCACTGCAGCGCGGCGAGCGAGCGCCGGCCGGGTTCGACGCTGCCGGAGCCGACCAGCGGCTGCTCGATGCGGTCCGGGGTGATCGGGCCGGACGGCAGCGCGGCCTGACCCGGCCCGGGCACCACGAGCTCGCCGGGCAGCAGCACGATCGCGGTGACGCCGCCGAACGGGGACTCGCGCAGCGACACCCGGATGCCGTGCCGGTTGGCCAGCTGGGCCACCACGAACAGGCCGAGCCGGGCGCTGTCCGCCGGGTCGAACTCGGGCGGCTCGACCAGCCGGCGGTTGGCCTCGTCGATCGCGTCGTGCGACATACCGAGGCCGCGGTCCTCGATCTCGATCGCGTAGCCGTTCGGCAGGACCTGTCCGGACACCTGCACCCGGGTGTGCGGCGGGGAGAACGACGCCGCATTTTCCAGCAGCTCGGCGAGCAGGTGGATGACGTCACCGACGGCCCGGCCGAGCACCGCGGTGGACTCCACCGAGCGGATGTCGACCCGCTTGTAGTCCTCCACCTCGCTGATCGCGCCGCGGACCACGTCGATGACCGGCACCGGGTTGCGCCAGCCCCGGCCGGGCGCGGCGCCGGCCAGAATCACCAGGTCCTCGGCGTGGCGCCGCATCCGGGTGGCGAGGTGGTCGACCCGGTAGAGGTCCTCGAGTTCCTGCGGCTCGGTCTCGCGCCGTTCCATCCGGTCGAGCAGGGCCAGCTGGCGGTGCAGCAGGGTCTGGCTGCGCCGGGCGATGTTGAGGAAGACCTCGTTGAGGCCGCGGCGGACGTTCGCCTCCTCGACCGCGGACTGCACGGCCGTACGCTGCACATCGTTGAAGGCCTGGCCGAGCTCGCCGATCTCGTCCGCGCCGTACTCCAGGGGTGGCGTCTCGACGTCGACGTCGACGTTCTCGCCGCGCTGCAGGCGCCGGACCACGTTGGGCAGTCGCTCGGTCGCCATCTCGGAGGCCTCGCCGCGCAGCCGGCGCAGGCGGCCGACCATCGACCGGCCCACCCGGATCGACACCATCAGCGAGACGAGCAGGGCGCCGAGGCCGAGCAGGGCGGCCAGCAGCAACTGGATCAGGATGTCGATGGCCAATGACGTGCCACGCTCGGCGAGGGCGTGCACCGCCTCGTCCTCGACCGCGCGCAGCTGGGCCGCGGACTTCACGTACGCCGGGTGCCAGGTGTCGGCGGCCACCGGGGTGATCTCGCCGGCCCGGCTCTCGTCGATGATCCGGTCCATCATGCCGTTGAGCTGGGTGAACGCCTCGCCCGCGTTCATCTTTTCGAACGCGGCCCGGGCCTGCACCGGCAGGCTGTCGATGCCCTGCTGGAGCAGGAACCGGGCGATGCCGATGTCCTGCACCATGGCGGTGCGCAGGTCCTCGCTGAGCTGACCGCTCAGCGTCGCGCCGGCCAGCAGCGAGTCGACCCGGCTCAGGTGCTCCTGGCCGCGGCTGGTGGTGGCCAGCGCCCGGATCTGCCGGTTGATCTCCTCGTCCGGGAACGTCGCGGTGGCCATGAACATCTCGAACATGTTCTTGACCATCGAGTTGTAGATGTTCTGCGCGCCGATCATGTCGAGCTCGCGGCGGTCGATGTGCAACCGCTGGGACGCCAGGCCCTCCAACTCGGTGAAGACCTGGTCGATGCGCTCGCGCAGGACATCGCTGGCGTTCTGCCAGGCGTCACCGCCACGGGCCGCCTTGCGGAACGTCTCGATGGCGCGGTCGGTCACCTGCCGCTGTCCGTTGAGCTGCGCCGTGGTCGAGCCGGGGTCGGCCAGGTACTGCACCGAGAGCCGGCGTTCGCGCTGCACCTCGGCGGCCATGTTGGCACCGCGGTCGGCGATGCTCTCGGCCAGCGACTTGGCGGAGAACAGGGTGAGCGCCGGGCCGGCGGTGAGCGTCGTCGCGAAGATCCACAACGCGAGCAGCGCCACCAGCGGCACGGTGATCATCGCGATGATCTTCGAACGGATCGACCAGTTGCGCGTTCTCATCAGGCTCCGCCCGAGGGTTGACAGGTTGCAGCAGCACGGCGGGCAGGTCGTTACCGTCCGCGTGCGCCTTCCGGAGAATACGTAAAACCTTCAATCGGAGCCACCACCCAGGCGTACGATAAATGGTTGATCTGTCCTATTTATCCTGGGACATTGGCATGCGCCCGGCGTCACCCCTGCCGTCAACGGAGTGACCGGAACCCGACAGGCACCTATCGATGGTCGACGATCTTCCAGCGATTTTTCGGTACGGGCGGGTGAAAGGGATTGGCGAGAGGCGGTCAGTGGGAATACCGACGGTGAAGAAGGAGGAGGCCGATGTCCCCCACACTCACCATCGTCCTGATCATCCTCGTCCTGGTGGTCGTCGCCGCGATCTTCGTCGGCGTGCAGGCGGGGCGGCGCAAGAAGCTGCAGAGCACTTTCGGACCCGAGTACGACCGGGTGGTCGCCGACACCGGCAACCGGACCGAGGCCGAGAAGGAGCTGCGCGAGCGCGAGCGGCGGCATGCCGACCTCGAGCTCAAGGAGCTGTCACCGGAGTCGCAGTCGAAGTACGCTGCCGCCTGGGAAGAGGTGCAGATCCAGTTCGTGGACAACCCGGCCGAGGCCGTCAGCACCGCCGACGACCTGGTCACCCGGCTGATCGCCGAGCGGGGTTACCCGACCGGCGAGTACGACGAGCGGCTCGCCAACCTTTCGGTCGAGCACGCCAGCACGCTCCAGCACTACCGCGACGCCCACGAGATCAGCGAGCGCAACCGGGACGGATCGGCCAGCACGGAGGACCTCCGGCAGGCTCTGGTGCATTATCGGGCGCTCTTCGCCGACCTCCTGGGCACCGACCCGGTTCCGAACAATGGTGCTGCCGCCAGCCCGGACAGCACCGACGTGAAGGCGGCGGCGCCCGCTCCCCGGACGCCCGCCGACGAGAAGACCGACGCCGCGCCCGACACCAGCCGCTGAGGAGCCATCGACCATGAAGTTCTTCTCCAACGAGCCGAAAGACAACCCCGACGACGACCATGGCCGTGACCGTGGCTCCGATGTGGTGACGTCCGACCCGGTGGCGGTGCCGCAGCAGCGGGCCGGGTCGCCGTGGAGCGACTCACCGGCGGCGCCGGAGGCGGAGTTCTCGGACAAGGACCGGGGCACGACCACCACCTATGGGCCGGACGGAACCGTTACCGAGTCGGTCCGGGACGATTCCCCGGCCGACGCGCTCCGGGACGACACGGTCAAGGACGACGCCCTCAAGGACGACGCCCTCAAGGACGACGCCGCCAAGGACGACTCGCTCAAGGACGACCCGTTCCGTGACGACTCCGTGAAGGACGACGCCTTCCGGGACGACACCTCGGCGGACACTGCAGCGGTCAAGGACGACACCGTTCACGACGACACCGCTCACGACGACACCGCTCACGACGGCACCGCTCACGACGGCACCGCTCACGATGACGCTTCGAAGGACGACGCGTTCAAGGACGACGGGACCTTCGACAGCCCCAAGGCCGTCGATCCGGCCACCGGCGATCACCTGGACAAGACCGATAAATCGGATTTGTCGGACGTGGATTCAGACAAGGGCGTGGATTCGGACGAAGGCGACGCCTCCAAGGACTCTGCGCTTAAGGACGACGCGCTTAAGGACGACGCGCTCAAGGACGACGCGCTCAAGGACGACGCGCTCAAGGACGACGCGCTCAAGGACGACGCGCTCAAGGACGAGGGCACCTTTGACAGCCCCGTGGCCGTCAACCCCGCCACCGGCGACGACCTGAACAAGTCCGACAAGTCTGATGTGGACGTGCCGGCGGCCGTGGACCCCACCACCGGTGAGTCGCTCGACAATGCCGAGCCGGTCGTGGCACCCGTACCCGTAAATGCTGCCACCCCCGGCAGCGTGCCCGCGCCCGACGTGGATCGGCTGTTCGCCGACGGCGACAGCTTCGCCGAACGGTTCCGGGAGATCCAGCTGACGTTCGTGGACAGCCCCAAGGAGGCGACCGCGCAGGCCGCCGCCCTGGTGACCGAGGCTGTCGAGGCGGT
Source organism: Paractinoplanes rishiriensis (assembly GCF_016862375.1). GTDB lineage: Bacteria > Actinomycetota > Actinomycetes > Mycobacteriales > Micromonosporaceae > Actinoplanes > Actinoplanes rishiriensis. The sequence goes on along the minus strand of NZ_BOMV01000082.1, from coordinate 19,964 downwards.
AACCGCGGCGCTCACCGAGAAGAAGAACGCCTTCGCGGCCGGCTCCGAGGACACCGAGCAGTTGCGGGTCGAGCTGCGCGGCTACCGCGACCTGTTGAAGCGCATCTCCGAACTCTGAGCAGCAGCATCACCTTTCGAGGGGGAGCTTCGGCTCCCCTTCATCGTGTCCGGACCGGGGTTACTGTGCCGGGGTGCGCGCATCTCGTCTCGTCTCGCTCCTACTGCTGTTGCAGACCAGGGGCCGGATGACGGCGCGCGAGCTCGCCGACGAGCTCGAGGTCTCGGTACGCACCGTCTACCGCGACGTGGAATCCCTGGGCACCGCCGGCGTGCCGGTTTATGCCGATCGCGGCCCGGCCGGTGGTTACCAGCTGCTGGACGGCTACCGAACCCGGCTGACCGGCATGACCGGCGACGAGGCCGGCACCCTGTTCCTGGCCGGCATCCCCGGTCCGGCCGCCGAGCTGGGCCTCGGTTCGGTGCTGGCGGCTGCCGAGCTCAAGCTGCGTGCTTCGCTGCCGGGTGAGTTGGCAAACCGAGCAGATCGCGTACGCGAGAGATTCCACCTCGACGCGCCGGGCTGGTTCCGCGCCGACGAGCCCACCCCGTACCTGTCCACGGTTGCCGACGCGGTATGGAGTGCGCGGATGCTAGCCCTGCGCTACCGCCGATGGAAGGCGCCACGCGAGGTCACCAGGACGCTGCACCCGCTGGGCGTGGTGCTGAAGGCCGGCCGCTGGTATCTGGTGGCCGCCGTCGACGACCGCACCACGGCCTACCGGGTGGCGAACATCCTGGACGCCGAGGTCCTGGACACCCCCGCGGCGCGGCCCGGCGATTTCGACCTGGCGTCGTGGTGGCACGAGTGGACCGAACGCTACGAGAGCAGCGTCTATACCGGCACGGCCACCGTGCGGATGACCGAACAGGCCCTGAAACGCACGGCGTTCCTGTTCCCGCCGGAGATGGCCCGGGTGGCCCGCGAGTCGGCCGGCCCGCCTGACACCGATGGCTGGCTGACCACGACGGTCCCAATCGAGTCGGTCAGGCACGGCCACATCGAACTGCTGAAGCTGGGCGCCGATGCCGAGGTTCTCGCTCCGGAAGACTTGCGTACCCAGATGGCCGAAACGGCCCGCGGGCTCGCCGCAACCTACCTGACGCCGTGACGGGTTAAGAGCGACGGTCAGCCGTGAACCGTCTCCGACAGCGGATCGACTTTCGGGATGTTGGACAGCGGGGCCGGCTCGACCGGCGGCTCCGGCGGGAGGGTGGGGCTGCTGGTGCCACCGGTCGGCGGGGTGGCGGGAGACGAAGTCGACCCGGTGGGCGGGGTCGTCGGCGCCTCGGTGCTGCGCGTCGGTGTCGGCGTCGGGCTCGACGTGGCCGCGGTGGCGGTGGGGCTGGCGGTGGCGCGGCGGCGGGGCGGGCTGGTCGTGGTCCTGGCCGGGACCGCTTCGGACTGCGGGGTGCCGTTGATGACAGCGTCATCGCCGCTGGAAGCATCCGCGGCGCCGGCACCGCCGACCAGCTGGTCCGGCGCGGAATTGGGCTCACCCACAATTGCCGGCGGGCGCGACGGATCCACCTCGATGCTGCCGAACTGGGCGCCCAACCACATGGCCGGCCCGAGTCCCACCGCGACGATCGCCCCGAAGAGCGCCACAGGTCCCCGATCCATCAGCGACCTCCCCCGTGTCAAGGCGATCATCCGCTGTTTGCAAGCACCCATCTACCCATTTCGGAAAACGCTTAGCGAACAACCACTGAGGCCATTGTGACCGAAGGTGACGCTGCGGTTGCTCATTCGTCAGGGATGAGACGGTGCTTGCCATAGAGCACGGCCCACCCAGCCCGCCGGGTTCAGACCCACCCACGCCGGAATCAGCACAATCTGTCACCCGCGTCCCATCCGCAGCCCCACCCGCCACCAGCGCACACCGCCGGGACCGGCCTGTGCGCCCGCTGCCGGCGCCATCGCCGGGACGGGCTCGCGGCAGCGCGGCAGGTCGCGGCAGCGCGGCAGGTCGCGGCAGGTCGCGGCAGGTCGCGGCAGGTCGCGGCAGGTCGGGGTCGGGGTCGGGGTCGGGGTCGGGGTCGGGGTCGGGGTCGGGGTCGGGGTCGGTTAGCGGGTGTTGGCGAGGAAGGCGACTGCGTCGTCCAGGGCGGTCCAACCTCCGGGTAGCTCGTCGGAATCCAGGGCGGTGCGGACGCTCAAGGTGGCGCCGTCGCGGAGGTTCATCTCCCAGGCACGGCGGCCGTTTCGGGAGACGGAGGCGCCCGCCACGTCGGCGAAGGGGACGAAACGGCTGCTCGGCATCGCCTGGGCAGGACTGGCCGGGTGGGCTGCGGCGGCCGGGGCGGCAGCGGGGGCGGAGGAGGCGGCGGAGGCGGCGGCAGCGGAGGCGGAGGCAAGGGTGGCAGCGGAGGCGGAGGAGGAGGCGGCGGAGGCCGGGGGCGCGGTTACTGGGGCGGCGGCGTGCGTCGGTGCGGCGCCGGCGGGAGTGCCGTCGGCCAGGACGCCGTCGGCTGCCAGGCGGCTGAGGCGGCGTTTGGCCTCGCCGGTGCGGGAGCGGGGCAGGCCGGGCACCAGGAACAGACCGGTCTCCACGATCAGGAGGTCGGTGCGGACGCCGTCGACCAGGACGTTGACTACGCCGCCGATCACCGGGACGCGGGCCGGCGGGCGGCCGGAGGCGGCGCCGGCGGTGGACAGATCGATGCCCAGGACGGTGAGGTGCTGGCGCGCCTCGCTCACCGTGGCCGGGTCGGCGGCCAACTCGGCGAGGCCGCCCAGGTCGAGGAAGGCGCCGTTCTTGGATACCAGCTCGGCGGCGCCCGTCCAGCTGTGCCGCCAGCGCGCCACGCCGCTGTGCAGGGCGGCCAGCGCCAACAGCAGGCTGAGCAGGTCGGTGATGCGGCCGGCGGTCTCGTCGGCGGGCAGGTCGTCGAAGACCGTCTCGGCCACCTTGCGGAGGCGGCCGTCGGCGGCCAGGTCGAGCACGTCGGACGTGCTGTGCACCGGCGTGCCGGCAACCCGGGCGATGGCCTTGAGGGACGCGTCGGCCTCGCGTTCCATCTCGGCGATGCGGGCCGCGCCGAAGAATTCGTCCCAGCCGACCACCGCGCGACCGGCCGGCGGGAACGCCACCTCCTGCAGGGCGCGACCGAGGCCGGGCAGGTCGGGCACCAGAATCGCGGCGGCCGGCCGCTCACCCGGCTCGGGCCCCTCGGTGACCAGGTCGGCCAGGGCCGCGACCCGCTCGGCCAGCGGCGGGTGGGCGTCCCACTCCCCCGGCGGCTCGGGATCTTGAAGGCGGAGCACCTCGAGGTCGTCCTCGCGGGCGGCCAGCACCCGCAGCAGGCCGCCGAACACGTCGTCCGGCACGAAGCCGGCCTGCCATCCGGGACTGAGGTATTCGGTGTAGAACAGCTGCTGGAACGTCTCGAACGCGGGCCCGTCACGCAGTATCTCGGTGGCCGCCCGGGCACCGGCGAACTCGGCCGCGACCCGGTCGGCGTGCAGCTCCTGCCGGCGGCCGAACGGCGCGTCGGCCCGCCGGGCCCATCGGGCATAGGCCCGGAGCAGCGGACCGGCCGGGTTGCGCCGCGGGATGCGCGGCACGATGCGGCCGAGCGCGAGCCGCAGGCGGTAGGCCATCGGGGCGAACAGGCCGAGCCGGGACGAACCGTGCGCCAGCTCGTGGGCGACGGCGGCGCGCAGGCGCGGCTGATCCCAGGCTTGGAGCAGCGGCAACCCGAGGTAGAGCTCGCGACGGCCGCCGAGCAGGCCGGTCAGCCGGTGATGCTCGATCAGGGTCGCGGTCGCGGTGGCCACCACGGTCACGCCGTGCGGCGGGCGGACTCCCGCCGCGGTGGCGGCGTCGTCCACCATCTGCCAGAGGCCGGGCGCGTCTGTCCTGGTGACCGGCACACCGGCGGGCGAGGGACGCCGCAGCCGGAGCGCACGTGCCGTCGCGTACCACAAAATGCCCCCCGTGGCGATGGCCAGCGGGACGGCCACCCGGACCGCGGTGGAGCCGGGCAGGAAGGAGAGCACGAGCAGGACCGCGAGGAGCGCGCCGAGGACCTGAAGCCAGGCCACGGCCAGGAAGCCGGCCAGCGCACCGGCGGACGCCGCCGACCCTTTGCCGTCGCGCACACCGACCTCCGTTGGTTCGGGTGAATCTGGGACGGGGCAAGCGTAGAGCGGGGCACCGACAGAAACTCCAGACGCGGAGTCCGCCGCCGGGAAGAATTAAGGAAGTTTTGTGGGCCGGATTCGCGCCGTCACCGGAGGGGATACGCAAGGCCATGCCTCTGCTCGATCAGGCACTCACCGCCCCGATCAAGGGTTATGCCTGGCTGCCCGACCTGCGCCGGCGCACCCACGGCCGGCCCGTCCCGATTCGTCTGCTGGGGCTGCCCGCGGTCGCGCTGGGCGGACCGGCGGCGGCCCAGTTCTTCTATGAGAAAGGCAACTTCGAGCGCCACGGCGCCATCCCCGGCCCGGTCCTCGACACCCTGTTCGGCCGCGGCGCCGTGCACACCCTGGACGGCCAGGCCCACGAGGCGCGCAAGGCCCTGTTCGTCGCGCTGCTCATGCAGGATGGCGTCGACATCCTCGCGAAGATGGTCGGCGAGGCGTTCGACGAGGCCGCCGATGGCTGGCGGGGCGGTCCGCCGGTGTCGCTGTTCGACGCTACGGCCGAGGTCATCGCGACCACCGTCGCGCGCTGGGTCGGCGTACCGGAAAACGAGAGTGACCGAATCGCGCAGGCCCGGGACATGATCGCCATGGTCGATGGCTCGGTCGCCCTCGGACCGCGCCATGCGCGGGCCCGCCTGGCGCGACGGCGTCAGGAGCGGCGTCTGGCCGAGCTGATTGAGGCGGTACGCCGAGAGGAGCCGCTCCCGAGTGCGCTGTCCGCGATTGCCCATCACACCGCGGACGGTTGTCTGCTGGATGCGCGGACCGCGGCGGTGGAGTTGCTGAACATCATCCGGCCCGCGACGGCGGTGACCTGGTTTGTGGCGTTTGCGGCGCACGCCCTCGAGCGCTGGCCGGGCAATCGCGCGCGGCTGACGGACGATGACTTCGCGCTGGCGTTTGTGCACGAGTTGCGGCGGTTCTATCCGTTCGTGCCGTTTCTGGCGGCACGGGCGGCCCGTGACCTGCACATTCAGCGGGTGGACATCCGGCGGGGGGCGCTCACGCTGCTGGATGTGTACGGGCAGCACCACGACGCCCGGGTGTGGCCGGAGCCGTACGAGTTCCGGCCGGAGCGTTTCCTGAGGCGGCAGATCGGCGAGTTCGAGCTGATCCCGCAGGGCGGCGGCGATCCACGGACCGGGCATCGGTGTCCCGGGGAGAATATCACGGTTGCGCTGCTTGGTGAGTTGGTGCAGCGGTTGGGGCGGCTTGAGTACTATTTGCCGGCGCAGGATCTGTCGATTGATCTTGGTCGAGTGCCGGCTCGGGTGCGCAGCGGCCCGCTGATCGTCGTCGGGTAGATCAGCGTCTGGGGTCGAGGGCCTCGCGATCCGGGGTCCCGCATCGCGGTAACCATCTTCCACGCTCCGGGATTGCTCGGCGCGCAGGTTCGCATACTGCCCATTCCGCCCGGCAACGGTGGATCTTGTTGAATCGCTGTTGCGCCGGAACAGTTGCGCCGGAACACGAACTCGACATGATCGGCAGTTTGCGCGGCCGTTCAGCTGCGGCGAGGCGGGCCGCCGGCGCGGGTGGTGTCGGCGTCAAGATCGCCGGTCGGGTGGCTGTCCAGGCAAGCTCTCGAGTGGGCCGTGGGGCGCTGGCCGCCACCCGGCCGGCGGGGCCACCACCCAGCCGACGGGGCACCACCCAGCCGACAGGACCGCCACCCAGCCGACAGGACCGCCACCCGGCCGGCGGGGCGCCGGCCCCTACTCCGGCCAGTCGATCTCCGGGGATCGGTAGAAGTTGATCCCCTGCGCTGCCCATCGCGGGCCGAACTCGCCCAGCCGCCGCCGGAACGACGGCCAGTCCCGTGCGGCGCGCGGCGTCCAGCCCACTTCCGCGACAGCCGCCAGCCGCGGAAACGCCATGTACTGCACGTCGGCCATGCTCCGCAGCGTCTCCGACCAGAGCGGCGCCTCAACGCCGAGCACTGACTCCTCGCCCACGCCGGGCAGCCGGTCCGCCGGGTCCCAGTCGTATGACCGCTCCACACCGACCAGGCCCGCCCAGTCCAGCCCGAGCCGGGTGCTCTTCTCATACTTCATGTCGAGGTAGACGCGATCCGCCGGCGACATGATCACCTGATGACCACGGGCCGCCGCCCGCGCCACACCGTCCTCGGCGGGTTCGATCCGCCAATACTGAGCAATCGCGTCGGCCGGCAGCTCGACAGCCGCCATCTCGTGCCAGCCGATCACTCTCTTGCCGTACCGGCCCACCATGGGCAGCACCCGCTCGAGGAACGTCCGGTAGTCCTCCGGCGGCGTCGAGAACGCCTCGTCACCGCCGATGTGCAGGTATGGCCCAGGGGTCAGTGCGGCCACCTCGCGTAACACGTCCTCGACGAACGCGTACGTCTCCTCTTTGCCAGCGACGAGCGAACTGTAGCCCACCTCGGCGTCGGTCCGCGGCCCCACCGGCATGCCATCCCGGGTCAGCTCGGGATAGGCCACCTGCACGGCGTTCACGTGCCCGGGCAGGTCGATCTCCGGCACGATCGTGACAAAAAGCCTTTCCGCGTACGCGACCAGGTCGCGATACTCATCAGCGGTGAAGAACCCCGGTCCCTCGCCGTCGCAGCCGGTGCCCGGACCGCCGCTGATCGCGGTGAGCCGCGGCCAGCCCGGAATCTCCAGTCGCCAGCCCTGGTCGTCGGTGAGATGCAGGTGCAGATGGTTGATCTTGAACTGCACGATCGCGTCGAGGTAGGACTTGATCTCGTCCGGGCGGAAGAAATGCCGGGCCAGATCGAGCATCGTGCCGCGGTACCCGAATCGCGGCGCATCCTCGATAGTTCCGCCGGGCAGGACCACCTCAGCGGTGAGACCGGCGCCGCCGGTCGGCGGTAGGAGTTGGCGCAGCGTCTGGATGCCGGCGAACAGGCCGCGGTTGGCGGACGCGCTGAGCGTGACACCGTCGGCCGTGATCTCCAGGCGGTAGGCCTCCGGATTTTTGTCGTACCCCCCGAGCAGAATTCGCACCGAACCACCGTCCGCCAAGGGGACCGGCAGTCCGGTGGCGTGTCGCAGCAGCTCCGCCAGCTGCTCGGCGACGCCAGCGGCCGCCGGGACGGTGCTCACCGCCAGGCCTGGCTCGATCCGGAAGTTTCCGGACGGGTCGGGCCGCACCGACACGGGAAGGGGGATGACATCACCGAGCTGTCGCATCGTGAGAGCACGCACGGGTGAAACCTTAAACTGTCTTTCCATGTGGATCACGACCCGTCGAGCGGATCTCGCCGACGCCGGCCTGCTGCACGACCTGGCGGCACAGACCTTCGGGCTGGCCTGCCCGCCCGGCACGCTGCAGACCGACATCGATGCGTTCATTGCGGGACACCTGTCCCGGGAGGCCTTTGAGCGCTATCTGGCGGACCCCGACCGGATCCTCCTGATCGCCGCGGCCGACGACACCCCCGTCGGCTACTCGATGCTGGTAACCGGCCCGATAGCGGACCCCGACGTGGCCGCCGTAGTCGACGAGAAGACCAGCATCGAACTGAGCAAGTTCTACGTGTCCGCAGACCGACACGGCTCCGGCACCGCCGCAGCCCTGATGACCGCAACCCTGACGGAGGCAGCCACGACCGGAGCCGACACCTGCTGGCTGGGCGTAAACCAGCAAAACCACCGAGCCGCCAACTTCTACGCCAAACACGGCTTCGCGATCATCGGCACCAAGCGCTTCCGCGTAGGCGCCGTCCTCCACCACGACCACATCCGCCAACGCCTCCTGACCCCAGCCTGACCGGCCACCCACGCACGCCGCCGGCTGCGCGACCACCCACACGCCCACCGCGCCCGCAGCGATCGCCGCGCATAACCCACGCAAACGGACAATGGCGATAGTCGAGCGGTCAACCCCGACAGCAGATCGACAACATCGCGTCGCGGACGGGTGCCAAAGGTGACGTCCGCGGCAAAGGGCCTGGACGAGCGCGTATTACCCACGGGTTGCGGTCGGACTCGACGGCGAAGGAGGCCCGGCTCCGGACCTTGACCCCGGACGCCACCGAAGCGGGTGGTGTCCGAGCCACGATTCGCTGTCGTTGCCCGGCGGGGCGGATCATGGTGGGAAGGCCACCGGCCACGGTCAACGTCTGTCGGGTACGGCATGGCCCTCGATGCCGGGGCGCCTGCGGCTTCGGCGGTCGTCGTGATTCGGCCGTCCGGGAAGGGAGCGCGAACCTCGACACCCCCCGGAAGCCGGCTAAACGGCCTCGGTGGTGGGCTGGTCGGACGGCTGGGTGGCCTCGATGGCCACCCAATTGAGGTACTTGCCGGTTCGGTTGTCGCCTGAGGAGCGGCCCCTCAAACGGCGGTTCACCCACGGTAGGACGTGTTCGCGGTAGTAGCGGGCCTCGGCCAGCACACGCCGGGACTCCACGGGGCCCGGGTCGATCACGTGGGCTGCTGTTTCGTGGCCCAGGGCGGTCAGCACCAAGCCTGCCACTCTGCGGTGGCCGCAGGTGTTCAGGTGCAGGCGGTCGGGGGACCAGTAGCCCGCCCGGCGGATTTCCGGGTCGTGGAAGACGTTTACCAGGGTGATGTCGTAGCGGGTGGCGATGTCGGCCACCGCCTGGGTCAGCGCCTCGCCACGGCGGCGCATCATCGCGCCCAACGGGAGGCGGTCGGACGGGTCGGCGCCGGTCAGCAGGACCATCCGGACGCCTGCCTCGGCGCAGCGCTGTACCGCGTGCTCGGTGAGCCTGACCAGGCGGGACATGTCGCCGCCGGGGCGCAGCATGTCGTTGCCGCCGCCGTTCAGCGTGAGCAGGGTAGGTGTCGGCGACAGGGCCAGCGCGGCCTCCAACTGCTCATTGACGATCGGCTCCAGCAAACGGCCGCGGATGGCCAGATTCGCGTACTGGACCGTCTCTTTCCGGCCGGCGGCCAGGCCGGCCGCCACCAGGTCGGCCCAGCCGCGCACCGAACCGTCCGGCTGTGCATCGCCGAGCCCCTCGGTGAAGCTGTCCCCGATGGCCACGAAGCGGGTCACGACGCCCTCCCAGTAAATGATCAACTTATTCGGGGCCGAGGCTATCCAAACTGCAGATCCGGTACGGGGCAGCGCGGCGTCGGTCAGTCGAGCAGGGGACGCAGCTCCGTGACGCGCGCCACAAAGCCGGCCGGGTCCGGCTCGTCGAAGGCCGGTTGCAGGATCAGCCTGGTAGCGCCGGCCGCGACGTACTCCCGCAGCGCCTCGGCCATCTCGGCGGGCGAGCCGGACACGCCGGGAACGTCCGTTTTTTCCGCGCGCTGCTGCTCGGCCAGGCGGGACGCGCCGTCGGGGCCGAACGCCGCCGGTACGAACACGACCAGCTCGTGCGGGCCGGTCGCGGCGATGTGCCCACGGGCCTTCGCGACCCCGGCGGGCGACGTGCCGCCGGTCAGGATGGTGCCGTCGCCCACCTCGCCGGCCAGCGCCAGCGTCTTCGGGCCGGTCGCGCCCACGTAGATCTTCGGCGGCTGGGCGGGCGGCCAGTCCAGGCGCACGGCGTCCAAATTCACGTACCGGCCCTGAGTAGTCACCGAGTCGCCGTGCAACAGCGAGCGCAGCGCCGCAGCGTACTCCCTAAAAAGCGTGAGTGGCGACGCCGGGCGAGCCCCCACCTGGCCCATCCAGTCCTGGACGCCGTGGCCGATGCCGGGCATCGCCCGGTCGCCGAACATCCGGCACAGCGTGGCGATCTCCATGGCGCAGGCGGCCACGTTGCGGAACGGAACGGGCATGATCCCGATGCCGACCCGGAGGTTGTCGGTCCAGGCCAGGGCGGCCGCGGTCGCCGAGATACCGCCGCTGAGGAAGCAGTCCTCCCAGAGCCAGAGTTCCTCAAGGCCGGCGCGGTCGGCGGTGCGGGCGATGTCCCGGAGGAGTTCCGGCGGGTTACGCGGCAGCGCGATGGCGCCCAGGGTGGTCATGCTGCCTACTCTGCCATCCGTGATCGGCCGTGAACCGCATCCGCGGCATCGGGCATCAACGGGCGTGACCCCACTCGACGAGGCCGTGGCCGACGCCGACCTGATCCGCGCGTCGGTGCGCGAGCCGGAACAATTCGCGCCGCTGTTCGACCGGCACGCCGCGGCGGTGTACCACTATCTGGCCCGGCGGATCGGCTCGGCGGCCGACGACCTGCTCGCCGAGACGTTCCTGATCGCGTTCCGGAAGCGGTCCGGCTACCAGCCGCTGCGCCTCGAGGTGCGGCCGTGGCTGTTCGGCATCGCCACCAACGTGCTGCGCCGCCACCTGCGCCAGGAGGAACGCCGGTACCGCGCGCTGGCCAAGGCCGCACGACAGGACGATCCCGGCCCGCATTTCGCGGACGCCTCGGCCGAGCGGATCGACGCGCGGGCGGTCCGGGCCGAGTTGGCCGCGGCCTTGGCGTCGCTCAAGCCGGGTGACCGCGACGCACTCTTGCTGCTGGCTTGGGCACAGCTGACGTACGCCGAGATCGCGGTGACCCTGGACATCCCGATCGGCACGGTCCGTTCCCGCCTCAGCCGGGCCCGGCGGCAGACCCGCGAGATGTTGGCCGTCACCCAGATTCCGACGCTCCCCGAGGAGGAGATGTGAACGAGATCGAACTCCTGCGGCGGTACGGCCCGGACGCGCCACCGGCCACCGACGAGGCGCTGGCGGCGGCACGGGCGAAGGTGCTCGGTGGCATGCGACGGCGGCCCTTCTTGGTGCTGCGGCCGGCTCTTGCGGGGTTGGGCCTGGTCGCGCTCGTGCTGGGTGGGATCGTCGTGACTTCCCGCGACGGCGAACGCCCACCGGTCGTCGGGGTCACGCCCACCGGACCGGTACGGCTGGTGGCGGCCGGTGCGCCCGAATTTCCGTACCGCCTGCCCGGGCTGGGCGCGGTCACCTTCACGGCCGATCCGGGTGGTCCGCTGATCGCCGTCTACACCGCGGTCAACGTCGTCCTCACCACCACCGACGCGGACCAGGCCCGGGACGGCTTCGGCTCGGCCACCACGGTGGACGGCCGGCCGGCGCGCCTCGGCAGGATCGGGGGCGATGCCCCCAGCGTGCAGCTGACCTGGGAACGGCGGCCAGGAGAGTGGCTGGTCCTGGTGGGCAACGATCGCTATGCCACCGAGGAGGCCGTACGCGCGCTGGCCGCGCAGGTGCAGGACCGTCCGCAGCGGGTGGGGGTCAAACTGTTCCTGAGCCTGGTGCCGGACGGGTGGCGGCTCAGCGGTTTCAAGTCCGGCGGCACGATCGTGACGTACCGCAACCCGGACCGCCCGTCCGACGACCTGAGCCTGTCCCGCCTGAATGCGGTGGACCCGGCCGTGGGCCCGGACGTCGAGGGCTTCGAGCAGGTCGAACGGGTGACGGTCAACGGCCGGCCGGCCCGCCTGGTGCGCTCGACGGGGTTCTGGCTGGTCCAGGCGACCCTTGAGGACGGCACGGCCGTTCAGCTGATCGGGCCGCGCTCGCTGACGGCCGAGCAGGTGGTGCGGTTGGCCGGCGCGGCCCGGTCAGCCGGCTGATTCGGAGCGCGCCTGCATCAGGGCGAAGCCGAGCAGGTTGAGACCGCGCCAGCGGGCCGGGTCGGTGGCGCGCTCATCGGAGGCGGCCAGGCCGATGCCCCAGACGCGGTCGGTGGGGCTAGCTTCGACGAGTACGCGGTTGGCGGTGCCGAGCAGCCAGGTGCGCAGGTCGGGGTTCTGGCCGAACTTCTGCCGACTCGCCTCGACGACGATCTCGAAGCGGCGGTCCACCCAGGTCTGCTCGTCAAACCCGGCCACCCCACGACCCAGCATCTTGGCGTCCCGGGGATGCTTCGCGGCGACGATCCGGTCGGCCGACTCCCGGTCGCCGAAAAGCAGCGCCTTGCGCCACATCATGTAATGCTCGGCCGTCCGAAACCGCACGCCGTCCACAGTGAACTCGACCGGCCACCACTGACTAAGACAACCGGCGCCGACGCTGCCGTCCGGTTGCGGCCGGTGACCCCAGAAAAGCAGGTATTTGACCTGATCTTTGAGCGGTACGAGGTCGGCGACGGAGAGCGGCAGCGGGTTCACGAGGGCCAGTATCCACGGGTCCTTAGTTTCGTGAAATCTAATATAAGCCGGGGGCGATATCTGACCGAGAAATGTCGTACGTCGTGGATACCTTCTTCATGCGGATCGGCGCCACGGGGGCGCCGATCCGTCTAAACCGTGCCTGACCTGCGCGACACAGGAGGAGACCGGGTCAGGCGGGCGCGGGCGGTCAGGCAGGCGGGCGGTCAGGCGGGCGGTCAGGCAGGCGGGCGGTCAGGCGGGCGCGGGCGGTCAGCCGGGCGCGGGCGGTCAGCCGGGCGCGGGCGGTCAGCCGGGCGGGCGCGGTCAGCCGGGCGGGCGCGGTCAGCCGGGCGGGCGCGGTCAGCCGGGCGGGCGCGGGCGCGGCGGTGCGGGCGCGGACGTCAGGCCGCGCCGCGCAGGAGCGTCTCGCCGGCCGAGCGGACGTGGTCGCGGAGTTCGTCCGGTGACTCGATAGTGAAGGGCACGCCCAACACCCCGAGCACCATGACGGGCCAGGAGAGGTCGTCCACATTCATCCGCAGCCGGCAGGCGGTCAGTTCGGCGGCGCCGGATTCGGGAGACTCCGGCGCAGGCGAAGCCTGCCCGGCGGGCGCGGGCGCGGCGGGGGCGGGCGCGGCGGGGGCGGGCGCGGCGGGGGCGGCGGGGGCGGACATGGCGGGGGCGGACATGGCGGGCGCGGCGGGTGGCAGGGGTTCGACCGTGCCCCAGTAGCCGACCACCGCGCGGACGCGGTCGGGTGGGGTCTGCAGGCGGACCGATACCTCATAGCGCGTGGGGATGGCGGCCATCCGGGAGCGTAGCCAGGCCACCGGGTCTCCGCCGGGGATGTCTCGTGGGCGGAAGCGGGCTCCCGTCAACGTCGGCTCTGACAGGCGGTCCACCCGGAAGTTGCGCCAGTCGGCTCGGTCCAGGTCCCAGGCGACCAGGTACCAGCGGCGGCCCAGGCTCACCAGGCGGTGGGGTTCTACGTGGCGGGGGGCCGCTTCGCGTTCGCGGGCGGTGTAGGTGAAGCGGAGACGTTCCTCGCCTCGGCAGGCCAGGGCGATCGTGGTCAGCACCGTGGCGTCCAGGACCGGGCCGCCGCCGAAGGCGCCGGGGGCCGTCACGGCCCGCAACGCGTCTATCCGGCGGCGCAGGCGTGGGGGTAGCAACTGGATGACCTTGGCCAGGGCTCTTACCGAGGTTTCCTCGAAGCCGGCCACGGCGCCGGCGGCGGCCGTTCGCAAGCCGACCGCGATGGCTACCGCCTCGTCGTCGTCGAGCAGCAGCGGTGGGACCGCCGCGCCCGCCTGCAACTGGTAGCCGCCGGCGGCGCCGCGGTTGGCGTCCACCGGGTAGCCCAGGTCGCGCAGGCGGTCGACGTCGCGCCGCAAGGTTCGGGGGCTCACCTCCAGGCGGTCCGCCAACTCGGAGCCGGGCCAGTAACGGTGGGTCTGCAGCAGGGACAGCAGCCGCAGCATCCGGGCACTCGTGTTCGCCATGACTTCAGACTCCGCCGCATTGAGGTCAGAAACTGTCCGCAACGCACCCTAGCGTCGGTTCCATGATTGAGACACGAGGTCTGACGAAGCACTTCAAGGACGTCCGGGCCGTCGACGGCATCGACCTCACGGTCGGCCGCGGGGAACTGGTCGCCCTGCTCGGGCCGAACGGGGCCGGCAAGTCGACGACGCTGCGGATGCTCACCACTTTGATTCCGCCCACCGCCGGCACCGCGACCGTGGCCGGGTTCGACGTGGTTCGCCGGCAGCGCGACGTGCGGCTGCGGATCGGATACATCGGGCAGGGCAACGGGGCGGGCCACAGCCAGCGGGGACGCGACGAATTGATCAGCCAGGGCCGGGCGTACGGCATGAGCGTGCGTGACTCGCGCGCCCGCGCGACCGAGCTGATCTCCTCTCTCGGGCTGGACGAGGTGGCCGACCGCACCGTGGCCACGCTCTCCGGCGGGCAGCGCCGGCGGCTGGACATCGCGATGGGTCTCATCCACGCGCCCGAACTGCTCTTCCTCGACGAGCCGTCGACCGGGCTCGACCCGCAGAACCGGGCCAACCTGCAGGATCACATCCTCAAGCTGCGCGCCGACCGGGACACCACCATCGTGCTCACCACGCACTACCTGGACGAGGCCGACTCGATGGCCGAGCGGGTCATCGTGATCGACCACGGCCGGATCATCGCCGACGACACCCCGGCCCGGCTCAAGGCCGAGCATGTCGGCGACACCATCCGGCTCGGCTTCGACACCGAATCCGACGCCACGGCGGCCGCCCGGCAGCTCGACGGCCACGGCGACCTGGAACGGACCGGCCGGCATCTCCAGGTTCACACCGAGGGCGCCGCCCGCAAGGCCGTCGCGATCCTCGACGCCCTGCGCACCGCCGGCACCCCGGCGGCCGAGATCGAAGTGGTCCGCCCCACCCTCGACGACGTCTTCCTCAAACTCACCGGTCGCAGCCTCCGCGAAGGCGGCGCAGAAGCGGAGGCCCAGAAATGATCGCCGACACCCTGACCGTGTTCAGCCGGGAGCTCCGGCCCACCCTGCGCAACCCGTTCACCATTGTCTTTTCGATGGTGCAGCCGCTGGTCTTCCTCGCACTTTTCGCCCCGCTGCTGCCCGGCGAGGACGCCCTGCAGTGGTTCGTGCCCGGCATCGTCGTGATGTCCTGCCTGTTCGCCGCGTCGATGACCGGGTCGAATCTGCTGTTCGAGATCCAGACCGGTTCGCACGAGCGGATGCTGGTCACCCCGCTGCGGCGGCCGGCGCTGCTGGTCGGCCGGGCGCTCAAGGAGATCGTCCCGATGGTGGCCCAGGCCGCCCTGATCGTGGTCGTCTGCCTCCCGTTCGGCTATCGCCTGAATGTCGCCGGCACCCTGCTCGGCCTGCTCATCCTGGCCGGTTTCTGCGTCGGGCTGGGCGCTCTCTCGTACACCCTCGCCTTGGCCTCGAAGCACCAGGAATGGCTGTTCTGGACCGTGCAGCAGACCCTCCTCTTCCCGATCCTGCTGCTGGCCGGTGTGCTGCTCCCGCTCGACGGCGGCCCGGGCTGGCTGCGCACGCTGTCTTCCTGGAACCCGCTGCGCTACGTGGTCGACGCCGAGCGGGCCCTGTTCAACGGCGACCTGTGGGCGTCGACAACGGTGACCGGCCTGCTCTCCGCCGCCGGTGTCGCCGCCCTCGGCCTGCTGGTCGGCGTGCGCGCGATGCGCAGGAGCGCCTGACCGCTACGGTCGGCGCATGTTCGGATGGCGCAAGTTGATCGAGGGCTTGGCACCGCGGCCGCACCGCTCGGCCGCTCCCCGCCCCCGGCGGCACAATCCCGACGCCGTTGTCGACTGCGGCGCCTATTTCGCCGGCGCCCGCCGGGGCGGCCTCCAGCACTACACCGAGGCCGCCCGGCAGGCCCGCCGGCACCGCGACGGGTTCGTCTGGCTCGGCCTGCATGAGCCCGACCTGGCCACCATGCGGTCGATCGCCGAGGTCTTCGACCTGCACGAGTTGCTCGTTGAGCAGAGCGTGGAGGGCGGGCACCGGCCGGCTCTGGAGACCATCGGCGAGGTGACCCGGCTGGTCTTCCGCACCGCGCGCTACGTGGAGCACGAGGAGTTGACCGCCACCTCCGAGGTGGTCGACACCGGCGACGTGACCGTGCTGGTCGGCCCGTGGTTCGTGATCACCGTGCGGCACGGCGCCGCCGGCGCGCTCTGGCACGTACGGCAGGACCTGGAGAAACGGCCCACCGTGCTGGGGCTGGGCCCGTGGTCGGTGGTCTACGCGATCGGCAGCCGGATGGTCGACGAGTACCTGGCCGTGGCGGCCGCCGTGGAACGCGACCTGGAACGGCTCGAGGAGGAGACGTTCGCCACCGAGCGCACCCCCGGCATCTCGCACTGCTACCAGCTCAAACGCGAGATGGTCGAGTTCAAGCGGGCGGTGCTGCCGCTGCAGGAACCGCTGGCCGACCTGCTCGACGTGGCCGGCGCGCCGCCGGGGCTCCGACCGTACTTCGTCGATGTGCAGGGGCGGCTGGCCCGGGCGGTCGACCGGGTGGCCGGCTTCGACGACCTGCTCAACTCGATCCTGCAGGCCCGGCTCGCGCAGGTCTCGATGGACCAGAACAACGACATGCGGATGATCGCGGCATGGGCGGCCATCGCGGCGGTGCCCACCGTGATCGCGGGCATCTACGGGATGAACTTCGCGCACATCCCGGGCCTGAACTCGCCGTACGGCTTCCCCGCAGTGATCCTCGTCATTCTGGTGGTCGTCGGCGGCGTCTACTGGCGGCTGAAAAAGGCAGGCTGGCTGTGATGTTTGACCTTACCGACCGTCACGACTAACGGCTGTTGCGCCTGAGATCCGACATAACGCCTGGGACCTCAAGCTCATCAAAGATCATCCGAACGGTTACCGATAGCCACCGGCACGCCCAGCCTCCACTCCGGACAGTGCGCCTGACTTGGGCCGCTCTCCCGTAGCCCCCAATTACGACGAGTTACTACGTTTTGATCGTCAAACGTGGGGGGAGGCTGTGTGACCGCGACCGACGCTGTAACGCAGCGTATTGAGTATGGGCCTCCGCCGCCCGAACGCGAGCCCGACCGCGAGTCCGGGCGCGAGTCCGGACACGGACTGTTCGCGAAGCTGCGCGGGCATGTCGACCTGCTCCTGAACGCCGGCTCGCTGATCGCCACCACCCTGATCACCTCGGTGTTCGGGTTCGCCTACTGGTGGGTGGCGGCGCGCACGGCACCGGCCGAGGCGGTCGGCCAGGCGTCCGCGGCGGTGTCCGCCATGACGCTGATCGGCACGATCGGCATGTTCGGCATGGGCACCATGCTGATCTCCGATCTACCCCGGCTACGCGGCCCCAAGTGGGCGCTGATCTCCACCTGCCTGCTGGTCGCGGGCGGTGCCGCCACGGTCGGCGGCGTGATCTACGTGGCCCTCGCCCACTTCGCGGTGCCGGAGCTGAGGGAGGCGCTCGGCGGCGTACCCGGAACCGCCCTGCTGGTCGTCGGCATCGCTCTGAACGCCATGACGCTGGTGCTGGACGAGGCCCTGGTCGGTCTGCTCCAGGGCCCGCTGCAGCTGATGCGCAACGCCTGGTTCTCGGTGATCAAGCTGGTGCTGCTGGGCGCGCTCGCCCTGTCGCCGTTCGCGATGACCGGAAGCTCTCTGCTGCTCACCTGGGTGGCCGGCATCGTGCTGTCCACCGCGGTGCTCGGCCGGGCCCTGCGCCGGCGCCGGATGATCGACACGCTGCGCCCGCGGATGGCGTTGCTGCGTGGCCGCGGCCGGGCCACCTTCGACCACAACCTGCTGAACCTCGCCACCTACCTGCCCCGGGCCGCGCTGCCGCTGGTCGTCACCGCGGTGCTGTCGGCCGAGGCGAACGCGTCGTTCTACACCGCGTTCATGGTGCTGTCGTTCCTGGCCATGGTGCCGGCCAACATCGCGCTGACCCTGTTCGCGGTGGCCAGCGGCGACAAGGCGGCGCTGCGGTCCAAGGTGCGGGTCGGCCTGCTGCTCGCGCTGGGCGGCGGCGTACCGGCCTCCCTGCTGGTGATGTACCTGGCCGAGCCGATCATGTCGGTGTTCGGCGAGAGCTACGCGACCACGGCCGGCTCGGCGCTGGCCATCCTGGCGCTCACCTACGTGCCGTTCGTCTTCCACCACTTCTTCCTGGCCATCTCGCGGGTGAAGGGCCGGGTCCGCGAAGCCGGCATCTTCTCGCTGTTCGCGGGCGCCACCGAACTGCTCGCGGCCTGGTACGGCGGCACCACCGGCGGCCTGGACGACCTGGTCACGTACGTGGCAATCGTGATGGCCGTGGAGGCGGTGCTGGTCGCGCCGATCGTGCTCAAGGTCGTCTTCGGCCGCACCTCCGAGCGCGCCGACTTCGTGTCGACCACCAGCCTGACCCTGCACGAGCGGGCCTGGCTGCCGCTGGAGTACATCCGGACGATCGGCCCGGTCTACGGCGTCACGGTCGAGGGCATGCGCAACGCGCTGATCGGCCTGCACGCCGCCGACCCGACGCACCGCGCGGTGTCCCGGCTGGACCGGTCCGGCGCCCGCTGGGAGCACCTCAGCGCCGAGGCGTTCCGCACCTACGTCCAGGAAGCGGTCACCGACCTGGGCGACTGGTCGATCGACTTCGACGAGATGACCCGGCGGCTGCAGGCCGAGCCGCGCGGCCACCACCCGGTGCGGGTCGTGATCGGCGCCGGCTACGTGGCGCTCAAGGTGTCGCACGCGTACGGCGACGCCGGGCCGGTGAACACCCTGCTGCACGAGTTGGTGCAGGCCGCGTACGAGCGCCGGCCCGCGGTGATCAAACCGTCGAAGCGGCACCGGACCGCGCTGCTCAAGGCGCTGTGGAAGACGTTCGGGATCAGCCCGGCCAAGTGGTTGCAGGGCCTGAGCTTCGCGAAGCCGCCGGTGCACGAGACGCCCGCGATGCGTCCGTGGGCGCCGAACCTGACCGTCCGCACCGCCCGCTCGGGCCGGGTGCTGGGCCAGATGCGGCGCTGGCGCGACGACTACGCCCCCGGCGTGACCACCTCGGCGATCACCTTCGCGGCGTTCACCGCGGCACTGGCCGACCTGGGCTTCAACCCCGACCTGAGCGGCGCCACGTTCCTCGCGGACGGCCGGCGCTACCTCGACAAGGACGTCAGCATCGACAGCAACTTCTGCATGGGCCCGTACCTGAGCCCGCCGAGCCTGCTCGACCCGCTGGCCATCCACCAGACCCTGAAGGCCGAACTGGCCACCGGCCGCATCCTCGGGATGATGTTCCTGCGCGAGGCAAAGATGCTGGTGGCCGGCTCGCCCGGGATGCCGGGCCCGTATCCCCGCGAGGTCACCACCCGCCCACGCCCCCGGCTCACCTTCAGCAACCAGGGCCGGCACGACATGCTCAGCGACCTGCCCTGGACGGTCGAGCCGGCGTGGCGGATGAACCTCAGCGTCCCGACCCTCAACGGCCCCGAGGGCATCACCCTCACCACCAGCGAGATGAACGGTGTCCTGCACCTGGAGGCGGTCTTCCACGCCTCGACCTACGACCCCGCCCTGATCGCCCGCGCTCTGGAACTGGTCTGCCTGGACCCCGCAGGTCTGATCATGGCGACCCGATGAGACGTGCGCCCGGCCGGTACTGCCCCCCAGCCGGCCGGGCGCATCCCTTTATATATTCGGCGGCAGAACCGCCGTGTCGGACGTTCCTGGCCCGTTTCGAGCCGTTTCGAGCCTAGAGACCAGACCGCCAGCACGCGGCGTTTTCGGCGCGGCAGCCCCCGGTGATTCCGTAGGTCCGGAGCCCGTCCCCCGCATCACCGGCGTGGGAGGGATGGCCGGCGGAGACCAATCGCCGGCCACTTCCGGTACGGGTACGACGAACCCCGGACCTACGTGCCCTCAGCGGCGGTTGCCGCCACCCTGGTTGGTGCCACCCTGGTTCGAGCCACCCTGGTTCGAGCCACCCTGGTTGCTGCCACCCTGGTTCGAGCCACCCTGGTTCGAGCCGCCCTGGTTCGAGCCGCCCTGGTTCGAGCCGCCCTGGTTCGAGCCGCCCTGGTTGTTACCGCCCGGGTGACCACCGGGGTGCCCGCCCGGACCGCCGTGCCCGCCCGGACCGCCGTGCCCGCCCGGACCGCCGTGCCCGCCCGGACCGCCGTGCCCACCCGGACCGCCGTGC